>NZ_BMND01000017.1 GCF_014646275.1 Streptomyces kronopolitis
GTGACCGGTCCGCCGCGGCCGCCCCCGTGCCGTTCCCGGTGCCGTTCGCGGCCGCGTCCCCGCCCCCGCCGCCGTCCGGGCCGCCGCCCGCGGGCAGGGCGCACGCGGCGAGCAGGCCCGGCAGCCCGGGCAGCGGCGCGGTGTCGGTGTCGGAGGTGTCCCAGGGCAGCACCGCGACCAGTGTGAGCGGCGCGCCGGGGGAGTAGCGCAGGCCCTCGCGCAGCGCCTCGCGCAGGGCACCCGCCGCGGCCGGCCGTCCGGCGGCCGGGGCCTCCAGCAACTCCCGCAGCAGATCGCCGAGTTCGGACCCGGCGCGGGCCTCGTCGGCCAGCAGCGCGCCGATCCGGGAGGCGGTCTCCATCGCCTGCGCGATCCGCGGGTCGGGCGGCGCGCCCCGGCCGCCCAGTGCGAGGTCGGTCAGATGCCCGTCGTCCAGCAGCCAGACGTAGCCGTGCACGATGCCGCGGTGGCGTACGGGCAGGCAGATCCGCCCCCGGAAGACCCCGGCGGCCGGGTCCGGCGGGATGCGCAGCGCCGTTTTGGCGCGGGCGATCCCGAAGGCCTCGAACCAGGCCCGCACCGCTGCCGAGGAGCGGCGCTGGAGGATCGAGCGGGTGCGCACCGGGTCCATGACGTCGTCGTCGTCACCCTCGTGCGCGCCGAACGCGATCAGTCCGAAATCCCGGTCCTCCAGGGTCGCCGGGGCGCCGAGCGCCGCCGAGATCTCGTCCACGAGCTGCTGGTAGTCGCCCCGCATCCGCCGTCCGGCTCCTCTCCCTGGTGCCACCCCACCGGCATCTCCGGCATCCTCGACAACTGTCACACCGCAGTCATCGCTGGCATCGGCTCCTTCCCCTCATTCTCATACATCTGTCTGAGATCCCGACCACGAAGGCGTGACAGCTGTCGATGGCCGGGAAGTAGCGAGATCCTTAAGTTTCAGGTGGCTCAATCTTGCCGACGCGTTCGCCCGTTCCGGGGTCCGCACGGCACTTGTCCCCTGAATCGTGGAGGTGCCCATGCTGGGTCCCGTGCTTCTCGCCGCAGCGCGCAGCGACAGCATCCGCCGCATCGTCGCGGCCGCTCCGGTCACCCGCCCCGTCGTGGACCGGTTCGTCGCCGGCGAGCGGCTGGACGAGTCGATGGCGGCCGTGCGGTCGCTCGCCGCACGGGGCCTGGAGGTCACCCTCGACCATCTGGGCGAGGACATCACCGACCCGGCCGAGGCGCTGCGCAACCGCGATGCCTACCTCCAGCTGGCCGCGGCCCTCAAGGAGCAGGGGCTCGGTGTCAAGGCCGAGATGTCGGTCAAGCTGTCCGCTTTCGGGCAGGCGCTGCCCGGCGGCCACGAGCTGGCGCTGAAGAACGTCCGCCCGGTGGTCGAGGCGGCGGCCGAGGGCGGTACGACCGTGACCCTCGACATGGAGGACCACACCACGGTCGACTCCACCCTCGCGATCCTCGCCGAGCTGCGCGAGCAGTTCCCGCAGACCGGCGCGGTGCTCCAGTCCTACCTCTTCCGTACCGAGGACGACTGCCGTGTGCTCGCCGGGGAAGGATCCCGGGTGCGGCTGGTCAAGGGCGCGTACAAGGAGCCCGCGAGCGTCGCCTTCCAGGACAAGCGGGAGGTGGACAGGGCGTATGTGCGCTGCCTGAAGATCCTCATGGCGGGGGAGGGCTACCCCATGATCGGGTCGCACGACCCGCGCATGGTGGCCATCGGCCAGGAGCTGGCGCACCGCAACGGCCGCAAGCCCGCCGACTACGAATTCCAGATGCTCTACGGCATCCGCGAGGCGGAGCAGCAGCGGCTGGTCGCCGAGGGGCACCGTATGCGGGTGTACATCCCCTACGGCACCGACTGGTACGGCTACTTCATGCGCCGCCTCGCCGAGCGCCCCGCGAACCTCGCCTTCTTCCTGAGGTCGCTGGCGACCCGCGGCTGACGACCATGGGCCGCCACGGTTTCCGGCTGGGGGTCCGGGGGTCATCCCCCGGGAGTTCGCAGTCTGAGGTCATTGGCGACCCGCGGCTGAGCGCCCCGCCGGGGCCCGCGCGGGTGGATGCTGTAAGCCCGGGGTGCGCACCCGGACGGCGCCGCCCGCAGCCGCCCACCCGACGCGGCCGCGGCCGCACCACGACGTACGACAACCGACGAGCGAAATCGAAGGAGACACGGCCGCTATGGACGCTGTGACCCAGGTCCCCGTGCCGGTGAACGAGCCGGTCCACACCTACGCCCCCGGCAGCCCGGAGCGTTCCCGTCTGGAGGCCAAGCTCAAGGAGCTGGCCGGCAACCCGATCGAGCTGCCGATGACCATCGGCGGCGAGCGCCGGATGGGCGGCGGCGAGCGCTTCGACGTCGTCCAGCCGCACCACCACTCGGCCCGTCTCGGCACGTACGCCAACGCCACCGTCAAGGACGGCCAGGACGCGGTCGACGCCGCGCTGGCCGCCGCCCCGGCCTGGCGCGCGCTGCCCTTCGACGACCGCGCCGCGATCATCCTCAAGGCCGCCGACCTGCTCTCCGGCCCCTGGCGCGAGACGATGGCCGCCGCCACCATGCTCGGCCAGTCCAAGACCGCCCAGCAGGCCGAGATCGACACCCCCTGCGAGCTCATCGACTTCTGGCGCTTCAACGTGCACTTCGCACGCCAGATCCTCGCCGAGCAGCCCCCGGCGAACTCCCCGGGCGTCTGGAACCGTTCGGACCACCGCCCCCTCGAAGGCTTCGTCTACGCGATCACGCCGTTCAACTTCACCGCGATCGCCGGCAACCTCCCGACCGCGCCCGCCCTCATGGGCAACACCGTGGTCTGGAAGCCGTCCCCGACGCAGACCTACGCGGCCGTGCTGCTGATGCAGCTGCTGGAGGAGGCCGGGCTGCCCAAGGGCGTCATCAACCTCGTCACCGGCGACGGCAAGGACGTCTCCGAGGTCGCGCTGACCCACCCGGACCTCGCGGGCATCCACTTCACCGGTTCGACCAAGACCTTCCAGTACCTGTGGAAGACGGTCGGCAACAACATCGAGAACTACAAGACCTACCCGCGGCTCGTCGGCGAGACCGGCGGCAAGGACTTCATCGTCGCCCACCCCTCGGCCGACCGCGCCGTGCTGAAGACCGCCATGACCCGTGGCGCCTTCGAGTTCCAGGGCCAGAAGTGCTCCGCGGCCTCCCGCGCCTACGTTCCCGCGTCGCTGTGGAACTCCGGCCTCAAGGAGGAGTTCGCGGCCGAGGTCGACGCCCTCTCCATGGGCGACGTCTCGGACCTGTCGAACTTCATGTCCGCCGTCATCGACGAGCGCTCCTTCGCCAAGAACAAGGCGGCGATCGACCGCGCCAAGGCCGACCCGACGGTCGAGGTCGTGGCCGGCGGCACGTACGACGACAGCGAGGGCTACTTCGTCCGCCCGACGGTCCTGGTCTCCACCGACCCGGAGAACGAGATCTTCAAGGACGAGTACTTCGGCCCGATCCTCGGCGTCTACGTCTACGACGACGCCGACTACGACGCGATGCTCATCCAGATGGAGTCCGCCTCGGCGTACGGCCTGACCGGTTGCGTCATCGCCCGGGACCGCGCCGAGGCCGCCCGCACCTGCGAGCTGCTGCGCTTCGCGGCCGGCAACTTCTACATCAACGACAAGCCGACCGGCGCCGTCGTCGGCCAGCAGCCCTTCGGCGGCGGCCGCGCGTCCGGCACCAACGACAAGGCCGGCGCCAAGCAGAACCTGATGCGCTGGACCTCGACCCGCTCCATCAAGGAGACCCTGGTCCCGCCGACGGACTACCGCTACCCGCACATGGGCTGACGCCCGCACACACCGACGGCCCGGCTCCCCTCTCCCCAGGGGCGCCGGGCCGTCGGCGTCGTGTCAGGCCTCGCACCTCCGTGAGCTGCGCGGATCCGGGGAGCACTCGTTCGATCACCAGGCCGCCGTCTCAGATAGTAGGAAGCCCAAGTAATTGTGCAGACATCACGGCCGAGCTGTCCTAGCGTTGTAGGAAGCCGAACGTAGCGCTCCATCGAGCGTGGCGGATGTGGCCCGGTGCGCACGCGCAGGTGACCCCTGCCGCGCCGGGGCCCCCGCCCTTTCCGGCCGCTCATGGATCGACGCATCCCATTTCTTCTCGGGGCTCTGGCATTGGAGACGTGCATCATGGCCGAGACTGCTGTCCGCAGGACCCGTCACTCCGTCCGGACGACCAACGAAGCCGACCGCAGGAACGCGGCGGCCGCCCTGCAACGTGCCCTCGACCGCCGGGACAACGGCGGCTCCACCGGGCACTGACATGCTGCGCGTGCGAAGCGGGTCCCTGCCGAGCAGGCCGGCCTCGGTGCCGTGCCGCTGCTGCTGGCGGATCCGGCAGTCCGTGACCCGCTGGCTCTTCCTGTCCTGACCATGAGGGGCGCCCGGATTCCGGGCGCCCCTTTCCCGTGCGGGACGCGGGCGCGCTGCTGTCCGTATGGCGGACGTTACGTGTCAAACAATGGGACGGACGAGTAGGGTCCGCGGTATGTCTCGCAGCATTCGCCTCGCAGTGATCCCCGGTGACGGAATCGGCCGGGAAGTCGTGGCCCAGGGCCTGAAGGTCCTGACCGCGGTCCTCCCGCAGGACGTCAAGCTGGAAACCAAGGAGTACGACCTCGGTGCCCGGCGATGGCACGCGACCGGTGAGACCCTGCCGGACGCGGAGCTGGAGTCGCTCAAGCAGCACGACGCGATCCTGCTCGGTGCGATCGGCGACCCGTCCGTGCCGTCCGGTGTGCTGGAGCGCGGGCTGCTGCTCAAGCTCCGCTTCGCCTTCGACCACTACGTGAACCTGCGCCCGTCGAAGCTGTTCCCGAACACCTCCACCCCGCTCGCCGGCCGCCCCGAGATCGACTTCGTGGTGGTGCGCGAGGGGACCGAGGGCCCGTACACCGGCAACGGCGGCTCGCTGCGCACCGGCACCCCCGCCGAGGTCGCCACCGAGGTCAGCCTCAACACCGCCTACGGCGTGGAGCGCGTGGTGCGCGACGCGTACGAGCGGGCCAACGCCCGCCCGCGCAAGAAGCTGACGCTGGTGCACAAGAACAACGTGCTGGTGTACGCGGGCCACATGTGGAAGAACATCTTCGACAAGGTCGGCCAGGAGTACCCCGAGGTCACCACCGACTACCTGCATGTCGACGCCGCGACGATCTTCTTCGTCACCCAGCCCGAGCGGTTCGACGTGATCGTCACCGACAACCTCTTCGGCGACATCCTCACCGACCTCGCCGCGGCCGTCACCGGTGGTATCGGCCTGGCCGCGTCCGGGAACATCAACCCGACCGGCGCGTTCCCCTCGATGTTCGAGCCGGTGCACGGCTCGGCCCCGGACATCGCGGGCACCGGCAAGGCCGACCCGACGGCCACCGTCCTCTCGGTCGCCCTGCTGCTGCGCCACCTCGGCTACGCGCCGCAGGCCGCCCGCGTCGAGGAGGCCGTCGCGGCGGACCTCCAGTCCCGCGGCGACGCGCCGCGCAGCACCGACGAGACCGGCGACGCGCTCGCCGCACGCGTAGCGGGCTGAGGCCCGCAGCCAGCGCACACGCACCACCCACAGCGCCGGGCCGGGACGGATACGTCCAGGTCCGGCGCTGTATGTCGTGACCCGCCACGCGCCCCGGCCCGGCGGGGTGCGACCATCGGAGCCGGAGCGCGCACACGGTTCCGGCGGCCGGGGGCCACGAGCGATAATCGGACGTGGCATCGCCGCCCGCGAGAACTCGGACGTCCCCAGCACGACCGGTTACGTTCAAGAACTGCCGTGAGCGCGGCCGTACAAACCGCACCGGTGCCGCATGGTGGGGGCCGCCCCCCGCACCCCCGGCCGGAGGGCCGGTCCGGTGACGAGCGGTATCGGAACACGCAGTGAAGGACATGCACTCATGACGACGCCCACGATCGAGCTCAAGCCCTCCTCGCATCCGCTGTCCGACGCGGAGCGGGAGCAGATCCTGGCCGCCCCCGGCTTCGGCCGCCACTTCACCGACCACATGGTGACGATCAAGTGGACCGAGGGCCGCGGCTGGCACGACGGCCAGCTCGTGCCCTACGGCCCGCTCTCGCTCGACCCGGCGACCAATGTCCTGCACTACGCGCAGGAGATCTTCGAGGGCCTCAAGGCCTACCGGCAGCCCGACGGCTCCGTCGCGACCTTCCGCCCCGACGCCAACGCCCGTCGTTTCCAGGCCTCCGCGCGCCGGCTGGCCATGCCGGAGCTGCCCGTGGAGACCTTCCTGGAGGCGTGCGACGCGCTGGTGGCGCAGGACAAGGACTGGGTGCCCGCGCACGGCGGCGAGGAGTCGCTCTACCTGCGCCCGTTCATGATCGCGACCGAGGTCGGCCTCGGCGTGAAGCCGGCCAACGAGTACCTCTTCGTGGTGATCGCCTCGCCGGCCGGCGCCTACTTCCCCGGTGGCGTCCAGCCCGTCTCGATCTGGCTGTCCGAGAACCGGGTGCGGGCCGTCCCCGGCGGCATGGGCGATGCCAAGACCGGCGGCAACTACGCCGCCTCGCTGCTGGCGCAGGCCGAGGCCGCCGCGCAGGGCTGCGACCAGGTCGCCTACCTCGACGCCGTGGAGCACACCTGGGTCGAGGAGCTCGGCGGGATGAACCTGTACTTCGTGTACGAGGACGCCGCCGCGGGCACCGTCAGGATCGTCACGCCCACGCTGACCGGCTCCCTGCTCGCCGGTGTCACCCGTGACTCGCTGCTGTCCGTCGCCCGCGATCTGGGCTACACCGCACAGGAGGAGCGGGTCTCCATCGGCCAGTGGAAGGCCGACACCGAGAACGGCACCCTCACCGAGGTCTTCGCCTGCGGCACCGCCGCCGTGATCACCCCGGTCGGCACGGTCAAGAGCGCGCGCGGGGAGTGGACCCAGTCCGACGGCGAGCCCGGCAAGGTCACCCTCAAGCTGCGCGAGGCGCTGCTGGACATCCAGCGCGGCGTCGCCGGGGACACGCACGGCTGGATGCACCCCCTGGGCTGATCCGGACGAAGGCCGCGGCCGCCCGCCCCGCCCGGGGCCGGCGGCCGCGGCCTTCCGCACGGCCGGGCCGGACCCGCTCAGCCGGCCTCCGCGGGGGCGTGCGCCGGGGCGGCCGGCGCCCGGGAGCCCCCGGCCGCCGGGTGCGGCTCGCGGGCGGTGAGGGCCAGGTAGGCGAGCCCGCCCACGGCCGCCGCGAGCAGGAAGCTCAGATCGATGCCGCCGGTCAGCGGCAGCAGCGGCCCTTGGTAGAAGGGCGTGTCCACGCCCAGCACGCCGACCACCGAGCCCAGCGCCCAGGCGGCGGCCGCCCGGACGTGCCAGCCCGCCCGGTACCAGTACACGCCGCCGCGGGTGCCGCGGTTGTAGACCTGGAGGGACTCCGGGTCGTAGGCGCCGCGGCAGCGGACGAAGCCGATCACCGTGATCACCGCCCAGGGCGTGCCGACGGCCGTCATCAGCAGCACGAACGAGGTCATCGCGTCCTGCGCGGCCCACAGGAAGTGGCCGGCGTAGACCAGCACGGTGGAGAGCACGGCGACGACCGCGGTGGCCCGGGTGCGGGTGGCCCGCGGCAGGATCGCGTCCAGGTCCAGGCCCATGCTGTAGAGCATCAGTCCGGCGTTGCCCACCGACCCGGCCGAGGCGTTGAGCAGCAGGAACGCCAGGTACCAGAAGGGGGCGCCGGCCACCAGCGGGCCCGCGTAGTCACTGCCCGCGCCCACCGCGAGCGCGGTGAACGTACCGAACAGCTGCGGCACCAGCAGCCCCACCACCAGCCCCAGGCAGGTGGCGCCGAAGACCTTCCGGCCGCTGTGCCGGCGCGGGGAGATGTAGCGGCTGTAGTCCCCGAGCAGGGTGATGAACGCGATCGGTCCGCTCAGGCCCGCGGACACGGCGGCCAGCAGCCAGGTCTGCCAGAAGCCGCCCAGCAGATAGCTGCTGCCGTGCGGTGGCGCGGTGGTGAAGGTGTGGGCGTACGCGACGACGCCGACGGCCAGCAGCGCGGTCAGGCCCAGCGCGAGCACCTTGCTCAGCCGCAGCAGCACCCGGTAGCCGTAGACCGCGCCGAGGGTGGTGGCGCCGGCCAGCAGGGCGTAGACCACGGCGTAGGCCGCGCCGCCGGCCGGCAGCCCGAGGAGCCGGTGCAGCACCCCGACGACCGCGTCCCCGCCGACCCACAGCGTCAGCGCGGTGTAGCCCAGCGACAGCAGCAGGCCGATGACCGAGCCGATCAGCCGGCCGCGCACCCCGAAGTGGGCGCCGCTGCTGGTCGACAGGTTGGTGGCGCTGCGCAGCGAGACCAGCGCGAGCGGGGCGGTCAGCAGGGTGCCGGCGACGGTGCCGGCCGCCAGGGACGTCACCGAGGGCCAGAAGCCGAGCCCGAAGGAGACCGGGAGCCAGCCGAAGATCACCACGCCCAGGGCGAGGTTCGACCCGAGCAGGATCGAGACGAGGTCCCGGGGGCCGCTGGTGCGCTCCTCGTCCGGGACGGTGTCGACTCCGCGTTGTTCGATCGGCATGAGGGCTCCCCTGAGAGGCCGGACAACAGTGTGGCGAGCGGTGCCGCTGCGGGCGCCGCCCGGTGGGTGCGGGGCTCCGGGCTTCGGCTGCGGAGCGCACCGGGCGCTGCGGGCGGCGAGATCATTTAGAGCGTCGCTCTATCGGCCCACATCTCTGGTTCAGCGCTCAATCTCGCTCATCCCCTTGCTCACGGTCAATGCTTTCCCCGCTGCGAATTTCATGGTTAGAGTGACGCTCTAAATCTGTTCCGAATGACCGGGAGGTGTGACGGGATGCGGTTGACCCCGACGGAACGCGACCGGCTGCTGCTCTTCGGCGCGGCCGAACTCGCCCGGGCCCGCCGGGCTCGCGGGCTGAGGCTGAACGTGCCCGAGGCGACCGCGCTGATCGCGGACACCGTCTGCGAGGCGGCGCGGGACGGGCGCCGCCTCGCGCAGGCCATCGAGGCCGCCCGCGGCGTGCTCGGCCCGGACGACGTGCTGCCGGGCGTGGCCGATGTCGTCACCGAGGTGCATGTCGAGGCCGTCTTCGACGACGGCTCCCGGCTCGCGGTGGTCGTCGACCCGATCGGGGCCGCCCCCGCCACCGGGGGCGGTGCCGCGCCCGCGCCCGGTGCGGTGCTGCCCGGACCGGCCGGCCCGGCGCCGGTGCCCGAGGCGGTGCTGACCGTGCGCAACACCGCGACGGTGCCCGTCAGCGTCACCTCGCACTTCCACTTCTTCGAGGCCAACCCCCGGCTGGCCTTCGACCGGGCGGCCGCGTACGGCATGCGGCTGTGCGTCCCGGCCGGCTCGTCGGTGCGGTTCGACCCGGGCGGAACCGAGGAGGTCGGGCTGGTCCCGATCGGCGGCGACCGGATCGCGATCGGCTTCGCCGGTCTGGTGGACGGCCCGCTGGACGCGCCGGGGGCGAAGTCGGAAGCGCTGCGGCGGGCCGCCGCCTGCGGCTACCTGGGAGCGGAGGAGCAGGCATGACCGGGACCATCGACCCCCACGAGTACGCGTCGGTGCACGGCCCGCGGGCCGGCGACCGGGTCGTCCTCGGCGACTCGGGCCTGGTCGTCCGGGTCGAATCGGACGCCCAGAAGCCCGGCGACGAGTTCCTGGCCGGCTTCGGCAAGACCGCCCGCGACGGGCTGCACCTCAAGGCCGCCGCGGTCCGCGAGACCTGCGACGTGGTGATCAGCAATGTGCTGGTCATCGACGCGGTGCAGGGCATCCGCAAGGTGTCCGTCGGCATCCGCGAGGGCCGCATCCACGCGATCGGCCGGGCCGGTAACCCCGACACCCTCGACGGCGTCGATGTGGTCGTCGGCACCGGCACCTCGATCGTCTCCGGTGAGGGCATGATCGCCACCGCGGGCGCCGTCGACACCCATGTCCATCTGCTCTCGCCGCGCGTCATGGAGGCCTCGCTGGCCTCCGGCGTGACCACGATCATCGGCCAGGAATTCGGCCCGGTGTGGGGCGTCGGGGTCAACTCGCCCTGGGCGCTGGGCCATGCCTTCCGCGCCTTCGACGCCTGGCCGGTCAACATCGGCTTCCTCGGCCGCGGCTCCTCCTCGGGCGAGGCCCCGCTGGTCGAGGCGCTCGCCGAGGGCGGTGCCTGCGGCTTCAAGGTGCACGAGGACATGGGGGCGCACACCCGGGCCCTGGACACCGCGCTGCGCGTCGCCGAGGACCACGACGTCCAGGTCGCGCTGCACAGCGACGGCCTCAACGAATGCCTCTCCGTCGAGGACACCCTGCGGGTGCTGGACGGCCGCACCATCCACGCCTTCCACATCGAGGGCTGCGGCGGCGGCCACGTCCCCAACGTCCTGAAGATGGCCGGCGTCCCGAACGTCATCGGCTCCTCGACCAACCCCACCCTGCCCTTCGGGCGGGACGCGGTCGCCGAGCACTACGGGATGATCGTCTCGGTCCACGACCTGAAAACCGACCTGCCGGGCGACGCCGCGATGGCCCGCGACCGGATCCGGGCCGGCACGATGGGCGCCGAGGACGTGCTGCACGACCTCGGGGCGATCGGCATCACCTCCTCCGACGCCCAGGGCATGGGCCGTGCGGGCGAGACCGTGCGCCGCACCTTCGCGATGGCCGGCAAGATGAAGGCCGAGCTGGGCCCCCTGGAAGGCGACGGCCCGCACGACGACAACGCGCGGGTGCTGCGCTACATCGCCAAGCTGACCCTCAATCCCGCGATCGCGCACGGCCTTTCGCACGAGATCGGGTCGATCGAGGTCGGCAAGATGGCTGACCTCGTGCTGTGGAAGCCGCAGTTCTTCGGCGCCAAGCCGCAGCTGGTGCTGAAGTCCGGGTTCCCCGCCTACGGGGTCACCGGCGACCCGAACGCCGCCACCGACACCTGCGAACCCCTGGTGCTGGGGCCGCAGTTCGGGGCGCACGGGGCGACCCCCGCGGAGATCTCCGTGGCCTTCGTCGCCCGCGCCGCGGCCGAACAGGGCGGGGATGCCATGCCCACCCGCCGCCGCCGGGTCGCCGTCCGCGGCACCCGCGGCATCGGCCCCGCCGACCTCGTCCACAACTCCCGGATCGGCCAGGTGCAGGTCGACGGGCGCAGCGGCCTGGTCACCCTCGACGGCGACCCGATGCGCTCGGAGCCGGCCGACACCGTCTCGCTGTCCCGCCTCTACTTCCTGTGAACCCCCTGCCGTCCGCCTGCTCCTGTGCACCGCCCGCCTGTCACACCGTTACAGACCCCGAGGACCCCGTATGAACACCCCCGCCGCCGACGGCTTCCGGATGCCCCCCGAGTGGGCCCCGCACGCGCGCACCTGGATGGCCTGGCCAGGGCCCAACCTCACCTTCGGCGAGGAGGGCGGTCAGGAGCTGGACCGGGCCCGGCGGGCCTGGGCCGAGGTCGCCCGCGCGGTGCGCCGCTTCGAGCCGGTCACCGTCGTCGCCGGACCGGGGCAGTCCGAAGGCGCCCGGGCATTCCTCGGCGCGGACATCGAACTCGTCGAACGCCCCCTCGACGACGCCTGGATGCGCGACATAGGCCCCACCTTCCTCACCGACGGCACGGGCCGGCTCGCCGCCACCGACTGGGTGTTCAACGGCTGGGGCGCCCAGGAATGGGCCCGCTGGGACCACGACCAGGAGATCGGCGCGCGGGTCGCCGAGCTGGCCGGCGCCCGCCGCTACGCCGCCCCGCTGGTCAACGAGGGCGGCGGCCTGCACGTCGACGGCGCGGGGACCGTGCTGCTCACCGAGACCGTCCAGCTCGACCCGGGCCGCAACCCGGGCCGGACGAAGGCGGAGGTCGAGGCCGAGGTCCACGCGTACCTGGGCACCACCGAGGCGATCTGGCTGCCGCGCGGACTGGCCGCCGACTACGGGCAGTTCGGCACCCGCGGGCATGTCGACCTCGTCGCCGCCTTCGCCCGCCCCGGCACCGTCCTCGTCCACTCCCAGCCTGACCCCGCCCACCCCGACCACGCGATCTGCGCCGAGACAGCCGAGCTGCTGCGCGCCTCGACCGACGCCCGGGGGCGGCGCCTGGAGGTCGTCGAGGTGCCGGCGCCGACCGTGGTCGAGAAGGACGGCGAACCGGTCGACTACTCCTACCTCAACCACTACCTCTGCAACGACGGCGTGGTGCTGTGCGGCTTCGACGACCCCCGCGACGAGGAGGCGGCCGCGCTCTTCGGCCGGCTCTTCCCCGGCCGGACGGTGACCCTGGTGGACGCCCGTACGATCTTCGCAGCGGGTGGCGGCATCCACTGCATCACCCAGCAGCAGCCGAGGGCCTGAGCCGCAGGCCCGCCCAGCCGACCCGGAGGTTCCCCGTGCCCCCTCCCGCGCGCCGTCCCCGGCGCCGGCTCCAGCAGCCCCGCGAACAGGTCCTGGCCGCGGCGATGGCGACCATCGCGGCGGAGGGCCTGGACCGGCTGACCATGGCCGGACTGGGCCGCGAGGTGGGGATGAGCAGCGGCCACATCCTCTACTACTTCGGCACCAAGGACGAGCTGCTGGTGCAGACCCTCCAGTGGAGCGAGGAGCAGCTCGGCGCCGAGCGCCGGGCCGCCCTCTCCCGCCGCGTCCCGGCCCGCGAGCGCCTCGACGCGCTGGTCGCCCTCTACCTCCCCGAAGGCCACCGCGACCCGCGCTGGACGCTGTGGCTGGAGGTGTGGAACCGCTCCCAGAACGCCGACGACGAGACCCGCGAGCGCCAGCTCGACCTGGAGCTGGCCTGGCACCGCGACCTGGTGGCGCTGCTCGTCGAGGGCGTCTCGAAGGGGGAGTTCCGGCCCGTCGACGCCGAGCGCTTCGCCACCCGCACCCGCGCCCTCCTCGACGGCTTCGGCACCCATCTTGTCGTCGGCCTCCCGGGCACGGACCGGGACCAGGTGCTCGACCACCTGCGGGAGTTCTTCGACGAGTCGCTCTCGGCCGACCGGGACTGACGGGCCGCCGCGGGCAGCCCCGACGGCGACCCTGTGCGGTGCGGCCGCCCGCGCGCCGTGCGGTCCCGGACCGGCCCCTCCGCGGCCCCCGCCGTGACCGCAAGGCACGCAAGTACGCGCGATCGTTGCGCCCGCCACCCTTGCCGACGGCCATCCGGTCCGCGACCTTTAGCGGCTATGGGACGAGAGCAATGGAAAAAGATCTGGGTGGGCTCGGCCGGCAACATGGTCGAGTGGTTCGACTGGTTCGTCTACGCCAGCTTCGCGGTCTACTTCGCCGACTCGTTCTTCCCGAAGGGGAATGACACGGCGAACCTCATGAACACCATGGGGATCTTCGCCGTCGGCTTCTTCATGCGTCCGGTGGGCGGCTGGGTGCTCGGCCGGGTCGGCGACCGCAAGGGCCGCAAGGCCGCACTGACCCTGACCGTCACGCTGATGTCCGCCTCGGCGATCCTGATCGCCGTGGCCCCCACCTACGGCGTCGCGGGCTACGGCGGCGTGGCCGTCCTGCTCCTGGCCCGGATGCTGCAGGGGCTCTCGGTCGGCGGCGAGTACGCGGCCAGTGCCACCTACCTCACCGAGGCCTCCGCGCCCGGGCAGCGCGGCTTCGCCTCCAGCTTCCAGTACGTGTCGATGACCGCGGGGCAGCTGCTCGGCCTCGGCCTGCAGATCGTGCTCCAGCGGACCCTGTCCGAGGACGCGCTGCACAGCTGGGCCTGGCGGATCCCGTTCATCATCGGTGCGCTGGGCGCCGCGATCGTCTTCTACCTGCGGCGCAACATGCTGGAGACCGAGGTGTACGCGGCGGACGAGGACGCCCAAGCCGACCCGGCGCGCGGCACCCTCAAGGCGCTGCTGGCCCACAAGCGCGAGGCGTTCCTGGTCATCGCGCTCACCATGGGCGGCACGGTCGCCTACTACACGTACACCACGTACCTCACCAAGTACCTCTCGGGCAGCGCCGGCCTGGACAAGCCGACCGCCTCGCTGGTCAGCTTCTGCGCGCTGTTCCTCTTCATGTGCCTGCAGCCGCTGGCCGGCAAGCTCTCCGACCGGATCGGCCGCCGTCCGCTGCTGATCACCTTCGCGGTCGGCTCGACGTTCCTGACCGTGCCGATCATGACGCTGCTCCGGCACGCCGGCAGCTTCTGGCCGGCCCTGGGGCTCTCGCTGCTCGCGCTGGTCGTGGTCACCGGCTACACCTCGATCAACGCCTGTGTGAAGGCCGAGCTGTTCCCGACCGGCATCCGCGCCCTGGGCGTGGCCCTGCCCTACGCCATCGCCAACGCCCTGTTCGGCGGCACCGCGGAGTACGTCGCCCTGTGGTTCAAGGACGGCGGCCACGAGTCCGGCTACTACTGGTACGTCGCCGGCTGCGCGGCCGTCTCGCTGGTCGTCTACCTGACCATGCGCGAGACCCGCAGCATCGATCTGCACCGGGTCGGGGACGGCGGGAGCGCGGCCGCCGGGAAGGCGCCGCAGCCGGCGGCGGTCGCCGACTGAGCGGGCGGCGACCGCCCGCACGGCCGGTCGCGTGGACGGTGCGCCCGCATGGTGAGACCGCCGTCCACGCCGACCGGGCTTGTGGCAGACTGCGGATCGTGCTCTCGTTCGCCATGATTATTGGCAGCAGGCGCGCCGGTCCGCAGTGACCGCCCCGTACGAACCGAGTACGGCGCGGCCACCGTCGTCCCAGACCCGCGCGCAGACCTCTCGCACCCGCGAGGGGTTTTTTCGTTTCCGGCCCACCCGTCACCGGAGGCGGAGCGCGAGGGAGCATGGAGGGACGGTGGAACCGGTTATTCCGGTAGACCGAGAGATCCCGACAGGAGCCAGACCAGCATGACGGACGCAGCCTCCCACCCGTCTCCCGCCACCACCCCGGCCCACGCGGTGTCCGACGACTTCCACGTCTTCGACACCACGCTGCGCGACGGCGCGCAGCGCGAGGGCATCAACCTCACCGTCGCCGACAAGCTGACCATCGCCCGGCACCTCGACGACTTCGGCGTGGGCTTCATCGAGGGCGGCTGGCCCGGCGCCAACCCCCGGGACACCGAGTTCTTCCAGCGCGCCCGCGCGGAGATCGACTTCCGGCACGCCCGGCTGGTCGCGTTCGGCGCCACCCGCAAGGCCGGGGTGCGCGTCGAGGACGACGCACAGGTGGCCGCGCTCCTGGAGTCCGGCGCCCCGGTGATCACCCTGGTCGCCAAGTCGCATGTCGGGCACGTGGAACTGGCCCTGCGCACCACCCCCGAGGAGAATCTCGCGATGGTCCGGGACACCGTCGCCTACCTGCGCGCCCAGGGCCGCCGGGTCTTCCTCGACTGCGAGCACTTCTTCGACGGCTACGCGCTGGACGCGGTCTACGCCAAGCAGGTCGTGCGGACCGCGAGCGAGGCCGGCGCCGATGTCGTGGTGCTCTGCGACACCAATGGCGGGATGCTTCCGGCGCAGGTCACCGCGGTGGTGCGGACCGTCCTCGCGGACACCGGCGCCCGGCTGGGCATCCACGCCCAGGACGACACCGGCTGCGCGGTCGCCAACACGCTGGCCGCCGTGGACGCCGGCGCCACCCATGTGCAGTGCACCGCGAACGGCTACGGCGAGCGGGTCGGCAACTCCAACCTGTTCCCGGTCGCCGCCGCCCTGGAGCTCAAGTACGGGCGCCGGGTGCTGCCCGAGGGCAAGCTCGCCGAGACCACCCGGATCTCGCACGCCATCGCCGAGGTCGTCAACCTCACCCCCTCCACCCACCAGCCCTACGTCGGCGTCTCGGCCTTCGCCCACAAGGCCGGGCTGCACGCCTCCGCCATCAAGGTCGACCCGGACCTCTACCAGCACATCGATCCGGCGCTGGTCGGCAACACCATGCGGATGCTGGTCTCCGACATGGCCGGCCGCGCCTCCATCGAACTCAAGGGCAAGGAGCTGGGCTTCGACCTCAGCGGCGACCGCGCGCTGGTCGGCCGGCTCGTCGAGCGGGTCAAGGAGCGCGAGCTGGCGGGCTACACCTACGAGGCCGCCGACGCGTCCTTCGAGCTGCTGCTGCGCGAGGAGGTCCGGGGCACGCCGGTGCGCTACTTCACCGTCGAGTCCTGGCGGGCGATCGTCGAGGACCGCCCCGACGGGACGCACGCCAACGAGGCGACCGTGAAGCTGTGGGCCAAGGGCGAGCGGATCGTCGCCACCGCCGAGGGCAACGGCCCGGTCAACGCCCTGGACCGGGCGCTGCGGTCGGGCCTGGAGCGGATCTATCCGGAGCTGGCGCGCATGGAGCTGGTGGACTACAAGGTCCGCATCCTGGAAGGCGCCCTGGGCACCGGCTCGATCACCCGCGTCCTGGTCTCCACCGGCGACGGCAAGGCCGAGTGGTCCACCGTCGGCGTCGCGGAGAACGTCATCGCCGCGTCCTGGCAGGCACTGGACGACGCCTACGCCTACGGGCTGCTGCGGGCCGGGGTCGAGCCGCAGGACTGAGCGCCGCCGGGCACGGCATGACCGCGGCCCCGCACGGACCTCCGAGGAGGCCGGTGCGGGGCCGCGGTCATGGGGGGGAGGGGGCCGGGTCAGGACTGCGGGGCGGCCTTGACGGCGGAGATGTCGAAGACGAGCTTGACCTTGTCGCTGACCATCACGCCGCCGGTCTCCAGCGCCGCGTTCCAGGTCAGGCCCCAGTCGGAGCGCAGGATCTCGGCGCCGCCCTCGAAGCCGACCCGCTCGGCGCCGTAGACGTCGGTGGCCGAGCCGTGGAACTCCAGGTCGATGGTGAGCGGCTTGGTGACGTCCCGCAGGGTGAGGTCACCGGTGATGCGGTAGCGGTCGCCGGCCACGCGCTCGGCGGCGGTGGAGCGGAAGGTCATCAGCGGGAAGGACTCGGCGTCGAAGAAGTCGGCGCTGCGCAGATGGCCGTCGCGGTCCGCGATCCCGGTGTCCACGCTGGCGATCTTGACGTCGAGGGAGGCGGTGGAGCGGGACGGGTCGGTGCCGTCGAGCCGCAGCGCGCCCTCGAAGTCGCCGAACGCGCCGTGGACGTTGGTGACCATGGCGTGCCGCACGGTGAAGCCGATGCTGCTGTGCGCCGGGTCGATGGTGTAGTCGCCGGTCAGCGCGGCGAGACCGGGGTCCGCGTCGAGGACGGCGGCGGGGGCGGTGGTGGCTGCGGCGCCGGGGGTGTCGGCGGTGCGCTTGCGGTGGAACAGAGCCATGGCTCCTCCTCGAAGACGGGGGTCCCGGCACGGGACCGAGATTGTTTAAGCTTCAACGAGATCCAGGGTAACGCTATCTGGTTCAACGTTCAACATTTACGTGCGGGCTGGCCCCGGCCGGTCTCCGCCGGACGGGTGGCCCACGGCGCCCCGGCGCGGCCATTGCCGCCTCGCCCAGCCCCGTGCTAGACCATCGGAAACTCCCAAGTGCGCAGCGCCACCGCCCCGTTGACGCCATGGAGAGGACCGACCGTGCCGCCTGTCCCCGCCCCGCCCCGCTGGTCGCCGTCCGACTGGTCCCGCCGCGGGTTCCTCGCCGCCGGTGCGGGCCTGATCGGCCTCCCCGCCGGCGCCCTTCCCGCCCGCGCCGCAGGGGCCCTCCCCGCACCGGCCGCGCCCGCCGCGGCGGCCGGCGACGAGTTCACCGCTCTGCGTGCCCGCTGGTGCGCCCTCACCCTCGGCAGCGGCTTCGACCCCGCCGCCCCGCCGTACGCCGCGGCCCTCCAGGAGACCGGCGCGCTCGCCGGCACCTTCCGGGCGGCCATGCGCCCGGCCGCGGACTCGCTCTGGCCGGACTGCCCCTACGACCCGCCGTCGGGCATCACCCGCAGCTACGGCCGGCTGGCCACCATGGCCCAGGCCCACGCCCAGCCCGGCACCGGCCGCACCGGCGACCCCGGCCTCGCCGAGGACGTGCTCACCGGCCTGCGCCACCTCGAAGCCACCGTCTACCGCACCGGCACCACCCGCTACGGCAACTGGTGGGAATGGCAGATCGGCAGCCCACGGCTCCTGCTCGACACCCTCGCCCTCCTCGACGAGCACCTGCCGGGCGGCGTGCCCGGCGACCTGCGCGAGCGCTGCCTCGCCGCCGTCGACCACTTCGTCCCCGACGACGCGCTCGGCGACTATTCCGGCACCAGCACCGGCGCCAACCGCGTCGACCTGTGCCGGGTCGTCGCGCTGCGCGGCGTCCTCGGCCGCGCCCCCGACCGGATCGCGCTGGCCCGCGACGCGCTCTCCCCGGTCTTCCCCTACGTCACCCGGGGCGACGGCCTCTACGCCGACGGCTCCTTCGTCCAGCACACCTGGGTCGCCTACTCCGGTACCTACGGCGCCGTCCTGCTGGACGGCCTGGGGCGGCTGTTCACCCTGCTCGGCGGCTCGTCCTGGCAGATCACCGACCCGGCGCGGCAGCTGGCCCTCGACAGCGTCGAGCGGGCGTACGCCCCGCTGCTCCACAACGGGCTGATGATGGACTGCGTCAACGGGCGTGCCATCAGCCGCGGTTACCTGCGCGCCGACGAACGGCAGATCATGCGCAGCGACCACTACCACGGGCACGCGCTGATCGCCGCCGTCGCGCTGCTCGCCGAGGGTGCGAGCGCCGCCGAGCGGGACCGCTGGCACGCCATGATCAAGGGCTGGACCGCCCGCGACCGGACGCTGCCGGTCCTCACCGACCGGCAGTACACGGTCGCCGACCTCGCCCGCCTGCACGCCATCGCCGACCGCGTGGTGCCCGCCGCCCCCGAGCCCGTCGGCCACCGGCTCTTCCCCGCCATGGACCGGGCCGTGCACCGCCGCCCCGGCTGGGCCGCGGGACTGGCCATGGCCTCGGACCGGATCACGTACTACGAGAACGGCAACGGCGAGAACCCGCGCGGCTGGCACACCGGCGCCGGGATGCTCTCCTGGTGGGGCGCGGACTTCGGCGGCGACCAGTACACCGACGCCTTCTGGCCCACCGTCGACCCCTACCGGCTCCCCGGCACCACCGTGTCCACCAAGCGGCTGGCCGACAACGAGGGCGGCGGCTGGGGCGAGCCCAAGCCCGCCGCGCGCTGGGTCGGCGGCACCACCGACGGCGAGTTCGCCGCGCTCGGCCAGGACCTGCGCGGCCTGTCCTCGACGCTCACCGCCAGGAAGTCCTGGTTCGCCCTCGCGGACTGCGTGGTGTGCCTGGGCGCCGGGATCACCGCCCGCGACGGGGTGCCGGCCGAGACGATCGTCGACAACCGCTGCCTGGGCGAGCGGGGCACCGCCGCGCTCACCGTCGACGGGGTACGGCAGCCCGGCACGCTCGGCGCGGCCCGCACCTTCCGCCGCGCCCACTGGGCCCACCTCGCCGGCCACGGCGGCTACGTCTTCCCCGGCGGCGCCCCCCTGACGGCGCTGCGCGAGGCCCGCACCGGCTGCTGGCACGACATCAACACCACCTCCTCCACCCGCCCGTTCACCCGCCGCTACCTCACCCTCTGGCACGACCACGGCACCGACCCCACCGACGCCGGCTACGCCTATCTGCTGATGCCGGGCGCCACCCCCCGCGCCCTGGCCGCCCGCGCCGCCGACCGGCACTGGCTGGCGGTGCTCGCCAATGACGCCGCCCGGCAGGCCGTCGCCGTCCGCCGGCTCGGCGTCACGGCCGCGAACTTCTGGCGGGCGGGGAGCGCCGGGCCGCTCACCGCCGACGGCCCGGCGAGCGTGCTGGTCCGGGCCGGGCGCCGGACGGCGCGGCTGTGCGTGGCCGCCCCGGAGCGTTCCGGGGAGCCGCTGGAGATCACCTGGTCCCGGTCGGTGCGCGCGGTGCTCGGCCACGATCCGGCGATCGAGGTGCTGGCCACCGGGCCCGCCCTCCGGCTGCGCGTGGCCCCCGGCACCGCCTGCGCCACCCACACCTGCACGGTCCGGCCGGGCTGACGCCGCCCCGCCGCCCCGCCGGCTCAGGGCGCGCCCCTTTGGTGAGACCCCTACATTTGTCGGCACCGTACAGACCCGGCGCGGCCCCGCCACCCGAACGGGCGCCGGAGCGCGGGGCACGTACAGCGCGGTTCTGTACTGCCTGCCCACCAAATCGCGTGCGACGTTGTACGAAACCGACATCGGTACGGGACGCCTCGCGCACGTACCGTCGATACATGACCACTGTCGAAGATCTGCCCGCCGGCGCCAACGACGCTCGCGGGCGCGTCGCCGAGCTGCACGCCATCCGCGAGCAGGTCAGGCGGGGACCCAGCGAGCGGGCGACCGAAGCGCAGCGTGCCAAGGGCAAGCTGACGGCGCGCGAGCGGATCGAGCTGCTGCTGGACGAGGGCTCGTTCAACGAGGTCGAGCCGCTGCGGCGGCACCGCGCGACGGGCTTCGGCCTGGAGGCGAAGAAGCCCTACACCGATGGCGTGATCACCGGCTGGGGCACCGTGCACGGCCGCACCGTGTTCACCTACGCGCACGACTTCCGGATCTTCGGCGGCGCGCTGGGCGAGGCCCACGCGACCAAGATCCACAAGATCATGGACATGGCCATCCAGGCCGGTGCGCCCCTGGTGTCGCTGAACGACGGCGCCGGCGCCCGTATCCAGGAGGGCGTCTCCGCGCTCGCCGGCTACGGCGGCATCTTCCAGCGCAACACCAAGGCCTCCGGTGTCATCCCGCAGATCTCCGTCATGCTCGGCCCCTGCGCGGGCGGCGCGGCCTACAGCCCGGCGCTGACCGACTTCGTCTTCATGGTCCGCGAGACCTCGCAGATGTTCATCACCGGCCCCGACGTGGTGCGCGCGGTGACCGGCGAGGAGATCACCCAGAACGGCCTGGGCGGCGCCGATGTCCACGCCGAGACCTCCGGCGTGTGCCACTTCGCCTACGACGACGAGGTCACCTGCCTGGAGGAGGTCCGCTACCTCCTCTCGCTGCTGCCGGCGAACAACCGGGAGAACCCGCCGTCGGTGCCCTGCGAGGACCCCGCCGACCGCTCCGGCGACGCCCTGCTGGACCTGGTCCCGGCCGACGGCAACCGCCCCTACGACATGCGCAAGGTCATCGAGGAGATCGTCGACGACGGCGAGTTCCTGGAGGTCCACGAGCGCTGGGCGACCAACATCATCTGCGCGCTGACCCGGCTCGACGGCCGCGTGGTGGGCATCATCGCCAACCAGCCGCAGTCGCTGGCCGGCGTGCTGGACATCGAGGCGTCCGAGAAGGCCGCCCGGTTCGTCCAGATGTGCGATGCCTTCAACATCCCGATCGTCACCTTCCTGGACGTGCCCGGCTTCCTGCCCGGCGTCGACCAGGAGCACGGCGGCATCATCCGGCACGGCGCCAAGCTGCTCTACGCGTACTGCAACGCCACCGTCCCGCGGATCTCCCTCGTGCTGCGCAAGGCCTACGGCGGCGCCTACATCGTCATGGACTCGCAGTCCATCGGCGCCGACCTGACCTACGCCTGGCCCACCAACGAGATCGCGGTGATGGGCGCCGAGGGCGCCGCCAACGTCATCTTCCGCAAGCAGATCGCCGAGGCGGACGACTCCGACGCCATGCGCACCCGCATGGTCAAGGAGTACAAGTCCGAGCTGATGCACCCGTATTACGCGGCCGAGCGCGGCCTGGTCGACGACGTCATCGACCCCGCCGAGACCCGCCACACCCTCATCCGCGCCCTGGAGATGCTGCGCACCAAGCACGCGGACCTGCCGGCCCGCAAGCACGGCAACCCGCCCCAGTAGCCACCCCGCAACCGCACCAGGCCGCACGCCACCGCGACGACGGAGAAGACCGTGACCCCTGTGAACACCGACCCCATCCGCGTGGAGAAGGGGCAGGCCAGCGAGGAAGAGCTGGCCGCCCTGACCGCCGTCCTGCTCGCCCGCGCCGCCCACCGGCCCGCGGAGGCCCCGGCCGGCCCGCGCGCCACCGCCGCCCGCTGGCGCCGCCTGGAGCGCCAGAACGGCTTCCACGGCGCGACCAGCTGGCAGCGCTGACACCGGCGCCGTAACGCACCGGGCGCCCACCGCACCCACGACGGGCCCGCAGCCATGTGCTGCGGGCCCGTCGCCGTGCGCGCCCGCGGGACGCCCGCCTCTCGGCGGCATTCCGGCGACATGTCGCTGAACACCCGGCATACCGCCGAACAGCCCCCGAATCCGCGGGATATGAGCCCACATCGCTTTTCGGACCGGGTGTTCCGGTTTGGCAGGGTGCGGCCGGAATGACGCGTAGATTCACCCCAACCCTGGGGAGCGGAGCTGCGCAAGGCACCCCGCCCGTGCTGGCATGCGCTCGTCATTCCTCTCCTGATGTTCCGCGCCGCGGGCCACAGGACGACCGGAAGGAAGAGCCCATGCTCAGCAGGCTCAGTGCGGGTGCCGCGGTGGCGGCATCGTTGCTCCTCACCGGATCGGCATCCCCCACGACCGCAGCAGGGTTCGGTGACGAACCGCCGACCGGAAAGATCACGATAACCGTCGCCACGGTCAACGGATCGGGCTGCAGACCCGGCAGCGCCGCCGTCGCCATCGCCCCCGACAACACCGCCTTCACCGTCACGTACAGCGAATACCTCGCCCAGGCGGGCGCCGGCACCAAGCCCACCGACTCCCGCAAGAACTGCCAGATCGCCCTGAACGTGCACGTCCCGCAGGGGTTCACCTACGCCATCGCCCGGGCCGACTACCGCGGCTACGCCTCGCTGGCCCGGGGCGCCAGGGGACTGGAGCAGGCCGGCTACTACTTCCAGGGCCAGGCGCAGACGGCCCGTAAGAGCCACACCTTCGTCGGCGCCTACGACGCCAACTGGCAGACCTCCGACGAGACCGATGTCGACGCGCTCGTGTACGCCCCCTGCGGCGAGGAGCGCTACTTCAACATCAACACCGAGATGCGGGTGGACGCCAAGTCCTCCGACCCCAAGGCCACCAGCTACATGGCCATGGACTCCACCGACGGCAGCATCAACACCGTCTACCACTTCGCGTGGAAGGAGTGCCCCGCCCGCAAGTGAGGCCCGCACCCCGGCCACGGGCCCCAGGGCCGCGCACGGGCCCGTGGCCGGGTACGACGAAGGCCCCCGCACCGGTCAGGTGTGGGGGCCTTTCGTCATACGGCGTGCGGGCACCGGGTGCCCGGTGGCCGGGGGCTAGCGCAGGCGGGCCATCAGCGCGTGCTCCACGAGCGTGATGAGCGCGCTCTTGGCCTCGCTGCGGTGCCGCGCGTCGGTGATGATGATCGGCGCGTCCGGGCCGATCTGGAGCGCCTCGCGCACCTCGTCGGGCGTGTACGGCTGGTGGCCGTCGAAGCCGTTGAGGGCGATCACGAACGGCAGGCCGCTGTTCTCGAAGTAGTCGACCGCGGGGAAGCAGTCGGCCAGCCGCCGGGTGTCGACCAGCACCACGGCGCCGATCGCGCCGCGGACCAGGTCGTCCCACATGAACCAGAAGCGGTCCTGGCCCGGCGTACCGAAGAGGTAGAGGATCAGGTCCTGGTCCAGGGTGATCCGGCCGAAGTCCATCGCCACGGTCGTGGTCGTCTTGTCCGGCGCGTGCGTGAGGTCGTCGATGCCCGCCGAGGCGGAGGTCATGACGGCTTCGGTGCGCAGCGGGTTGATCTCTGAGACGGCCCCGACGAACGTGGTCTTGCCCACGCCGAAGCCGCCCGCCACCACGATTTTCGCGGAGGTGGTGGAGCGGGCTGCACCGCTAGAGCTTGCGAAGTCCACTGAGCACCCTTTCGAGCAGTGTCACATCTGGCTGTCCGCCGGCGGTCTCGTCCCCGCCGGGCTGATGGATGGCGACGAGTCCGGCCTCCGCCAGGTCGGCGACGAGGATCCGGGCGACGCCGAGGGGGATGGAGAGTAGCGCGGAGATCTCGGCAACGGACTTGATCTCGCGGCAGAGGTGGCAGATGCGTTGGTGCTCCGGCAGCTGGCCCTGCATCCGGGAGGGGTCGGCGGTCGTGCTGACCAGCGCCTCGATGGCGAGCTGGTAGCGCGGCCGGGTCCGGCCTCCGGTCATGGCGTACGGGCGCACGAGCGGGTTGTTCGCGCCGGTGGAGGCGGGCTCGGGAGCCCGCCGCTGCGGCTGCACCGGCTGGATGCGCGGTGCCTGCGGCTGGTCGTACACCGATGGCTCGTACGGCTGGGAGTCGTACGGCCGGGGCTGCTGCTGCGATCGCGGCGGCTGCTGCGGTTGGGGCCGCTGCCGCCGCTGGGTCGGCGCGGACGGGAAGTTGAAGCGGTTGTGATGGGTCTCGCCCACAGGCCCGGACTCCTGTCCGGAACCATACGGGTATCCGCTCGGGGGCGTTGCCACGTCTCCTCCTCCAACTTGCCTGTCTGACGCCGGTCGCGCCACCGAACCATAAGGCGCGGTGGCGGGAAACGCACTGCCTGTTTGTTAGTTGAGAAGGCTGCCCTGCAGTTCTGCGCGCAGGTCCGGCGTCAGGACCGTGCCCGCGCGGTCGACCAGCAGGGCCATCTCGTAGCCGACCAGGCCGATGTCGCACTCGGGGTGTGCGAGCACGGCCAGCGACGATCCGTCGGAGACGGACATGATGAAGAGGAAACCGCGTTCCATCTCCACCACGGTCTGGTTGACGCTTCCGCCTTCGAAGATGCGGGACGCGCCGGAGGTCAGCGAGGTGAGGCCGGAGGCCACCGCCGCCAACTGATCGGCTCTGTCACGAGGGAAGCCCTCGGACATGGCGAGGAGGAGACCGTCCGCGGAGACCACGACCGTGTGGGACACCCCGGGGGTGTTGTCCACGAAGTTGGTGATCAACCAGTTCAGATTCTGCGCCGCCTGGCTCATCGGGCTCACACTAACGCTCCTGATCGTAGGTGCTGCCGGGGCCGTAGCCCTGTTGGTCATTCTGGGGGACCCCGGAGGGGTCCGTGCCGACGTTGCGTCCCTGCTGGACGCCGCGGCGCAGGTTACTCAGCCTGCCGCGGACGTCCTCCGGGGCGCGGGAGACCTGGGGGCCGCCCTGCGGGGTCTGCTCCGCGGCACCTTCGACCAGGTTGGCCTTGGGCACCCGCCGGGGGAGGCCGGAGGAGGTGACTCCGCCCGCCTTCGGCTCGCGCAGCTGCTCCGCCCGCTCCCAGCGCTCGTCGTTGGAGCTGCGCCAGTCGGTACCGTCCTGGCCGGTCTCCGGCGGGCTCCCCTGCTGCTGCACCTGCGGTGCCTGCTGGTCGCGGCCTCCGCGGCGCGGAAGGCCGGCGTCCGTCAGCGGGTGGGCGTCGCTCGGTGTGGGGCCCGGACGCTCGAATGGTACGCGCTCGGGGGCGTCAGCGGGAGCGGCAGTTGCATTCCGGTCAGATTCCGCTTCGGTCCCGAAGTAGCCCTCGAATGCAGGGCGTTCGCTCCACTCGTCCGGCCGGGCCGGCTCGTGGGAGACGTATGGCTGCTGGCCGGTGGTCTCCGCGAAGCCGGGGCCGGGGAACGACTGGTGCCCGGGGGCCCGGTCGTCGTAGAGCGGTTGATCGGCTTCCGCATATGCCTGGCCGGAGTAGCCCTGTGCCGGACCGGGGAAGTCCTGGTAGTTCTCGGCCGGCGGCACCTCGTCGCGGAACAGCGGACGGTCACCGCCGACCGGCTGGTCACCGGAGGTCTGCGCCTCCAGCGCGGCCCGGCGCTCCTCGCGGAACAGCGAGCGGCCCACCATGTCCAGGTCCCCGTTGTCCGGGCGCCCGTAGCGGCTGTCGTCGAAGCCCAGCTCGGCGGCGGTGCGCTGCCGGTCCTCGTACGCGTCGTGCTGGTGCTCGGGGACGATCCGGGAGACCGTGAAGTCGTCGTCGAACCGCTCCTCGCCACCGCCACCGTGGGTGATCGCCTCGGGCAGCATGACCAGGGACGTGGTGCCCGCCTGCTCGCCGGAGGGGCGCAGCTGCACCCGGATCCCGTGCCGGTCGGCCAGCCGGCCGACCACGAACAGGCCCATGCGCTGGGAGATCGCGGCATCCACGCTCGGCGGGTTGGCCAGCTTGTGGTTGATGTCCGCGAAGTCCTCGGGGGTGAGCCCGATGCCCTTGTCGTGGATCTCGATCATCACCCGGCCGTCGGGCAGCCGGGTCGCGGCCACCCGCACCTTGGTCTGCGGGGAGGAGAACGTGGTGGCGTTCTCCAGCAGCTCGGACAGCAGGTGCACGAGGTCGGTCACGGCGGTGCCGTGGATCTCGCTCTCGGGGACGCCGGTGAGGTCTATTCGCTCGTACGACTCGACCTCACTGATCGCCGCCCGCAGCACGTCCACCAGCGGCACCGGCTGGTTCCAGCGGCGGCCGGGCTCCTCGCCCGCGAGGATGAGGAGGTTCTCGCCGTTGCGCCGCATGCGGGTGGCCAGGTGGTCGAGCCGGAAGAGGCTCTCCAGCTGGTCCGGGTCCGCCTCGTTGTTCTCCAGGTCGGTGATCAGCTCCAGCTGGCGCTCGATCAGACCCTGGTTGCGGCTGGAGAGGTTGGTGAAGATCGCGTTGACGTTGCCCCGCAGCAGCGCCTGCTCGGCGGCGAGCCGGACGGCCTCGCGGTGGACCTGGTCGAAGGCCCGGGCGACCTCGCCGATCTCGTCGGTGGTGGCGATCGGGATGGGCGTCACACGGGTGTCGACCCGGCCCGGGTCCGTCCGGGAGAGCTGGTCGACCAGCATCGGCAGCCGCTGCTCGGCGATGCCGAAGGCGGCGGTGCGCAGCTGGCGCATGTTGCGGCTCATCCGGCGGGCCATCAGCCCGGCCACGACGAAGGCGATGATCAGCGCGGCGAGCACGATGCCGGAGTCGACGAAGGTCGACTGGCGGGCGTCGTCGGAGATCTGCGCCGCCTCGTTCACGGCCTTGTCCGCCAGGTCCTTCTCGATGGACCGGTACATGTTGAACTTGCCGGTCGCCGAGGCGAAGTAGCTGTCGGAGGTGATGCCGCGGGTGCTCAGGGCCTCCGGCGCCGCGCCGCTGGCGATCAGCGTCGACATCTGGTCGATCGACGGCGGCGTACGGAACGGCCGGCCGGTGGCCTGGGCCTGCTCCTTCGCCTGGGCGATCTTGCGCTGGGCGGCCGACTTGAGCGCGGCGGCGTCCTTGTTCAGCCGGGAGACGTCCTCGGGCATGCCGCCGGAGGTGTACTCGCCGATGGCGATGCCCTCCAGGTAGCGGTACGACGCGAAGGCGGTCAGCTGCAGCTTGTGCTCCTTGCCGCCCTGCGGGGACGCCGGGTCGACCAGGAGGTGGGTGCCGATGGACCGCTCCAGCGACTCGGCGGCCTTGGCCAGCGAGATGGCGTAGACGGTACGGCCGTAGGAGGTGATGTTGCCGGTGCCCAGGCCGAGTTCGTTGGCGAACTCCATCAGCGGGTGCTGGACCTCGACGTAGCCCTCCTCGGTCTGCACACCGTGCAGCCGCGAGGTGTAGGCGACCTGGCGCAGCTTCTGGAGCTTGGGCTCGACCTTCTCGAAGGAGGTGTACCGGCGCTTGAGGCCCGGCTTGTCGGGCATGGCCTTGGCGGCGTCGTGGAACTTGGCGGCGGCGGCGTCGGTGGCGTCCCGCGCCTCCTGCACGACCGGGTCGTCCTTCTTGCCCTTCAACAGCGGCGCCGCGGTGCGGTCCCGCTCGTCGATCATGGCGGTGCTGTAGGAGAGCGCGGCCCGCACGAGCTTCGCGGTGTTCTCCGCGTCCTGCGCCTCCTGCCAGGTGGCGAACGAACTGTCCACCCGCAGACCGCCGAATACCAGGGCGAGCAGCACAGGAATCAGCAGAATGGCGTTCAGGCGGGTAGCCACCCGCCAGTTGCGCGGGGAGTACTTCCCGCCGCTGACCGGAGGCTTCGCGACCGTATTTTCGGGCGCGTCGGAAGCCGGTACGCCACCTCTGGGTGGCGGGGTGAAGTTGCCCCGCCGCGGTTCCTGCGGCTCGGGGCTCTCCTTGCTTCGCCTCACTCGACCAACAACCTCTCGGCGCCGGCACTGATTTGCTGTGCCGTTTCTTCTGGGCGTTCCTACTCCGGAGTTTCAGCGAATTTCAGCACGTCAGGGCGGTGCGTTCCAAACACTGGGGAAAGCCGGAGCGGGCCCGGAAGTGCCTTAGATAAAAGGGGCGTTAAGGGCGAGCCGCGCCAAAGTGCGAGACGAATGTGAGCGCAGCGAAGCCGGGCATGCGCGCGGGGTGTCGAAACCCCTGGGATTCACTGTCGAAACGTTATGAAGCAAATTTGTCGGCGTGTCGAAGGACACAGATCGACTGGCGGATGCCGGGAACTCGCCCGGGGCAGAGCGGTCCGCCCAAGTGGTGACAACTGCCGTACGGCCCGCGCCGGATGCCGGGCGGGCCGTACGTGCGGCCTGGTGCGGCCTAGCGCAGGCGGGCCATCAGCGCGTGCTCCACGAGCGTGATGAGCGCGCTCTTGGCCTCGCTGCGGGTCCGGGCGTCGGTGGTGATGATCGGGGTCCCGGGGCCGATCTGGAGCGCCTCACGCACCTCGTCGGGCGTGTACGGCTGGTACCCCTCGAAGCCGTTCAGGGCGACGACGAACGGCAGCCCGCTGTTCTCGAAGTAGTCGACCGCGGGGAAGCAGTCGGCCAGCCGCCGGGTGTCGACCAGCACGACCGCGCCGATCGCACCGCGGACCAGGTCGTCCCACATGAACCAGAAGCGGTCCTGGCCCGGCGTACCGAACAGGTACAGGATCAGGTCCTGGTCCAGGGTGATCCGGCCGAAGTCCATCGCCACGGTCGTCGTGGTCTTGTCCTGGACGTGGCTGAGGTCGTCGATGCCCGCCGAGGCGGAGGTCATGACGGCTTCGGTGCGCAGCGGGTTGATCTCCGAGACGGCGCCGACGAACGTGGTCTTGCCCACGCCGAAGCCGCCCGCCACCACGATCTTGGCGGACGTCGTGGCGCGGGTCTGGCCCCCGTCCGATGCGCCGTCAGAGCTTGCGAAGTCCACTGAGCACCCTCTCGAGCAAGGTCACGTCCGGTGTTCCGCCGGCCTCGCCGCTGCCACCGGGCTGGTGGATCGCCACCATCCCGGCCTCCGCCAGGTCCGCGACCAGGATCCGCGCCACACCCAGCGGGATGTGCAGCAGTGCGGAGACCTCGGCGACCGACTTCACCTCGCGGCACAGATGACAGATCCGCTGGTGCTCGGGCAGCAGCCCGGGCAGCTGGGCGGGGTCGGCGGTCGTGCTGACCAGCGCCTCGATGGCGAGCTGGTAGCGCGGCCGGGTCCGGCCTCCGGTCATGGCGTACGGGCGCACCAGCGGCTGGTCACCTTCGTCCCCGTACGGCGCTTGGCTGTACGCGCCGTACGGGCCGGAAGTGGCAGGTGGCGGGGTCATGGGTCCTCCGGACGGGACAGTGGGACTGTCGTCGGGTTGGGCCGGTGGGGGGTGGCGGCACGAATGGGTGGGGGTGGTGCTGGACGAGCGGCGCTGCGGGCGCCTCAGTGCAGCAGGCTGCCCTGGAGCTCGGCGCGCAGGTCCGGCGTCAGCACCGTCCCCGCGCGGTCGACCAACAGGGCCATCTCATAGCCGACCAGGCCGATGTCGCACTCGGGGTGTGCGAGCACGGCCAGCGACGATCCGTCGGAGACGGACATGATGAAGAGGAAACCGCGCTCCATCTCCACCACGGTCTGGTTGACGCTCCCGCCTTCGAAGATGCGGGACGCGCCGGAGGTCAGCGAGGTCAGGCCGGAGGCCACCGCCGCCAACTGATCGGCACGGTCGCGGGGAAAGCCTTCGGACATGGCGAGGAGCAGTCCGTCCGCGGAGACCACCACCGTGTGGGACACCCCGGGGGTGTTGTCCACGAAGTTGGTGATCAACCAGTTCAGATTCTGCGCCGCCTGGCTCATCGGACTCAACTAACGCTCCTGCTGGTGAGTGGGATCGACAATGCCGTGGGTGCCGGTGGACGACGTCCCGGCCTGTCGGCCTTGCTGGATACCCCGGCGCAGATTGGTCAGCCGCCCACGGACATCGCTGGGCGACCGCGAGACCTGCGGCCCGCTCTGGTCGGTCTGCTGCTGCGCCGTGCCCGCGACGAGGTTCGCGCGCGGGACCCGGCGCGGCAGCCCGGAGGTGGTGATACCGCCCGCGGCGGGCTGACGGATCTGCTCCGCCTGCCGCCACGTCTCGTCGTTCGGCGAACTGCGCCACTGCGAGGCGTCGGACGGAGCCGGGGTGCGCTCCGCGCCGCCCGCCGCGGCAGGTGCACCACCGCGTGCGCCGCCGTCCTGCGCGGCCCCCCGCCGCGGCAGTGCGTCGGCCTCGGGCTCGGAGCCCTGCGGCGGCACACCGGCAGCGGCGGCGGCCGGGTGGTTGAACCAGTTGGATTCGATGGTGTCGAAGATCGGCGTACGGCCGTCACCGGGACCGGCGTCCGCGCTGCCGAGCACGTCGGGGGACTGCCCACCGGCGTCCTGCGGCCGCTGCACCGGGAACTGCCCGGTGCTCTGCGGCCCTTCGGCGTACGCGGCACGGTCGGCGTCCGGACGGCGGTACTGGCCGGTGTCGTACGCACCGGTGTCGCTGTCGGGGCGCGGGTAGGAACCGGTGTCGCTGCCGGGGCGCGGGAACTGGCCGGTGTCACCGTCAGGACGCGGGTACTGCCCGGTGTCGCTGTCGGGACGCCGGTACTCGCCCGTGTCGTACGGACCGGTCTCGAACTGGCCCGTCTCGTACTGCCCGGTCTCCTGGCGGCCCGTCTCGCGGTCCGGCCGGGGGAACTGCCCCGTGTCGCCGCGCCCGTTGCCCTGCCCGGCGCCGCGCGGGCCCTGCGGGTCGCGCCCGCCGCGGGAGCCGTCCGCCGCGGGCGGCGGCGCGTTGAAGTCGGGACGGGCGAACGCCGCGGTGTCACCGGGGCCGCCGGTGCCGGCGGGCGCGGGCCGCTCGAAGCTGCCGGTGCTCTCCGACTCCTCGTGGCCGCGCGGCCGCTCCTGGGACTCACGGGGCGTCAGCGGCCAGTCGTCGGACCCGCCGCGCTCACGCCGCGCACCCCAGCTCGTACCGCCCTGCTGCGGGCCGCCCTGGTTGCCCTGACCGCCCTGGCCGCCCGCGGACGGACCGCCGGGCAGCTCGGCCGCGGCGCCGCGCGCCGGCAGCTGCGGGCGCTCCTCGCGGCGCGGGGCGCCGGTCGGCGGGGCCACGGTGGGCGCCGGGCCGCTCTCCTGGCCGCGGGTGGGCAGCGAGGGACGGGCGGGACCGGGGCGTCCGGCGGCCGGGCGGGCGTCGCCGCCCTGCGCCGGGGCGTTCGGGGAGGCACCGGGAGGCGCCGTACGGCCGGACGGGGCCGGGGCACCGAAGGCGTTCGGCGCACCGCCGCCGGGACCGCCGCGGCCGGGCAGCGCGGGGCGCCCGCCGGCCGAGGGGCCCGAACCGACCTGGCCGCGCGGCTGGAGCCCCGCGAGCCGGCTGGAGCCGCCGCCGCCGAGGTCGCCGGCACCGCCCTTGGCGTTGCTCGGGGCCGGCTTCTTGCCGCCCTGGGCGACATCGACCGGCAGCATGACCAGCGCGGTGGTGCCGCCGGAGTCCGAGGGCCGCAGCTGGATACGGATGCCGTGCCGCAGGGACAGGCGGCCGACCACGAACAGACCCATCCGCCGCGAGACCGAGACGTCCACGGTCGGCGGGGCGGCGAGCCGCTCGTTGATCGCCGAGAGGTCCTCGGGCGACAGGCCGATGCCGGTGTCGTGGATCTCGACCAGGACGCGCCCGTCGGGCAGCGCGTGGCCGGTGACCTTGACCTTGGTCTGCGGGGAGGAGAACGAGGTGGCGTTCTCCAGCAGCTCGGCGAGCAGGTGCACGAGGTCGTTGACGACCCGGCCCGCGACCTCGGTCTGCGGGACGGCGTTGAGTTCGATCCGCTCGTACTGCTCCACCTCGGAGGCGGCGGCACGCAGGACGTCGACCAGCGGCACCGGCCGGGTCCATCGGCGCCCAGGCTCCTCACCGGCGAGGACCAGGAGGTTCTCACCGTTACGGCGCATGCGGGTGGCGAGGTGGTCGAGCTTGAAGAGCGAGGACAGCTGGTCCGGGTCGGCCTCGCGGGACTCCAGTTCGGAGATCAGCGAGAGCTGACGCTGGATCAGACCCTGCGAACGGCGCGACAGGTTGGTGAACATCGCGTTGACGTTGCCCCGCAGCAGCGCCTGCTCGGAGGCGAGGCGGACCGCCTCGTGGTGCACGTCGTCGAAGGCCGCGGCCACCCGGCCGATCTCGTCCCGGCTGTGCACACCGACCGACTCGACGGAGGTGTCCACGTCCTGCGGGTCCGACTCGGACAGCTGCTTGACCAGCTCGGGCAGCCGGTCCTGGGCGACCTTCTGCGCGGTGTCCTGCAGCCGGCGCAGCGAGCGGACCATGGAGCGCGCCACGACGAACGCGCCGACCAGCGAGACGCCGAGGACGAGCAGGATCAGCGCACCGCTGATGATCGCGGACTGGGTGGCCTCGTTGCGCAGCCCGCGGGCCTTCTGCTCCATCTCGGACAGCAGCGTGGTCTCGATGCGCGACATCTCGTCGATCTTGACGGTGTCGGAGTCGTACCAGTCGAGGTAGCGGATGTCCTGGCTGCGGATGCCGGAGCCGCTGGCGAAGGCGCGGTGCGCGAAGGCGACCGCGGCCTTGATCTCGTCGTTGTTGCCGTCCAGGCCGCGGGTGAGCGCGCCGGCGTTGTTCGTGTAGATCTGCGAGAAGCGGTCCCGGGCGGCCTTCTCGCTGTCCTCGGCGTTGCGGCCGGCCAGCCGGTCGTTGGAGGAGAGCTGCGGGCCGCCGTCGTGGGCGAGGCCGGCGCTGACCAGCGCGCGCTGGATCGACGCGTACTCCTTGGCCGACGAGAACGCCGCCAGCGCACGGGTACTGCGGATCATCTCGGGGTTGCTGGTGGCCTGCGCCATGTCCTGGGAGAGCGACAGCAGCGAGTTGATCAGCTGGTTGTAGCTGGTGACGGTCCGCGCGGTGTTGTTGTCGTCCTTGTAGGCGTTGGCGCGGATCTCGTTGAGGGTGTTGAGCTGGCGGCCGATCTCCAGGACGGTCGCCCGGACGCCGGCCATCGTGGCGTCCTGGCCCTGGATGTCGCCGGTGGCCTGGTTGAACTTCAGCTTGGCGCGGTCGGTCTCCTGGCGCGGCGCGATGACGTTCGCGTCGTCCTTGGTGTTGCCGCTGCCGGCCAGCGGACCGGCCGACTTGTCCCGCTCGACCTGCAGCGCGTCGGCGAGCTCGGTGGCCTGCCGGGTCATCTCGGTGAGCAGCTGCATCTTGTCGAGCTGGTCGATGTTGTCCAGCGACGTGGCGATGCGCATGCCGCCCAGCGTGGTCGCGGCGACCACGGGGAGGGCGAGCAGGGAGACCAGGCGGGTGCTGATGCGCCAGTTGCGCAGCGCTATTCGCGAACCGGGGCCTCCGGGCCCCTTGGCCGCCTTGGGCGCCCCGCTGTCCGCGGCGTCGCCGCCCGGCGCCTGGCCGCCCCCGTCGGTGGGCACGGTGCCCCCGGCGGAAGCGTTGTTCTGGGCGCGCTGGGGCGAGGAGCCGCGGTCGGTCCCGCCGCGCAGCTCCGGGTCCGCCGCAGCGCTGCCATCCCTCTTGAAACGTCCCTGCACTAGCGTCGCAACCTCTGGACCAGGCGTCCCGCCGCGGCGGGACGGTGTCGAGTCGTATGGGGGACCGCTGAGTCCCCCATGGCGGTCGTGAGTGACCGGCGGGCTGCCCTCTCTGGCCGAGAGAGCGGCACCACCGCGCGGCGCTACGTTGCGCCCTGCGCGCCGGCTGAAACGTGCGGCGGTCCGTGGAATTCCAGCACAGTGCAGGATCTCCAACAAGAGCGGAGCCGCGCACTGTGACTTGGGTGACGCAATGTACGGACCGCGTCACGACTTGTAGAAGTTTCGGGCGTCGATAACGGACTTTTGTCCGCGAGTCGGTCCGCCCCCTCCGCTGTCCCAGGTGCGGTGATCGGGCGCGGAACGTGCGCTTCAATCCGCCATTGTCCGATTCGCCCAAGGTTGTTGATCAAGGGTTATGCGGCATTTGTCGCACAGTTCGTGAGGAAACTCACAGGAAGATCGTCGAGTTCCCGTGCACGCCGCCGGGAATAGCGTGCATAGCCTGACGCTTTACACAGGTGCCCGAAGCGACAAGCCACCTGCACGGCAGCGGCGGGCACGACCGGTTTCCCGAGTTCCCGAGATCGCCCGATCTCTTGACGACGCGAGGCATACAGCAGTGAAGACGACGATGTTCCGCAACATAGCCAACCCGCGGCGCACCACCCTGGCCCACCTCGACGACGCCGCCGAGCTCGGCACCGAGGCCGCGGAACACACCGTCGAACTGCCGGAGCGCACCGCCAACCCCCGCCGCACGGTCCTGATGGACGCACCCGCCCAGGACGTGTCGGCGTAAGCGGCGACGGAGCGGCGGCGGCCCCGCGATAGCCTGGAGTGTCAACTCCGGCCAGTGATCAATGAGGGGCAGCGGCAACCCGTGCGCATCGCCAGATTCTCCATCGACGGCAACGTCGGATTCGGCGTCGTCGAAGGCGACGAACTCGACGTCATCAAGGGACACCCCTTCGCCGAATTCGAGCGCTCGGGCCAGAAGGTCCCCCTCGACAAGGTCCGGCTGCTGCCGCCCGTCCTGCCCAACAAGGTCGTGGCCATCGGCCGCAACTACGCCGAGCACGCCGCCGAGCTGGGCAACGCCGTCCCGGACGTGCCGGTCACCTTCTTCAAGCCGTCCACCTCGGTGATCGGCCCCGGCGACCCCATCGGGTACCCCTCCTTCTCCCAGGAGGTGCACCACGAGGCGGAGCTCGCCGTCGTCATCGGCCGGATGTGCCGTGAGGTGCCCCGCGAGCGCGCCAAGGACGTCATCCTCGGCTACACCTGCGCCAACGACATCACCGCGCGTGACGTCCAGCAGCGCGAGGCGCAGTGGGCCCGGGCCAAGGGCTTCGACGGCTCCTGCCCGCTCGGCCCCTGGGTCGAGACCGGGCTGGACCCCGCGGACATCGCCGCCGGCCTCGCCGTCCAGTGCACGGTCAACGGCGAACAGCGCCAGCTCGGCCGCACCAGCGACATGGTCCGCCCGGTCGAGGACCTCATCGTCCACATCACCGAGGCGATGACCCTGCTCCCCGGCGACGTCATCCTCACGGGCACCCCGGCCGGGGTCGGCCCCCTCAACGTCGGCGACGAGGTCGCCGTCACCATCGAAGGCATCGGCACTCTCACCAACAAGGTGATCAAGCGTGGCTAACGCGACCCCCGGCACCCCCGTCCGCGTACGGTTCTGCCCCTCCCCGACCGGCAACCCCCACGTCGGCCTGATCCGTACGGCCCTGTTCAACTGGGCCTACGCACGGCACCACAAGGGCACCCTGGTCTTCCGGATCGAGGACACCGACGCGGCCCGCGACTCCGAGGAGTCCTACCACCAGCTGCTGGACTCGTTCCACTGGCTCGGCTTCGACTGGGACGAGGGCCCCGAGGTCGGCGGCCCGCACGCGCCCTACCGCCAGTCCCAGCGGATGGACCGCTACAAGGACATCGCCGGCAAGCTGCTCGCCGCCGGCCACGCGTACCACTGCTACTGCACCACCGAGGAGCTGGACGCCCGCCGCGAGGCCGCCCGCGCCGCCGGCCGCCCCTCCGGCTACGACGGCACGTGCCGCACCCTGACCGACGAGCAGCGGGCCGCCTACGAGGCCGAGGGCCGCTCCTCCATCGTCCGCTTCCGGATGCCCGACGAGCCGATCACCTTCCACGACCTGGTGCGCGGCGAGCTGACCTTCACCCCGGAGAACGTTCCGGACTACGGCATCGTGCGCGCCAACGGCGCCCCGCTGTACACCCTGGTCAACCCCGTCGACGACGCCCTGATGGAGATCACCCACGTCCTGCGCGGCGAGGACCTGCTCTCCTCCACCCCCCGCCAGATCGCCCTGTACAAGGCGCTGATCGAGCTGGGCGTGGCCAAGGAGATCCCGGCCTTCGGCCACCTCCCGTACGTCATGGGCGAGGGCAACAAGAAGCTCTCCAAGCGCGACCCGCAGGCGAGCCTCAACCTCTACCGCGAGCGCGGCTTCCTCCCCGAGGGCCTGCTCAACTACCTCGCCCTGCTCGGCTGGTCCTTCTCCGCCGACCAGGACCTCTTCTCGGTGTCCGACCTGATCGAGAAGTTCGAGATCGAGGACGTCAACGCCAACCCGGCCCGCTTCGACCTCAAGAAGGCCGAGGCGATCAACGCCGACCACATCCGGCGGCTGGACGTGCAGGACTTCATCACGGCCTGCGAGCCCTGGCTGAAGGCCCCGCACGCCAACTGGGCCCCCGAGGACTTCGACGAGGCCGCCTGGCGCGCCATCGCCCCGCACGCCCAGACCCGCGTCACCGTCCTCTCCGAGATCACCGCCAATGTCGACTTCCTGTTCCTCAAGGAGCCGGTCGAGGACGAGGCGTCCTGGACGAAGGCGATGAAGGGCGACCCGGTCGCGCTGCTCACCACGGCCCGCGCCAAGCTCGACGCCGCCGACTGGACCTCCGGCCCCGACCCGCTCAAGGAGGCCGTCCTGGCCGCCGGCGAGGAGCACGGCCTCAAGCTCGGCAAGGCCCAGGCTCCCGTCCGGGTGGCGGTCACCGGCCGCACGGTCGGCCTGCCGCTCTTCGAGTCCCTGGAGATCCTCGGCAAGGAGCGCACGCTCCAGCGGATCGACGCCGCACTGGCCAAGCTCGCCGGCTGACCCTGTACCGCCGCCCGGGCCCGGAAGCCACCACGGCTTCCGGGCCCGCGGTGCGTCCGGGCCCGTCCGCCCGGCCGGCGCCCCGGGCACAATGGCGGTACCGGCACCAGGAAGGCTGATCATGACCGCGCCCGCCGACCGCCCGCCCGCCCCGCCCCCGGGGCGCACCCCGCTGCGCGCCGTCCTCTGGGACGTCGACGACACCCTCTTCGACTACTCCGGGTCGGACCGCGCCGGCGTGCTGCGGCACCTGCGGGCCGAAGGGCTGCTGGCGGCGTACGGCGGCGAGGAGGCGGCCCTCACGCGCTGGCGCCACGCCATGGAGACCGAGTTCGCCCGCTTCCTCACCGGCGAACTCGGGTTCCTCGATCACCGCAGGGCACGCGCCCGGACGTTCCTGGACCGCCCCCTGTCCGACGCCGAGGCGGACGCCTGGTTCGGCCGGTACGTCACCCACTACGAGGCCTGCTGGACGCTCTTCCCCGACGCGCTGCCCGCGCTCCGGGCGCTGACCCCGCTGGTACGGCAGGCGGTGCTGTCCAACGCCGCCACCGCCAACCAGGAGCGCAAGCTGGCCGCCCTGGGCATCCGGGAGCGCTTCGAGGCGGTGCTCTGCGCCGACGAACTGGGGCACGCCAAGCCCGCCGCCGAGGCGTTCGGCGGTGCCTGTCAGGCGCTCGGCCTAACGCCCCCCGAGGTCCTCTACGTCGGCGACAAGCTCGACATCGACGCGCTCGGCGCCCGGGACGCGGGCCTGGCCGCCGTATGGCTGGACCGGACAGCGGGCGGAGAGGAGCCGCCGGAGGGGGTGCGCAGGATCGCGGGTCTGGCGGAGCTCCCCGAGCTGTTGCGCGCAGTTACCGGTTTTGGTGCGCCGTCCACGATCAGGTAATGTTCTTCCTGCGCCGCCCGAGAGGGCCGAAAGGCCGGGCCGGGAAGCGCAGATCAAATCAAGCCCCCCGCGGGGGGTTACGTTTTGATGGCCTATGGTGTAATTGGCAGCACGACGGTTTCTGGTTCCGTTAGTCTAGGTTCGAGTCCTGGTAGGCCAGCTCGCAGAGCTCATCTGCACCGCAGAGTCTCTCTGCACACGCCCCCGTTGTGTAGCGGCCTAGCACGCCGCCCTCTCAAGGCGGTAGCGCCGGTTCGAATCCGGTCGGGGGTACAGATCCTTCCCAGGGGGACAGTCCGGGTCGCACCCACTGTCGTTCATGCAGGATCGCTAGGGCCCCCGTTGTGTAGCGGCCTAGCACGCCGCCCTCTCAAGGCGGTAGCGCCGGTTCGAATCCGGTCGGGGGTACTGGTCTAAACCACCATGGGCTATGGTGTAATTGGCAGCACGAGTGATTCTGGTTCATTTAGTCTAGGTTCGAGTCCTGGTAGCCCAGCGCAGCGTGTCCTCGGACAGGCTCAACTGCAGGAAAACTTGCCCCCGTTGTGTAGCGGCCTAGCACGCCGCCCTCTCAAGGCGGTAGCGCCGGTTCGAATCCGGTCGGGGGTACAGAGAAAAGAGCCCCCCGCTTCATGCGGGGGGCTCTTTCGTGTCAACTGCCGCTTCCGGAGCGCCGGTTGGGCTCCCGCCGTCGTTCTGCCTCCGCCCTGGTGTTGCCCAGCCGTTGTCCTGCCGCCGCCCCGGCCTTCGTCGGACGGCGTGCGCACTCCGCGAGCGGATCCGGATTCAGGGACGGGGCCAGGGTGGTGAGTTGGGCCACCGCGGCGGTTCGTTGGCGGCGCGCCCGGGGCGACGGCCGTCGGGGGGAGAGTTCCCGTCGGACTGTGGGCCGTGGGGGAGTGGTTTCACGGCGACGGCCGGGTGGGGGCGCCGGCTCGACGGGGTGTCCTCGACGGCGGCCGGTACCTCTCAGGGTGAGCTGCGGGCTCCGCGGATGATCTTTGGCGGGTGGCGCCGAGGCTCCGCATGATCAAGGAGTCGGCCCGCGGCCGGGGCGGCGCGCACCGGCCGCCCCCCGCCCGTCGCGGACAGCGGGTCCCGGGGCGGCAACCCAAGCGGCCCCAGCAGCCTGAGTCGCCCCGGCGGCCCCGTCCCACGAGGTGGCGCGGGACGGGCCTCCGGGAGCGTCTCAGCCGCTGCGGCGCAGGCCCTCGGAGAGGCGGGCCGCCGCGTCGATGACCGCCTGGGCGTGCATCCGGCCGGGATGGCGGGTCAGCCGCTCGATCGGGCCGGAGACCGAGACGGAGGCCACCACGCGGTTGGAGGGGCCGCGTACCGGCGCGGAGACCGAGGCCACGCCCGGCTCCCGCTCGCCGATCGACTGGGCCCAGCCGCGGCGCCGTACGCCGGACAGCGCGGTGGCCGTGAAGCGGGCGCCCTGCAGGCCGCGGTGCAGCCGCTCGGGCTCCTCCCAGGCCATCAGGATCTGGGCGGCCGAGCCGGCCTTCATGGGGAGCGTGGAGCCGACCGGGACGGTGTCCCGCAGTCCGGACAGCCGTTCCGCCGCCGCCACGCAGATCCGCATGTCGCCCTGCCGGCGATAGAGCTGCGCGCTCTCGCCGGTCACATCGCGCAGATGCGTGAGCACCGGTCCCGCCGTGGCCAGCAGCCGGTCCTCGCCGGCCGCCGCGGCCAGCTCGGAGAGCCGCGGGCCCAGGATGAACCGGCCCTGCATGTCCCTCGCCACCATCCGGTGGTGTTCCAGTGCCACGGCCAGACGGTGGGCCGTGGGCCGTGCGAGCCCTGTCGCCGCGACCAGCCCGGCGAGGGTGGCCGGACCGGACTCCAGGGCACTCAAAACCAGAGCTGCCTTGTCGAGAACGCCGACGCCGCTAGAGTTGTCCATGCAACGATATTCGCGTCTCACACTGTGAAACGCAAGTTCAATTTTCCGGGGAAGTCGTCAATCTGTAGGTGTGGCCCTGTACCAGGGCCCGGCGTACGGCCCGGCAGGGGGATATCTGCGGGCATCGCGCCACGGACGAGTAAGGCCGGCACTGCGGCCGGCCGGAGGGAAAGCGATGGGACGGACACTCGCGGAGAAGGTCTGGGACGACCATGTCGTCCGGCGCGCGGAAGGCGAGCCCGACCTTCTCTTCATCGATCTGCACCTGCTGCACGAGGTCACCAGCCCGCAGGCGTTCGACGGTCTCCGCAAGGCCGGCCGCCAGGTGCGCCGTACGGACCTGACCATCGCCACCGAGGATCACAACACCCCGACCCTCGACATCGACAAGCCGATCGCCGACCCGGTCTCGCGCACCCAGCTGGAGACGCTGCGCAAGAACTGCGCCGAGTTCGGGGTCCGGCTGCACCCGCTGGGCGATGTCGAGCAGGGCGTTGTCCACGTCGTGGGACCGCAGTTGGGACTGACCCAGCCCGGCACCACCGTGGTCTGCGGTGACAGCCACACCTCCACCCACGGAGCCTTCGGCGCGCTGGCGTTCGGCATCGGCACCAGCCAGGTCGAGCACGTGCTGGCCACCCAGACGCTGCCGCTGGCCCCGTTCAAGACCATGGCGATCACCGTCGACGGCGAGCTGCCCGACGGGGTGACGGCCAAGGACCTGATCCTGGCGATCATCGCCCGGATCGGCACCGGCGGCGGCCAGGGCTACGTCCTGGAATACCGCGGCCGGGCCATCGAGCAGCTCTCGATGGAAGCCCGGATGACCATCTGCAACATGTCGATCGAGGCGGGCGCCCGGGCCGGCATGATCGCCCCCGACCGGACCACCTTCGACTACCTCCAGGGGCGCGACCACGCCCCCCGGGGCGAGGACTGGGACGCCGCGGTCGCGTACTGGGAGACGCTGCGCACCGACGACGACGCGGTCTTCGACGCCGAGGTCTACATCGACGCCTCCGAACTGGCCCCGTTCGTCACCTGGGGCACCAACCCGGGCCAGGGCGCGCCGCTTTCGGCAGCCGTCCCCGACCCGGCTTCGTACGAGGACGCCTCGGAGCGCCACGCCGCCGAAAAGGCCCTGGAGTACATGGGGTTGACGGCCGGGCAGCCGCTGCGCGACATCAAGGTGGACACCGTCTTCGTAGGTTCGTGCACCAACGGCCGGATCGAGGACCTGCGCTCCGCGGCCGCGATCCTGGAGGGCCGCCGGGTCGCCGACGACGTGCGGATGCTCATCGTCCCCGGCTCGGTCCGGGTCTCCCTGGAGGCGGTCGCCGAGGGCCTGGACAAGGTCTTCACCGCGGCCGGCGCCGAATGGCGGCACGCGGGCTGCTCGATGTGCCTGGGCATGAACCCCGACCAGCTGGCGCCCGGCGAGCGCTCCGCGTCCACCTCGAACCGCAACTTCGAGGGCCGGCAGGGCAAGGGCGGCCGCACCCACCTGGTCTCGCCGCAGGTCGCCGCCGCAACGGCGGTTCTCGGCCATCTGGCCTCACCGGCCGACCTGTCCTCGGCCGCCGGCCAGTCCGACGTCGCCACGCCCGCGGGAGTCTGAACCATGGAAGCCTTCACCACCCACACCGGCCGGGCCGTCCCGCTGCGCCGCAGCAATGTCGACACCGACCAGATCATCCCTGCTCACTGGCTCAAGAAGGTCACCCGCGACGGGTTCGAGGACGGGCTGTTCGAGGCCTGGCGCAAGGACCCGGAGTTCGTGCTCAACCAGGAGCGGTACCAGGGCGCCACGGTGCTGGTCGCCGGGCCCGACTTCGGCACCGGCTCCTCACGTGAGCACGCCGTCTGGGCGCTGCAGAACTACGGCTTCAAGGCCGTCATCTCCTCGCGCTTCGCGGACATCTTCCGCGGCAACTCGCTCAAGAACGGGTTGCTGACGGTGGTCCTGCCCCAGGAGACCGTCGACCGCCTCCAGCGGCTGGTGGAGGCCGACCCGGCCGCCGAGGTGACCGTCGACCTGGTCGGCAGGGAGGTCCGGGCCGAGGGCGTCAGCGCCGGTTTCGAGCTGGACGAGAATGCGCGTTGGCGCCTCCTGGAGGGGCTGGACGACATCAGCCTCACCCTTCGGGAGGAGTCCTCCATCGTGGAGTACGAGGCGAACAGGCCGTCGTTCACACCGCGTACCCTCGAGGTCTGACCTCGGGTTTTTGGCTCAAAGCGTTATTGCGTACGATGCGCCCCCTGTGCAGTTGGCAGGGGGCGCATCGCTGCGTCGGGGCCGCCGTTGAGGCCCCGTGAAGCGACAACTCGCCGCAGATGGCACAATTAGCGCATGGAACGCGACGACCAACTCGAGCTCTACGGAGTTGTCGCCGACCGGCTCAAGGTCGCACACGCAAGAGTGCGGACACTGCAAGTCCCGGAGGGCGTACGGATGGCGCTGACCCGGAAGCTGCTCGTCATCACGGCCGCGGCTAAACACGATCTTGCGGACGCGGCAAGGCGTCTGGAGTGGTTCACAGCTGACCTCGACGAAGGTCGTTATCCCGAAGATGTGCACGCCGACGGAAGTCCGTGAAGGTCGACTTCGTTGCGGCACAAGGGTGATTAGCCCGTTTCGTGTTTGATTTGCGGTATATATCTGCCTAACGTGCGAAAAAGCTTGGAAACTTTCCTTCCAGCAATGTCTCCGAAGGGGAAGACGTGAACAAGGCGCAGCTCGTAGAAGCCATTGCCGACAAGCTCGGCGGCCGCCAGAACGCCGCGGACGCGGTGGACGCCGTACTGGACGCAATCGTCCGTTCCGTGGTCTCCGGCGACCGTGTTTCGGTCACCGGATTCGGTTCGTTCGAGAAGGTCGACCGCCCCGCCCGCTACGCCCGCAACCCGCAGACGGGTGAGCGCGTGCGGGTCAAGAAGACCTCGGTGCCGCGTTTCCGCGCCGGACAGGGCTTCAAGGACCTGGTGAGCGGTTCGAAGAAGCTCCCCAAGGGCGGCGAGGTCTCCGTCAAGAAGGCGCCCAAGGGCAGCCTGACCGGCGGTACGGCCATCAAGAAGGCCGCGGCGAAGAAGGCCACCGCCAAGAAGGCCGCCGCCAAGAAGACGACCACGGCCAAGAAGGCCGCGGCGAAGAAGACCACGGCGGCGAAGAAGGCCACCGCGAAGAAGACCACGGCCAAGAAGACGACGGCGAAGAAGACCGCCGCCAAGAAGGCCACCACGGCCAAGAAGACCACCGCCAAGAAGGCCACGGCGAAGAAGACCGCCCCCGCCAAGAAGGCGACGGCGAAGAAGGCCCCGGCGAAGAAGGCCACGGCGCGCAAGACCACCGCCAAGAAGACCACCGCCCGCAAGCGGTAATTCGGCATCGACGGTGCACGCGCCGGGCCGGTCTCCCTTCGGGGAGCCCGGCCCGCGGTGCGTCCGGGGGCCGTCTAGGCTCTCTTCCATGCAGGCCACCGCGTACACCTACGACTCCGAGACCCGCTCCGGCAGCGTGCTGCTGGACGACGGCACCCCGCTGCCCTTCGACGCGGCGGCCTTCGACGCCGGCGGGCTGCTGCTGCTGCGCCCCGGTCAGCGGGTCCGTATCGACGTCACCGGCGGCGGCGACGAGCGGCGCATCGCGCTGATCACGCTCCAGACGCTCTGACCTGCGGCGGCCGCGGCCGCCCCGGATCCGCTGAGGGACCGTCCCCGGCAGCCCCGCCGGCGAGGCGGGGGGCCTGGAGCGCCGTGTGCGGGCCCACCCCCAGCGCCAGCGCGGCCCGCAGGTCCTCGGCGGTGTCCACGTCCCGGCGCACCGAGGGCGCCCGGTGCGCGGTGAGCTCCCGGGCCCCCGACGCCAGGTGGCGGGCCCGCGACGCACCCCCGAATGCCGGTTCCAATTCCGCGCCGGAAGTCGCGGTCAGAAGTGTTGTCCCGATATCCGCCGCATCCGCGAGAAATGCGCGGGGGAATTGCGAAGCGGAATGGAGCACCAGTTCCAGTTCGGCGGGGCGCAGCGCCGGCAGATCGGCGTTCAGCGCGGCCAGCGGCGCGCCCGGGCGGCGTGCCCGGACCGCGTCCGCGCCGTGGGCCAGCGCGGCGTTGAGCCCCCGGGCCGGTGTGTCGGCGACGACGCGCGCGCCCAGGTGCGCCAGCCGCTCGCCGGCCAGCCGGTCATCCGTGACAACCACCACATCCCGGACGTTCGCGCAGGCCAGCGCCGCCGTCACGGTGTCGAGGGCGAAGGCGAGGGCCAGCCGGGGGCGGAACTCCTCGCCGGCGGCCCCGGAGAGCCTGCTCTTGGCGCGCACCAGCGGCTTCAGCGGCACCACCAGGCTCCATGCCGCCGCCGCCCCGCCCCGTACTCCGTCGCTTCGCATCGGCGCCATTCTCCCCTGCTGCCGCCGCTCTCCAGGAGCGTCGGGGTTACGGTGTCCTCGACAGAGCGGGTACCTGGGGCGACACTTGTGCGGCTGCCGGCCCGCAGCAGCTTCACAGGTCCCCACAAGGAGGGTGTCCCAGTGTCCCGCCGCAGAATCGGCTTCTGGTACCGCTTGGCCGCGGTCATCTGCAAACCGCCGCTCTTGGTTCTGTTCAAGCGGGACTGGCGGGGAATGGAGCACATTCCGGCCGACAGCGGATTTATCACCGCGGTCAACCACAACTCGTATCTCGACCCGCTCTCCTATGCGCACTATCAGTACAACACCGGGCGGGTCCCGCGATTCCTGGCCAAGGCGGGCCTCTTCAAGAGCGGCTTTGTCGGCCTGATGATGCGCGGCACCGGGCAGATCCCCGTCTACCGGGAAACCACCGACGCCGCCACCGCCTTCCGCGCCGCCGTCAGCGCCATCGAGAAGGGCGAATGCGTCGCCTTCTACCCCGAGGGCACCCTCACCCGCGACCCGGACCTGTGGCCCATGCAGGGCAAGACCGGTGCCGCGCGGGTGGCCCTGCTGACGAAGGCGCCGGTCATCCCCGTCGCGCAGTGGGGCGCCCAGGACGCGATGCCGCCCTACGCCAAGGAGAAGAAGCTGCGCCTCCTGCCGCGCAAGACGCTGCGCGTGCAGGCGGGGCCACCGGTCGACCTGAGCGCGTTCTACGGCCAGGAGCCGACCGCCGAGGTGCTGCGGGCCGTCACCGAGGTCATCATGGCCGCCGTCACCGAGCAGCTGGCCCTCCTGCGCGGCGAGCCCGCGCCGGCCGAACCGTACGACTGGCGCAAGGCGGTCGCCCGCGAGCGCCGTGCCGCCCGGGAAGCCGCCAGGGCGGGCAAGGGCGCCGCGGCGGCCGCGGCCGGCGTCGGGCCGGCCGCCGCCCCCGAACCGGCCGTCGGCCCGCAGCAGGCCCGAAGCACCCAGCAGGCACAGGAGGATGAAAGCAAGTGACGCGCTGCGCCGTCTACGGCACGGGGTCCTGGGGTACCGCCTTCGCGATGGTGCTCGCCGACGCGGGCTGCGAGGTGTCCCTGTGGGGGCGCCGCCCGGCCCTGGTCGACGCCGTCAACAACGGCCGTACCAACCCCGACTACCTGCCGGGGGTCGAGCTCCCCGCGTCCGTGCGGGCCACCACCGACCCGGCGGAAGCGGCGCGCGGCGCGGAGTTCGCCGTGCTGGCCGTCCCCGCCCAGACGCTGCGCGGCAATCTCGCCGAATGGGCGCCCCTGCTGCCCGACGGCACGGTCCTGGTGTCCCTGATGAAGGGCGTCGAACTGGGCACGGCCAAGCGGATGAGCGAGGTCATCGAGGAGGTCGCCAAGGTGCCGGCGGAGCAGGTCGCGGTGCTGACCGGCCCCAACCTCGCCAAGGAGGTCGCCGCCCGGCAGCCCGCCACCGCCGTCGTGGCCTGCGCCGACGAGGAGGTCGCCCGGCGCTTCCAGACCGCCTGCCACACCGCGTACTTCCGCCCGTACACCAACACCGACGTGGTGGGCTGCGAACTGGGCGGCGCGGTCAAGAACGTCATCGCGCTCGCCGTCGGCATCGCCACCGGCATGGGCCTGGGCGACAACGCCAAGGCGTCCCTGATCACCCGCGGGCTGGCCGAGACCACCCGGCTCGGCCTGGCGATGGGCGCCGACGCGCACACCTTCGCCGGCCTGGCCGGCATGGGCGACCTCGTCGCCACCTGCTCCTCGCCGCTGTCGCGCAACAACACCTTCGGCACCAACCTCGGCCGGGGCATGTCGCTGGAGGAGACCATCGCGGTCACCAAGCAGACCGCCGAGGGCGTCAAATCCTGCGAATCCGTGCTGGATCTGGCCCGCCGGCACGGCGTCGACATGCCGCTCACCGAGACGGTCGTGGAGATCGTCCATGAGGGCAAGCAGCCGATGGCCGCCCTGAAGGATCTGATGGCGCGCAGCGCCAAGTCCGAGCGGCACCGATAGCGGAGCCGATTCATCCGCTTCTGCGCGGTCCGTCGGGGGCCGGTGCTCCGCGGCGGCCCCCGCGGAGCGCGGCGCGACGTCTCCGACGGCCGCCGCAGCACTGACTCCGCGCCGGTCAGCAGGTACGCTCAACGCGATATGAGCAGCCAGACCTCCTCCCACAAGCCCCGCGTCGCCGTCGTGTTCGGCGGACGCAGCTCCGAGCACGCGATCTCCGTCCTCACCGCCGGAGCGGTGCTGCGGGCCATCGACCGCGACAAGTACGACGTGCTGCCGATCGGCATCACCACCGACGGCCGCTGGGCGCTGACCGCCGACGACCCCGAGCGGATGGCCATCGCGGACCGGCGGCTGCCCAGCGTGGCCGAGCTCGCCGAATCCGCCGAGGGCGGCGTGGTGCTCCCCGTCGACCCGACCAACCGCGAGGTCGTCTACGCCGAGCCGGGGTCGGTGCCCAAGGCGCTGGGCGAGGTCGACGTGGTCTTCCCCGTGCTGCACGGCCCCTACGGCGAGGACGGCACCCTGCAGGGCCTGCTGGAGCTCTCCGGCGTCCCCTACGTCGGCTCGGGCGTGCTCGCCTCCGCCGTGGGCCAGGACAAGGACTACATGAAGCGGGTGTTCACCTCCTTCGGGCTGCCCGTCGGCCCCTACGAGGTCATCCGCCCGCGGGAGTGGGACTACGACCCCGCGGCCGCCCGCAAGAAGATCGTGGACTTCGCCGCGGAGCACGGCTGGCCGCTCTTCGTGAAGCCCGCCCGGGCCGGCTCCTCCATCGGCATCACCAAGGTCGACGGCCTCGGCGGCCTGGACGAGGCGATCGAGGAGGCCCGCCGGCACGACCCGAAGATCCTGGTGGAGGCGCTGCTGCGGGGCCGGGAGATCGAGTGCGGGGTGCTGGAGTTCGCCGACGGTCCGCGGGCCAGCGTGCCGGCCGAGATCCCACCGGTCAGCGCGCACGACTTCTACGACTTCGACGCCAAGTACATCGACTCGGCCGCCGGCATCGTGCCCGCGCCGCTGAGTGCCGAGGAGACCGCCACGGTCCAGGAGCTGGCCGTCGCGGCGTTCGAGGCGGCGTCCTGCGAGGGCCTGGTGCGCGCGGACTTCTTCCTCCAGGACAACGGCGAGTTCGTGATCAACGAGATCAACACCCTGCCCGGCTTCACGCCGATCTCCATGTACCCGCGGATGTGGCAGGAGAGCGGTGTGAGCTACCCGGAGCTGATCGACCGGCTGCTGCAGGCCGCGCTGGAGCGCTCCACGGGCCTGCGCTGAGCCGCGCGGCCGGCCTCGGGGCCGGCCGCCGCAGCGGGTCTAGACCCCGGCGGGGACGGTCTTCTTCACGGCGTGGGCGAGGTCGGTGAGCACATCGACCTCGGGGGCGTACTTCCCGGGCACGGTCACCTCGACATAGGCCTTCCGCAGCACCGTCGTGAAGCGGTAGCCGTCGTCCTGCTTCTCGAAGAGCCACTGGACCCCGTTGACTTCCGCCGCGTCGGCGTTGGGGTTGTAATGTTCACTCCCGTACGTCAGGACGTCGGGCTTCGGCACCCCGCAGCGCAGTTTCACGGCAGGATCGCCCCATATGGCAGTGAAGTCCGAGACCGGTTCGGCGTCGCCCCTCTTCAGCCGGTCCACGGTGCGCGGCAACTCCGTGTGGAGCGCCCGGCAATACCGTGCCGCCTCCCCCTTCGGGGAGGGCACGGCCACGTCACCGGGCGAGGAGCAGCTCACCGCGGCGATCAGCACGGTGAGCGGGGGAAGGACCAGATACCGGCGGCGCGCAGAGATCACCCGGCAGAGGATACGGGGGAGCTAGAGATGGACGACGGGGCAGGTCAGGGTGCGCGTGATGCCGTCCACTTGCTGGACCTTCGCGACCACCATGCGGCCCAGCTCATCGACGGTGTCGGCCTGTGCGCGCACGATGACGTCATAGGGCCCGGTCACGTCCTCGGCCTGGAGCACACCGGTCAGGGTGGAGATCACCTCGGCTACCGCCGAGGCCTTGCCGACCTCGGTCTGGATCAGGATGTAGGCCTGTACCACGGAACCTCCAGGGCGGCTACGAGGATCATGTGGGAAGAAGGGACGCCACGGTACCGCGTCACCGGGCGGAGCGGGGAGACCCGCGCGGTGAACACCGCGAGTGCGGCACAGTCGTCAGCCACGTACGGACCGTCCGTACACATGGGAAGGGCAACAGCATGAAGGGCACCGTGGGCGAGCTGGGGGAATTCGGGCTGATCAGGGAGCTCACCTCCCGGCTCACCTCCACTCCGGCGGTACGGATCGGGCCGGGGGACGACGCCGCCGTGGTCACCGCGCCGGACCGGAGGGTGGTCGCCAGCACCGACATCCTCCTGGAGGGCCGGCACTTCCGGCGCGACTGGTCCACCGCCTACGACGTCGGCCGCAAGGCCGCCGCGCAGAACCTCGCCGACATCGCGGCGATGGGCGCGGTGCCCACCGCGATCCTGCTGGGCCTGGTCGTCCCCGCGGAACTCCCCGCGACCTGGCCGACCGAGCTGATGGACGGGCTGCGCGACGAGTGCCAGGTGGCCGGTGCCGCGGTCGTCGGCGGGGACGTGGTCCGCGGCGACACCATCACCGTCGCCATCACCGCCCTCGGCGACCTGCGCAACCAGGAGCCGGTCACCCGGGCCGGTGCCCAGCCCGGTGACGTCGTCGCGGTGACCGGCTGGCTGGGCTGGTCCGCCGCCGGGCACGCCGTCCTCACCCGCGGCTTCCGCTCGCCGCGCGCCTTCGTCGAGGCCCACCGCCGGCCCGAGCCGCCCTACCACGCGGGCCCGGCGGCCGCCGGACTCGGCGCCACCGCCATGACGGACGTCAGCGACGGGCTGGTCGCCGACCTCGGGCACATCGCCGAGGCCAGCAAGGTCCGGATCGACCTGCGGTCCGCCGGCATCGACATCCCCTCGCAGATGTCCGACATCGGCACCGCCGTCGGCGTGGACCCGATGCAGTGGGTGCTCAACGGCGGTGAGGATCACGCGATCGTGGCGACTTTCCCGCCCGATGTGAAGCTGCCCGCCCGCTGGAAGGTCATCGGCGAGGTGCTCCACCCCTCCGCGCTGCCGCAGGTGACGGTGGACGGCGCCCCCTGGCTGAAGGCCGGCTGGGACCACTTCGGCGACAACGGGGACGCCGCAGCGCACCCGTGAGGGCGCCCGCGGCCCCCGGGACGGGCGGCCGCGGGACGGCCCGGTGCCGCCGAGTAGATTCGGCGGTATGCACACACCTCCACGCGTCCTGACCGTCGCCGGGTCCGACTCCGGCGGCGGCGCCGGCATCCAGGCCGACCTGAAGACGATGCTGGCGCTCGGCACCCACGGCATGAGCGTGCTCACCGCCGTCACCGCCCAGAACTCCCTGGGCGTGCAGGGCGCGTGGGACCTGCCCGCGGAGGCCGTACGGGCCCAGTTCCGCAGCGTCGTCGACGACATCGGCGTCCAGGCCGTCAAGACCGGGATGCTCTCCTCGGCGGAACTCGTCGAGACCGTCGCCGGACTGCTCGCCGGCCTGCGGGTCCCGGTCGTCGTCGACCCCGTGGGGGTCTCCAAGCACGGCGACCCGCTGCTCGCCGCCGGTGCGCTGGACGCGGTCCGCACCGCGCTGCTGCCCACGGCCACCGTCGCCACCCCCAACCTGGACGAGGTCGCCCAGCTCACCGGCGTACGCGTCGAGGACGAGGCCGGCATGCGCCGGGCGGCCGCCGAGATCCTGGACTTCGGGCCGCGCTGGGCGCTGATCAAGGGCGGCCATCTCCCCGCCGGCGCCGCGGACAGCGCCGTCGACCTGCTCACCGACGGCACCGAGGAGCACTGGCTGCGCGCCCCGCGCCACGACAACCGGCACACCCACGGCACCGGCTGCACCCTGGCGAGCGCGCTGGCCGCGCAGCTCGCCAAGGGGGACACCGTCCCGCAGGCCGCCGCGGCGGCGAAGGACTACGTCACCGGCGCGATCGCGGCCGGTTTCCGGCTGGGTGCGGGCATCGGCCCCGTCCACCACGGCTGGCGGCTGCGCGACGGGCACTGACGGGCCCGGGCGCCACGTCCCCGGGGCGCCGCGGCCGGTCGCCCCGGCCGCGGCACCTCGCCCCGGCTGCGCCACCTTGCCCCGGGAAAGGCGAAAGCCGGCCCACCACGGAGGTGGACCGGCTTCACAAGCAACCGGCTGGGCTGCGCTACGGCTAAGACGTCAGCGCGAGACCTTGCCGGCCTTGATGCACGAGGTGCAGGCGTTCAGCTTCTTCGGCGTGCGCCCGATCACTGCACGCACCGTCTGGATGTTGGGGTTCCAACGACGGTTGGTGCGGCGATGCGAGTGCGAGACACTCTTGCCGAAGCCCGGCCCCTTGCCGCAGACGTCGCAGTTGGCAGCCACGGGTCACTCCAAAGACTTCAGATGCACTTACGGTGAATCCCGACGAGCCGAGTGCATTGCCCGACCGGCACCGTCAGGAGAGGAATGGCCCGATTCTCATCGGGCAACCGGAGCAGCATACAACGGCCGCTCCCGTAGAACGAAACTACCACGCACCCCCCGGCCCCCCGCCCCGGCCCCGCGGCCGCAGCGCGGCTACTGTGCGAGGCATCCCGCGACCCAGGAGGACGATGTGCCGCACCCGCTCGACGCCGCCGCGGTCCGCTCCTGGTGCGGGCTGGCACTGGAGGCGCTCGGCCGGGAACGTGAGCGGATCGACGCGATCAACGTCTACCCGGTGGCCGACGGGGACACCGGCACCAACCTCTATCTGACGCTGGAATCCGCCGCCCGCGCGGTCGAGGCCGCCTTCGACGGGCAGGCCTCCGCAGGCACCGCGCCCCGCCTCGCCGACGCCATCGGTGCCATGGCGCACGGCGCCCTCATCGGGGCGCGCGGCAACTCCGGCACCATCCTGGCGCAGCTGCTGCGCGGGATGACGGAGGTGCTGGCCGCCGACGGCGGCGCGGGCGAGGCCCTCGGGCGGGCGCTGCGCCGGGCCGCCGCCTCGACGTACGAGGCCGTCGCCCACCCCGTGGAGGGCACCGTCCTGACGGTGGCGACCGCCGCCGCCGACGCCGCCACCCGGTGCGCGGCCGACCGGGCCGTGGGGGCCGCCGAGGTCGCCCGCGCCGCCCACGAGGGTGCGTCCGCCGCCCTGCGGGCGACCCCCGGGCAGCTGGCGGTGCTCGGCCGGGCCGGTGTCGTGGACGCCGGCGGCTGCGGCCTTGTGGCGGTCCTGGGGGCGCTGGCCGACGCGCTCTGCGGGGAGGTCTCGGCGACGCCGGTGGCCGTACGTGCCGACGCCCCGCTCCCGCGGGCGGCCGGCTGCGCCTGCGCCGCGGACGGCTGCGGGGACCCGGACGGGCCCGCCTTCGAGGTGATCTACCTGCTGGAGGCCGGGGACGCCGAGGTGGCGCGGCTGCGCGGCCGGCTCGACGGGCTCGGCGACTCCCTGGTGGTGGTCGGCGGCGACGGGCTGTGGAACGTCCATGTCCACGTCGACGACGCCGGGGCCGCGGTGGAGGCCGGCATCGAGGCGGGCCGGCCGTACCGGATCCGCATCACCCACTTCGGCGGGGCCGCGCGCGCCGAGGAGCCGGCGATGACCGCGCGGGCCGTGGTCGCGGTGGTGCCGGGCGCCGGGCTCGCCGGGCTGTGCGTCCAGGCCGGCGCGACCCCGGTCACGGTGCGCCCCGGGGAGCCGCCCGCCAGCGGCGAACTGGTCCAGGCGATCCGGCAGGCGCACGCCCGCGAGGTCATGCTGCTGCCCAACGACCCCGAGCTGCGGCACACCGCGGCGGCCGCCGCCGAACAGGCCCGCACCGAAGGCGTCCGGGTCGCCCTGATCCCCACCCGCTCCGCCGTCCAGGGCATCGCGGCGCTGGCCGTGCACGAGGCGGCGCGCAGCTTCGACGAGGACGTGGTCGCGATGACCGCGGCCGCGGGCGCCACCCGCTACGCGGAGCTGGCGGTCGCCGAGCGGCAGTCGTGGACGATGGCCGGGGTCTGCCAGGCCGGGGACATCCTCGGCCTGATCGACGGCGATGTCGCGGTGATCGGCGCCGATCTGGTGCGGACCGCGACGACCGTGCTCGACCGGATGCTGTCGGCGGGCGGCGAGATGGTGACCCTGGTCCTCGGCGCCGGGGTGCCCGGTGCGCTCGGCGAGCGGCTGGAGCGGCATGTCCGCGAGCGCCATCTCGCCGTGGACACCGTGGTCTACGACGGCGGCCAGCACGCGGTGCCGCTGCTCATCGGCGTGGAGTGAGCGGCGCCGGGACGCCGAACGCACCGCGATTGTCACAGGCGTGGTGTGCAATGGATGCGTGGCAGCGCTCGATGAACCCCTGAAGAAAATCCTCGGTGGCACCACCGCGAAGGTGCTGGACGAGCATCTCGGCCTGCGAACGGTCGGCGATCTGTTGCACCACTACCCGCGGCGCTACGCCGAGCGCGGCGAACTGACCCGCCTCGCGGACCTCCCGCTGGACGAACACGTCACGGTCGTCGCGCAGGTCGCGGATTCCCGGGTGCTGAAGTTCAACGGCGGCCGGGGGCAGCGCCTGGAAGTGACGCTCACCGACGGCAGCGGCCGGCTCCGGCTGGTCTTCTTCGGCAAGGGCATCCACAAGCCCCACAAGGACCTTCTCCCGGGACGCCGCGCGATGTTCGCCGGCAAGGTCTCCGTCTTCAATCACAAACTCCAGCTGGCCCACCCCGAGTACGCGCTCCTCGACGGTGACGGCGCCGATGAGGACGGCGGCGCCGAGGCCGCCGACGCCTTCGCCCGGCAGCTGCTGCCGCTCTACCCCGCCTGCCAGCAGATGGCCTCCTGGAAGATCGCCAAGGCGGTCGACGCGGTACTGCCCAGCGCGCGCGACGCCGTCGACCCGCTGCCCGCGGCGCTGCGCGAGGGCCGGGCCCTGGTCCCGCTGCCCGAGGCGCTGCTCAAGATCCACCGCCCGGAGAGCAAGGCCGACATCGCCGCCGCACGCGACCGGCTGAAGTGGGACGAGGCCTTCGTCCTCCAGGTCGCGCTCGCCCGGCGCCGGCGCGCCGAGACCCAACTGGCCGCGGTGGCCCGGCGCCCCGCCGCCGGCGGCATCCTCGACGCCTTCGACGCGGAACTGCCCTTCACGCTCACGGACGGCCAGCAGAAGGTCAGCCGTGAGATCTTCGACGACCTGGCGACCGAGCACCCCATGCACCGCCTCCTCCAGGGCGAGGTGGGCTCCGGCAAGGCGCAGCCGCTGGACGCCCTGGTCCTGACCCCGCGCGGCTTTTGCCCCATGGGGGAGATGGCCGTCGGCACGGAAGTGGTGGTGCCCAGCGGCGAGCCGGCCGTGGTGGACGGTGTCTTCCCGCAGGGCGAGCGGGAGGTCTGGCGGCTGGTGCTGTCGGACGGCAGCACCGTCGAGTGCGACGACGAGCATCTGTGGATCGTCGGCTCCCGCGACACGGGCGAGCGGGTGCTGACCACCCGCGAGCTGCGCGGCGATCTGCTCGGCCCCGACGGCCGGCCCCGGTGGTCGATCGCGGCGGCCACCCCGGTGGATCTCGACGCCGGCCAGCAGCGCCCGCACGACCCGTATCCGCTGGGGCGGCGGACGGCCGAGGCCGGCGCCGCCGCCGGCCGCCTGCCCAAGGCCAGCCTCCTGGCGCCCCTCAAGGACCGGCTGGCCCTGCTGCAGGGCCTGATGGACGCCGGGGGCGGCACCGCGGGGGCCGCCGCGGTCTACCGCGCGGCGCCCGGCCCGCTGGCCGAGGACCTGGCCTGGCTGGTGCGCTCCCTGGGCGGCGCGGCCCGGCCCGTCCCGGTGGGCGGCGGAGCCTGCGACGTCCTCGTGGAGCTGCCCGCCGACTACCCGCCGTTCCGCGACGGCGGCGCGAGTGGCGGGGCCGGTGTGCACCCCGAGGACGGTCCGGGCATCCGGCGCACCGTCGAGGCCGTCGAGCACGTCGGCCGCCGGCCCGTGCAGTGCATCAGCGTCGCGCACCCCTCGCACGCCTATGTGACCGACCACTTCACCGTCACCCACAACACCATGGTCGCGCTGCGCGCCATGCTCGGCGTCGTCGACAGCGGCGGCCAGGCCGCGATGCTGGCGCCGACCGAGGTCCTGGCCCAGCAGCACCACCGCTCGATCACCGAGATGATGGGCGAGCTGGCCGAGGGCGGGATGCTCGGCGGCGCGGAGCGGGGCACCAAGGTCGTGCTCCTGACCGGCTCCATGGGGGCCGCCGCCCGCCGCCGGGCGCTGCTCGACCTGGTCACCGGCGAGGCCGGGATCGTGGTCGGCACCCATGCCCTGATCGAGGACACGGTGCGGTTCCACGACCTGGGGCTGGTCGTCGTCGACGAACAGCACCGCTTCGGCGTCGAACAGCGCGACGCGCTGCGCGGCAAGGGGAACTCCCAGCACGAGAAGCAGACCCCGCACCTCCTGGTCATGACGGCGACCCCGATCCCGCGCACGGTCGCCATGACCGTCTTCGGCGATCTGGAGACCTCCGTCCTGGACCAGCTCCCCGCCGGACGCTCGCCGATCGCCAGCCATGTGGTGCCCGCCAAGGACAAGCCGCACTTCCTCGCGCGCGCCTGGGAGCGCGTCCGCGAGGAGGTGGCGGCCGGGCACCAGGGCTATGTGGTGTGCCCGCGGATCGGCGACGAGGAGGAGGCGCCCGGGGCGAGGAAGAAGGGCGCCAAGGCCGCGGCGGCCAAGGAGAGTTCACCGGAGGACGCGGCGGAGAAGCGGCCGCCGCTCGCCGTGCTCGACATCGCCGAACAGCTCCGGACGGGCCCGCTGGCCGGCCTGCGGGTGGCGGTGCTGCACGGCCGGATGGCGCCCGACGACAAGGACGGCGTGATGCGCTCCTTCGCCGCCGGCGAGCTGGACGTCCTCGTCGCGACGACGGTCATCGAGGTCGGCGTCAACGTCCCCAACGCCACCGCCATGGTGATCATGGACGCGGACCGCTTCGGCGTCTCCCAGCTGCACCAGCTGCGCGGCCGGGTCGGCCGCGGCGCGGCCCCCGGACTGTGCCTGCTGGTCAGCGAGATGCCCGAGGCGAGCCCGGCGCGCGCCCGGCTCGCCGCCGTGGCGGGCACCCTCGACGGCTTCGAACTCTCCCGTATCGACCTCGAACAGCGGCGGGAGGGCGATGTCCTGGGACAGGCGCAGTCCGGCGTCCGTTCCTCGCTGCGGATGCTCGCGGTCATCGAGGACGAGGAGGTGATCGCGGCCGCCCGCGAGGAGGCCACCGCCCTGGTCGCCGCCGACCCCGAACTGACCGGGTACCCGGAGCTGCGGATCGCCCTGGCGGCCCTGCTGGACGACCGGCGGGAGCAGTATCTGGACAAGGGATGAGCGGCGCCGCGGCGGCGGACGGACCGGCTCCGGACGGCCCGGCACCACGTGAGATCGATCACCGCCCCCGGCCCCCGGAGCCCCCGGCCGGGCATCCGCGGCCGGCTGACGCCATATCGTGGAGGGCGGAGCCCGCCCGGCTCCTCCCTGACCCGCGCAACGTAAGGACGGGCCCATGACCCGCGTGATCGCCGGTACGGCCGGCGGCCGCCGCCTGGCCGTACCCCCGGGAAACGGCACCCGGCCGACCTCCGACCGGGCGCGTGAGGGCATGTTCTCCACCTGGGAGGCGCTCGACGGACCGCTGTCCGGCGCCCGGGTGCTCGATCTGTACGGCGGCTCCGGCGCGGTCGGCCTGGAGGCGCTCTCCCGCGGCGCCGCGCACGTCCTGCTGGTCGAGGCCGACGCCCGCGCGGTGCGCACCATCCGCGACAACGTCCGCGCGGTCGGCCTCCCGGGCGTCGACGTCCGGGCCGCCAAGGCCGAGCAGACCGCCGCCGCACCGCCCCCGGGCGAGCCCTACGACGTCGTCTTCCTGGACCCGCCCTACGCGGTGACCGATGCCGATCTTCAGGAGATCCTGATCACACTCCGTGGTCAGGGGTGGCTTGCGGAGCAGGCACTCGTCACCGTGGAGCGCAGCACCCGAGGCGGCGCCTTCCCCTGGCCGGACGGTTTCGCAGCGATCAAGTCCCGTCGCTACGGCGAGGGGACGCTTTGGTACGGTCGCGCCGCTTCGACGTCCGCCGCATCGACGTCAGCAAGCGTGTCATGACCGGATCGGAGAGCGAGGAACCCGAGTTGCGCCGCGCCGTCTGTCCGGGGTCGTTCGACCCCATCACCAACGGGCACCTGGACATCATCGCCCGTGCCTCCAAGCTGTACGACGTCGTCCACGTCGCCGTGATGATCAACCAGTCCAAGCAGGGGCTGTTCACGGTCGAGGAGCGGATCGACCTGATCCGCCGGGCCACCGCCGAGTACGGCAACGTGGAGGTCGAGTCCTTCCACGGCCTGCTGGTCGACTTCTGCAAGCAGCGCGACATCCCCGCGATCGTCAAGGGGCTGCGCGCCGTCAGCGACTTCGACTACGAGCTGCAGATGGCCCAGATGAACAACGGCCTGTCGGGCGTGGAGACCCTCTTCGTCCCCACCAACCCCACCTACAGCTTCCTCTCCTCCAGCCTCGTCAAGGAGGTTGCCGCCTGGGGCGGTGATGTCTCGCACCTGGTCCCGGGGTTCGTCCTGGAGGCGCTCACCGAACGCCTGCGGCAGAAGGGCTGAGACCGGGCCGGGCGCGGCGGCCGCGATGCCCCACTGAACGGGCGTCAGGTGGTGTCGGGGCGGTGGCGCGTGGCCGTACAGTCGTCCCGTTCCCCCGTTCCAACCCTGCAGGGAGTGGCGAGTCCAGGTGGACGTGCAGAAGAAGCTCGACGACATCGTCGCGACCGTCGGCGGTGCCCGGTCCATGCCCATGTCGGCCTCGTGCGTGGTCAACCGCGCCGAGCTGCTCGCCATGCTGGAGGAGGTGCGCGCCGCGCTCCCGGGCTCGCTCGCGCAGGCGCAGGAGCTGCTCGGCGGCCGGGAGCAGATGGTCGAGGAGGCGCGGGCCGAGGCGGAGCGGATCATCGAGACCGCGCACGCCCAGCGCGGCTCGCTGATCTCCGACACCGAGGTCGCCCGGCAGTCCCAGGACGAGGCGGACCGGATCCTCGCGGAGGCCCGCCGAGAGGCCGAGGAGATCCGCGCCGAGGCCGACGACTACGTCGACAGCAAGCTCGCCAATTTCGAGGTCGTGCTGACCAAGACCATCGGGTCGGTCGACCGCGGCCGCGAGAAGCTGCTCGGCCGCGGCCCGGACCTCGACGACCAGGGCTACCCCGACGAGGACGGCACCCGGGCCCCGGAGCGCAGCTCCGACCCGGAGACCCTCCGGCAGCGCGCCGACGCCTACGTGGACGCCAAGTTCGGCGCGTTCCAGGCGGTGCTGACCAAGACGCTGGAGGCGGTCGGCCGGGGCCGCGACAAGCTCCAGGGCGCCCGCGCGATCGACGAGCTGGCCCTGCACCTGGCGGCGCAGGACGACCCGCGGTCCGGGCAGCCGCAGGCCGACGCCGAGTACCTCGCCGGCCTGGCGGGGATCGCCGCCGACCGCGAGCCGCAGCCGCCCCAGGCACCCCCGATGCCGCAGGCGCCGCCGCAGCCCGTGATGCCCCAGGAGCACCAGCAGCCCCTCCAGCCCCAGCTTCAGCAGCAGGGCTACTACACGGACCCGGCGGCCTACCCCCAGCAGGACGTCTACGGCTACCAGCAGCCCGCGCAGGACCCGTACGCCCCGCAGCACCACGACCCCTACGGCTACGACTGGCAGCAGCAGGCCCAGCAGCAGGGCTACGACCCGAACGCCTACCTCGGGCAGCAGATGCCGCAGCAGCAGGTGCCCCAGCAGCCCCAGCACGCCCCGCACGGCCACGCGGCGCAGCCCGGCGCGCTGGACGAGACCAGCCTCTTCGACACCAGCATGATCGACCTGGACCAGCTCCGGCAGTACGAGGAGGGGCGCCAGTAGGCCCCGCGGCCCGCGGCCCGCACTCCGGCCGGAAGCGGATTGGGCCTATCGGGGCCCGTCCAGTATCCTGGCTCTTCGGTCGCGCGTATGTCCGCGATCACTGCTGCCCGGAATCCCAGCTCTGGGATTCAGGCGGCACGCAATCCCCGTAGAAAGCAGGAAGCCATCAACGCCCGCCTCGACCACCGTTCCCCTCTCGTGTTCGATACGCGCGAGCTGGGCCGGCGTCCCGGTGCGCTGAAGAGGGCCTCCCGCTCCGTCGAGGCCCCCCGGGACCTCGGCAACGAGGTCATCGGTGTGCCCGAGGGCGCGTCGATCGAGCTCGACCTCCGCCTGGAGTCGGTCATGGACGGGGTGCTTGTCACAGGCACCGGCCGTGCAACCGTCACGGGGGAGTGCGTAAGGTGTCTGGAGCCGCTGGAGCGAGAGCTCGACGCGGATTTCCAGGAGATGTTCGCCTACCCCGACGCCGACGCCAGGGTCCATGAGGACGCCGGCGACGACGCCGAGGACGAGGAGGACACCCTCTTCCTCGAGGACGACCTGTTCGACCTCGAACCCGTGCTGCGTGATGCGGTGGTGCTCGCACTGCCGATGCAGCCGGTGTGCCAGGACGACTGCCCGGGCCTGTGCTCCGACTGCGGAGTGCGGCTCGCGGACGACCCGGACCACCACCACGACGCCGTCGACATCCGTTGGGCGGCACTGCAGGGACTCGCCGGGACCGCCAAGGACGGCGAGAAGGACAACATGGGCGGCGCCGAAGCGGGCGTCGACGAGAAGCAGGAGAAGTAGCCGTGGCTGTTCCGAAGCGGAAGATGTCGCGCAGCAACACGCGCCACCGCCGGTCGCAGTGGAAGGCTGCGGTCCCCACCCTGGTGGCGTGCGAGCGCTGCCACGAGCCGAAGCAGCAGCACATCGCGTGCCCGAGCTGCGGCACCTACAACAAGCGCCAGGTCCTCGAGGTCTGAGCGGCTGGTGACAGGCTCCGTGTCTAGCCCCAAGAAGGCGCAAGACGCCAATTCGACTTCCCGCACACGCGGGGATGAACCGACTCCGGCGGACACGGCCTCGTCCCACACGCTTCTGGAAGGGCGGCTCGGGTACAAGCTCGAGACCGCCCTTCTGGTGCGTGCGCTGACGCACCGCTCGTTCGCATACGAGAACGGCGGTCTGCCCACCAACGAGCGGCTCGAATTCCTCGGGGATTCGGTGCTCGGCCTGGTGGTCACGGACACGCTGTACCGCATCCACCCCGATCTCCCGGAAGGCCAGCTGGCCAAGCTCCGGGCCGCGGTGGTCAACTCGCGTGCGCTTGCCGAGGTGGGCCGCGGCCTCGACCTCGGCGCCTTCATCCGCCTCGGACGGGGCGAAGAGGGCACGGGCGGCCGGGACAAGGCCTCCATCCTCGCCGACACCCTTGAAGCGGTGATCGGCGCGGTCTATCTCGACCAGGGTCTCGACGCGGCGGGTGAGCTGGTGCACCGGCTCTTCGACCCGCTGATCGAGAAGTCCTCCAGCCTGGGCGCCGGCCTGGACTGGAAGACGAGCCTCCAGGAACTCACCGCGACCGAGGGTCTCGGCGTCCCGGAGTACCTGGTCACCGAGACCGGCCCGGACCACGAGAAGACCTTCACTGCTGCTGCCCGCGTCGGTGGTGTCTCGTACGGCACCGGCACCGGCCGCAGCAAGAAGGAAGCCGAGCAGCAGGCGGCGGAGTCCGCGTGGCGTGCGATCCGCGCCGCGGCGGACGAGGCGGCCAAGGCGGCGGCTTCCGGCGACGAGGAGTCGCCAGCACCCGGTCGGCCCGACGCGGCCCCGGCCGCCGGCGACAGCCCGTCGTCGGCACACTGAAACCCCGCTTCTGACCCCTTCCGGGCGGCCCCGCGCCGCTCCGGACGGGGTCAGAGGTCTTTTCGCCGCCACCGTTCCCGAGGAGCCCCGCCGTGCCCGAGCTGCCCGAGGTCGAGGTCGTACGCCGCGGACTGGAGCGCTGGGTCGGCGGCCGCACGATCGACGCCGTCGAGGTACGCCACCCCCGCGCGATCCGCCGGCACACCGCCGGCGCGGCCGACTTCGCGGCCCGGCTGACGGGACTGCGCCTCGGGGCCGCCCGCCGGCGCGGCAAGTACCTCTGGCTCCCGGTGACCGGCGGCGGCCCGGCGGCCCAGACCGCCGCCGAGGGCCTCCCCCCGATGGCCACCCCGTCCGTCACCCACGGGCTGGCGATCCTCGCCCACCTCGGCATGAGCGGCCAGCTGCTGGTCCAGCCCGAGGGCGCCCCCGACGAGAAGCACCTGCGGATCCGGCTGGGCTTCGCCGACGCCCTGGGCACCGAGCTCCGCTTCGTCGACCAGCGCACCTTCGGCGGCCTCTCGCTGCACGACACCGTCCCCGGCGACCCCGACCAGCTGCCCGACGTGATCGCGCACATCGCCCGCGACCCGCTGGACCCCGCCTTCGACGACGCCGCCTTCCACACCGCGCTGCGCCGCCGCCGGACCACCATCAAGCGGGCGCTGCTCGACCAGACGCTGATCAGCGGCGTCGGCAACATCTACGCCGACGAGGCGCTGTGGCGCAGCAGACTCCACTACGAGCGGCCGACCGCCACCTTCACCAAGCCGCGCACCGCCGAACTCCTCGGCCACGTACGGGACGTGATGAACGCCGCGCTCGCCGTCGGCGGCACCAGCTTCGACAGCCTCTACGTCAACGTCAACGGGGAGTCCGGCTACTTCGACCGCTCCCTGGACGCCTACGGCCGCGAGGGCGAACCCTGCGGCCGCTGCGGCACGCCCATCCGCCGCCGTCCCTGGATGAACCGCTCCAGCTACTTCTGCCCCCGCTGCCAGCGGCCGCCGCGGGCCTGAGCGCGGGGCGCGGGCGGGCGGTTCAGCCGGCGGTGTGCCGGGCGTCGTAGTGCTCCCGGGCCGCGAGGACCTGCGGCATGCGGTCCTCCACCAGGTCGATCAGCAGCCGCAGTTGGCGCGCGACCTGGTTCCCCAGGGGCGTCAGCGCGTAATCCACCCGGGGCGGGTTGGACTGCTGCGCCTCGCGGTGCACCAGCCCGTCGCGCTCCAGCGCGTGCAGGGTCTGCGCCAGCATCTTCTCGCTGACCCCTTCGACCCGGCGCCGCAGCTCGTTGAAGCGGAAGGTCCCGTCGAGCAGCGCGCCCAGCGTCAGGCTGCCCCACCGGTCGGTGATGTGCTTGAGCGCCTCACGCGACGGGCACTCGCGCGCGAACACGTCATACGCCAGGTCGTCCGGACAGCCGGGGGCGGATTCCCCGGCCGTCGCGGCACTGCTCTCGATCGCCATGGGGACACCATACGCCCGCGCAGCGCTAACTTATGGGTTGCGCTTTCTAAAAGTTAGTGCTTCTCTTTTCCTCATCGCAGCCGACGCTCCCGGGCACCGACCGCCCCGGGATGCCGTGATCTGGAGGAGAACACCGTGACCACCCCTGCCCTGCCCGCCCCCGTCGTCTCCATCGCCCACCACTCCGGCTTCGGCCACACCGCCGTACTGGCCGAGGCCGTGCGGGACGCGGCCGCCGCGGCGGGCGCCACCGTCCACCTGATCAAGGTCGACGAGATCACCGAGGCGCAGTGGGAGCAGCTCGACGCCTCCGACGCGATCGTCTTCGGCTCACCGACCTACATGGGCACGGCCTCCGGCGCCTTCCACACCTTCGCCGAGGCGACCGCCAAGCGCTGGGCCACCCGCGCCTGGCAGGACAAGCTCGCGGCAGGCTTCACCAACTCCGCCTCCAAGAGCGGCGACAAGCTGCACACCCTGCAGTTCTTCACCGTGCTCGCCGCCCAGCACGGCATGAGCTGGGTCAGCCTCAACCTGCTGCCCGGCTGGAACTCCTCCACCGCCTCCGAGAACGACCTGAACCGCCTGGGCTTCTTCCTGGGGGCCGGTGCCCAGTCGCCCAACGACCAGGGGGCCGAGGGCGTCCACAAGGCCGACATCGCCACCGCCGAGCACCTCGGGCGCCGGATCGCCGAGCAGGCACGCATCTTCGCCGCCGGCCGGGCCGCCCTCGCCGCCTGACGGGCCGCCACCGAACCGGCTACCCGCCGGTGCACGCAGGACGCCCGCCCCGCGCCGTGACGGATCACGGCGTGGGGCGGGCGTCTCCCGTGGTGGTGGGGCCGTCCCCGGCTAGAACCCGAAGTCCTGCGTCCACCACGGGCCGCCCGGCCCGAAGTGGGCGCCGACGCCCAGGGTCTTGTACTCGCAGTTGAGGATGTTGGCGCGGTGCCCGGGGCTCTTCATCCAGGAGTCCATGACGGCCCGGGCGTCGGCCTGGCCGCGGGCGATGTTCTCGCCGCCCAGGTCGGGGACGCCCGCGGCCCGGGCGCGGTCCCAGGGGGAGTCCCCGTCCGGGTCGGTGTGGCCGAAGAAGCCGCGCCGGGCCATGTCGTCGCTGAACCGCTGCGCCAGACCGGTCAGTTCCCCGTCCGCCGCCACCGGCGAGCAGCCCGCCCGGTCGCGCTCCTGATTGACCAGGGACAGCACCTGGGACGCGGCGGAGGACCCCGCACCGGCCTTCTTCGACGGCGCCGCGGAGCGCTCGGGCGCGGCGGCGGACGACGGCCCGGCGGGCCGGTGCGGCGCGGGTCCGCCGGTGGGGAAGGCGGACGACTGGTGCGGCGCGGGGGACGTCGGAGCGGTGGTGGGGGAGGAGGGGCGGCCGGTGCCGGGAGCCGCGGGGCGCGAGCCGCCGCGGCTCGCCTCGTGGCCGGCCCGGTCGCCCGGGTCCGCGGAGCCGCCGGCCGGCGGCGCGGTGGCCTCCGGCAGCGCGTCCGCCCGGGCGCGGTCGCCCTGATCGCCGCCGGCGCCGCCGTCGAGTTCGCCGTGGCCGGGGATCAGCCCGGAGGCGGCCGCCACCGCGCCCATCGCCACCGCGGCCGAGACGCAGAGCAGTCCGGCGCGCACCGAGGCCGTTTCGCGGCCGCGCCCCGCGCGATGACCGCGCCGCCGGGCGGCGGACGCCTCGATGTGCACTGCCGTCGGAGCGTCACCATGCCCCGCACCAGGGGCTTCAGGGGCTGGGGGAGCAGAGCGTCGATGGCGGCCCATCCGCGTTCGTCCTTCCGTCCTCAGCGTCGAACCGACTCACCCGAAAGAGTGAGCCTCGCTGGCGGAGGACTGTACGCGATGCCCCCAGGGGCGGATGTGACCGCTGAGCAATTGGCCGGTTAGCGTGCACACATGAATGAAGCCGTCCGGGTGACCGCGTGGGTGCGCGGCCGGGTCCAGGAGGTCGGATTCCGCTGGTTCACCCGCGCCAACGCCCTGCGCATCGGGGAACTCACCGGATTCGCGGTCAATCTCGGCGACGGCCGGGTCCAGGTCGTCGCCGAGGGGCCGAAGGAGCGCTGCGACGCGCTGCTGGAGTGGCTCCGGACCGGAGACACGCCCGGGCGGGTCGACGGAGTCACTGAGATATGGGACACGCCCCGCGGCGGTTACGACGGCTTCGAGATCCGCTGAGGGGCCCCGCCGGAACCGGCCGCACGACCGTCAGAGGCGATCTTCGGGACGCGTACGTGTCCGCAGCTCACGGGAGATAAGGCCTGGTGGTTGCCAACTCGGCCGACCCGTGCAAGGCTGCCGCTGTACGGATGATCTCCACGCCCCCGCGGGACCTTTCTGGGGAGTCGGCGCAGCGCCCTCGCGGCCGCGCACTCTCAGGTGCCCGAGGATACGGGGCGTGATCGTGTTGACCGTCAAACCGTTTGGTGAGACTCTGGAATCCCCGCGCACCTTAGCTGTTTGGCATTGAGTACACCAGGAATGACAAGCACCGCGGGTGCGAATCCCTCACGACCCAACCGCTTCGGTCGGTCACTCATTGTGGAGGACCATCCATCATGGCAAAGGCGCTTCTCGGTTACGTCGGCGGCTCCGACCCCCGAGTCCTCTCCGAGATGCGACGGCTTCAGCAGCGCGTTCAAGACCTGGAATCCGAACTGATCCGGATGCAGGCCGAAAACGACATGCTGTCCGCTGCCGCACGTCGCGACGACTCGTTGCTCGACATCGACGTACCCCAGGCGGAGCCCGCGCTCACCTGACCCCGCCCCCAGGGCCGGCAGGGCTGCTCGCCAGCCGCTTGAGGCACCGTTCTCTTCAAGATCTTCAAGGGACGCTTCGGCGTCCCTTCGTCGTGTCCCGGTTTCGTCGTCTCCCGGATCTTCCCCGACGGCCGATCCGCGGACCCTGCGGTCCCTTCGGCCGTGCCCGCCCCTTCCTTACCGCATGATGTGCCCTGCGCTTTCCGCCATGAAACCGAAATGGAACGGCGCGGTGTACGGGGGGTGATGCGGGGCCGGTGACCGGCCCCGGAATGTTGGAGCCGCCCGTCCGGGAGCGGCCGGTAGAGTCCAACGGCGTGCACCTCAAGAGTCTGACCCTGCGAGGCTTCAAGTCCTTCGCCTCCGCCACGACACTCCGCTTCGAACCGGGCATCACCTGCGTCGTGGGCCCCAACGGCTCCGGCAAGTCCAATGTCGTGGACGCGCTGTCCTGGGTCATGGGCGAGCAGGGTGCCAAGTCGCTGCGCGGCGGCAAGATGGAGGACGTCATTTTCGCCGGGACGACCGGGCGGCCGCCGCTCGGCCGGGCCGAGGTCGCGCTCACCATCGACAACTCCGACGGCGCGCTGCCGATCGAGTACGCCGAAGTCACCCTCACCCGGATCATGTTCCGCAACGGCGGCAGCGAGTACCAGATCAACGGGGACACCTGCCGGTTGCTCGACATCCAGGAGCTGCTCTCCGATTCCGGTATCGGCCGGGAGATGCATGTCATCGTCGGCCAGGGCCAGCTCGACTCCGTGCTGCACGCCGACCCGATGGGCCGCCGGGCGTTCATCGAGGAGGCCGCCGGCGTCCTCAAGCACCGCAAGCGCAAGGAGAAGGCGCTGCGGAAGCTGGAGGCGATGAAGGCCAACCTCGCCCGGGTCCAGGACCTGACCGAGGAGCTGCGCCGCCAGCTCAAGCCGCTGGGCCGGCAGGCCGCGGTGGCCCGGCGCGCCGCCGTCATCCAGGCGGACCTGCGTGACGCCCGGCTGCGGCTGCTCGCCGACGACCTCGTCACCCTGCGCCGGGCGCTGCGCGCCGAGATCGCGGACGAGGCGGCCCTGAAGGAACGCAAGCAGTCCGCCGAGGCCCGGCTGCGCGACGCCCGGCAGCGGGAGGCGGCGCTGGAGGAGGAGGTCCGCACCCTCACGCCGCGGCTCCAGCGCGCGCAGCGGACCTGGCACGAGCTGTCCCAGCTCGCCGAGCGGGTGCGCGGCACGATCTCGCTGGCCGAGGCGCGGGTCAAGAGCGCCTCGGCGGCCCCGCCGGACGAGCGGCAGGGGCGCGATCCGCAGGAGATGGAGCGCGAGGCGGCCCGGATCCGCGAGCAGGAGGCGGAGTTGACGGCCGCGCTGGAGGCGGCGAGCCGGGCCCTGGAGGACACGGTCGAACACCGTGCCGGACTGGAGCGGCAGTTGGCGGACGAGGAGCGGCGGCTGCGGGACGTGGCCCGGGCCATCGCCGACCGCCGCGAGGGGCTGGCCCGGCTGAGCGGGCAGGTCACCGCCGCCCGCGGCCGGGCCGCCTCGGCGCAGGCGGAGATCGGCCGGCTCGTGGAGTCCCGGGACGCCGCACGCGGCCGGGCGAGTGCGGCGCGGGAGGAGTACGAGCAGCTCAAGGCCGAGGTCGACGGGCTGGACGCGGACGACGACGCGCTCGGTGAGCGGCACGCGGCGGCCCGCCGGGAGCTGGCGGAAGCGGAAGCCGCGCTGACCGCCGCGCGCGAGGCGCTGACCGCGGCCGAGCGCAGCCGGGCCGCGACCGCCGCCCGGCACGACGCGCTGGCCCTGGGGCTGCGCCGCAAGGACGGCAGCGGCGCGCTGCTGGCCGCCGCGGACCGGCTCGGCGGGCTGCTCGGACCGGCGGCGGAACTGCTCGCCGTCACCCCCGGCTTCGAGGTCCCGGTGGCCGCGGCGCTCGGCGCGGCCGCGGACGCCCTCGCCGTCACCGGCCCGGGCTCCGCCGCCGAGGCCATCCGGCTGCTGCGGGCCGAGGACGCGGGCCGGGCGGCGATGGTGGTGGGGACCGAGAGGGCGGTGGGGGCCGGGACAAGCGGTGGCGGTGCGGGACGGGTGCCCGGGCCCGCGCGGGCCGTGGAGGTCCCCGTGACGGTGGAGGCCGCAGGTGTTGGCGGGGCTCCGGGCGGGGCTCTGCCGGGCGGGTCCGAGGGGGTGCGCGGGGTGCCACAGGCCCGTGGGGCGGCCGTGCACCGGGTGCCCGGCCCGCGCTCCGCGCCCGTACCGGCGGGCGAGCTGGTGAGCGGGCCCGCGCAGCTGTCGGCCGCGGTGGCCCGCCTGCTGCGGGATGTCGTGGTGGTCGGCACGCTGGAGGACGCCGAGGAGCTGGTGGCCGCGCGGCCCGAGCTGACGGCCGTGACCGGCGAGGGCGACCTGCTCGGGGCGCACTTCGCGCAGGGCGGCTCCGCCGGGGCGCCGAGTCTGCTGGAGGTGCAGGCCTCCGTCGACGAGGCGGCGGCCGAACTCCAGGAGCTGGCCGGGCGCTGCGAGGAGCTGGCCGGGGCGCAGCGGGACGCGGCCGAGCGCCGTACGGAGTGTGCCGCGCTGGTCGAGGAGTTGGCGGAGCGGCGGCAGGCGGCCGACCGGGAGAAGTCGAAGGTCGCGGGCGATCTGGGCCGGCTCGGCGGCCAGGCCCGGGCGGCCGCGGGCGAGGCCGAGCGGTCCGGTGCGGCGGCCGCCCGGGCCGAGGAGGCGCTGGCGCGGGCCGTCGAGGAGGCCGAGGAGCTGGCCGAGCGGCTCGCGGTGGCCCAGGAGGATCCGGGTGCCGGGGACGAGGAGCCCGACACGTCCGTACGGGACCGGCTGGCCGCGGACGGTGCCAACGCGCGGCAGACCGAGATGGAGGCCCGGCTCCAGGCGCGTACGCACGAGGAGCGGGTCAAGGCGCTCGCCGGGCGGGCGGACGGACTGGACCGCGGGGCGCGGGCCGAGCGCGAGGCGCTGGCCCGGGCCGAGCGGCGGCGGGCCCGGCTGCGGCACGAGGCGGAGGTGGCCGGCGCGGTGGCCGCGGGCGCCCGGCAGCTGCTGGCGCACGTCGAGGTGTCGGCCGTACGGGCCGAGGAGGAGCGCGGCGCCGCCGAGCGGGCCAAGGAGGAGCGCGAGCAGGCGCTGGTGGCCGCCCGGAACCAGGGCCGGGAGCTGGCGTCCGAGCTGGACAAGCTGACCGACTCGATGCACCGCGGGGAGGTGCTCGGCGCGGAGAAGCGGCTGCGGATCGAGCAGCTGGAGAGCAGGGCGCTGGAGGAGCTGGGGGTGGAGCCGGCCGGGCTGATGTCCGAGTACGGGCCCGACCAGCCGGTGCCCCCGTCCCCGGCCGCCGAGGGCGAGGTGCTCCCGGACGACCCGGAGGATCCGCGCAACCAGCCGGTCCCCTACGTACGGGCCGAGCAGGAGAAGCGGCTCAAGTCGGCCGAGCGGGCGTATCAGCAACTCGGGAAGGTGAATCCGCTGGCGCTGGAGGAATTCGCCGCGCTGGAGGAACGGCACCAGTTCCTGAGCGAGCAGCTCGCCGACCTGAAGAAGACCCGGGCCGACCTGATGCAGGTGGTCAAGGAGGTCGACGAGCGGGTGGAGCAGGTCTTCACCGAGGCGTACCACGACACCGCCCGCGAGTTCGAGGGCGTCTTCGCCCGGCTCTTCCCGGGCGGCGAGGGGCGGCTGGTGCTGACCGACCCGGGCGACATGCTGGCGACCGGGGTGGACGTGGAGGCGCGTCCGCCGGGCAAGAAGGTCAAGCGGCTCTCGCTGCTGTCGGGCGGGGAGCGGTCGCTGACCGCGGTGGCCCTGCTGGTGTCGATCTTCAAGGCGCGGCCCAGTCCGTTCTACGTGATGGACGAGGTGGAGGCGGCGCTCGACGACACCAATCTCCAGCGGCTGATCGGGATCATGGAAGAGCTCCAGGAGAGTTCGCAGCTGATTGTGATCACTCATCAGAAGCGGACAATGGAGGTCGCGGACGCGCTCTACGGGGTGTCGATGCAGGGCGACGGGGTTTCCAAGGTCATCAGTCAGCGCCTTCGGTGATCGCGCGGAGTGCCCGACGACCCATCAGTTCATAACTTGAATGAATGACCACCCGGACGGTGGCGAAACAAATTCATCACGGCCTATTGACTTCGAAACTTGAAGGCATAGTCTCTGCAACGTTGCTTTTACCTTCAAGTGGTGGGTTCCCCCAACCATCTTCACCACTGAAGGGCCAGCCCCCGATGCCCGGCAGCGCAGCCGGGCCACTGGAGTTCACGTTGACCAGCACCGCGCAGCCGACGGTCCCGGAAGGCCGTAAGGCCCACCCCGAACACCTCGGCCATGTCATCTTCATAACCGCGGCTGCCGCGATGGGCGGCTTCCTGTTCGGCTATGACAGCTCCGTCATCAACGGTGCCGTCGAGGCGATCCGCAGCCGTTATGACGTCGGGTCCGCCGTCCTCGCCCAGGTGATCGCCGTGGCGCTGATCGGCTGCGCCATCGGCGCCGCCACCGCCGGCCGGGTCGCGGACCGCATCGGCCGCATCCGGGTGATGCAGATCGCCGCCGTGCTGTTCACCATCAGTGCCGTCGGGTCCGCGCTGCCGTTCGCCCTGTGGGACCTCGCCTTCTGGCGCGTCATCGGCGGCTTCGCGATCGGTATGGCCTCGGTCATCGGCCCGGCCTACATCGCCGAGGTCTCGCCGCCCGCCTACCGCGGCCGCCTCGGCTCGTTCCAGCAGGCCGCGATCGTCGTCGGCATCGCCATCTCCCAGCTCGTCAACTGGGGCATCCTCAACCTCGCCGACGGCCAGCAGCGCGGCAAGATCGCCGGCCTGGAGGCCTGGCAGTGGATGCTCGGCGTGATGGTCGTCCCGGCCGTGCTCTACGGCCTGCTGTCCTTCGTGATCCCCGAGTCGCCGCGCTACCTGATCTCCGTCGGCAAGGTCGACCGCGCCAAGGAGGTGCTGGGTGAGGTCGAGGGCCGCTCGGTGAACCTCGACACCCGGGTCGGCGAGATCCAGGACGCGATGCGCCGCGAGCACAAGTCGTCCTTCAAGGACCTGCTCGGCAGCAGGATGGGCTTCCTGCCGATCGTCTGGGTCGGCATCGGGCTCTCGGTCTTCCAGCAACTGGTCGGCATTAACGTCGCGTTCTACTACTCCTCGGCGCTGTGGCAGTCCGTCGGCATCGACCCGAGCGCCTCGTTCTTCTACAGCTTCACCACGTCGATCATCAACATCATCGGCACCGTGATCGCGATGATCTTCGTCGACAAGATCGGCCGCCGTCCGCTGGCGCTGATCGGCTCGGTGGGTATGGCCGTCGCGCTCGGCCTGGAGGCCTGGGCGTTCTCCGCCAAGACCGCGGCCGGCACGCTGCCTACCACCGAAGGCACCGTGGCCCTGATCGCCGCCCACTGCTTCGTGCTCTTCTTCGCGCTCTCCTGGGGCGTCGTGGTCTGGGTCTTCCTCGGTGAGATGTTCCCGAACAAGATCCGTGCCGCCGCGCTGGGCGTCGCCGCCTCCGCGCAGTGGATCGCCAACTGGGCCATCACGGCCAGCTTCCCGAGCCTGTCGGACTGGAACCTCTCGGGCACGTACGTCATCTACATGGTCTTCGCCCTGCTCTCGATCCCCTTCGTGCTGAGGTACGTCAAGGAGACCAAGGGCAAGGCGTTGGAGGAGATGGGCTAACCCCCCGCCAGTCCTTCTCCTCAGTACTGGGTACTGCCCCGGGTCAACAGGGACCCCGGGCAGTACCCGTTTTTTGTGCCCGAACCCGCCGCCGGCCGCTGCTCGCCGCCCACCGCCCACCGCCCGCCGTCAGGCCGTCAGCCGCGGCAGCACCCGCTCGGCGAACAGGTGCAGCGAGCGCCAGCCCTCGTCGACCGGCATCCCGCCGCACAGCGGATGCAGGATCAGCGAGCCCCCGCCCGGCCGCCGGGCGAGGCGCAGGCACTCGTCGGGGGTGACGACGCGGTAGACGCCCTCCGCGCGCAGCTCGGCGACGTCCCGGGCGGACGAGCGGACCGCGGAGCGGCTGCCGGCGGACTGCCAGGAGGCGTACGTCATCGCCTCGTGCAGCAGATGGCCGCCGTACCGGTCCCAGGTGCGGTCCGGGTCCTCGGCGACATGGAGCAGCGCGGTCCGCTCGGGCGGCTGCCACACCCAGCCCTCGGTGCCGAAATGCGCGCGCTGCTGGTGGTAGTAGGCCTCCAGCGCGGGGAGGCGGGCGCTGGGGAAGAAGGGGAGCCCCAGGCGGGCGGCGCGCCGGGCCGCGGCCCGTGAGCTGCCGCCGATCAGCAGCAGCGGGTGCGGCCGGGTGCAGGGGCGCGGGGTGACCTGGACCGTCCGGCCCCGGTAGCTGAAGGGTTCGCCGGTCCAGGCCGCCAGCAGGGCCGTCAGCACCTCGTCCTGGAGGGCGCCGCGCCGCCGCCAGTCCTTGCCGTGCGCCGCGTACTCCTCGGGCCGGTAGCCGAGGCCGGCGACGGTGGTCAGCCGGCCGCCGCTGAGCAGGTCGAGCGAGGCGATGTCCTCGGCCAGCCGCAGCGGGTCGTGCAGCGGGGTGATCAGGGCGGAGACGGTGACGCCGATGCGGCGGGTGGCGCCGAAGACGGCGCCCGCGAAGGTCAGCGGGGAGGGGATCCAGCCGTTGGTGGTGGCGTGGTGCTCCTCGGTCTGGACCATGGTGAAGCCGCGGTCGTCGGCGAACGCCGCCATCTCGACGGCCGCGCGGTAGCGGGCGGACAGCGCGGCGGGCGTGGGCGCGGGATCGACCAGGTTGCAACGCAGGACCGTCACGGTCGGGTGGGGCACCTCGGGCACAGCAGTCGCGTCGGTCACAGCAGACGTCCCCTTCGCCGGCGGTGGGCGAAGGGGACGCTAGCTGACGGTGCGTCAGGTTGCCAGAGGGAGGGTCCGGCCGGGAACGGGCGGAGTCAGTTCACCTCGACCGGGTGGCGGTCCGCCGCCGACGGCTCGTCCGCGGACGCCGGGGCGCCCTCCCCGGCTGCCGGGACGGTCTCCCGGGCGGCCGGCAGCACGGCGAAGACCACCGCGGCCAGGGCGATGGTGGCCGCCCAGCCCAGGCCGTTCTCACCGATCCAGGTGGTGGCCAGCGGGCCGGTGAACCACTGGACCTTGGTGAAGCACAGCCCCGCGACGAGGGCCACGGCCCAGGCGGTCATGGCCTGCCAGCAGTAGCCGCCGGTGTACCAGTAGCGGCTGGTGCGGCCGGTGTTCATCAGGCTCGCGGCGTCGTAGCGCACCGCCAGCTTGCGCCGCCGGGCCATGTCGACGCCGTAGACGCCGATCCAGGCGGAGAAGGAGACCGCCAGCAGCGTCAGGAAGGCGATGAACTGGCCGATGAAGTCCTTGGCCACCAGCATCATGAACAGGCCGCCCACCAGGCTGATGACGGCATTGATGCTGACCGCCAGGGCGCGCGGCAGCTTGACGCCCATGGTCTGGGCGGTGAAGCCCGCGGAGTACATCGACAGGCTGTTGATCAGCACCATGCCGACCAGTGCGGTGATCAGATACGGCACCGCGAGCCAGGACGGCAGGATGGTGCCGAGGAACGACATCGGGTCGGTGTTCCGGCCGGCCAGCCCCGGGTTGGAGACCGCCATCACGCCGCCCATCAGCACCATCGGCAGCAGCACCAGCGCGGCACCGGAGACCGTGGCGCCGACGATCTTCTTGCCGGACGCGGAGTGCGGGAGGTAGCGCGCGAAGTCGGGGCCGGTGGGCACCCAGCTGATCCCGCCGGCCGCGATGGTGCCGATGCCCGCGATCACCATCGCGGTGGTGCCGGCCTTCTTCGCGAAGACGGCGTCCCAGTCCATCGTGGCGATCAGGTAGACCAGCACCATGATGCTGAACAGGCCGAACAGATACGTCGAGTACTTGTTGCAGACGTTCAGCGCCTTGCGGCCCAGGCCGCTCACCACATAGGTGACGGCCACGAAGCCGAGCAGGGTGACGACCACCAGGGCGTTGTTGGTCTCGATGCCGAAGAGCAGGTGCAGCACCGTGAGCACCGCGTAGGCGCCGGTGACCGCGTTGATCGTCTCCCAGCCGAAGCGGGCGACCCACAGGATCGATCCGGGGAAGTAGTTGCCGCGCACGCCGAACGCGGCCCGCGAGAGCATCGCGCCGGGCGCGCCGCCCCACTTGCCGGAGACCGACAGCACGCCCACCATCCCGAAGGCGACGGCCGCGGCGATCGCGGCCACCAGCAGGACCTGCCAGAAGTTCAGCCCGTTGCTCACCACGAGCGCGGCGCCCATGGTCAGCAGCAGCACGCTGATGTTGGCGGCGACCCAGGTGGGGAAGAGCTCACGGACCCGCCCCCGGCGTTCGTGGTCGGGCACCGGCTCGATGCCGCGGGTCTCGACGGCGCCTTCGGGCGCGGGAGCGGGAGTGGACGGCGTGGTGCCCATGGTGCTTGGAGTCTCCGTGCGGGGATCTGGGGGGCACCCCCGGACAGGAGGTGCAGGCAGCGGCTGTGGTGCCTGGCCAGAAATGGTTGCCAGGACTCTACGCGCGTTGCGCGGCCGCTCGCCATCGTCGTTTGATCCAACTTCCGCCTCTTTGCGTCGTTGGACCCCACGACGACAACGAGTGTCACCCAGGTTCGTCGAAGAGGCCAGCCGGACCCTCCCGGCCAGGCGGAACGCGAGGACGCCCGGGAGCCGCGCGCCCCCCGAGCCGCCGATGGCCCGGCCCCGTCCGGTCGCCGGCGGGTGGCGGAAACCATGCCTCGTCCCCCTCGGGGCCGTCCGCCTCCGGCCGCGCCGCGCGGCGCCCGGCAGGCGGCTCCACGGGCTGAATCCGGCCACCCCGCACCCGAGGCGGGGCCCGTCCGGATTCGGCGCGTGCCGTCCCCGGGGCCGGGGCGTGGCTGATACTGGAGGGGTTATGGAAACCGTCATCCTTGCCGTCATCATCGCCGTGGTCGTGCTCGGCACGATCAGCGGGCTCGTCGTCAGCGGCCGCAAGAAGAAGAAGCTGCCGCCGTCCCCGCCGGCCGCCCCCCAGTCCTCCGTCACCGCGCCCCCCGCCGAACCCCAGGTCGGCGAGGAGGCCGAACCCCCCCGCGACGAAGACCGTCGCACCATCGAAGAAGTCACGCTGCCCACCGCCGAGGCCCCCGCGGCCGAGGCACCGGCCGCCGAGCCGGAGGCGCCCGCCGCCCCCGCGATCGAGGTCCCCGAGCCCACCGCGGGCCGGCTGGTCCGGCTGCGCGCCCGGCTCTCCCGCTCCCAGAACACCCTGGGCAAGGGCCTGCTGACCCTGCTGTCCCGCGAACACCTCGACGAGGACACCTGGGAGGAGATCGAGGACACCCTGCTGACCGCCGATGTCGGCGTCGTGCCCACCCAGGAGCTGGTCGAGCGCCTTCGCGAGCGGGTCAAGGTCCTCGGCACCCGCACCCCCGAGGGCCTGCGCGCGCTGCTGCGCGAGGAGCTCCTCACCCTCATCGGCACGGACGCCGACCGCTCCGTGCACACCGCGAACGGCATCGGCAACGGCGGCGACGAGATCCCCGGCGTCGTGATGGTCGTCGGCGTCAACGGCACCGGCAAGACCACCACCACCGGCAAGCTCGCCCGCGTCCTGGTCGCCGACGGCAGGTCCGTGGTCCTCGGCGCCGCCGACACCTTCCGCGCCGCCGCCGCCGACCAGCTCCAGACGTGGGGCGAGCGGGTCGGTGCCCGTACGGTCCGCGGCCCCGAGGGCGGCGACCCCGCCTCGATCGCCTTCGACGCGGTGAAGGAGGGCATCGCCGAGTCCGCCGATGTCGTCCTCATCGACACCGCGGGCCGGCTGCACACCAAGACCGGCCTGATGGACGAGCTGGGCAAGGTCAAGCGGGTCGTCGAGAAGCACGGCCCGGTCGGCGAGGTGCTGCTCGTCCTGGACGCCACCACCGGTCAGAACGGCCTGGTCCAGGCCCGGGTGTTCGCCGAGGTCGTGGACATCACCGGTGTGGTGCTCACCAAGCTCGACGGCACCGCCAAGGGCGGCATCATCGTCGCCGTCCAGCGCGAACTGGGCGTGCCGGTGAAGCTGATCGGCCTGGGCGAGGGAGCGGACGACCTGGCGCCGTTCGAGCCCGAGGCGTTCGTGGACGCCCTGATCGACTGACGCCGCCACGAGGAGGCCACGCCCCGGCAGCCCGGCCCCCGGCACCCGCACACGGCGGGTACCGGGGGCCGGGGCCGTTCCGGGGGGCGATGACGGACGGTGGGATCCCGACTCGTCCCCGGGAGCCGCTCCGGCCGGCGGGCTCAGGCCGCCGAGCGGTGGCAGACGTACGCCAGGATGCCCACCATCAGCCGGGCCCGCGGCGGCCGGTCCGCGGTGTCCAGGGTGGGCGGGCGCAGCCAGCGCACCGGACCGTGGCCGCCGAGGTCGGAGGGCGGTGCGGTGAGGTGGTCGCCGGGGCCCAGGGAGCGCAGATCGAGCGCGGCGTCGTCCCAGCCCATGCGGTAGAGCAGGTCGGGGAGCTGTGCGGCCGCACCGGGGGCGACGAAGAACTGCGCGCGCCCCGTCGGGGTCAGGGTGACCGGGCCCAGCGGCAGGCCCAGGCGCTCCAGTCGCGCCAGCGCGTGCCGGCCCGCGGCCTCCGGCACGTCGAGAACGTCGAAGGAGCGGCCCACCGGCAGCAGGATCGCGGCGCCCGGGGTCTCCGCCCACGCCACGGCGGCCTTCTCCCAGGTGGCCCCGGCCGGGAGTTCCTCGCCGAAGGCCAGCGGGTGCGCACCGGGGGAGGGGCAGTCGGCGGCGCCGCACGAGCAGTCCGTCCGGCCGCTGCCCGCGCGCACCGCCCGGGCGCCGGGGGCGACGTCCCAGCCCCACAGCCCGGTGTACTCCGCCACCGCCGAGATCTCCGACGAGCGGGCGCGGCGCCGGGAGCCGGAACGAATCTCTCGGATGCCGCCGATCGTGAAGCCCATACCCCCTCCAACGGGTGGTGCGTGCCAGTGGTTACGAGTCGGTGGGTTGACGTCGTGGCGCCGTTCACGCTCCGTCGACTGTCCGCGGTGCCGGTGGTGCGAAGTGGTGGGCCGGGTGGTGCGGAGCACCGTGTGAGCCCTTGCGCGCTCCGCTCCGCCCGGCCGCGTTCGACCTGTGTCAAGTCAATCGCGAGAGCCCGGTGGGGAGTTCATCCGAAGGGGTGGCGAATGGTGGCGTTTCCTCGGTCGCCCTCGCGGCGGGCGTGATCGTAGGATTACTTTCGGTGCACGAACCCCGCGAGGCACACTTCGCACGGGTATGCCGATGGCAACGCACGGGTCGAGCCCAGGCCAAAAGGTGTGCCCGGAAAGCGTGATCGGGTAGAGGTACCCGGACACGCGCCGCAACGGGCGGCAGTCCGCGGCGGGTTCGCTGCGAAGAGCGGACAGCGGGCAGCAGGCAACGAACAGCGGACAGCCGGCAACGGCACCGACACAGCGATACGGAATGGGGGCTCCAGTGGGCGGCAACGGCGGACCGGGCGGCACCGACGCCGTCAAACAACCCAACGCGCAACTGGGCTCGTGGTTCATGCGCAGCGGCTGGTCCAAGGGCGAGCTGGCCCGCCAGGTCAACCGCCGCGCCCGCCAGATGGGCGCCCACCACATCAGCACCGACACCTCACGGGTGCGCCGCTGGCTCGACGGCGAGCAGCCGCGCGAGCCCATCCCGCGGATCCTGTCCGAGCTGTTCTCCGAGCGCTTCGGCTGCGTGGTCGGCATCGAGGAGCTGGGGCTGCGCTCCGCGCACCAGTCCCCGTCCGTCTCCGGGGTCGACCTGCCCTGGGCGGGCGCCCAAACGGTCGGCCTGATCAGCGAGTTCTCCCGCAGCGACCTGATGCTGGCGCGCCGCGGCTTCCTCGGTACCTCGCTCGCCCTGGCCGCCGGACCCAGCCTCATCGAGCCGATGCAGCGCTGGCTGGTCCCGGTGCCCGCGGGCCAGACCGGCGCGGAGGAGCCCGACCGGCTCCGCCGGCACGCCCGGCTGTCCGAGCCGGAGCTGGACCTGCTGGAGTCGACGACCGCGATGTTCCGCCAGTGGGACGCGCAGTGCGGCGGCGGGCTGCGGCGCAAGGCCGTGGTCGGCCAGCTCCACGAGGTCACCGACCTCCTCCAGGAGCCGCAGCCGGCGCCGGTGGCCAAGCGTCTCTTCAAGGTCGCCGCCGAGCTGGCTGAACTCGCCGGCTGGATGAGCTACGACATCGGCCTGCAGCCCACCGCGCAGAAGTACTTCGTGCTGGCGCTGCACGCCTCCAAGGAGGCCGGCGACCGGCCCCTGGGCTCGTACATCCTCTCCAGCATGAGCCGGCAGATGATCCACCTGGGCCGGCCCGACGACGCGCTGGAGCTGATCCACCTCGCCCAGTACGGCAGCCGGGAGACGGCCACCCCGCGCACCCAGGCGATGTTGTATGCGATGGAGGCCCGCGCCTACGCCGGGATGGGCCAGCCCAGCAAGGTCAAGCGGGCCGTGCGGATGGCCGAGGACACCTTCTCGGACGCCCTGCCCGGCGAGCCCGAGCCGGACTGGATCCGCTTCTTCTCCGAGGCCGAACTGAACGCGGAGAACGCCCACTCCTACCGCGACCTCGCCTATGTCGCCGGCCGCAGCCCCACCTACGCCTCGCTCGCCGAGCCCGTCATGGCGCGCGCGGTGGAGCTGTTCGGCAAGGACGCCGAGCACCAGCGTTCCTATGCGCTCAACCTCATCGGGATGGCCACCGTGCATCTGCTCCAGAAGGAGCCCGAGGCCTGCGCGGCCATGGCGCAGCAGGCCATCCCGTTCGCCCGGCAGGTCCGCTCGGAGCGGGTGAACACCCGGCTGCGCAAGACCGTCGACACCGCGGCGCGGGAGTTCGGCGAGGTCGCCGAGGTGATCCGGCTCAGCGACGAGCTCACCCGCCAGCTGCCGGAATCCGCGGAGGCCGTCTGACGGCGCGCCTCCCTCACGACACCGGCCGCGGCCACCGCCCCGTACAGCCCGACTCGGCTCCCCCATGCCAGGTCACGCGGGCGGCAGCCGCGGCCGGGCTGTTCTGTGCGCCTGAGCCGGCGCCGCTCTCGCGGAGGTGGCCGGGCGCCGTGGGGGCGCAATTGGTGGTTTCGGTGGGTTGAACGGGTGAATGCGGTATCGATCCCGCTGTTCACGGGGGCGTAACACGACGGCGTTCTTCGTCACGGCGGGGAAACACCCGCAAGGTTTGGCCGAAACCGCGCTGCGACAACCTCAACGCGAAGTCGGCCCACCAGAAACACGCCCGCACGGGCCGCATCGACGACGAGGAGACGCCGATGCCCCCAGGCATCCTGACGCTCGCAGCAGACAAGGCGACACTCAGCCCGGCCAACACCGGATTCATGCTGATCTGCTCCGCACTGGTGATGGTCATGACCCCCGCCCTCGCCTTCTTCTACGGAGGCATGGTCCGGGTCAAGAGCGTGCTCAACATGCTGATGATGAGCTTCATCAGCCTGGGCATCGTCACCATCCTGTGGGTCCTGTACGGCTTCGGGCTCGCCTTCGGCACCGACAGCGGCGGCTTCATCGGCTGGAACGGCAACTTCGCCGGCCTCAGCGGCATCGGCCTGACCGAGCTGTGGGGCACCAGCACCATTCCGGTCTATGTCTTCGCGGTCTTCCAGCTGATGTTCGCGGTCATCACGCCCGCGCTGATCAGCGGTGCGCTCGCCGACCGGGTGAAGTTCACCGCCTGGGCGCTGTTCATCACCCTGTGGGTGACCGTTGTGTACTTCCCCGTCGCCCACTGGGTGTGGGGCGAGGGCGGCTGGCTCTACGAACTGAAGGTCATCGACTTCGCCGGCGGCACCGCCGTGCACATCAACGCCGGTGCGGCGGCGCTCGGCGTGCTCCTCGTCGTCGGCAAGCGGATCGGCTTCAAGAAGGACCCGATGCGGCCGCACAGCCTGCCGCTGGTCATGCTCGGAGCCGGACTGCTGTGGTTCGGCTGGTTCGGCTTCAACGCCGGATCCTGGCTCGGCAACGACGACGGCATCGGCGCGGTCGCCTTCGTCAACACCCAGGTCGCCACCGCCGCCGCGATGCTCGGCTGGCTGGCCTACGAAAAGCTCCGGCACGGCTCGTTCACCACGCTCGGCGCGGCCTCCGGCGCGGTCGCCGGACTCGTCGCGATCACCCCGGCCTGCGGCGCGGTCAGCCCGCTGGGCGCCATCGCGGTCGGCGCGATCGCCGGTGTGCTGTGCGCCATGGCGGTCAATCTGAAGTACAAGCTCGGCTACGACGACTCCCTGGACGTCATCGGCGTCCACCTCGTCGGCGGTGTCGTCGGCTCGCTGCTGATCGGCTTCTTCGCCACCGGCGGGGTGCAGAGCAAGGCCAAGGGCCTGTTCTACGGCGGCGGCTTCGAACAGCTCGGCCGGCAGGCCGTCGGTGTGGTCTGCGTGCTGCTCTACTCGCTGGTCGTCTCGTATGTCCTTGCCAAGGTCATCGACCTGGTGATGGGCTTCCGGGTCGGCGAGGACGAGGAGGTCGCCGGCATCGACCAGGCCGCGCACGCCGAGACCGCGTACGACTTCACCGGCGCGGGCGGCGGCACGGTCGGCCGCAGGGGACCGGGACTCGGTGAGTCCCTGACAAAGAAGGTGGACGCGTGAAGCTCATCACGGCAGTAATCAAGCCGCACCGGCTGGACGAGGTGAAGGACGCCCTCCAGGCATTCGGCGTGCACGGACTGACCATCACCGAGGCCAGCGGGTACGGCAGGCAGCGCGGGCACACCGAGGTGTACCGCGGCGCCGAGTACACCGTCGACCTGGTGCCGAAGATCCGCATCGAGGTGCTGGTCGAGGACGCCGACGCCGAGGAACTCGTCGACGTCATCGTCAAGGCGGCCCGCACCGGCAAGATCGGCGACGGAAAGGTGTGGAGCGTCCCCGTCGACGACGCGGTACGGGTGCGGACCGGCGAGCGGGGGCCGGACGCGCTGTGACGGCGCCCCGGCTGCGGCCCGCGGCCCCCGGAGGCGCCCGCCGCCTCCGGGGCCGCCCACCGCGGCCGGCCCGCCCCGGCAGCGGTGGCCGCACACCGGGCACCGGCAGAGACTGGGACGGCGTGCGGGGACGGTCCGCCGGCGCGGAAGCGGCGCCACGGGGGGCGAGGGCGACGGCGGGGACGACGGGGACCACACGAGCGAGGAGCGCGCGGTGACGGACAGCGTCGAGAAAACGCCGGGACCGGCCGGAGAGCCGGACACCGGAGGCGGGCCCACCCCGGAAGGGAGCTACCCCGCGGCCCGGCTGCGGCTCCTCCAGGACGACGCGCCCACCGGACCCGACCGCCGCGCCACCCTCGCCCGGCTGACCGACGACTGGCTGGCCGGCCTGCTGACCCGGCACGCCACCGCCGCCGGCCTGACCGGCACCGCCCTGGTCGCCGTCGGCGGCTACGGCCGCGGCGAACTCTCCCCGCGCAGCGACCTCGACCTGCTCCTGCTGCACGACGGCCGCGCCGACACCGGCGCCCTGGCCGCGCTCGCCGACCACCTCTGGTACCCCGTCTGGGACCTCGGCCTCGACCTCGACCACTCCGTCCGCACCCCCGCCGAGGCCCGCAAGGCCGCCCGCGACGACCTGAAGGTGCAGCTCGGCCTGCTCGACGCCCGCCACCTGGCCGGCGACGCGGAACTGACCGCCGCGCTGCGCAGCACCGCCTACGCCGACTGGCGCGAGAGCGCCCCCAAGCGGCTTCCCGAACTCCACGACCTGTGCCAGGAGCGCGCCGAGCGGCACGGGGAGCTGCAATTCCTCCTCGAACCCGACCTCAAGGAGGCCAGGGGCGGACTGCGGGACGCCACCGCGCTGCGGGCGGTCGCCGCCTCCTGGCTCGCCGACGCCCCGCGCGGCGGCCTGGAAGCCGCCCGCACCCGGCTGCTCGACACCCGCGACGCCCTCCACCTGGCCACCGGCCGCGCCACCGACCGGCTCTCCCTCCAGGAACACACCCAGATCGCCGAGTCCCTGGGCATGCTGGACGCCGACGCCCTGCTGCGGCAGACCTACGAATCCGCCCGCACCATCTCCTACGCGGCCGACGTCACCTGGCGCGAGGTCGGCCGGGTGCTGCGCGCCCGCTCCGTCAGGCCCGTGCTGCGCGGGCTGCTGCACGGCCGCACCGCGGGCAAGGGCGAGCGCTCGCCGCTCGCCGAGGGCGTCGTCGAACTCGACGGCGAGGCGGTGCTGGCCCGCAGCGCCCGGCCCGAGCGCGACCCCGTGCTGGTGCTGCGCGCCGCGGCCGCCGCCGCCCAGGCCGGACTGCCGCTGGCCACCCACGCGATCCGCCGCTGCGCCACGGCCGCCGCCACCCGCCCGCTGCCGGTGCCGTGGCCCGCCGAGGCCCGTGAGCAGCTGATCACCCTCCTCGGCGCCGGCACCCACACCGTGCCCGTGTGGGAGGCCCTGGAGGCCGAGGGCATCGTCACCCGTCTGCTGCCCGACTGGGAGCGCGTGCGCTGCCGCCCCCAGCGCAACCCCGTCCACACCTGGACCGTGGACCGCCATCTGATCGAGACCGCGGTGCGGGCGTCCGCGCTCACCCGCCGGGTGCACCGCCCCGACCTGCTGCTGATCGCCGCCCTGCTGCACGACATCGGCAAGGGCTGGCCCGGCGACCACTCGGTGGCCGGCGAGACCATCGCCCGCGACGTGGCGGCCCGGCTCGGCTTCGGCGCCCGCGACACCGCGGTCATCGCCACCCTCGTCCGCCACCACCTGCTGCTCATCGACACCGCCACCCGGCGCGATCTGGACGACCCGGCGACCGTCGGCGCGGTCGCCGAGGCGGTCGGCCACACCGGCACCCTGGAGCTGCTGCACGCCCTCACCGAGGCCGACGCCCTGGCCACCGGGCCCGCCGCCTGGAGCGCCTGGCGCGGCGGACTCGTCGCCGACCTGGTCAAACGGGTCGCCGCCAGGCTCGCGGGGGAGCCCGCCGAGGAGGCGCGCCCGGCCGACGGGCCGAGCGCCGAACAGCGGCGGCTGGCCGCCGAGGCCCGGCGCACCAGCGGCCCGGTCCTCGCGCTGCACGCCCGCGCCGAGGCCCCCACCGGGCCCGAGGACGACGCCGGCGCCGACGAGCGCGCCCGGCAGCCGGTCGGCGTGGAACTGCTCATGGCCGTCCCCGCCCACCCCTCGCGCGGCCACCGGCCCTCGGCCAACCCCATGGGCCCCCCTTCCACCGGGGTGCTGCCCGCCGCGGCCGGGGTGCTGGCCCTGCACCGGCTCACCGTCCGCGCCGCCGACCTCCTCGAACTCGACCCCGAGGACGGTGACGGGGACCCGATCCTGCTGATCGGCTGGCGGGTCGCCGCCGAGTACGGCTCGCTGCCCGACGCCGACCGGCTGCGCGTCGACCTGGTCCGCGCGCTGGAGGGCTCCCTCGACATCCCCACCCGCCTCGCCGAGCGCGAACGCGCCTACGCCCGCCGGGCCCGCGCCGTGCTCGCCCCGCCGCCCCGGGTCACCGCCGTCACCGGCAGCTCCCGCACCGCGACCGTCATCGAGGTCCGCGCCCAGGACGCCCACGGCCTGCTGCACCGCATCGGCCGCGCCCTGGAGACGGCCGGCGTCACCGTCCGCAGCGCCCACATCAGCACCCTGGGGGCGAACGCGGTGGACGCGTTCTATGTCACCGGACCGGACGGGGCGCCGCTCGCGGACACCGCGGCCCATGAGCTGGCGGCGGCCGTGGAGCGCGCCCTCGGGTAGCCGTACGGCGCCCGCCGCCGCAGGTGGCCGTCCACAGGGCAGGGACGTGTCCCTTGCGGAGCCGGATACCCTAGAAGCCGACTGCACCCCGCCCCCGACCCCGAGGATCGACGACCGCCGTGTTCGATACGCTTTCCGACCGCTTGGCGAGTACTTTCAAAAACCTCCGGGGCAAGGGCCGCCTGAGCGAGGCGGACATCGACGCCACGGCGCGCGAGATCCGCATCGCGCTGCTCGAAGCGGATGTCGCCCTCCCCGTCGTCCGGGCCTTCATCAAGCAGGTCAAGGAGCGCGCCACCGGCTCCGAGGTCTCCCAGGCGCTGAACCCCGCCCAGCAGGTCATCAAGATCGTCAACGAGGAGCTCGTCGGCATCCTCGGCGGCGAGACCCGGCGGCTGCGGTTCGCCAAGAACCCGCCGACCGTGATCATGCTGGCGGGTCTCCAGGGTGCCGGTAAGACCACCCTCGCCGGAAAGCTCGGCCGCTGGCTCAAGGGCCAGGGCCACGCCCCGCTGCTGGTCGCCTGCGACCTCCAGCGCCCCAACGCCGTCAACCAGCTCCAGGTCGTCTCCGAGCGCGCGGAGGTCGCCTTCTACGGCCCGCAGCCCGGCAACGGCGTCGGCGACCCGGTCCAGGTGGCCAAGGACTCCATCGAGTTCGCCCGGACCAAGCAGCACGACGTGGTCATCGTCGACACCGCCGGCCGCCTGGGCATCGACCAGGAGCTGATGCAGCAGGCCGCGGACATCCGCGACGCGGTCAGCCCCGACGAGGTCCTCTTCGTCGTCGACGCGATGATCGGCCAGGACGCGGTCAACACCGCCGAGGCCTTCCGCGACGGCGTCGGCTTCGACGGCGTGGTGCTCTCCAAGCTCGACGGTGACGCCCGCGGTGGTGCGGCGCTGTCCGTGGCCCATGTCACCGGCAAGCAGATCATGTTCGCCTCCAACGGCGAGAAGCTGGACGACTTCGACGCGTTCCACCCGGACCGCATGGCGTCCCGCATCCTCGGCATGGGCGACATGCTCAGCCTGATCGAGAAGGCCGAGCAGACCTTCAGCCAGGACGAGGCCGAGAAGATGGCGGCCAAGCTGGCGAAGGGCCCCAAGGAGTTCACCCTCGACGACTTCCTGGCCCAGATGGAGCAGGTCCGCAAGATGGGCTCCATCTCCAAGCTGCTCGGCATGCTGCCCGGCATGGGGCAGATGAAGGACCAGATCAACAACCTCGACGAGCGCGAGGTCGACCGCACCGCCGCCATCATCAAGTCGATGACCCCGGCCGAGCGCCAGGAGCCGACGCTCATCAACGGCTCGCGCCGGGCCCGGATCGCCAAGGGTTCGGGTGTCGACGTCAGCCAGGTCAAGAGCCTGGTCGAGCGGTTCTTCGAGGCCCGCAAGATGATGTCGAAGATGGCCCAGGGCGGCGGCATGCCCGGGATGCCCGGCATGCCGGGGATGCCTGGCATGGGGGGCGGCGCCCGCAAGAAGAAGCAGGTCAAGCAGGCCAAGGGCAAGCGCAAGAGCGGCAACCCCATGAAGCGCAAGGCCGAGGAGGAGGCCGCGGCCGCGCGCCGCGAGGCCGCCCAGTCCGGCAACCCGCTGGGCCTGCCGCAGGGCGGCCAGGACCCGCAGAACTTCGAACTCCCCGAGGAATTCAAGAAGTTCATGGGCTGAGGACCGGACTCCTCACCCCTCCGCTCTTCACGAGCCCCGGCCGCGGCAGCACGCGGCCGGGGCTCGTCGCGTTCCCGCACTCAGCGCCCGGAGCCGCCCGCCGGAGCCCGCCCCTCCGCCTCCCGCGCACCGCTCGCCCCGTCCGTCCCGGTGAGGAACCGCAGCGGATTGCGCCGCGTCAGCCCGTCGATCGTCTCCTCGTCCACCCCTGCCGCCCGCAGTCGCGGCAGGAAGGACCGGAACAGATGCCCGTAGCCCATGCCGCCCTCGCTCACCAGATAGCCGTGCCGCCAGACGTCGCAGCTCAGCAGCACCCGGTCGGCGAACCCCGACTCCAGCAGCGCCAGCAGCAGCCGCAGCCGCACCCGGTCGCTCCGATAGCCCTCCCTGCCCACGGTGTCGAACGCGACATACGCACCCGACGCCGCCAGCTCCCGGTGCACCGCCGGATCGTCGATCAGGTCCTGATGGCCGATGCTGACGCGGTGCGGCGGCAGCCCGGCCGCCGTCAGCAGCTCCAGCTGGGCGAGGCCACCGCGGCCGAACCGCGCATGGGTGGCCACCGACAGCCCGGTCGACGTGGCGGCCAGCGCCGCCGCCCGCAGCGCCCCCGCCTCCGCCTCACCGGGCAGCTCGCCGTGGCTGCCGACCTCACCGATCACCCCCGGACGGATCCCGGAGCCGCCGCAGCCGCGCTCGATCTCCCCGATCAGCGTCCGGGCCAGCTGCTCGGGGCTGGTGCGGGTCAACTCCGCCGGACGCACCGGCTCGTAGTACCAGCCGGTCGCGGCGACCACCGCGACCGACGAGTCCGCGGCGATCCGGGCCATCGCGGCCACATCGCGCCCCATGCCCCGGCAGGTCAGCTCGACGACCAGCGCCAGCCCGAACTCCTCGCGCAGCGACACCAGTTCCTCGGTGATCGCGGCCCGGTGCCCCGGCGTCAGGGTCGCCGCACTGCCGGCACCCCGGGTCAGATCCAGCGCCAGATGCTCATGGGCGAGCACCGGCCCGCGCACGTCGGAGACGGACAGCGGGCCCGCGACGGTCTGCAGCAGCGCGCTCATCGAGGCACCCGGCCCCGTCCCGGCGGCGGATGACCGGTCGGCAGCTGCGCGTCCATGGGCGGCCGTCCTTCCCTCGTCGAAGACCGGGAAGCGGCGGCTACCGCGTCCGCGCGATCAGATAGCGGAACACATTCGGCATCCACACCGTCCCGTCCGCCCGCTGATACGGATGCAGCGCCTCCGCCAGCTCCTTCGCCACCTGCCGCTCGTCCGTCACCGCCAGCGCCGCGTCGAACAGCCCCGTCGACAGCAGCCCGCGCACCGCGCTCGCCGGATCCGCGTACCCGAACGGGCAGGCCACCCGGCCCGAACCGTCGGGCCGCAGCCCCGCCCGGTCCGCCAGCTCCTCCAGATCGTCCCGGCCGCTGGGCCGCAGGCCGGCGCCGCCCGCGCACCCGCCCCGCGGATCGGCCAGCCGCTGCGCGACCCGCAGCACCCCGGCCGTGGCACAGCGCTCCACCGGGCCCCAGCCGCCCAGCACCACCGCGCTGCCGCGCTCCGCCAGCCCGGCCGCCGCGGACAGCGAGGCCGTCAGCCCCTCGACCGTGCTCACACAGCCCACCGGGTGGAACGCCGTGATCACGTTGAAGGCGGCATCCCCGGGCGCCGCGGCCTCCAGACCGCCACTGACCAGCCGGGTGTGCTCCGGCCTGCCCTCCGGCGTGAGCCGCTCACGCGCCAGTTCCAGCCGGGACTCGTCTGCGTCCACCCCGCTGACCTGCGCGCCGCGCCCCGCCGCCAGCAGCAGCGCCAGCCCGGAGCCGCAGCCCAGCCCCAGCAGCCGGGTGCCCGAGCCGATGCCCAGGCGGTCGTAGGCGGCTTCGTACAGCGGTATCAGCATCCGCTCCTGGATCTCGGCCCAGTCACGGGTACGCCGTGACCGGACCGGAGCGGGCGGATCGTCGCAGCGCATGGATCCGGAGTGCGGAAGCTGGTGCCGCACGAGCGTCGGTGACATCGATAGCGCCCCTATTCGCCGAGAACCCGAAGCTGTTCCGTACCGATCGCCCCCGTGTTCGCGCGTGGTGCGCCCCCGCGAACCAGACAACTGCGCATTCGTCCGGGCGTCCAGGGGATGCGCCGGGGTTGTCTCCCGCGCGCCCCTCCATGCGCCGGGCCCGCGCGCCCTGGAGCGCCGTTTCAGCCTGCCCCGCCCGGCGCCGTTCCGCCACGGCAACGACCGCCGCCGGGCTCCCGGGCGCCCTCCGGTTCACCCCCGTCCGCCGGCGCCCCGCGGGCATACGGGCCGGTGTCGGCGGGCACGGGTACGCCCCGTACGATCGCCGCGGTGATCCTCACGCCGTATACGACCGGCTACGCCATGCGGCGTACGCGGTGATACGTACCGGCTTGCGGCCCGGTGAGTGGCTTCTGCGCAGATCGGCGCACCCGCCCTCGGCACGACTCATGACCGGAAACTGACTGGTACGTGCAAATTATTTGAGATGCCCCGGAATCGGAACACTCGACGGCCCCGGCTCGTTGTCACGACGTGAGCACGACACCGCCTGTCCTCGCCGCCGAGCTGGCACTCGCCTGGGCCGATATTCAACGGCACCACCCCGAGCTGCCGGACCTGGCCGCGCCCGAGTCCCTGATCGGAGAGTCCTCGTCCGCCTGCGGCGCCGAACTCTCCTTCGAACGGCTGCTCCACGAGGCCGTCCACGGCATCGCCGCCGCCCGCGGCGTCCGTGACACCTCCCGCGCCGGCCGCTACCACAACCGCCGGTTCCTGGCGATCGCCGAGGAGCTGGGCCTGGACCACGTCGACGAGCCGCATCCCAGCAGCGGCTTCTCCCTGGTCACGCTCAACCCCGAAGCCAGAAGGCGCTACCGCCCCACCATCGAACGGCTCGCCAGAGCCCTCAAGGCGCACACCGCCGCCACCGCCACGGACACCACCCGCAGCTTCCGCGGCCCCGCCGCGCGGCACGGCTCCTCCGGGGGCGGCGTCCGGGTCAAGGCCGTCTGCGACTGCGGGCGCAATGTCCGGGTCGTCCCGTCCGTGCTCGCCCAGGCGCCGATCGTCTGCGGCGGCTGCGGGAAGCCCTTCCGCATCCCCGAGGTGGCCGCGGTCGGCTGACCCGGTCGGGTGTGGCAGAATGGCTGGCTGTACTCGACAGTCGCACAGGACCCCTCTCTCCTCCGGCTGACGCGTCCATCGGGGCATCCCGAGTACCGCAACCCCACGTGGCATCCCGTTGTGCCCCACCACGTCAAGACCAGGAGACACCACTCCCGTGGCAGTCAAGATCAAGCTGAAGCGTCTGGGCAAGATCCGCGCGCCTCACTACCGCATCGTCATCGCCGACTCCCGTACCCGCCGTGACGGCCGGGCCATCGAGGAGATCGGCCTGTACCACCCGGTGCAGAACCCCTCGCGCATCGAGGTCGACTCCGAGCGTGTCCAGTACTGGCTGGGTGTCGGCGCGCAGCCGACCGAGCCCGTCATGGCCATCCTCAAGGTCACCGGCGACTGGCAGAAGTTCAAGGGCCTGCCCGCCCCGGCGCCGATGAAGGTCGCCGAGCCGAAGGCCGACAAGCGCGCCCTCTTCGAGGCCGCCGCGAAGGCGTCCGGCGACGAGCCGAAGGGTGAGGCCATCACCCCGAAGGCGAAGAAGGCTGACAAGAAGGCGGACGAGGCTGCGGCCGAGTCCACCTCCGAGTCGACCGAGGCCTGAGCATGCTCGAGGAAGCCCTCGAGCACCTCGTCAAGGGCATCGTCGACAACCCCGATGAGGTGCAGGTGGCCGAGCGCACCCTGCGCCGCGGGCGCGTGCTCGAGGTCCGGGTCCACCCCGACGACCTCGGCAAGGTGATCGGCCGCAACGGCCGTACCGCCCGCGCGCTGCGGACCGTCGTGGGCGCCATCGGCGGACGGGGCATCCGCGTCGACCTCGTCGACGTGGACCAGGTCCGCTGACAAGTTGAACACCGGCTCGGGCCGGGGAGGGCCGCCGGCCCGCCCCGGCCCGTAGTCGTCCACGGACACCGGACGGGTGCCGCGGACACTGGCAAGGGAGAGAACAGCGTGCAGTTGGTAGTGGCACGGATCGGCCGCGCCCACGGCATCAAGGGCGAGGTCACGGTAGAGGTGCGGACCGACGAGCCCGAGCTGCGGCTCGGCCCCGGCGCCGTCCTCACCACCGAACCGTCCTCCGTGGGACCGCTGACCATCGAGGCCGGACGGGTGCACAGCGGCCGGCTGCTGCTGCGCTTCGAGGGCGTCCGGGACCGCACGGCGGCCGAGGCGCTGCGCAACACCCTGCTGATCGCGGAGGTCGACCCCGAGGAGGTCCCCGAGGACCCCGAGGAGTTCTACGACCACCAGCTGATCGACCTCGACGTCGTCACCCGCGACGGCACCACCGTCGGCCGGATCGCCGAGGTCTCCCATCTGCCCTACCAGGACCTGCTGGTCGTCCGGCGGCCCGACGGCGGCGAGGTCCTGATCCCGTTCGTCGCCGAGATCGTCCCGGAGATCGACCTCGACGCGCAGCGCGCGGTCATCGACCCGCCGCCCGGCCTCCTCGACGACAGCCAGGCCGAGATCGCCTCCGGCCGCGCCATCACCGACGAGGACAGCTGATGCGGCTCGACGTCGTCACGATCTTCCCTGAGTACCTCGAACCGCTGAACGTCTCGCTCGTGGGCAAGGCCCGCGCGCGCGGACAGCTCGATGTGCGCATCCACGACCTGCGGGAATGGGCCCACGACAAGCACAACACCGTCGACGACACCCCCTACGGCGGCGGCCCGGGCATGGTCATGAAGCCCGAGCCGTGGGGCGAGGCGCTCGATGAGATCCTCGCGTCCGGCGAGGGCGAGCCGGTGATCGTCGTGCCCACCCCGAGCGGCGCCCCCTTCACCCAGCAGCTCGCCGTCGAACTCTCCGCCAAGCCCTGGCTGGTGTTCACCCCGGCCCGCTACGAGGGCATCGACCGCCGGGTCATCGAGGAGTACGGCGACCGCGTCGACGTGCGCGAGGTCTCCATCGGCGACTACGTCCTGGCCGGCGGCGAGGCACCGGTCCTGGTCATGGTCGAGGCGGTGGCCCGGCTGCTGCCCGGCGTCCTCGGCAACGCGGCCTCTCACCAGGACGACTCCTTCGCCCCCGGGGAGATGGCCGATCTCCTGGAGGGGCCCGTCTACACCAAGCCCCCCGAGTGGCGCGGCCGCGGCATCCCCGAGGTGCTGCTCAGCGGGCACCACGGCAAGATCGCCCGCTGGCGGCGGGACGAGGCGTTCCGCCGCACCGACCGCAACCGCCCCGATCTGATCGAGCGCGCCGACCCCGCCGCGTTCGGCAAGCACGACCGCGCGATGCTCGACGCTCTCGGCTGGTCGGCGGGCGCCGACGGCCGATTTGGGCGGACGACCGAGGCCGTGGAAGAATAGGCCGCTGCTGTGTGCGTCCGGCGCGCGCCCCTGCCACAGGGGGAACGACGCCCGCCCGACGGAACGGCATCCGACACATCCTTTCCGATATCCCGTTGATGACCTGTGGCATCAGCGAAGAAAGCAGTAGGTCATGCACCTTCTCGACTCCGTCGACGCCGCCTCGAAGCGCAGCGACATCCCGGCCTTCCGCCCGGGTGACACCGTCAACGTCCACGTCCGCGTCATCGAGGGCAACCGCTCCCGTGTGCAGCAGTTCAAGGGCGTTGTCATCCGCCGCCAGGGCGCCGGCGTGCGCGAGACCTTCACGGTCCGCAAGGTCAGCTTCTCCGTCGGCGTCGAGCGCACCTTCCCGGTGCACACCCCGATCGTGGAGAAGATCGAGGTCGTGACCCGCGGTGACGTCCGTCGCGCCAAGCTGTACTTCCTCCGTGAGCTCCGCGGCAAGGCCGCGAAGATCAAGGAGAAGCGCGACAACTGAGCCGGGCCGCCCGGCGCGCGATTTTTTGCGCCGCGGCAACGCAAACCGACGCTCGCGTACGGCGTCCGGATCCGGCCGGATAGGCTCAGGGCCCGATGAACACCGACGCACAGCTCACGGAGCGCGATCCCTCTCCCACCCCCGACCAGGGGCCGGAGCAGGGGTCGCGCTTCGCGCGTTGTCGCGGCTGGGCGGCCACCCTGTACCGCCGGCCGGCCACCCTGCTCGCGCTCTGCCTGGCCTTCGTGCTGCTGCTCAGCGCGCTCGTCGCCCAGCCCTTTCTGATCCCGTCCTCCTCGATGGAGAGCACCCTCCAGATCGGGGACCGGGTGCTGGTCAACAAGCTGGCGTACCGATTCGGCGGCGCTCCCGCGCGGGGCGACGTGGTGGTGTTCGACGGCAGAGGATCGTTCGTTCACAGGGAGCAGGGGGAGAATCCCGTCACGGGACTGCTGCGCGGCGCCGGTGCGGCGCTGGGACTGGCCCCGTCTGCCGGGACCGACTACGTCAAGCGCGTGATCGGCATCGGCGGTGACCACGTGACCTGCTGCGACAAACGGGGACGGATCGAAGTGAACGGTAAGCCCGTGAGCGAGGCGTATCTCCACCCCGGGGACGCGCCGTCCTCGGTGGATTTCGACATCGTGGTGCCCCAGGGCCGGTTGTGGGTCATGGGTGACCACCGCGCCAGATCCAGCGACTCCCGCGACCACCTCGGCGACCCCGGCGGCGGCACGGTTCCGGTCGGCAAGGTCATCGGCCGCGCGGACCTGATCACCTGGCCGGTGGGCCGCTGGCGCACCCTCGGCGCACCGGGCGCCGCCGACCGGATACCCGCCGCGGCAGGCCCACGTGGGTAGCCGCGGACGCCCCCGTCACGGGAGCAAGGACGCCGGCCGGCGGGGGCGGGCGGCCGCCCGGCCGCAGCCGGAGGCCGACGGCGCGTACGGCGACTCCGGCGGGTACGACGCTCCCCAGGAGCCCGGCACCGTCCCCGGCCCACGGGCCGGACGCTCCGCGACCCGGGGCCCGTCGGGCCGCCCGGCGACCGGCGGGCGGGCCGAGCGCAGGCGCCTGGCCCGGCGCATCAAGCGCCGCCGGCAGCGCTCCTACCTCAAGGAGATCCCCATCCTCGTGGGCGTGGCACTGGCCATCGCCCTCGTCCTGAAGACCTTCCTCGTCCAGGCCTTCGTCATCCCGTCCGGCTCCATGGAGCAGACGATCCGGATCGGCGACCGGGTGCTGGTCGACAAGCTCACGCCGTGGTTCGGGTCGAAGCCCGAGCGCGGCGACGTCGTCGTCTTCAAGGACCCCGGAGGCTGGCTCAAGGGCGAGCAGACCAAGCCCACCGACGACGGGGGAGCCTTCAAGCCGGTCAAGGACGCCATGACCTTCATCGGCCTGCTGCCGTCGGCCAATGAACAGGACCTGATCAAGCGGGTCGTGGCGGTCGGCGGGGACACCGTCAAATGCTGCGACAAGCAGGGCAAGGTCACCGTCAACGGCACCCCGCTGACCGAACCGTACGTCCATCCGGGGAATCCGCCGTCCACACTGAAGTTCACGGTCACCGTCCCCACCGGCCGGATCTTCGTCATGGGCGACCACCGCTCGAACTCCGCGGATTCGCGCTTTCACCTGGACGAGCCGTACCGTGGCACGGTCTCCGAGGACAGTGTGGTGGGCCGGGCCGTGGTGATCGCCTGGCCGTTCGGGCACTGGCGGCGCCTCGAAGAGCCGGACACCTTCACGACGGTGCACGACGCGCCGGGCGCCAAGGCGTCCGCGGCGGGTGCGCCGCATAAGGTGTCCTCCGAGAGTTTGACCGTACTCCCGACCCCTGCGGAACTCCCGCTCGTTATGGGAGTGGTGGGCCTGCGCCGGTTGACGCGCGGGCGAGTCCGTGGAGTGAGGAGCAGATGTGGGGGACTTGGCGGTCGGCGCGCGGTCCGGAACCGAAGAGCCCGAAGAGCCGGCACGGCGCGGTGAGACCCCGCAGCCGGCGGCGAGTTCCGTGCATCAGGCACAGTCATCCGCGGGAGCGCGGGCCCAGGCGCCGCACGCAGCCGGGGCGGACGCGTCGGATACGTTGGACACGTCGGCGAGTGGCGAGGTGAGCGGCATGAAGAAGGCCAAGAAGCCGCGTGCCTTCTGGAAGGAGCTGCCGATTCTCATCGGCATCGCCCTCCTCCTCGCGCTGCTGATCAAAACCTTCCTGGTGCAGGCGTTCTCCATCCCGTCCGACTCGATGCAGGACACCCTGCAGCGCGGGGACCGGGTCCTGGTCGACAAGCTCACGCCGTGGTTCGGCTCCAAGCCGCAGCGCGGCGAGGTCGTCGTCTTCCACGACCCGGGCGGCTGGCTGAACGAGACGCCGACCCCCGAGCCCAACCCGGTCCAGAAGGTCCTCAGCTTCATCGGCCTGATGCCCTCGGCCGAGGAGAAGGACCTGATCAAGCGGGTCATCGCGGTCGGCGGCGACACCGTCGAGTGCCACGGCACCGGCCCGGTCAAGGTCAACGGCAAGGCGCTCAAGGAGGACAGCTACATCTTCCCCGGCGCCACCCCCTGCGGTGACCGCGCGTTCGGCCCGATCCGCGTCCCCAAGGGCCGGATCTGGGTGATGGGCGACCACCGCGACGACTCCCTCGACTCCCGCTACCACCAGACCCTCAAGGGGAACGGCACGGTCTCGGAGGACGAGGTCGTCGGCCGGGCGTTCACCATCGCCTGGCCCATCAACCGCTGGGCGACCCTGCCCGTACCGGACACCTTCAACCAGCCCGGGATCAACAAGGCAATGGGGGTCGCACCGGCCGCCCTGGGCCTGGCCGGCGCGGTGCCGATCGTGATCCGGCGTCGCCGGAGGCTGACCGGAGCGCGTAACCCCAGGTAAGGTGCCGTCCCGGATCTTCGACGCGGGCCCGGCCCGCGGGGTGGGAGCGCTGGGATGAGCAGCACGACGGAACACACGACGTCCGGCCGCGGCCGGACCCTGGGCAGCACGCTGTCCGGTCTGGCCGTGGCCCTCGGCTGTGTGGCGTTCCTGGGCGGCTTCGTATGGGCGGCGCTGTCGTACCGCCCCTATACGGTGCCCACCGATTCGATGTCGCCGACCATCGCCCCGGGGGCGCGGGTCCTGGCCCAGAAGGTGGAGGGCTCCGAGATACGGCGTGGTGACGTCGTCGTCTTCAAGGACTCCGTGTGGGGCGATGTCCCGATGGTCAAGCGGGTGGTCGGCGTCGGCGGCGACAAGGTCGCCTGCTGCACCAAGCAGGGCCGGCTGACCATCAACGGGAAGCCCGTCGAAGAACCGTATCTGCAGGGCAGTGGCCCCGCCTCGCCCATCGGCTTCAAGGCGAAGGTCCCCGCCGGACAGCTCTTCCTGCTCGGCGATCACCGCAGCGACTCCATGGACTCGCGGGTCCACCTCACCGACGGCGACCACGGCTCCGTCCCGCGCGGCGCCGTCCAGGCCCGGGTCGACGCCCGCGCCTGGCCGCTCGGCAGCGTCGGCGTGATGCAGCGCCCGGCCGCCTTCTCCGCGCTCCCCGGCGGCACCTCGCAGCCCGGCCCGATAGCGCCCATCACCTTCACCGTGGTCGCCGGCGCGGTCCTCATCCTGGCCGGCGCCGCCTACGGACCGATCGCCCGGCGCGGGGCGCGCGGACGTGCCTGAGGGGCCGGAGGCAGACGAGCCTGACGGCTGCCGCGGGGCCGGGGCGGACGGGGCGGGCGAGCGTCGTGGGGCGGAGACACATGGGTCGGCTGACCGTCGTGTGGCGGAACCGACTCCTGACGAGCCGGTGGAAGCCGCGGTGCGCCAGGTCTCCCGCGTTGTGCTGCTCGACCCCGACGACCGGATCCTGCTGCTCCACGGCTTCGAACCGGCCCGTCCCACCGAGACCTGGTGGTTCACCCCCGGGGGCGGCCTGGAGGGCACGGAGAGCCACGAGGAGGCCGCCCATCGTGAGCTGGCCGAGGAGACCGGCATCACCGGCGCCGTCCTCGGGCCGGTCCTGTGGAAGCGCCGCTGCTCCTTCCCGTTCGACGGGCGGCGCTGGGAGCAGGACGAGTGGTACTACCTGGGGCGCACGGAGCGGACTGCCACCGACACCGGTGGGCAGACTGACCTGGAACGACGCAGCGTCTCGGGGCTGAGGTGGTGGACTTCTCAGGAACTGTCGGCCTCGCATGAGACGGTGTACCCGACCAGACTCGCCGAGCTGCTGCGCACGCTGCTCGTCGACGGGCCCCCTAGTGCGCCGGTGCTCCTGGAGACCCAGAGGGTCTGACGCACAATAGGGGGACGCACGGCTGAAGGGGATCTGCCATGAGCGCCGAGGACCTCGAGAAGTACGAGACCGAGATGGAGCTGAAGCTCTACCGGGAGTACCGCGACGTCGTCGGGCTGTTCAAATACGTGATCGAGACCGAGCGACGTTTCTACCTCACCAATGACTACGAGATGCAGGTGCACTCGGTGCAGGGAGAGGTCTTCTTCGAGGTGTCGATGGCCGACGCCTGGGTCTGGGACATGTACCGCCCGGCGCGCTTCGTCAAGCAGGTGCGGGTGCTCACGTTCAAGGACGTGAACATCGAGGAGCTGAACAAGAGCGATCTGGAACTTCCGGCGAGCTGAGCCGGCGGACGGCGGGCCGCCGACCGGCGTCGAGCCGACCGGTGGGAGCGGGCGGCCTGCCGGTCGACGGCCCGCCGTCACCCGTGCGGGTGAGCAGGTTGTCCACAGGCGGCCGGTTGTCCACCAAGATCCAACAGCTTCGTGCGGGCGCGTCACAGTCGGTGCCGGAGGTGGTACCGCATGAACGCCATGCAGACCGGCCGCAGGGCCGCACAGGACAGCCAGCCCACCCGCCCGCCGCGGAAGCCGCGGCCGGCAAGAGGACGGGACGCACAGCGAGCCCGACCGTGCCCGCCCAAGGCGGCGGCGCGCAGGAGGGGCACCCCCTCGACCGCCGCTCAGCCACCGGACACCGGCCCCTCGGCAGCCGCCCCGACCGGCAACCGGCGCCGTGCCCTGGGCCGCTACGGCGAGGACCTGGCCGCCCGGCGGCTCACCGAGGCCGGCATGCGGATCCTGGACCGCAACTGGCGCTGCCGCGACGGAGAGATCGACATCGTCGCCGCCGACGGAGACGCCCTGGTGATCTGCGAGGTCAAGACCCGCCGCGCCGCCCGGTACGAACACCCCATGGCGGCCGTACGCCCCGAGAAGACCGCCCGGCTGCGACTGCTGGCGGAACGCTGGCTGGAACGGCACGGCGGCCCACCGCCCGGCGGCGTACGGATCGACGTCATCGGCATCCTGCTGCCGGCCCGCGGCGCCCCCGTCGTCCAGCACGCCCGGGGGGTGGCCTGATGGGATTCGCCCGCACCTGCTCCGTCGCCCTCGTGGGCGTCGAAGGAGTCGTCGTCGAGGTCCAGGCCGACCTGGAACCGGGCGTCGCCGCCTTCACCCTCGTCGGCCTGCCCGACAAGAGCCTCATCGAATCCAGGGAACGCGTCCGCGCCGCCGTCGTGAACTCCGGCGCCGAATGGCCGCAGAAGAAACTCACCGTCGGCCTCAGCCCGGCCTCCGTACCCAAGGGCGGCAGCGGCTTCGACCTCGCCGTGGCCTGCGCGGTCCTCGGCGCCGCCGAACGCCTCGATCCCCGCGAACTCACCGACCTGATGATGATCGGCGAACTGGGCCTGGACGGCCGCGTCCGCCCCGTACGCGGCGTCCTGCCCGCCGTCCTGGCGGCCGCCGACGCCGGATACCGCCAGGTCGTCGTCCCCGAACAGACCGCCGCCGAAGCCTCCCTCGTCCCCGGCATCTCGGTCCTCGGCGTCCGGAGCCTGCGCCAGCTCATCGGCGTCCTCGCCGACGAACCGGTACCCCACGAAGAACCTCTCGACGAAGGCCGCCCCGACCCGCTGCTCGCCGGGCTCGCCGTGTCCGGTACCTGCGCCGGAGCGGGCCTGCCGTCCGGCGACCACACCCCCGACCTCTCGGACGTCGCAGGCCAGCACGGCGCCCGCCGCGCCCTGGAAGCAGCCGCCGCCGGGCGCCACCACATCTTCTTCAAAGGCCCGCCCGGCGCCGGCAAGACCATGCTCGCCGAACGCCTCCCGGGGCTGCTGCCGCCGCTGTCCCCCAAGGAATCCCTGGAGGTCACGGCCGTCCACTCGGTGGCCGGCACCCTCCCGCCGGGCCAGCCGCTCGTCGACCGGCCGCCCTACTGCGCACCGCACCACTCCGCGACCATGGCCTCCCTCGTCGGCGGCGGCACCGGCCTGCCCCGCCCCGGAGCCGTCTCCCTCGCCCACCACGGCGTGCTGTTCATGGACGAGGCCGCGGAATGCAGCCCACGCGTCCTGGACGCCCTCCGCCAGCCCCTGGAATCCGGCCACATCACCGTCGCCCGCGCCGGCGGCATGATGCGCATGCCCGCCCGCATCCTCCTCGCCCTCGCCGCCAACCCCTGCCCCTGCGGACGCCACGGCACCGCCGGCGGCGGCTGCGAATGCCGGCCGTCCTCCATCCGGCGCTACCGCTCACGGCTCTCCGGCCCCCTGATGGACCGCGTCGACCTGCGGATCGCCGTGGAACCGGTCGCCCGCTCCGAACTCCTCGCACTGGGCCGCGGCGCCGAATCCACCGCCGTCGTGGCCGCACGCGTGCACACCGCCCGTGAACGCGCCGCAGCCCGCCTGGCCGACACCCCCTGGAACACCAACAGCGAGGTCCCCGGCCACGAGCTGCGCACCCGCTGGCAGGTCCACCCCGGAGCGCTGGCCCAGGCCGAACGCGACCTCGAATGCGGCCTGCTCACCGCCCGCGGACTCGACCGGGTCCTGCGCGTCGCCTGGACTGCCGCCGACCTCGCCGGCCGCGACCGCCCCACCGGCGAAGACGTCAACTGGGCCCTGGAACTGCGCACCGGCGTCCGCCGCGGCGCCCTGACCACGACCGGCGCCGACGGCAACGAGACCGCCGCCCGGCCCCGCGCCCACAGGGGCAAGCGATGAACGGAGTAGACGCATGGGGCTTTGCCACGGACCGGCCCGGCACCGCCCAGGACGCCCGGGCCCGCACCCCCGGACCGGCCGCGGAGCCGGGACACGCCCCGTCCACCACCGCACCGGACACCACCCGGCGCGCGCCCAGTCGGCCACGGTCCGCGCCCGGCGGCACGGACCACGAACCCCGGCGCACCGCACGGGCCGCCCTCACCCGCATCCTCGAACCCGGCGATGAGACCGCCGGCCGCTGGGTCCGCGAAATGGGCCCGGTGGCACTGTGGCGCATGCTGTCCGACCCGGACGCGCCGCCGCCCCCGGGCGCGAGCCCCGCCAAGACCGAGGGCCTGCGCCTGCGCGCCGCCCGGGCCCGCCCCGCCGCGGATCTCGACGCCGTCGCCGCGCTCGGCGGCCGGTTCATCTGCCCGGGCGACGACGAATGGCCCGGCCAGCTCGACGACCTCGGCGACGCCCGCCCCCTCGGACTGTGGGTACGCGGCACGGCCAACCTCAGACTCTGGGCACTGCGCTCGGTCGCCGTCGTCGGCGCCCGGGCCTGCACCGACTACGGCGCGCACCTCGCCACCACCCTCGGCGCGGACCTCGCCGACCGCGGCTGGACGGTCGTCTCCGGAGCCGCCTACGGCGTCGACGGCGCCGCCCACCGCGGCGCACTGGCCGCGACCGGGGCGACCATCGCCGTCCTGGCCTCCGGCGTCGACTACGCCTACCCGCGCGGCCACACCGAACTGCTGGGCCGGATCACCGAACAGGGCCTGGTGATCGCCGAGTTACCGCCCGGCGACCACCCCACCCGCAGCCGGTTCATCCAGCGCAACCGCGTCATCGCCGCACTCACCCGCGGCACCGTCGTCGTGGAGGCCGAGCTGCGCAGCGGCTCACTGGTCACCGCCCGGCGGGCGCTGACCCTCGGGCGCTTCACGATGGGCATACCGGGCCCGGTCACCAGCAGCCTGTCGGTCGGTGTGCACCAACTCCTGCGCGACGAGGCCGCGGTGGTCACCGGTGCCGACGAGGTCATCGAGCTCGTCGGCAGCATCGGCGACCTCGCCCCCGGCCGCCCGGGACCCACCCTCACCCGCGACCTCCTCGACCCCGTCGCCACCCGCGTACTGGAGGCGCTGCCCGCACGGGGCGGCGCGGACACCGGCCGCCTGGCCGAGGAAGCCGGCACGCCCCGCGAGGCGACCCAGGGCAAGCTCTTCGAGCTGTTGTCCCTCGGATTCGTGCAAAGGTGCGGCGACCGCTGGGAGTTGGCGCGACGCGCCGAGTGACCCACGGTTACCGGCGAGGCGGTGCTTGACCTGGGGCGAACGGGTGAAAGGGTGAGGGGAATGACCGCAGAATCCAGGTTTGCCACGCTTCGGTGCACGCGACCGACCCACGGAGAACCGGCGGCGCGGCGCAGGGGCGCACGGCGTCCCGCGCGCCGCGCCACCGCCTCCGTCCGCGCCGTCCTCCGCAGGGCCGCGACCGGCCCCTTGTCCGGATGTCGCCACGCCGTACGAGGCAACCCCCGGGTGCGGGCAGCGGAACGTATCTGCGCCCCCTGAACCTGCCGTCATCGCACACCGCAACGCTGCGGTCACGCTACGCTCACAGGCAAATTGAACCCAGATGCATCCATCCACCCGTGTCTCGGCAGAACGGCTCAAGGCGACGAATGCCCCAGCACACCTCCGGGTCTGACCGTGCGGCGGTACCCCCCGCCGCACGCGGCAGCGTGCGCCCCGCCCCGCCCACCTCGCTCGACGAGTTGTGGCGCTCCTACAAGGCGTCAGGGGACGGGCGGCTGCGGGAACAGCTGATCCTGCACTACTCGCCGCTGGTCAAATACGTCGCCGGCCGGGTCAGCGTCGGCCTGCCCCCCAACGTCGAACAGGCCGACTTCGTCTCCTCCGGAGTCTTCGGACTGATCGACGCCATCGAGAAATTCGAACCCGAACGCTCCATCAAATTCGAGACGTACGCCATCACCCGCATCCGCGGCGCGATGATCGACGAACTGCGCGCACTCGACTGGATCCCGCGCTCCGTCCGTCAGAAGGCCCGCGCCGTCGAGCGGGCCTACGCCACCCTCGAAGCACAACTGCGCCGCACCCCCTCCGAGGCGGAGGTCGCCGCGGAGATGGACATCGGACTGGAGGAACTCCACAGCGTCTTCAGTCAGCTGTCGCTGGCGAACGTGGTCGCCCTGGAGGAGCTGCTGCACGTCGGCGGCGAGGGGGGCGAACGGCTGAGCCTGATGGACACCCTCGAGGACACGGCCGCCGAGAACCCGGTGGAGATCGCCGAGGACCGCGAGCTGCGCCGGCTCCTCGCGCGGGCCATCAACACCCTCCCCGAGCGCGAGAAGACCGTGGTCACGCTCTACTACTACGAAGGCCTCACGCTCGCCGAGATCGGCAACGTCCTCGGCGTCACGGAAAGCCGGGTCAGCCAGATCCACACCAAATCCGTCCTCCAACTACGGGCGAAACTCGCCGACGTCGGACGCTGATCCCCCTCCCGCGCCGGGCCTTCCCACGCCATGTCGCCATACGGAGTGCCGCGGCCGGTGCGCCATCCGTAGAGTGGTGGCGTGCCAAGGATTCGAGCGGCCTCCGTGGCCGAGCACCGGACGATGCAGCGCGGCGCCCTTCTGGACGCCGCCCGCACCCTGCTGTCCGAAGGCGGAACGGAAGCGCTGACCTTCCCCGCCCTCGCCGAGCGCACGGGTCTCGCGCGCTCCTCCGTGTACGAGTACTTCCGCTCGCGCGCCGCCGTGGTCGAGGAGCTGTGCGCCGTCGACTTCCCGGTATGGGCAGCGGAGGTCGAAGCGGCGATGCAGCGGGCCGACACGCCCGAGGCGAAGATCGAGGCGTACGTGCGCCGGCAACTCGCCCTGGTCGGCGACCGCCGCCACCGCGCCGTCGTCGCCATCTCGGCCGGCGAGCTGGACGCCGGAGCCCGCGAGAAGATCCGCGCGGCGCACGGCGGCCTCATCGCCATGATCGTCGAAGCGCTCGCCGACCTCGGCCACGAGCAGCCCCGACTCGCGGCCATGCTCCTCCAGGGCGTCGTCGACTCCGCGGTCCGCCGCATCGAACTCGGCGCCGCGGAGGACCCGGGGGAGATCACGGAGGCGGCGGTGGCGATGGTCCTCCGCGGAGTCCGCGGCTGACCTGGGGGGCCTCCCCCCCCGGCCCCCCCACCCCTCCCTCCCCACCCCACCCCCACTCGTGTGTCCAGTGGCGGGCAGCACGTCGTACCGTCCCGCGTTGGCCCGCGTTGGCTTGTGGTGGCCCGCGGCAGCCCACCACGGTGGGTTTACCGGGCGGTATCCCATCGGTGGCGGCCTCGCGTCTCAGGCCCTGTTGCGGCGGCGGCCTCACAGGCCGGTGCCCCCACCCCTCCGGCCAGTGCCCCCACCCCTCCGGTCGGTGCCCCCGCCCCTTGGTCGCCGGGCCATTCTGGTGGCTCCCCGCTCAGTGGTCCGACGCCCGGTACCGAAGCCGCCCCCTGGGCATCCCGACCACCGGCATCAGCCCTGGCCTACTCGCCCCCGCCTGCACGGCGCGCCCCGCCACCCCCGCTACTGGTGCTATCCGCCCTCGCCCGCACGCTTTCCTTGCCCCTGCCGCCCCTGCCGCCCCTGCCGCCCCTGCCGCCCCTGCCGCCCCTGCCGCCCCTGCCGCCCCTGCCGCCCGTGCCGCCCCTGTTCGCGGACCGTGTTGACGGGAGTCGGACGAGTGCCCAGAGGGCTGCGGCCGCGAGGCCGAGGGTGCCCAGGAGGGCGGCTGGGGTCGGTGTTGAGGGTCGGGCGTGAGCCGCTGGTTCGGGTGGTTCCGGGGGCCGGGGACGATTGGCCGCTCCGTTGTCCAAGGGGACGGGGACTCCGAAGATCGGGAGCAGGCGTGATGGGCCGCCGAGGAGCATGCTGCGGGGGAGCAGTGACAGGGGGTTCAGGTAGGTCTTGCCCCGTCGCAGGCCCCAGTGGAGGCACGGGGCCCGGCAGTGGAACGGGCCGCGTTGGAGTACTGCGACCTTCTGACCTGCTGTGACGTGCTGCCCTTTGCGGACCGTGGGGTCCACCGGTTCGTAGCTGGTGCGTAAGGGAGGGCGGCCCGAGTGGGACAGTTCGATGGTCAGGACGCCGCGGCCGGCCACCGTCCCCGCGAACGCCACCAGGCCAGGAGCGGCGGCCCGCACCTCGGCGCCGGCGGATGAGCCCAGGTCAACGCCGCGGTGCCCGGCTGCCCAGGGAGACGGAGGAGGATCCCAGCCGCGCAGCACCGAGGGCCGTATCCCCGCCGGTCCCGCCACAGGCCAGGCCCGGTCCTCGGCAGGGGGCTCAGCGCGGTGGCCGGCGGACGCGTTGCCGTCGCTCCGCCCGGCCGCTGCCGCGGCCCCGTGCTCCGCCGCCGGACCTGCCACCGGGGTGGCGGCAGCGGTGGTGAAGCCCGGGCCCAGGACGGCGAGTACCGCAGCCGCGGCCGGGGCCAGCAGCACTTCCACGGCGCGGGCCGGGAAGAAACAGCTTGGGCCGTGAGCCGCCGGTTCCTCGGGTGGGACCGGAGGCCGAGGGTCCGGCAGCCGAGGGTCCGGCGCCCGGCCTCCCGGGGGCAGCGGGCCCGGCGCCCCGGCTCCCGGAGTTCCGAGACCCGGCGCCCCGGCCCCTGGAATCCCGAGGCCCGGAGCCCAGGCCCCCGCAGACCGGAAGCCCGGCATCCCGACCCCCGGCGCCCCGGCTCCCGGAGTCCCGAGGCCCGGAGCCCAGGTCCCAGCGGACCGAAAGCCCGGCGCCCCGGCCACCCGAGTCTCGAGGCCGGGCGTCCAGGCCCTCGGACCCCCGAGACCAGGCGCCCACGCCCCCGCAGACCGGAAGCCCGGCACCCACAGCCCTCCCGCCCGGCCCCCTCGAGCCCGGCCCCTCCGGGCCGGGGCCACCCTCGCCCGTACCTCCCGCCCGAAGCCGCCCAAGGCGGAGAGCCCGCCGACCGGCCCGCATCGGAGCGGTGGGTATCGAAGTGGTGGATTTCGTCGGGTGTGTCGTCGCATGGGTCGACGGTGGCGCAGGGCGGGGAGGCGTGGGGATCTTGGGCCGGGGCTGTGGACGAGCGGGCGGTTGTGGACAACCGTGTCACCCGGTCGGGGCTCGAAAAGGTGCGTGTCGCCCGGTGCGTCGCCCGTCCCGTACACTTCTGGTGGCGATCCGGGTCACCGGGTCGACTTCGCACGCCCCGCCGTCAGTGCACCAGTCCCGTTCGGGCAGCACGACGGCCGCGCTCCTCGGTCCTCGGACGGCTCCGCAAGGTGTCTTCCCGGCAGGCGCGTCGGGGCGTCAGGCACCGCGGCCGCCCGGCCGCAGTGAAACCGAGAACAACAAGGAGTACGGCCATGGCCGTCGTCACGATGCGGGAGCTGCTGGAGAGCGGCGTCCACTTCGGGCACCAGACCCGCCGCTGGAACCCGAAGATGAAGCGCTTCATCTTCACCGAGCGCAACGGCATCTACATCATCGACCTGCTCCAGTCGCTGTCGTACATCGACCGCGCCTACGAGTTCGTCAAGGAGACCGTCGCCCACGGCGGCTCGGTCATGTTCGTCGGCACGAAGAAGCAGGCCCAGGAGGCCATTGCCGAGCAGGCGACCCGCGTGGGCATGCCCTACGTGAACCAGCGCTGGCTCGGCGGCATGCTGACCAACTTCTCGACCGTCTACAAGCGCCTGCAGCGCCTGAAGGAGCTCGAGCAGATCGACTTCGAGGATGTGGCCGCCTCCGGCCTCACCAAGAAGGAGCTCCTGGTCCTCTCGCGTGAGAAGGCCAAGCTGGAGAAGACCCTCGGTGGTATCCGCGAGATGCAGAAGGTGCCCAGCGCCGTCTGGATCGTGGACACCAAGAAGGAGCACATCGCCGTCGGCGAGGCGCGCAAGCTCAACATCCCGGTCGTCGCGATCCTCGACACCAACTGCGACCCGGACGAGGTCGACTACAAGATCCCGGGCAACGACGACGCGATCCGCTCCGTCACCCTGCTCACCCGCGTGATCGCCGACGCCGTCGCCGAGGGCCTCATCGCCCGCTCCGGTGCCGCCACCGGCGACCAGAAGCCCGGCGAGAAGACCGCTGCCGCCGAGCCGCTGGCCGAGTGGGAGCGCGACCTGCTCGAGGGCGAGAAGAAGGCTGACGACGAGGCCCCCAAGGCCGAGGACAAGCCCGCCGAGGCCCCCGTCGCCGAGGCCCCCGTCGCCGAGGCCCCCGCCGAGGCCGAGGCTGAGAAGCCGGCCGACGCCGAGAAGCCGGCCGAGCAGGCCTGACCCGCAGTAACCGGCTGATGACGGCGGGGGAGGGCGCCACCGGCGCCGCCCCCGCCGTCCACCCGTAGATCTTTCGACTTCGAGATTTCGAGAAGAGATTCACAGACCATGGCGAACTACACCGCCGCTGACGTCAAGAAGCTCCGCGAGCTCACCGGCGCCGGCATGATGGACTGCAAGAAGGCCCTGGACGAGGCCGACGGCAACGTCGACAAGGCCGTGGAGATCGTGCGCGTCAAGGGCCAGAAGGGCGTCGCCAAGCGCGAGAGCCGTACGGCCGAGAACGGTGCCGTCGTCTCCGTGATCGCCGACGACGCGTCCGCGGGCGTGCTGCTCGAGCTGAAGTGCGAGACGGACTTCGTCGCCAAGGGTGACAAGTTCCAGGCCGTCGCCAACGCGCTCGTCGCGCACGTCGCCGCCACCAAGCCCGCCGACCTGGAGAGCCTGCTCGCCTCCGAGATCGAGGCCGGCAAGACCGTCCAGGCGTACGTCGACGAGGCCAACGCCAACCTCGGCGAGAAGATCGTCCTGGACCGCTTCGCGCAGTTCTCCGACGGCTACGTCGCGGCGTACATGCACCGCACCATGCCCGACCTCCCGCCGCAGGTCGGCGTCCTGGTCGAGCTGGACAAGGAGAACGCCGAGGTCGCGAAGGACATCGCGCAGCACATCGCCGCGTTCGCGCCGAAGTTCCTCTCCAAGGACGACATTCCGGCCGATGTGGTCGAGAACGAGCGTCGTGTCGCCGAGGCCACCGCGAAGGAGGAGGGCAAGCCCGAGGCCGCCCTCCCGAAGATCGTCGAGGGTCGCGTCAACGGCTTCTTCAAGGAGAACACGCTGCTGGCGCAGCCGTTCGCCAAGGACAACAAGAAGACCGTCCAGAAGGTTCTGGACGAGGCCGGTGTCACGCTGAAGCGCTTCACGCGCATCCGCGTCGGCGCCTGAGCCTGTCGCGAAGGCAGCGAATGACCTGCGACCCCGCTAGGGTCGTACGCAGTCGGCCGCTCAACGGCCGACCGCAGATGTGACGAGGAGGCCATTGCCGCAGAGGGATCTGGACCAGACCCACGGCAATGGCCTTCTTCGTATGTGCACGAGGAGAGCTCAATGATTCACGGTGCCGACGGCGCGCACTCCGACCATGCCGGTCACGGCGGCCGGCAACGCTTCCTGCTGAAGCTGTCCGGCGAGGCGTTCGCCGGCGGCGGCGGACTGGGCGTCGACCCCGACGTCGTGCACGCGATGGCCCGCGAGATCGCCGCCGTGGTGCGCGAGGGATACGAGATCGCCGTCGTGATCGGCGGCGGCAACTTCTTCCGCGGCGCGGAACTCCAGCAGCGCGGCATGGACCGGGCACGCTCTGACTACATGGGCATGCTCGGCACCGTCATGAACTGTCTGGCCCTCCAGGACTTCCTGGAGAAGGAAGGCATCGACTCCCGCGTCCAGACGGCCATCACCATGGGCCAGGTCGCCGAGCCGTACATCCCGCTGCGCGCGGTGCGCCACCTGGAGAAGGGCCGGGTCGTCATCTTCGGCGCCGGCATGGGCATGCCGTACTTCTCCACCGACACCACCGCCGCCCAGCGCGCCCTGGAGATCGACGCCGAGGCCATGCTGATGGGCAAGAACGGCGTGGACGGGGTCTACGACTCCGACCCCAAGAAGAACCCGGACGCGGTCAAGTTCGACGCGCTCGAATACGGCGAGGTCATCACCCGCGACCTGAAGATCGCCGACGCCACCGCCATCACCCTGTGCCGGGACAACAAGCTCCCGATCCTCGTGTTCGAACTGCTCGCCGAGGGCAACATCGCGCGTGCGGTGAAGGGTGAGAAGATCGGCACGCTCGTCAGCGATCAGGGCACCCGGGCCTGACGGCCCCAACTGCCGTGGTTCCGTACGGGCATCGGCCGGTACGGGCGGCAACTCCCGGCCCGGGGCAGACCCCGGTACGGGGATGGACAACGGCCTGCCGGTCGGACACCGTGCAGGAGAAGACGTGCGGCAGGGGCGAGGCTCTGCTTCTTACCGAAAAGACCAGGAGCAAGTGGTGATCGAAGAGATCCTCCTCGAGGCCGAGGAGAAGATGGAGAAGGCCGTCGTGGTCGCCAAGGAGGACTTCGCCGCGATTCGCACAGGGCGTGCGCACCCGGCGATGTTCAACAAGATCGTGGCCGACTACTACGGCGCCATGACGCCGATCAACCAGCTGGCGTCGTTCTCGGTGCCCGAGCCGCGGATGGCCGTGGTGACCCCGTTCGACAAGAGCGCGCTGCGCAACATCGAGCAGGCGATCCGCGACTCCGACCTCGGCGTCAACCCGAGCAACGACGGCAACATCATCCGGGTGACCTTCCCGGAGCTGACCGAGGAGCGCCGCAAGGAGTTCATCAAGGTCGCCAAGAACAAGGGCGAGGACGCGAAGATCTCGATCCGCAGCGTGCGCCGCAAGGCCAAGGAGACCCTCGACAAGCTCGTCAAGGACAAGGAGTCCGGCGAGGACGAGGTGCGCCGCGCCGAGAAGGAGCTCGACGACACCACCGCGAAGTACGTCGCGCAGGTGGACGAGCTCCTCAAGCACAAGGAATCCGAGCTCCTCGAGGTCTGATGAACGAGTCTTCCTGGGGGGCCCCGCCCGGCGCCGGTCAATGGGGACCACCCGACCACGCACCGGCCTCCTCGCTTCGCGGGGTGGCGCCCCCCGTCCCGGCGGGTCCCGTGTACGACTGGGGCGACGCGGCGCAGACTCGGCCCATGCCCGTTGTGCCCGGGCCAGGCGGACACCAGGACGACAACCGGGAACATCGGGATATCCGGGAAAACCGGGATCACCTGGACGACCGGGGGGCTGCTCGCCTGAGCGGCCCCCTGTTCCGCGACGAAAAGCCGCAGGAGCCCATGCCCACCTCTCGTTCCGGGTCCGACAGCGCGCCGGACCCAGAGAAGCCGAAGAAGAAGAGCGCGGGCCGCAACCTCCGTGCCGCGATAGGGGTCGGCGTCGGGCTCGGCGTGATCATCGTTGCGTCGCTCTTCGTCTACAAGCCCGTCTTCATCGGCGTGATAGCGATCGCCGTGGTCGTGGGCCTGTGGGAACTGACCTCGCGGCTGGCCGAGCGCAAGGACATCAAGGTGCCGCTGGTGCCGCTCGCGGTCGGCGGCACCGCCATGGTCGTCGCGGGGTACGTCCGCGGTGCCGAGGGCGCCTGGGTGGCGATGGCGCTCACCGCGCTCGCCGTCCTCGTCTGGCGGATGACCGAGGTGCCCGAGAACTACCTGCGGGACGTCACCGCCGGGGTCTTCGCCGCGTTCTACGTGCCGTTCCTCGCGACGTTCGTGGCGCTGATGCTCGCGGCCGAGGCGGACGGGCCGCAGCGGGTGCTGACCTTCCTGCTGCTGACGGTCGTCAGCGACACCGGCGCGTACGCGGTCGGCTGGCGCTTCGGCAAGACCAAGCTCGCCCCGCGCATCAGCCCCGGCAAGACCCGCGAGGGCCTCGTCGGCGCGGTGCTCTTCGCGATGGTGGCCGGCGCGCTGTGCATGGAGTTCCTGATCGCGCACGGCGCCTGGTGGCAGGGCCTGCTGCTCGGCCTCGCGGTCGCGGCCAGCGCCACCCTCGGCGACCTCGGCGAGTCCATGATCAAGCGGGACCTCGGCATCAAGGACATGGGCACCCTGCTGCCCGGTCACGGCGGCATCATGGACCGCCTCGACTCCCTGCTGCCGACCGCGCCGGTCGTCTGGCTGCTGTTCGTGGTGTTCGTGGGGTCCGGCTGACGCACGGGACGGTGTGGCGGGGGCGGGCCGGGTCTTCCGGTCCGCCCCCGCTTTGTCGTGTGCAGGGGCGGGGCGTGCGGGCAGGTGGGCGTCCGGTGATGCCGGGCGGGGCGCCGGGGTTTGGGTGTGCCGCCGCCCTCAGCCCTCCGGAGCCCTCCCCAGCCCTTCGGAAAAGTCATACCGGTCCCGGGGCGTCACGGCATAAAGTGGACATCACCCTCCGAAGCCGTTCGGCGGCTTCGGCGCACCCCGCGACCCGGACAAGGAGGTGGCGTGATCAAGAAGCGCTCTACCGCTGCAGGTGCTGCCTGACGGGGGACGGCGCCGACGTCAGTGAGGCTGGACCGACACCTACCGGCGGCACGTGGGGAGGCCCGCGTGACAGTGACCGGGACAAACCGACAAACCCGGTCGTGGTCCGGATTCAGGGATGTGAGCACGCCCTGATGAAGCTGGAGCCGGAAGTAATCGCCCGCACGGGAAGCGAGCGGTGAACCGCGTCCCTCACCAGCCGAGCCTGAGACCCCTTCATGGGGGAGAGCCAACGGAACCCTGCGCCTCCGAGTTGAAGATCCCTTCGACTCGCCGAGGAGCAGCACCATCAGCAGAACCACCGAGAACACCGGCTTCACCTGCGGCAACTGCGGCACGGCGGTCGCGCCCCTGGTCAACGGGAGCTACCGCAACCACTGCCCGCGGTGCCTGTACTCCCTGCACGTGGACGTCAGCCCCGGAGACCGGGCCGGCGACTGCCGGGCGCTGATGCGCCCGGAGGCCGTCGACCACCACTCCACCAAGGGCTACATGATCGTCCACCGCTGCACCGGCTGCGGCGTCCGCCGTCGCAACCGCATGGCCGACGACCCCGGCCAGGGCGACGACCTCGACCAGGTCCTCGCCGTGATGCGCACGGGGATCAGCCGCCACGAAGCGGGGCGGTCCGCCCGCCCCCGGAGGCTCGTCTGACGCCTCGCGGCCCCCGCCCCGGCGGGGGCCGCACCGGTCTGCCACATGGAGTACGCGGTCCGGACCCCCGGCCGGTGAACCCACGGTCATGTTGCCGCTACGACCAGCGACGATGGTGCAGTCCGAGGGTGACGGCCCCCACCCCGTACCCGCCGAGGCGGCCCCCGGCGATCTGCCACACTGGACGCACCATGCCTGCACCCGGAGAACTTACTTTTGTCGCGCCGCGCGGGGCCAAGAAGCCGCCGCGGCACCTTGCTGATCTCACCCCTGTGGAGCGCCGCGAAGCGGTGGCCGCGGTGGGGGAGAAGCCGTTTCGCGCGAAGCAGCTGTCGCAGCACTATTTCGCCCGCTATGCGCATGACCCGGCGCAGTGGACCGACATCCCGGCGGCGGCGCGGGAGAAGCTGGCGGGTGCGCTGCTGCCCGAGCTGATGACGGTCATGCGGCACATCTCGTGCGATGAGGACACCACGCGCAAGACGCTGTGGAAGCTGCACGACGGGACGCTCGTCGAGTCGGTGCTGATGCGGTATCCGGACCGGGTCACCATGTGCATCTCCTCGCAGGCCGGCTGCGGGATGAACTGCCCGTTCTGCGCGACGGGGCAGGCGGGTCTCGACCGCAATCTGTCGACCGCCGAGATCGTGCACCAGATCGTCGACGGGATGCGTGCGCTGCGCGACGGCGAGGTGCCGGGCGGGCCGGCGCGGCTGTCCAACATCGTCTTCATGGGGATGGGGGAGCCGCTCGCCAACTACAAGCGGGTGGTCGGCGCGATCCGGCGGCTGACCGACCCCGAGCCTGACGGGCTGGGGCTGTCGCAGCGGGGCATCACCGTCTCGACGGTCGGGCTGGTGCCGGCGATGCTGCGGTTCGCCGACGAGGGCTTCAAGTGCCGGCTGGCCGTGTCGCTGCACGCGCCCGACGACGAGCTGCGGGACACCCTGGTGCCCGTCAACACGCGCTGGAAGGTGCGTGAGGTGCTGGACGCGGCGTGGGAGTACGCGGAGAAGTCCGGGCGGCGGATCTCGATCGAGTACGCGCTGATCCGGGACATCAACGACCAGGCGTGGCGCGGTGACCTGCTGGGACGGCTGCTGAAGGGCAAGCGCGTCCATGTGAACCTCATTCCGCTGAACCCGACGCCGGGCTCGAAGTGGACCGCGTCGCGGCCCGAGGACGAGCGGGCGTTCGTGCAGGCCATCGAGGCGCACGGGGTGCCGGTGACCGTCCGCGACACCCGCGGGCAGGAGATCGACGGGGCCTGCGGGCAGCTGGCGGCCTCGGAGCGCTGACCGCCCCGCTGGTACCGTGTGATCGAACACATACACATTCCGACAGGGGAGCGCCACAGCGCTGAGAGTGCGGAAGCGCCGTAGTCCTACGGTGCCCGCAGACCCTTGAACCTCGCCCGGGTCATTCCGGGTAGGAAGCTCGGTCGTCACTCATGCTGTTGTGCCCTGCCCGCAGTCTCCTCGGTGCGTCCCCGTACGCCACGAGCCGTGGGGTGCGGGCAGGGCAGCGTCTCGTCCTGGCCAGCCAGGAGGACATCCAGTGAGCACCACCAGCAGAATCACCGCGGCGGCCGTCGCCGCCGCCCTGGGCGCGGCCGCGCTCGCCGGCTGCGGCGCCCCCGGCGGTGCGGACGCCAAGACCGTCACGCTGGTCAGCCATGACTCGTTCAGCGTGTCCAAGCCCGTGCTCGCCGCCTTCGAGAAGCAGAGCGGCTACAAGGTCCGCGTCCTCAAGGGCGGGGACGCCGGCAAGGCCGTCAACCAGGCGATCCTGTCCAAGGGCAACCCGCAGGGCGATGTCTTCTTCGGCATCGACAACACCCTGCTCTCGCGCGGCCTGGACGAGGGCCTCTTCAGCCCGTACGAGGCCAAGGGACTGGAGCACGTCCCGGCCGGGCTCCAGCTGGACAAGGCCCGGCACCGCGTCACCCCGCTCGACTACGGCGACATCTGCGTCAACTACGACCGCGGCTACTTCGCCCGGCACAAGATCGCGCCGCCGAAGACCTTCGACGACCTGATCAAGCCCCGGTACAAGGGGCTGCTCGTCACGGAGAACTCGGCGACCTCCTCGCCGGGGCTCGCCTTCCAGCTCGGCACCGTCGCCGCCTACGGCAAGGGCGGTTGGCAGGGCTACTGGAAGAAGCTCAAGGCCAACGGCGTCGAGGTCGTCGACAGTTGGGAGCAGGCCTACAACCAGCGCTTCTCGGGCTCCGCGGCGAGCAAGGGCAAGGGCGACAAGCCGCTGGTGGTCTCCTACGCCTCCAGCCCGCCGGCCGAGGTGCTCGGTAAGAAGCCGGCGCCCCGCCAGGCACCCACCGGGGTCGCGACCGGCACCTGCTTCCGGCAGATCGAGTTCGGCGGTCTGCTCAAGGGCGCGCCGAACGAGAAGGGCGGCAAGGCGCTGCTGGACTTCCTTCTGAGCAAGCGGTTCCAGGAGGACGAGCCGCTCCAGATGTTCGTCCACCCGGCCCGCACGGACGCCGCGGTGCCGGAGGTGTTCACCAAGTACGGCGCCACCATCGGCAAGCCGGCGACGCTCGCCCCGGAGACGATCACCCGCAACCGCGAACAGTGGATCAAGCAGTGGTCCTCGCTCGTTCTGAAGTAGCCCGCCGCCGCGGCCGCGGGCCCGTGAAGGGGACGGCGGTGCGGCTCGGTCTGCTGGCCGTGCCGCTCGCCTTCTTCGCGCTGTTCTTCGCCTATCCGGTCGTGGCGATCGTCGGGCGCGGGCTGACGGACGGCGGACACTGGCAGTTCGGCCGGTTCGGCGAGGTGCTGGGCGACCCGGACATCGCACACGTGCTGTGGTTCACCGTGTGGCAGGCGGCCGCCTCCACCGCGCTGACCCTGCTGATCGCGCTGCCCGGCGCCTATGTCTTCGCCCGCTTCGAGTTCCCCGGCAAGCAGCTGCTGCGGGCCGTGGTGGCGGTGCCGTTCGTGCTGCCCACCGTCGTGGTCGGCACGGCGTTCCTGGCGCTCGCCGGGCGGGGCGGGCTGCTGGACGAGCTGTGGGGGGTGCGCCTGGACACCTCGGTGTGGGCGATCCTGCTGGCGCATGTCTTCTTCAACTACGCCGTGGTCGTCCGCACCGTCGGCGGCCTGTGGGGGCAGCTCGATCCGCGGCAGGAGGAGGCGGCGCGGGTGCTGGGCGCCGGGCGCCTCGCGGCCTGGCGGCGGGTGACGCTGCCCGCGCTGGGCCCCGCCGTCGCGGCCGCCGCCCTGATGGTCTTCCTCTTCACCTTCACCTCCTTCGGGGTGGTGCAGATCCTGGGCGGGCCCACCTTCTCGACGCTGGAGGTGGAGATCTACCGGCAGACCGCGGACTTCCTGGATCTGCCGACCGCCGCGGTGCTCACCCTCGTCCAGTTCGCCGCGGTCCTGGGCGTGCTGGCGGTGCACGCCTGGACCGTGCGCCGCCGGGAGTCCGCGCTGCGGCTGGTGGACGCCTCGCGGACCGCCCGCCGGCCGCGCGGCGGCGGCCAGTGGGCGCTGCTGTGGGGCACCCTCGCCGTCATCGCCGTCCTGCTGCTGGCGCCGCTGGTGGTACTGGTCGAGCGGTCGTTCGCCGGGCCGGACGGCTACAGCACGGTCTTCTACACCTCGCTGCGCTCCGCGGCGAGCGCCGAGGGCACCTTCTCCGTCGCCCCCCTGGACGCCCTGTGGAACTCCCTGGCCTACGGGGCAGCGGCCACCGTCATCGCCGTAGTGGTGGGCGGGCTGGCCGCCGCGGTGCTGACGCTGCCCCGGCTGCGCCGCGGCCCGTCCGGACGGACGCCCGCGATCAGCCGGTTCGTGCGCGGCTTCGACGTGCTGCTGATGCTGCCGCTCGGGGTGTCCGCGGTGACCGTCGGCTTCGGGTTCCTGATCAGCCTCGACACCCCGCCGCTGGACCTGCGCGCCTCCTGGTGGCTGGTGCCGCTCGCCCAGGCGCTGGTGGGCGTGCCGTTCGTGGTCCGCACGATGCTGCCGGTCCTGCGGGCCGTCGACGTGCGGCTGCGGGAGGCCGCCGCCGTGCTCGGCGCCTCGCCCTGGCGGGCCTGGCGCGAGGTCGACCTGCCGCTGGTGCGGCGGGCGCTGCTGATCGCGGCGGGCTTCGCCTTCGCGGTGTCGCTGGGCGAGTTCGGCGCGACGGTCTTCATCGCGCGGCCGGACCGGCCGACGCTGCCGGTCGCCGTGGCCCGCCTGCTGGGGCGCGCGGGGGAGACCAACTACGGGCAGGCGATGGCGCTGTCGAACCTCTTGATGGTCGTGTGTGCCGGCGCCCTGCTGGTACTGGAGCGCCTGCGTCCCGCCGACCACTCCGGGGAGTTCTAGATGACGGCAGAGCACACCACCGCACGGGAGCCGGAGCTGCTGCGGCTGGGCGGGGTGAGCGTCCGCTTCACCGCGGCCGGGCCGCCCGCGCTCGACGCGGTGGACCTGGACGTGGCCGCGCGGGAGATCGTGTGCGTCCTGGGGCCGAGCGGCAGCGGCAAGTCCACCCTGCTGCGGGTGGTCGCCGGTCTCCAGCAGGCCGACGCCGGGCAGGTGCTGCTGGAGGGACGCGAGCAGCGGGGGGTGCCCGCGCACCGGCGCGGGGTCGGCCTGATGTTCCAGGACCACCAGCTCTTCCCGCAGCACGATGTCGCGGGCAATGTCGCCTTCGGGCTGCGGATGCGGGGGGTCTCGCGCGCCGAGCGGGAGCGGGCGGTCGCCGGACTCCTCGACCTCGTGGGGCTGCCGGGCACCCAGCGGCGGGCCGTCGCCTCGCTGTCCGGCGGGGAGCAGCAGCGGGTCGCGCTGGCCCGCGCGCTGGCACCCCGCCCCCGGCTGCTGATGCTGGACGAGCCGCTGGGCCAGCTCGACCGCGGGCTGCGCGAACGGCTCGTCGTCGAACTGCGCTCACTCTTCCGGGAGTTGGGCACGACCGTGCTCGCCGTCACCCACGACCAGGGCGAGGCCTTCGCGCTCGCCGACCGGGTCGTGGTGATGCACGAGGGCCGGATCGCGCAGAGCGGCACCCCCCTGGAGGTCTGGCAGCGGCCCGCCTCGGAATTCGTCGCCCGCTTCCTCGGCTTCGACAACGTGGTCGAAGCGACGGTGCGGGGCCGGGCGGCCGCCACCCCCTGGGGCGCGGTGCCGGTCCCGGACGGCACCGCGGACGGGCCCTGCCGGCTGCTCGTCCGCCCGGCCGGGGTCCGGCTGACGGCCGCCCCGGAAGGCTTGAACGCCACGGTCGAGGCCCGGACGTTCCGCGGCACCCATGTCTCGCTGCTGCTGGAGCCCGCCGCCGGACCGCGGCTGGAGGCGGCCTGCCCCCTGCGGGACGCGCCCGAGGTGGGCGCGCGGGTGGGGCTCTCCTTCGCCGAACGGGACGTGGTGGTGCTGGACGCCGGGGGACCGGCGGACTGACCGCACGGGACGCCGGGGCCGGGCGGGCCCGGGCGTCCGCGGGACGGACGTACGGGCCGCGGAAACCGGGTGACTCAGCGTGCCGCGGTCCCGGCGGGCACCTCACCGGCCGGCGCCGGGTCCGCCCCCGCCCCCGGCTCGGGCTCGCCGAACCAGGCCACCGCGACGGCCCCGGCCACCGCCACCACGAAGCCCAGCACGGCGACCCAGGCGAAGCCCGGCCGGGACGAGTCGCCCAGCCACAGCACCCCGAGCACGCCGGGGACCACCGTCTCGCCCACCACCAGCGCCGCCGTGGCACCGTTCACCGAGCCCAGCTGGAGGGCGACGGTGTGCAGGTACATCCCGCCGAGACCGGCGACCAGGATCGCGTACAGCGCGGGGTCGCCGAGCAGCGACGGCAGGTCGAAGGGCTCGACGCCGTTGAGGACCCGCACACCGATGCCGAGCGCGCCGAAGCCCAGGCCGGAGAAGAGCCCCGCGAGGATCGCGGCCCGCGCGCCGAGCAGCCGCACGACCACGGTGCCGCCGCCGACGAGCACGACGGAGGCGGCCAGCAGCCACCAGTGGGCGGCGAGCGGGGTGTGGCCGCCGCCCTCCGGCCCGGCGGCCGTCGCCAGCAGCACCAGCGCCGAACAGACCACCGCGATCGAGGTCCACTCGGCGCGGGAGAGGCGCAGGCCCAGGAGCTTGACGCTCAGCACGGCGGTGATCACGAGGTTGGCGCTGATCACGGTCTGCGAGAGGAACAGCGGCAGCAGCCGGGCCGCCAGCGCACCGAGCCCGAACCCCACGAAGTCCAGCACCGTGCCCAGCATGAACTCCCAGGTCACCGCCGCCTTCGCGGTGGACGCCAGGCTGGGGCCGCCGTGCTGGGTGACGCCGGAGGCGGAGGCCTTGGCGGCCTCCCGGCGGGCGGACTTGCGCGAGCCCAGCGCCTGCAGAACCGATCCCGTGCCGTAGCCGGCCGAGGCCGCCACGGCCGTCAGAAGACCGATGATCACCAAGAGCTCCGTTCGCCCGCTGTCCCCGTTGTCCGTGCACTGCCGGACTGGCAGACGTGCAATCGGGGACCGGAGTTGCCTGCCGCGGCCAAACACACTCGTACGGACGTCCTGCCCGCACGGCCACGGGCCCGGCGGGGGAGTGCGGCCGCCGCCCGCGGCCGGGTCAGGCCGGCTCCCCGGCGGTGAGCCGGGCCAGCGTGTCCGGGACCTCGTCCACCGAGTCGACCAGCGCGATCCGGGCCGCCATCGGACGCTCGGCCGCCAGCGCCCGCAGCAGCGGCCAGGCGGGGAGGTGCTCGGTCCAGTGCGCGCGGTCCACCAGCACCATGGGGGCCGGCTCGCCCCGTGAGCCGTAGTAGTTGGGGGTCGCGTTGTCGAAGACCTCCTGGACGGTCCCGGCCGCGCCCGGCAGGAACACCACGCCGGCCCGCGAACGCGCCAGCAGGCCGTCCTCGCGCACCGCGTTGACGAAGTACTTCGCGATGCGGGAGGCGAAGGCGTTCGGCGGCTCGTGCCCGTAGAACCAGGTCGGGATGCCGACCGAGGCGCCACCGTCCGGCCAGCCGCGCCGTATCTCGAAGGCGGCCCGCGCCCAGTCGGTGACCGACGGGGCGAAGTGCGGCGTCTTGGCGAGGAGTTCCAGCGCCGAGTCGAGCATGCCGTCCTCGAACGGCGCGGCGTACGCGCCGAGGTTCGCCGCCTCCATCGCGCCCGGCCCGCCGCCGGTCGCCACGGTCAGGCCGCCGCGGGCCAGCCGGCGGCCGAGCCGGGCCGCGCCCGCGTAGGCCGCCGAGCCGCGCTCCAGTGCATGGCCGCCCATGATGCCCACCACCCGGGCACCGGCGAGGTCTTCGTCCAGGGCGTCGGAGACGGCGTCGTCGTGGATGCCGCGCAGCATCGAGGCGAAGATGTCGCCGTCCGCCTTGGTCCGCTGGAACCAGTCGTAGGTGCGGGCGTCCGGGGTGGCGTCGTAACCGTCGTCGGTGAGCCCCGCGAAGAGCTCGTCCGGGCCGTACAGCGCGCCCCGGTAGGGGTCGAACGGCAGGTCCGGCACGGGCGGGAAGACCAGCGCGCCCCCGGCCCGTATCTTGGCGTCGGCAGCCGCCTCCATGGCGCAGCCGAGGAACACGGAGTCCGCGGTGTCCGTGCTGAGCAGCGCGAACGTACGGTCCGTCAGATCGACGGACTGAACGCGGTGTCCGGCGAGGCTGCCCGAGGCGAGGACCCGGTCGAACTCCTCCAGGGACTCGATCTCGCGGTCGCTGCGGTCGCTGCGGTCGCGCTGGTCGTCGGGGGCGGGGGAACGGCGGGCGGCGGAGGCCGGTGAATTCGACTGCACGTGCGTCATCGTAGGACCGCGGTGCCACGCCCCTGGGGCCCAGGGGCGGGTCCGGGGCGCGGCATGTGTGCGCCCGCGCCGCCGGACGACCCTCTTCCGGCCCGCCCCCGTCGGCCGGTCCCTCAGTGCACCAGGGGAAGCGTGGCCATCTCCGCGACCGTCCAGGTCAGCGGTGCCAGCACGACCACCAGGGCCACGCCGCGCAGGGCCGCCGCGCGGTGCAGGACGGAGGCGGAGGCCCCCAGCCGGCGCAGGGCGGCCGTGGTGTGGGCGCGAGCCGTGCGGGATTCGAGCGCGGCGGTGAGCGCGCTGGCGGTCACACAGGCGAGGACCACCGCCGCGCCGACCGCGGTGAGCGGGCCGAACGGCCGGGTGGGCGAGGCCTCGTAGACCTTCACGGCGGCGAACGCGGCGGAGGCGACCGCGCACAGGACACCCAGCGGGCGGCCCAGGCGGTGCGACTCCTCCTGGAGCACCCGCCCGGACAGCAGGCGCAGCGCGCCCGGCCGCCCGGCGCACAGCAGCCGGCCGCACAGATGCACCAGCCCGGGACCGGCCAGCACCAGGCCGAAGGCGGACAGCGCCCAGCCGGCGAGCACGGCCGGCGGGCTGCCGATCAGCCGGCCGGGCAGCGGCAGCAGCCCGCCGGTGGCGTGCCGGCCGCCGCCGGCGTACGCCTCGACCGCCAGGCCCGCCGCGGCCAGCGCGATGCCCCAGGGCAGGCCCGAGGGCGGCGCGGTCCGCAGGCGGGTCGCGCGCTCGCGGGAGCCGTTCTCGTCGCGCGGCCGCAGGGCGACTGCGGTGGCGACCGCGGCGGTCAGGGGCACCGTGGCGAGCAGCAGCAGGGCGCCGCCGAGCGGCACCGGGTGGCCGGCGCCGAGCAGATCGGAGTCGATGCCGAGCGAGGCGGCGCCGCCCGGGCCGCCCAGGTCGCCGCGCAGCCGCAGGAAGGCCAGCAGCGCGAGGAGGACACCGAGCAGGCAGGTCAGCGCGGTGGAGGCGGTGGCGAGCAGGGTCAGGCGCAGCGGGCCCAGGCCGGCCGCGGCCATCCCGCGCTGGAGCCGGGCGGCGGGGTCCGTGCGGGCGGTGGAGACCGCGAACTGGGCGGTGGCCGCCAGCGGCGCCGCGCACCACAGCAGCCGCACCAGCGATTCCTCGGCGGCGGACGGGTGGCCGGCGGCGTGGCCGACGGTGGACAGCAGCAGGAACCCGGTGCCGGCCGCGGCGGCGGCGACGGACAGGCGGCGCAGCTGGACGAGGGGGTGCGAGCCGCGGGCTAGACGGAGAGCGAGCACGCTGCCCTGCTTTCCTCATCGGAGGAGCCGGAGGTGTCCGGGGCGGCGTTCGACCGGCGGCCGTCGAGCAGCGCCACGGTCCGGTCGGCGAGCGTGGCCACGTCCGGGTCGTGGGTGGCCAGGACCACGGTGATCTGGTGCGAGCGGGCCGCGGTGGTCAGGGTGCGCAGCACCTGGGTGCCGTCGGTGCGGTGCAGCGGGGCGGTCGGCTCGTCGGCGAACAGCACCTGGGGGGTGGTCGCGAGGGCGCGGGCGATGGCCACGCGCTGGCGCTGGGACTGGTCGAGCTTGGCGGGGCGGTGCCCGGCGCACATGCCGACGTCGAGGCGGTCGAGCCATTCGAGGGCGGTGTGCTTGGCCGAGCGGGTGCCGGTGCCGCGGAGCAGGAGGGGGAGGGCGGCGTTCTCCCAGGCGGTCAGCTCGTGCACGAGGTGCGGTTCGGTGTCGATCCAGCCGAACCGGTCCAGGCGCAGCCGCTCACGGCTGGGGGAGGACAGGGTGTGCACGGGGGAGCTGTTGAACCAGACCTCGCCCTCGGTCGGGACGAGCTGGCCGGAGAGACATTTCAGGAGGGTGGTCTTGCCACTGCCGCGCGGGCCGGTGACGGCGAGGATCTCGCCTTCGCGGACGCCGACGGAGACCCCGGCGAGGGCGGAGGTGCCGCCGTGTGTGTGGTGCAGGCCGCGGGCCCAGAGAACGTCGTTGTCAGGCGGGGCCACCATCTGCGCACCTCTTGTTGTAGGCGTCGAATCGTTCCCCCGACCGGGTGAACGACCATGGAGGGTATCGGTCCCTAGCACGGTAAGTACTGGTGACCCCCGGTATTCGTCGCTTGGCAGCACAACGGCCCAGATTCACTCGTATGGCTTGAAGTGAGCGAATCCGGGCCGTTCTTGGGTGTTCAGTTGTCCGCGCGCGCGATGCGCGGTGCCGCGGGGGTCAGCGCATCAGAGCTTGGTCCAGGCCTCGGTGAGGACCGTGCGCAGGATCTGCTCGATCTCGTCGAACACCGGCTGGTCGGCGACGAGCGGCGGGGCGAGCTGGATGACCGGGTCGCCGCGGTCGTCGGCGCGGCAGTAGAGGCCGTTGTCGTAGAGCGCCTTGGAGAGGAAGCCGTACAGGACGCGCTCGGTCTCCTCCTCGTTGAAGGACTCCTTGGTGACCTTGTCCTTGACCAGCTCGATGCCGTAGAAGAAGCCGTTGCCGCGGACGTCGCCGACGATCGGCAGGTCGTGCAGCTTCTCCAGGGTGTTGAGGAAGTTGGCCTCGTTGTCGAGGACGTGCTGGTTGAGGCCCTCGCGCTGGAAGATGTCGAGGTTGGCGATGCCGACGGCCGCGGAGACCGGGTGGCCGCCGAAGGTGTAGCCGTGCAGGAAGGTGTTGTCGCCCTTGTAGAACGGCTCGGCCAGGCGGTCGGAGATGATGCAGGCGCCGATCGGGGAGTAGCCCGAGGTCATGCCCTTGGCGCAGGTGATCATGTCCGGGACGTAGCCGAACTTGTCACAGGCGAACGTGGTGCCCAGGCGGCCGAAGGCGCAGATGACCTCGTCGGAGACGAGCAGCACGTCGTACTGGTCGCAGATCTCGCGGACCCGCTGGAAGTAGCCGGGCGGCGGCGGGAAGCAGCCGCCGGCGTTCTGCACCGGCTCCAGGAAGACCGCGGCGACGGTCTCGGGGCCCTCGAAGAGGATCTGCTGCTCGATCTGGTCGGCGGCCCAGCGACCGAAGGCCTCGGGGTCGTCGCCGTGGATCGGGGCGCGGTAGATGTTGGTGTTGGGGACCTTGTGCGCGCCGGGTACCAGCGGCTCGAAGGGGGCCTTCAGGGCGGGCAGACCGGTGATCGACAGGGCGCCCTGCGGGGTGCCGTGGTAGGCGACCGCGCGGGATATGACCTTGTGCTTCATCGGCTGGCCGACGAGCTTGAAGTACTGCTTGGCCAGCTTCCAGGCGGTCTCGACCGCCTCGCCGCCGCCGGTGGTGAAGAAGACCTTGTTGAGGTCGCCGGGGGCCTCGTGGGCGAGGCGCTCGGCCAGCTCCACGGCCTTGGGGTGGGCGTAGGACCACACGGGGAAGAAGGCCAGCTCCTGCGCCTGCTTGTAGGCGGTCTCGGCGAGCTCGACCCGGCCGTGGCCGGCGTTGACCACGAAGAGGCCGGCGAGGCCGTCGATGTAGCGCTTGCCCTTGTCGTCGTAGATGTTGGTGCCCTCGCCGCGCACGATCGTGGGCACGGGGGCGTTCTCGTACGACGACATGCGGGTGAAGTGCATCCACAGGTGGTCGTAGGCCGTCTTGGAGAGGTCGCCGCTCATCGTTATCTCGTTCCCCAGGTGTAGGTCTGCTTCCGGAGCTTGAGGTACACGAAGCTCTCGGTGGTCCGGACGCCGGGAAGCGTGCGGATCCGCTTGTTGATCATTTCCAGCAGGTGGTCGTCGTCCTCGCAGACGATCTCGATGAGGAGATCGAAGGAGCCCGCGGTCATGACGACGTACTCGACCTCTTCCATGGCCGTCAGCGCGTCCGCCACGGGGTCGAGGTCGCCCTCGACGTTGATGCCGACCATTGCCTGCCGGCGGAAACCGACCGTGAGGGGGTCGGTGACCGCGACGATCTGCATCACGCCTTGGTCGAGCAGCTTCTGCACGCGCTGGCGTACCGCCGCCTCGGACAGGCCCACGGCCTTGCCGATCGCGGCGTACGGACGGCGCCCGTCCTCCTGGAGCTGCTCGATGATCGCCAGGGAGACGGAGTCGATCGACGGAGTGCCGGTTCTGTCAGGACTGTTACGAGTAGGCGCCACGACTTTCACTGTGCACGAGCCTCGTCTGTCTTGCAACCCTCAACCGATGAAATTAGTCGTGTCGCGATCGAAATTTCACTGATTCCGTTGTTCATGAGTGGCGGGTGTGTCGAAAACGTGGGTTCCATGACTAGGCTGGAGCCACATCACCGGATATCTGACTGAAGGGGGCGCACAGTGACCACCGCACTGCGTCGTCTGCGCAACTACATCGACGGGGAGTTCCGGGACGCCGCCGACGGGCGGACCACGGAGGTGGTCAACCCCGCCACGGGCGAGGCGTACGCCACCGCCCCGCTCTCGGGCGCCGCCGACGTGGACGCGGCGATGGCCGCCGCCGAGGCCGCCTTCCCCGCGTGGCGCGACCTGATCCCCGCCGAGCGCCAGAAGGTCCTGCTCAAGATCGCCGACCGCTTCGAGGAGCGCGCCGAGGAGCTGATCGCCGCCGAGTCCGAGAACTGCGGCAAGCCGATCGCGCTGGTCCGCTCCGAGGAAATCCCGCCGATGGTGGACCAGATCCGCTTCTTCGCGGGTGCCGCCCGGATGCTGGAGGGCCGCTCCGCCGGCGAGTACATGGACGGCTTCACCTCCATCATCCGCCGCGAGCCGATCGGCGTCTGCGCCCAGGTCGCGCCGTGGAACTACCCGATGATGATGGCCGTGTGGAAGTTCGCCCCGGCGCTGGCCGCGGGCAACACCGTCGTCATCAAGCCGTCCGACACCACCCCCGCCTCCACGGTGCTGATCGCCGACATCATCGGCAGCGTGCTGGACGAACTCGGCCACTCCCGCGGCGTGTTCAACGTCATCTGCGGTGACCGCGAGACCGGCCGGCTGATGGTCGAGCACAAGGTCCCGGCGATGGCCTCGATCACCGGCTCGGTGCGCGCCGGCATGCAGGTCGCCGAGTCCGCCGCCAAGGACCTCAAGCGGGTCCACCTGGAGCTGGGCGGCAAGGCGCCGGTCGTCGTCTTCGAGGACACCGACATCGCCAAGGCCGTCGAGGACATCTCCGTCGCCGGCTACTTCAACGCCGGCCAGGACTGCACGGCCGCCACCCGCGTCCTGGTCCACGAGTCCATCCACGACGAGTTCGTCGCCGCGCTGGCCAAGGCCGCCTCGGAGACCAAGACCGGCGCGGTCGACGACGAGGACGTGCTCTACGGGCCGCTGAACAACGCCAACCAGCTGGGGCAGGTCAAGGGCTTCATCGAGCGGCTGCCCGCGCACGCGAAGATCGAGGCGGGCGGCGAACAGGTCGGCGACAAGGGCTACTTCTTCGCCCCGACCGTCGTCTCGGGCCTCAAGCAGGACGACGAGATCGTCCAGCACGAGGTCTTCGGCCCGGTCATCACCGTCCAGTCCTTCTCCGACGAGAAGCAGGCGGTCCAGTGGGCCAACGGCGTCGAGTACGCCCTGGCCTCCTCGGTGTGGACCAAGGACCACGCCCGCGCCATGCGGATGTCCAAGAGCCTCGACTTCGGCTGCGTGTGGATCAACACCCACATCCCGCTGGTCGCCGAGATGCCGCACGGCGGATTCAAGAAGTCCGGCTACGGCAAGGACCTCTCGTCCTACGGCTTCGACGACTACACCCGCATCAAGCACGTGATGACCTCGCTGGACGGCTGAACCGGCGGGCGCATCCGGGCCGTTCGCGCCGCCGGACGGCCCGCAACGCTCGACACACCGTCGCGGGCGGAGGCCCGGCAGTGGACGCTCTGTCTGTTGCCGCCTCCGCCCGCGGCGCGTGAGAGTGCTCGCCATGGCTGATCTTTCGCGGCGTGCGCTGCTCCGGGGTGTGGGCGGAATCGGGATGACCGGGGCGCTGGCCGCCGTGACCGGATGCGGGGTGCCGCCCGCCTACGTCAAGGCGGCGGACCGCACCGGCCCGGACCGCTCGGCCGCGGACCGCCGGCTGGTCTTCGCGAACTGGCCGCTCTACATCGACGTCGACGACCACGACAAGCAGCGCCGCCCCACCCTGGACGCGTTCCAGCGCCGCACCGGGATCTCCGTGACGTACACCGAGGAGATCAACGACAACGACGAGTTCTTCGGCAAGATCGGCCCGGCGCTGATGAACCACCAGAGCACCGGCCGCGATCTGATCGTCATGAGCGACTGGATGTGCGCCCGCCTGGTCCGGCTGGGCTGGGTGCAGGAGATGGACCGCGCCGCCCAGCCGCGGGTGGCCAAGCACCTCGATCCGCTGCTGCGCACCCCGCACTTCGACCCCGGCCGCCGGCACTCGGTGCCCTGGCAGTCCGGGATCACCGGCATCGCCTACAACCGCCGCAAGCTCGGCCGGGAGATCCGGCACACCTCGGACCTGTGGAAGGACGACCTGCGCGGCCGGGTCACGCTGCTGTCCGGGCTCGACGAGTCGTTCGCGATGCTGATGCAGGGCGACGGCGTGGACATCACCCGCTGGACGGCCGCCGACTTCCACCGCATGGCCGACCGGATCCGCCGCCTGGTGCGCCGCGGCCACATCCGGCGGTTCACCGGCAACGACTACATCAAGGACCTCGACTCCGGCGATGTGCTCGCCGCCCAGGCCTACTCGGGCGATGTGATCCAGCTGCGGGCCGACAACCCGGACATCGAGTTCGTGGTGCCGCAGGAGGGCGCCGAACTCTGGGCGGAGAGCCTGCTGATCCCCAACCTCGCGGCCCACAAGCGGTCCGCCGAGCGGCTGATCGACTACTACTACGAGCCGGCGGTGGCCGCGGAGCTGGCCGCCTGGGTCAACTACGTCTGCCCCGTACCGGCCGCGCGCGAGGTCCTCGCGTCCTCGAAGGACAAGGACCGGGCCGACCTCGCCGAGGATCCGCTGATCTTCCCCGACGACTCGATGCGCGAGCGGCTGGCCATCGCCCGCGACATCACCTCCGCCGAGCGCACCGAGTTCGCCAAGGAGTGGAACGGGATCGTGGGGCTGTAGCCGCGGGTGCGGGGGCTTCGTCGCGCGGGGCCCCGGGGGCCGTCCCGCGGGCTCGTCCCGCAGGCCCGTCCCGCAGGCCCGGGTGCGGCCCGCGGGACGCCGGCGGCGGAAGGGAAAGCCCCGGATCGGGCCTAGGCGCGCCAGGACGCCGTGTACGCGTCGATCTCGGCCGACAGGCGGGACTTCGCCGCGGTGTCCATGAAGGAGGCCTCGACGGCGTTCTTGGCCAGGCCCGCGACACCGGCCGCGTCCAGCCCCAGCAGCCGGGCGGCGACGCCGTACTCGGTGTTGAGGTCGGTGCCGAACATCGGGGGGTCGTCGCTGTTGATGGTGACCAGCACGCCCGCGTCGACCATCTCCTGGAGCGGGTGCTCCTCCAGGGTGCGCACCGCGCGGGTGGCGATGTTGGAGGTGGGGCAGACCTCCAGCGGGATGCGGTGCTCGGCGAGATGCGCCAGCAGCGCGGGGTCCTGGGGGGCGCTGGTGCCGTGGCCGATGCGCTCGGCGCCCAGCTCGCGCAGCGCGTCCCAGATCGTGCCGGGGCCGGTGGTCTCGCCGGCGTGCGGCACGGAGTGCAGCCCGACCGCGCGGGCACGGTCGAAGTACGGCTTGAACTGCGGGCGCGGCACCCCGATCTCCGGGCCGCCGAGACCGAACGAGACCAGGCCCTCGGGCTGCAGGTCGCAGGCGATCCGGGCGGTCTCCTCCGCGGACTCCAGGCCCGCCTCGCCCGGGATGTCGAAGCACCAGCGCAGCACCACGCCGAGCTCCGACTCCGCCGCCTTGCGGGCGTCCTCGATCGCCTCGACGAACGCGGCGTCGGGGATGCCGCGCCGGGTCGAGCTGAAGGGCGTGACGGTCAGCTCGGCGTAGCGGATCTGCTGGCGGGCCATGTCCCGGGCGACCTCGTACGTCAGCAGCCGGACGTCCTCGGCGTCGCGGATCAGGTCCACGACGGAGAGGTAGACCTCGATGAAGTGCGCGAAGTCGCGGAAGGTGAAGTAGTCGGCCAGCGCGTCCGGGTCGGTGGGGACGGCGGAGTCGGGGTGGCGGGCCGCCAGCTCGGAGACGATCCGCGGGGACGCCGATCCGACGTGGTGGACGTGCAGCTCCGCCTTGGGCAGGCCCGTGATGAAGGCATCGAGATCGGACAACGGTTCCTCCTGGTCAAAGGGTGCGCCGCGGTGCGCGGAACGGCCCGGCCATGCTATGCGGGGTGCGACTGGCATGGTGCCGGGGTTGCGCGCCCGGCCCCGGGACCGGCCGGTGCCGCGACGGCCCGCCCGGCCCGCCCGCGACGCGTCCGGCCGCCCCCGCCCCCGTGGTGCTCCCCGTGCGGTCGTGCATCATGCCGGGATTCTGTCGGCGGGCACTGACAACGTGTCGGGGTCGCTACCGGGTAAAGAACAGAATTCGTCGTGTAACCAAAAGGCAACAACGGAATCACTTGTTGAGGTCGCGTTCCTCTGTCAGGATCGGCCATCGATTCCGGAAATAGCTACGCCAGGCAGTGCCGCTGAGCGGCCCCGGCGCCCGGCGGAGGAGAGCACCATGGATCAGCGATTCGATGCCACCGAGCGCTTCGCGGAAGGCGCGCAATTCATCGCGGGACGCCTCCGGAGCGGCAGTTCCGGCCGCACCCAGGACGTCGTGGACCCGGCGACCGGCGAGACGGTGTACTCCTACGAACTCGCCGGTGCGGCGGAGGTGGACGCGGCCGTCGACGCCGCCCGGCAGGCGTTCGCCGAATGGGGCGGTGCCACGCCCGGCGAGCGCTCCGACACCCTGCACCGCTTCGCCGCGGCCCTCGCCGAGGACGCCGGCGACCTGGCCCGCGCCGAGTCGCTGAACTGCGGAAAGCCGATCAAGCTCAGCGAGGAGTTCGACGTACCGGGCTCGATCGACAACGCCGCGTTCTTCGCGGGCGCCGCCCGCCACCTGGAGGGCAAGGCGGCCGGGGAGTACAGCCCCGACCACACCTCCGTGATCCGCCGCGAGCCGATCGGCGTCGTCGGCTCCATCGCCCCGTGGAACTACCCGCTCCAGATGGCCGCCTGGAAGGTGCTGCCGGCCATCGCCGCGGGCAACACCATCGTCCTCAAGCCGGCCGAGATCACCCCCTTCACCTCGCTGCTGTTCGCGCAGGCCGCCCAGCGCGCCGGGCTGCCCGACGGGGTGCTCAACATCGTCTCCGGCGCCGGGCGGGACGCCGGTGAGCGGCTGGTGGGCCACCCCTCCGTCGCCATGACCTCCTTCACCGGCTCGACCGCCGTCGGCAAGCGGGTCGCCGAGATCGCCACCGGCACCGTCAAGCGGCTGCACCTCGAACTCGGCGGCAAGGCCCCCTTCGTCGTCTTCGACGACGCCGACCTGGAGGCCGCCGTGCACGGCGCGGTCGCCGGGGCACTGATCAACACCGGCCAGGACTGCACCGCCGCCACCCGCGCCTATGTCCAGCGCCCCCTCTACGACGCCTTCGTGCGGGGCGTCGCCGACCTGATGGCGACCGTGCGGCTCGGCGACCCCTTCGACCCGTCCACCGACCTGGGCCCGCTGATCTCGCACGCCCAGCGCGACCGGGTGGCCGGCTTCGTCGACCGGGCCCGCGCCTACGCCACCGTCGTCACCGGCGGCGAGGCCCCCGGCGGGGAGCTGGCCAAGGGCGCCTACTACCGGCCCACGCTGGTCGCCGGTGCCGCGCAGGACAGCGAGATCGTGCAGTCCGAGCTCTTCGGCCCGGTGCTGGTCGTGCTGCCCTTCGACAGCGACGACGAGGGCATCGCCCTGGCCAACGACACCCCCTACGGGCTGGCCGCCTCCGCCTGGAGCCGGGACGTCTACCGCACCGGCCGCGCCACCCGTGAGATCAACGCGGGCTGCGTCTGGGTCAACGACCACATCCCGATCATCAGCGAGATGCCGCACGGCGGTGCCAAGGCATCCGGCTTCGGCAAGGACATGTCGGCCTACTCCTTCGAGGAGTACACCCAGGTCAAGCACGTGATGTACGACAACACCGCGGTGGCCCGCAAGGACTGGCACCGCACGGTCTTCGGGGACCGCCCGTAAGGGACCTCCCTTCCCCGGGCCCCCGGGCCCCTCCTGCGGCCAGCGCCGCGCGGCACCGTCACCACCGGCCGAGCGCCGGGTCCACCCCTGAAAGGGCACCGCGCATGGAGCACCACGAGCAGCCCGCACCCCTGTCCCCGGCCGAACTCACCGCCGTGCGCCGCAGCATGACCGACGGCCGGATGGCCATGACCCGGCGCTCCCTGCTGCGGGCCGGCGGCGCCCTGGCGGCCGCGGCCGGCGGGCTCGGTGCCCTGTCGGCGTGCGGTATCCCGCCCGCGGGCCGCACGGACGCCGGCAAAAGCACGGACCACTCGGCGGCGGAGAAGCGCCTCAACTTCTCCAACTGGACCGAGTACATGGACGTCAGCAAGGACGGCAAGCGCCATCCGACGCTCGACCGCTTCACCCGGCGCACCGGCATCGCCGTCAACTACACCGAGGACATCAACGACAACGACGAGTTCTTCGGCAAGATCCAGGCGCAGCTGGCGGCCGGCCAGGACACCGGCCGCGACCTGATCGTGCTCACCGACTGGATGTGCGCCCGGATGATCTCCCTGGGCTGGATCCAGCAGCTGGACCCGGGCAACCTGCCGCACGCCTACGCCAACCTCTCGGCGCAGTACCGCGACCCGGCCTGGGACCCGGGCCGCGCGCACTCCTACGTCTGGCAGGGCATCCCGGCGATCATCGCGTACAACAAGAAGGCCACCGGCGGGAAGAAGGTCGACTCGATCAGCCAGCTGCTGGAGGACCCGCAGCTCAAGGGACGCGTCGGCTTCCTCTCCGAGATGCGCGACAGTGTCGGGCTGACCCTGCTGGACATGGGCAAGCGGCCCGAGGACGTCACCGCCGACGACTACGACGCGGCCCTCGCCCGGCTCCAGAAGGGCGTCGACACCAAGCAGATCCGCCGCTTCACCGGCAACGACTACACCAACGACCTGGACAAAGGCGACCTCGCCGCCTGTGTGGCCTGGGCCGGCGACGTCGTCCAGCTCCAGAACGACAACCCCGACATCGCCTACGCCGTCCCCAAGTCCGGCTACATGGTGTCCACCGACAACCTCATGGTGCCGAACAAGGCCCGCCACAAGCAGAACGCCGAACGGCTCATCGACTACTTCTACGAGCCGAAGGCGGCGGCCCGGCTCGCGGCGTACATCAACTACGCCTGCCCCGTCGACGGGGTGCGCGAGGAACTCGCCAAGATCGACAAGAAGGCGGCGGCCAACCCGCTGATCCTGCCGGACAAGGAGATGGCCGCCCGCTCGCACTCCTTCCGGGCGCTGTCCGCCAAGGAGAACAAGGAGTTCGCCCAGAAGTTCTCCGACCTCACCGGCGCCTGACACCCCCGCCTCCGGGCCCGCCCGAGCCCCCTCGCCCTCCGACCCACGGGACGACCGACATGACGAAGACCGAGACCCCCCAGAGCAGCGGAGGCGATGTCCGCCTCCACGGGATCAGCAAGACCTACGGCTCCTTCACCGCCGTCCAACCGCTCGACCTGACCGTCCCCGCGGGCTCCTTCTTCGCGCTGCTGGGCGCCTCGGGCTGCGGCAAGACCACCACCCTGCGCATGATCGCCGGGCTGGAGGAGCCGACCACCGGGACCGTCGAGCTGTCGGGCCGCGACGTCACCGCCCTGCCGCCCTACAAGCGCCAGGTCAACACCGTCTTCCAGAACTACGCCCTCTTCCCGCACCTGGACATCTACGAGAACGTCGCCTTCGGCCTGCGCCGCCGCGGCATCAAGTCCGTCAAGAAGCAGGTCGAGGAGATGCTCGACCTCGTCCAGCTCGGCCCGATGGCCCGCCGCAAGCCGCAGCAGCTCTCCGGCGGCCAGCAGCAGCGGGTCGCGGTCGCCCGCGCACTGATCAACCACCCGCAGGTGCTGCTCCTCGACGAGCCGCTGGGCGCCCTCGACCTCAAGCTGCGCCGCCAGATGCAGCTGGAGCTCAAGCGCATCCAGACCGAGGTCGGCATCACCTTCGTGCACGTCACCCACGACCAGGAGGAGGCCATGACGATGGCCGACACCGTGGCCGTGATGAACGGCGGCCGGGTCGAGCAGCTCGGCGCCCCCGCCGACCTCTACGAGAACCCCGGCACCACCTTCGTCGCCAACTTCCTGGGCACCTCCAACCTGATCGAGGCCGAGGTCGTCGAGGCCGGCGGCGAGGAGCTGCTCCTGCGGGCCGCGGACACCACCCTGCACCTGCCCGCCGCCCGGTGCAGCGCCTCGGCCCGCAAGGGCGAGAAGGTACTGGCCGGCGTGCGGCCCGAGAAGGTCGCCCTGACCCACGCCGACGACGCCGACGGCATCGCCGCCGAGCACAACCGGCTCCCCGGCCGCATCAAGGACGCCAGCTTCATCGGGGTCTCCACCCAGTACGTCGTCGAGGTGCCCGGCCTGGGCGAACTCGCCGTCTACGAGCAGAACATCGAGCGCGACGGCCGCCTCGTGCCCGGCGCCGGCATCGTGCTGCACTGGAGCCGGGCGCACACCTTCGGTCTGGACGCCACCCAGGACATCCAGGCCGGCGCGGACCTCGACGAGGAGGCCGCGTGACCACCACCGCCACCCCCGCGCCGCCGGACGGGCGAAGCGAGGCCGCGCCGCCGGTCCTCCGCAAGACCCCGGCCCGCAAGCGCCTGGTCCCCTACTGGCTGCTGCTGCCCGGCATCCTGTGGCTGATCGTCTTCTTCGCCGCACCGCTCGTCTACCAGGCGTCGACCTCGATCCAGACCGGCTCCCTCGAAGAGGGCTTCAAGGTCACCTGGCACGTCGCCACCTACTGGGACGCGCTCGGCGAATACTGGCCGCAGTTCATCCGCTCGATGGGCTACGCCGCCGTCGCCACCGTCCTGTGCCTGGTCCTGGGCTACCCGCTGGCCTACCTCATCGCCTTCAAGGCGGGCCGCTGGCGCAACGTCGTGATGATCCTGGTCATCGCCCCGTTCTTCACCAGCTTCCTGATCCGCACCCTCGCCTGGAAGACGATCCTGGCCGACGGCGGACCCGTCGTCGGGCTGCTGAACTCGCTGCACGTCCTGGACGTCACCAGCTGGCTGGGCGTCACCGAGGGGCACCGGGTGCTGGCCACCCCGCTCGCGGTGGTCTGCGGGCTGACCTACAACTTCCTGCCGTTCATGGTCCTGCCGCTCTACACCTCGCTGGAGCGCATCGACCCGCGCCTGCACGAGGCCGCCGGCGACCTCTACGCCCGCCCCTCGACCACCTTCCGCCGGGTGACCTTCCCGCTGTCGATGCCCGGTGTCGTGGCCGGCACCCTGCTGACCTTCATCCCGGCCGCCGGCGACTACATCAACGCCGAACTGCTGGGCTCCACCGACCAGAAGATGATCGGCAACGTCATCCAGTCCCAGTTCCTGCGGGTCCTGGACTACCCGACCGCGGCCGCGCTCTCCTTCATCCTCATGGCGGCCATCCTCGCCATGGTCACGTTCTACATCCGCAAGTCCGGGACGGAGGACCTGGTCTGATGGCCGTCCACGAGACCACGAACGCACCCGGGACCGGCGCCGCCCGCACCCCGAACCGGGGCCTGCGCTGGCTGCGCCGCAACATCGTCGCGATGGCGGGCCTCGCCACGCTGGGCTATCTGATCCTGCCCAACATCGTGGTGATGGTCTTCTCCTTCAACAAGCCCAACGGCCGCTTCAACTACCAGTGGCAGCGCTTCTCCACGGACGCCTGGAGCGACCCGTGCGGCGTCGCCGACCTGTGCGGCTCGCTCGGCCTGAGCCTGCAGCTGGCGCTGTGGGCCACCATCGGCGCGACCGTCCTCGGCACCATGATCGCGTTCGCGCTGGCCCGCTACCGCTTCCGCGCCCGGGCCGGCGTCAACACCCTGATCTTCCTGCCGATGGCGATGCCCGAGGTCGTCATGGCCGCCTCGCTGGCCACCCTCTTCCTCAACATGGGCATCCAGTTCGGCTTCTGGACGATCCTGATCGCCCACATCATGTTCTGCCTGAGCTTCGTGGTCACCGCCGTCAAGGCCCGGGTGATGAGCATGGACCCGCGCCTGGAACAGGCCGCCCAGGACCTCTACGCCTCACCCGTCCAGACCTTCCTGCGGGTGACGCTGCCGATCGCCGCCCCCGGCATCGCCGCCGGCGCGCTGCTGTCCTTCGCCCTGTCCTTCGACGACTTCATCATCACCAACTTCAACGCCGGCTCCACCGTGACCTTCCCGATGTTCGTCTGGGGATCGGCGCAGCGGGGCACGCCCGTACAGATCAACGTCATCGGCACGGCGATGTTCCTGGTCGCCGTGTTGTGCGTACTCGCCGGCCAACTGGCCGGGAACCGCCGCAAGAGGAGCAAGAGGAGCTGAGAACCATGGCACGAGCTGCCATGCCGCATCCGTCCGGGGCGTCCGCCGTCCACGCGCTCGCGGACGCCGCCCCCACCCCCTTCTGGCTCGACGACCCCGCCCGCCCCGCCGCCCTGCCGGCCCTCGTCGGCGACGAGACCTGCGACCTGCTGGTTGTCGGCGGCGGCTACTCGGGGCTGTGGACCGCGCTGATCGCCAAGGAACGCGACCCCGAGCGCGATGTCGTCCTCGTCGAGGGCGCCGAGATCGGCTGGGCCGCCTCCGGGCGCAACGGCGGCTTCTGCGCCGCCTCCCTCACCCACGGCCTGGGCAACGGCCTGGCCCGCTGGCCCGGCGAACTCGCCACGCTCGAAAAGCTCGGCATCCGCAACCTCGACGCCATCGGGGATGCCGTCGCCCGCTACGGCATCGACTGCGACTTCGAGCGCACCGGCGAGATCGACATCGCCACCGAGCCGCACCAGGTCGCCGAACTCCAGGAGGCCGCCGAGGACGCCGCCGAACTGGGCCTGGACCGGCACACCTTCCTCGACGAGGACGCCCTGCGCGCCGAGGTCGACTCACCGACCTTCCGCGCCGGGCTGTGGGACCGCGACGGCGTCGCCATGCTCCACCCGGCCCGCCTCGCCTGGGGCCTGAAGCAGGCCTGCCTCGACCTCGGCGTCCGCATCTACGAGCGCACCCGCGCCACCGCGCTCGCCGGCGACGGCACGGGCATGGCCGTCCGCACTCCCTACGGCCGGGTCTTCGCCCGCCATGTCGCGCTGGGCACCAACGCCTTCCCGTCCCTGGTCAAGCGGGTCCGCCCGTACGTCGTCCCGGTCTACGACCACGCCCTGATGACCGAGCCGCTCTCGGAGGAGCAGCTCGCCGCCATCGGCTGGAAGAACCGCCAGGGCCTCTCGGACTCCAACAACCACTTCCACTACTTCCGCCTCACCGCCGACCACCGCATCCTGTGGGGCGGTTACGACATCGTCTACCGCTACGGCGGCGGCGTACGCGCCGAGTACGACCACCACCCGGCCACCTACGAGAAGCTCGCCCGGCACTTCTTCCGCTGCTTCCCGCAGCTGGAGGGGCTGCGCTTCACCCACTCCTGGGGCGGCGCCATCGACACCTGTTCGCGCTTCTCCGCCTTCTTCGGCACCGCGCACGCCGGCCGGGTCGCCTACGCCACCGGGTACACCGGCCTCGGCGTGGGCGCCACCCGCTTCGGCGCCGAGGTGATGCTCGACCTGCTCGCGGGCGAGCGCACCGAGCGCACGGAGCTGGAGATGGTGCGCAGCAAGCCGCTGCCGTTCCCGCCCGAGCCGCTGCGCTGGGCCGGCATCGGCATCACCCAGTGGTCGATGACCCGCGCCGACACCCGTGCCGGACGCCGCAACCTGTGGCTGAAGGCCATGGACAAGGTGGGGCTCGGCTTCGACAGCTGACGCCTTATCAGGGAGCGGCCGGCCGCGCGCCGTCCGCTCCCTTGTGGTGTCTACGGGCTCGTGGTGTCCACGGGAGCTCCGCCGGCCGCCGCCGAGCGGAGTCCGCCCGCCGCCCACCGGTCGCACACCGCCCACCACAGCGCGAGCAGCACCCCGGCCAGACACCAGCTGCCGAGCACGTCCAGCGGCCAGTGGTAGCCCCGGCGGACCAGGCCGGTGCCGACACCCGCGTCGAGCAGCACCAACCCGGCGGCGACCGCCGGCCCGACCCGGCGGCGGCCCGGCGCCGGCCGCCTGCCGCGGTACAGCAGCAGCGCCGCCAGGCCGTAGAGCACCGCCGCCGTGGCGGCGTGCCCCGACGGGTAGAAGCCGTCGGGCGCGCCCGCCATCGCCGCCGGGCCCGGTCGGGCGAGCCACAGTTTGAGCGGGACCACGAGTGCGGGTACCGCGGCGGCGATGAGTGCGGCCGCGAGCGGGGGCAGCCACCAGCGCGGGGGAGCGGCGCCGTCGTCCGCCCGCTGCCGGGCATCGCGCCGGCCCCGCCACAGGGACCACACCACGGCCGCCGCCAGCACCGGCAGCGCCACCGCAGTGTTGCCGAGGTCGGCGAGGAACTCCGCGGGCCCGGCGGGCAGGCCGCCGGATGCCACGGCGCGGCCGAGCCGCTCGTCGAGCGCGCGCAGCGGACCGTGGCCCGCCACCTGCCAGGTGAGGACCGCGAACAGCAGCGCGCCGCACAGGCAGAGGAACAGCGGGGACGGACGGCGGGAGGCGCGGCCGGACGGGGGCGCGGGGCCGGGGCGGCCGGACGATCCCGGAGAGCCTGATGACGTCGACGAACCCGGAGACGTGGGCGCATCCGGAGACGTCGGCGAATCCGATCGCCGCAGAAGAAAAGAAGTCGGCCGCCTCGGAACAGGGGGGGTGGTTCCGAGGCGGCCGGGGTGACCGGTGTCCCGCGCGCCCCGGGGGGTATGGGGCGGGCGGACATCCGATCGGTGAGGATTCCCGGAGTTCCCTGTGCCAGGGGTTCCGGTGTCGTGCGCGAGGGCACGGCCTGGCCGGAGCTGGGGAAGCGCCGACCGGGCGTCGCCCGCAGTCCCCTGCGAGCGGGGTGTTTCTCTCATCTGCAGAAACCGTACGGCACCGGGACCGCCCCGGACAGCCGCATCACCCGCCCGCCATGGCCCCCGCACATCTTCTTCACGCCGTGCCTCCACCTCCGCACTTTCGCGCAGAAATGAGCACAGAAATCAGCACAGAAGTGGTCACGAATGGGGGGCGCGGACGGGGCGGGGGACGGGAGCGGGGAGCGGCGCGACGGCAGCGGGCGGCCCGAGCCCCGGGCGGCCCGAATGCTCGGGGGCAAACGCCCCGGCCGACGGGTATTCGAGCATTCATTCGGGCGGACAACGCGCCGCGGCCCGGGGCCCGGCATCGTCTGCCGTGCCCCGGGCCGCGCCGGGTGTTGCTGCCGCGCGAGCGGAACGATCCGCGTGCGGACCGCCGCTTACGCCCGGACCGCTCAGATCGTGGCGAACGCGCTCTCCAGGATGTCCAGGCCCTCGCCCAGCAGGTCCTCGCCGATGACCAGCGGCGGCAGGAAGCGCAGCACATTGCCGTAGGTGCCGGTGGTCAGCACCAGCAGGCCCTCCTGGTGGCAGGCCTTGGCCAGCGCGGCGGTGGCCTCCGGGTTCGGCTCCTTGGAACCGGACTTGACCAGTTCGATCGCGATCATCGCGCCGCGGCCGCGGACCTCGCCGACGATGTCGTACTTCTCCGCGATGGCGTTCAGCCGCGGCTTCATGATCTCGCCGATCCGGCGGGCCTTGGCGTTGAGGTCCTGCTCGCGCATGGTCTCGATCGAGCCCAGTGCCGCGGCGCAGGCCACCGGGTTGCCGCCGTAGGTGCCGCCCAGGCCGCCGGCGTGCGCGGCGTCCATGATCTCGGCGCGGCCGGTCACCGCGGCCAGCGGCAGACCGCCCGCGATGCCCTTGGCGGTGGTGATCAGGTCCGGGACGATGTCCTCGTCCTCGCACGCGAACCACTGGCCGGTACGGCAGAAGCCGGACTGGATCTCGTCCGCGACGAAGACGATGCCGTTCTCCTTCGCGAAGGCGGCGATCGCGGGCAGGAAGCCCTTGGCCGGCTCGATGAAGCCGCCCTCACCGAGCACCGGCTCGATGATGATCGCCGCGACGTTCTCCGCGCCGATCTGCTTGGTGATCTGCGAGATGGCCTGGTCCGCGGCCTCCTGCGCGCAGTTCTCCGCGCCGGTCAGCCAGCGGTAGGGGTAGGCCACCGGGACGCGGTAGACCTCGGGCGCGAACGGGCCGAAGCCCTGCTTGTACGGCATGTTCTTGGACGTGAGCGCCATGGTGAGGTTCGTGCGCCCGTGGTAGCCGTGGTCGAAGACGACGACCGCCTGGCGCTTGGTGTGCACCCGGGCGATCTTGACGGCGTTCTCGACGGCCTCCGCACCGGAGTTGAACAGCGCCGACTTCTTCGCGTGGTCGCCCGGCGTCAGCTCGGCCAGCTGCTCACAGACCTCGATGTACGGCTCGTACGGCGCCACCATGGCGCAGGTGTGGGTGAAGGCCTGGAGCTGCGCGGTGGCCCGGCGGACGACCGCCTCCGCGCTGTTGCCGACCGAGGTCACCGCGATGCCGGAGCCGAAGTCGATCAGGGAGTTCCCGTCCACGTCCTCCAGGACACCGCCGCCCGCGCGCTTCACGAACACGGGCAGCACGGCGCCGACCCCGCCCGCCACCGTGGCCTGCTTGCGTGCCCACAGCTCCTGCGACTTCGGGCCGGGGATCGCGGTGACGACGCGACGCTCCTGGGGGAGGGCGGGGCCTCCGGACAGTTCGGTCATGGCAGTCTCCTGGGGGTGGAACGGGGACGTACAAAGGTCTTGTTCTCGCAGGCTAGGGGCGGCCGGGCGGCTCCGGCATGTTCCGTTCGGGAGAAGTGCGCGTGTTGCGTTGTCCGCACCGGACATAGCGGCGGCCCCCGGCCAGTAGATTGAGCGGCGGCGCGCCCGGCGGCGGCAGGCACCGGCGCGGGCATGACAATGGCAGCGCGGCCCGGCGACGCGGCCGCGGGCACCAGGACGCAGCAGGCCACGGCTCAAGGGGGACAAAGGCACCGGATGGACACCGAGGGCACGCACGACGCACAGGACACCCGCTCCGACCAGGTCCCGCGGCCGGCACCACGCCCGGACGTGCCACCCCGCCCGACCACGCCGCCACCCTTCGTCCCGCCGCCCGCCGTGCCGGCCGCCCCGCCGGGCCCCGCGTCCGGCGGCCCGGCCGCCGACCCGCCGCTGCTCGGCTGGCTGCGCACCCCGCGCCCGGCCGCCGCGCCCGGCGTGTGGACCTTCGGGCACCGGCCCCGGGCCGCGGCGGATCCCGACCGGATCCCCGCGCGGCAGCTGATCGGCGGGGCGGTGATCTCGTTCCTGTGCGGATGGCTGCTGTGGTCGCTGCTGTGGAACCAGTACCTCGGCGGCTACTGGCTTTGGCCGCTGCTGCTGCTGACGCCGGACTCCTGGCGTACGGCCGGCGGCGAAAAGATGGTCTTCGTGGTGGCCTCCTACGCCTACTACGGCCTGGTGCTGGCGATTCTGGCCGTCGTCTTCGGCCGCCTCGGTCGCTGGCCCGAACTCGCCCGCCGCTTCCTGCGCCCGCTCCTCGGCCGGCTGCGCAAGGCCGCCCCCGCGCCCAAGCAGCAGCCTGCCGCCGACCGGGCCCAGTGGCCCGAACTGCGGGCGCACGGCGCCGTGGACGCGGCCGACAAGCTTGTCGCCGAGGCGTGCGCCGGGCGGATGAACGATGTGGACGTGGCCCGGATCGAGCGCGCCTGGCAGTCGGTGCGGTCCGGCAAGAACTCCCTGGCCTCCTTCACCGACACCGTGCTCCGGTACGGCGCGGCGGCCTGCGCGCACCCCTCGGGCCGGCGCGACCTGCCCCGCCGGATCGCCCACCACGACCTGCTCGCCCGCCAGGTCCGCATCGGCACCGCTGCCGACCACCCCCGCAACCCCTACCAGCACCGGCTCGCCGGAAGTGCCCTGGAGCCCGCCCTGCTGGGGACCTCGCTGCTGGCCGTCGGACCGGCCGGCAGCGGCAAGACCACCCGGGTCGTCAAACCCGTCGTGGAGTCGATGTGCCTGCAGGCGCTGGCCGGGCAGTGCGCGGTGGTCGCGGTCGGACCGGCCGGCTCGGACCTCGGCGGGGACGACGCGTTCGACGTGGTGGTCCGCATCGGCCGCCCCGACCCGGAGTGCGATCTCGACCTGTACGGCGGGACCACGGACCCCGACGAGGCGGCAGGCATCCTCGCCGAGGCCCTGGTCGGCGACCTCGCCGAGCAGCTGCCCGGCGGCGACAGCCGGCGCGCCGCGACCGTGCTGGCCCAGCTGCTCGGCCCCTTCGCGGCCGCCCATGACCGCTTCCCCGCCGTCCCCGAGCTGCGCGAACTGCTGGACGGCGCGCCCGGCGCGATGGCCGCGCTGCGCACCGCCCTGGAGGACGCGGGCGCCCACACCCTGCTGCGCGAACTCGATGCCCGGGCACGCCAGTCGGAGCGCCACGGCGACCTCGGCGTGCTCCTCGCCGACCGCATCGCCCTGCTGGACCGGCCCGCCTTCGCCGGGTTCTTCGACCCGACCGGCGCCACCCGGCAGGTCTCGCTGCGCGCCCTCGACCATCCGCTGCGGGTCCGTGTCGAGCTGCCCGAACGCGGCCACGCGGAGGCCTCCCGGATCCTCGCCCGGCTGGTGCTGGCGCAGTTCACGGAGTGTGCGGTGGCGCGGGCGGATCGTTCGGTGTTCGCGTGTCTGGTGCTGGACGAGGCCGCGCACACCGTCACCGCCGAGGCGCTGCGCGGGCTGCAGCGGCTGCGGTCGGCGAATGCCGGGGCGGTGCTGACGTTGCGTTCGCTGGACGAGGTGCCGGACGCGCTGCGCGGCGCGCTGCTCGGGTCGGTGGGCTGCCGGATGGCGTTCGCGGGGGTGACGACCTGGGACGGGGCACGGTTCGCCGAGGTGTGGGGCAAGGAGTGGGTGGAGACCCGTGATGTGACGGACCGTCAGATCATTGCGGAGGGTGCCGCGATGAAGGCGCTGCACCTCTTCCGCCACCTGGTCACCGGCAAGGCGCCCACCGCCAAGGCCGTCACCGTCCGCACCGTCGAGCGGGAGCGCTGGTCCGCCTCCGACCTCGCCAATTCCCTGCCGCCCGGGCACGCCGTGCTGTCCGTGACATCGGTGGCGGGGGAGCACGCCCCGCCGGTGCTGGTGGATCTGCGGGCGTAGGGGGCTGGCGGAGGGCGGGCGCCGGGCCGGGGGCGCCTGCCCGGCGGCCCGGGGTGCGGGGCCGGGCTCCAGGACCGGCAGGAATGGCCGGAGCGTACGGGCTCCGTGACCGGAGGGAATGGCCGGAGCGTAGGTCGGGCCCCGGGACCGGAGGGAATGGCCGGGGCGTGGGGCCGGGCTCCGTGACCGGCGGGAATGGCCGCAGCTGAGCGCCGGCCTCCGAGCGGTGGCGGGATTGGCCGGAGCGTGGGTGCCCCCGATTCCTCCGCTGAGGCAGAATCGACAGCAGTCGTTCATACAGGGCGGCGAAAAGGAAGGGGCGGTGGCCGGTCCTCGCGGGTCGGCCGGTGGCCGGCTGCCGGCCGGTCGTCCCCGCAGTCGTCGAGGTCTCGAAGGTCCCATGCCGCACACGCTCGCCTCTCTCGTCAACCACACCGCGCTCAAGCTGACCGTCCTCGCCGGCGAGGAGCAGCTGGACGTGCCGGTGCGCTGGGCGCACGCGAGCGAGCTGATCGACCCGGTGCCCTACATGGAGGGCGGCGAGCTGCTGCTGATCACCGCGCTGAAGCTGGACGCCGAGGACACCGAGGCGACCCGCAGCTATGTGCGGCGCATCGCCCGGGCCGGGGTGGTCGGGCTGGGCTTCGCGGTCGGGGTGAACTACGAGGGGGTGCCGCAGGCGCTGGTCGAGGCGGCCGCGGAGGAGGGGCTGCCGCTGCTCGGGGTGCCCCGCCGGACCCCGTTCATCGCGATCAGCAAGGCGGTCTCGGCCGCCGTCGCCGCCGACCAGTACCGCGCGGTGACCGCGGGGTTCGAGGCGCAGCGGGAGCTGACCCGGGCGGCGCTCGGCGCCGAGGGCCCGGCCGAACTCCTGGCCCGGCTCGCGGCCCATCTGGACGGCTGGGCCGCGCTCTACGACGCCTCGGGCGCGGTGGTGGCCGCCGCCCCCGACTGGGCGGCCCGGCGCGCGGCCCGGCTCACCGAGGACGTCGGACGCCTGCGCGGGCGCCCCGCGCCCGCCAGCTCGGTGGTCAGCGACACCGACGGCGACGACCGGGTAGAGCTGCAGTCGCTGGGCACCGGGCGGCGGGCCCGCGGGGTGCTCGCGGTCGGCACCGCCGCGCCGCTCGGCACCGCCGAACGCTTCGCCGTGCACTCCGCGGTCGCGCTGCTCACCCTGACCACCGAGCGCTCCAGGGCGCTGCAGGACGCCGAGGCGCGGCTGGGCGCCGCGGTGCTGAAGATGCTGCTCGCGGGGGAGCCGGACCATGCCCGGGCGGTGGCCGGGCGGCTCTACGGCGGGCTGCTGGACGCGCCGTTCCGGGTGGTGGTCGCCGAGCCGGTGCCCGCCGAGGAGCAGGCGCCGGGGGCGGCCGGGGGCGCCGCCGTCCCGGGTGGCCTGGACGCGCTGGCCGACGCGATGGACTCCGCGGCCGCCCGGACCGGTGAGGCGCTGCTCGCCGTGCCGGACGCCGGCCGGCTGGTCGTGCTGGTCGCGGACGGCGGCGCGGCCGCGGCCGTGGCCGCCGCCCATGCCGCCGAGGCCGGTTCCCGCGCCGGCGCCCGGCCGCGTGCGCGCGGGCGCTCCGGGCGGGGGGCGGGCGGCCACGGCGGGACGGTGGCCGTCGGGCTGTCCGCGCCGACCGGGCCGATGGCCGCCGCCCACGCCTACCGCCAGGCCGAACAGGCGCTGTCGGTGGCCCGCCGCCGCGGCCGGACGCTGGTCGAGCACGAGGACGTGGCGGCCGGCTCCGTGCTGCCGCTGCTCGCCGACGACGCGGTCCGCGCCTTCGCGGACGGGCTGCTGCGGGCGCTGCGCGAGCACGACGCGACCGGCCGCGGCGATCTGGTGGCCTCGCTGCGGGCCTGGCTCGCCCGGCACGGCCAGTGGGACGCGGCCGCCGCCGACCTGGGCGTCCACCGCCACACCCTGCGCTACCGGATGCGGCGCGTGGAGGAGATCCTGGGGCGCTCGCTGGACGACGCGGACGTGCGGATGGAGCTCTGGCTGGCGCTGAAGGCGACCTCGTCACCGGAGACCGGATCCGGCCCGCCGCCCGCCCCGTGACGGGTCCGGCCGTCCCCGGGGTGAGCACCTCGGCCACGCCCCCGCACCCGCCCCGTACGCCCCCTCCACCGCGGAGGGACCGGCCCGTCGATTACTACGCTACGGACAAACGCCACGGCGCCGCCGTCCCCCTACCGTGGGTGCAGAGCCAAAACCGCAGAGGCGCTCGCTGAGCCATGCGCACCACCCACCACGTCTGAAGGGCCGGGTTCCACTGTGCCGATCCCCACTGATGCAGCCCCCACCGCCTTCTGGCTCGCCGGCCGCGAGGCCACCGGCGAGGCCACCTTCGATGTCACCTCCCCCTGGGACGGGCGTCTCGTCGGCACCGTGAGCGTCCCCACCGAGGAGCAGGTCGAGGAGGCGGTCGCCGCCTCCGTCGCCGTGCAGGACGAGCTGGCCGCGACCCCCGCGCACGTGCGCGCCGCGGCCCTGGACCACGTGCACCGCCGGCTGGTGGAGCGTACGGAGGAGATCGCCCGGCTGATCTCCGCGGAGAACGGCAAGCCCATGAAGTGGGCGCGCGGCGAGGTCGGCCGGGCCGTCTCGGTGTTCCGCTTCGCGGCCGAGGAGGCCCGCCGCTTCAACGGCGGCGAGGCGCAGCGGCTGGACACCGACGCGGGCGGCGCCGGCCGGCTCGCGCTGACCCGCCGCTTCCCGCGCGGCACGGTCCTGGGCATCGCCCCGTTCAACTTCCCGCTGAACCTCTGCGCCCACAAGATCGCCCCGGCCATCGCCGCCGGCGCCCCGATCATCCTCAAGCCGGCCCCCGCCACCCCGCTCTCCGGCCTGATCCTCGGCGAGCTGCTGTCCGAGACCGAGCTGCCGGCCGGTTCCTGGTCGATCCTCCCGGTGCCCAACGACCGGATGCCGGCGCTGGTGCAGGACGAGCGGCTGCCGGTCGTCTCCTTCACCGGCTCCGAGAAGGTCGGCTACGCGATCCTCGACTCGGTGCCGCGCAAGCACTGCACCCTGGAACTCGGCGGCAACGGCGCCGCCGTCGTCCTGCCGGACTTCTCCTCCGAGGCGGACCTGGACTGGGCGGCGCAGCGCATCGCCACCTTCTCCAACTACCAGGGCGGCCAGTCCTGCATCTCCGTGCAGCGGGTGATCGCCGACGCCTCCGTCTACGACCGGCTGGTGCCCAAGATCGTGGCGGCCGTCGAGGCGCAGGTCACCGGCGACCCCTCCGACGACGCGACCGAGGTCGGCCCGCTGGTCGACGAGAACGCCGCCAAGCGCGTCGAGTCCTGGGTGGACGAGGCCGTGGAGCGCGGCGCGAAGCTGCTCGCGGGCGGCAAGCGCGACGGCGCCTCCTACGCGCCGACGGTGCTGGCGGAGGTGCCCGCCGGCGCCACGCTCGCCTGCGAAGAGGTCTTCGGCCCGGTGCTCACCCTCAAGAAGGTCGACGGGGAGGCGGAGGCCTTCGCGGCCGTCAACGACTCCAAGTTCGGCCTCCAGGCGGGCGTGTTCACGCACGACGTGCAGACCGCGTTCCGCGCCCACCGGGCGCTGGAGGTCGGCGGCGTGATCATCGGCGATGTGCCGTCCTACCGCGCCGACCAGATGCCCTACGGCGGCGTCAAGCAGTCCGGCGTGGGCCGCGAGGGCGTGCGCTTCGCGATGGACGACTACACCTACGAGCGGGTCCTGGTCCTCACCGGACTCGCGCTGTAGTACCCGGCGCGCGGCGCGCTCCCGGCACCTCGTGCCCGGAGCGCGCCGCTCCGTTTTCCGGGGTCCGCGGCGGCGTCCCGCACCCCCCGAAGGGCCGAGAGCCCCGCGCCGCGCCGGACCGGCGGCGCGGCGCAGGCCCCCCATGGCGCGCGGGCGCCCTTGCGCCCGTCTTCTCCTCGTACCTCCAGTGGTGCAACCCGTGCGGATCGGGTAACTCTCACAAGTAGCGCTGTCCAGCGGCCGACCGGCCCGCCGGCGCTGAACTCCCGAACCCGCGGCGAGGTGAGCTCCTGATGACCGCTCCATCCATCCGCAACGTTTCCGAGCGCGAAGCACGCCAGGTCGCCGAGGCGGCCCGTGAGCAGGACTGGCGCAAGCCCAGCTTCGCCAAGGAACTGTTCCTGGGGCGCTTTAGGCTCGACCTCATCCATCCGCATCCCACCCCTGCGGTCGACGACGTGCGCCGGGGCGAGAAATTCCTCGCCACGCTGCGCGAGTTCTGCGAGACGAAGATCGACAGCGCCCGGATCGAGCGCGAGGGAAAGATTCCGGACGAGACCGTCAACGGGCTCAAGGAACTCGGCGCGCTCGGCATGAAGATCGACGCCAAGTACGGCGGCCTCGGACTGACCCAGGTCTACTACAACCGGGCGCTGTCCCTGGTCGGCACCGCCAGCCCCGCCATCGGCGCGCTGCTCTCCGCGCATCAGTCGATCGGCGTACCGCAGCCGCTGAAGCTGTTCGGCACCAAGGAGCAGAAGGAGACCTTCCTGCCGCGCCTGGCGCGCACGGACATCTCCGCGTTCCTGCTGACCGAGCCCGACGTCGGCTCCGACCCGGCCCGGCTGGCGACCACGGCCGTCCCGGACGGCGACGACTACGTCCTCGACGGCGTGAAGCTGTGGACCACCAACGGCGTGGTCGCCGACCTGCTGGTGGTCATGGCGCGGGTGCCCGCCTCCGAGGGCCACAAGGGCGGCATCACGGCCTTCGTCGTCGAGGCCGATTCGCCCGGCGTCACCGTCGAGCACCGCAACGCCTTCATGGGCCTGCGCGGCCTGGAGAACGGCGTCACCCGCTTCCACCGGGTGCGGGTCCCCGCCGCCCACCGTATCGGCCCCGAGGGCGCCGGCCTGAAGATCGCGCTGACCACCCTCAACACCGGGCGGCTGTCGCTGCCCGCGATGTGCGTCGGCTCCGGCAAGTGGTGCCTGAAGATCGCCCGCGAGTGGTCCGGGGCCCGCGAGCAGTGGGGCCGCCCGGTCGCCGAGCACGAGGCCGTCGGCGCCAAGATCTCCTTCATCGCCGCCACCACCTTCGCCCTGGAGGCGGTCGTCGACCTCTCCTCGCAGATGGCTGACGAGAACCGCAACGACATCCGCATCGAGGCCGCCCTCGCCAAGCTCTACGGCTCCGAGATGGGCTGGCTGATCGCCGACGAACTCGTCCAGATCCGCGGCGGACGCGGCTTCGAGACCGCCGACTCGCTCGCCGCCCGCGGCGAACGCGCCGTCCCCGCCGAGCAGCTGCTGCGCGACATGCGCATCAACCGGATCTTCGAGGGCTCCACGGAGATCATGCACCTGCTGATCGCCCGCGAGGCGGTGGACGCCCATCTGTCCGTCGCCGGCGACCTCATCGACCCCGACAAGACCCTCGCCGACAAGGGCCGGGCGGCGGCCAAGGCCGGCGGCTTCTACGCCCGCTGGCTGCCCAAGCTCGTCGCGGGGCCGGGCCAGCTCCCGCGCACCTACCAGGAGTTCGGGATGCTCGCCGGGCATCTGCGGTACGTCGAGCGGACCTCCCGCAAGCTCGCCCGGTCCACCTTCTACGCGATGTCGCGCTGGCAGGGCCGGATGGAGACCAAGCAGGGCTTCCTCGGCCGGATCGTCGACATCGGCGCGGAGCTGTTCGCGATGAGCGCCGCCTGCGTCCGCGCCGAGTACCTCCGGGAGACCGACGACCACGGCCGCGAGGCCCAGCAGCTGGCCGACGTCTTCTGCCGGCAGGCGCGGATCCGGATCGAGGAGCTGTTCGGCCGGCTGTGGACCAACACCGACGACCTCGACCGCAAGGTCGTCTCCGGGGTCCTCGGCGGCAGCTACACCTGGCTGGAGGACGGCATCGTCGACCCCAGCGGCGACGGCCCCTGGATCGCCGACGCCACCCCGGGCCCGAGCAGGACGGACAACGTGCGGCGGCCCATCAGCTGACCCACGCGCGGTGCGCGCCCCGGGGCCGCTGCGGCAGTCCGCCGCCGCAGCGGCCCCGAGGCGTGCCGGGCGCCGGGGCCCCGATGATCGCCGGGATGCGCCCTTGGTGTCCGCGGCGCCCCGGCGACCGGCCACAATGGACCCCATGACGGACTCCCTCGCCCATCCGCACCTGCGCTTCGAGCCCGCCGCCGGCGATCCGGACGGCCCGCACGGGCCCCGTTCCCTGGTGATCCTCGGCTCGACCGGTTCGATCGGCACCCAGGCGATCGACATCGTGCTGCGCAACCCCGACCGCTTCCACGTCACCGCGCTCTCCGCGGCCGGCGGCCGGGTCGAGCTGCTCGCCGAGCAGGCGCACCAGCTGCGGGTGACCGCCGTCGCCGTGGCCCGCGAGGACGCCGTGCCGGCGCTGCGCGCGGCACTGGCGGACCGCTACGGCGCGGGCGAGCCGCTGCCCGAGATCCTGGCCGGCCCCGACGCGGCCACCGACCTGGCCGCCTCGCCCTGCCACACCGTCCTCAACGGCATCACCGGCTCCATCGGCCTCGCCCCGACGCTGGCGGCCCTGAAGGCCGGCCATGTGCTGGCCCTCGCCAACAAGGAGTCGCTGATCGTCGGCGGCCCGCTGGTCAAGGCCGTCGCCGCGCCCGGCCAGATCATCCCCGTCGACTCCGAGCACTCCGCGCTCTTCCAGGCGCTGGCCGGCGGCGCCCGCGCCGAGGTCCGCAAGCTCGTGGTCACCGCCTCCGGCGGCCCGTTCCGCGGCCGGACGAAGCGGGAGCTGGCCGGGGTCACCCCCGAGCAGGCGCTGGCCCACCCCACCTGGTCGATGGGCCCGGTCGTCACGATCAACTCCGCGACCCTCGTCAACAAGGGGCTGGAGGTCATCGAGGCGCATCTGCTGTTCGACGTGCCCTTCGAGCGCATCGAGGTCGTCGTCCATCCGCAGTCCTACATCCACTCGATGGTGGAGTTCACCGACGGCTCCACGCTCGCCCAGGCCAGCCCGCCCGACATGCGCATGCCGATCGCGCTGGGCATCGGCTGGCCCGAGCGGGTCCCCGACGCCGCACCGGGCGTGGACTGGACGAACGCCCAGAAGTGGGAGTTCTTCCCGCTCGACGGGTCGGCCTTCCCGTCCGTCCCGCTGGCCTGCCACGTGGGCGAGCTGGGCGGCACCGCACCGGCCGTCTTCAACGCGGCGAACGAGGAATGCGTGGAGGCATTCCTCCGGGGCGGGCTGCCGTTCACAGGGATTGTGGATACCGTCGCCGATGTGGTCGCCGCACACGGCACGCCCGCCCGGGGAACTTCCCTGACGGTCGCGGACGTCCTGGAAGCGGAGACCTGGGCGCGCGCCCGCGCCCGCGAACTGGCCGCCCGTGCGGCACGGACACCTTCGGAGGCTCGCGCATGACGACCTGGATGACCATCCTCGGCATAGTCGTCTTCGTCGTCGGCCTGCTGTTCTCCATCGCCTGGCACGAGCTCGGCCACCTCTCCACGGCCAAGCTGTTCGGCATCCGCGTGCCGCAGTACATGGTGGGCTTCGGGCCGACGCTCTTCTCCCGCAAGAAGGGCGACACCGAGTACGGCATCAAGGCCGTCCCGCTCGGCGGCTACATCCGCATGATCGGGATGTTCCCGCCCGGGGACGACGGAAAGCTCCAGGCCCGCTCCACCTCGCCGTTCCGCGGCATGATCGAGGACGCCCGCTCGGCGGCCTTCGAGGAGATGCAGCCCGGCGACGAGAAGCGGCTCTTCTACACCCGCAAGCCCTGGAAGCGCGTCATCGTGATGTTCGCCGGGCCGTTCATGAATCTGATCCTGGCGGTCGTGATCTTCATGAGCGTGCTGATGGGCTTCGGCATCAACACCCAGACGACCTCGGTCGGCTCCGTCTCGGACTGCGTCATCTCGGCGGCCGCCAAGACCGACAAGTGTCCGGCCGGCGCCAAGGACTCCCCGGCCAAGGCCGCGGGCCTGCGGGCCGGCGACAAGATCGTGTCGTTCAACGGCCGCGCCGTCCCCGACTGGGACGCCCTCCAGCGGCAGATCCGCGACACCACCGGGCCCGCCACCCTGGTTGTCGAGCGGCACGGCGCCCGGACGACCCTGCACGCCGACCTGATCGAGAACAAGGTCGCCAAGACCGACGGCCACGGCGGCTATGTGCCCGGCCAGTTCGTCAGCGCCGGATTCCTCGGTTTCACCCCGGCCAGCGGCGTGGTCCCGCAGACCTTCGGCCAGTCCGTCGACCGCATGGGCAACATGGTCGAGCAGGGCGTCTCCTCGCTGGTGAACCTCCCCGCCAAGGTCCCCGACCTGTGGAACGCGGCCTTCAACGGCGGCGAGCGCAAGCAGGACTCCCCGATGGGCGTGGTCGGCGCGGCCCGGGTCGGCGGCGAGGTCTTCTCGCTGCACATCCCGCCGGAGCAGCGGGTGGCGACCATGCTCTTCCTGGTCGCCGGCTTCAACCTCTCGCTGTTCCTGTTCAACATGCTGCCGCTGCTGCCGCTGGACGGCGGGCACATCGCCGGGGCCCTGTGGGAGTCGATCCGGCGGGCCTTCGCCAAGATCGTCCGGCGGCCCGACCCCGGCCCCTTCGACGTCGCCAAGCTGATGCCGATCGCCTACGTCGTCGCCGGGATCTTCATCTGCTTCACCCTGCTGGTGCTCGTCGCCGACGTGGTGAATCCGGTGAAGCTGACCTGACGGCGCCGGCGGGCGGGACGGCCGGGCACCTCTGCGGCGTTTGGAGGTGCCCGGCCGTCCCCTTTCGTGGTGCCCCGGGGAGCGGATGTGCCTCCTTTGAGCCCGGTGCCGTAACCTCGAAGGCCGGAGCCCGCCGACGCGGGGCCTAGATCCACACCTTGGGGTTGCTCGCCAGATGACTGCCATTTCACTGGGAATGCCGGACGTACCGACCAAGCTCGCCGACCGCCGGGTCAGCCGCAAGATCCAGGTCGGTACGGTCGCCGTGGGCGGAGACGCACCGGTCTCGGTGCAGTCGATGACGACCACACGCACGTCCGACATCGGCGCGACGCTGCAGCAGATCGCCGAGCTGACGGCCTCCGGCTGCCAGATCGTCCGCGTCGCCTGCCCGACGCAGGACGACGCCGACGCGCTGCCGGTGATCGCCCGGAAGTCCCAGATCCCGGTCATCGCGGACATTCATTTCCAGCCGAAGTACGTCTTCGCCGCCATCGACGCCGGCTGCGCCGCGGTCCGCGTCAACCCCGGCAACATCAAGCAGTTCGACGACAAGGTCAAGGAGATCGCCAAGGCGGCCTCCGACGCCGGCACCCCGATCCGGATCGGCGTCAACGCCGGCTCCCTGGACCGCCGCCTGCTCCAGAAGTACGGCAAGGCCACCCCCGAGGCGCTCGTCGAGTCCGCGCTGTGGGAGGCCTCCCTCTTCGAGGAGCACGGCTTCCGCGACATCAAGATCTCGGTCAAGCACAACGACCCGGTCGTGATGGTCAACGCCTACCGCCAGCTCGCCGCCCAGAGCGACTACCCCCTCCACCTCGGCGTCACCGAGGCCGGCCCCGCCTTCCAGGGCACCATCAAGTCGGCCGTCGCCTTCGGCGCACTGCTCAGCGAGGGCATCGGCGACACCATCCGCGTCTCGCTGTCCGCGCCGCCCGCCGAAGAGGTCAAGGTCGGCATCTCCATCCTGGAGTCGCTCAACCTCCGCCAGCGCCGGCTGGAGATCGTCTCCTGCCCGTCCTGCGGCCGCGCCCAGGTCGACGTCTACAAGCTCGCCGACGAGGTCACCGCGGGCCTGGAGGGCATGGAGGTGCCGCTGCGCGTCGCCGTCATGGGCTGCGTCGTCAACGGCCCCGGCGAGGCCCGCGAGGCCGACCTCGGCGTCGCCTCCGGCAACGGCAAGGGCCAGATCTTCGTCAAGGGCGAGGTCATCAAGACCGTCCCCGAGTCGAAGATCGTCGAGACCTTGATCGAAGAGGCGCTGAAGATCGCCGCGCAGATGGAGGCCGACGGCGTCGCCTCCGGCGCCCCGGTCGTCTCCGCCGCGGGCTGAGCCCCGCCCTCCCGCAGCCGCCGAGCCCCGCCGCCCGCACCGGGCCGCGGGGCTCCCGGCCGCCCGGGGCGCTCCGTCCCGCCGGGGCCGGGTGCTCCCCGCGACCGCGAGGTAAAGTGCCAGGACCTGCTATCGCCTGGCCTCCCAGGCCCGTAACGGTGAGGCTGTCCGACACGTGCTGACGACCACTGCCATCAAGGTCCTCGAGCCCGGGGAGCTCGACGACGCCCTCGCGGTCCTGGACCGTGATCCGGTCGCCAATGCCTTTGTCGCCGCCCGGGTGCAGATCGCCGGCCTCGACCCCTGGCGGCTCGGCGGCGAGATGTGGGGCTGGTATGTCGGCGGCCGCCTGGAGTCGCTCTGCTACGCCGGCGCCAACCTCGTCCCGGTCTGCGCCACCTCCGAGGCCGTCCGCGGCTTCGCCGAACGCGCCCGCCGCCAGGGCCGCCGCTGCTCGTCCATCGTCGGCCCCGCGGCCGCCACGACCGAACTCTGGTCGCTCCTGGAGCCGTACTGGGGACCGGCCCGCGAGATCCGCACCCGCCAGCCGCTGATGGTCACCACCGCACCCTCCGCCGAGATCGCACCCGACCCGGACGTCCGGCGGATCCGCAAGAACGAGATGGACCTGATCATGCCCGCCTGCGTGGCTATGTTCACCGAAGAGGTCGGCATCTCCCCGATGGCCGGCGACGGCGGCCTCCTCTACCAGGCCCGGGTCGCCGAACTCGTCGGCGCCGGGCGCTCGTTCGCCCGCATCGAGGACGGCAAGGTCATCTTCAAGGCCGAGATCGGCGCCGCCACCCAGCGGGCCTGCCAGATCCAGGGCGTCTGGGTCGACCCCGCCCACCGCGGCCAGGGCCTGTCCGAGACCGGCATGGCCGCCGTGCTGCGCTACGCCCTGCGCGATGTCGCCCCCGTCGTCAGCCTCTACGTCAACGACTTCAACACCGCCGCCCGCGCCTCCTACCGCCGGGTGGGCTTCGAAGAGGTCGGTGCCTTCATGAGTGTCCTCTTCTGATCGCGGCGTATTGTTCGGGCCCGCCGCCTTGTACGCTCCGGGCATGAATGACGTCGCGGTCGGCCCGCTCGATCTTGCTGCCCGCGTCGATGACGCGCTGGCCGTCCAGGCGCTCGCCTTCGGCCTGAGCGATGAGGAGATCGCCGTCCGCCGGCACATCGTGCTGCGCCACCTCGGCTGCACCGGCGCCCGCGCCCTCGGCGCCACCGCCCCCGACGGCCGGCTGCTCGGCTTCGTCTACGGCATGCCCAACGACCGCGCCCACTGGTGGTCCACGGTCGTCGAGCCCTACCTCCGCAGCGCGGCCCTCGACCACTGGCTCGACGACTCCTTCACCATCACCGAGCTGCACGTCCACCCCGCCCACCAGCACCGCGGCATCGGCCGCGCCCTGATCACCCGCATCACCGACGAGACCGGCGAACCCCGCTCCATCCTCTCCGCCATCGACACCGAGAGCCCCGCCCGCCACCTCTACCGCTCCCTCGGCTACCAGGACCTGGCCCGCCGCGTCCTCTTCCCCAGCGCCCCCACCCCGTACGCGGTCATGGGCGCGCCCCTTCCCCTGCGTCGGCGTTAGGCGGTCGCCTTTCTTCCCACGTTTTCGGCTGTCCCGCCGTGGTGGTTTCTCGCCGTTGCGCCTGCGGCGGGCTTGTTGCCGCTGCGCTGGCGGTTCGGCTGCGGTGCCGCCCCTCCGGACTCCGTCCTGCGGTCCGGCCCCTTCCGTTGGGGGTGGGGGAGACCCGTGGGGGTGTCCGTGAGTGGTCGGGTGCACGTGGGTGGGTCCGATCACCGCAGGCACGGCAACTGGACGTGAACGGCCCGCCCCCACCGGCCTTTCCCACCCACTCACGGGAGGGGCCGCGCCGCAGGACGGAGTCCGGAGGAGCGGCACCGCACCCGACCACCCACGCCCGCCGCAGGCGCTACGGCGAAAAGCCGGAACGGCGGGGGAGCCGACAACGTGCAGGCCGCCGCGCGCAGCGCAACGGCGAGAAACCACCACGGCGGGCCAGCCGACAACGTGGGAAGAAAAACCAAGCGCAGCGACAACGCATTTTCGCCCCAGTGACCCCAAAGGCTAATCTCCAGGGAGTCATCTTTCTTACGCAGGAGAATCTCCCATGGCCCACGCCGCACAGGTCCAGCGCATGTCCCGCTTGATGGTCAAGACACTGCGCGACGACCCGGCCGACGCCGAGACCGCCAGCCACAAGCTGCTCGTCCGCGCCGGGTACGTCCGCCGCTCCTCCGCCGGCATCTGGACGTGGCTGCCGCTGGGCAAGAAGGTCCTGGAGAACGTCTCCCGCATCGTGCGCGAGGAGATGGACGCCATCGGCGGCCAGGAGGTCCTGCTGCCGGCGCTGCTGCCCAAGGAGCCGTACCAGACCAGCGGCCGCTGGGAGGAGTACGGCGACCTGCTCTTCCGCCTCCAGGACCGCAAGGGGGCCGACTACCTCCTCGGCCCCACCCACGAGGAGATCTTCACCCTCACGGTCAAGGACCAGTGCACGTCCTACAAGGACCTGCCGGTGATCCTCTACCAGATCCAGACCAAGTACCGCGACGAGGCCCGTCCCCGTTCCGGTGTGCTGCGCGGCCGCGAGTTCCAGATGAAGGACTCGTACAGCTTCGACACCACCGACGAGGGCCTGGAGCAGTCCTACGCCCTGCACCGCGCGGCCTACCAGAAGATCTTCGAGCGGCTGGGCCTGGACTACCGCATCGTCTCCGCCGTCTCCGGCGCGATGGGCGGCTCCGCCTCCGAGGAGTTCCTGGCCCCGGCCGCGGCCGGCGAGGACACCTTCGTGGACTGCCCCTCGTGCGACTACGCCGCCAACACCGAGGCCGTCACCGTCAAGGTCGCCCCGGTCGACGGCGCCGCGCACGGCCCGGTCGAGGAGCTGGACACCCCCGACACCCCGACCATCGAGACCCTGGCTGAGTTCCTCGGCGTACCGGCGGCCGCGACCCTGAAGAATCTGCTGGTCAAGGTCGACGGCGAGATCGTCGCGGTCGGCGTCCCGGGCAACCGCGAGGTGGACCTCGGCAAGCTCGGCGAGCACCTCGCGCCGGCCACCGTCGAGCTGGTCACCGCCGAGGACTTCACCGACCGGCCCGACCTGGTCCGCGGCTACGTCGGCCCGCAGGGCCTGGCCGGCAAGGCGTTCCGCTACCTCGCCGACCCGCGCGTGGCCCCCGGCACGGCCTGGGTCACCGGCGCCAACAAGGACGGCAAGCACGCCCGCAACGTCGTCGCCGGCCGGGACTTCGAGGTCGACGAGTACCTCGACGTGGTCGTCGTCGAGCCCGGCGACCCCTGCCCGAAGTGCGGCGCCGGCCTGAAGATCGACCGCGCCATCGAGATCGGCCACATCTTCCAGCTCGGCCGCAAGTACGCGGACGCCTTCGAGCTCGACGTGCTCGGCCAGAACGGCAAGCCCGCCCGGGTCACCATGGGCTCGTACGGCATCGGCGTCTCCCGTGCGGTGGCCGCGCTCGCCGAGCAGACGCACGACGAGAAGGGCCTGTGCTGGCCGCGCGAGGTCGCGCCGGCCGATGTGCACGTGGTCGCGGCCGGCAAGGCCAAGCAGACCGAGCTGGCGCTGGAGGTCGGCGAGCAGCTCGGCGCCGCGGGCCTGCGGGTCCTGGTCGACGACCGGGCCGGGGTCTCGCCGGGCGTGAAGTTCACCGACGCCGAGCTGCTGGGCGTGCCGGTCATCGTGGTCGCTGGCCGCCGCGCTGCCGAGGGCGTCGTCGAGGTCAAGGACCGCCGCACCGGCGAGCGCGAGGAGCTGACGGTCGAGGAGGCCGTCGCCCGCCTCGGCGCGTAAGGACCGCACGGCAGCGGGCCGGCCGGGGCCGAATCCCCGGCCGGCCCGCTCGTGCGTCCGCTACAGCCAGGCCGCGAACTCCAGCAGCAGCTCGCCCTGCTGGCGGGCGCCCGCGGCCACCTCCCGCACGCCGGTGTCCACCGCCCGGTACAGCGTCCAGTCGCGCAGCCGGTCGCGGTCCACCTCCAGGGAGTCGGCCAGCCGGGCCACCCGGCGGCGGGCCGCCGCGCCCGCGCCCGAGCCGGCCATCAGGTCCTCGAACCGGTCCAGCACCAGTGCCGCGAGGTCGAACGCCCGCTCGCCGACCACCGGCGCCGGGCCCACCGCCAGCCAGGGCGTCCGCTCGCCGGCCAGCACTTTGCCCTGCCGGAAGGCGCCGTGCAGCAGGAACTGCTCGTCGCACCCGTCCGGCAGCGCGCGCCGCAGCTCCGCGGCCTGCTCCACCAGCGGGTCGGCGGACCGGGTCAGGGTCCCGGCGGCGCGCAGCGCCCGCACGGCCTCGTCGGTGCGCCCGGCCAGCGTCTCGAAGGGGTGCCCCGCCGCGGCCGGCACCCACAGCCGCCGCACCGTACCGGCCGCCTCCAGCAGCGCCTTCGCCTCCGGCAGCGACCGCAGCGACACCGCGCCCTGCAACCGCTCCAGCAGCAGCGCACCGCTCGCCTCGTCGGTGCGCAGCAGCCGGGCCGCGCCGAAGCCGTCCCACGCCTCCAGCGCCGCGCCCTCCTGCGCCGGGACCCGCCCCGGCACGGGCAGCTTCAGCGCCGCGGGCGTCCCGTCCGGCTGCCGCACGAGGGCGAGCAGGCTGCTGCGGCCCCCGGGGGTCTGCACCCGTTCCAGCGTCAGCTGCCAGGCGTCCAGCCGCTGCTGAACCAGCGTCGGGAGCGCCGCGAGCCACTCGCCCGCCGGACCGCTGGGATCGCCGCTCAGCGAACTCACCAACCGCTGCGGCGGTTCGATGGGTGCCGTTGTCATGCTGGAGCTGTCCCTTTCCTGGGCAAGACCGCGCGGCGGCCGTCGTTCAGAGCGCGCCCGCGGCGGCGCTCGCGGAGCCGGACGGAGCGGCTGCCGCGGCCCGCTCGGCAAGCCCAGGGAAGGCTACGCCGCTGCCGCGCCAGCGCACCGCCCGCACTGCCGCCTCCCGCAGGGCGGCCGCCGCCTCCTTGCGCCGGACGCCGCCGCCGGCCCGTACGAGATCGGCGTAGACGGCGGCCAGCCGGTCCTCCAGCTCCGCCGCCAGCCGGACCGCGGCGGCCGCGTCCGGGACCGGGAAGGGCAGCTCATAGGCGGCGGCCGAGGCCTGCGGGGTACCACCCAGGTCGCGCACCACCCGGCGCAGCGAATCGCGGCGCGCGCGATGTCCGTCGTACGCCTCCTGCGCTTCCTTGCGCCGGTCACCGGCGATCCGCCCGCCGACCACGCCGTAGCCGTACACCGCCGCGTGCTCGGCGGCCAGCGCCGCCTGCACCGCCGTCAGCTCGGCACGCCCGTCGTCGTCGCGCCGTCCGCTTCTGCCGTCCACCGCCGTGGCCCTCATCCGCACGTCCCTTCGCCGATCCTGGCTCCGCCGCTTCGCCCGGTGCCCTTCACCGGGCCGGCTCCGCCAGCAGATACGCGTGTGCCGCCCCGGCCGCCGCGACCGAGGCGAGCAGCCGGGCCAGCTCCGGGGGCGCCGCGGCCAGCGCCTCGGTGCGGGTGCCGGCGAGGCGGCGCTCGGCGTCGGCGAGCGCGCTGCGGCCGGCCCGCTCGTCCTGGGGGACCGGGGGAGCGGACGGCCGGGCGCCGCGCGGCGACGGCCCGGACGGGGACGCGCCGGCCTCGTGCGCGGGCCCGTCGGGCGCGGTGCGCTCCTCGCCGAACGCCTCGGCGTGCCGGGCGACTTCGGCGCGCAGCGGACGCAGCCGCGGCTCCAGCGAGGGGTGCGCGCGCAGCGTCGCGTCATAGCGCGCCAGCAGGGCGGTGCTGTCGCGGGCGGAGTTCCTGCGCAGCCGGTCGGCGGCGGAGGAATGCTCGGGCCCGCCGGGGCCGTCGTCCTCGGAGCAGCCGGTGAGCAGCGCCGCGCCCCCGAGGGCGGCGCCGGCCAGCAGGGTCCTTCTGCGTGTGAGCGCCGCATTCGGCATGTTGCACTTCCCGGGGTCTTTCGTCGTGATCACCGCAGGCGAGAGTATCCGTGACCACCCACCGAATCGTCAGTACCCCGCCGGAACCGATAGGCTTTGATCCGACACACGACCCACCCACAACAGCACACGCGGCCGAGGAGTCACCCGGATGAGCACCACCCAGAGCGAGAGGCTGCGCGGACTGCTTGAACCGCTCGTCGCCGCGCGAGACCTGGATCTGGAAGAGATCGAGGTGACACCGGCGGGAAAACGGCGGGTGCTGAGGATCGTGGTCGATTCCGACGAGGGCGTGCAGCTGGACGAGTGCGCCGAGCTCAGCCGCGAGGCCTCCCAGGTCCTGGACGACTCCGACGCGATGGGCGGCGCCCCGTACACCCTTGAGGTGACCTCCCCGGGCGCCGACCGGCCGCTGACCGAGCTGCGGCACTACCGCCGCGCCGTCGGCCGCCTCATCAAGGCCCAACTGACCGAAGCGGCAGGGGGCGGCGAGCTGGTGGCCCGGATCACCGCTCTCGACGAGTCCGGGCTGGACCTCGAAGTGCCGGGCGTCAAGGGCCGCAAGCCGACCGCCCGCCGGCTCTCCTTCGACGAGATCGCCAAGGCGCGCGTCGAGCTGGAGTTCAACCGCAAGTCCGCCAAGCGCGGCGAGAAGGCCGACGAGGCCGAAGCGATCGACGAGATCGACGAGGCCGCTGACAACGATGTGAACGACGTGAACGACGAGAACAAGGAGGAGGCGTAGCCGTGGATATCGACATGAGTGCCCTGCGGGGTCTGGTGCGGGAGAAGGAGATCTCGTTCGACCTGCTGGTCGAGGCGATCGAGTCGGCCCTCCTCATCGCGTACCACCGCACCGAGGGCAGCCGCCGCCGGGCGCGGGTGGAGCTGGACCGCAACACCGGCCATGTGACGGTGTGGGCGAAGGAGGACCCGGACGACCTGGAGGAAGGCGCCGAGCCCCGCGACTTCGACGACACCCCCTCCGGGTTCGGGCGGATCGCGGCGACCACCGCCAAGCAGGTCATCCTCCAGCGGCTGCGGGACGCCGAGGAGGAGATCACCTTCGGCGAGTTCGCCGGGCGCGAGGGCGACGTCATCACCGGCGTCGTCCAGCAGGGCAAGGACCCCAAGAACGTGCTGGTGGACATCGGCCCGATGGAGGCCATGCTGCCGGTGCAGGAGCAGGTCCCCGGCGAGGACTACGCGCACGGCACCCGGCTGCGCTCGTACGTCGTACGGGTGGCCAAGGGCGTCCGCGGCCCCTCGGTGACGCTGTCGCGCACCCACCCCAATCTGGTGAAGAAGCTGTTCGCCATGGAGGTGCCGGAGATCGCGGACGGCTCGGTGGAGATCTCCGCCATCGCCCGCGAGGCCGGCCACCGCACCAAGATCGCCGTCCGGTCCACCCGCTCCGGCCTGAACGCCAAGGGCGCCTGCATCGGCCCGATGGGCGGCCGGGTGCGCGCGGTGATGGCCGAGCTGCACGGCGAGAAGATCGACATCGTGGACTGGTCGGACGACCCGGCCGAGCTGGTGGCGAACGCGCTGTCGCCGGCCCGGGTCAGCAAGGTCGAGGTCGTGGACCTGGCGGCGCGCTCCGCCCGGGTCACCGTCCCCGACTACCAGCTGTCGCTGGCCATCGGGAAGGAAGGGCAGAACGCCCGGCTCGCCGCCCGCCTCACGGGCTGGCGGATCGACATCCGCCCCGACACCGAGCACACCGAGCAGGACTGAGCACACGCGGTGTAGCCGGCGGGCGCCGCGGCCCCCGAAAATCGGTGGTGCCGCGGAGCCCCGCAGGGAATTCTGAGCAGCCGTTCGGCCATTACCCCAGCGGGGTCGGGCCGGCACGGGGAGGTAGACTTAAGCAGTGTCTGGCCGGACGCATGCCCGCGCATGCCCTGAGCGCACGTGTCTGGGATGCCGGGAGCGAGCGGCCAAGGGCGATTTGCTGCGCATCGTGGAGATCGAGGGTCAGTGTGCCCCCGATCCTCGCGGTACGCTGCCCGGCCGGGGTGCGTACGTGCACCCGACACCGGTCTGCCTCGACCTGGCGGTTCGCCGCCGGGCGTTCAACCGGGCCTACCGGGCCCGGGGACCGTTCGACACCACGGAGCTTCGTCGGTTCATCGAGCGGACGCCCGTCGAGCAGCCGCCGTTGCACTAAAGGCACAGCAGCAAGAAACGCACAGCGCACGGAAAACCGTGCGGTCAGGTACCTCGCGAGTCGGAAGTAGGTCGAGATTGCGATGAGCACTCGATGAGTACGCGATGAGTACGCCCATGAAGTAGCGACGGTCCGGTGGACAACCCGGACCTAGAAGGAGCGAAGTGGCTAAGGTCCGGGTATACGAACTCGCCAAGGAGTTCGGCGTTGAGAGCAAGGTCGTCATGGCCAAGCTCCAAGAGCTTGGTGAATTCGTCCGTTCGGCGTCCTCGACGATCGAGGCGCCGGTTGTTCGCAAGCTGACCGACGCTTTCCAGGCAGGCAGCGGCAACGGCCGCGCCGCCGGCAAGCCCGCGGCGCCGCGCAAGTCGGCCCCCGCGAAGCCGTCCGCGCCCTCCCCGGCGCAGGCGGCCCGTCCCGCTGCCCCGAAGCCGGGCGGCGCACCCAAGCCGGGCCCCGC
>NZ_BMND01000018.1 GCF_014646275.1 Streptomyces kronopolitis
CGGCCGGCGCGGTGGGCGTCACGGGCGGCGCCGGGTCAGGCGGTGGCGCGGCGGATCCGCGCCCACCGGTCCCGTGCCCTCACCGGCCGTTCGGGTTCGTCGCCCCCGGGGCGGGCGGCGGTGTCCCGGCCGGCCACCGCCGAGCGCGCCAGGCGCTGCCGGTCGGCCGCGCGGCGCAGCTCTTCGTGACGGACCCGGATCTCCAGCTCGGAGCGGTACATGGTGTCTCCCTGACGACGGTGAGGTGCTGGGGTGCTGCCTCGACGGCTTGCCGAGGTACCCCCAGCCTCGTCGCCAAGGGGGGCCCGCCACATCGGGAAGGTTCCCGATCTCCGCGCCGGCACGGTCCTTAGAATCCGGCGCCGGGAGCCGCGGGGATGCCTAGGGAGGACGGGTGCGTGCCCTAGGGCGCCCGGGAACCGATGGCGGGCGCGGCCTGCGGGCCACTGGCGCCGACCCCCGGAAAACGGCGAAGACCCACCGGCAGAACCGGTGGGTCTTCCGTCGGCGGCCCGTGGGCCATGGCTCCTTACGGGGCCGCGGGGCCGCCGCCGGCTCCGGCTCCTGCTCCGGCGCCCTGCGGGACGGCGGGCATGCCGGCGAACAGGTCGAAGTACATGCCGGCGGAGATCAGGATCCCCAGGACGCCGAGCGCCAGCCCGCCCCAGGCCACGGCCCGCACCCAGGTGGCGCGGCGGCCGGTGAGCACCACCACGGCGGCGATCACGGCGAGCAGCGCGAAGAGGCCGTTGACCAGCGCGGTGGTGTGCCAGGGCGTGCCGTACATGGCGGCGATCTGGTCCCTGGTCTTGCCGGCCTGGAGGTTGATCTGGCCCATCACGTTCTGCCGCTCGGCCATGAGGGTGCCCAGCCAGGTGCCGGTCACGGAGGCGAGGCCGAGCCCCGCGGCGACCACGGCACCGGCGCCGGCGGCAACCGTGCCGGTGGCCCCGGCGGGCGCGGCCTTCCCGTCCACGCCCCCGTCGGCCTCCTCGTCGTCCCGCTCGCTGTCCTCGTCCTGCTCGGCGAGGGCCGCGTTGTCATCGGGCTCTTCGTCCGCCTTGGCGGCGGCCTTCGCGGCCGCTTCCGCCTCGGTGGTCTCCGGGATCGCAGCAGTGTCCGTCGCCGCGTCGGTCCCCGTGGCCGTCTGGGCCGGCACGGTCGTCTCGTCGGTTCGCTTTTCGGTCGTCCTGGTCGTTCCCATGGGCGCGACCGTAGGTGCCGTGTCTGAGAGTCGGATGAGAACGGCTCCGGGAGGCGGCCGACGGGCGGCGGCGCGCCGTCCGGGCGGTCCGCCGCGGCGCGGCCGGCGGCCCTGATTCAGGCTTCCACCAGCGGCTTCTCGCCGTCCCGCGGGTGCCCGGCGGCGGCCTGCTCCGGCGGTGGCTCGATGCTGATCCGGGGCAGCCACCGGCCGAGCCAGGACGGCAGCCACCAGTTCGCGCCGCCCAGCAGATGCATCAGGGCGGGCACCAGCAGCGTACGGAGCACGAAGGCGTCCAGGGCGACGGCGGCGGCCAGGCCGATGCCGAACATGGCGATGGTGCGGTCACCGCTGAGGATGAAGGCCCCGAACACCGCGATCATGATGACCGCCGCCGAGTTGATCACCCGGCTGGTCTCGGTGAGGCCGACCCGTACCGCCCGCCGGTTGTCGCCGGTCAGCTGCCACTCCTCGTACATCCGGGAGACCAGGAAGACCTGGTAGTCCATGGACAGCCCGAAGAGCACCGAGACCATGATGACCGGCAGGAACGGTTCGATCGGCCCGGCGCTGCCCAGCCCCAGCAGCTCGCTGCCCCAGCCCCACTGGAAGACCGCGACGACGATCCCGAACGACGAGGCGACCGCGGCGATGTTCATCAGCGCGGCCTTCACCGGGACGCCGATGCTGCGGAAGGCGAACAGCAGCAGCACCGAGCCCAGGGCGATGACCATGCCGATGAACAGCGGCAGCTTGCCGACGATGATCCCGGCGAAGTCGTCGTAGCTGGCGGTGATGCCGCCGACCCGCACCTGGAGCGTGGTCCCGCGCGCCGCCTCCGGGAGCACCTCGCCGCGCAGCCGGGCCACCAGGTCGGAGGTCTGCCGCGACTGCGGCGAGCTGTCCGGCACGACGGTGATCACGCCGGTGCCGCGGCCGCCGTTGAACTCGGGGCCGCTGACCTGGGCGACGCCGGGCACCTCGCGCAGCCGGTGCGGCAGCTTGTCGAAGGCGATCCGGTCCTTGGCGCCGTCCAGGGTGCCGACGAGCGTCAGCGGCCCGTTGAACCCGGGGCCGAAGCCGCTGCCCGCGTGCGCGCCGGGACCGCCGCCCGCCAGCAGGTCGTACGCCTTGCGGGTGGTGGAGGTGGCCGGGTTGTTGCCCTGGTCGGAGGTGCCCAGATGCAGGCCGAAGGCGGGCAGCGCCAGGACCAGCATGACGACGGCCGCGGTCAGGCCCAGTAGCTTGGGGTGCCGTTCGACGAAGCCGGACCAGCGGGCGGCGATGCCGGAGGCCTTCTCGCGGCGCGGTCCGTGCGCGGCCAGCTGCCGGCGCTCGCGGCGGCTCAGCGCCCGCGTCCCGATCAGCCCGAGCAGCGCCGGCAGCAGGGTGACGGAGGCGGCCACGGTCAGGACGACGGTGAGCGAGGCGGCGAGCGCGACGCCGTTGAGGAAGCTCAGCCGCAGGACCAGCATGCCCAGCAGGGCGATGCAGACCGTGGCCCCGGCGAAGACGACCGCGCGCCCGGACGAGGCGGCGGCGCGGGTGGCGGCCTCGTCGACGGACAGGCCCGCCCGCAGGCCCTTGCGGTGCCGGGTGACGATGAAGAGCGCGTAGTCGATGCCGACGCCCAGGCCGATCAGCATCCCGAGCATCGGGGCGAAGTCGGCGACGGTCATCGCATGGCTGAGCAGCGCGATGCCGGCCGAGGCGGTGCCGACGGCGGCCACCGCGGTGAGGATCGGCAGGAAGGTCGCGGCGAGCGATCCGAAGGCGAGGAAGAGCACCACGGCCGCGGCGCACAGCCCGATGATCTCCGGCAGCTGGGCGTGCGGCGCCTCGGTCACCGCGATCCCGGCGCCGCCCAGTTCGACCCGCAGGCCGTCGCCGGACGCGCGCCGCGCGGTGTCGACGACCGTGCGGACCTGCCCGGCGTCCAGCTCGTCGGTGGACCGGTCGAAGACCACGGAGGCATAGGCGGTGCGCCCGTCCTTGCTGATCTGCCGCCCGCCCGCCGCGTGGGAGGCGCCCGCCGCGGGCCGGTCGTAGGGGCTGCGCACCTCGGCGACGCCGGGCAGCCGGGCGACCTTCTCCAGAGTGTGCGTCATCGTCTTGGTGACCGCGCCGGAGCGCACCGTCCCGGAGTCCGTGTGCCACACGATGGTATCGCTGTCGCCGGACCGCCCGGGGAACTCCTTGGCCAGCAGCGCGGAGGCCTGGCTGGACTCGGTCCCGGGCACCTCGTAGTTGTTGGAGTACGCGGACCCCGTCAGCCCCGCTGCGACGGCGACCCCCGCGAACGCGGCGAGCCACAGCAGCAGCACCACGATGCGGCGCCGGAGGCACCACCGAGCCAGAGCGGTCACGGACCTCGTCTGCTTCCCGGGTCGTGCGTCGATCTCTCCCGAGGACGGGTGGTGCCGAGCGCGGATGAACGATGAAGTGAAAGAGCGGCAAAGAGCAGCGGTGAACGGCGGGGCGGCAGCGGCCTGCCGGGCGCCTCCGGAGAGGGCCCGTCCCACCTGTTCGGACCTGTTCCGAGCAGGGTCGCAGCCCGAAAAGATCCTTTGACGGCTTTGTGGACTTCCCCACAGACGGGGAAAGCGGGAACTCTTCGCCGCGTCCGGGCCTGCCGGGCAGCCACTCGCCCGGCAGGCACCCGCCCCTCAGCCGGTGACCGACTCCTCCCCGTTCTCCAGGTGCCCCATCAGCCGCCGGTGGAAGGACGCGTCCTCGGCGACCGTGAGGCCGAGGTCGTACCAGCCGTGCGCGTCCCGGGTGTCGTGGGCGACGGTGCGCACGGCGCCGGCCCGCACCGTCACGGTGCGCGGCGCCGCCTCCCCGTACGCCAGCGGGCCGAGCGTGAGGGTCAGCGCGGCGCGGCCGGGGTTGGTGACGGTCAGGTGGAGGGTGCGCCGCGCGGCGTCGATCCGGGTGGCGATGCCCAGGGCCGCGGCCGCGCCCCGCGCCGTCCCGGCGAACTCCCGCCGGAAGCCGTTCGGTCCGGTCACGGTGAACTGGTAGGTACCACCCTTTACCGGGACATCCCACTCGCCCGCGCCGTGCACCTCGCGATGCTGCGGCGCGTCCCACTCCTTCGCGTACGGATAGAGCGCCAGGTGCGCCGAGGCCCGCCCGGCGTTGCGCACGGCCAGCCGGAAGACCGCCGCGCCCGGGTCGAAGCCGCCGTCGGCGTCCGGCTGGTAGGGCAGCGCCCTGGCCGGCCGGCTGCCGGGCTCCTGCCGGGGCAGCGCTTGGTGCAGCGGCGGCCACGGCGACCAGCGCCCGGTGAACTCGGGGACCGCGCCCGGCCGGTGCACCGCCGGCTGCCGGCGCCCGCGCGAGAAGTCGAAGGCGGTGGTCAGATCCCCGCAGACGGTACGCCGCCAGGCGCTGATGTTCGGCTCCGCGATCCCCGTCCAGCGCTCCAGGAACCGGGTGATCGAGGTGTGGTCGAAGACCTGCGAGCAGGCGTAGCCGCCCACCGACCAAGGCGAGATGACCAGCATCGGCACCCGGATGCCCAGCCCGGTCGGCAGCCCCTGCCAGAACTCCCCGTCCGTGCCGGGCGGCGGCACCGGCGGCGGCACATGGTCGAAGAACCCGTCGTTCTCGTCGTAGGTCAGGAAGAGGGCGGTGTGCCGCCAGACGTCCGGGTGTCCGCCGAGGGCGTCCAGCACCCGGTAGACGAGGGTGGCGCTCGCGGCCGGGGAGGACGCCCCGGGGTGCTCGGAATCGGCGGCGGACGGGACGAGGTAGGACACCTCGGGCAGCGTGCCGGCCGCCACGTCGGCGGCGAAGGCGGTGGCGGTGCTGCCCGGCGCGCCGCGCCGCAGCGCCCGCTCGAACAGGCTCCGCTCGCCGCGGTCCAGGCCCGCCACGCCCTCCTCCAGCAGCGCCTGGAGACGGGCCCGCCCGGCCTCGTCCGCGCCGGCCGCCTTGGCATAGAAGGCGGTCATGGTGTGCACCCCGTCCGCCTTCCCCAGGGCCTTCCTCGCGACCGCCTTGAAGCCGGCGAAGAACTCCAGGTTGTTGTCGGTGAAGTTGTCCCACTCCTGGTAGACCCGCCAACTGCGGCCGGCCTTCTCCAGTCGCTCGGGGTAGGTGGTCCAGGTGTAGCCGGTGTGGGTGTCCTCCTCGTAGGCGTCGTTGCCCACCGCCCGTGCGCCGCTGGGCTCGAAGCCCGTCCAGCCGCTCACCAGGTGGTTGCGGTTGGGGCTGGTGGAGGAGTGGATGGCGGAGTGGTAGGCGTCGCAGACGGTGAAGGTGTCGGCCAGTTCGTGGTGGAGCGGGATGTCCTGCCGGTCGTAATGCGCCATCGTGGCGGCCGTCTTGGCGGTGACCCAGCCGTTCATCCAGCCGCCGTGCCAGGCCACCGCCCCGCCGAGCCAGCTGTGGTCCAGCGCCCCGATGTACTGGAGGTCCTTCTTCTGCGCGGCGGCCGCCGCGCGCACCGGGAAGGGCAGCACGGTGCCCAGGCCCAGCAGCCCCGGCTGCTCGTACACGCTGCGGCCGCCGGGAAGTTCGACGGCGTTGCGGTCGGCGTAGCCGCGGACGCCGCGCAGCGTCCCGAAGTAGTGGTCGAAGGAACGGTTCTCCTGCATCAGCACGACGACGTGCCGGATGTCCGCCGGACCTTCCCCGCCCCGCGCCGGCCGTGCCGCGTCGGCCGCCAGCGCCCGCTGCAACGACGGCGGCAGCAGCGAGCCGGCCACCGCCGCCCCCGCCGCCGCTCCCAGTACCCGTCTACGAGACCACTCCGCTGCCACTCCCGACCTCCCAGTCGACGGCCCGCGCCGCGCACCCGCCCGTCCCGGTGCGACGCGGCGACGGGGACGGTAGCGGACGGACCCGCCGGAGGACAGGCATACGGGAGGCCAACTTTGCTTCTTTCAGGGCCTGTTGCACCGGATACCGGATATGGCCGATTCCGCGCGGCCCAGAGGGAGGACGGCGGCGCACCACCCAAGTCCCCCGCGCGCCGGACCCCTTGACCGCCCAATTGGTCTGAACCATTCTGTGGCCAGAAGCGGTGGCCACCGTCTCGCAGCAGCTCTCCCCGTGTTTCCCCCTTCGGCACTGGAGACCGCCATGCCTCGCACCGCGCACCCCCGCCCACCCCGCCGCAGACGCCTGCTCACGGCGGCGCTGACCGCCCTCGCCGCCGCCGCGGCCACCCTCGCCGGCTCCGCCCCGGCCACCGCCGCCGAGGTCAACGCCGCCCGGAACGCGGGCTACGAATCCGGCCTGAGCGACTGGACCTGTTCCGCGGGCAGCGGCAGCACCGTCGGCTCACCCGTCCACAGCGGCAGCGGCGCCCTCCGGGCCACCCCCACCGCCGCCGACAACGCCACCTGCTCCCAGACCGTCGCCGTCCGCCCCGGCTCGACCTACACCCTCAGCGCCTACGTCCAGGGTTCCTACGTCTACCTGGGCGCCTCCGGCACCGGCAGCACGGACGTCTCCACCTGGACCCCGTCGGCCACCGGCTGGCAGCAGCTCAGCACCACCTTTACCACCGGCCCCGGGACCACCTCGGTCACCGTCTACACCCACGGCTGGTACGGGCAACCCGCCTATTTTGCCGACGACTTCAGCGTCCTGGGGCCCGACGGCGGGGGCGGCACCGACCCCGGGCCACAGGTCCCGGACGCGCCCGGCGGCCTCACCGCCGGCGCGGTGACCCCGTCCTCCGTGGCGCTGTCCTGGACCCCGGTCCCCGGCGCCACCGGTTACACCGTCTACCGCGACGGCACCCGGTACGCGGCGGTGAGCGGGGCGTCCGCGACGGTCACCGGCCTGGCCGCCGCCACCTCCTACCGCTTCCAGGTGTCGGCCACCAACGCCGCCGGAGAATCGGCCCGTTCGGCGCAGATCACGGCCACCACGGCCCCCTCCGGAAGCGGCGGCTCCCCGTCCGTCCCCCGGCACGCGGTCACCGGCTACTGGCAGAACTTCAACAACGGCGCGACCGTCCAGAAGATCAGCGACGTGCCCTCCGGGTACGACATCATCGCGGTGGCCTTCGCGGACGCGACGAGCACCCCGGGCGCCGTGACGTTCTCCCTCGACTCGGCCGGCCTCGGCGGCTACACGGTCGACCAGTTCAAGGCCGACATCAAGGCCAAGCAGGCGGCGGGGAAGTCGGTGGTCCTCTCCATCGGCGGCGAGCGCGGCACCATCTCCGTCAACGACGCCGCCTCGGCGGCCCACTTCGCCGACAGCGCCTACGCCCTCATGCAGGAGTACGGCTTCGACGGCGTCGACATCGACCTGGAGAACGGCCTCGACCCGACCTATATGAGCCAGGCGCTGCGTTCGCTCTCCCAGAAGGCGGGCGGCCACCTCGTCCTCACCATGGCACCCCAGACCCTCGACATGCAGTCCACCTCGGCCGGCTACTTCCGGACCGCGCTGAACGTGAAGGACATCCTCACCGTCGTCAACATGCAGTACTACAACAGCGGTTCGATGCTCGGCTGCGACGGCAAGGTCTACGCGCAGGGCACCGTCGACTTCCTCACCGCCCTGGCCTGCATCCAGCTGGAGGGCGGCCTCGCCCCCTCCCAGGTGGGCCTGGGCCTGCCCGCCTCCCCCCGGGGCGCGGGCAGCGGCTATGTCGCCCCGTCCGTCGTCAATGCCGCCCTGGACTGCCTCACCCAGGGCACCTCCTGCGGCTCCTTCAAGCCGGCCAGGACCTACCCGGACCTGCGGGGCGCGATGACCTGGTCGACCAACTGGGACGCGGCGAACGGCAACGCCTGGTCGAACGCGGTCGGCCCGCACGTGCACGGCCTGCCGTAGCGGCCCGCCCCGCGCGCGGCCGTCCCCGGAGGCCGGGGCGTGCGGATCACGGCGCGGCCGCCGCGGCGACGCGCCGTGCCTCCGCGTTCACCAGGGAGGTCAGCTTGCCGGGCGTCAGTTGGGCAGTGGGGACGGGAAGAGGGCGGCCGTTGATCCGGACGACCGGAACCTCCCCCAGGCCCGCGGCGGCGAACGCGGACTGCGACTCCGCGACCCAGCCCTTTCGCTCGTTGCGGTCGACACACAGCTCAAAGGTGTCGTGATTGATCTTGCCGGCCTTCTTCGCCAGGTCCGACAGCAGCTTGCGGTCCTTCAGCGCGTCATGGGCGGGAGCGGGCTGGTGCTGCCATATCTGCTCCATGAACGGGGCCAGCCGACCCTGGTCCTGCGCGCAGGCGGCCGCCGCGGCCGCTTCCGCCGCCCCGCTCCCGCCGTACTGCTTGTCGCTCTGCGTGACGAGGTGGTGGTTGATCTGGAGCTGGCCGGACGCGAGGAGCCGGGCGAACGTGTCCGCGTACCGCTGGGCGAATTCCCGGGACTGCGGGCTGCGCGGGTCCTCGTACACCGTGAGCGTCACCGGCACGGTCGGCCGGTCCGGCAGGTCGAGCTTCGTCCCGCCGCTCGGCCCCACCGCGCCCTTCGGCGCGTTCACCGCGGTCCCCTCATGGGCGCGGGCGACCTGGCCGACCGCCGCCGCCACCGCGCAGACCAACCCGAAGCCCACGGCGGTGATCCCGTAAAGGCGCCAGTTCCTCCGCGGCCCGCCAGCACCCTTCCGAGTCGCCTTGCCGCCGTCTTCGCTCATCCCCGCAGAGGACAAAATGCGCCCTTCATCCCTTACCTCCGACGTGCGCGACAAGCCCCTGCCGTCCGCACCGCCGGTCTTCATCAGCAGCCACTGCACCAACAGTCGCCACTCCGGTCACCCGTCGAGTGTGCCAACGGGAAGCCCCGCGACCGCTTGAAGTGTCGCGCGCGACGACATCCCCGGATGCGGACCGCGGCGGGCCACCCCCGAGGCGACGGACGGCCCTTGCGCACACACACTCCGTCACGACGCGACCCTCCCTCCATCACCCCCGCCTCATCGTCTACAGTCCTGTAGACGAAAGCCGGGCGATGTCGCGGCCGCTCACGCGTGGCCGGCTGCCCGGCATCCGACATGCAGAAGGTTGCCGACACGGCGCACCGCGCCGGGAGGGCGGACAGGACGATGGCGCAGCCGAGCAGCGAGGCGCTGACACGGCCGGTGGGCGGGGAGGGGTCCCGCACCCCCGTGCCCGAGGGTGGACCCGGTCCGGGCTGGAGCAAGGTACCGCAGGTCACGGCCCTGTTCTGGGGAGTGAAGGTACTCACCACGGGCATGGGCGAGACCGCCTCGGACTACCTCGGCCGGACGCTCGGGCCGATACCGGCAGGCACCCTCGGACTGGCCGGGCTGGTGGCCCTGCTGGTCCTCCAGTTCCGGACCACCCGCTACCGGCCCTGGGTCTACTGGTCGGCCATCGTCATGGTCAGCGTCTTCGGCACGATGGCCGCCGATGTCGTGCACGTCATGGCCGGCATCCCCTACACGGTCTCGGTCATCGCCTTCTCCCTCGGCCTCGCCGCGCTCCTGACGGCCTGGTACGTGTCGGAGGGAACCCTGTCCATCCACAGCGTCCGCACCCGCCGCCGCGAGACCTTCTACTGGGCGACGGTGCTCACCACCTTCGCCCTCGGCACCGCGGTCGGCGACCTCACCGCGGGCACCCTGGGCTGGGGCTACCTGCCCTCCGGCATCCTGTTCACCGCCCTCATCGCGGTCCCCGCACTCGCCGGCCGCTTCCTCGGCCTCAACGCCGTCGCCGCCTTCTGGTGGGCCTACGTACTGACCCGTCCCCTGGGCGCCTCCTTCGCCGACTGGATGGGCGTCTCCACCACCCACGGCGGCCTCGGCTGGGGCACCGGCCCGGTCACCCTGGCCCTCATCGCCCCGATCGCCCTCCTCGTCGGCTACCTGGCCATCAGCCACAAGGACACGCCGCCCGAGTAACGCACAACGGGCAGCGCCCCTCCAACCGAACCCGTCCGTCCGCCGTCAGGATTCGAGCAACACCGGTGCCAGTTCCCGCAGTTGCTCGATCCCCAGGCCTCCGTCCGCCGCCAAGGGCTGGAGGGCGACGTGGTCCGCTCCGGCGTCGTGGTGTTCCTGAACGCGTCGTCGTACGGCGTCCACGTCGCCCCATGCCACGATCGCGTCCACCAGCCGGTCGCTGCCGCCGTCCGCGAAGTCCTCGTCACCGAAGCCGAGTCGGCGCAGATTGCCGGTGTAGTTCGGCAGCTGGAGGTAGAACCGGGTGTGGTGTGCGCGGGCCAGCGCGCGGGCCGTCGCGGGGTCGGACTCCAGCAGTACGGCCTGTTCGGGCGCGAGCAGCGGGCCGGCGCCGAGGATCTCCCGGGCGCGGGCGGTGTGTTCGGGGGTGACGAAGTACGGGTGGGCGCCGGCCGTCCGGTCCCGGGCCAGTTCCAGCATCTTCGGGCCGAGGGCCGCCAGCACACGCCCCGGCGCCGCAGCGGCCGTCGGGCCGTCGTCCGGGGCCTCGTCCATCGCGTCGAGGTAGGCCCGCATCGCCGCCAGCGGCTTGGCGTAGTCGTGCCCGCGCGCACCCACCAGCGGCGCGTGGCTCGCCCCCAGGCCGAGCAGGAAGCGCCCGTCGTACGCCTCGGCCAGGGCCCGCGCCCCGGCGTGCGCGGCGGAGGCGTCCCGGACCCAGATGTTGGCGATGCCGGTGGCGACGGTGATCCGCTCGGTCGCGGCCAGCAACAGGGCTGCCTGGCTCATCGACTCGTTGACCGGCGTCTCCGCGAACCACAGGGCGCCATACCCCAGTTGCTCGATCTCGGCCGCGGCCCGTCGCGCGACGGCGGCCGGCACCCGGCCGAGCCCACCGTGCCAGACCCCGACCCGCCCGATCCGCGCGGCGAGAGATTCGTGCTGCACCGTTCCTCCCTGAAAAGTGAGGGCGAGGCCCCGGCCGCATCCGGACGGCGGACGGGGCTGCCTGTAGATCACAGCACGGCGACCCGCCCCGGCATTCCCCGGCCGGGCCGACCGGGTGGGCCCCTCGACCGGGCCACTCAGCCGGGCCACTCGGGTGGCCGTACGACGAAACGGCCGCCCCTCCGAAGAGGGACGACCGTTTCGGTACTGCCGGGAGGTGGTGGGGGTCAGCCCTCGACGCCCAGCTTTTCCAGAATCAGTTCGCGGACGCGGGCCGCGTCCGCCTGGCCCCGGGTGGCCTTCATGACCGCGCCGACCAAGGCGCCGGCCGCGGCCACCTTGCCGCCGCGGATCTTGTCGGCGATGGCGGCGTTGGCGGCGATGGCCTCGTCGACGGCGGTGCCCAGGGCACCCTCGTCGGAGACGACCTTCAGGCCGCGCTTCTCGACGACGGTGTCCGGGTCGCCCTCGCCGGCCAGCACGCCCTCGATGGTCTGGCGGGCCAGCTTGTCGTTGAGCGAGCCGTCGGCGACCAGCGCGGTGACCCGGGCCACCTGCGCGGGGGCGATCGGCAGGGCGGCCAGGTCGATGCCGTCCTCGTTGGCGCGGCGGGCCAGTTCGCCCATCCACCACTTACGGGCCGAGGCGGAGTCCGCGCCGGCGTCGACGGTGGCGGTGATCAGGTCGACCGCGCCCGCGTTGAGGATCGACTGCATGTCGTGCTCGGAGATGCCCCACTCCTCGCGCAGCCGGTTGCGGCGCAGCCGCGGCAGCTCGGGGAGCGCGGCGCGCAGTTCCTCGACCCACTCGCGCGCGGGGGCCACCGGCACCAGGTCCGGCTCGGGGAAGTAGCGGTAGTCCTCGGCGTTGTCCTTGATGCGGCCGGCCGTGGTGGAGCCGTCCTCCTCGTGGAAGTGCCGGGTCTCCTGGAGGATCGTGCCGCCGGACGAGAGCACCGCGGCATGCCGCTGGATCTCGAAGCGGGCCGCACGCTCCACGGAGCGCAGGGAGTTGACGTTCTTGGTCTCCGACCGGGTACCGAACGTCTCGGTCCCCTGCGGGCGCAGCGACAGGTTCACGTCGCAGCGCATCTGGCCCTGTTCCATCCGGGCCTCGGAGACGCCGAGCGCCTTGATGAGTTCGCGCAGCTCGGCGACGTACGCCTTGGCGACCTCGGGGGCCCGCGACCCCGCTCCTTCGATGGGCTTGGTGACGATCTCGATGAGCGGGATGCCGGCGCGGTTGTAGTCCAGGAGGGAGTGCCGGGCGCCGTGGATGCGGCCGGTGGCACCGCCGATGTGGGTGGACTTGCCGGTGTCCTCCTCCATGTGGGCGCGCTCGATGTGCACCCGGAAGATCTCCCCGTCCTCCAGCTGCACGTCGAGGTAGCCGTCGAAGGCGATCGGCTCGTCGTACTGGGAGGTCTGGAAGTTCTTCGGCATGTCCGGATAGAAGTAGTTCTTCCGGGCGAAGCGGCACCATTCGGCGATGGAGCAGTTCAGCGCCAGGCCGATCTTGATCGCGGACTCGACGCCGATCGCGTTGACGACCGGCAGCGAGCCGGGCAGGCCCAGGCAGGTGGGGCAGGTCTGCGAGTTGGCGTCCGCGCCGAGGGTCGTGGAGCACCCGCAGAACATCTTGGTCTTGGTGCCGAGCTCGACATGGACCTCCAGGCCCATGACGGGGTCGTACGTCGCGAGGGCGTCCTCGTACGACACCAGGTCAGTGACAGTCACGGTGAAACTTTCCCTCTCAGCCCAGCAGGACGTCGTCGTCGCCCAGGCGCTTCAGTTCGCGGTAGAGGATCGCCAGGCCGGTGACGATCGCCGCGGCCGAGACGGCGGCGTCGACCAGCCGCAGCGTGTCGCTCTCCTGACGGGCCAGCTTCGCCTGCTTCGCGACGCTGATGGCGCCGAACGCGGTGCTGCCGATCGACAGGTACAGACCGCCCTTGGACTTCTTGAAGTTCTTGGCCTTCTTGGTCATGGCGCTCACAGTGCAGGTGCCTCCTCTAGCAGCGGGTGACCCCACTTGTCGGTGAACGCGGCCTCGACCGCGGCACCGACCTTGTAGAGCCGGTCGTCGGCCATGGCGGGGGCGATGATCTGCAGGCCCACCGGCATCCCGTCCTCGGGCGCCAGGCCGCAGGGCAGCGACATCGCCGCGTTGCCCGCCAGGTTGGTGGGGATCGTGCACAGGTCGGCGAGGTACATCGCCATCGGGTCGTCGGCGCGCTCGCCGATCGGGAAGGCGGTGGTCGGCGTGGTCGGCGAGACGATCACGTCGACCTGCTCGAAGGCCTTCTCGAAGTCGCGGGTGATCAGCGTCCGCACCTTCTGGGCGGAGCCGTAGTACGCGTCGTAGTAGCCGGAGCTGAGCGCGTACGTGCCGAGGATGATCCGGCGCTTGACCTCGGCGCCGAAGCCGGCCTCACGGGTGAGGGCGGTGACGTCCTCGGCGGACTTGCTGCCGTCGTCGCCGACCCGCAGGCCGTAGCGCATGGCGTCGAAGCGGGCCAGGTTGGAGGAGCACTCCGAGGGCGCGATCAGGTAGTACGCGGACAGCGCCAGGTCGAAGGACGGGCAGTCCAGCTCGACGATCTCGGCGCCCAGCTCCTTCAGCAGCGCCACGGACTCGTCGAAGCGCTGGATGACACCGGCCTGGTAGCCCTCGCCGCGGAACTGCTTGACGACGCCGACCCGCATGCCCTCGACGCTGCCGTTGCGGGCCGCCTCGACGACCGGCGGGACCGGCGCGTCGATGGAGGTGGAGTCCAGCGGGTCGTGGCCGGCGATGACCTCGTGGAGCAGCGCCGCGTCCAGGACCGTACGGGCACAGGGGCCGCCCTGGTCCAGGGAGCTGGAGAACGCCACCATGCCGTAGCGGGAGACGCCGCCGTAGGTGGGCTTGACGCCGACCGTGCCGGTGACGGACGCGGGCTGGCGGATGGAACCGCCGGTGTCCGTGCCGATGGCGAGCGGGGCCTCGTACGAGGCGAGGGCGGCGCTGGAGCCGCCGCCGGAGCCGCCGGGGATCTTGGTGAGGTCCCAGGGGTTGCCGGTCGGGCCGTAGGCGCTGTTCTCCGTCGACGACCCCATGGCGAACTCGTCCATGTTGGTCTTGCCGAGGATGACGACGTCGGCGGCCTTGAGCTTCTTGGTCAGCGTCGCGTCGTACGGCGGCAGCCAGCCTTCGAGGATCTTCGAGCCGACGGTGGTGGGCATGCCCTCCGTCGTGAAGATGTCCTTGAGCGCGAGCGGGACGCCGGCCAGTGGGCCGAGCTGCTCGCCGCGGGCGCGCTTGTCGTCCACGGCGCGGGCCTGGGCGAGCGCGCCCTCGCGGTCGACGTGCAGGAAGGCGTGCACCTTCTCGTCGACGGCCTCGATACGGGCCAGGTGGGCCTCGGTCACCTCGACGGCGGTGACCTCGCCGGCGGCGATCTTCGCCGCGATCTCGGCGGCGGTGAGCTTGATCAGGTCTGCCATGGCCCTTGCTTCTTCGTTCGCTTCTCCGCCCGCGCGGCGCAGAGGTGCGGCTTTCGCGGTCGAGTGCGGCCCGGCGGCCGCGCGCGCGTCGCTCACGGTCACTCCTCCCCCAGGATCTGCGGCACCTTGAAACGCTGCTGCTCCTGGGCCGGGGCGCCGGACAGCGCCTGCTCGGGGGTCAGCGACGGACGGACCTCGTCCGGCCGCATGACGTTGGTCAGGGGCAGCGGGTGGGAGGTCGGCGGTACGTCTTGGTCGGCGACCTCGGAGACGCGGGCGACCGCGCCGATGATGTCGTCGAGCTGTCCGGCGAAGTGGTCGAGCTCTTCGGCCTGCAGCTCCAGACGTGCCAGCCGGGCGAGGTGGGCGACCTCCTCGCGCGTGATGCCAGGCATGCAGCGATCCTCTGCTGGGTTCTCGGAGTGTTTCTTGGCTGTGGCGATAGTGCTGTAGCGGTATACGCGGGCCAATCCTATTGCGTACCGCAGGGGAATCGCGCAGGGCTTTCCCGCGGGGCGGGCGGGGCCGCCGCGGCGCGGGTGGTGGCCGCCGTCCGGGGCAGGGCACGGCCGGGCTCCGGGCCGGTGTGCCCGCGGCCCGGGCGGCGTCCTCGTCGGGCTCGTCCGCTGCGGGGCCGTGGCCGCCGCCATGCCGCCGGGTGGGGCGGTCTACGGTCGGCCGTCCTCGGGATCGTCGGCCCCGGGATCGTCGGGGACGGACTCGTCACGGGCGGGCTCGGTGGGCTCGGCAGGCTCAGCGGGCTCGGTGGGCTCGGTGGGCTGATCGCTTCGGCCGGGCGGGAGCTGCGGCAGCGGGTGCGGCGGCGCCGGGTGCGGCGGCGGACCCTCCGTGGGGGCTTCCACGGGGGCTTCGGCGGGGGCTTCCACGGGGGCGTCGGCGGTGGTTTCGGGGTGTTCTTCGGAGCGGGGAAGTGGGACGGCCGGTGGCCGGGTCAGTTCAGGACCTGTCCCGAAGGGCGCTCGGCGGCCTTCTCCGCCGCAAGGGCGGCCGTCTCCGATTCACGCTGCCAGCCGCGTTCACCGCGGGCTCTGAGCCAGGCCGTGGTTTCGTCCGGTGGCATCGCGGCGGCCACCAGCCAGCCCTGTACGGCGTCGCAGCCGAGGTCGCGCAGCCGCTCCCAGGTCTCGTCGTCCTCGACGCCCTCCGCGACGACCAGGAGGCCGAGGGAGTGGGCGAGGTCGAGGGTGCAGCGGACGATCTCGGCGTCCTCGGTGTCGACCGCCAGCCGGGCCACGAAGGAGCGGTCGATCTTCAGCTCGCTGACCGGCAGGCGCCGCAGATGGACCAGGGAGGAGTAGCCGGTGCCGAAGTCGTCGAGGGACATCTTCACGCCGTGCGCGGTGAGCCCGGCGAGGGTGTCGGCGGCCCGCTGCGGATCCTCCAGCAGGACATGCTCGGTGATCTCCAGTTGGAGGGCGCCCGGTGGGACGCGGTGCCGGGCGAGCCGGGCGGCGACCGCGCCGGCGAAGCCCGGGGAGTGCACATCGCGCGGGGAGACGTTGACCGCGACCGGCACCTCCAGCCCCATCGCGCGCCAGCGCGCCACCTGGGCGAGCGCGGTCTCCAGGACGTATTCGGTCAGCCGCGGCATCAGCCCGGAGGACTCGGCTATGGCGATGAACTCGTCCGGTGGGACCCTGCCGCGGTCCGGGTGCACCCAGCGGACCAGTGCCTCCAGCCCGGCGACATGGCCGTCGAAACCGACCTTGGGCTGGTAGTGCAGCTCGACGTCGCCGGCGTCCAGGGCGCGCCGCAGATCGCCCAACAGGCCGAGCCGGTCGGGGGTGTTGCCGTCCCGCTTGGCCTCGTACAGCTCGACGCCGCTGCGGTCCCGCTTGGCCTGATACATCGCCACATCGGCGCGGCGCAACAGGCCTTCGGCGTCCAGAGCGTGGTCGGGGAAGACCGCGACGCCCGCACTGGCCTCCAGCACGAGGGTCAGCCCGTCGAGGTCCAGCGGCGAGCCCAGGGCGGCGACGAGATGGCGGGCGACCCGCTGGGCGCTGGTGAGGGAGTCGGTGGTGGGCAGCAGGACGGCGAACTCGTCGCCGCCGAGCCGGGCGGCCTCGGCGCCGCGCGGCAGGGCGTGCCGCAGCCGGTCCGCGATCTGAAGCAGCAGGCGGTCGCCGGCGAGGTGGCCGAGGGTGTCGTTGACGGAGCGGAAGCGGTCCAGGTCGATCAGCACCAGCGCGGAGCGGGCGTTGACGCGCTCGGCGTCGTCCAGCGCGGTCCAGGTGCGCTCCAGCAGCCACTGGCGGTTGGGCAGGCCGGTGAGCGGGTCGCGCAGCTGCTCCTCGGCGCGGGCGCGGGCTATCCACAGGGTGGAGTCCAGCGCGATCAGCGGGACCGCGAACAGCGGCAGCAGCAGCGGGGCGTGGACGGCGCAGACGGCGATCAGCGGGGAGATGCCGAGCAGCGCGATGCCGACGAGTGCCTGGCGTACGACGGCCGTCCGGGGGATGGCGGGCAGCTGGCCGGTGCGCGGGGTGAGGCTGAGCCAGAGCAGCCCGCGGCTGACGGCGAGATAGCTCGCGGCGGTGACGACGACCTCGGGGAGGACGGAGAGGTTCCAGGACGCCGGCGACCACGGGTGGCGGACGCTGGAGGCCACCCCGAACGCGGCGAGGCCGAGCGCCGCGGCGCCGATGCCGAGGACGTCCACGGCGCCGTGCACCACGGCCTGCCGCCAGCGGTGGCGGCGCGCGGCGCCGACCAGGACGACGACGGAGAGGCTGACGAGGGCAGCGGGCACCCAGCCGAACAGCAGCAGGACGGCGAGGGCGAGCGCGGCGCCGGAGCCCGTGCCGCCCCACCAGCGGTCCCGGCCGAGGGCGACCAGATGGCCCACGATGATGCCGGTGAGGAGCGCCAGCGACCAGCCTATGGAGCCGCCGGGGAACAGTGCGTCGCCTTCACCGAGGTTGACGAGGACGCCCGCGGCGAGCGCGAGGCCCGCCGCGGTGACGATGGTCGCGGGCAGCGCGGGCACGACGAGCAGCCGGAGCCGCGACGCCGGAGCGGCGCTGTCGGTCGGTTTCATTCCGATCCCTCTCACAGCCGGCTGTGCCCGCGCCACGGCAGGCGCACTCCTCAACAGTAGGCCGCGGAAGGCCGCCTCGGGCAGCGATCGGTGACGGTTGCCCGAATGCGACCAGGCGTCGCGGATCAATCTGGTATGCGCCGATGGAATGACACCTCACTCCTCCTCAGGCGGAGTGACAGCTACCGCTCGTGCCGCGTCGGGACCCTGTTCCAGCAGCACCGCGAAGCCGTCATCGTCCAGCACGGGGACCTTCAACTGCATGGCCTTGTCGTACTTCGAACCCGGGTTGTCGCCCACCACTACGAATCCGGTCTTCTTCGAAACGGAACCGGTCACCTTCGCTCCGAGGTTCTGGAGGGCCTCTTTCGCGCCATCTCTGGTGTGTGACTGAAGTGTGCCCGTTACGACGACGGTGACGCCTTCGAGGGGCCGCGGACCCTCGTCGCCCTTGTGTTCCTCCTCCATCCGGACACCGGCGGCGCGCCAGCTCTCGATGATCTGCTGGTGCCAGTCCACGGCGAACCACTGCTTCAGGGAGGCGGCGATGGTGGCCCCGACGCCGTCCACGGCGGCCAGCTCCGTCTCGTCGGCGTCCCTGATGCGGTCGAGGGAGCGGAACTCCCGGGCCAGCGCCTCGGCGGCCACCGGACCCACGTGCCGGATCGACAGGCCGGTGATGACGCGGGCCAGCGGGCGCTGCTTGGCCGCCTCGATGTTCTTCAGCATGGCCAGCGCGTTCTTTTTCGGCTCGCCCTTCTGATTGGCGAAAAAGGTGACAACCTTTTCCTCGCCGGTCTTCGGATCCCGCTTGGGCAGACCCGAATCGGGGTCCAGGACATAGGACTTGATGGGCAGCAGCTGCTCGATGTCGAGGCCGAAAAGATCTCCCTCGTCCTTCAGCGGCGGCTCCGCGGGCTCCAGCGGCTGGCTGAGGGCCGTGGCCGCGACATAGCCGAAGTTCTCGATGTCCAGGCACTTGCGGCCGGCGAGGTAGAACAGCCGCTCGCGGATCTGGGCGGGGCAGGCGCGGGCGTTGGGGCACCGCAGGTCGATGTCCCCCTCCTTGGCGGGCTGCAGCGCCGTCCCGCACTCGGGGCACTCGGCCGGCATCACGAACTCCCGCTCGCTGCCGTCCCGCAGATCCACCACCGGGCCGAGGATCTCCGGGATGACGTCACCGGCCTTGCGGATCACGACGGTGTCGCCGATGAACACGCCCTTGGCCTTGACCACGTCCTGGTTGTGCAGCGTGGCGAACTCCACCTCGGAGCCCGCCACCGTCACCGGTTCGACCACGGCGTATGGCGTGACCCGGCCCGTACGGCCGACGCCGACGCGGATGTCGACCAGCTTGGTGTTGACCTCCTCCGGCGGGTACTTCCAGGCGATGGCCCAGCGCGGGGCGCGCGAGGTGGAGCCCAGCCGCCCCTGGAGCCGGATCTCGTCCAGCTTGACGACCACGCCGTCGATCTCGTGCTCGACGGCCGTACGGCGGGTTTCGGCGTCGCCGTAGTGGGCGATGAACGCGCGTACCGCCGCCAGGGAGTCGACGACCTCGTTGTGCGTGGCCGTCGGCAGGCCCCACTCCTTGAGCAGGTCGTAGGCCTGCGACTGGCGGTCGATCTCCAGGCCCTGGCGGGCGCCGACGCCGTGGACGACCATGTGCAGCGGGCGGCCGGCGGTGACCTTGGGGTCCTTCTGCCGCAGCGAACCGGCCGCGGCGTTACGGGGGTTGGCGAACGGCGGCTTGCCCTCGGCGACCAGCCGCTCGTTGAGCTCCAGGAACTTCTCCATCGGGAAGAAGACCTCCCCGCGCACCTCGACCAGCTCCGGGACCCGCTCGCCCGTCAGACGGTGCGGGATCTCGGCGATCGTGCGGACGTTGGGGGTGATGTCCTCGCCCGTCCGGCCGTCCCCGCGGGTGGCGGCGCGGGTCAGCCGGCCCTGCTCGTAGGTGAGATTGACCGCCAGGCCGTCGACCTTCAGCTCGCACAGGAAGTGGTAGCCGGCGCTCCGGGGGTCGCCGCCCAGCTCACCGGCGAGCCGCTCGGCCCAGGCGGCCAACTCCTCGTCGTCGAAGGCGTTGTCCAGCGAGAGCATCCGCTCGCGGTGCTCGACCTCGGTGAACTCCGTGGCGTACGCGCCGGCGACCTTCTGGGTCGGGGAATCAGGGGTGCGCAGCGAGGGATGCTCGTCCTCCAGGGCCTCCAGGGAGCGCAGCAGCCGGTCGAACTCCGCGTCGCTGACGACCGGGGCGTCCTTCACGTAATACCGGAAGCGGTGCTCCTCGATCTGCTCAGCGAGCTGCGCGTGCTTCTCCCGCGCCGCCGCGGGCACGTCGGATTCCGCTGCGTGCTGTTCGCCAGCCACCGTCTTGTCCTCCCGTGGTCCTTGAGTGCGGTCACTCAGGGTTGTCTGCGAGTGATCTCGCCGCCCGGACGCAGTGCGCAAGCGCGGAGCGGGCATAAGCGGGCGAAGCGCCCGCGAGCCCGCACGCGGGAGTGATCACCACGGACTCGCTCAGAGTCCCCGGCGTCAGCCCCAGCCTGCGCCACAGCGTCCTGACACCCATGACGCTACCGGCAGGGTCTGACAATGGACCGTCCACGCCCGGCACCACGCCAGCGAACAGCCGCGTCCCGCCCTCGACGGCCTCCCCGACCGCCTCCCCCTCACGCTCGGTGAGCAGCGAGAAATCGAACGAGATCCCCGCGACACCGGCGCGCCGCAGCAGCCCGAAGGGCACCTCGGGGGCGCACGAATGGACGACCACGGGGCCGCCGTCCGCCACCGCGACCAGATCGCGCAGCGCGCCCTCGACGATCGAGCGGTCCACGGCCCGGTGGGTGCGGTAGCCGCTGGCGGTCTTCACCCGCCCCTGGAGCACCGCCGTCAGCGACGGCTCGTCGAGCTGCAGCACGACCTGGGCGCCCGGCACCCGCCGCCGTACGTCCGCGAGATGGCCGCGCAGCCCCTCCGCCAGGGACGCCGCGAGATCCCGGCAGGCCCCGGGGTCGCCGACCGCCGCCTCGCCGCCCCGCAGTTCCAGGGCGGTGGCCAGGGTCCACGGGCCGACCGCGGAGACCTTCAGCGCCCCCTCGTACCCCTGGGTGAACTCCTCCAGGGCGTCGAGATCCTCCCCCAGCCAGGAGTGGGCGCGCCGGGTGTCGCGGCCCGGCCGGTCGCTGATCCGCCAGCCGCTGGGCTCCACATGGCCGTAGACCTCGACGAGCATCCCGAGGGTCCGCCCGATCATGTCGGCGCCGGGCCCCCGGGCCGGGAGTTCCGGCAGGTGGGGGAAGGCCTCCAGCGACCCGGTGACGGTCTTCGCCGCTTCCCGCGCGTCACCGCCCGGCATCGATCCGACCCCGGTCGCCGCGCCCGCGGCCCACTTCTGCGTGCTGTTCTCACTCACCCAGGCAGGGTATGCGGCGACGCACCGGCCGCAGTGCGGCGGGACGGGCGGCGCGGGGCCGCGGCCGCCCTGCGGGCCCGGTCTTCACGCCCGCCCTTCACGGCCGGTGCACGTGCCGGTCCGGTTCACGGCCGGGTGCGCGTGCCGGTCCGATTCACGCACGGGTGCGCGTGCCGGTCCGGCCGGTCATCGCTGCTCCGGTCTGCGGCACCCCGGCCCCGAACGCGGCGGCTAGCGGCCCGGCCGCACCGACACGTCGTTGAGCTCCGCGTCCCGCGGCAGATCGAGGGCCGTGAGGATGGCCGTCGCCACCGACTCCGGGTCGATCCAGCGGGACGCGTCGTACTCCTTGCCCTCCTGCCGGTGGGTGCTCTCCTGCATTGGCGTGGCCGTGCGCCCCGGGTAGACCGACGTCACCCGGATCCCGTTGTCGTGCTCCTCCGCGCGCAGCGAGTCGGCCAGCGCCTTCAGACCGTGCTTGCTCGCCGCGTAGGCGCCCCACTCGGCGCGCGCGCTCAGCCCGGCACCGGAGTTGACGAAGACGACATGGCCCTTGGCGACGCGCACCAGCGGCAGCAGCATCCGGGTCAGCTCGGCGGGCGCGACCAGATTGGCGGCCAGCTGCCGCTGCCAGGCCTTGGCCGGCAGATCGCCGACCGCGCCCAGCTCGATCACGCCGGCGCTGTGCACCAGGGAGTCGATACGGTCCGGCAGCGGCTGCTGCCCGAAGGCCCACGACAGCTTCTCGGGGTGCGCGAGGTCACCGACGAGCGTGCGGGCGCCGGGGAACTGCTCGGCCAGCTCCTTCGCCCGGACCGCGTTGCGCGCCAGCAGCCACAGGTCCTCCCCGCGCTCCGCGAGCCGCCGTGCGACCGCCGCTCCGATGCCCGACCCTGCGCCCGTGATCAAGTGCGTACCCATGGGGTGATCCTAACGAGCGGGGGACGGGACGCCGCGGAGTGGAGGGAGACCGGACGGAGAGCGGAGCGAGAGCGGGCGGACAGTGGAGCGGGAGCGGGCCGGATAGGGGAGTGGGAGCGGCCGGGGCCAGGGGAGCGCGGGGGTCGTCGGAACGGCGCGTTCAAGCACCGTCGCCCGCGCGCTCCGCCAGGTACGCCAGCGCGCCGGCGCCGTCCGCCGCGAAGAAGACCAGGTCGACGAGCGGCATCGGCAAGAACCCCTCCGACTCCATCCGCCGGAACTGCTCCTGCAACCCGTCATAGAAACCGGCGGTGTTCAGCAGCACCACGGGCTTGGTGTGCAGTCCGTGCTTGCGCAGCTCCAGGATCTCGGTGGCCTCGTCCAGGGTGCCCATCCCGCCGACCATGACGACGATGGCGTCGGCGCGCGCCAGCATCTGCGCCTTCCGCTCGGCGAGATCCTTGGTGACGACCATCTCGTCGGCCCCCGCACGCGCCTTGTGCGCCAGGAACTCCACGGAGACGCCGATCAGCTTCCCGCCGGCCTGCTGCACCCCGTCGGCCATGACCTTCATCAGGCCGGTGTCCGAACCGCCCCAGACCAGCGCATGCCCGCCCTCACCCATCAACTCGGCGAACCGGCGGGCGGGAAGGACATAGCGGTCGTCGAGGTCGGCGGCGGAACAGAAGACGCAGATGTTCATGCGGCCACGATACGAGCCGGGCGGCGGGGGTGCCGGGGGCTGTGGATAACCGGGGCTCGTCGTCGAGGCCGCGGAGTGGGCGGGGCGCCTCGCAGGGCGCTCCGAGCTCCGCCCCGCCCACTCCCCCGGATCAGATCAATCCCTGGTCCAGCATCGCGTCCGCCACCCGCTCGAAGCCCGCGATGTTGGCGCCCGCGACGTAGTCACCGGGCAGGCCGAAGCGCTCCGCGGTCTCGTAGCAGCGCTGGTGGATCCCGCGCATGATCGTCGCGAGTTCGCCCTCCGTGCGCTCGAAGGCCCATGCCTCCCGGGAGGAGTTCTGCCGCATCTCCAGCGCGCTGGTCGCCACGCCGCCCGCGTTGGCGGCCTTACCGGGGCCGAAGGCCACCCCGGCCGCCTTCAGGAGCGACACCGCCTCGGGCGTCGTCGGCATGTTGGCGCCCTCGGAGACGGCCTTGACGCCGTTGCGGACCAGGATCCGGGCGGCGTCCTCGTCCAGCTCGTTCTGGGTCGCCGACGGGAGCGCCACATCGCAGGCCACGTCCCACACCCGCCCACCGGGCACATAGGTGGCCGACACCCCGCGCCGCTGGGCGTACTCGCTGATCCGGCCGCGCTCGACCTCCTTGATCTGCCGCAGCAGGGCCAGGTCGATGCCCTTCTCGTCGACGACGTAGCCGCCGGAGTCCGAGCAGGTCAGCACGTTGGCGCCGAGCGCCTGGGCCTTCTCGATGGTGTAGATCGCGACGTTGCCGGACCCCGAGACCACCACCTGCTGCCCGTCCAGCTCCTCGCCGCGCTGCCGGAGCATCTCCTCGGTGAACAGCACGTTCCCGTAGCCGGTGGCCTCGGTGCGGGCCTTGGAGCCGCCCCAGGCCAGCCCCTTGCCGGTGAGGACACCGGCCTCCCAGCGGTTGGTGATCTTCCGGTACTGGCCGAAGAGGTAGCCGATCTCGCGGCCGCCGACGCCGATGTCGCCCGCCGGTACGTCGGTGTGCTCCCCGAGGTGGCGGTACAGCTCCGTCATGAACGACTGGCAGAAGCGCATGACTTCGGCGTCGGACCTGCCGTGCGGGTCGAAGTCGCTGCCGCCCTTGCCGCCGCCGATGTTCAGCCCGGTCAGGGAGTTCTTGAAAATCTGTTCGAAGCCGAGGAACTTCACGATCCCCAGGTTCACCGACGCGTGGAAGCGCAGACCGCCCTTGTACGGGCCGAGCGCGCTGTTGAATTCCACCCGGAAGCCCCGGTTGACGTGGATCGCCCCGGAATCGTCCTGCCAGGGGACGCGGAACATGATCTGCCGCTCGGGCTCGCAGATCCGCTCCAGGATCTTCGCCTCGGCGAGCTCCGGGCGGGCCGCCAGCGCGGGGGCCAGCGTCTCCAGGACCTCCAGAGCCGCCTGGTGGAACTCGGGCTCCCCGGGATTGCGCCGGACCAGCTCGGCGTACAGGGATGCCGGCCCGGCCTGATGAGCGCCGGGCTTGACCTCAGATTGCACAGTCGACATGACTTCCGTTCCCTTCGTGGCCGCGGAAAGGCCGTCTGCGGTCCGGAAACCTGACGACCCATCACACGCACGGAAACGTCTGTGCGCGCATGTCGTCACCAGTCCTCGCCCGGCAGCCGCCGACGCCCTGTCGCACCGCCGACACTATGGGGCAACATCGCGCCGATCGACTGTGGGATGCGCGACACGTCGATCACGTACGCCCTTGGCAGGCTCCCCGGCCGCGCCCCGGCACCGCCCCATGCCCGCAGGTCAACGCGTCGCCGCCGGTCACCGGGGACCGCACGGCGCCCCCGCGCGCTGTGCGGGACCTCACAGTTGACCGCCCCCCACTCGGCCGACCCCGCACCGGTTGACGAGGCGGTCGCCGAACCCCGGTCCGCTCAGCCCGCGGCGCCGGCCGCCGGGGCCGCGGAGGTGACGGCTCCCGCGTCACCGGTCGCGGTCCCCGCCACCCGCTCCACCTCGGCCTTGACCATCTTCTCCATCGGGTCCGCGCAGCTGCCGCCCCCGACGACCATCGCCACCAGGATGGCCACCACCGTCAGCACGGTCCCCAGCCAGACCATCGTGTGCACCGGGACCGTGTACGCGCCGATCCCCTTCACCACGCACTCGGTCAGCAGCACGATCCCCCAGATCAGCGAGAACCTCCGCTCGGCCCGGCGGAACGGTACGGACCCGGCCGCCAGCCGGTCCCAGGCGGCCTCGCCGGCCGGGGCGCCCTTGGTGGCGAAGGGCTTGAGCCCCGCGGTCATCAGCGGCTTCCCCAGGTACACGGAGACGATGATCGAGATCGCGATGACGCTGCTCGTCACGCTGTCCTTGGCGAGCATCAGCCGCGGATCACCGGTCACCGTGCTGGTGGCCAGGCCCACGACGTTGACGACGAGGATCAGCAGCGCGAGGCCGTTGACGCCGGTGCGCCGCACCAGGCTCCAGACCGTGCGCAGCGCCGGCACCACACTGCTCCAGGCCAGCGCGGCCACCTCGCTCAGCCCGAACCCGTCGCTCAGGAGGTAGTACGAGGCCATCGGAACGCCGACGTCCACCACCAGCGGCAGCAGGCTCTGCACCAGCGGATTGGGCTGCTTGCCGCCCCCGGCGCCGTTGCTCTCGCTCTGCTTCCGGCTCTCGCTCTGACTCACGATGGCTCCCCCGAGTTGGTTTCCTACTGCGTGTTCCCTCTACGCCTTCAGCTTCGGGCACGGCCGCCGCCCGCAACAGACTCGACCGTCCTGGCTTCCGCATGACATTTGTCAGTACGCGGATGTCGGGACGCGGGTGTCGGCGCACGGCGGTCCGGGATCAGTTCCGCGCCACGCGCAGCGCATCGCTCAGCGCCTCGGCCAGCCGCCGCGAAAGGAAGCGGAACTCGCGGTCCGGCACCTTCGGATCGGCGTGCATCGCCCGTGCGTGGCGCAGTAGTTCCTCGCCGATGTCGAGCTGCATCTCCTCGATGCCGTCGGCGAGATCGGAGACCGGGCCGCCCTCACCGTCCGTGATGAGGAGGCAGGGCCGGTCGTCCGTCGTGGTCCACGGCAGCAACCTCACCTGCGTCGCGGAAGGCGCAGAAGGCGCAGAAGGCACAGAGGGTTCGGCAGGTGCCGAAGATTCGGGACATTCGCATCGCGGTGGTTCATTCATCATGCGGACAAGCCTCGCCGTACGGATCTAGCCTGGCCATCGAACGGCGCCTACTGTGCGCTACCACTCCGCAACTGTGCGAGGTGTGCAATGCCCCACAACAACGAACCGCCCGTCAGCCTCAAGATCTTCGGGAAGCAGTCCCGCTTCCTGCGCGAGCAACGCGGCATGACCCGCCGTGAACTGGCCGCGCTCATCCCCTACTCCGACTCCCAGATCGCCATGGTCGAACGCGGCGAGCGGCCGCCCAAGCCGGGATACGTCGACGCGGTGGACGCGGCGCTCGGCGCGGGCGGCGTGCTGCGCGTACTGATCCCCGACGTGGCGGAGAAGCACCACCCGGCGTGGGCCGAGGAGTACGTGAAGCTGCAGGCGGAGGCGTTGGCGCTGCATTCCTACTGCACGCACTTCCTCCATGGGTTGTTGCAGACGGAGGAGTACGCGGACGCGGTGTTCCGGTCCGTGCGGCCGAGCATGGACGGCGACGAGATCGAGCGGTCCGTACAGGCCCGCCTGGCAACGCAGATGCTGCTGACCCGCAAGCCCGCCTGCCGGATGACGTTCGTCCTGGAGGAGCCCGTACTCGGACGGAAGATGGGCGGACAGGACGTATGGGAGGGCCAGTTGAGGAACCTCCTCAAGCTCTCCGAGCTGCACAATCTCCAGCTCCAGATCATGCCGCTCGCCCGCGAGACCCACGCGGGCATGGATGGCCCGATGACACTGCTGGAGACGCCGGACCATCACACCATCGGTTACGTGGAAGGCCACCGGGGCAGCTACTTCCTCACCGAGGCCGATGACGTCAGCGTGATGAGCCACGTCTACGGCACACTGCGATCACAGGCCCTCGACGCCGAGGCGTCGCGAGCCCTCATTCAGCGTCTGCTGACAGGAGAGGCATGAACACCCAACTTGCGTGGTTCAAGAGCAGCTACAGCGGCGGAACGGGCGAAGCCTGCGTCGAAGTAGCCGTTGCCTGGCGGAAGTCCAGCTACAGCGGGGGCGAAGGCGAGGCCTGCGTCGAGATATCCGCCTGCCCCCACACCGTCCACATCCGCGACTCCAAGGACACCTCGTTGCCCTCCCTCGCGGTCAACCCCACCACCTGGGCGTCGTTCCTCGCATTCGCCCAGGTCGCGCCGGAAGCCGGCTGACCGGACACCGGTGGGGCGGCACCAGGTTCCGCCCCACCGTCCGGCGGTGATCCGGCCGACCAACCAAAGAACCCGGGAAGAGAAACCCACCCACCTACCGGCGTCCCACAACTCCTCACCCCATCGGGTGACTTGGGCGCGAGAGCGTCCGGAATGCGGTTACGCTGACCGCAGTTCCACTGCGACGGCGGCAGCCCAGCCGCTGCCGACACCACAACCGCACACAGAACGGCCCCCGGCGGGACGGCAATCCCGATCCGAGGGCCTGATCACAAGGAAGCAAGACCTTCCCCATGACTTCAGCGCATTCTAACGCGCCCTCCTCCGCGCTCTCGCGCGTTTCCGGCGGCGTCATCCACATCCGTACGCGCCAGACCTCCCACTTCACCGTCCTCGCCAACCGCCTCGCGCAGCGCGCCGGTAGCGCCGTCACGGTCGGTGTCGCGGCGTACATCCTGTCCCTCCCCGATGGTGCCCCGATCACCATCGACGCGCTCTGCGCGCACTTCGCCGAGGGCAAGACCGCCCTCGCCGGGGCGCTGCGCGAGCTGGAGGCCGAGGGCTGGCTGGAGCGCCGCATCGAACGCGGGCCGCGGGGCCGGATCGTCACCCGTACGTTCGTCTACGACCTGCCGGGGGCGGCGACGGGGCCCGTCGGCGCTCCCGCTCCTGAGCACGGGGCCTCCGGCGAGCCCGGGCACGGGGCCGGCGGCGGGCCGGAGCAGGGGGCCACCGGCGGGCCTGAGCCAGCCGACTCCTCGCGGCCGACGCCGGAGCCCGTCCCGGAGGCTGTCGACCTGCTCGCCCGCCTCCCCCACCGCGACCGCCGCCTGCTCCTCTCCGAGCGGGAGATCACCGCGCTCGCCCCGGCCGTCACGGACTGGCTCGGCCGAGGGGCGGCCCCGCAGGAGATCACCGAGGCTCTGACCAGCGGCCTGCCCGCGCGCCTCGTCCGCCGTCCGGCCCGCCTGCTCGCCCACCGCCTGACCGCCCTGTGCCCACCGTCCCGCCCGGCCCCGCCCCCACGCCCAGACCGGCCCCTCGTCGTCCCCCTCCAGAACTGCGACGGCTGCGACCGCGCCTTCCGCGCGGACCACCCGGGACGCTGCCGGGGCTGTCGAACCGTCGAAAGGACTCGTTGTGCCGCATGAGCTTCGCGCGGCGGGGCTGCCTTCTCGGAATCCAACCCCGAGAACGACACCGACAGGAAGGTGAAGAAGTACGCGCAGGCGGGAATCCCGTACTACCTGATCGTCAACCCCATAGAGGGCAAGTGCCTGCTCTACTCGCTGCCGAGCGGTGCGCACTACCGGGCGTCGCTGGAGGCCGACTTCGGTGAGCCCGTGCCGATCGGTGCCCCGATCGACGCCACGCTCGACACGACGGCGCTCTATACGTACTGATGCCCCCTACGCCTCCGCCCGGGCCCGGCGCTCCGTGGTGGCGATGGTTGCCGAGCCGACCACGCGGGTGCCGTCGTAGAGGACGATGGCCTGGCCGGGGGCCACGCCGCGGACCGGTTCGGTGAAGGAGACGCGGAGTTCCGTGCCCTCGACGAGGTCGGCGGTGACCTCGGTCTCGCCGCCGTGGGCGCGCAGCTGGGCGGTGTACGTGGCGGGGCCGGCCGCCGGGGGGCGGCCGCACCAGCGGGGGCGGATGGCGGTCAGGGCCGTGACGTCGAGGGCTTCGACGGGGCCGACGGTGACGGTGTTGTCGACCGGGGAGATGTCGAGGACGTAGCGCGGCTTGCCGTCGGCGGCCGGGTGGCCGATGCGCAGGCCCTTGCGCTGGCCGATGGTGAAGCCGTAGGCGCCCTCGTGGGTGCCGAGGCGGTTGCCGGACTCGTCGACGATGTCGCCCTCGGCCGTGCCGAGCCGCTTGGCGAGGAAGCCCTGGGTGTCGCCGTCGGCGATGAAACAGATGTCGTGGCTGTCGGGCTTCTTGGCGACGAACAGGCCGCGGCGGGCGGCCTCTTCGCGGATTTCGGCCTTGGTGGTGAGGGTGTCGCCGAGCGGGAACATGGCGTGCGCCAGCTGGCGGTCGTCGAGGACGCCGAGGACGTAGGACTGGTCCTTGGCCATGTCGGAGGCGCGGTGCAGCTCGCGGGCGCCGTCCTCGCGCAGGACGACCGTGGCGTAGTGGCCGGTGCAGACGGCGTCGAAGCCCAGGGCCAGGGCCTTGTCCAGGAGCGCGGCGAACTTGATCTTCTCGTTGCAGCGCAGGCAGGGGTTCGGGGTGCGGCCGGCCTCGTACTCGGCGATGAAGTCGTCGACGACGTCCTCACGGAAGCGTTCGGCGAGGTCCCAGACGTAGAAGGGGATGCCGATGACATCGGCGGCGCGGCGGGCGTCGTGCGAGTCCTCGATCGTGCAGCAGCCGCGGGCGCCGGTGCGGAACGACTTGGGGTTCTCGGAGAGCGCGAGATGCACGCCGGTCACGTCATGGCCGGCCTCGGCGGCGCGAGCGGCGGCGACGGCGGAGTCGACGCCGCCGGACATGGCGGCGAGTACGCGGAGGCGGCGGGGGGCGTCATCAGTCATAACCCGTCCAGGGTAGACGGAACCTCTGACCGGGCGGAAAGCGTTGAGGAGCGCATGGGGAAAAGTGGCGGGGAGCAGGGTGACGGGGAGCACACCGACAGGGCACACGCCGACGGCGGCGGGGAGGCCGCGGCCGGGGTGACGCGGCGGCGGGCGCTGTGGATCGGGGGCGGCTCCGTGGTGGCCGCCGGAGCCGCGGCCTTCGCGGCGCGGGACGAGCTGGCGCGGTGGTGGTGGCGGCTGCCGGGGAACGACAAGCCGCGGGCGGCGGGCGAGGTCGACTTCCGGGGCGCGCGGTGGGTCGCGGCGTCCCCGGCGAACTACCGGCGGGCCGACCGGCCGGCGGACTACCCGATAGACCGGGTGGTGATCCATGTCGTCCAGGGCAGCTTCGCGACCGCGCTGCGGGTCTTCCAGGACCCGGATCATGAGGCGGCCGCCCATTACGTCGTCCGCAAGGACGGATACCTCGCCCAGACGATCCGGGAGCTGGATGTGGCGTTCCATTCCGGGAACCGCGGCTACAACGAGCGCAGCATCGGGATTGAGCACGAGGGGTTCGTGGACCGGCCGGAATCCTTCACCACTGCCATGTACGCGTCGTCGGCGCGGCTGACGGCGGCGATCTGCCGGCGCTACGGCTTCCCGGCCGACCGGGAGCACATCGTGGGGCATGTGGAGGTGCCCGGGACGGATCACACCGACCCGGGGCCGCACTGGGACTGGGACAGCTATCTGCGGCTGGTCCGGGCCGAGCTGCGCCGGACCGCACGGGCGACGGAGGGGCCGCCCGAGCGGAACGCCTAGAACCCCCTCGTAGGGAGCAGGTCCTAGCTCAGGCCGGCCGTCCTGGCCCGTTCGACGGCCGGGCCGATGGCCTGGGCCAGGGCCGCCACGTCGTCCGCCGTGGAGGTGTGGCCCAGGGAGAACCGCAGGGTGCCGCGGGCCAGCTGGGGGGACATGCCGGCGGCGAGCAGGACGTGGCTGGGCTGGGCGACGCCGGCGGTGCAGGCGGAGCCCGTGGAGCAGGCGATGCCCTGGGCGTCCAGGAGGAGCAGCAGGGAGTCGCCCTCGCAGCCGGGGAAGGAGAAGTGGGCGTTGGCGGGGAGCCGGCCGGCCGGGTCGGGGTCGCCGCCGAGGACGGCGTCCGGGGCGGCCGCGCGCACCGCCTTGACCAGGTCGTCGCGCAGTGCGCCGATGTCGCGGGCGAAGTCCGCGCGGCGGCCGACGGCGCTCTGGGCGGCGGCGGCGAAGGCGGCGATGGCGGGGGTGTCGAGGGTGCCGGAGCGCACCTGCCGCTCCTGGCCGCCGCCGTGCAGCACCGGCACCGGGGCGTACTCACGACCCAGCAGCAGGGCGCCGATGCCGTACGGGCCGCCGATCTTGTGGCCGGAGACCGTCATCGCGGCGAGCCCGGAGGCGGCGAAGTCCACCTCCAGCTGGCCGATGGCCTGCACCGCGTCCGCATGCAGCGGAATCCGGAACTCCGCGGCCACGTCGGCGAGTTCACGGACCGGCTGGACGGTGCCGATCTCGTTGTTGGCCCACATGACCGTGGCGAGCGCGACATCACCGGGGTCGCGGGCGATGGCCTCGCGCAGCGCGTCGGCGTGCACCCGGCCGTGGCCGTCGACCGGCAGCCATTCGACCCGGGCGCCCTCGTGCTCGGCGAGCCACTCCACGGCGTCGAGGACGGCGTGGTGCTCGACAGGGCTGGCGAGGACGCGGGTACGGGAGGCGTCGGCGGCCCGGCGCGCCCAGTACAGGCCCTTGACCGCGAGGTTGTCGGCCTCGGTGCCGCCCGCGGTGAAGACGATCTCGCTCGGGCGGGCGCCGAGGGAGGCGGCGAGGGATTCGCGCGCCTCCTCGACGGTGCGCCGGGCCCGCCGGCCGTCGGCGTGCAGCGAGGATGCGTTGCCGGTGACGGTCAGCTGGGCGGTCATCGCCTGCACCGCCTCCGGGAGCATCGGGGTGGTGGCGGCGTGGTCGAGGTAAACCATGGTGCGCACGATTCTACGAGCCGCCGCGCCGGGCTCCGGGGGCGCATCCGCAGCGCGCGGAAGCTTCGGGTGCCGACCCTGTCCGTATCGCTCCCGTGCAGCCCTCCGCCGAGGCCCTTCGTCCACCCCTCGTCTCGCCTCGACACCCGTGTAAGGAGTCACTGGCCCGACGGTCATGACGCCCGGCTTCTGGGGCCCACGCTCCGCACGGCATCGGCCGGGCCGCGTCCCTCCTACGGGATGAGGCGGCGGCCGAGGGCGCGGAGGGCGGCGACCGCCTCGGCTTGCGTCTCGACCGACTGCGCTTGCCCCTCGGCCGCCCCTGCCTCCGGCTCCGCCGTCGTGAGGGCGGCGGAGGTGGTGAGCGACTCCAGGGCGGCGTGCAGGCGGGGCAGGGCGGTGCGGGGGGTCCGGCCCGTCCGTTCCATCTCGCGGACGTGGCCGTCGAGTTCGGCGGCCAGGGCGTCGAGGGCGTCCAGGGTGTCCGGGGCGCACGGCGTGTCCGGGGCGCCCGGCGCGTCGGGCTGCTCGGCCGCCGGGGGGCGCAGCCGCAGTTGGTCGCCGAGTGTCCGGACGGCCGCCGTCAGGTCGCGCAGTGCCGTGCCGGTGCGGGCGGTCTCCGCGGCGCGCGAGAGGCCCGGGCGGTACGCAGCGGCCGCCGGCGGGTCCGGCTTCTCCCGGAGCAGGGTGCGCAGTTCGGCGGTGTGCGGGGCGGCGAAGTCCTCCAGGACGGCGAGCGCCTCCTGCCACTGCGCCCGGGCGCCCTTCTTGTGCCCCAGGGCGGTGTGCGCGTGTCCCGCCGCGGTCAGGGCGGCCGCCCGCCACCGTTCGCCGCCCGGTACGAGCAGCCGTTCCGCCGCGTCCTCGGCGGCCGATACCGCCTCTGCGGGCCGGACCAGGGCCACCATCGCCTCGGCCATCCGGCAGCGGGTGCGGCCCGCCCACAGGCGCTGGTGGTCCGCGTCGAACAGGGGCAGTGCCCGGGACAGCTCGCGGAGCGCGCCGGCGGGGCGGCCGGCCGACGACAGTGCCACGGCGAGGGCGTAGTGGCCGTGCGCGAGCCGCGGGGAGCCGGCGGCGGCGTCGCGGTGCAGGCCGACGCCCCGCTCGGCGAACAGCACGGCCTCGTAGCTGTTGCCGGTCGCCGCCCAGAGCCGGGCCAGCGCGCCGAGCACCAGGGCCTCGCCGACTCCGTCGCCGCGGCGCCCGCACTGCTCCCAGGCCGCGGTGAGATGCCGTTCGGTGTCGTCGTACCGCGCCTGGAGCAGGGCGGTGAGCCCGCGCACGTACGGTGCCCGGAAGCGGGTCAGCGGGTCCGCGCAGCGGTCGGCCAGCGCCGCGGCCCGGCGCGCGGCGGCCTCGGCCTCGTCGGCCCGGCCCAGCGCGAGGTACGCCTCGGCAAGCGCCAGCCGGGCCCGGCCCTCGGCCCGGGCGTCGCCCGGCCCCGCCGCCCGCGCCGCCGCAGTCCGGGCGGCCGGCTCGAAGGCGGCGGAGAGCGCCCCGCAGTCCGCCGTCGTCCCGGCGAGCAGCAGCAGGTCGGCGGCGGTGCGGACGGTGCGCGGGGAGGCGAGCACGGCGCGGCGGACGACGGCGAGCAGCTGCGGCAGCTCCTCGGCCCAGGCGGCCGGGGACGCGGCGCGGTCCTTCGTCGTGGGCAGCGGACCGGGCGAGGAGGCCCGGGCCAGGTACTGGAGCATGCGCTCCCCCGGGTACCGCAGGGCGTACATCTCCCGGCCGGCGGCCAGGTACCAGGCCAGCAGCCGCGACAGCGCCGCGTCCCGCTCCGCCGCGGGCAGCTCGCGCCCGGCGGCCTCGCGGGCCGGGTCCCGCACCTCGCCCGCGAGGGAGTGCCGGTCGCCGTCCGTCCGCCGCAGGGCGCCGGCCGCCACCAGCTCGTCCAGCAGGGCCCGGGTCCGGGGTGCGGTGTCGTCCAGCAGCGCCACCGCGGCGCCGAACGGGAGGCCCGCGGGCGGGGTGTCCGCGAGGTCCGCCAGGGCGAGCAGGCGCACGGCGCGGCGCGCGGGCGCGGAGAGCCGCCCGTCGAGCGGCGGGAGCACGGGTTCGGGGCGGCACTGCGAGGGCACCACCCCGTCCGGCGGGCCGGGCGCCGCGCCCCCCAGCCGCTCCAGCACCGGGCTGGCCAGGACGGCGAAGGCCCGCGCCGAGGCCCGCAGCCGCAGCTCCCCGTCCGCGTCGCCCATCAGGACGGGGAAGTCGGGCAGCCGTCCCATGTACGGCTCCAGCGACCGGCCGACGGCCTCGACGACCTCCACGGCCGCCTCCGCGCCCAGCCCGCTGAACAGCAACTCCCGTACGCCGGGCCGGAAGTCGTAGACGGGCTCGGCGCCCGGGGCCGGTGGCGGTGCGCCCAGGGCGCGGTCGAGGGTGTGGGCGGCGGAGGTATCCCGGGGCCGGTCGGTGCGCTCCAGGAGGCCGCCGAGGAGGATCTCCGCCACATGGGTGGGGCCGGCGTCGGGCATCGTGGCGGCGCGCACCAGGTGCATCAGCGGGGTGGTCAGGGGGCGGACGGCGGAGAGGCGGACCGCGAGCCGGTAGGCCTCGGGGGAGAACGCGCCGCGGAAGTGCGCGAGCAGCTCCTCGGCGCTGCCCTCGGGCCGGGCCGGCTCCCGGTGTCCGGGGAGTTCGTCCAGCAGCACGGTGTCGATCAGATGCGGCACCCCGGGGCGGGTGAGCAGCCCGGCCCACTGCTCCAGCGCGGACGCGGTCGGATGCAGCACGGGCAGCGCGAGCACGCCCGCCGCCTCCGGGTCGCGCTCGCCGCTGAGCGGATCGCAGACGAGGAGGCGCCCGAGGCCGTCGAACTCGCCGGGGGCGGCCAGCAGTCGGGGCCGGGCGTCCAGGGCGGTGCCGCGCCACAGCCGCCGGGGCAGCGGGTTCAGGACGGCCAGCGGGCCGCCGCTGCCCCAGGCGGCCAGCGCGCGGACGGTCTGCGGGCTGCGCCAGCCCGGACTGGTGCCGTCGGTGAGCAGGAAGGTCACGGCGGCGCCCGCGGACCGCCGGCGGTGCAGCGGGCCGCTCGGGTTCCGGGGGTCGATCCGCTGGATCCGGACGGAGCGGAAGACGGTGCTCCGGGCGAGCAGCGCGCGCAGTTCGGCGGCGAGCGGCCCCCACACCTGCATGGCGGCCGAGCTGTCCACCAACAGCACGGCCGACCAGCGCCGTTCCTGCTCCGGGCGGGCCACGACATCGAGGAAGCCGGTCTCGGCGGCGAGCCGGACGGTGGCCTCGACATCGGTGACGGTGCGGTGCGGGTGGTCGCGTGTCCTGCGCAGCGGGCGCAGCGCCCGGCCCAGCTGCTGGGCGTCGGGCAGCGCCCGCCCACCGGGCACCCGCGCGGGCCGGGCCCGCTCCGCGCCGTGCCCACCGCCCTCGCTCCCCCAGGCGTAGAGGGCACGGCGGGGCGGCGGGACGGGCGTCAACGGGCTTGCGGGGGCGGGTGGTTGGTCAGCACGAGTGGGAGTGGAAGTGTCGGCCGGGTCGTCGGGGGCGTCGGCGGCCGTCGGGGGCGTCGCGTCCGCGGATCGCTCGTCGGATGCCGTGCGTGCGGGGGCCGTTACGTCGTCAACGCCCCCTGCTTTCGCACCCGCCGGGCCGACCTCCCCGCCGCCCCTGTCCCCGTCCCCGTCCCCGCCCACACACTCCCCCGCATCCCCCGGCTCCCCCATATCCGACGACACCCCGGCCGCCGCGTTCCCCGCCATCGCCCGGGCGAGCCACAGCACGTCGAGGAGTTCGGTGGCGCCGAGGTCGTAGCCGGCGGCCGACATCGCCTGTCGCAGTCGGTCGATCATGGCGCCATGGGCTCGTCGAGGCGGTGGAGTACGGCGCCGAGCAGCTCGTCCTTGGTGAGGTCGGCGCCGCTGATGCGCAGGTGGACGGCGGCCAGCAGCTGATCGGTGGCCAGGGTCTGGGTCTTCGCGCGCTGGTGGAAGACCTCGATGAGGTCCTCCGCGGCGGCGACCGCCCGCTCGCCCAGGTTGTGTTCGATGATCTTCCGCAGCCGGTCGCCGGTCGGCTCCGGCAGGTCCAGCCGCACGCACCGGCGCAGGAAGGCGGGCGGGAAGTCCCGTTCGCCGTTGCTGGTCATCACGACCACCGGGAAGTGGGTGCAGCGCACCATTCCGCGGTGGATCGCGACCCGCTCCCGGCTTCCGCTCATCAGCACCTGCACGTCCTGCTGGTGCTCGGGCAGCCGAGCCAGCTCCGGGATCTCGAACGCCCCCTCCTCCAGGACCACCAGCAGGTCGTTGGGCAGGTCGATGTCGGCCTTGTCGAGTTCGTCGACGAGCAGGACCCGGGGGCGGCCGGCGGCCAGCGCGCTGCCGAGCGGGCCGAGGCGCAGATACTGGCCGATGTCCCCGGCGGCCGTGGTGCGCGGGGTCCTGGGGCGGCGCACCGGGCCGTGGGACGCCTCGTGCTCCCGGCGCAGCGAGGCCTCCCGGAGGCGGCCCACGGCGTCGTAGCGGTAGAGGGCGTCCTGGAGCGTGGAGCGGCTGTTGACCGACCAGCGCAGTACGTCGCCGAGCCCGAGTTCCTCGGCGACGGCATGGGCCAGCGAGCTCTTGCCGGCGCCGGGGCGGCCGGTGACCAGCAGCGGGCGGTGCAGATGCAGCGCCGCGTTGACCACGGAGATCTCGTTGCGCTCCAGGAGGTAGGGCGCGCGGGAGGCCGCCGTGCCCCCTTCGGCCGGGAAGCGCCGCCAGGGCGGTGGCGCGGGCAGGTCCGCCGGGCCGCGGAACACCCACCAGGCTTCCGGCGCCGCCTCCGGGTCGTGGGGGGCGCCTGCTGCGCTCTGTCCGGTCACCGCACGTTCTCCTCGTTCTTCGCTGTGTACTGCCGCCCGCGGGCGACGGGTCCTCGGCCCGCGCGCGGGCGTTCAGGGCTGGGTCAGCACCCAGGCGTCCGGGGCGAGTTGCGGGGGACGGTGGTCGGGTGCGTCGTAGAGCAGGGACAGCCGGCGGCCGTGGTGGGCGGTGCTCTCCGGCTCGGCGATCGCCTTGGCCCGCTCCAGGCGCACCACCTCGGGGACCTCGGTGTGGTCGGCGCCGTCCACCAGGTCCAGCAGGTCGCGGGCGAGTTGGGCGCCGTGTTCGTCGCGGTGCCACAGGACGGTGTGGACGCCCGCCTGGACGCACTGCCGCAGCAGCGTGCCGTGGTGGTCGGGCGGGCAGCACACGATGACCGTCCCGGCGTCGCGGTGCACCTCCAGCTGGGCGCGGGCCACCCTCCGGTCGGTGTGCCGCTCGTCGAGGACCAGGTGCTTGGCGTGCGGCAGGGCCGCGGTGCGCTGCTTCCATCCGGCGTAGCTCTCCCGGGAGCGCTCGGTGGTGCGCACCACGACCCGGCGGGTGATCCCCGGGACGAACGGCCCGTCCTCGTCGCCGTCGGGCGATTCCCACGAGTCGACGTCCAGCCCGAGCCAGGCGGACGGCAGGAAATACTCCACGAGGGCGGTCTCCGGGTCCTCGCGGACCTCGGTGCGCAGCACCCGGCGGATGTCGTCGACCACCTGCTCGCTGCCCGCCTCGGCGTCGCGGACCAGCGCGAGGCGGTGCGTGCGGGGGTCGGCGAGGGTCCAGATCTGGTAGGTGAAGCGGCGGCCGGTGGCGGTGGGCAGCAGCTCCACCTGCACCCGCGGGGCGGCTCCTCCCGTCGGTCCCGGTGCCGGGGTGTGCACGGGGGCGGCGGCCGCGACCACGTCGGCGCGGAACTGGCTGACCGCCGCCTCGTCGACGCCCGAGCGGGCACCCACGCGCTCGACCCAGGCGTCGAGGTCCTCGGACGGGTAGGCGCCGGCCGCGCGCTCCTCGACGCTGATCCGCACCACGCCTTGCAGCAGCGGTGGCACGGGCGCGCCGGTCAGGGAGCTGAAGCCCTCCAGGGCGTCCATCACGTCGGCCAGGCCGGCGACGGCGGGCAGTTCCGGGGCGTGCGGCAGGACCCGTTCGAGGAGGGTGCGCGGGTCGGTGCGGGTGCAGTGGGCCAGCAGGCCGGACAGGTCGCGGCGTTGGCGGGTGGTGAGGTATTCGCCGGGGCGGACCGTGCGGGCGGCGCGGCGCAGGCGCTCCCAGTCCTCGCGGGCGCCGTGGTGGCCGGGCCGGGGGTGCGGGTCGTAGGGGCCGGCGGCGGGCTGGTGCGCGTGGTCGCGTACCAGGTCGAGGAGTTCGGGGATGCCGCGGCGGACGCCCACCGCGAGGCCCACCAGCCGTTCGAGGTCGGCCGCCGGGCCCGCCGAGGGCCTGCCCAGCCGGGCGGCGAGGCGCTCCTCGCAGTCCTGCACCGCCTCGTGGCCCTGGAGGACCCGCTCCAGTGCGGTGAGCAGTTGCTGCACCCCGCGCCGGGCGGTGGGCACCGCCGGGGGCGGCAGCGCGGGGAGTTCGGCCTCGATGGCCGGGACGCTGATGGCGTACATCGTCGTCGGCGGGGCCCCGGGGGCGGCCGGTTCCGGGGTGCGGTGGACGGCCGCGACCAGGCCGACGACGGCCTGCCGGGCGCGGTCCCACAGCGGCCCGCCGCTGAAGCCCTCGGTGACCTCGGCGCCGCCGAGCACGTCCAGCGCGATCCAGGGCGGGGCCGAGACCCGGGGCACGGCGCGCACCGCGGGCAGCGGGTTGCCGCTGGCCCATAAGGCGATGGTCTCGTTGGCGTAGCTGTGCTGGAGGAAGGGCGCGGGCTCGGCGCCGGCGGGCGGGGCCGCGTCCAGCTCCAGGACGGCCAGATCGCCGTGGTAGGGCACCTGCCCGGGGCGGACCGGGGTGCTCGCGGCGGCCGTGGCCCGCGGCGGGGACCACAGCTCCCGCACAACCCGCCCGGTCAGATCGCGGCCGGCCGCGACATGGGGCAGCCGGAGGGTGACCGGATCGCCCGGGCCCGGGGTGTCCTGGTCGAAACGGTCCCTGCCCAGGGCGCTGTTGACGACATGGGCGCAGGTCAGCACGAGCCGCTCGGCGACGAGGACGCCCGCGCCGACGGCCCGGCCGCCGTGCCGTAAGGAGACGAAGGACTGCTGGAGCGGGGTGTCCGGGCCTGCGCCTGCGATCACGGCGTCGCCGTCCCCCCGGGGCCGTCCGTGCCGCTGCCGAGGTTCCAGGTGGCGGACACCTTGAAGCTGGCCTCGCCGCTGCCGGAGAACACCCCGAGGCTCAGATCGGAGCCGAGCGTGACGCCGAACTCGACGGTGACCTCGTCGGGGCGGTGGGTGCCGGCCGCGATCGAGCGGTGGATCTGGCCGAGGACGCCGCCGAGCGGGCGCAGGGCCTCTTCCAGTGCCTCGCCGCCGCGGGTCAGCGCCCGGCTCATCCGGGCGTCCACGCTGACGGGCCGGGCGGCGCCGTAGCCGTCGGGCAGCTCCAGCCCGTCCTCGTCGCCGGGGTGCCGGCCCCGGCCCGCGTCCGCCGACTGCCGCTCGGCGGACCGCCCGTGGGTGCGGGGCCGCTGTTCCGCGGCCGGTTGGCCGTCCCGCAGCCACACCACGGTCGCGTCGTCGATTCTGAGCGCCACATCCCCCATGGCGATCAGTCTGGCATGCGCCGGTCGGCGGCGGCCTGCTCTTTGCGTCACACTTTTGCGCCAACACCCTTGGGAGCGGCCGCGGAACGGGACGGACGCGGCGCCGGGACGGGCGCCGGGCCCTCAGCCCTGGAGGATCGCGCGCGCCAACTGCCGGGACTGGGCGACCAGTCGGTCCTGGGAGTCCCAGACCTCCGCGTCCTCCTCCAGGAAGCCGCCGGCCATGTTGCGGGTGGTGATGGCGACCCGCAGCGGGCCGGGGGCGGGGCGGTGACGGACGTGGGCGGTCAGTTCGACGGTGGGCACCCAGCCGAGCAGGCCCATCTCGAAGGCGGTGGGCGGCAGTGCGTCGACGGTCAGCAGCAGGGAGAGCGGGTCGGGGTCGCGACCGTCGGCGAGGCCGAACCAGGCGCGCATCTCGCCATTGCCGGACGGGGCGCCGACCGCCCAGCCGGCGGTCTCCGGGTCCAGCCGGAGGTCGAGCCGCTCGGTGATGGCGGTGCTGCCGGGGATGGTGGTGCCCCCGCCGGGGGCGTCGTGCGCGCCGAGGCAGTGCTCGTACGGGGGGATGGCCGGGGGCTTGGCGGTGGTGCGGACGTCGTCGGGCAGGGCGTCGAGATCGCCGTACGAGGCGAGCACCCGCAGCCGCTCGACCTCGTTGCCCTCCGCGTCGGTCTGCAGGAGGCGGGCGGTGCCGGTGGACATCGTGCGGCCGGTGCGGACCACCTCGGTGCGGATGACGGCGGGGCCCGGGACCGAGGCCGTCAGGTAGTGCGCGGTGACCGACATCGGGTCGGGGTGCGGGAGGGCGTCGCCCAGGGCCCGGCCCATGAGGGCGAGGAGATAGCCGCCGTTGACCGCCTGGATGATCGTCCAGCCGGCGGAGAGGTGGGCGTCATAGACGCCCGGGGCGCGGCGGCTGACCGCCGTGTCACGGTCGAACTCGCTGTTGCCAAGGGTCACCAGAGCCATGGGTTGCACGCTACACCGGATAGTTACCGACCGGTAGTGTCAGTTTCCACGACCTCGGGCGGAAGCGGTCCTTCCGGGCCTGCGATGATGTGCGCCATGCTTCACGTCCTCTACCTGGTCGGTGTCGCGGCCTTCGCGGCGAGCGGGGTGCTGGCGGCCTTCCGCGCCAACATGGACCCCTTCGGCGGGCTGGTGCTCGCCTTCGCCGCCTCCATCTCCGGCGGCACGCTGCGCGATCTCATCCTCGACCGGCGGCCGCTGTACTGGACGCACGACTGGGTGCTGCTGACCGTGATCATCTGCGTCGGTGTCGGCACCATGGCCTATCTGCGGTTCCGGCAGCTGCCGCACAAGTCGCTGCTGGTGGTCGACGCGATCGGGCTGTCCGTCGTGACGGTGATCGGCGCGCGGGCCGCGATCGAGGCCGGCGCCACCCCGCTCGCCGTGATCATCCTGGCGGTGCTGACCGGCGTCACCGGCGAGGTCGTCCGCGATGTGCTGTGCGGGGAGTTCCCGCCGCTGCTGCTGCGCGAGGACGTCTACGCGATCGCCGCGCTGGCCGGCGCCTGCTGCTATCTGCTGCTGCACCACCTCGGAGTGGGCCCCACCCCCGCCGCGGGGATCTCGGCGGGGGTGGTGTTCGCCCTGCGGATGGGCGCGGTCTACCTCGGACTGCACCTGCCACGGCCGCAGCAGCTGCGGCCCCGGGGCGGCCGGCCGGACGCCGACTGACCCCGGGGCGGCGGGCTCACTCGCCGGGCAGGGCCGGCTTGGTGTCCGTGTCGAGCCAGGTGTGGAACAGGTCGTCCAGCTGCTGGCCGGAGATCTTCTCGGCGAGCGCGATGAACTGCGCGGTGTCGGCGTTGCCGTAGCGGTGCTGCGCGGTCCAGGCCGGCAGCAGCTTGAAGAACGCCGGGTCGCCGATCCGCTCGCGCAGCGCCTGGAGCGTCATCGCGCCCCGCTCGTAGACGGAGTCGGCGAACATGGTGTCCCGCTTCGGGTCGGCGATCTTCTGCTTCCAGAAGGAGTCGTCGGCGGGGATCTCGTTGTAGACCTTGCGGAAGGCGTCATGGGCGCTGAGCGTCCCGCGGTGCTCGGACCACAGCCACTGGGCGTAGGTGGCAAAGCCCTCGTTGAGCCAGATGTGCTTCCACTGCTTGACCGAGACCGAGTCGCCGAACCACTGGTGGGCCAGCTCGTGGACGATGGTGGACTCGCTGCGGACGGCCGAGTAGACCGGCTTGGACTGCACCTCCAGCGAGAAGCCGGCCTGCGGCATGTCGTCGACGATCGCCCCGGTCTCCTCGAAGGGGTACGGACCGAAGATCTTCGACCAGTAGTCGGTGGCCTCGGCGGTGACGCCGTAGACGTCGACCTTGCCGGTGGGCAGGGTGGGGTCGGTGGCGACGTACATCGGTATCCCGCCGGGGGTGGTACCCGTGCGGACGTCGAACTTGCCGATGGTGGCGGTGGCCAGGTACGTCGCCATCGGGCGGGTCTCGCGCCAGTGGGCGTAGGAGCGGCCGTGCGCCTCGCCCGAGCTGATGAGCCGGCCGTTGGAGACGCCGGTCAGGCCCTTGGGGGCGTCGATGCGGATGTCGTAGGTGGCCTTGTCGCCGGGGTGGTCGCTGGAGGGGAACCACGTCGAGGCGGCGTTGGGCTCGCAGGCGACGAAGACGCCGTCCTTGGTCTTCATCCAGCCGTAGTCGGAGCCGAAGACGATCGGCCCGCTCAGGGCCTTGGGCACCCCGTGGTAGGCGAGGGCGACGGTGAACCGGTGCCCGCGGCGCAGCGCGAAGTCGGGGCGGATGGTCATCTCGTCGCCGGATCTGGTGAAGTGCGCCCGGCGGCCGTTGACCTTCACCGAGTCGACCGTCAGCTTCTGCAGGTCGAGGTCGAAGGCGGAGAGGTTCTGGGTGGCCCTGGCGGTGAGCGTGGTGCGGCCGTCGAGGCGGCCGCTGGAAGGGTGGTAGCTGACGCCGAGGTCGTAATGCAGGGCGTCGAAGCCGCCGTTGCCCAGCTGGGGGAAGTACGGGTCCCCGGCACCGGCGGCACCGGCGGACGCGCCGGGCGCCGCGGCGATCGAGGCGGCCGAGGCCACCGCGGTGGCCAGGGCGAGCCACCTGGAGGTGCGGCGCGCAGAACGGGAGAGTGCCATGAGCCATCCCTTCGGACACACGGATGAAGATCGAACAACCGTGCTGACTCTGCACCCTCCCGTTGCCCTTTGCCCAGGACTTTGCCAACTCCAGGCGCTATTCGCCGGTTGCGGCCCCCTCGCCGGGCTCCGCCGGGGCGGCGGCCGGCCGGTCGCCGGCGTTCTCCGGGTGGTGGCAGGCCACTTGGTGCCCGGTGCGCAGCGCGACCAGCGGCGGCTCGGTGGTGGTGCACACCTCGGTCGCCTTCCAGCAGCGGGTGCGGAACCGGCAGCCGGAGGGCGGGTTGATCGGCGAGGGCACGTCGCCCTTGAGCAGGATCCGGTCGCGCTGGGTGCGCCGCTTGGGGTCGGGCACCGGCACCGCGGACAGCAGCGCCTTGGTGTACGGGTGCATCGGCGACTCGTAGAGCGCCTTGCGGTCGCTCAACTCCACGATCTTGCCGAGGTACATCACCGCGATCCGGTCCGAGACGTGCCGGATGACCGAGAGGTCGTGGGCGATGATGACGTAGGTCAGGCCCAGCTCCTCCTGGAGGTCGTCCATGAGGTTGACGACCTGCGCCTGGATCGACACGTCCAGCGCGGAGACCGGCTCGTCCGCGACCACCAGCTTGGGCTTGAGCGCCAGGGCGCGGGCGATGCCGATGCGCTGGCGCTGGCCGCCGGAGAACTCGTGCGGATAGCGGTTGTAGTGCTCCGGGCTCAGGCCCACCAGCTCCAGCAGCCGCTGCACCTCCTTCTTCAGCCCGCCCTCGGGCTCGACGCCCTGGAGGCGGAAGGGGGTGGAGACGATGCCGCCGATGGTGTGCCGCGGGTTCAGCGAACCGTACGGGTCCTGGAAGATCATCTGGACGTCGCGGCGCATCGGCCGCAGCCTGCCGGGCGACAGATGGGTGATGTCGCGGCCCTGGAACTCGATGGTGCCGCCGGTGGGTTCGTCGAGCCGGGTGATCAGCCGGCCCATGGTCGACTTGCCGCACCCGGACTCCCCGACGACGCCGAGCGTCTCCCCCGGCCGTACGTCGAAGTCGATGCCGTCGACCGCCTGCACCGCACCGGCCTGCCGCTTGAGCAGCCCCTTGGTGATCGGGAAGTGCCGCACCAGACCGCGCACCCGCAGCAGCGGCGCGGCCCCGTCGGAGGCCTTCGCGTCCTCGGTCCCCTTCTGGAGCGGGATCTTCTTGCTCTGGTCGTCCGTCGTCTCGGTCACAGCCTCGGCGCAATCTCTTCGGTCCAGATACGCTCCCGCTCCTCCTGCGGCAGGTGGCAGGCGGAGAAGTGTCCGCCGCCGGACTCGCGCAGCTCGGGACGGACCGTACGGGTCAGGTTGTCCTCGGGGAGGTCCGCGTACGGGCAGCGGGGGTTGAAGGCGCAGCCGGACGGGACGTTGATCAGGCTGGGCGGGGAGCCCTTCACCGGGATCAGCCGGTCCGTCTGGTCGCGGTCGATGCGCGGCATGGAGCCGAGCAGTCCCCAGGTGTAGGGGTGGCGGGGCGCGGAGAAGACCTTCTCGGCCGGGCCGCGCTCGACGCACCGCCCGCCGTACATCACCAGCAGGTCGTCGGCGAGTTCGGCGACCACCCCCAGGTCGTGGGTGATGATGATGACCGCCGAGCCGAACTCCTTCTGCAGGTCGCGGATCAGGTCCAGGATCTGCGCCTGGACGGTGACGTCCAGGGCCGTGGTGGGCTCGTCCGCGATCAGCAGCTCGGGGTTGTTGACCAGCGCCATCGCGATCATGGCGCGCTGGCGCATCCCGCCGGAGAACTGGTGCGGATGGTCGTCGACCCGCTTGTCGGGCTGCGGGATGCCGACCCGGTCGAGCATCTCGATCGCCCTGCGGCGCGCGGTCTTCCGGTCCACGTCGTGGTGGACGCGGTAGGCCTCGACGATCTGGTTGCCGACCGAGTAGAAGGGGTGCAGCGCGGACAGCGGATCCTGGAAGATCATCGCCATCTCGCGGCCGCGCAGCCGGCGCACCTCGTCCGGGTCGGCGGCCACCAGCTCCTTGCCGTCCAGCCAGATCTCGCCGGACATGGCCACCTTGCTGCGCTGCCGGCGCGAGGCGCGGTGCAGGCCCATGACGGCGAGCGAGGTCACCGACTTCCCGGAGCCGGACTCGCCGACGATCCCGAGTGTCCGGCCCTTCTCCAGGCTGAAGGTCAGCCCGTCGACGGACTTCACCAGCCCGTCGTCGGTGGGGAAGTGCACCTTCAGGTCGCGCACGTCGAGGAAGGCCGCGCCCCGCGGTGCCTTCCCGGGCGCTTCGGTGGCGGCCGGGGTGGCTTGGGCCCCGGCCCTGTCCTCGGAGGAATCGGTCACGAGAGCCTCACCCGCGGGTCGACGGCGGCGTACAGAACGTCCACCACCAGGTTGCATATGACGATGAAGAACGCGGCGAGCAGGGTGACGCCGAGGATGTTGGGCAGGTCGTTGGCGTTGATCGCCTCGACGGCGAAGGCGCCGACCCCCTTGAGCGAGAAGACCTGTTCGGTGATCAGCGCGCCGCCGAGCAGCAGGCCCAGGTCCATGCCGAAGACCGTGATGATCGGGGTGAGGGCGGCCCGCAGACCGTGCCGGACGACCACCGTGCGCTCCCGCAGGCCCTTGGCGCGGGCGGTGCGGATGTAGTCCTCGCTGAGCGTCTCCAGCATGCCGGCCCGGGTGAGCCGGGCGTAGAGCGCGGAGTAGAGGAAGGCCAGCGTCACCCAGGGCAGGACCAGGGTCCGGGCCCACAGGAACGGGTCCTGGAGCAGCGGCACGTAGTCGCTGCGCTCGAAGACCGGCCACTGGTAGGTGAACAGGGCCAGCGCCAGGGCGCCGGTGAAGAACATCGGGAGGGAGACGCCCGCCAGCGCCACGGTCATGGCCATCCGGTCGAAGAACGAGCCGGGGCGCAGCGCGGAGAGCACACCGGTGGCGACGCCGGAGACCACCCACAGCACGGCCGCGCCGGCGGCCAGCGAGAGGGTCACCGGGAGCCGGTTCTGGATCTCCGGCCAGACCTCGATATGGGTCTTGAAGGAGTAGCCGAAGCACGGCACATGGCACTTGGCAGCTTCCGGGCCGAACTTGTAGTCGACGCCGGCGAAGATGCCCTTGAGGAAGTCCCAGTACTGCTCGAAGACGGGCTTGTCCAGGCCGAGGTTCTTCTTCACCGCCGCGATGTCCGCGGGCGTGGGGGCCTTCCCGATGTACTGCTGGGCCAGCTGGTCGGTGGTCTGCCCGGCCAGCTTCGGCAGCAGGAAGAAGATGCCGAAGGTGACCGCGCTGACGATCAGCAGCAGGACCACTGCGCTGATCAACCTGCGGATGAGGTACGAGAACACGGGGCGCGGCGTCGGTGCCGCGGGCCGGACCGGCCCGCGGACACCAATGCCTTCACCTGCCTTCCGGGGCTGCTACTTCTTGACGCCGATGTTGAGGTAGTCGTACTGACCGCTGAAGGCCGAGGTGGACACCAGGTTGGTGGCCTTGGGCGAGCGGTACATCAGGACCTTGAAGTAGGTGAGCGGGACCAGCGCCGCCTGCTCCATCGTCTTCTTGTCGATCTCGGCGTAGGCCTTCTCGCGGGCCGCCTTGTCGGGGTTGGCGATGGCGCTGTCGAGCAGCTTGTTGATCGCCGGGTCGTCGAGCTCCGACAGGTTGGTGTTGCCGGACTGGCTGATGGCCTTGCCGTTCAGGATCTGCTGGAGGTAGCCGTAGCCGGTCGGGAAGTCCGAGCCCCACTGCATCATGATCAGGCCGACGTTGTTCTTCTTGTTGAACTTCGGCACGCCGGCGTAGTCCGAGAAGTACTTGCTGGTGGGGTACGACTGGATCTTGGCGGTGACGCCGATCTTCTTCAGCGACTCGATGATCGAGGTGGCCGCGTCGACCTCGTCCTGGCGGTCGTTGCGGGCCAGGATCGTGGTCGTGGTGTTGCCCGCGCCGCAGGCGGCCCAGTGCTTCTTGGCGTCCGCGAGGTCCAGCTTGTCGCCGGTGTACTTCTGCGGGTAGAGGTCGTACTTCTGGTAGCCGTCGATGTCGGTCGGCAGGACCGTGGAGGCCACGTCACCGCGGATCGGGCCGCCGAGCGAGGTCTGGACGGCCTTCTTGTCGATCGCGTACTCGACGGCCTTGCGGCACTCCAGCTTGTCGAACGGCTTCACCTTGGTGTTGATCGCCGTGTAGACGAGGCGCTGGCCGAGCGCGTTGTCGGTGTTGGCCTTCTCCTTGGGGTCGGTCGTCAGCTGGGCCTGCGTCTGCCCGTCGACCCCGCGGCCGGCCAGGTCCACCATGGTGTTGCCCGACTGGAGGTCCTTGTCGATGGTCGACTGGGCGACCTTCAGGTTCAGGACGATCTTGTCCGGCAGCTGCTTGCGCAGCGGGTCGGTCTTGGCCGACCACTGCGGGTTGCGCACCAGGGTGAGCTGCTTGCCCTCGTCGTAGCTCTGGAACTTGTACGAACCGGTGGACAGCACCGCCTTGGTGTAGTCCGCGCCCTTGTCCTTGGCCTGCGGGACCGGCGCGGTCTGCGGGGCGCTGACCAGGTAGTCGAACTCGGCGAACGGCTTCTTGAGGTGGAAGACGACCGTCTGCGGGTCCGGGGTCTCGATGGACTTCAGCCCGGCCTTGCCCTTGTCCTTGTAGGGGCCCTTGTAGCCGCCGTCGTTGTCCTTGAGGAACTGCTGGAAGTAGTTCGGGCCCAGCGAGAGGGTGTCGCGCGCGAAGTTGCTGCGCTCGACGGCGTACTTGACGTCCTGCGAGGTGACCTCGGTGCCGTCCTCGTACTTGACGCCCTTGCGGAGCTTGTACGTCCAGGTCTTGCCGCCGTCGCTGGACTTGCCCATCGACTCGGCGAGGTCCGGGGCCAGCTCGTTGCCCTTGGCTCCGGGGCCCGGCTTGAAGGTGGTCAGCGGGCGCGCGTAGAGCCGGCTGAAGTTGTAGATGAAGGCGTAGTAGGTGTTGCCCGGGTCGAACGACTCGGGGGCGTCGCTGAGGGCGTAGGTGACCGTGCCGCCCTTCGCGTTCGAGGCGTTGACGACGCCCTTGGTGGCGGCGTTCGCCTCCCCGGATCCGCCTGCCGAGTCCTTGCCCCCGCTGCAGCCGGCCAGCAACAGGCCCGCACTGGTGATGGCCGCAACCGCCGCGACCGGAACTGACCTTCGCATGATGGTCGGTGCCCCTTCGTTCGTCGAGAAAGGTCAAAACATCAAAAACGCAGGTGATATCTGGGCGGGCGCCCCGTGCCGCCGTCAGCGGCTGCGCGGGTCCAGCGCGTCCCGCAGGCCGTCACCGAGCAGATTGAAGGCGAGCACGGTGACGAAGATCGCGAGGCCGGGGACGATCATGTACTGGGGGTCGACCTCGTAGTACTTGACCGCCTGGTTGAGCATGCCGCCCCAGGACGCCTGGGGCGGCTGGATGCCGACGCCCAGGAAGCTCAGGGCCGCCTCGAAGAGGATGTTGGAGGGGATCAGCAGGGTGGAGTAGACGATGATCGGGCCCACCAGGTTGGGCAGCAGCTCCCGGAAGAGGATGAACGGCCCGCGGGCGCCCATGCCGCGGGCGGCGTCGACGAACTCACGCTCCCGCAGCGAGAGCGTCTGGGACCGCACGATGCGCCCCATGTACGGCCAGTTGAAGAAGCCGATCACGAAGATCAGCACCGAGATGTGCAGCGGCAGGCCCTCCAGGCCGAAGGCGCCGCCCTGCAGCGAGGCGGAGATCGCGATGGCGAACAGCAGCAGCGGGAAGGCCAGGAAGACGTCCATCATCCGGCTGATGACGGCGTCCACCCGCCCGCGGTAGAAGCCGGCGACGACCCCGAGGACGGCGCCGAGGGCGACCGACAGCAGGGTCGCGCCGAACGCCACGATCAGCGACACCCAGGAGCCCTCCAGGATCCGGGCGAGCAGATCGCGGCCGAACTTCGGGTCCACGCCGAGCGGGTGGTCCGCGCTCATCCCGCCCAAGTCCCCTTTGGGAAGGGTGGTGTTGGGGTCGATCAGCGACTGGTTGGGGTTGTCGGGGTCCAGCCCCAGCAGGGCCTGGAGGGGCCGGGAGAAGGCCGCGACGAGGACGAGCAGGATGACAACGATGGCACCGGCCACGGCGACCTTGTCCCGCCGGAAGCGCAACCAGGCGATCTGACCGAGCGAACGCCCCTCGATCCGCTTGCCCTCCACGCCCTGCAGCACCGCTTCCGGCTGCGCCTGGGCAGCCGCCCCGGTGGTCTCGATCGGTGCGGTCACGGTGCCTTGACCCCTCTCGGCCGGCGTGCCGGCCCACATCCCTGCCGCGAGAGCGGCCTGCCTCACATCACTGGTGCAAGTCCTGCGGAAGTCCCGGAAGTTCGCGCGGCGGATTTCGGGGATTCGCGTGACGTCGTGCGGGATGACACTCGTACAAGGAACCGAGGCCCTCTGCTGCCGGAGTCTTCATCCGAGTTGCGATCACTCACCAGACCCGGTCGGGAAAGGATGCGTAACTGTGATGTGGTCCGCGGCCTTCCGTTATACGGACATTCGCGCGGCCTGAGCGGGGCGCACCACCGCGCGAAAGGGCCTCAATCGCGGGGCATACCGGGAGAATTCACCCGGGAAAGCGCCGGTGCCGACGCCGGGTGGAGCCGTCGGGAGGGCCCGGGGAGGTCAGTACGGGCGCGGGTAGCCGTAGCCGGGGGACGGGGCCGTGGGCTGCTGCTGGGCATAGCCGTCGCGGTCGAAGAAGGGGCGCGTGGAGGCCCGCATCCACAGGGCGACCGGGTCGTAGTCGTCGTTCATCGCGACCGTGGAGACCGGCAGGCCGTCCGGCACCGCGCCGATCGACTGCTGGATCATCAACCGCACCGAGTCCACCGCCTGCTGACCGGTGTCGTACAGATCCAGACCGACCGCCAGATACGGGGCGCCGAGCGCGGGCTGCACCCAGGCCCGGCGCAGCGACCGGACGGCGGGCGTGCGGTGCGCGTTCTGCGCGAGCAGCGCGTAGAACTGCGGGATGTCGATGACCGGTTCGGTGATCCGCAGCGGCCCGGCGGGCAGCCGGTCGAGGCCGCCGGCGATCCGGCGCAGGTCCAGCCAGGGGATGCCGACGCCGCCCCCGGGGGCGTGCGGGTTCAGCCACAGGCCCCAGCGGTCGGGGAAGAGCGCGGCGGCGATCTCGGGGCCGGTGACCACCTCGTGGTCGCGGTTCCAGCCGGAGGCGGCGAGTTCGGGCGCCGAGGTCACACAGGGGGCGTAACCGAGGCCGTCGACCTCCATGTTGCCGTACTGCGCGTCGGGCGCACCGGCCCGGCCCTGCCAGAGCAGCATCCAGACCTGGCCCGCGGCGAGCGCGTGCAGCAGCGCCTCATAGGCGTCGTAACGGCCGGGCGAGACCTGCTGGAGCAGCTGCTCCAGCGCTCCGGCCGCCGTCGGCCCCTGATGCGCACCCGCGCTCACGTGGTCCGTCCCTTCTGTCAGCAGGGCACGTTAGGGGTGCGCCCGCCCGTCATCCAACCAGCTTACGAGTGGTCCCGGGAGTAGAAGGGCCGCACACGCTCCAGCATCCAGTCGGCGACCGGGTCCCCCTGGGCGAGATCGAGCATCACGAGCTGCACGGGCCAGGGCACCGGCACGGCGCCGAGCGCACGTCCAAGGGCTGACAGTACCGCCTCGCGGGCCGTGCCGTCGTGCAGTGCGGAGGCGTCGGCGGCGACCTGGACGCCGACGAACAACGCGGGCGTGTCGCCCTCGACACTGGCCAGGGCACGCCGGGCACTCAGGATAATTCCGGCGGCGGAGAACTCCAGTCCGGCGGAGGCCAGGAAGTCCACCGGCTCCTCCTGCCAGTCCGGCTCGAAGAGCCGCACCCGGCCGCCGCTCGGCAGGCCGTCCACGCCCTGCGCCCCGCCGCGGCACAGCTCGAAGACCGCGGCCGGCGGCAGCGGTACCCCTATCGTGCCCTCGGGGTTGACGACGATCCCGACCTGCGGCGGCAGCCCGCGGGCGAACTCCTGGGCCGGGGCGACGGTGAAGGACATGTGCACGCCGACCACCCGCAGGAACTCCTGCTCGGAGCTGTAGACCGGGACGTACGGCGCACCGCCCAGCTCGACGGTGGGCAGATCGAGTCCGCGGGTTCCGGGGCCCGCGCTCTGCGGGCCGCCGCCGTTGGGCAGCGGCACCCACACCCGGCTGCGCCCCAGCACCTCGACGATCCGGCCGCCCGCACCCGGATGCCCGACCGCGGCGGCCAGGACCTCTTCGAGTTCGTTCGCCGGCCACGCCAGCTGCGGTATCCCCTGTTCCGGAAATGTCATGTCAACCCACCCGTTCCCAACCGCGCCTTCGGTCAGACCCTAGACGAGAAGGCGGGCGGTGAAACCTGCGGGGCGGGTCCGGTCTCGGGGACGCCGCGCTCAGCCGAAGCCGATCGCCTCCAGGGCGTTCGCCGCCCGCCGGTCGAGCAGGACCGCCGAGCCGACCCCGGCGGGCAGCCGGGCCGCCTCCGCCGCGCCGACCAGCCGGCCCACCGCCCCGCGGTGGCGGGCGAACGCGTACCCCGACACCCCGCGCCCGCGGGCCTCCTGGCCGGAGCGCGCGACCTCCGGCGGCACGTCGAGCAGCACCAGATGCAGCCCGCGGCCGCCGCGCACCGCGGTCCGGGCGAGCCAGCCGCGCACCCACGCCAGCGTCCCGCAGTCGTGCACCACCACGCTGTGGCCGGAGCGCAGCGCGCGGCGCAGCGCCAGATAGTGGGCGGCCCGCACCAGCGGGCGGTAGAGGGCGTAGGGCAGCCGGCGCAGCCGGCCGCGCTCCCACCGCTCGCGGGCGTCCTGCGAGTCGATGCGGTGCACCAGGGCGCCGCGGCCGTCCAGCGGCGGCACCACCCGGTGCATCAGCGTGCTCTTGCCGCTGCCCGGCAGCCCGGAGACCACCACCAGATCGCCCGCCGGGAAGCGCAGTTCCACCGCGCCCCGCGCCCGCCCCGCGCCCCGCAGGTCCACGACCCCGGCGCGGCGGCCGGGCCGCAGGACCCTGCGTCGCGCCCGCCCGCCGCGCGTTCGGCCGGCGGGCCGCGCGACGCCGGGGCGCACGGCCCCGGTCGGCACGGCCCCGGCGGACACGACCCCCGAAGTGGCACCGCATGCCGCTTCTCCGTGCACCGTGATCACCCTCCCCGTCCGGATCTGCTCCGGTTCGAGTCCGTCCCGTACCCGCAGAGTGTCAAGAAAAGGTAATGTCCATCAAGGTGCGCCGCCGATCCGCCCACGTCATGGGCGGGGTGTCCACAGGGGCTCCTGTATCCGGCGATCCCGTGCAATGATGTGGCCGCCAGGTGCACCACGCGTCTCACTTGTGCACCGCCAACTCCATACCGGCCGTTTGAACCCGCGCGGGAGAGTCCCCGGCCGCCATGGGCGGGGCGCCGAAGGAGCAAGTCCTCCCTTGAATCTCTCAGGCCCCTATACCGCGCGGGCTAGGCAGATCTGAAAAGCGAGCCGCCGCCCGGTTTCGGGGTCGGCTCCACCCAAGGTGCAAACCGGGTCCGTTCGCGGGATCCCGGTGAACCTCTCAGGTTCCGATGACAGATGGGGAGAACGTCCTCTCACCCATGCCTGGGAGCCCAGAACCATGACTGATGCCCCCCGCCGCACCGCGCTGGATGCCACCCACCGCGCGCTCGGTGCGACCATGACCGACTTCGCCGGCTGGGACATGCCGCTGCGCTACAGCAGCGAGCGCGACGAGCACCTCGCCGTCCGTACCCGCGCCGGCCTCTTCGACCTCTCCCACATGGGCGAGATCACCGTCACCGGCCCGCAGGCCGCCGACCTCCTCGACTACGCCCTGGTGGGCAACATCGGCGGGGTCAAGACGGGCCGCGCCCGCTACACCATGATCTGCGAGGACGGCGGCGGCATCCTGGACGACCTGATCGTCTACCGCCTGGCCGACCAGGAGTACATGGTCGTCGCCAACGCCTCCAACGCCCAGGTGGTGCTGGACGCGCTGACCGCCCGGGCCGGCGGCTTCGACGCCGCGATCCGCGACGACCGGGACGCCTACGCGCTGCTCGCGGTGCAGGGACCGGAGTCCCCCGGCATCCTCAAGGCGCTGACCGACGCCGACCTGGACGGCCTGAAGTACTACGCGGGCCTGCCCGGCACGGTCGCCGGCGTCCAGGCGCTGATCGCCCGCACCGGCTACACCGGCGAGGACGGCTTCGAGCTGTTCGTGCGCCCGGCCGACGCGGTCGCCCTCTGGGAGGCGCTGACCGAGGCCGGCAAGGACGCGGGCCTGGTGCCGTGCGGCCTGTCCTGCCGCGACACCCTGCGCCTGGAGGCGGGCATGCCGCTGTACGGGCACGAGCTGACCACCGCGACCACCCCGTTCGACGCGGGCCTGGGCCGGGTCGTGAAGTTCGAGAAGACCACCAACAACGGTGACTTCGTGGGCCGCGCCGCGCTGGCCGCGGCCGCCGAGCGCGCCGAGGCGAACCCGCCGCGCAAGCTGGTCGGCCTGCTCGCCGAGGGCCGCCGGGTGCCGCGCGCCGGGTACCGGGTCGTCCTCGCCGACGGCACGGTCATCGGCGAGGTCACCTCCGGGGCGCCCTCCCCCACCCTGGGCAAGCCGGTCGCGATCGCCTATGTCGACGCGGCCCACGCCGCTCCGGGCACCGAGGGTGTCTGCGTGGACATCCGTGGAAGCCATGAGCCGTACGAGGTCACCGCGCTGCCGTTCTACAAGCGGCAGAAGTAGCGGCGCGCTCCCCCCGGGAGCCGGCCGCGGCGCGCGCCCGCGCGTCTCACTGTGCAAGACACTTCCCCCGGCTCCGCGCCAGGGGCGACCCCCTTCCACGACCACACCCTCGCGTACAGGAGAATCGAGCCATGAGCAACCCCCAGCAGCTGCGCTACAGCAAGGAGCACGAGTGGCTGTCGGGCGCCGAGGAAGGCGTCTCGACGGTCGGCATCACCGAGCACGCGGCCAACGCGCTCGGCGACGTCGTCTTCGTGCAGCTCCCCGAGGTCGGTGCCACGGTCGCGGCGGGCGAGACCTGCGGCGAGCTGGAGTCGACCAAGTCGGTCAGCGACCTCTACTCGCCCGTCGACGGTGAGATCGCCGAGATCAACGAGGACGTCGTCAACGACCCCTCGCTGGTGAACTCCGCCCCGTTCGAGGGCGGCTGGCTGTTCAAGGTGAAGACCAGCGGTGAGCCGGCCGAGCTGCTCTCGGCCGACGAGTACGCCGCCTTCATCCAGAGCTGAGCCGCCGCTCCCCGTCCGCCTCCGCCCGGCGGAGGCGCCCCGGACTCCTCGGTCCGGCCGGACCCCGATCGCGCCCCCTGACTCCCCCAGGAAGACTCATGTCGCTTCTGAACAGCTCCCTCCATGAGCTCGACCCCGATGTCGCCGCCGCCGTCGACGCCGAACTCGACCGCCAGCAGTCCACCCTCGAAATGATCGCGTCGGAGAACTTCGCCCCCGTCGCCGTCATGGAGGCCCAGGGCTCCGTCCTGACCAACAAGTACGCCGAGGGCTACCCCGGCCGCCGCTACTACGGCGGCTGCGAGCACGTCGACGTGGTCGAGCAGATCGCCATCGACCGCATCAAGGCGCTCTTCGGCGCCGAGGCCGCGAACGTGCAGCCGCACTCCGGCGCGCAGGCCAACGCCGCCGCCATGTTCGCCCTGATCAAGCCGGGCGACACCATCCTGGGTCTCAACCTCGCCCACGGCGGGCACCTGACCCACGGCATGAAGATCAACTTCTCCGGCAAGCTCTACAACGTGGTGCCCTACCACGTCGACGAGAAGACCAACCTGGTCGACATGGAAGAGGTCGAGCGCCTCGCCAAGGAGCACCGCCCCAAGCTGATCGTGGCCGGCTGGTCCGCCTACCCGCGCCAGCTCGACTTCGCCGCGTTCCGCCGGATCGCCGACGAGGTCGGCGCCTACCTCATGGTCGACATGGCGCACTTCGCCGGCCTGGTCGCCGCCGGTCTGCACCCCAACCCGGTGCCGCACGCCCATGTGGTGACCACCACCACCCACAAGACCCTGGGCGGCCCGCGCGGCGGGGTCATCCTCTCCACCCAGGACCTGGCCAAGAAGATCAACTCCGCGGTCTTCCCCGGCCAGCAGGGCGGTCCGCTGGAGCACGTCATCGCGGCCAAGGCCGTCTCCTTCAAGGTCGCCGCGTCCGACGACTTCAAGGAGCGCCAGCAGCGCACCCTCGACGGCGCTCGGATCCTGGCCGAGCGCCTGGTCCAGGACGACGTCAGGCAGCACGGCGTCTCCGTCCTGTCCGGCGGCACCGATGTCCACCTCGTCCTGGTCGACCTGCGCGACAGCGAGTTGGACGGCCAGCAGGCCGAGGACCGCCTCCACGAGGTCGGCATCACCGTCAACCGCAACGCGATCCCCAACGACCCGCGGCCGCCGATGGTGACCTCGGGCCTGCGCATCGGCACCCCGGCGCTGGCCACCCGCGGCTTCCAGGCCGAGGACTTCCGCGAGGTCGCCGACATCATCGCCGAGGCTCTCAAGCCGGCCTACGACGCCGACGCCCTCAAGGCCCGGGTCACGGCCCTGGCCGGCAAGTACCCGCTCTACCCGTCGCTGTGACGCGTCTCATGCGCTGACCTCCCCGGCCCGCCACTTGCCGGCGGGCCGGGGCGACGGGACCAGGGGCCGGCGGCCCGGGGCACGCCCCCGGGCCCCTCACCGCCCCTCCTCCCCTTCCCCCTCTTCCGCGGAATTCCGGGGTGTCCGGCGCCTCGACCGGCCTGCCGGTCCTGCCCGCCCACCGGCCCCGCCTGCGCGTCCCGGCGGCCCGCGACCGCGGCCCCGAGGGCCGGAGGCCGTGCGGGGCCCGGCCTCCGCAGCGGCTCCGTATCCGCCCCGACACCGGCTGTTACCCCCGGCGACGGCCAACCGCCGGCTTCCGGGCGGAGGCAGCGCGTCCGGTCCGCGTTACGCTCGACAATCGGCGCAGAAACGTACCTGCTGCTCCATTGCTCCACCGTCCACCACGAGCAGACAAGGGAGTCCGCCCCCGTGGCCATCTCCGTCTTCGACCTCTTCTCCATCGGCATCGGCCCCTCCAGCTCCCACACCGTCGGCCCCATGCGCGCCGCGCGGATGTTCGTCGGACGGCTCAAGAAGGACGGCCTGCTGGCCGAGACGGTCAGCGTGCGCGCCGAGCTCTTCGGCTCCCTGGGCGCCACCGGCCACGGCCACGGCACCCCCAAGGCCGTCCTCCTCGGCCTGGAGGGCCACTCCCCCCGCTCCGTCGACGTCGAGACCGCCGACGACGAGGTGGAGCGCATCCGCACCACCAAGCGCCTGCGGCTGCTGGGCGCCGAAATAGGCGCCGCCCACGAGATCGACTTCGACGAGTCGTCCGAGCTGATCCTGCACCGCCGCCGCGCCCTGCCGTACCACGCCAACGGCATGACGCTCTTCGCCTACGACGGCACCGGCGCCCCGCTGCTGGAGAAGACGTACTACTCCGTGGGCGGCGGCTTCGTCGTCGACGAGGACGCGGTCGCGGGCGAGAACCCGATCGTGCCCGACGACACCGCCCTGACCCACCCCTTCCGCACCGGCGACGAGCTGCTGCGGCTCTCCCGCGACACCGGGCTGTCGATCTCCGCCCTGATGCTCCAGAACGAGAAGGCCTGGCGCACCGAGGACGAGATCCGCACCGGGCTGCTGGAGATCTGGCAGGTCATGCAGGCCTGTGTCAGCCGCGGGATGAGCCGTGAGGGCATCCTGCCCGGCGGCCTCAAGGTCCGCCGCCGCGCCGCCCACTCGGCCCGCCAGCTGCGCTCCGAGGGCGACGACAGCGCCCGCGCCATGGAGTGGACCACGCTCTACGCGATGGCCGTGAACGAGGAGAACGCGGCCGGCGGGCGGGTGGTGACCGCCCCCACCAACGGCGCGGCCGGCATCATCCCCGCCGTGCTGCACTACTACGTCAACTTCGTGCCGGGCGCCGACGAGGAGGGCGTCGTCCGCTTCCTGCTCGCGGCCGGCGCGATCGGCATGCTCTTCAAGGAGAACGCCTCGATCTCCGGCGCCGAGGTCGGCTGCCAGGGCGAGGTCGGCTCCGCCTGCTCGATGGCCGCCGGCGGCCTGGCCGAGGTCCTCGGCGGCTCGCCCGCCCAGGTGGAGAACGCCGCGGAGATCGGCATGGAGCACAACCTGGGCCTGACCTGCGACCCCGTCGGGGGCCTGGTCCAGATCCCGTGCATCGAGCGCAACGGCATGGCCGCCGTCAAGGCCGTCACCGCCGCCCGCATGGCCCTGCGCGGCGACGGCCAGCACCATGTCTCCCTCGACAAGGTCATCAAGACCATGAAGGACACCGGCGCCGACATGAGCGTCAAGTACAAGGAGACGGCCCGCGGCGGGCTCGCGGTGAACATCATCGAGTGCTAGGTAAACAGGCCCTGACCAGCGCGTTCGTGACTTTCAGCGCTGTCAGGGCCTTCCCTGCTTACCTGGCGGAAAGTCCCCGGAATGTCCCTGGGACAAGCTTGAAAGTCCCCGAAAAGTCCCCAGGATGTCCCCGCCCCAAGGCACGGAGCAGTTTGTGGTTGCGCACAGGCCGACTTGAGGTCCGACCGGGCGCTCCTGAGATCGACTCGGGGTGTGGAGCGGGCCCTTGTACTTCAGGTAGTGACCTACGCATTACAAGACCATGAGCAGTCATGTTGCCTGGTGCTACGTGGTGCCGCCTCGTGACGTTTCCGCTGATCAGAACAGGTGCACCAGGTTAAGGCGTGCCACCCCGTGCCGCACCGTCCAAAGGCATCTGTCCACCGGCTGTCCACCGGCACACGTCGGCGCTCACTACGTAGTGCCCACCTTCCAGCCTGCTGGGACCACGGAAGGTCGTCCGGTTCGCCCAGGCTCCCGCGCTTGTCGGGACCCGACAAGCACCCAATCCGTGGGCGCTCCGCCATAGGGGGACACCCCCTGCTGTATTGCCCAGTGCTCAAGGTGCCAACGGTGAGTGGGCAGAGTGGGCCTGGGCCGCGAGACCAGCTCGAACGCGTCAGCTAACCAGCGATCACGTCCACACCGCGACGAGCCCACTCCGGCACTCGGCAGTCCCTGCCGGCAGCGGCTCAGCACCCCCGGGAGAGCCGCAGTGCGCGACCCGGTTCCCCGCGGATGTGAAGGGTTCCGGCGTAATCGATGCGCACCGGAAGCTGCGCGGCGCTAAGGGTTACGACTCCAACGCCAAGGCAACGCGCCGCGTCCTTGGGGAATCCCGCCCGTCACGTCGGTCAATCAGAATTTCGCCCCACCTCGTCACTTGAGACGTCTCACAGTCTGCTGGGACGCTGCGCCAAATTCAATGAGTGCATTCGCCTCCCTCGCCCGCAGCCTCGTCTGCTGGATGACGTCGCCATAAGACCCGTCCGTGAACCTTCTACGCGCCCTAGAGATTCCCCTACTGGGCCTCGGCCTCAGCACCTGTGGCGGTGGGGCTGGCCAGATCTCAAGTCACAAGAAGAAGGATGAGTTGCGTTCTGTTGGACTCGCACTATGGCCCAGAGAATGCGTGACTCTTCGTTGCTAGGCTGGATGGTGATCACGGCATCTTTGCTTATGGCCACGGATGCGATGGTTGCGCCACAGGACAGCAGGGGGTAGCTGTGCTTGTCCCCGTTGGGGAAGGTAACTGTAGTGGTGGCTTGTCCCGTGCCGTGGCAGCGGAAGCTGATGCGGTCGCCGGTCGTGTCACCTGGTTGCTGGAAGCGCAGGGTCACCGGGATGCCGGTCTGAGATTCGCCTGTTCGCACGACCCTTTCGCTGGAAGGCCGGAGGGTGCTGAGATCAGAAAGGAAACGGGCCTGTACTTCATTGTCGTTCTCCGGATCCTCGTTCTGTTCGTCCGTGAGGAATATCCCCGCCAGCGATAAGGTGACCGCGCACAGGGCTGCAGCCCCTAAGGTCACGATGCTCGTGAAGGTGCGCTCTCTACCGTAGTGGGTTGCGGGCCGCATAAGGGATTCTTTGGGGCCAAGACGGCCCCTGTCCTGCCGGGGCTTCAAACGTAGTTCTCCGTTCTCCGCGCATGCCGCCTGCGGGGCCCATCTGTCGAGCCCCGCAGACACTCAGGCGTACGAGCCGATTGCCGAGGCTATGAGAGTGAGGACCGGGCCGCCGTGCTCGGCCAGTTCAGTGAGGCGCACGAAGTCGTCGGTGTAACGCTTGACCTCGTGCGCCTGCTTGACGGTGAGGAAGGCGGAGACAAGTTCGACGTTGGCCTGCCGGTCGTCGAACACCCAAAAGTCCTCCACCGGGGGCATCACGCTGCGATCGGCGTCCCGCGGGATGATCCCGAGGCTGACGGAGGCCAGCACAGTCGCTTCCAGCAGGCGGCTGAGCTGCTCGACCATCACCTCGCGGGGTCCGACTCGGCGGTACAGAACGGTCTCCTCCAAGATGATCGCGAATTGTTTCCCCCCTTCGGTGAGCGCCTTCTGTTTGTCCATGCGTGTGACGACTGCCGCCCCGACGTCGTCCGGGAGGGACCTGCGCTCGCGGATGCCGGACAGGACGGCCCGGGTGTATGCGCGGGTCTGCAGCGGGCCAGGAACGAGGTTCTGCGCATATGCCTTGAACCGGCGAGTCTGCTCCCACAAAGGCAGAACGCTTTCCTGGGCCTGTTTCAGGCCGGCACGTTCCATGGCCCGCCACTCGACATACATGCCATCAATGCCGCGAGCCGTCTCGATGAGGTCCGCCGCAGCAGACTCCTGGCCACATGCCCGGGTCCACATTTCGATGTCGGGGGGCGCCGCAGCCATATGGCCGTTTTCGATACGACTGCACTTCGATTCGTGCCAGCCGCATCTGCGCGCCAGCTCGCGAGCTGTCAAACCGTGTTGCTGTCGTATGGCGCGTAACCGCTGTCCCAGGGCAAGTCGGGCTTCCCTGATGCTTGAGGAGGTAGGCATGCGGACAGTGTGCAGGCTAGCCGTAGCGGGCCACCAACCGCACTCACGTCCAAATAATCCCGATGTAATGTATGTTAGGGGGCTATCGTCTCGCTTTGACTTGCGAACCTCTGCGGCATGCTTTCAGGGGAGGGGAAGAGCATCAGCAGCCGCGCCGGGAACTCGACAATGGTTTCATGGTCGGGAATGGCGACGGACGCCAGCCGGTCGGGATCGTGGACCTTCCACGACTGCAGCAGGTAGCTGTCCGTTTCGTCGTCGTAGTACAAGGTAGGGCTGCCATTGTTAGGGCTCGCCGGGTCCTTGCACAGCAAGTGCAGCGCCACAGGTGCCTCCGTATGAACAGGTGACTGTTGACCCTTCGAGGGTGATCGACCGCGCAAGGTGACGACTACCGGCTTGCGGATACTTGCGCCAGGAAGTCACGCACATGCCGGTACTTGCGGAAACTTGCGCACTGAGGCCGAAGGCACGGTCTCTCCGGCCACGGCATCCATGAATTTGTCGTCTGGCTCGCCTCGTAGCGCAGCCGGCGACTTCAGACTCGGCCGCCTCCCCAGCACCGAGGCCATCCACCAAGCCGTCCTTAAGCAGCCCCCGTTCGTCTGCACGGCGATATCGCACGCCCGGTCCGAGGGCCACCCCGCGGTCGCCGACAACGCGTGAGGGACCACGGGCCCGTCCCATAATCGCCGTCGGTGCGCTGCGAGCCCGGAGCGATATCGCGTCTGCAGGGAGGCAGCGATACAACATCGACGAACGGGGACTGAGCCGGTAGCCGCCTGCCCCGTGGTTGCGACTCGTGCTGGCTGCCGGTGCCCTGGTGGTCTTCGCCGCGGCCTCGATACAACCGGCGATCGGAGCGCACTCTGCCAGCACCGCGTCGACGACTCCCTCGTCCGAGCCGTGACCCGGCGGATCCGCAGCGACCTCTCATCGCCGACGACATCGTTCTCCTGTCGGTCTTCACGGACGCCGTCGAAGGCTTCTTCTGCCTGGTCGACGCCGCCTACGAGCGGGGCGCGATGACCGTCAGCAGCAACCTCCGCCCCTCCAGCCTTGACGAATCATGCCCAAGCCCCTGGCCACCGCGACCATCGCCCGGCTCCTGGCACCCTCACGCCCTCATGACGCAGGGTGACTCATTCCGCCTTCACCGAGGCCACCTCGGGGAAAGCCGCAGCCACCAGTGGGGGCTTCTCATGTCCACCAGTGTGGAGGTCTGTAATCGGCCTCCGGAAGCTCCAGAAATCGGTTGACACCGTTCGGGATCGGTGGAGCGTCACCCGCGAGCACGTGGCAGGGACCGGTGTTGTTCATCGATCTCTCTGACAGAGCGCGTTGCCCTCCATAGTCTTGATGCATCCGAAGCGACAGGGGGATGCATGTCGGATTTAGGCTTTGTGGCCGAGAGCGTCACAACAGCACTTACTGGACTACTCGTCAGCGACGCCTACACGTCCTTACGCCCGCGGCTAAGCGCGATCTTGGGGCGCTCGCGAGGCAACGAAAGCATCCGTATCGAGGATCTTGATCGTCTTCGAGCTGTGGGATCCGCGACACGGCGAAGCACCGTGCATGAGTACGTCCAAAGGCTCGCAGCCTCCGACGAACACCTTCTGCGGCAGCTCCGAGACGTGCTGGGAGCGCCGGAGTCCCACATCCAACTGAACTTCCACGGCAACCAGTTCCGTGGGCCGACCCAGGTGGGTGGCATTCAGATCGTCAACATGCACGAGGTGGAACATGAGCCAGAACTCTGACGCCTCGGAGGTTCACCACAACGTCTTCACCGGCCCCACCGTGATCGGCGGTACCCAGAACCTAGTCGGCGCGACCCCCGTCCCGACGCCCCCGCGGCCGTCGATGGCCTCCCAAGCCTGGATGGCGATCACGCTGGCCTGGGCCTTCTGCCCGACGGCAGCATGGTGGACTATGTCTGCTCCCGGCGGGAGGCCCTTCCCGGGCCTCGCAGACCTCATCCATGCCGCCACTCCGTACGTTTGGCTGGCAGGTAGTGCCGCTGTCCTCCTCGACGCAGCAGGCTACTTTCTGTGGCGATACTGGCTTGTGGCACAGCGAACGATCACCCACCCGGTCACGTGGAAGCTGCGGCTGCTTGCAGCTGCCATTGGGGGTGTCTCCCTGCCCTTGGCCATAGTGATAAGTGGGCGGTAGCTCGCGGTCAGAGCGCGTTCCGAGTTATAGCCACTGCGCGGGCTGCTGACCAGGCTGGAGTGGTGCGTTGTCCTGGTGGACTAACTGCTGTTCAACGACACTCTGTGCGTGAGTGATACACGAGCGGAATGGCGTGGCAGAGGCCACCACGGTGCGCACCACCGACCTGATCAGGTGGTTCCGGACACCGAAGAACCTTCCGGAACCGCCGCCCAGCGAGCTTTGGCCAGGGCTCACAGTCTGGCGGGACTCACTCCCTTGCTTGCTTATTCGTCAGTCGGCGAGGGGGCGGGCTTCGTGTGGGCAAGGAGCCGCACAGGTCACGCTGGATCGCCAGCAGCATCCGTCGGCCTCGCGTATCGCGCCCCCGGCACGTTCCCGTGGCTCGATCCAGGAGTGGGGAGCGCCTGAGGGCTCGCCCCCAAAAACCGCTCGACCTCGCTGACGCCAGCCAGTTCGGCGAGCCCCTCCAGATAGGGGCGGAGGGAGCGCTGGAGTTCCCGGAGTTCGTAACGCCACTCCGCGTCCCGCTCCCAGGAGGACTCTGGTACTTCGGGGTGTGTCTTCTCAAACTCGGTCAGCGCCCTGTGCCAGTATCCCTGGAAAGACCGGACAGGGCCGTTGTACATCTCGTACCAGAGATGCTCCACCGACCGTGCGCCAGGCTTGGCGGTCTTGGCCGGCCCTTCTGTTCGGAGCAGTTCGGCAGAGAACTGTATCCAGGCGTAGATCGAAGTAAGCGCTTCGCGCAGATGTCCCTCTTCCGCTTTCAGCGGCTGGGCAACGACACGCCGGGCGGCCTCGTGGAAGATCTGCCACGCTACCTCGGCCTTGTCGCGTGCGACGACGAAGGTCAAGTCGCCCAATGGGTGGCTGACCGTGGCCGACGCAAGGCTCGTCTTCCTCAAGAGCAGGGCCCCCACCATGACCACAGCACCGGCCGCTGCGCCGGCGGCGGCATACTGAACCTGCCCACCCGCCTTGCTGATGTTGTAGGTGAGGCTCCCGACACCCCACCCGATGACGGCGGCGACGAAGACCGACGCGGCCACAGCCGATGTCTTCCTGATCACTGCTCCCCCTCCCCGGTAGCGATCTTCGGGCTCCAGCGTAGCCTCGCGAGCGTGGCGGGCGCACCGATACCGCCCAGCGCCGAGATCCGACGTTCTGAACGACACGACGGCCGGAGGACCTGCCGTGGAGCATGATGGGCCGGTGATGACGATGTGGAAGGTCCTGCGGAGGCGGCCCCACCTGGCCTCTTGCTCCCTGCCCCCCCCCCCCGCTGATTTGGGGTGATCACTGCCGACGTGGGACTCTGGGCCGTCTGGGGTGTCGCAAAAGCGCAGTGACAGAAAGGCCGGGCATCCGATGAGTCCGCAATCCGCGGGTGCGGAGTCCGTGCAGTGGGACGTATTTCTGAGCTACGCACGTGCGGACAGGCACCGCGCCGGCGTGCTCGCCGCCAGTCTCCAGTCCCGAGGGCTGCGCGTATTCGTTGACGATGCCGCCATCGAAGACTTCTCGTCCATCACCAGCTCGATCACTGATGCGCTGTCGCGATCAAAGGTGCTGCTGGCTCTCTACTCCTCGTACTACCCCGGGCGACGCGCCTGTCAGTGGGAACTCACCTACGCGTTCGTGGCAGGGCAGCGCGAGGGGGACCCTCTCCGGCGGGTCCTCGTCGTCAATCCGGAAGCAAGTGCCGATCATGTCCATCCGTTCGAGCTGCGGGACGCGCGGCACTGGCCGTGGCCGACTTCGGGAGAGTCCCTGCGGCAACTGACCGACCGCGTGTCCGTGCACGTGTCCAACCTCGATACCGCCATGGGGTATCGGGCGACGCCTTCCTCGGGCCCCGACTGGCTGCCGGCCCCCGCCCATGTCGGCAATCCCCGGTTCACCGGCCGACTCTCCGAGCAATGGCTGATCCACAGCAGCCTCCTCTCCCACCGGACTCCCTTGATGCCCGGACGGTCGAGCAGAATCGTTCAGGTCCGAGGCATGGCGGGCATCGGCAAGTCCGTCCTCGCCCAGGAGTACGCTCTCCGGTTCGGACCGGCCTTCCCCGGCGGCGTGTTCTGGTTCGATCTGCACACGGCCCGGGACAGAGACGCCAAACAGACGATGGCCGAGTACGCCGATCAGGTCGCCACGGCCTGTGCTGCTCTCGGGCTACGCAGCGGAGGAGCGACTCTCCCCAGGCTGCTGAGTCGCCTGGCCGTCGTCATGGGCGAAAGGGGGCGCACATGCCTGTGGGTGGTCGACGGGGTACCGGCCGGCCTCAGCCAACAGGACCTACACCTGTTGCGCGGGCCCCACCTGCTCACCTCCACCCTCGTCACCACTCGCTCTCTACTCCACCCCACCTTCGCGCCCGCCATCGACCTGACGCCACTGCCCGAACAGGAAGCTCTGCGCCTCCTCACTTTCGCGCGGACACCCCACGACGCGGCAGAATCGGCGGCGGCAGTCGCTTTGACTCACGATGTGGGAGGCCATCCAGAGGCCCTCAATGCGCTGGCCGACCGCGCTGCCCACAGCGACTTCACCGAACTCCGCCGACGCCTCCACAGCCTGCGCTCGGATCTACTCGCCCTCACGGATGCCAAAAACGGATGCGAGGGCATGCCATTCACTTGGCCCCTGACCGGCGACCAGCTCCACGATGACGTCCTACGGCTGTTGGCGCTTGCCTGTCCTGCTCCACTATCCGAAACCGCCATCGAGGCGATACTCGGTAGCGACGACGACCGCCCTGGCCCCCTGACCGGTGTCCGGCTCGCCATCGAGCAACTGCTTGGGCAGGGGCAGCTACTGCCCGAACCCATGACGACCCGTTCCTGGGGAATCCACCCGCTCATAGCCCGCGCCGTACGCCGACACGACCCGGACCCGGGCCGGCAGGAAGACCTTCGACGGTTCCTGCTTTACCACTTGGCCGCCCCGACCACCACACCGGAGACAGCTTCCAGTACGCACCAGCATCACTCACCTCTCTCCGAGGCACTCGCACTCGGGCTGGCCTCTCCACGCGAGGAGGAGCGGACGGCTGCGTACAACCTCCAGGTAGAGCTGGTGACCCGTATCGGTTACCAGCGACTTGCCCAGGGTCAGGGATCCCTCCGTGAGGCGCTGACATCACTGCACTCCCTCTTCGAGTTCACCCGAGGGACTCTGCACGGCATCGCGCTCACCGGTACCCCAACCTCCGACTTCCCGCTGATCGCCACGACCCTGCTCAACCGGCACCTGCGCCCCTTCTTGAGTCGATGGCATCCTGCGCTCCAGCAGCACGAAGCCCAGCGCCCGGCCGCCGCCAGTCCCACCGAGCACGAACAGAACTGGCCCCGCTCGGCCGCACTCCGCGCCGAGCTGGAAGATCTGCGGACTCCACTCAAGGACATCGCTCACCGACTCGGCGGACTGTGCGGAACCGATCTCACAGTCGACGAATCCGGCTCCAATTGATCTTGCCTTCCCTCCGCGTACCGAAGGTCAGGCGGTCGCCACAGCAAACGGGCCGGTTCCGGTGGTGATGCTGGTCAGGACGGTGTTGGTGGTGGTGTCGATGACCGAGACGGTGTTTGAGCCCTGGTTGGCGACGTAGGCGCGGGTGCCGTCGGGGGTGAGGGCCACGCCGTAGGGGGTGGTTCCGACGGTGATGGGCGTGCCGGTGACTGTGTTGGTTGCGGTGTTGATGACCGAGACGGTGCCGGAGCCGGAGTTGGTGACGTAGGCGCGGGTGCCGTCGGGGGTGAGGGCCGGCCTGCGCGGGGTGGTGCCGACGGTGATGGCGGTCAGGACGGTGGTGGTTGCGGTGTCGATGACCGAGACGGTGCCGGAGCCGGAGTTGGTGACGTACGCGCGGGTCCCGTCCGGGCTGAAGGCGACCCCTCGTGGGCTGGCGCCGACGGTGATGGGGGAGCCGAGGACGGTGTTGGTGGCGGTGTCGATGATGGAGACGGTGCCGGTTCCCTGGCTGGTGACGTAGGCGCGTGTGCCGCTCGGGTTGACCGCGACTCCGTAGGGGTTGCTGCCGACGGTGACGGTCGTCAGGACAGCGTTGGTGGCGGTGTTGATCACGGAGACGATGCTCAGTCCGTTGTGGGTGACGTAGGCGCGGGTGCCGTCCGGGGTGATCGCCACGCCGTGGGGGGTGGTGCTCACGGGGATGGTGGAGGTGACGGTGGCTGAGGCGGTGTCGATGACCGAGACGGTGCCGGAGCCGTTGTTGGTGACGTAGGCGCGGGTGCTGTCGGGGGTGACGGCCACTCCTCGTGGGTTGGCGCCGACGGCGATGGGGCTGCCCACCACGGCGTTGGTGGCTGTGTTGATCACCGTCACGCTGTTGGAGCCGGTGTTGGTGACGTAGGCGCGCTGGAGGGTGTAGGTGAAGCCGCCGGGGACGGTCGCGCTGCCGCCCGGCGTGGTGACCTGGACGGTGGCGGCGCCGGTGCCCGCCGGGGTGGTGCCGGTCAGCGACGTACCCGCGCTGTTGACCACAATGCCGGTGGCTGGCACGCCGTTGAATGTGACGCTCGCCCCTGCCAGGTTCGTCCCGGTCAGCGTGAAGGTCGTGCCACCGGAAGGGGCCCCGAAGGTGGGGGTGAGAGCGGTGACGGTGGGTGCGCCGACGTAGGTGTAGGACAGGCTGTTGCTGGTGCCGCCCGCTGTGGTGACGCTGACGGCGACGGCGCCGGCTGTGTCTCCGGCGGGCGTGGTGACGCGGATCTCACGGTCGTTGACGACGGTCGGGACGACCGTGTGGGTGCCGAAGCGTACGGCGGTGGCGGTGGACAGGTCCGTGCCGGTGAGGGTGACGGTGGCTCCACCCGCGAGCGGGCCGGAGGCCGGGCTGATCGCGCACAGGTACGGCAGGCCGAAGTAGTAGAACGACGCCGCGTTGCTGACGCCCCCGGCGGTGACCAGAGTCACGGCGACCACGCCGTTGCCGGCCGGGGACACCGCGGTGACCTGAGTCGGTGAGATTTGGGTGAGGTGGGTGGCGGGCCTGGAGCCGAACAGCACTTCGCGCGTGCCGGAGAGGTTCGTACCGGTGATCGTGACCAGAGTGCCACCAGCGGTGGGCCCCCGGTTCGGAGATATGGGCATGAAGGCGCCTCCTGGCAGTGATCACCGATAAGAACGCGAGCGCGGACCGACCGGCATGGCGGTCCGAGCACAGCGGACCCGATCACCCGGGGAGGCCGGCAGAAGGCCAAGCTTGCCCGGAACAGGTGGGCGGCCTACGGAACGGGGCGTAGCCAGTAGCCCACCGCCACGAAGCCCCGGCAACAGCCATGCCACGCATTCGCCTGGATGGAGGAGAGCGCAAAACAGCCAACGCACGCCGGCGAGCTGCTCCACCCGGCTATGTCGCATCTGGCAACGGAGCGACTGCCCAGCTGCCTCGTTCGCTGCTGCCCTGCCCTCTCCAGCGTTCTTGCGTACCCGCCCCCAGTGCTCGTCACTTCGTGCTGCGGCGTACGCGGCCCCTCAGCCGAAGCGAGAATGCTAGAGCGAGTTGGTCGCCTACCTCGCGGCGGAGGGCGTCAGTGAGGCCGTCTTTGACATCGGCGGCGTTACGAAATTTCACTTCCGCACCGACGGCGATACGGCGCCAGGACGCGGCAGGGAAGAGCAGCCACCTGAGATGGGTGAAGGAGCGATGAATGCGGCCGTGGTGGCTCCTGACCGCGAGTGATGGCTCCCGTCAGGGTTGCACTTGCAGCGACAGGGGAGGGAAGAGAGACCGAAGTTCCCTCTTTCGGATGACTATATGCGAATCAGATCACCCGCCCTTCGCAAGCCTGAGGATATTTCCCTAACCTGAACGCCCTACCTGTGATCGAACCTGACCGCCTATGTGCAATCTGCTCTGCCTGTCGGGCATTCTGTGCGTCAACTCACCTACAGGCGGGGGACGGTGAGCCCACTTTCAGAAGTTTCACGCCAGTGGTAGTGCGGGCGGCTGCTCGCTACGTTGTGGGAAGGACGGCAAGAAGGGCTCCGAGGCGACGGCAGCCGGACTCGAAGCCCTTACGCGTTCGTTCCACCCAATTCCTTAAGGAGAACTTCGAGTTGATCGCACGCGTGCACCAGGACTGGATCAGTCAGCGTCTGGCACCTTTCGGCAATAGCATTCCACCCTGCGACCTAAGCCAATCAGTGATCATGAGCATTCTTGCAATCACTGTGCGGTGGCGTTCTGTTCTGACGACCACTCTGATCATTGTTACGGTCATCCAGGGTGACCTACTGATGGCCGGCGTGATCCTGCCTCTGACCCCAATGGTGTTGGCAGATCGCTCCGTTCTCACCTTCCTGCGGGTTTGGAGGCGATAGCCCCTTCCGCGGCACGGCTCCATGAGCCCTGCCCGGCTGCCCCGTCCGAGGGCAGCCGGGCTTTCGCGACGCCGCAGCGCGGGTGACAGAGGAGGCAGGCACCGCGCAGAGGTATGGCGCGGTTGCAAGCGAACCTTCTTGGCATATGCCGTCTCGAGCGGAACGGGTGGCATGGTCACGTGAGCACGCATTGCGCACCAGCCAACCTGTGGCGCTCGCGATGCCGCACGTTCGACACTCCGACAACTACGGGCCTGCCATATCACTGTTAGATCCCGCTCTGAGCTTAGTTAACCAGCGCGAGAGACGCGACTGCCGTCGCAGGACGCATGGCTGGCGTAGGCGGGCAACCGCGAGCGGTGCATCGTTTCCAGTCGGCGCCGTGAGGATTCAACGGACTGCGGTCCGCATTGCCGCGTCCCCGCCGAGGCTTCTTTTGAGCAGGTCAAGGCAACCGCCTTGCAGGGTCTCGTGACTTGGCAACCATGCCGTCTGGTTTCAGCCATCGTAGGCGCCCGTGCAACACCTCATCCCAGTCGCATAAGCATTCCCCTCCCCTGCGGAACTGTGCCGCGTGGAGCTACCCGTCAGGCACCAGACCTGGTGGGGGCAGCGACACGGAGCAGCACCCAAGCCTCAGGCACCCTGGGCATGTATTGCATATGCACCAGGCATACGATCCAGCCGACTGATGTCCGCATGCCGGCGCCGGGGCATGGAAATCACGCACAGGAATCGACCGATTCACCCCTCCCGAGTCACCCTGGACTATCGGACCAGGTAGCCCGATGCGAGCCGATACTCCTAGCATGGGTGAACTCACTTACCAGGAGACCTGCGCACCCCCCATGAGGGCCGGACGCGGGCTGGCTACGCGGGGAGCATCGCATTCCTATTGATGTCAGCAAACCCAGCGTCGCAAGAATGTACGACCATTTACTCGGCGGTACGGACAACTATTTCTCCGACCGCCTGGCGTGTGACGACCTGTTGCGGATGGCGCCGAGCACTAGGGAACTCGCCCTCATCAACAGAGCGTTCTTGATCCGCTCTGTCCGCTTTCTCGCCGCGCAGTGCGGAGTCCGCCGGTTCATCGACTTCGGCTCGGGCCTTCCGACTCACCCCAACGTCCACGAAGTGGCACAGGAAATCGACAATACTGCTCAAGTCGTTTACGTGGACAATGACCCTATCGTCCTGGCTCACGGGCGCATGATGCTCCAGGAGGACATGAAGACCACCGCAGTGATCATGAGCGACATGCGGGACACAGAGCGGGTCTTCGCCACCGACCAAGTGCACCGACTCCTTCGAGACCGCCTGCCTGTGGCAGCCCTCTTCGCCTCCGTGCTGCACTGCATCCCCAACAACTCCACTCCCGACCCCTGGCAGCTCGTGCGTGACGTAGCAAAACGACTACCACCAGGCAGCTACCTGGTGATCTCGCAACTCACCAGCGATGACCCTAAGCTGCGCGAAGATGTGACACGCTTCATGTGCGACATCACCGAAGGAAATTGGGGGGAAGTGCGCTCCTTTCACGATGTGCGCCGCTTCTTTGAGGGGCTCGAATTGCAAGAAGCCGACGAACCGTGCGAGGTCTCGCAATGGCGACCTGACTCCCAAATTTCTCCTCGCCAGGCAACGCAAGAGTGGGTGGAATATGGCGGCGTCGCTCGAATTCCCTAACGCCTACCGCAGCTTGTTGGTGTAAACATCGAGCAGCTTCAAGGAAGCCTCCTTGTCCATGGCATGCTCCCACAACTCCTCAAAAGATGCCTTGTGCCGCTCCACGGGCTCTCGCTCGTTCTCGTATGTCCCGCCTTCATTGCTGCATTCGATGTATACGACGTCACCGCCCTGGCCGGGAACGAACTTGAGAAGAGTCATAGCCGTCTTCAGTGGGGTGACGAACTCAGCTGCTGAGAAGGGCAGGACGCGGATGTGAATCCGTGACTTGTTCTCACCGTAGTTGTACAGCTGGCGGAGCTGCCCGCGCATCACGGACCTTCCTCCCGTCGGCCGGCTGAGGACGTTCTCGTCCAACACCACATACAAGTCCGGCGCGTTGGCCTGGTCCAGAAGACTCTGCCGCTGGAGGCGTACCGTCAGCCTTCGCTCGATCATCTTCGCGGCCTTGAGGTCAACCCCATCGCTACCCGGTCGCCTGTACGGGGCGCACATCAAGGCACGTGCGTAATCTGACGTCTGGAGCAGGCCGGGAACGAAGTTTCCCTGGTAGGTCCAGATCTCGTGAGCAGAGTTCTCCATGCTGAACAGCCGGCTGAGCCAACCCGGCACGACGTCCGAGAATCCGGACCACCATTCCTTGGCCCTTGCCTGGCCCACCAAGGCGCGCAGCTCGTCAAGTTCCTCGGCATCCTGGATACCGAGGAACTTGACGAGCTTGATCACAGCCTGTTCCTGGACGGTGACCTTGCCCCCTTCGTACTTACTCAGCATGGACACCGAGCTGAAGGCGCCGGCGTCCACAACCTGCTTCAGGGTGAGCCCTGCTTGCTTGCGCAGCTGAAGGAGGTACTTGCCCAGCACGAGGTCGGCAGTAGCCGGCGCTTCCTCGTCGCCGCCTACAACAACGCTCAATACCCGATCCGACACTCGAACTCCTCATACAGAAGGCGATTGCACCACCCTATTTCAGCATGAGGGACCGACGCGTCAGTAACCAGTTTTGGCCATCGACTTTCAGACAGCCATGTTGTCGAACTCTCCTTTACGTGCGCCGTCCAGGAAGGCCGCCATCTCCGAACACGTGAACACCAGGGCGGCTCCGTCCGGGAAGCGGGAGTTACGGAACGCCACCTCACCGCTCCCCAGTTTTGCAATTTCAACGCAATCATGAAGTGGGTCGCTCGCGCTGGCCTTCACCCAGTGGGCTCCCTTAATCGACTTCGCTGCCACCCCGTTGTGGTACTCCGCCATGTGAGCCTGTCCTTTCCCCTCTGACCTGCATCAACCCCGTTGACGCCCGAGACGTCAATATGGACTCCCCGTCGCGCTGCGGTCACGTGAAACCCGCCCTGAAATTTCAAGGAGCATCGGGTTATTGATGATCTTAGCTGTCGACCAGGAGGCCCGCCGTCCCTCGAAAGAGTGTTCTTGCGAGATGACGATACGACCCTTGCCCATCGAATAACTGTGCGGAAGCATCGTGCATCCGGTCCTGCGAGATTGGCCGAAGCGCCAGCGGTGGCGTGGGGGGTGGCCTGACCTGATGAAAAGAACTCAGCGGGCTCCCGACCTACTAGTCGAACCGAAAGTAAAGGAGCTTTCGCTATTCGTTGTCGTCGGATTTCTGTTCCGTCGCGACATTTCCCAACAAAGGCGTTGAAGCAGAAAACGACGTTCTACTGCACAACGTTGGCGAAGCACTGCACCGTTATCCGACACCGTTTCTCTGACAATGCCCGCGAGCAGCGCCATCGCGGGCACGCCACACCGAGAGTTGTCGGCCGACCCCAGCAGTGCCCGTCGGAAAAGCGTGGTCACCATGGACGCTACTGCCGAGGCGCAACCTTGGCCACGCAGGCGCGTTACGCCCGGAGCTGGGCAAAGGGTCGCATTGACCGCCCGGCTGAGGAATACCCAGAGCCGTCCGCCGATTGGTCCTTTACAGAGATCACGGGAGGGGCTGCTGGTGGCCGAGTTGATGTTGTTCCGGCGGGACGCGGATGGGCGGGACGTGGCGCTGTCTGGTTCGACGGTGGCGCTGGAGGTAGAGCTGCAGCGGCGGGTCGAGGCCGGCATGGAGGAGATGCTCGGCATCCGGTTTCTGGCGTCGGAGTACCCGACCGGTCCGTGGCACCGGGGGCGGATCGACACGCTGGGTCTGGATGAGAACGGCAGCCCGGTGGTGATCGAGTTCAAGAAGGGCTCTGATAGCGGGGTGTTGTCGCAGGCCGTCTCTTACCTGTCCTGGTTGGATTCGGCGCACCACGAGTTCGAGGCGCTCGTGCGGAAGGTGGTGGGCGCGGAGGCTGCCGAGTCGATCAACTGGCGTCGGCCGCGGATGGTCTGTATCGCGGCCGGCTTCTCCCATCACGATCGCGTGGCGGTGCAGCGGCTGCCCGAGCGGGTCGACCTGGTGCGCTACCGGATCTTCGAGGGCGGCCTGCTCTCCCTGCTGCTCGTGGACTCCTCGCCCGGCTTCCCGACCGCCGCTTCGTCTCGGCGAAGCCGAGAGATGATGGTCGGCAGCTCGTCAGCGGCACCGGTTTCTCCTTCGCCGGCGGGTGCCGGCCTTGTTCCGGAGTGCTTGCGGGATTTGTACGCGGAGCTGGACGATGCTCTGACGGCGTGGGGCGAGGTCGAGGTGGCGCCTCTGCGGCACTACATCGCCTACCGGCGGCTGGTGAACGTGGCATCGGTGATCTTCCGTCCGAAGCACGAGGCGATCCTGGTCTATCTCAGACTCGACCCGGACACCGTCACGCTGGAGGAGGGCTTCACGCGGGACATGCGCGGCATCGGGCACCTCGGGACCGGGGACTTGGAGGTGCGCCTCGTCTCGGCGGCCGGTCTGGAGAAGGCGGCGCCGCTGATCCGGCGGGCGTTTGAGGCGGCCTGACGCGACGAGAAGGGCGGCTGGCGCATCGGTTACTCGATGCTCCAGCCGCCCTCTTGGCGTCTGCGGCCCACCGGCCCTGGGCTCTCCGGTCTCATGGTCACGCCTCCGGTCCGGCCAGGGTGAAGTCCTCCTGCGTCAGTTCGGCATGGAGGCGCTGCTCGGCCACTTCGGCGTAGTGGGAGGACAGCTCGACGCCGACGAAGTTTCGGCCTTCGCGCAGGGCGGCGACGCCGGTGGATCCGCTTCCGGTGAAGGGGTCGAGGACGGTGCCGCCTTCGGGACAGATCTGGACGAGCTGCTGCATGATCTCGACCGGCTTCTGGGTGATGTGCACCCTGCCCTTCCGCGGCTGGGAGGCGATGTAGTGGCCGGGCAGGTAGAGGTCGCGGGTGTTGTCGAGGGATCCCTTGACGCCCCAGATGATGTACTCGGAGTCCTGCTTGAACCCGCCCTTGCGGGGCCGGCTGGCGGGCTTGATCCACGGGATCGTGCCCGACCAGGTCCACCCCGCCATCTGCAGGGCGTCCGTGGTGGTCGGCTCCTGGCGCCAGTCGGTGAAGACCATGACGACTGCGTGCTCAGTCGAGGCACGGTATGCCTCCGTCAGCAGTTCGGTCAGCCAGGCTCGGTACGAGCGCTGATCGCGGTTCTCGCCGGGGAAGTTGGCGAGGTCGTGGGAGGAGTTGCTGGTGACGTACTTGGCGCGGGCGGTGCGGCCGGTGCGGTCCGAGCTGGTCCGTCCGCCGGAGTTGTACGGCGGGTCGGTGATCACCGTCTGGACGCTCTCGTCGGGGAGGGTCTTGAGCACGGTGAGGGCGTCGCCTCGGTGCAGCGTGTAGCTCATGTGCAGGGCCTCTTTCAGGGCATGGCAGGGCTGAGGACCGCTCCGGACGGCGTTCAACGACGCTCGTCGGGGCGGGTGGTGCCGGATGTTAGGCGTGTTTTCCGGCCGCACCTAATGAGCTGAGTCGTGCTCCGGGTGGGGGTCCGGGGGTCGTTTGGTGCGGCCGGAATCCCGGTCTACTGTCTCGTCCTGTCACCGGGCAGAAGCCTCGCTTCACCCCCGTTGACCTGTGCTTATCCGTGTTATCTCGTCCAAGCGAGGTGTGCGGGAGGCGCGTTTCCCTCGTTGCCCATGCCGTCAGGAGAGCCGGTGTACTGCCTGAGATTACGAGCGCGGCTGGCTGCCGCGCGTGACCTGAGACCGGCGTCCGGGAGCTACCAACTCCTGTGACCCGGGCCCGCCCGAGAGGCGGATTCACATCGGCGCGGTGCCGGCGGCTTTGCACGAGAAGTCGGCACCGCGTCTCCTGCGAACACCGAGGAGCCGCTGCGATGCAGCATGCCCTGATACCCCCGCGCCCCGACCCGCCATCGGCACCCGGCCAGCACCATCACCTCGGTGACGGTGAATGGCGGCGGCGATGAAGAAGACCGCCGGAGCCGTCGTCGGCCTCTGCGCAACTGGTCCGCTGCTGCTGGCCGTTCCCGTCCTCGCCTTGGGCGCCGAGACGGCTTCGGCATCGTGCTCGACCGACGGTGCGCAGCCTGTGGATTCCGCGGCCGTCGCCAGTCAGGTGAAGTCCGTCCTGGACGGCGGCGGCAAGGGCTCGGTCCACGTGCCGGGGCTGAGCGTTCCGGCCGAGCAGGTGCCCAACGCCAAGACGATTCAGGCCACCGGCGTTGCGATGCACATTCCGGCCCGGGGGCAGGTCGTGGCCCTGGCGACCGCTCTGCAGGAGAGTGGCCTGCGGAACTTGACCTACGGCGATCGTGACTCGCTGGGGTTGTTCCAGCAGCGTCCGTCGCAGGGGTGGGGCAGGGCGAACGAGATCCTCGACCCGGTGCACGCCTCGGCCAAGTTCTACGAGGGGCTCCAGAAGGCCTCGGGCTGGCAGTCCTTGTCCGTCGCTCAGGCTGCTCAGGCGGTGCAGCGGTCGGGCTTCCCGCAGGCGTACGCCAAGTGGGAGCCGCTGGCCACCGCACTGCAGAAGGCCGTCGAACCCGTGCTGTCGAAGGCTGGTGACGCGTCACCGAGCCCTTCGCCGTCCGGCCCGACCGGCACCGGCAGTCCTTCGCCCGGTACCGCGGGCGGCTGCGCCGCCGACGGAGACGGGACCGACTTCGGCACCATTCCGCCCGGTGCGGTGCCGGCCGGGTACAAGATCCCCGCCGATGCTCCGCCGAAGGTCCGCACCGCGATCCGGTGGGCGCTCGGCCAGCTCGGGACGCCGTATCAGTGGGGCGGGCACTGCACTGCTCCCCACGGCAGGGTGCCGATGGGGCGGTGTGACTGCTCGTCCCTGATGCAGCAGTCGTACAAGGCCGCCGGTGTCGCTCTGTCTCGGACGACGTACACGCAGGTCAAGGACGGCAAGCCGGTCTCGGTCGGCTCGCTGGAGCCGGGCGACCTGGTGTTCACCGAGGGCACCGCGTCCCGTCCGGAGCACGTCGGCATGGTCATCGGCCGCGGTCTGGTCGTCAACGCCCCGCACACCGGCGACGTGGTCCGCATCGCGACCCTCGCGTCCTGGAAGCCGCAGATTCTCGCGGCCCGCCGAGTCATCTGACCGGCGCCTCTCCTCCTCTCCCCTCTTCTCGCACCGCCGCTGCTCCATCCTCTGGGCTTTGGCGTGCACTAACTCGCACTGGAGTTCGTCATGTATCTCGCTGACCAGGTCATCCAGCTCGCCTACGACCCTGGGATCAAGCCGAACGAGGGCGGGCTGCCGGGCCTGTCCGTCCTCAAGCACGTGATGGGCTCGATCAACCTCTACGGCATCATCGCCGCGGTCGGTTCGCTCGCCGTCAGCGCGGGTGTGTGGGCCTGGGGACATCACTCGGGCGGTCACCAGGCGGAGGCCAACGGCAAGAAGGGCGTGCTGGTGAGTGCCGGCGCGGCGCTGCTGTTGGGTGCCGCGAACGGTGTGGTGGCGTTCTTCAGCGGTCTGGGAACGCAGGTCCACTGATGTCTTCCCGCCCGATGAACCCCGGCGGCGCGTCCCGCGTGCGCCGCCGGGTGCTGCTCGGCACCGCTGTCCTGGTGGTGCTTGTCGACCTCGCCGGCCTGGCCGCGTACCTCACCCGCGATGGCAGGAGCCCCTCCAAAGCCCCTGCTGTCCGCCCGAGTTCGCCCGCGGCCCCCTCGACCACCCCGTCCGCACCGCGCACCCAGCCTCGTGCCCTGCCGGTGCCGCCGAAGACCCATGACCCGATCGCGTTCGGGAAGGCCGCTGCGGCGGCGCTGTGGTCCTACGACACCCGCGCGTACTCGCGGACGGAGCTGCGCACCGCCCTTCGCGCGTGGCTGACCTCCGAGGACAGGTACGCCGATCCGGCGTCGGTCGACAAGGTCGTCCCCTCGCCCGTGCTGTGGAAGGAGATGACCGCCAACCGCCAGTTCGCCACCGCCAAGGTGCACGAGGGGCACTTCCCCGACTCCTTCACCCGGGCCCTCCAGTCCGATCCCGGGGCGATCACCCAGGCGTACATCTACGCCGTCACGGTCTCCGGCAAGCAGTCGATCGCCTGGAAGGGCTCGCACGCCGGCGGTGCGGAGAGCCGCACCAGCACCCTCGCGGTCCAGTGCCGTCCCCACCGACCCTGCGCCCTGGTCGGTGTCATGCCGTCCGTCGCGCCCTGATCCCCGTTCAAGGAAGGAGGTGCCACCATGGCAGTCTGCGACTTGCCGCTGATGGACAAGGTGTGCGGTGCCGTCGACTTCGCCGCCAACCCCGCGGGAGCTGTCACCGACGGCATCGGGGCGTGGATCGCGAAATCGGCTGGTGAACTGGCCGCCAGCGCGGCGGACCTCGCCGCCAAGGCCGTCAACGAAACGACCGCCATCGACCTCAACGCCGGATGGTTCCGGGACAACTACGAACTGCTGCTGCCCATCGGGCTCGCGCTGACCGTCGGCACGTTCTGCCTCCAGCTGATGTTCGCGGCCTGGCGGCGAGACGAACGTGCCCTGGCGCAGGCCGCGATCGGCACCATGACCGGCGTCCTGTTCAGCTTCTGCGCTACCGCTTTCACCAGCGTCGCCATCACCGTGGTCGACGCCTTGTCGAACGGGCTGTTCCAGGCGGCCAACAGCTCGATCGACGATGCGACCCGCCGTGTGATCAAGGTCAACGAACTGGGGGCGATGTACGGTCTCGGCTGGGGCGTCCCCAGCCTGGTCGCACTCGGCTGCGCGATCGGCGCGTTCCTGTACTGGGGCGTGATGGTCGCCCGCAAGGTCGGCGTCCTGGTCCTGGTCGCGCTCGCCGTCTTCGCCGGCGCCGGGGGCGGCTGGGAGGTCGCCAAGCGATGGCGGCGTGGCTGGATCGAGGCCACCGCCACCCTGGTCGTCTCGAAACTCCTGATGACGGTGGTCTTCCTCATCGGCGTCTCGGCGATGGGCAAGTCCGATGCTCACGACGGCATGGCCGCGCTGTCCGACGCGCTGGCCGGCATCGTCGTGATGGTGCTGGTCCTGTTGTGCCCGTATGCCACGTACAAGTTCGTGCACTGGGCCAGCGACGGCGGCGGTCACGACGACGTGCACCGCACCGGTGTCGCCGGCATGGCGGTCGCCGCGGGGGCCGCGAAGACCGCGGGCACCCTGGCGATGCAGGCCGGCACCGGAACCCCCGCCCCACAGGGCCCGAGCCAGGTTCCCGGCGCCGGTGCCGATGGCGTCGCCTCCGGCATCAACCCCTCCGGCGGCACCCTCAGCAAGGAGGGCATTGACGCCGGTCCGCCCCAGCAGCAGACCCGGTTCCGGTACGGCGAGGATCCGAACGCGCAGGGTGACAAGGGCCGGTCCCTGATTCAGCGACCCGGCATCCCGCCACTCATCACGCGCCCCCACGAGGACGAAGCAGGGCCTGCTGGAGTGCCCGTTCAGGGCACCGCCAGCGTCACTGGCGCATCGGCTCCGGGCGACAGCGTGTCCTACGTGGGCGCCGGCGACCTTGGCGCACCGCCGCCTTCGGGCACCTGACCGATCACATCCGGGGGCGGGCTGCACACCCAGCCCGCCCCCACCTCTCCCGACCGACCACCAAAGGAGCCTCCCCATGACCTCCAGAAGAGCGCCGCGCACCCCTTCCACCGCCCGCTCCCACCGTCTGGAACCACCATGTCCGGCAAGCACCAGGCCGAAGCCACCACGGCCACCGTGAAGTTCCCCCACCGCAGCAGGCGCGGCATCCTGCTCGGCCTGACCGCCCCACAGCTCATCGTCGCGAGCCTGACCGGCCTTCTTCTGCTCGCCATGGTCATCACCCGCGGCGTGGTCGGCGCTCTCGAACTCATCCCCCTGTGGGCCGTCATCGCCCTCCTTGTCTTCGTTCGCCACCGGGGCCGGGCTCTGGCGGACTGGGTTCCGATCGTCACCCGGTACGTCCTGCGCCGGATGCGTGGCCAGCTCCTCTGGCTCACCCGGCCCTCCCGCCGACCGTCTCGCGAAGGGCTCCTCCATCTGCCCGGGACCGCGGCCAGTCTGCGTGTGGTCACCGCGCCCGACCGTCGATACGGTGCGGTGCACGACCCCCATGCCGGCACGCTGACCGCCGTGGTCAAGGTCGCTTCCCGCGCCTACGCGCTGCTCGACCCGGGCACCCAGCAGGCCAACGTGGGTGGCTGGGGACGGGCGCTGGCCGCGCTCGCCCGGACGGGGCAGATCGCTCGCATCCAGGTGATCGAGCGCACGGTCCCGGACTCCGGCGACGCCCTTCGCCGCTATTGGGAGGAGCACGGCCGGCCCCATGCCCCTGTGGCCGGCGCGCTCTACGGCGACCTGGTCCAGAGTGCGGGCCCGGCCGCGGCGCCGCACGAGGCGTACGTGGCGGTGTCGCTGGACAGCAAGGCGGCGCGGCGGTTGATCAACCAGGCCGGGGGTGGTCTGACCGGGGCGTTCAGCGTGCTGGGGCAGCTGACCTCCACCTTCGATCAGGCCGCTCGGACTGCCGGTCTCACTCCCACCGGGTGGCTCAGCGCCCGTGAGATCGCGGCTGTCGTGCGGACGGCGTATGACCCGAAGTCCCTCGCAGCGCTGGATCGTTGGTCCGCCGCCGGTCGTCCCGAGGCCGAGCCGGCCGCTGCCGGCCCTGTCGTGGTCGTCGAGAAGTCGGACCACATCGCGACCGATACGGCCGTCCACAAGACGTACTGGGTGGAGAACTGGCCCAGGACCGAAACCTCAGCGGGCTTTCTGCATCAGCTCCTGTTCACCGGCGGGGTCCGGCGCACGCTGTCGCTCTCGTACGAGCCGAAGGGGCTGGACGCCGCGCTGCGCGATGTCCAGCGCAAGAAGGCCAGCGTGATGGCGGATGCCGCCGAGCGGGCCCGGCGCGGGCAGGTCGACTCCGAGGCGGACTCGATCGAGTACCAGGACATCAAGTCGCGGGAGCGGCAGCTCATCGCGGGCCATGCGGATGTCGCCCTGACCGGCCTGCTGACCGTCTCGGCTGACTCCGAGGACGAACTGTGTTCCGCCTGCGCGGTCGTGGAGACCGCCGCTGTCGGTGCCCAGCTCGACCTCCGGCCGCTGACCTGGCAGCAGGCCGAGGCGTTCACCGCCGCCGCCATGCCGCTCGCGCTCGCCGCCTGACCCCGGCCGCCCCTCCCTCCGAAAGAACACCCTCATGTCCCGCACCGCCGTCCCTACCGCGGAGGACTTCGTGCCCTTCGCCACCGCCGCGCTCGACTTCCACCGCGCGCTCAACCTTCCGAACGGTCCCCTGGTCACCACCCGCGCCGAGCTGGACGCCCTGCACTCCCACCTCGTCTCGCTGCACGGGTTGCTCGATGCCCATGCCGTGCGTGTCGGGCAGCTCGTCCCGGCCGAGGGCGACCCACTCCGTGCCGCCCGCACCCGCATCTGGCAGGCCGCTGACCACGTCCACGCCGCCTACCACGCCGCACCACGTCCCGGCTCCGGCGAAGTCCTGGATCGCGAGGCATGTCAGGCCGGCCTGCCCGAAGGGGCTCCGGAGCTGACCATCTGCCAGCGCCACCAGCGCACCGCGCACCTGGTGCGCCGCCGCACCACCCCGGCCGACCTGCGCGCCCCGTTCACCGGCCTCGTCCGCCGCTGACCCTCTGCCCGTCTGGAGAAACGTTCATGCCCCGCACCCGCGCCAGCGCCTCCCCCCTGTTCGTCCCCCGCAAGGCACCGCGCGCCGGGCGGAAGGCCGCCCGTGCCGGTTTCGCCGAGGCCCGCCGCCAGGCCCGCATCGCCGGAGCACCGCCGAAGCGCCGTACCGAGGGAGCCTTCGATCCGGAGCTGCGGCCGACCTACCCGCCGTCCGGACGCCCCGGCCCCTCCTCGGCCCGGGGCAGCAAGCTCGGCCTGCCCGCCCACCGGATGACCACCGCCACAGCCTCCGGCGCCTACCCCTTCGTGGCCGAGGGCGGTCTGGGGGCGGACGGGGTCTTCATCGGTCGCGATGTCCACGCGGAAGCCGCGTTCTGCTTCGACCCGTTCTCGCTGTACGGGCGCATCGAGGGCTTCACGAACCCCAACGCGGTCCTCGCCGGGATCATCGGCATGGGGAAGTCAGCGTTGGCGAAGTCCATCGCCACCAGGTCGATCGCCCACGGCTACCGGATCTACGTCCCTTCCGACCCGAAGGGCGAATGGACGGCCGTGGCCCAGGCCCTCGGCGGCCACACCATCGCCCTGGGGCCAGGCCTGCCGGGCCGGTTGAACCCGCTGGACGCCCCGGCCCGGCCCGCCTCCGTCAGCGAGGACGACTGGGCGACCGAATTGCGAAAGCGCCGCCTGCTGCTCCTGGCCGGCCTGGCCCGCACCGTGCTCAAGCGCGACCTCCAGCCGATGGAGCACACCGCCCTCGACCTCGCCCTCGACCTGGTCGTCACCGAAGCGGACGCAAGCGGCACGGTGCCGCTGCTCGGCGACATCGCGCACGTCCTCGGCTCACCCGAGCGCCTCGACCGAGCCCTCGGCAACCAGACCGGACACCTGGGGTCCGCCGCTCAGGACCTCGCCCACGCCCTGCGCCGGCTGGTGCACGGCGACTTGAGCGGCATGTTCGACGCCCCGAGCACCGTGGAGTTCGACCCGACCACGCCGATGCTGTCCATCGACCTCTCCCGCCTCGGCGGCGGTGGCGACGACACCGCGCTGGTCCTGGCGATGACCTGCGCGAGCGCGTGGATGGAGTCCGCCCTCGCCGACCCCGACGGCGGCCGACGCTGGGTGATCTACGACGAAGCATGGCGGCTGATGCGACACGTCGGCCTCCTGGAACGGATGCAGAGCCAGTGGAAGCTCTCCCGGGGCCTGGGCATCGCGAACTTGATGATCATCCACCGGCTGTCGGACCTGCTCTCGGCAGGCGATGCCGGCTCACGCGGCCGGGTACTGGCCGAGGGTCTCCTGGCCGACTGCTCCACCCGCATCATCTACCGCCAGGAGCCCGACCAGCTCACCACTGCCGCGTCGCTGCTCGGCCTGACCGGCGTCGAAACCCAGGCCGTGTCCGCCCTGACCAAGGGCCGGGGCCTGTGGAAGGTCGCGGGCCGCAGCTTCATCACGCAACACGTCCTGCACCCCGCCGAGCGCAAGCTGTTCGACACCGACGCCCGCATGGCCGCCTAGCCCAAACAGCTTGCCTTGGAGGGGAGTTATCTCATGTCGTCCACCGTAGCGCGGGCAGAACACCGAACGCTGGGAGAAGTCCGCATGTCGACCGGAAGTTCGGACATCGGCGGCCTGTCGGCCTGCTGGAACGACCGTCTTGCCGCCGCCCGGCCCGAGGAGTTCGACGAGCTGTTCTCCACCGCCGTCACAGGGGACGTCGGCACGGTGGCCGGGCTGCACCAGATGCTCGAAACCGCCTCCGAGTGGTGCCGCGCTCACGGCGCCCGCGGCAGCGCCGCCGAACTGGACGTCCTCGCCGGGCGCCTGACCGACCTCGGCGAAGAGCTGCACCTCGTGAGGGAGGGCATGGCCCACGAGATCCGCTCCGGCTCGCACCGAGCGGCAGCGGCAGCCCGCGCCTCCCCGGCCGCCTCAGCACGAGGGGCGCGCGTCGGTCCGACCGAGGCACCTGCTCCCCTGCCGTCGCCCCCTGTCCGTTCACTGCCGCGTTCGCGGTGACGACCGGCACAGAACAAGGAACGATCATGTCCACTTCTCCCACTTCTCCCGCATCCGCTGAGAACCGGTCCCCGGCGATCACCGATCACCTGGCGTGGCGGCGACACGTCCCGGCGCTGCCTCGGCCGCTGCCGGCATCGAGCGGGCATCCGATGCCTGGGACGCAGTCTCGGACTCGTTCTGCGACCGCGACGGCTGGCCCATCAATGAGGAGAGCTACCCGGATGGCAAGGTGACGCGCGACGCCGAAGCGTGGCAGCACGTCGAGGTCTTCCTCGCCCACGGTCCCGAGGTGCTGGCCGGTGTCCGCGCCACCGCCAGCGGCGCCGACTACGTCGAGGGGCCGATCAGCGAAGACCTCCGGCGGCTGCGCGGGATCGACACCACGCTGGCGCGAGCAGGCCAGCTCCGGCACGAGTGGGACCAGATCATGGCGCTCATGGATGCCTCTCTTCCGGGCTCACGGGCGATCTACGAGAGCCGAGCGGAGCGGATCCGGAATGCCGACGGCTGGCGGTACGCGGATGAGCTGTCGTTCCAGGGTCCGGCGCTGGTTCGGGCTGCCGACTACCTGGCGGGCCGGGCGGATTCCGGTCAGCCCTCGCGGACCGACCGTGCGCGGGTGGCCCTGACGCGATCCGCCGCCGGCGACCGCGGGGCCCTGCCCGCTTCGCCTGCTGCGCCCCCGGCGCCGACTCCGATGGCCCCAGGTCGTTCCCGCTGACGCGCATATCACCGACTTGCGGCGCGGCCAAACCGGCCGATCCCCGGATCCTCATCTCAACGCGGCCGGACGGCGCGCGGTCCCAGCACCTGCCAGCGGCTTCGGCCGCACGCCTGCTCGCTGTCGCCCGGCCCTCGTTCCTTCTTCGGAGTCCCCCATGTCCCGCACCAGCAGAACCATCCCGGCCCTCGACCGCCCCTGTCGCCGAGCCAGTACCGGATGGATCAGCTATGCCCGCCCCCGATCACGATTCGCTTCCCGACGTCGCATTCGGCCGTCACCCCGACTACGGCATCGTCGCCGCGAACCCGAAGTACCTTGCAGCCAGCGCGTGGGTGCTGAAGGGGTTCGACTTCCACCCCGTCCCGGATCACCCGACGCTCTACGCGCTGGCCGATCAACAGCGTGACGGACAGGGGCGCGTCACCCGGGCCGTCGCGATGCTGCGCAAGGCCGGCTACCAGGTCGACGTGGACTCCGCGTTCGACCCCTCACTGGCCCCCGAAGCGGCTCCTTCCCGTGACCGGACCCCGCGCATAGAGCCCGACGTCGCGTTCGCCGAGCATCCGCAGCTCGGCATCGTCGCGGCCACCGATGACCGCGCCCGCGCGCTCGGCGGTCGGCTCCTGGAAGAGCACGGCTGGCGGCACGACCGGGCCCTGGACATCTACACGCTGCCCGTCACCATCGACCGCAGCGACGCCCTGGAGAAGGTCGCCACCGCCACGGTGTCGATGCACCGGTCCGGTCTCCAGGTCGCGGCCCAGCCCGCCCTCGCTCAGGACGCGGCAACGCGCCGCCGCCCGACGCCCGCAACGGCGGCGAACCACGGGCGCGACCCGGGCTTCACCACACACGCGTCCCCGATCAGCGCCGCCGCGCTCGCCGCCAGCCCAGCCCGCGCCGGCCTCCCGGGCACAGCGCCGGTTGCCTCTCCCGCTACCTCTGCTGCGACGGCCCGGCCTGTCGACCCGCGCATCGCCTTCTCCCGCACCCGCTGACCTTCGATGTTCAGGAGCAGTTGGAGAGTGCTGCGGACGCGATCGCCGTGTGTCCTGCCGAGCGCACCGACCCCAGGTTCCACGAGAGGGTCAACGTCCTGCGGACGAGGGAGCTGCTCGACGACGTCCTCGGCGCGGAAGCGATCCCCGCACCGTCGTCCGGTCGCAGTCCCGAAGCGGATCGGCAGCGCGCCGCCCGTACGTTCTCACCGCACGCCGGCCCCACGCCGTCGACCGGCAGCCGCGCCGCCTCCGCCCGCGTCGCGCCCCGCCGGCCGACCTCGCTGAAACGTTTCCTTTCGAGCCCCAGGAGTGACCCCATGAACTGCACGAGAGCCGAGCGCGCCCCGCCCCGCCGCCCGCTCACTTTCAGGAACCACGCTCATGCCCGCACCGCGTACCAGCGCGCCCTCGACCACCACCGGGTCGGACGCGCTCCTCTACCTCCTCTTCGCCATACTCAGCCTCGCGTTCACCTTCGGCTCGTTCGCCTGGCTGACCGGCAACATCATTAACTCCGCCGTCGGCATCGGTCCTTGGACCCCGTTTGCGGTCACCGAGGCGCTGCTTCGTCCCGAGGCTCTGTGGCCGCACCTGGGCCCGACGGCCCTGCTGGTCGGCGCGCGGATCATTCCCGGCGTGCTGTCCGTCGGCCTCGCCGTCCTCGGCCTGGTGCTGTGGGTGCGGCTGCGTGGCGGCGCGCAGAAGGGCCTCGCCGGGAAGGGCGACCTCGCCCCGCTGCTGGACAAGCAGATCACCGCCAAGGCCCGGAGCCTGCGGCCGTCCCTGAGCGGCCGGGAGTGTAAAAGAGGTCGCTCCCGCTGACCGCGGCGTCCTGCTCGGCACCCTCTCCCGGGGGCGGGCCAAGGTCCGCGCGTCCTGGGAGGACGTGATCGTCGCGATCATGGCCCCGCGCAGCGGCAAGACCTCCACCCTGGCCATCCCCGCGATCCTCGCGGCGCCCGGCCCGGTCCTGCTCACCAGCAACAAGGCGGCCAACGATGCCTTCACCGCGACGGTGGACGCGCGCGCCGAGGTCGGCACGATCTGGGCCCTCGACCCCCAGCAGATCGCCCACCACCCGCGCGAGATGTGGTGGGACATCCTGGCCGACGCCCGCGACCTGGCCGGGGCAAAGCGGCTCGCCGGGCACTTCGCCGCCGCGAGCGTGGACGAGTCGAATGGCACCGACTTCTGGTCCACCGCCGCGTCCAACACCTTGGGCGCGCTGTTCCTGGCTGCCGCCAGCCACCGGCGGCCGATCACCGACGTTTCGGCCTGGCTCGCCTCGCCCGCCGACCGCACCCCGGTGGACCTGCTCACCGAGGCCGGCCACGAAGCGGTCGCCGCCCAGCTCCAGGGAACCGTCTCCGGCGCGACCGAGACCCGCGACGGCATCTTCGAGACAGCGCGGCAGTACGCGAGCTGTCTGCTCGATCCGGAGGTCGTTGCCTGGGTCACCCCCAGCCCGGACCTTCCCGAGTTCAAGCCCGCCCGCTTCGCCACCTCCCGCGACACGTTGTACCTGCTCAGCAAGGACGGCGGCGGCAGCGCGAGCGCGATCATCGCCGCTGCGGCCGACGCCGTGATGCGTGCCGCGGTGATCGTCGCCGAGCGCTCCGGCGGACGGCTCGACCCGCCCGCCCTGTGCGTACTCGATGAGGCCGCCAACGTGTGCCGGATCTCCGATCTCCCGGATTTGTACAGCCACTTGGGTTCCCGGGGTGTGATCCCGATGACGATCCTGCAGTCCTACCGTCAGGGGCAGCGGTGCTGGGGCGATGCCGGGATGGACGCGCTCTGGTCGGCCGCCACCATCAAGATCGTCGGATCCGGCGTGGATGATGCCGACTTCGCCGACCGGATCAGTCGGCAGGGCGGTGATCACGAGGTCCAGACCACGTCGGTGTCGATGAGCGAGGGCGGCAAGTCCACGACGGTGAGCATGCGTACCGAGCGGATTCTGCCGCCCGATGTGATCCGTGCCCTCCCCAAGGGCAAGGCGTTGCTCCTGGCCACCGGCATCCGGGTTGCCATGCTCGACCTGAAGCCCTGGTACAAGGAGCGGTCCGCCAAGGTGATCGGTGCGACCTCGGTCCGCGCGACGAGGGCCATCACCGAGCGGGCCCAGGCCAAGACCCGTGACGACTTTGGGCAGGCGGCATGACTGCCCTCCCGTCCCCGGCGCGCTCCGGACCTCTCGGGCAGTCACCGGCCGTCCGGCGCGATGGCCGGTGGTGGCTGGTCGCCACGTCCGGCTCCGTCGCCATCACGGATCCGGTGTTCACCGGCCAGCTGAACCGCTTCGCCACCGCGATGGCGGCAGCCGACCAGGCTGTCGCCGGTCGCCCCGTCCAGCAGGGCCAGCCTCCGGCCCGTCCCGATGGGAGGCGTCGATGAGTCCGCTGCTGGAAGCCGAGCAGGCGGTGCTCGGCGCGGTCCTGCTCGACCCCGGCCAGCTTCGACAGCTCGGCTGGCTCGCCCCGGAGCATTTCCACCGGCCCGTGCACCGGGCCCTGTTCGCCGCGATGCGCAAGCTCCACGCCGACCGCCACCCGGCATCGACGGCCGAGGACTCCGTCCCGCTGTCGTGGGTGACCGACACCGTGGCGGAGGCGGGACAACACGTCCGCGGGCTGACCGCGTCGCACGCTCACACCCTGATCTCCGCGTGTCCCCGCCCCGGGCATGCTCCCGTGTACGGGCGCATGGTGCTGGAGGGCGCGATCCACCGCAGCATCACCGCGCACGCGATCCGCCTGCACCAGGCTGCCCGCGCCGACGCCCTGCAAGGAGACGTCGAGGGAGCGGTGCGCTGTGCGGACGTGCTCCGCGACGTGCTCAACGATCTCGCACGACGTTGGGGCACCGAACCACGCCCCGTAGACCCTGGTATCCCGCCAGCCTCCAGTCCGGCCGCAGCTCCGCCGCCCGGTTGGGCAACGGGCGCCGAGGAGGAGCAGGTCCTTCTCGGCGTCCTGGCCGAGCGGCCGAAGGGCATGGACGAGGTGGTGGGCTGGCTGCGGCCGGCCGACTTCGCCGACCCCGCCTGCGGGGAGGTCTACCGGTGTCTCGGTGCACTGCATCACCGGGGCGAGCCCATCGACCGGATCACCCTGCTCTGGGAGGCCCAGCGACGCGGCCTGCTGGCCGACGGCACGCTGTCGCCCGGCCAGCTCGCCGCCATCTGCGACGGCATGGGTCCTGGCAGCGCCGAATGGCTCGGCGAGCAGGTGATGCGCTCCTCCGTCACCCGCACCGCGGCAGCCTCCGCCCGCGTCATCCGAGCGCTGGCGGAGAACGAGGCCCTGGCTCCCGGGCGGCTCATCAACCACGCGCTGCACGCGCTCGGTCCCCTCGACGAAGTGCGCACCCGCTGGCAGTCCGCGAAAGGACACCCCGCTCCGACACCCCCGGCTCCTTTGCCGAACGGGCCCCCTTCTGCGCAGGTGCACGCCGCCCTCGCCCGCAGTACACCGCGCCCGGTCTCGCCGCCCTCGGCACCATCGGGCTCTACCCCCAGCCCGGCCGCCGTGCGACCGCCCTCGCGCGGACACGGCTGAAATCTCCTCCCTCCCGCCCGTTGCCCGTCCTCCTCCTTGGGATTCACCCGTGAACAACACACCTGTGGCCGATGCCTGCGCCCTGCGCGCCACCGCATCCGCCTTCGATGCACAGCGCAACACGCTGCCTGTCCCCGGCGACCGCTCGCCCGACACCGTGGCCGTCGCACGGCAGATCTCCCAGCTCGGAACTCTGATCACCACCCTGGGCGACCAGGTTCTCTTCCGCGCCAACTCCGAGAACCAGGCACCCCACAGCGCGAGTGTGATCACGAGCTTCGCCGCCGTTGTGGCGCCCGCCGGCGAGGCGGCATCCGCTCTGGGCGCGGCGGTCCATCTGTACTCGTTCCTGGACCAGACCGAGCACCTCCGTGACCAGCCTGATGCCCGGGATGCTCGGGAGGGTGCGACGCGGGTGGCGGAAGGCGTCCTCCGCAAGGCGCACACAGCCCTCCGCGAAGTCGCCGACTCCCTTCACGCCGCTTCGGCGACGATCTCGCCCCCGTCCGCGCGGGTTCAGGCCGCCCGCAGCCGGTCCACGACCGCGGCTCCCGCTCCCACTGCACCTCCCGCTACCACTCCGGCATCAGCAGCTGCTGCCGACCGGATCACTCGGGGCCGGTGACATGGAGACCTCCGTCGCGCGCCCTCCGCTGGTCGGTTCGCTCTGCTCGGGGTACGGCGGGCTGGACCTCGGGGTGCAGTCCGTCCTCGGGGGCACGCTGGCCTGGCACGCCGAGGTCAATCCGGATGCCTCGCGGATCTTGGCCCGGCACTGGCCTGGCGTGCCCAACCTGGGCGACATCACGGCCGTCGACTGGGCCGCCGTCCCCCGGGTGTGCGTCCTGACGGCGGGCTTCCCCTGTCAAAGACGTCTCGGTCGCCGGCCGACGGGCCGGACTCAACTCCCAGACCCGTTCAGGGCTGTGGCTGCACGTAGCCCGTGCGGTCGAGGCCCTCCGCCCCTGCCTGGTTGTGATCGAGAATGTGCGCGGCCTCCTCACCTCCCCCGCCGGTTCCCCTGGCGACGTGGAACCCTGTCCGTGGTGTCTGGGAGACACCCCAGGTCAGCCTCCTTTGCGGGCACTCGGTGCCGTACTCGGATCCCTGGCCGACCTCGGGTACGACGCACGGTGGCTCGTGCTTCGTGCCTCGGACGTCGGAGCACCGCACCGTCGCGAGCGGACCTTCCTCGTCGCCTGGCCCGCCGAGCACCCTGCTCAAGACGCCGACCAGCAACCTCGCGAAGAACGGCGGCTCACAGCACCCCGCCAAGCGGAAGAGCGGCGGTCACGGGCCGAACCTGGCGGACGAGGTGGAGTGGCTGCTCCTGCCGACCCCGAAGGCATCGGACGGGATCAAGGGGTCGCCCAATCAGCGGAATGGCAATGGGGACTTGACCCTGCCGAATGCAGCGGCGTCGCTGTTGCCAGCGCCACAGGCCGGCGACACGAGCACAGCGGCCCACCGCTGTGGGAAAGGGTGGCGCCCTTCCTTGTCGGCGGTGGTCCTGCCGCTCTGGACGGAATCGGCTCCGGGAGCCGAGCAGACCGATGGGGCGTATACGCAGCCGCCATCGCCCGATGGGAGACGCTCACCCGTCCCGCACCCGAGCCCACCGATGCGGGCGGTCGGCTCCGTGCCGACTTCGTCGAGTGGATGCAGGGCCTCGATGACGGCTGGGTCACCGCCATCCCCGGGCTCGGACGACCGGCTCAGCTCACCGCGCTCGGCAACGGTGTCGTTCCCCAACAGGCTGCACGAGCCGTGCAGTTGCTGACACCGCCCTTCCCGCGGTGCCCGCGCTGCACGGCCGTGTAGCGCTCCACTACCGGGTTTTTCCGGCCGGGCCAAACCGCGGATTCTCCGCATCCTCTGGGGCATGTCGCCGTCTCACAGATGGAGAAAGCCCCGATGTCCGACACCGGCCCGACCACCCCCAACCCCGGCCCTGAGCCGTTCCGCGTCCCCGACGGGGACCTCGACGACCTCGCCAGCACCCTCGCCAAGACCATGGCCGAGGTCCGGCAGCACGGCGTCATCCTCGACCGCCTCGGCTCCGAGCCCGACCCCATACCCGCGGCCAGTCCGGCCACGGACGGCGCTCCGGAAGCCGAGGCGGCGGACGACGAGCAGGCAGACGGCCCCGCCTCGGTGTTCATCCTCGCCTTGGGCGGCAAGGCATACGCTGCCGAACTCGTGGCACTCAGCGACTGGGTGAACCACCTCTTCCTCCCCGTGTACGGCCGGGAGATCAGCACGAATCGTCCGTGGTGCGCGCAGTGGCACGAACACCCCGAGGCCGTCGCGCGGCTGCACGCCCTCTGGCTCGCGTGGCAGCAGTTCACTGATGCGCAGGCCGGCCTGTCCGGTCCTTCGACCTGGCACCGCGACCACCTGGACCAGGCCCTGGCCCACCTCCGTGCTCCCGACGGCCCCTTCGCCGCGTGCACGACGAGCCCCACCCGGCCCAACCATCGCGTGCTGACCACGCCCGTGCCCGAGCAGTTGGGACCGGCGGCATGAGGGACGTACTCGACTTCCACCTCGACGATCTCGTGCCCGCCGACGCGGATTCCGAGTACGTCGAGCAGCGGCTCTGGTCCGGTGACCTGACGGTCCTGGCTGAACACCACACGACCGCCAACGGCTATGTGGTCGCCCACGACGGGTCGGTCACGTGGGGTGTTCCCGGCAGGCCACAGGTATCCGCGATCAAGATCGCGCGGGATCCCAGCCTGAACACCTTCACCCTGGAGACGAGCTACCACGCCACGGTGTCCTTCGCCCAGAGCTGGTTGATCGAGCACGGATGCCCGCCCGGGCGCATCGCTCGGGTCGGCGACGGCTTCATGAAGCCCGCCGACAACCTCACGGTCCGGGTCGAACAGCAGATTCGAGAGTCAGGCTCTCGCTACGAGGTCCTCGACACCCAGACCTGGGACTTCGACCCCTGCGAGACGTGGACGCTGACCCGCGACTCCCACACCGATCAGGCACCGATTCGCGTCTTCCTCGAAGAAGGGGACCGCGAAGCCCATACGTACACGATGCGTGAGGGTGCCTTCGCCGACGAGGTCACGGCCCGCCGCTGGCTGGACGACCGGAGCACCCCGCTGCCGTGTCCGCCGGAATACCGCGTCGAGGCCACCGGCCTCCGGACCCGCGCTGCCCTCGCCCGCTCCCCCGGTGCTTCCGCGATACCGAAGGCCGGCCTCGATACCCGCGCCCTCCAGGCGCCGTCGGCAGGAGCAGCTCCGCGGCCGGATTCTGGGAGGTCGATGTGAGCCGCGCCCGCTTCGCCTTCGCCGCGCACCCCGATGCCATCGCGGACCTGCGGGAACTTCCGGATCGTGTACGCGACTTGGCTCTTCTGGAGCTGCAGAACCTGGTCCACGGAAGCGACGACTGCCTGCCGTTGAAGGGCCGCCTCTCGGGCTTCCACAAGGTCTTCGTCGACCCGTCCGTCTCCTACCGGATGGTCATCCAGTTCCGCCCGGCCCCGCCCACCTCGAATCACACGCGCGAGATCTATCTCGTTGCCGCCGGCAGTCGGAAGGACTACGCGGTCTACCGCTCGGCCCACCTCCGCACCGGCCGGCAGCAGGACACCGAGCTGGTGTCCTCCACCGAGGCGCGTGTGCAGGCCGCCCAGTCCCGCTCCTCCCTCGTGGCCGAACGCCCGACGGCCGCCCCAGCCCCCTCTCCCTCAGCAGTGCCGCCCACGAGCGCAGCCCCCCGAAAGGCCCCCCAGCGATGACCACCGACCGCACCTCTCTGCCCCGTACTGAACTGGCCGGCCTTCTCGCTGATGCCGCACAGAGCGTCTCCGGGATCCTCACCGCCGAGTACTCGACGGCCGCCAGCCGTTCCTACCTGCACCCCGTGCTGGGTGCGCTCTCCGCCGGGCCCCAGGTGGTCTGCGAGCTGAACGACCAGCTCGAAGAGCTGGTCGAGCCCGCTACACCGGCGGGCCTGTTCACGCTGGCCTCCTTCGCCGCCGCGCTGGGTTGGCTCACCGAGTCCCTCGCCGAGCTGACCACCTCGGTCGACCAGATTTGCACCCGCGCGGGCATCCCCACCGAACCCCGGGCCCCGGGCGTCGCCACGCCCGGCGCCGAGCCGGACGGCGAGTTCGACTTCGCCTTCAGCGCGCTGGAGTTGGCGGCGATCCGCACCGCGGCCGAGGCTGCCGGCCTCCCGCCGGGCGACTACGTCGAGGTGCTCTCCGAGTCGCTGCTCGCCGCCTCCCGTATCACCGACGCCTGCATGGAGATCTCCAGCGGCCTCCTCGAAGACGCCGCGTACGTCCTCGACGAGGCAACCGACCACGTCTGGCTCGGCGACGGGCCCAACGACCTGCCCACGCTGGTCCGTTCTCTGCTCGCCCGGATGGAGGCGGCAGAGTGAACCCGTACGACGCGAACACACACCCCGGGACACATCTCGTTGCCGAGACGCTCGGCATCTCAGAAATCAGCACGCCCAACATCACGCACCGCCCCGGCGAACCGCTGTACCAGTCCGCGACGCGGATGATCGGGGCCGCGCACGAGTTGGACGAGCTACACAACCGAGTGACGGACGCGGCCAAGGACGCTCTCCGGCTGCTCGAACCCGTTGGTCGCGGTGAACTCCGCGGTGCACGGGTCTCGTACGCGTTGCTGCGGACTGCCGTCCCGAAGATCGGGGATCTTCTCAGCCAGCAGGACCGGGCGTACGACCAGCTCGTCGGGGCGATCTCCGCATATCAGCGCCTTCTGCCCGGTGCGGGTGCTGCTGAGCACTCGGAAGCATCCGCCCCAGACAGGCCGGCGCCGACATCGGGCATGGCGAGCACACCTACGGCCGGGCCGCCGGCGCCCTCCCCCGAACAGTTGCGTGCTCTCGAAGAGATCAAGCGCAGCAGGGTGTGGCTGAAAGAGCGCGTAATGCGCTCCGGCCTCCGTGTCGCCACCGAAGCGGGGGCGCAACGCCTCGACATCGCCACGGTACTGACGATGCACGAGGCGGGATGGGTCGAGCGCGACACCAGCACCACTCTGCGTCTCGGTCAGCGGCTAGCACTCACGACACTCGGCGAAAGCGTCTTCCGCACCGGATGCAGTGCCGATCTCCGTGTCGCCGCGGCTCTGCACCGTGGCGCACAAAGCACGGCGCCAACGCGTCCGTCGACGAACCCGGCAGCTCCGCCACCCGCGGCAAAGCCCGGCCTCTCCCGCTGACCTTCCCGATAGGACCCTTCCATGCCCACCCCCGCTCAGCCCCCCACCTTCTCCATCGGTTCGCTCGATGCTCAGCGCGTCGAGGACGCGCTCTCCCTGATAGCACCGAAGTGGAGCACCTGGTCGGCGCAGACCCTGGCGCAGCAGGGCCGCCCCATGCGTGTGCGCGAGGTCGCCGCCCGGCTCCCCTTCATCAGCCAGCAGCTCGTCGCCCAGCGGCTGGCCACGATGCGCTCGGACGGACTGGTCAGCCGCGCCGACGGCAGCCACGGGGCTCAGTACCAGCTCAGCGCACTCGGCAAGTCGCTGTCTCCGGTGCACCGTGCCTTGTCGGACTGGTCCCAGGACTACCTGTCGCTCGGCAAGGTGGCCGGAGCCGAACGGGTCGAGGACGCCGTGCGGCGTCTGCATCTTCGGCATTCGACCGCCGTGATCCAGCTCCTCGATGAGGGCGGCCCCATGCGGTTCGTCCACATCGCCGAGGAGGCCGGTCTGGACAACGGCCTCACCCGGTATCGGCTCAAGCGACTTCAGGCCGACGGCCTGGTCACCCGCATAGGCCCGCGCCACGGCGACCCCTACGTCCTGACCGACGCCGGTCGGGCACTGGGCCCCGTCTACTCGGCCGCCGAGCGCTGGAGCAACCCCGTCGCCGCACGGAACAACGCCGCACCTCCGGCCTCCGTCAGGGCGACCACGCGGACCCTTACGAGCGTCCCGCTGGGGTCGGACAGCAGCCGGACCTCAGCGGCCCTGCGCCGGAGCACCGCCGCGCCGAGCACTCTCTTCAGCCATGCCCCGCAGCCCGAGCCGCGGGTGCCGGCGGCCGTGACCGCCCAGTCAGCCCCGGGGCGGGGTCGGTGACCGTCATGACGCCGAGAGCCCGCCGCCTCTCCTCATTGGCCGACGCCCGCGTGCAGTCCAGCACTCTGTGCCGCTGCACGCGGGCGCGTTCTCCCCCACGCCCCGGAGCTTCGACATGCACACCCCTGATGCCCGGCACCTCTACGAGGAGGTGCTGGTCAGTCCGATGTACCTGGCCGGTTCCAACGGGACCGGCGACGCCGGCTTCGCACCCGTCGCCCACTGGCCACACCACTACCTCGACGATGGGCCTTGCCAGCTCCTCGTCACCTCGCCCGACCAGCGGATCCGGATCGGCTGGTTCGGCGATGACTTCGAGCTGTGGAGGATCAGCGCGGCCACGGAGGCCGCCTCAGCAACCCGCTGGACGGCCACCTTCAACCACGTCACCCCGTCCGAGATCGTCGCCGGCCTCACCACCGCCCTGGCCCACGACTACGCCGAGGCCGACCCCTACGACAGCAACGGACGCTTCCTGGCGGACCCGTCGAGCTACTGGGAAGACGCCGCCCGGCCGCTGACCGACGCCGGCTGGAAGCGCGGCGTCCCCATCAAGCCCGGCACGGTCGAGATCGTCGCCCCCGACGGCCAGGCCGGCGCCGTAATCGACAGGCGCAGCTACGGCCCGGATGACGAGGCCGTCATCCTGTGGGCCGGTCCACCGGGCTGGGGCACTCGGGCGGAAGCGGTGTTCACCACCCGCACCCCGTCCCACCTGATCGCCGCGACCGCGGCCGTCATGGCAGATTCGACCCCGGTGATCCGTGAGCGGCATCAAATCGATCGCGAGATGGAGCACCTGGTCACGCTGACCCCAGCCGCCCCGGACGCTCCGGCTGTGCCGGCCGCCGAGCCCTCGGTCTCCCGCGCTCCGACCCCGCTCGACGTGCGGCGCACCGCTGTCACCCAGGCCGTCCATCGCGCCGCACGCGCCCCGCGGACTGCCGCCGAACTCCGCGTCATGGCCGCCCGCAGTCGCACCGCGACTTCGACACGGACCGGGGCACCCAACCCCGTGCCCGCAGCCGTGCCACTGCTCAACCCGTCGGCTCCTCGCCGCAGCCGCTGACTCCCACCCCGGACCCTCCGGGACCTCGCTTCGCCGAACAGCACCTCCGAATACGGGAGTTCCGCCATGCCCGACGCCACCGCACTCGACCAGGCCACCGCCATGATCGAGAAAGCCTGGGGCCATCCGATCGACGCTCTGGAAGCCCTGGCGGTCCGCAGCCCCTGCGCGGACCCGCTCCTGCGCTCGGCCATGCATACCCGTACGGCCCTGAACGTCACCGACCACGCGGTGTCCGTTCACCAGGACCGTCTGCACGCCCTGACCCGCTTGGGTACGTACCGGGCTTCTACGAAGAAGACCAGATCACCGGAGCGTCGGTCGACCTCCGCATGGCCCAGACGGAGAGCCGTGCGTATCTGCAGGCGATCCAGCGCGTGATCAAGGCCCGTGAAGCCGCCACACCCGCGGCCCGGGCCCCGGCAGTCCGGCTGGCCCAGGCCGCTGTCACCCGCTCCGGGCATTCCTCGCCCGCCCTGGGCCGGTTGCCCGAGCAGCCCGCTCCTTCGGCCGCTGTCGGCCCGCCCGGGGCCGGACGGGGGCCGCACCGCTGAGCGGTCCGGTCAGGCGAGGTCCTCGTCGCGGTGGGCGTCCCCGATGCGGGAGTTCACCGCGCGGGCCAGCTCCTCCACCGTCAACTCGACGCGACGCCCCTCTGCGATCCTGGCCTCCACCACCGCATCCTCGTCCCGCCGTCCGTCGGACTGCGAACCGACGGCCCACTGGCCGTCGTCGACCATCGCGATGTCGCCCACCGTCCACGGCCGCCCGGCCGCAAGGATCTTGCGCTCCAGCCCGGCGCCGTCCCGGTGTCCGCTCGGCTCCGCCACTCGTGCTCCCCCCTTCGATTCCGTGCAGCCCGTTGCCGCAACCCGTATAGGACAACCGCGTCCGCCGATCCATTCCCGGGCCCCGGCGAACTGCTGACGTCCGCCAGTTCGCCCACGGCAGACGCCACTTCCCGGGAACGGACTACGTACTTCGGCACACTGCATGTCAACGTACGGGTGTTGGGAAAAACCGCAGGTCAACGAAGGGATCGTGCAACCGTGACCGCCTCCACCGCCCTCCTTCCCGCCGTCGTCCGCCCCGCTGTGGAAGACCGCCAATGGCTCTCCTCCGACCACTGCGCGGACACGGTGCTCGACCTCCTCGACAACCTCGGCTGGACACTCGTCGACACCCCGGAGGCCAACGTCCACGCGATGAGCCCGGACGGCCGGGTCTACGTCGGCTGGCTCCCCGAGAACCCCACCGCCTGGAAGCGCAACATCGTCTGGCAGGTCCGGGTGCAGCCCACCGAAGGCGACCCGTGGGTGCAGGAGTTCGGCCTCCACACCCCCTCCGAAGGCGTCGCCGGGTTCATCGCCGCCCTCGTCGCCCACTCCTCCCGCTGAACCACCGGGCGGGCCCGTGGCGGCCCGCCCCGTTCACCGGCACTCGTCCGGACCCCGCCTCGTCGGTCCGGTCCGTCTCCCCACCCTTCTCCGAAAGGGCACGCACTGCATATGACCATCTACGGCGACGACTTGATCCGGATCACGCACCGGGCCACCGGCCTGAGCGCCTGCGCGTTCGGCGTCTACGACGCCGTCGCTGGCGCCGGCTCGGATGTGCACGGCCTCGTCATGACCTACTGCGGGGCGGTGCTGGCGTACACCACGGGCAGCTTCCTGGACTACCTGCGTCGCCGCGACACCCAGCTCGTTGCCCACCTCGCGGGCAACCCCGGCTCGTCTCTCCCCCAGATCTGCGCCGCTACCGGCCTGCACGAGGACCAGGTCGGCAGCTCGCTCCAGCGCCTGACCCGCGATGGCCTGCTGCTCCCGGAGAGCGGTGCTGCGGTCGCTTACCGCCTCTCCCGCTGACTCCGGGAGGCGTCCGACCGTGCGCATGCTCCTGGCCACCCGCCCCGGCTACCGCCGCAAGTGCTCCTACGCCCGACTCTGCACCTGCTTCTGCCTCCCCGGCCAGTACGGCCGCCACGCCAAGCGCCTCCGCCGCCGTGCCGCGCGTCATGCCGAACGACGCCAGTGGCAGCGCGACCTCTTGGCCGCGCACACCCGGTAGTCGTCGCCCCGGCCGACCGATCACCCCACCCCACCCACGAGGAATCGACCATGCCCTTCCGCGCCCCGCTCACCAACCACCACGCCGATCACAGTCTTTGCCCGGCGGACCACAAGCACACCAGCTCCGGCAAGCCGCTCCACCCCGACTGTCCCGGTCGCGCCTACACGCAGGCCATCTGCTCGTGCGGCGACTGGGAGATGAAGCAGTCCGGCAAGGGCTACGTCAGCGAGAGCCGCAAGCGGCACCTCGCCACCCACACCCAGGGACCAAAGGCCGTTCGCGACCTGCTGCGTCTCGACGGTTCCTGACTTCCCCCGGCTCCGCCGTCCCGCACCACTCTCGGAGATTCCCGTGCCCCTTCACCTGACCGTCGGCCACCTGCTCCGCCAGCTCCAGAACATCGACCCCAGCCTTCCGATTCGCCTCGCCATCAACCCCGACTTCCCCTTCGCCCACTACGTGGGGACCGACGTGGTCGTCCGGGACGGCAAGGCGTTCATCGCCGAGGACGGCCAGGAGGACTACCTCCCGACCGCGGTCAACGACGCCCTCGACTGGGCCTGACCACAGCTTCGGAGGCTCCTATCTCGTCTCGATCCCGCCCGTCCCACGTCCTTCCGCTGCACGGCCTCGCCGAGCGCCCCATGCCAAACGGGGTCCGAGGCGCGCTGGTCCAGCGCGTCTCCGCCCGGCCCGACGGACCACTCGACGTCACCTGGCTCGCCACCGAAACCCCGAGAATCGCCCTCGGCCGCATCCACCTGAGCTGGGAGCCCGCCTCCGTCGCAGGGTGGGACGTCACCGCCCACCTGGGCCTGGCCACCGCCGAGGTGCATCTCGCCTCCTGGCCTGCCGCCCCGGACGACTGGCCGCGCCTGGTCCGCCCGACCCTCCACGAGGTGCTCGGGCTGAGCGCCGCCCTCGCAGTCGCGACCGCCGCCCTCGACCTCTCGAACCGCCTCGCCCAGGTCTGACCGAAACCGCACAAGGCCGCCCTCGCCGATCAGGCAGGGGCGGCCTTGCCGTACGCCCGGCCGCGTTGCGTACGCTCATCCCGACGAACGAGGAGGACACGATGGCCGACGACCAGCAACTCTGGGGGTACCCGGAGGTCGCCGCCCACCTGGGCATCAGCGTCAGCGCCGCCCGCAACCGCAAGAGCCGAGGCACCCTGCCCGCGCCCGACGACACCACCGTCCCGGACCGGCCCCGCTGGAGGCCGGCCACGTTCCAGGGCTGGAAGCCGGTCGGCCGGGGGTTCCGCAGTGACCTGCACGGCGAGTCGGCTCCCCCCGCGTCACCGACGGCCTCCGGACAAGGAGCGTCATGAACAAGTTCGTCGTCGGTTCCTCCCTGGTCGCCGCCGCCGGAGCGGTCACCGCCATCGCCACCGCTACGGCACCTGCAGCATCGCCCTGTTCGCGGTCGCAGCCGGCGCCATCGGCGCCTACCGGATCAGCCGGTCCCAGGACGCCGCCAACGACCGCGCCGTCCTGCACCGGCTACGAGAAGCACCCCAGACGTCCGTCGACGACCTCTCCGACGATCTTGGGCTTCGCTCTGCTGCATTTCGCCTCAGCATCCACCGTTTGACCAGGTCCGGCGAGCTGCCCGCGAACGCCGATTCCACTGACTGACGGCACGTTGCCCCCTAGGCTCAGGGCATGACCGACTCGCCAATGCCATCCCCGCCGTTTCCCTCGCCCGACAACGCCGCGCTCCAGGTAGTCGTCAGCAACGCCATCGCAGCGGTCCACAGCGGCGACGCCACGATGGAGGAGGCGATCCTGCACGCGGCCGTCCACGGCTGGTACGAGGGACATATCCAGGGCGAGGACGAATGCCCCGGATGCGACTTCCGAGGTGGGCTGCCGAAGAACGCCAACCGCGGCTGACCGTCCTGCAGCGGCGAGGAGCGCCACTGACATGCCGGTGGCGCTCCTCGCCGCTTGGTACCTCGCTCGCCTAGGACTTATCGAAATCTCTGGTCAAGCTGGTGGGGTTGCTGGAGGAGGCCAACGGTGTTCGACGGGTGGTTTCCTCGTCTGCGTCTGCAGTGACGCCCAGATCACGACGCATCGCCTCTTTCGTGACGCTTATCAGAGGCCAGAGCGCATGCTGCGCTTCAGCGGCTGACTGCAGGGTCTCGCCCGGCCGGGGGTTTCCCTGTTCGAGGCGCTTGATTTGGCCGTAGATCCCGGTCAGCGCTTCGTTCAGTTCGTGAGCCGGAACAATCACGGCGTCGGGGGCAACCATCAGGGCCTCGGACCACCGGTCACGGTAGGCATCCTTGGTTCCCTCCAACGCCGACACGTCCTCCTGCCCGAGCGTGCGATCCCGCATGACGTACAAGTGCCGGCTGAGCGCCGTGGCGAACTGCCTGGCTTCCCGGTGCAGTTGTGTGTAGCAGCTGCGGCGTAGCTCACGATTGTCGCGAGCGTCCTGGATGACATGGACCATCTCCAACTCGCGCTTCTTGGCGCGGTCGGCGCCCCGCTGGGTAAGCAACGCACCCCCGAGAGTTCCCGCTACACCAGTGATCGAAATCAGTACCGCCCCCACGTCCATCCGAGCACCCTAGACCGCGTCACGTGCCGACCGGATCAACACGGCAATCACAACGCGCCGCCTCGATCGCTGCGAGTGCTGGCCCATAAGAAGGGCCCTGGTTGTTCTGTCGGGTGAAGCCGAGGGTGGCCGGCCCTCCGGGCGATGGGCACGGGCCGGCAGACGCTCACCCGCCGAGAGCGACCGAACCGCCGAACACATCAGATGTGACACAAGTCACGACAGTTCCCACGAAGACCCTTACTGCCTCGTAGTGCCGTTTGCAGGCAAAGCGCACAGTTGCGACACAACGCCCCTCCGAAGTGAGCAATGGGTACTCTGTGAAGTTTTCCGAAGGGGGGCCTCACGCACCGTAACTGTAAATTGCATTCGCGAAGTTTGCTTGATTCCCGTTAGCTCGTGCATGAGGATCGGACGTGACGATTCCGGATCCGAGAAGAGGGCCTGTCATTCCCTGATCGATCGGCAGGGCCTTTGAGCAGGGGACCTGATGAGTGGAGATCGGAATTGCCCATTCTTGAAGCAGATGTATGACATCTTCTCGGCCAGACTTGACCATATTGCCAAACAGAATGAACGAAATCTGAGGCTAAGGGAGCCCGAGCGATCGCCTGTTGCATGCGGGATGCTTTCCCATCTTGGGAAAATTTCCCGGGGCAGTGAAAACGGGAGTGAAGCACTCCGCCGTACAGCTAATGTGGAATGACAGCGCGCAGCGGAGTGATGGCACGCTGTGCGCAGGCGGTCTCGGGGTGAGGCCCGAGACCGCCCGGCAGGCCATCGTCAACCCTTGAAAGGTCTAACTGTGACCGTGGAAAGCAACCGGGAACAGCCTGATGTTCCCCCGGTCGTTCCATTCCCGATTATCCCTGCCCCTGAGGGTCCCAAACCCCGCGGCGCGAATCTGTATGAGCTGCGTATCTGCGCCAGCCTCTTCTTCGTCGTCCTGTTCACCTTGCTGGGACTCGTCGTGGTCCCGACGGTGTGGCCGGGCTGGGAGGAGCTGCCCGGCCTCTGGCCGCTCGTCTGGCCGCTCGTCCTGCCTCTGATCGGCCTCTTGGTCGCGCTGTCCAAGCGCAGCTACCTGCGTTACGTCCGCGTGCGCCAGGTCTGATCTCCACCACTGTGGGGGACCGTCGCGCGGCGGTCCCCCACGGGTCGCTACCTGCCGCCGGCGGGCCCGCTCGGGCGTGTGGGCGGGGTAAAGGGAGGGGTGCAGGGATGTCAGACGCCTCACGCGAGGCCGGGTGCGGGTACTGCGGCAAGACCATCGTCCAGCGTCCTGGTGGCGGACACCCACGCGACTACTGCGACGACGGCCACCGCCGACGCGCTCAGCGTAGACGGGACCGCGAGCTCCAGGCTGCAGTCCCCCAGCTCACCCACCGCTTCATCGCGGCGGAAATCAGCCTACGTGCCGACGAGTTGGTGACGGCATGTTTCAGTGACGTTCCCCTCGACGGAGTCCTGGAGCTGGCGGCGAGGATCGTGGACGACGCCGAATGTGTAGCTGCGGCCGCGGTGGTCGACGAGCGCTCCGCAGGCCGAACCTGGGCGGACATCGGCGCAGCGGCCAGGATGAGTGAGGGGCAGGCCAGGGCGCGCTGGGGCGGTCCACGCTCCGCTCAGCGGCTGACTGCCCGTGACCCAGCACCGTGGGCCGGTCAGCCGCACAGCCTTCCTCCGGGCGCCTGCGGAGCGGCCACTCGCCCCGACCGGGGTGCGAGGCAGGCTGCGGCTGCTCTCGGCCGGGCCCTGCGTACGTTGCGGGCGCGTTCGGGTCTCGACCTCGACGACGTCGCGGCCGAGGCTGGGATGCCGCTCTTCGCGGTGCGCTGGGTGCTGGAGGGGCAGGTGGTGGTCCCGTGGACCGCCACCTACACGCTGGTGCACCTGTTGGGCGGGCAGCCCGGAGACCTTCGTCTGCTGTGGCAGTCCGCGTCGCAGTCTGTTCCCCGTGTGCCCGACGCGCCGCGCCTCGGCAGCCAGATCGCCGCAGGGTTGCGCGGTGCCCGGCTCGCCGCGGGCTACCCCACGGCAGCAGCCGTGAGTCCCCCCGGGCTCACCGAGGCGGAAGCTGAGGCTGTTTTCGACGGGCGACTCGTACCGGAGTGGAGGGTGCTGTGCGAGATGCTGCTGTGGCTGGGCGCCGATCCGCAGCCCTTCAGGGGCCTGTGGGAGGCTCATCGGGCGGCCCGAGGCCAGGGGCGGTCCACATGATCCGTACGAGCTGTCGGCCGCTACGCGTGACGGGCGAACGCATGCCGGCCGCCTTCTGCCTCGAATACGCTGCCTTCCGCGAACTCCACCTCGACTGGTACCTGCGCTACGCGTATGTACGGACGGGTGAATGGACGCGAGCGACCCATTGTGTCAAGGCGGTCTTCGACGCTCTCAGCGCAGGCTGGGCAACGGCCCTGCGCAGCGCCTGCCCCGCCGCCCGCGCGTGGCAGCTGCTGCGCGACCAAGCCGGCGAGCGAACGAGCTGTGCCGAGGGGCACAGCTGGAGCATTCACTGCCTGCTCCACGACGCCCAGGCCGACACGGTCCTACTGCACCACCGCCTTGGCCTCTCAATCACGCAGACTGCCGGCCTGATGGGGCTCGAAGACCATGCGGTGCGTGCCCTGCTGCGCAGCGCCGAGCGCGCAATTGAGGGGTTCCCCCCCTGCGTCGCCTCACGCCTGCGTACCGCGAGAAGTTCGACGGCGCACGACACCGCTCTGTGTGCCTGGGAGTGATTCGTACTACTCGAAGTCGGTAACAGGGCTCTGCTGACGCCCATTTAGCCGACTGGCGGGCCTGCTGCACGGCTCCTACGATGGATCTCCTCAACCGAGGACATCGCCCTGGACCAAGGGCTGCGAGGAGTTGACGCATGGCCTACGGGGAGAAACCCCAACCTCGCCCCCCCATCGACACAACCACCCCTAGTGTCGCCCGCATGTACGAATATCTCTTAGGAGGCAGTCAGCACTACGAGGCCGATCGGAAAGCCTGTGCCGATCTGCTCAGCATCGCGCCCAGCACACAGCAACTGGCCCGAACCAACCGAGAGTTCCTCCGCAGGGTGGTCCGCATCCTTGCCCGGGACATGGGCATCAGGCAGTTCCTCGACCACGGTTCGGGACTGCCCACCCTGGACAACGTCCACGAAGTCGCCCAGCGCATCTCGCCCGATGCCAAGGTCGCCTACGTCGACAACGACCCCATGGTCCTCGCCCACGGCCGTACGCAACTGCACGAGAACGACAACGTCATGGTCATCGACCAGGACATGCGCGAGACACAGAAGATCCGCGCCGCCACCGACGCCTTCCTCGACTGGAATCAGCCGATCGCGGCTCTCTTCGTATCCGTCCTGCACTGCCTTCCCGACACCGATGACGAGCGAGACCCCGCAGCTCTGATAAAGCGTGTAGCGGCCGAACTCCCTGTCGGCAGCTACATGGTCATCTGCCAGCTCGTCAGCGAGGACACGACGGTACGGCACAGCGTCACGCGTCTCATGGCCAAGGCGACCCACGACCGGTGGGGCCGGGTGCGCGAAAGGCACGAGGTCCGAAAGTACTTCGACGGCATGACCATCATCGACCCGCCCGGTCTCGTCGACGTCATCGACTGGCAGCCCGACAATCCTCCGCCGCCCATCCATCTGCGCCCGACCGACTGGATCGAGTGGGGCGGCGTCGCCAAGATCGAGGCTTGACCTGGCCGTCCCCGGCTAACGCCGGAGCAGTGGCACCTGATCACGTGATGACCGGCGTCACTGCTCCAGGGCGGCCTGATCAGCCCAGTGCTTCGCAGCCTGTCGTATGGCGTCAAGGCTGTCGTCTTTGGACATGGCGTTGTCACGGGCGTCGGACAGCACCTTGCGGTAGTTGTCCAGCGAACGCTGCCTCGTCGCGTACGTCGCGCCCTCGATGTTCTCCAGGTAGGCGAGGTCACCCGGTACACAGTCCGGGAAACGCAGATAGGTGATAGCCATCGGCGGGGACACCCGGTCCTTGCTGATGATCCGCACGTTCACCTTCGGCCTCCCGGCCGCAGCGAGCAGATGCTGCATCTGCTCGCACATGACCTCCGCGCTGCCCCGCCTCCGTTCCAGAACAGTTTCATCCAGTACGACAGTGATCCGCGGCAGGTCCTGATCGAGGATGAGCTGCCGGCCCATTCGCAGCGCTACGATCCGAGCGATCTCCGCGGCCGGGAGAGGGGTGGCCTCCATCATGCTGATCAACGCCTCGGCATAGCGCTCGGTCTGAAACAGGCCGGGGACCACCTGATTTTCGAAGATCGTGATTTCCTCAGCACGCCCCTCCATGCGGATCAAGCGCTTGAGGAAGGCGGGCGTCACATCGGCGAACCGCTCGTACCACTCAGCGTTCGCCGCCTGGGCCAGCAGCTGGTCGAGGAAGGCCACTTCCTTCCGCGACAGATCGTAAAACACGGCAAGGTCGTACACATCCCGCGGTTTGGCTGGACTCTCCCCGCGCTCCAGCCGGCTCATCTTGGATGTCGATCCCCTGATAGCCCGCGCAGCAGACGCAAGCGTGTAACCCCGGCGCTCCCGATGCAGGCGAAGCTCTTCGCCCAGGAGTTGCCCAGCAGGGCGCTCGCTATCCGCTGATGGCAGAGCAACGACCAATGAATCAGGACCCGACTGCCAATGACGGGCGACGGACATGCGAACTCCGAAAGGCGCTGGGAGACATAAGTCGAAACCCAGAATGCCCGGGCACATGCCCGCCGCACAATCTATGGCCAACGCACCACGCTCCGCTCACGCTTTACGCAACGAGGTGGTCGAACTCCTCCCCCTTCGCGCCGTCGAGAAATGCGGCCAACTCCGCCTTACTGAAGACGAGGGCAGGCCCCCCGGGGAACTTCGAGTTCCGTACGGCCACACCCCCCTCCGGGAGAGACGTCACTTCTACACAGTTCCCGTTATTGATGCTGGCGCGCGCCTTCTGCCACTCCACTCCAGAAATCTCGTTCGCCCGCACACCGTTCACGATCATGGTCGCTCCCTACTTCCGCCCGTCGCCCATTCCGTCGCATCGGGCTAGCAGTTCCCATATGGGATTGCATGGATGCTGTCGTGCAAAATGCTAGTCACCGGAACCTGGCAGGGCACTTCCCCGAAAGAGTGCAGTTCAGGGGCGCTTTTCCTATGAACGTTCTAATCCGAATGGCGCGGGATCGGTCCATCCGGCTCGTCGGCCACTACGGGCCGAGCCACGCCGCACTGTCCGACCCCACGCCCCGTCGCACCCTCGGCCTCATCCCCTCGACCAGATCGAAGCCCCGGCGGAGACTTGCTTCGTCTGCCCGGCGCCTCCTTGTAATGCGGGGCCGCTGAGTGTCGCGGGAAGGCGTCGGCAGGCGTGTGACAGCGATCGTCTGCAAGGCCAGCAGCGGCCCCCGGACTGACGTCCGGCTTGCCGCACGGGGCTCCGGCCCGGCAACCCGACGGGCGCGCGACGCTCGCGCGATAGCGTGGCCGTGGCTGAATTCCCCCGGCCGTGGATCCCGCACAAGGTCGGTCTCGGCCGAGGGGTTCGAGGTCTGCGGATGCTGTCCGGAACACCCGGACAGCAATGTGAGCCATGTCATGCACATGCTCTGTGTGGGTCGGGGTAGACGGCAGTGAGACGTCCGCCCCTTTCGGCCGTCTGGGAGGGCACCATGATCACCGCCGTGAACGACACCGCCATCCTCGAACGCACCGCCGAGGTGAGCACAGAGCTGCCGGCAGTCGAGTGTCCGAGCGCGGTGGCCCCCCAGGACGCGCGGGAACTGTCGAAGCGGTTCTTCGACCGTCTCCAGGACCTGGACGAGGGCACGCACGAGTACCAGTACGCGCGCAACACCCTCATCGAGATGAACATGTCGATGGTGCGCTACGTCGCCCGCCGCTACCGCAACCGCGGCGACGACATGGAAGACATCATCCAGGTCGGCACGATCGGGCTGATCAAAGCCATTGACCGCTTCGACCTCACCCGCGAGGTGGAGTTCTCCACTTTCGCCGTCCCCTACATCCTGGGCGAGATCAAGCGGTTCTTCCGCGATACCGGCTGGGCCGTCCACGTCCCCCGCCGCCTCCAGGAGCTACGCAGCGACCTGGCCAAGGCCAAGGAACAGCTGCACATCAAGCTCGACCGCGACCCCACCGTCCGTGAACTCGCCACCCACCTCGACCTGTCCGAGGAAGAGATCATCGAGGGGCTCGTCGCGGCCAACGGCTACAACGCCGGCTCGCTCGACACGCCCACCGACTCCGACTCCCCGACACAAAGCCGCACGCTGGCCGACGTCATGGGCGAGGACGACCCGGCGATGGAGACCGTCGAGAACCTGAACACCCTTGCCCCGCTGCTGCACCAGCTCGACGACCGCGAGCGGCAGCTGGTCGAGCTGCGCTTCGGGCAGGAGATGACCCAGTCCCAGATCGGCGCCGAACTCGGCGTCTCCCAGATGCACGTCTCCCGCCTGCTCACCCGCACCCTGGCCAAGCTCCGCAAGGGCATGCTCACCGACCACTGAAAGGCCCGGCCCACCCCTGTCCTCTTGGCCCCCAAGGCCGGCCCACAGGGCCGCCACGCCGTCGGACGGCACGCATCCAGCAGGGACCACCACGCCCACCGGGAAATCGATGAGCAAAAGTTAAGTCGAGGTGCTATCTTGTTGCTCACTCGGTAAGTGGCTAGCTCCCTGGGGGGATCATGGCTGGTGAATTCACGCCGTCGCAGTGGGCCGATGGCCAGTTCGGTGAGGACGCTGCGGAGGTGGTGCGGCATGTGGTCAAGGGGCTGGCACGTGGTCAACAAAGCGCTTACGAGGTGCAGGTAGCAGCCCGGAAAGCGGGGGCCGCGGACAAGCGCGCTTACGGCAGCATGTGGGCCACGCGCTACCGACAGGTCATCAAGCAGTTCGAGCTGTCCAAACTCCCCGGCTATGAGGCCCGCAAGCCCAAAGGAGCGTCGTACAGCCTGGCGGTTGTCAACGGGCGAGTGCTGATCCCCTTTCGACACGCCGACTCGCTGAAGGAACCGATCTCCCGCGCGAAGCTGAGCACGAAGATTCCTCACCAGGTCTCCCGCGACAACGGCGTGGGCCGTGCGCAGCCCCCGTTGACGTTGTTCGACCAGGATTCCGCAGCCACCGAGCGAGTGGCGGACCCCTCGGTGGCCGAGGCTGCCGCGGCGGCCTTGGCGGAGCAATTGACGGTGATCTACATCGCGTACGCTGCCAACGCCGACAGCGATAAGGTCCTTGCCGCCTGGTGGGGTACGCCGACGTCGCTGGAGGACGACGGCACCATGGTGTGGGATCCGGAGCAGCTCGACATGAGCATCGCCACCGCAGAGGAGAACTCCAGTCACTCCCGCGATGACCTGCGCGATGCAGGTACTGCCGTGGCTCGCGCGCAGGGCTTCAGTGGAGGTGACCTGCCTGGCCTGGGCGTCACGCACCGCTCCGAGGTCGCCGAGAGTCCGTCGGCTGAACAGGAACCGACCATTTCCAACGTAGAAAACGGCGATGAGTAAGAACACCCAACCACCGCTGTTCACTGCCGCGGGCCGCCGCGGCGCTGTCAAGGGCCGCATCGAACGGGGACAGCCATCCCCGGCTGCCGTGCACGAGGTCTTTGACCCCGCACGGTTGGCCCAGGCGCGGAGCCTCATCGGGATGACGAAGAGGCAGCTGGCCGACGAGCTGGGGGTGACTCCGGCCGCAGTGAGCCAGTACGAGATGGGCACCAACCGTCCGCGCCCCGATCTGCTGCCGCCCCTGGCCGAAATTTTGGATGTACCGCTTGCCTACTTCCTGGCGGGGCGCCCGCATGCGCGGCTGGACCCCTCAGCTGCGCACTTCCGCAGCCTGCGCAGCACCCGGGCCTACCAGCGGGCAAAGGCCGTTGCGTTCACCGAACAGGTCTGGGAGCTGACCTACGCACTGGAAAAGCGTGTCCAGTTCCCCGTGGTCGATCTCCCCGGCTTCGCCGGCGGCGAGGTGCACCCCGGCACCGACCTGCCCAGCGATCCCGCCTCCGCGGCCCGTGCCCTGCGAGTCGCGTGGGGGCTGGGAACCGGGCCCATCGCTCACCTAGTCCGGCGCCTGGAAGCACATGGGATTGTGGTGGTCACCCCACAGCGCGACAAAGACCTTCGCTCCGTCGACGCCTTCTCCACCTCACACCTCCCGCGCCCGTTGATCGTGTTGACGCCAAATCGGACCGACGACGTCTACCGGCACCGCTTCAGCGCGGCCCACGAGCTGGGCCACCTGATCTTGCATAGCGACACCAATCCCGGGGACATCACGCAGGAACGCGAGGCTGACACCTTCGCAGCCGAGTTCCTCACCCCCCGCGAATCGATCCTGCCTGAGCTGCCCTCGCGGGCGGACCTACATAAGCTCTCGCAGCTCCGCGACGGCTGGGGGGTTTCGGTGCACTCCCTGCTGTACCGCTGCCGAGAACTCGGGCTCTTGTCGGACTCCTCGGCCAGCCGCGCCTACCAACGGCTGAACGGCTTGAAGGGGCAACCTGGCTTCGCTCCGGATCCCCTGGCCGGCTATCCCGGCGAACAGCCCGCGCTGCTGTCCCACGCCTTCACCCTCGCCAGCGACCACGGGCTGACAATGACCGAACTAGCTCACGAGTTGGCCTGGAGTGCAGTCCAGGTGCGGCGCATGCTTGGTGTCGAGGAGGACCGGCCAGCCCTCCGATTGGTCAGTAGTTCGTCGTGATGGCTTGGTACTGGGGCCCGATGGCCTAGGGCGCTGCAATCGGTGCGGCTGGCCCACGCGAAACCACAACACGGTCAATCCGTATGCCAACAGTCGACGGATCGCGCTCCGGCAGCAGCGCCGGATGAGTCGGACAGCTACGCGGCGGACGCCTTGGCCGCCGGCCTCAACGGTCGGACGTCCCATTGGACCGTACGACTGAACGCAGAGGGAAGACCATGATCAATCTGCTGCTGCTCGGCATCGTGATGCTCGCCGTCGGCGGGTGTGCATGCGTGCTGTGGGCGGAGCGCGGCGGACCCCGCTGGGCCCCCGCGTGGCGACCGTGACGCTCGCCGTGAGCGAGCTGGTGCATCGCTCCGAGAAGCGCCGACGCCGACGCCAGCGCCTGAGCATGACGCCGACCAACAACAGCGGTCGTGACTAGGAACGGTGCGACCGAGGTCCCGCCCGGCAGCCCTTGGCGCACCGGGCGCACGCTGCTCATCGGTGACGCGGCGCAGGCGGCCTCACCAGCGACCGAGCAAGGCGCCTCGATCACACTGTAGGACGCCGTCGTCCTCGCCAAGTCCCTTCGGGATACACCCGATCTGGACAGCGTGCTCTCCCTATTCGCAACGAGCCCTAGTCCAGGTAGGTGCCGGCGAAGGCCCCGTCGAAGCCGAGCGCGGCGAGGCCCTCCTCGACGCTGGGGTAGGTCCTCCGGTCCGGGATGGCGATCAGGGCGTCGAAGTCGGCGCGGCTGATCTCGGGTTCGAGCCACTGGTTGTTGCAGCGGCAGACGATCCAGACGTTGCGGCCGTGGTTGATGAGCAGCCAGTCGCGCCGGGCGCGGCAGGCCGAGCACCGTACGGGGATCCCTCGCAGGGCCAGCTCGGCCGGGTGGCTGAGGATGCGCGTCGCGCCGGGACCGCTGGGCTGCTGTATCTCGTATTCGAGTTGCAGCAGGGGGTCGGTGCCGGCCGGGAGGGTGGGCAGCACGGGCGCCGGCTCTGCGGTGCGGTCGGTGGTTCTGAGCACGAGCGTCATCTCCCGATTGAGTCCTTCTGGTTCCAGACGTAACAGCCGGGGAATCGGCTGTCCAGGGGATTTGTAGTGAGCGGCCTGCCGGTCAGTGGTCAGCGGCGTGGTGGTCGGGTGCGCGGGTCGGCGGGGCGAGCTGCCGCCGTGGGGGCCGTCCGGTTGCTGGTGTGGTCGTTGGTCGAGGCCGTGGGCTGACGGGTTCCGGCCTGCGGGTGAGGAGTCGCTTCTCCCGGGTGTGCGGGGAGTTGGGCGAGGCGGCGCAGGCGCCAGACCAGGACGTCGTTCACGTCCTCGGCGGTGTCGAGTTCGCGCATGGCGATGGCCTGCTGCAGGAGCGCCTGGGGAGCGTGGCCGGCCTGCTCGGCCTGGGCAAGGGTGGCGACCAGGGCGTCGGTCTTCGTCGGCGTGCCGTCTGCGCGTGGCTGCTGCTCGGGTAGTGCTGCGCGGATGGTGGCCTCGTGGGTTCGGCGTTCGGCTTCGGGGAGGGCGCGGCCTTGGTCGTGCAGTGCTCGCATGGGTGTGGCGGCGGTCTGGCGGTAGGCGGTTCGCAGGTGCTCGGCGGTCTGGCGGGAGGCGTGGGCCTGCTGGGCGTGGCCGCGGGCGGAGTGCCAGCGGGCGGCGGCGAGGGTGACCAGGACCAGGGTCGAGACGAGCATGGCGGTGGTGCCGCCGTCTTCGCCCCGGCCGAGAGCGCTACCGGCCTGGATGATTCCCCGCGCGGCCGAGCGGAGAGCCCGGGTGTCGGCGCGCTCCGCTCGGACGTGACTGCGGGTGGCCCGCTCGAATTCTCGGGCGGCGGCAGCCAGCTCGGCGCGGGTGGCGGCCGGTGAGGTCTGGGCGACCGCGTCCAGGAGTTCTCCGACGCCGACGAGCTGGGCGGCGGCTTCGTCGCCGCCGTCGAGGAAGACGGCGGCACGCTCAGCGATGCCGGCGGCACTCCGCCGTGCCCTGGCGGGCGGGGACCAGTCCGGTCGGCCGCTGGTGGCGACCAACGACGTCATCTGGTCGACCGTGTCGTCGGCGAGGCGACTGCGGATCTTCGGCAGGGACAGGTCGGGTGCCAGCTTGGAGCCGGGGAACCAGACCGGTTCACCGTTGCGGTTGCGGTCGCCGGGGAGTGCGACGTTGTAGCCGAGCGCGTCACCGGACGGGGCGGTCCGTACCTTCACGCGTAGCCCGGCCTCGCGGAGCCGGGTGAAGAACTCCTCTTCGGTGGCTGCTCCGGCGAGGGACTGGCGGACGGCTTCGCGCAGCGTGTCACGCGAGGGCTCGGGGCGGCCGGTGCGCTCGGCCTTGAAGCGCTCGGCGCTGGTGGGCCTCTGGGCTCCGGTGCCGTCGCCCGGGTTGAGTCGGCGCAGCCCCCACTCCTTCTCGATGCGACGGCATTCGGCCTGGGCCTTCTTGAAGTCGTAGTTCATACGGGGGCGGCGCAGGTCGCCTCGGACCATGGTGGCCAGGATGTGGATGTGGTCGTCCGCGTGGCGTACCGCGACCCAGCGGCAGCCGTCCGGGTCGCCCTCGGGGGCGATTCCAGTCGCCGCGACCAGGCGGCGGGCGACGGTGTTCCACTCGGCGTCGGTCAGCATCCGGTCGCCGGGGTCGGTGCGGACCGAGCAGTGCCACACGTGCTTGGCGGGCGCGCGGTCGCCGGCCTGCTTGACCCGGAGGTCGAGGGCGGCGGTGAGGCGGGCGAGGGTGGCCTTGGGGTCCGGGGCGGGGCTGGTGTCGCGGCCCGGGTCGGGGGCGAAGCCGTCCCAGCTCCCGACGAGGTGAGGATCGATGTGCTCGTCGCGTTTGCCGGGGCCGTAGAGGTAGACGAGCAGGCCGTGGGTTCGTGAGCCTCGGCGGATCTTGGGGACCATCAGAGGCGCTTCTTCACCAGGGTGTTGGCCGTGTCGTCGATGCGGGACAGCAGACGGGTCAAGGCCGCGAGGGCGAAGTCGAGTTGGCCGGGCCGGGGCTGCCCTCCGACGTTGTAGACGAAGGCGATCTGGTTGATGTTGTTGCCGACCCGGGAGAGCGCGGTGCGCAGGGCGGCCAGCTCGTCGATGGCGGCATCGAGCTGCTCATTGGAGTGCAGGGTGGTGGAACCGCGGGCGGCGGCGAGGCCGGCGGCGGCGATGAATCGGGCAACGGTGAAGCCGCGTTGCGCGGCTGCGGTGACGATCTCGGCGTGCTCGGTGTCGGAGAGGCGGGTGGTCGTCTTGCGGGTGCGCTCGCTCGGGTTGCGGCTGCGGCGGCGCGGTGTGCGATCGGGGAACGCGGGCGTGCTCGGGCTCGGCTGCTCGCGGTGGTCGACGCGGTCGGCTTCTCCCTCTGTGACCGGCGCCCCCTGGTGCCGGTAGTCCGGTTGGTCCCCGTGCGCCCTCGCTCGGGGATCAACCGGGCTTCCGCCGCCCTCCTGGGCGGGGGCAAGTGCGTGCGTCGGGCCGTAGGACCGTCGTATGCGACAACTTGCTCCGCCAGGAGCCGTCGTGGGCTCACGCTGCTGTCCGGCCGTGGTGACCACCGGGTCGTTGACGGTTGTCACCGGCTCGCCTCCGGGTCCTGCTGCTGAATTTCGCGGACGAGGCCCTCGATCCAGTCCATGGCCAGGACCGGGTGGTGCAGGGTCCAGGGGCGACTGTGGCGCTCTCGTTGCACGGTCCAGGTGGTGTCGGGGCCGGACTGGGCGCGGTGGAGGTGACCGCGCTGGTGCAGGACGGTCAGCCAGGAATCGACCTCGGCAGGCGTGGCCGGGCGGGTGCGCATGGGATGTTCTCCGCTTCGCTTCGCGAGGGCGCGGGGTGTGTGTCCGGGGCGGGTGACCGGCCGAGGTATCCAGCTCGGTCACCCGCTCCGTGATGTCCGGTCAGGTCCGGGCGGAAGTGACCGGCTGCCCGTGTTGCTTGCGGAGCTGGGCCATCAGGGCGGTCAGGGTGTCGCTGGACAGGGGGATCTGCTGACCGCGGATCGCCTGGGCGACCACCTTGCGGGTCAGCTTGTCCTCGGCCCTGACCGCTGACCGGGCGATCTCCAGCAGCTCCTCGGTGTCCGGGTCAGGCCGCCGGTCACCGGTTGTCCGGGCGTCCCGGTCAGTGACCGGCGGCTGAGTGACCGGCCGTTCGGTGACCGGCGAGGGACTGCCCTGGTGGCCGGTGGTCTCCGGGCGGTCAGTGACCGGCGGCGCGGTGTCCGGCTGTCCGGGCAGGTCAGCGGCCTCGTGCGGCTGACCGCGGTGACCGGTGACCGCGTTGCTGCTGTCCGCCGGGGCACTGTCCTCGGTCAGTGACCGCGGGCTGGGGGTCTGCTTGTCCAGGGACAGACGCGGCCGGTCGGTCAGGGCACTGACCGGCTGCCCGTCCGTGACCTGACCGGGCTCCGCCTGCTGACCGACCCGGTCGGCCCGGGTGACCGCGATGCCGGCGGGCTTGTTGTCCTGACCGAGGTGACCGGTCTGACCGTGGTCCTCGCGTTCGCTGTCCTTGACCGGGCCGCGGGCGATGAGGATATAGAGGTGGACCGCTCCGGCCAGCGCGAGCGGGGCGATGGTGGACAGCACCGCGACCACGGTGTCGCCGAGGCGGAGCCCGGTGTCCGGTGTGGCTTCCTCGTTGAGGCGCACGGCGTGGAGTGCGTTGGCCCAGATGCTGGCGGCGGTGGCCGTGCCGACGAGCATCCAGACGTAGAGCCGGGACCGCAGGGGCGCGTCGCGCAGGACCATGAGGGCCCGGATGCCGTAGGCGATGAACCCGTCGATCACCAGCGGGAAAAGGTAGCTGAGGAAGCCTCGGACGTGGATGGCGACAGCCATCTGCTGCAGGGCGTCCCAGCTCAGGGCGCATCCCACGCTGCCCAGGGCCATGACGACCGCGCGGTCCCAGTCGGTGATGTGCACGGCCTTGGGCGTGCTCGCGTCGCTCACGCCGCCGTCCCGAAGTCGTCGCGGCCCAGGCGGTCTTTGTTGGACTTGAGGGTCGGGGTCTCCGTGCTCTGTTTCAGGTCCCGGTTGCGCTGGGCCCGGCGAAGTTCGCGGTACTTCTTCTGGGCGTGCTCCTCGGTGACCTTCAACAGCCAGGCCAGGCGTTGTTCGGTCAGCCCGTGGCGGAAGGCGGCGTAGATGACCGCGCGGCGCTCGGCCTGGGTGAGGTGGATGTCCCGCCCGGCGACCGTGTCGTTGACGCGGCTGTAGTCCAGACGCTCGGCGAGCTGCTCGTGCAGCAGGCCGCGTTCCTCCTCGGTCAAGCCGCCCCGGATGCCATGGGTGTCACCGCCTTCGAGGGCAGCATCCAGGCAGGTGCGGCGCACCGGGCACTGAGCGCACAGCGACTTCGCGATAACGATCTTGTCGGTCTCGTCGGGCTCCGGGAAGAAGAGTTCGGGGTCCACCGGGTTGTACTCGGTGCGCTGGCAGACGGCCTCGTCCTGCCAGGTGTGGTCGCCGAGCGACCGGTGGCGGGCAGGGGTGATCGTCGTGGTGGTCATGCGGGGTGCTCCGATCGCTCTCCGCGCGCAGGGCGTCGGCGGAGGAGGCGCTGGTCGTGAGAGGTGAATGAGGCGGCGCGCCAAGGGCACGGTCGGCCTGCCGAAGGTCAGGCGGCAGCGCGGAAGCGTCTGCGGTCGACCGGCTCGAACTCGACGCGAGTGGTCATCTGCGCGAGCCGGGAGGCGACACGATCGCCGAGGTAGGCCCGGAAGTCCCTGATGCTCAGGTTGGTGGTGATCAGCGTCGGCAGTTCGAGGTTGTACCGGCGGTTGATCAGCCGGGACGTCACTTCCTCGACCCACTCGGAGGACTTGGCCGCGCCAAGGTCGTCCAAGAGCAGCAGCGGACACCGGCTGACGGCGGCCAACTCCCGCTCGCTGTCCACCCCGGGCCGGGGGCGCAGGTCGGCGTACAGGTCGGCGGCGGTGGTCGCCCGCCAGCGGACTCCGATCCCTCTCTGTGCCAGCAGCCGAACCGCGCCGTACGCCTGGTGGGTCTTGCCGGCGCCGACGACCCCGGCCATCAGCAGGCTGGGGCCGGTGGTGACCTGCCGCCGGGCTCCCCGGCTGGGGGCGACGGCCGCCTCGGTGACCTCCCGGGCCCAGGCCAGGACCTGCGGGTGGTCGGCGACAGCGGCCCGGTAGCGCGGGGGTATCCCGGCCGACAGGGCGTCCAACGGGGAGAACGGTTCGGGCTCGTCGACCAACGCGGCGACGGCGGCCGGGTCGATGTTGCGGGCGGCCAGGATTCGGGCCATCCGGTCCAGGGTGCCCTCGCTGCCGAGGAGCTGCGGTTCGCGGTTACGGGTGCGCATCACAGCTCCTCGGCGTAGGCGGCGGCAGGGTCGACCGGGTTGGTCCACGCCTGGTGAGCGGGCACGGTATGCCGGGATCCCGGCCGCGCCAAACCGCCGGAGCGCGCGTTCATGGCCTCGTTGACCATGCTGGTCAGCACGCTCGGGTGCTTGGGGTTGGCCGCGAAGTTCTGCAGTCCGGCCCGGATGTGCTCCGGGGCGATGCCCTCGCCCAAGAGCTTCTTGGTGATCCGCCCGAGGTGCCCGAGCACGTCACTGGGCGGGCGCTGGTCGCAGGCAGCGGTGTACTCGCCGATGAGCTGGTTGGCCGAGACGGTGGCTGTGGGCGCTGTGCGCCCCGTAGGTACAGAGGATCCAGGATCCAAGATCCTAGATCCAGGCGCCGAGTCCTCCCCGAGGTTTCGGGGAAGGTTCGGGGAGGACTCGGCGAATGTGCCTTGACCTGGGCTTTTCATGTCCTCGCGGCCAGGTGTTCCTGCCGTGGCGTCGAGGGCGCCCTGCTGGGCGACGGGAGCCTGGTCCGCGGGGCCGCGAGGCTCTTCGACCGGCGGGGCGGGCAGACCGAGGGCACGGGGAGTGTTCGGCGATTCCTCGGCGAACACTCGGGGAGGGTTCGGCGGCTCCTCGGTCCGCTGGGTGCAAGTGCCCTTGCAGGGGGCGCACCGGTCGGCGGCCTGGTGCTGCGGGCAGGAGGGCAGGCGGGACTGGCTCGGCTTGTCGATCTTCTGGTGCTCGGCCCAGGTGACGATGTGCAGGTATCGGCGGCCGTCACATCCTGTGTACCGGCACAGGAGTCCGGCCGTGGCGAGCTGGTAGAGGTCGTCTTCGACGTGCACCGAGGTGTGTTCGGCGCGCAGCGGCCAGAGCAGCCCTGCGATGATCGCGGCGTTGTCGCGGTGGCGACCGTGATCGTCGGCCTGGGTGAGCAGTCCGAAGAAGGTGCGCTCTGCCTCAACGCTCACCTCGGCGAGCGATTCGGAGACGAAAGCCTCCGGCTTGATTGTTCGAATCCTTGGCACGTCAGCGGCCCCGACCGGCGACGATCAGGTCGCTGCGGGTGAGGGTCGCCTCGGCGAGGTCGAAGGTGTGCGGCCGTGTCCAGTCCGCCTCCGGCCAGACCCGCAGGATCCAGCGGGCTGCGACCCTGGCTGTCGTCCGCCCCAGCTCCAGGGTCTCCCCGGCCGCGTCCTTGACGATGGCGTGCGGGTGGGGCCACGCGTGCCGAGGGTCATTGCGGCTGACCCAGATGGTGGCCGCGCCCGGGATCATGTCGGCGAGCTGGGCGGCGAGGCGGTGGTGACGGTCATCTTCCGGGCATGCCGGGGTGCCGCTCGGCATGGCGAGCATGCGATACTCCGTTGCTTGTAGGAGATGCGGTGCGACGGTTCTCGTGCAAAAGCCCCGTCGCCCCGTGAGATGTGAATGGGCGCTCTTCGGGGTGCCCGGCCCGGCGCTTGGGAGTTGGTAGCTCCCGGGCGCCGGTCTCCTTTACCCCGGCGGACATCATGGCCCGCGTCTGTACATCACCCCTCCTCTCATGGCCCGTTGGCCGGCGATCCGCTTACGCGGGGACCAGCAACATAGGCGTGCACCCTCGCAAGATCCAGCCGTTGGCAATGAGCTGCCGCTGGGCCGGAAATGAAATCGGCCGGGCGATCTTTTCCCGATGGAAGAGGCCGCGCGGTTCGTCAGAATCCCGAGGGGTCCATCACAGTGCGGAGAGTCCCCACACCGCACCTGAAAGTAATTCGATCTTATTCAGGCGCTGGTCACGGCGGGTCCGCCCCGGACTCTCACGACGCTTCGAGATTGCACGAAAGAGCAGAGCAGTCCTTCAATGTCCGGACATCGGGCAATTCTGGCCGACCGAGCGGGCGGTGGCAGAGTGCTCTCGAACGAAGGCCAGGGCGTCGAGACCCCCCTCCCGACGCCGAGCAGGGGCACCGAGGGCCGATAGCCCTCTCCACTCTCATACTGACCTCTACCCATCATGCTTTCACCTCAGTGGAAACTGCTGATAGGAGCGTATCCGGGAATCGCCACGCCATCAACTGTTGTGAAGGGTGCGCCGACGCTTCATTCACTCGTGTACGATGACCTACCGACTCTCGACGAGAGGGGAAGTGGTGAGCGAGGCGACGGGCCGCTCCTTGGCGGACAAGATCAACCACCTGTTCGCGACGATCAAGGACGCCGACGGCCAGGAGTACAGCAACGATTACGTGGCGAACGCCATCAGCCAGTCGGGGATCGGTATCTCCATGAGCTACGTCTGGCAGTTGCGGAAGGGGAAGAAGGACAACCCCACCGTGCGCCATCTGACGGGCCTGGCGAACTTCTTCGGAGTTCCTACCGCGTACTTCTTTGATGACTCGGTCATGGGGCAAGTGGACGGCCGGCTGGAGAAAATGGCGGCTGAGCATGCGAGTTTCGGCGACGCACTCGAAAACGGTGACGTCAAGCTGATGGCTATGCGTGCCGGCGAGCTGTCAGAAGAACGACGAAAGCAGGTAATGGACCTGCTGGACGTCGTCTATAAGTTGGAGCAGGCAGAGCACCGCGAGTGACGCGCTTTACACGGTGTCGTACCGCGGATGGGGGGTGCTGCTGCAGCGTGCGTCGTATGCAGGAGAAGTACCTTGAAGGAGCGCGAGCTTCGCAGGCGCTGTAAGAGAGAACTGCGAGCCCTGAACGTTCAGCCCCCCTTGCAGGTGGAAGAACTCTGTCGCCAGCTGGGAGAGCGCCGCGGTCGTCCGATTCGGCTGGTGCCGCATCGGATGCCGGTACCTGGCCCATTCGGCGCGTGGATTGCCACTCCGTCGGCCGACTACATCTTGTTCCAGCAGGAGACCACCCCAAGTCATCAGAGGCACATCGTCCTGCACGAGGTCGGGCACATCCTCGCCGACCACCAGAGCGAAGAAGTCGACGACGACGAGCTTTGGAAGGGCGCGGTCCCGGACCTCGCACCGGGATCGGTGAGGCGGCTGCTTCGTCGGACCTCGTACGACGAAGAGCATGAGCGGCAGGCCGAATTGGTCGCGACGATCGTGCTGGAGTGGGCCTCGGTGTTGGACCGGGTAGCCCCTCGACGTGCCGCGAACCCTTCTCTGCGTCGTGTCCAGACGGCACTCGGCGATCGTCAGGGGTGGCTGTGACTGCCCTCGTCCTGACTGCCGCGCTCCTCCACCTCGCCGTTATTTGGAAGTTCGTGCAGGTAGCCCGTGACCCCCACGATCTTCCCCTCCGCGCCGTGACGTTGTGCCTCATCTGCACAGCCGCTTCGTTCCTGCTCGGCCTCGACGCCGCAGCGGACATCGTCGACCACCTCCTAGGAGTCGGCGTGTCACGGCTGATCCAGAACACGCTGCTGGTCACGGCGGTCTACTGGCTGATGTGCATCTTCCTCTTCTCCGCGGAAGAACGGCGACGCGCCAGACGTCGTGCGAGATGGGAAGCTCTTCCCCTGGCGGTGGGAGTGCTGGTCCTCGTCTTGACGACCATCGCCACGCCGGCTCACATCCGAGGGCGGGACTTCGCCAGCGCCGACATGTCCCAGACCCCTGTGGCTCTGTTCTTCATCGCAGCGCTGGTCTACCTCGTCTACGCGCTCGCGTCCGCGCTCTGGTGGACCATGCGGTACGCCCGGATGTCGGTGCGCCCCCTGGTGACCGGACTGTGGCTGACGGCGGGCTCCCTGGCGGGCATGGTGGTGGCGAACACCGGCCGGCTCGGCATAGACGTGATGCGCTGGCGCGGTGAACCGGTCCCGGCATGGCTCACCCACGGCACGCAGGGGCTCCTGGCACTCGCCGTCCCCGTGTTCATCGTCGGCGTGACCTACTCCGGCGCCGCGATGCGCGTGGCGAGCGGGCGGGTATGGCTCCAGCATCGCCGCGCCCACCGTCGCCTACGTCCGCTGTGGGAAGCGCTGCACGACGCCTTCCCGCAGGATGCTCTCAGCCGGGTTCCGACCAGCGGCTGGCGCGAGTTCCTGTCCCTGCGCGGCACCCACTACCGCTACTACCGCAGGGTCATCGAATGCCGCGATGGCCTGGTGCGCATCAGTCCCCACCTCGCCCAGCTCGGGGTGCGAGAGGGAGCGCCACCTTCGGAACTCGCACGTCACCTCAAGAAGGCCCTGGACACCCAGGCGAACGAAGCAGCCACATCCCGACAGGCACTGGCCGTCGCTCGCCCCGACGACGACAGCCTCGATTCCGACGTCCGGCAGCTTGAACTGCTCGCCGACGCACTCAGCAAGGAGCCGGCCAACGCGGAAGCCGGCAGCACTTCAAGGTGAACAGCCCGCGGGCCAGCACCCAGGCAAGCACGATGAGGAGCAACACCATGACAGACGCACTGCTCACAGCCGGCCAGGTCATCACCGGCCCCAACGGCGCCCGCATCACAGACGGTGCAGTGCTGGTCCGCGGAGACAGGATCGCCGCGGTCGGGCCTCGCGAGGAGATCGAGCGCCTCGCGCCCGAAGGTCTTCCCACCACGGCCGTCCCGCACGGCACGCTCCTGCCGGGACTCATCGACGCACATGTGCACCTGATCTTCGATGGCGGCGCCACCCCGCTGGAAACGGCCCAACAAACGGCTGACGAGGAACTGCTGGAGGGGATGGCCGAGCGGGCTCAGCAGCTGCTGCACAGCGGTGTGACGACGGTACGGGACCTTGGCGACCGCAACGGTCTCGCCATCCGCCTGCGCGATGCCATCGCCGGCGGAGCAGTCCCCGGGCCCCGCGTCCTGTCCGCGGCCACTCCCCTGACCTCGCCAGGTGGCCACCTGCACGTCTTCGGCGGCGAGGTAGCCGGTGAAGACGCCATTCGCACCATGATCCGCCGCAATGCCGACCTCGGTGCCGAGGTCATCAAGGTGATGGCCACCGGTGGCGGCATGACCAAGGGCGGTCCGGCCATCTGGCAGAACCAGTTCACGGAGCACGAGCTGAGCGTCGCGGTGGACGAAGCCGCCTGCCATGGACTGCCGGTCGCCGTCCACGCCCACGGCACCGACGGCATCGCGGCCGCAGTCCGCGCCGGTGTGGCCACGATCGAGCACTGCACCTGGATGACTGAGGGCGGAGACTTCGACCTCCGCGAAGATGTCGCCATGCAGATCAAGAGCCAAGGGATCTCCGTCTGCACTGCCACGAGCCCCAATTGGAGGGGATTCGCCGAACGCGTCGGTCAGGAACGGGCCGAGTACCTGTTCAGCTCCATGCGCTGGATGGCGGACCTCGGTGTTCCCCTGATCGCGGGAACCGATGCCGGCGTCACCCGCGCGGATTTCGACAAGCTCGTGAACAGCTTGGAGTTCTACGAGTATCTCGGCCTCAGCAACGCCAAGATCCTCGACATGGCCACCACCGACGCCGCACAAGGCCTGGGCATCACCGGCACCGGACAGATCGCCGAAGGACAGCGCGCCGACATCATCGCCGTCGAGGGTGACCCACTCGTCGACCTCCGCGCCCTGCGCGACATCCGCCTCGTGATCGCCGGGGGCAAGAGAGCGCGGTAGCGCGCCCCTTCCTGTTTCCCAGTGGGCCCCGCGGACGGCCCTCACGCCTCGGTGCTGCGGCTCTTCCTGCAGGCCAACATCCCTGTAACGCACCGGCCCTAGTTTCGGTGGTCCGTCCCGAGCGCGACGCTCAGCAGGACCTCGACCAGACGGGACGCGGCGTCCGGCTTCCCCATCGCCCGGGCTGCCTGTGCCATTGCGTCCCGTCGGCGGGGGTCCGACAGCGTCGGCTCCAGAGCGGCCCGCAGCGCGGGGGCGTTGGCGCCGTCTCCCGTAAGGGCCATGGCAGCCCCGGCCTGTTGGAGGTGGAGCGCGTTGTGTTCCTGCTCGTTGCCGGCGGAGGAGGCGAGGGGGACGAGGACGGATGGCTTGCCCAGTGCCGTCAGCTCGGAGATCGTGCCCGCGCCGCTGCGGGAGACGACGACGGAGGCGAGCGCGAGCACATCCGGTAGTTCGGGACCGACGAACCCGTCGACCCAGTACCGGGAGTGCAGCTCGGGCGGCAGCCCCTCGACGGCCTGCCGCGACTTCTCCACCCAGTTGGGTCCGCATTGGTGGATCACGTTGGCCACGGACAGCAGCCACAGCAGGTTCTCGCGGATCATGCCGTTGATCTGCTCGCTGCCCTGCGCTCCGCCGGTGACGTACACGGTGGGGAGGGTGGGGTTGTAGCCGGTCATGCCGAGGGCGGGGATGGCCTTGGCCGGATCGCCGGTGAAGACGGCGGGGCGGACGGGGTTGCCGGTGACGACCGCGGATGCGGCGACGGAGTCCGGCAGGAGCTTCAGCGAGTTCTCCGACGACAGGGCGACGGCGGTCGCGGAGCGGGCGAGGACGCGGTTGGCGAGGCCGAGCCGTACGGTCTGCTCGTGGATGACCAGCGGGGTCTTGGTCGCGCGGGCTGCGAACCCGACCGGCACCGCGACGTACCCGCCGGTGGAGAGGATCACGTCGGCCTCGAAGCGGCGGGCGATGGTGCGGGCCTCCAGCACGCCCTTGGGTACGCGGCCCATGTCCCGCATGTTCTCGGCGTTGATCATCTTCAGCGGGTTGCTGGACCGTCGGAGCTTGCCGGTCGGCACGATCTCGAAGGGGATGCCCTCGGCGGGGGCGACGCGGGATTCGAGTCCCGTGGCGGTGCCGACCCACAGCACATCCACGCTCGCGCCATGCTTCTGCATGACGGTCTGCATCTCGCGGACCGCGGTCAGGGCAGGGTACGTGTGCCCGCCCGTTCCGCCTCCCGTCACCATCAACTTGAAAGGACGGAGGAAGGAGGCGAAACGGGCAGCGAGGGCGTCGACGGTCACGGCGTGACGGCATCCGATCGTGAGGGCTCCGCATCCGACGAGCCGGAGCCGGCGGCGGTCATGCGAACCTCCCGGACGATATCAGGCAATCTGACCTTGGTGAGGAGCCATCCGAACCCGGCCGCCGTCGAGCCCATCTCGCCCACGTAGGTGCGCAGGGTGGCCCTCTGACGGTCGGTGAGCACGAAGTTCCGCGTCATCGGCTCCGGCAGCCGGTAGCGGCGCGCGTCGGGCGATTCCTGCCCCTCCCGTGCGTCCTGCAGCAGGCGGTCGATGTCGAAGTCGGCGACCTGTTCCAGGATGGCGGGCGGCTCGGCGGTGAAGACCTGCGACAGCTTCAACCGGTGGTATGCGGCGCCCTCCCGGACCATGCGGGCCACCAGCGAGGGCCCGCCGGTTGCGGCTCCGATACGGCGCAGGACGGTGAGCGCGGCCCGAACGGCGACGTCGGTCAGGTCCTCCAAGGCCTCGGAGATCATCCGCATCCGGTACGTGTAGAGCAGGTTGTTGCCCAGCTCACCGCTGATGTACCGGTCGACGTTCGCCGTGGCGAACCGCATGAGGTCCTGCCGGCCGTCCCAGAGCTGTTCGTCGGTGTCGGCCAGGAACTCGCTGAGCACCCGGTTCAGGTCCTCGCCGTGCTGCTGGCCGCGGCACTCCTCCAGCCACGTCATCGGAGAGATCTTGTGGGCGCGGAGGACGGCGAGGATCGTGCCGAACACGCCGCCGTTGTAGAGGGAGGCGAGGAGCAAGTCCATCACCCGGCACTCGCGGTACTCCTCGTACGACAGGGTGGGCAGCTCGACGCACACCTCGTCCAGCTCGGCTGCACGGACCTCTTTGCCCAGGACGTGATAGCGGCCGAAGCAGCGTGGGATGACCCGCCATTTCGTGCCCAGCCCCCATCGTTTCCGGTAGGCCGGGGCGTACATCTCGGAGGAGGGCAGCAGGGTGAGCTGGAACATGTTGAGCCGGTCGAAGCGGGCGTCCATCAGACCGCGGAGGGTGTCGAAGTGCTTCTTCTTCGAGTCGTCCGGTAAGGCGAGGATCACCTCGCTGTACGACTGTGCTCCGGCCTGTGCCGACTGGAGGGCGATCTCCATCATCTTCGCGGCCGAGATGTTCTTCCGCTGGACAGCGGCCAGCACATCCGTGTCGAGGGACTGCACCGAGCCGGACAGGCTGATCGTTCCCGGCACTTGGGCGACCGCGTCCAGCACCCGTTCGCGCTGGTTCTTTCCGGTGGTCACGTTGACGACCCGCGGCCAGCCATAGAGCTTCTGGCACTCTGCGAGAACCTGGCAGGTGTGCTTGTCCTCCGGGAACATCCCGAAGTTCGAGTCGGTGATCAGCAGCTCGTTGCGCGCGGTGCCCGCCTGGACGAGGGGCGCCATCCTGCGGCCGATGTAGTGCAGTTCGGCTTCGACTTCGGCTCGGGGGCGCTTGGCGACCTTGGAGAAGTAGTCCTGGCCCTCGGTGCAGAAGTTGCAGCCGAACGGGCAGCCGCGGGTGGTCGTGATCGTCGGTACGCCGCCGCGCTCGAAGAACTGGTCCAGCAGTCCGGCCGTGTACGGCGAGGGCACGTCGGCCAGGTCTCGGATGCGGTTTCGCGGCCGGGGCGTGAACACCTCACGCCGGTCCGGGGACAGGGAGTGCACGCCCGGGATCGTGTCGAGGACTTTGCCGGCCGGCTTGCTGTTCAGGTGCAGCAGCAGGTCGGCGAACGCGATCTCGCCTTCTCCGTCCACGTAGAAGTCCACTGCTCCGGCCAGGCGCTGGTGCCAGAACTGGACCTGGTCGGCGCGCAGCAGCGGGTAGTGGGGCCCGCCCATGACGACGACGGTCTTCGGGAACTTCTCCTTGATGACGCGGGCGAAGCCGATCGACAGGTGCGCGTTCCAGATGTAGTGGGAGAACCCGATCACGTCGGGTGCCCCGTGGGTCTCCAGGGCCGCCGCGAGATCGTCGGGGAACTTGAAGATCTGCGGGACGCGCTGGAAGTCCATGACGGTCGCCGCGTGCGTCGCCAGGCCGGCGACGGCCTGCGGCATCGTCTCGGCGGACACGGCCTGCTGCGTGTACGTGAGGTCGCACAGCCAGACCTTCAGGTTCATCTTCGGCCGCTGCTCGGAGCCGGTCGGGGAGGACGCTGCGGCCAGCGGCATGCCCAGGTCGACAGTGGTCATCGGGCCTCCGTCCCGGCAGCGCGGAGGAACATCTGCCACAGCAGGCGGCGCCGCTCCTCGGGCACCTCCTCCTGGCCCTGGCCCAGGGCCTCGCGGCCGTGCACGGACAGGTGCTGGTTGACGACGATCAAGTCCCCGACGCCGAGGAGGAATTTCTTCTGCTCGGCGATCAGCTCCCGCTCCAGGGCTCGCACGGCACTGGTGTGGGGGTCTGCGGGGTCCATGGCCGGCAGCATCTTCGCGGTGAACCGTACGAACCCGTCGGGCACCGAACGTCCGTCGAGGACGGGGAACGGGCTGTACTCCTTCCCGACGCCGGTCAGCTCGTAGAACGCGCCGTCGCTGAACACCCGCTCCGAGAGGAGGGCGCGCTCGCCGTCGCTGATCCGGTCCACGGCCGGGCGGAGCCGGGAGACGATGCTGTACCCCTCGCCCCGCGGGTCGGGGCGCACGCACAGCAGCACGCTGTAGTCGGGCGGCTCGGTCGCGTTCACGATGTCGATGTGCAGCGGGTTGTACCCGGATCCGGTCGCGCGCATCGGGTCGATGGTCAGGTTCGTGCCCAGGGGCTTCCACAGCGGCCACTTGTCGAAGGCCCGCAGCGGCGTGCCGAGCCAGGACAGCAGCACCGTCGCGGCCTTCTGCCCGTCGTCCAGCCCGTACCGGTCGAGCAGCGGGCCGGCCTCGATGACGGCGAAACCGTCACCGTGGAGGTCGTTCAGGAGATCGCGGCAGCGGCGCACGACGATCTGTGCTTCGGGCGACTCGGCGAGGACGCGCTGGTAGGCCGCGATCACGTCCTCGCGCAGCAGTCCACGGTCGAGTTCGGTGGTCGGAAGGTCGATGACTCTTTTGCCCAGGAGTTCGACCAGGGGCTCGGGGAGAGAGATACGGAAGGTGCTCGGTGCCGTGGTCATACTGGTTGTCTCCTACCTTCGAGCTTCACGGAGCGGATGGAGGTCACGGCCGGCGCGGGGTGCCTGTGCACCCCGCACGGAGAAGCGGGTGGTGCCGCGTTCTCCGACGCCGGATCGTTGGAGCCGTCTCCCGGCCCACGCCCTGTAAAGCAGCGGGCCGGGAGACGGAGCGGTGCCGCAGGCTGACTACGTCTGCGGCTGGTGAGGCCGGTGCGGAGTCGCCCGCTGGATAGCGTCGGTGTCGTAAATCCGGGGTGCGCGGAGGGTCGCCCCGCCTTCGTCATGTCCTGGCGAACGGGCGAGTGAGGATGTCCGAGAGCCGGTCGCCGTCGAAGCGCACGCGGACGATGTGGTGGTCGGACTCCTCCAGCGGCACCGGGATCACGTCCACGTCGTCGACCGCGGGGAGCAGGTCCTCGGTCGTGTAGACGCGGTCAACTCGGGCGTCGGGGCCGTGTGTTGCACAGGCATCGACGGTGGGAGCCAGGGCAGCAGGGGTGCCCCCGTTTGTGGCCCAGTGTCGGGCTACGTCCTCCAGCCCGGCCGTGCGTAGGGCCTGGTCCGGGCGGGTGTCCATTCGTCGCCGCCCGTCCGCGCCGATGTACGAACGGTGAAGCCGGTGCGGCCGGTCCGGAATTGCGTCCAGCTCGGGCAGCGCGGGGTCCCCGGGGAGGCCCGGCTCCGGGTAGCTGTTCGTGTCTCCCCCAAGCAGGGCCGGCAGCCGGTACGGCTCCCCGTCCATCGTCGTCTGGCGTTTGTCGGCCCAGGTCGAGAGCAATTCCGCCTCGGACAACCTGTTGGCGGACGAGCTGTAGTTGAGGTGGAAGGAGGCCACGGCCAGGGGCATGGACTCAACGCCCGCGGCCCGGAAGCGGAGCATGAGCGCGGTGGGCGGCTGCACCCACATCGGGCCGGTGTCCGGCCACGTCCGCACCGACTCGAAGACCCTGGTGTCGGCGAATACTGCGGTGGATGACTTCGGACCGAGCCACCCGCGCAGGCCCAGGGTGCTCTCCAGCTCGTACATGATCTGGTCGCCGTCGGCGGAGGCGCCCCACATCTCCTGCCGCAACACAAGGTGGGGTTTGAGCGCACGAAGCCGCTCGTGCGCCCAATGCCGCAGCATGAGGTTCCCGCCTCCGTTCTTCTCAAAGTTCCAACACAGGACCGTAATTTTCGCCATGGGCGGCCTCTCTCTTCGCCGGGTTGACCGCTGGACGGGCAACCGCATTCAGCAGTGCGGGAAAGCTGGTGGACGACATCACTCCGAAAGGGACGTCGCGATGGGGCTGACCAGGCCACTGCCGCCGACCCGGTCGACGAGGGCCTGCATGTCGAGCACCGACGTAGCCAGGCACGCTGCGTGCCACATCCGAAGTTCGAAGTGGGGCTGGTGGACCGCCGCGGCCGTGATCACCGTGCGCGCGATGAGGGACTCCAGCTCCTGGTCCGTGGTGCTGGGCGGGAGCAGGCCACATCGGACCCGGTCGACCAGCTGGCCGGCGGCTACGCCGAGCTGGTCGATGACCTGATCCAGTGCGTCGGGCGCCGGCGAGATTCGTGTACTCCACCAGCGGTGTGCCTTGCGTGCTGCTTCTCGGATCTCGTCCCGGTGGAGGCTCTTCACGCTTCCCGCTGATGCGGGAAGTTCTGGTGTAGCCCACTTCACTGCATCTCGCCGCACGGTCAATCGTCGGCGGTCATCGTGCTCCAGCAAGCCCTCGTTCACCAGCAAGCGCAGGGCCACGACGAGCGGCCGCGGCACGGTGACCAACATGCGCGAAAGTTCTCGCTGCCTCGGCAGTACGGTGCCGGGTGGGAAGGCCCCTCCGGTGACCAGCGCCCGTAGGAGGTGGGCGATCTGGCGGGGACGATCATGTAGGTGGTGTGCGCCCGGAATCCGCGCGCGGCAGTTGGCCTGCCACTCGATCACGCCTCTCCCAGAAAGGTCCGACAGCGCCAGTTGGACCGTCTCAAGTGGCACAGCGAACTCGGCCGCGAGCCGGCCCGGAGCCAAGGCCGCGCCCGGAGCGTAGGCCCCCGACGTGATCCTGTGCTCGATCCACTGAGCGACCTCGGCGACCGGAACGAATGGAGACAGGGTCTCCGCCACGGCGCGCAGCAGGTCTCGTGCGGTGCCCACGCGCACGACGAGCTGTTCGTACGACATGTCTGCTGGTGCAGGACGAGCGGTCGCCTTGATGAGCCGGCCCCATCGTGCCTGATCCGCCGGCGAGCCGGCCGCATCCTCCCGACGACGCTCGGCCAGCGGCAGCCACACGGCCGTGTGTCGGTCGATACGGGCATGGGCGTCGGACACTGCCGCAGACGAGGCCGCGGCCCTCGCGCCGCCGACTCGTCTCAGGGCCAGCTGGTCGCTGCGCAATGCGCGGCGCGTCGCTGCGGAATCCGCGGGGGGTGAGCTGGCCCCGGCTTCCTGCTGCTGATTCTGTGTGCTCACGCCGCAGCCTTCTCCCTGCGGGCGGTGGTGGTCACGGCGCGGCGCGGCGGGATGACCTCCAGGTCGGGCCGGATCGCGCCGGTGTCGTCGAAGAGCACGATGGCGTTGCACAAGAGCGTCCAGCCCTGCTCGAAGTGAACGGCAACGGGATGAGCGGCGCCCGCGTCGGTGGCGTCGGAGGTCGGGCACGGCGGGGTGTGCGGACACATGGGCGGGTCCTTCCTACGAGGTGGTGAAAGCCGAGGGGATCGCGGTCTCCCGGTGATGCCGCCGCCGAGGTGTGGTGCCGCGGAGCGAGGCGGTCCGTTCGGCCGGGCTGGTGGCCAGGTAGCGGTCGTACTCGTCGTCGAGGTCGACCGGCGTCACGCCGCTGAGCCTCATGATCATTTGGTGCGCCAGCACCCACCGGACCTCTCCGTCTTCATGCCGCTTGTCCATCGGCTCTTCTGCGATCAGGCCGCCGGCGAGACGGGGGTAGTAGAAGACCCCGAATACCCCGTTGGGGCGCGGGTCCGCGACGCGGACGACATGCGCTCCGGTCCGTCTGATCCGGGGGCACCGCGCTCGTGCTTGCAAAGCGCACGGCACGCAGACCGGAGGGTGAGTGGTGACCTCGGAGCGGGGGTCTCCGGGGTGGATGGGCTCCATCCACAGCACGCCCAGGTCACTGACATCCGCCGGCAGCCCGCACACCTGGCACAGCAGCTCTTCCATGGCCCGGCGCTGACGACGCGGATGGATCCCGGCAAACTCGGCGGTGCCCTGGCCGATGCGCTGGGACTGCCGGGCCCACAGAGCCCCGAACTGATCGCGGTCCGCCGGGCCTTCGTTGACGTAGAAGAGACCCTTCCCTCGACGGCCGCCCAGCAGGGCAGTGCTCTTGCGCTCGCGGCTCCAGGTCGCGATCCACGGCACGCCGGGTACCGCCGGAGCGTCGCGGGTGGGCGTGCGGGACATACAACTCCTCGACTGTGGGGATGGCATGGAAGGGGCGTGGCCGGCCGCCGCTCGATGTAGCGAGGGCGGCCGGGGCACCAGCTGCCAGGGGCTGGGGTACTGGCAGTGGCGCCGTCCTCTCTCCGCGGGATCCCGGGGCCAAGCCGTGCGGACGGGGGGCACGGTGGCCGCGCCGGGACAAAGAGGACCCACGTGGAGAGGTCGCCGGTCCGTCGGGGGGATCCGGTCCGCACCGGCGACCGGTCAGAGGCGAGGCGCTTCGTGGAGCGCCTTCACGAACCGGCGAGCGACGTCCGCTTTGATACTCCCCAGCTCAATAGCGGGATCCTCGTCGCATCGCCGGCAGTACGAGTGGAGGATCATGTCCATGAATGCGCCGTCGGTGGCCGCCTTGAACGCAGCGGCGAGCCGGTCGCAGACCGCGTTCGCCTCCGGCCAGTCGGGGACTTCGGCCAGCTCGGTGCCAGGCTCGGCGCCCAGAATGCAGGCCAGCCGCTCCGCCGTGTGGATGGAGATATCACCCAGGACGATGCTGTCCAGACCGCAGACCAGAGGCACAGGGAAGTCGACCAAGCCGTGGTTGAGCACAGCGCACCGCAACTCCTCTGCCAGCGAGTAGATTCCGTCCATCCCCTTGCGTACGAGGTGCTCCAGCCGGGCTGCCTGTTTGGCGTCGATGCGGTGCAGCTTGACGTACGGCACGTCCCTCACGTAGTCGCGGATGGGGTGGATGTCGCCCAGGCCAGCGTCAGACAGTGCCTTGAAGAGGGAGCCGGCAGCCCACAGAGCCTCCTCGTGGACGGACCGCGGCGCGAAATCGTCGCGCTCCTGGGGCGGCTCGGTGTCAGTCATGTGGATCTCCCGATGTTCGTAAACGGTGGAAGGCAGCGGGGATTGGGGCCGTGCGACGACTAAGCACCCGCGGGGAAGGCGGATCGACGGTGGCCGCAGAGAGGGTCTGTGAGCGTTGCCGCAGGAAGTCGGCTCCGAGGTTGGACCAGAGCGTGGCGCCGATGGGCAGGAGTGAGGTGCAGCCGCAGATGGGCCGTACTCGCTTCTGGTCCCTTCATGAGACGCGTCGCAACAAGGTGGTCCACCAGCCCGCTGACGACGTTTCCGGCCTGGCGGAGGTCACCCTGCGTTGTGTCGGTGGAGGCGGGGGCGGCAGTTCGAAGGGTGCGACTCTGCACGACGAGCGTCGCGACGCCTGGTTCGCGTTCGCAGGCCCTGTGCGCGAGCGCGATTCGTTCGAGCTGCTCAAGGTGGGCGTGCAGTCGCTGTAGAAGGTCCAGGCGTTCTTCCCTCGCGGGCGGCACACTGTCCAAAGCATCCGCGACGTCATCCAGCAGGGCCTCAACGTCGAGCGGTGACCATCGAGCGAGTGCGTCAAGCATGCGCGTCAGCAAGGATGAGTCGTCTGGGGCCGGCACGGGGCGGGACATCAGCGGCTCGCCGCCGTGGGCGCCACCCCCCAGGGCATCCAGGTAGTCCGGGCGTAAGCCGTCGCGCAATCCGGCCAGGTCATTCATGCGGCCCCCTTGTTAGAGGCCCGGATCTCGAACCAGACGTCTTTGCCGTCCGGGGTGGGCTCGGCGCCCCACTCGTCCGCAGTCTCGCTGAGCAGGAACATGCCGCGTCCGTTCTGGCTCATCCAGTCCGGTTGCTTTACGACGGGCAGTTCTGTGCTGGCATCGCTCACCGTGATTCGCACAGCGTCAGCGATGCTCTGGAGCGTGAGCACACAATCCGGTGAGCCAGTGTGCTTGACCACGTTGCTCAGCAACTCCGTGGTGCATAGGGCCGCAGGGGCCACCATCGGCTCACAGCCCCACCGTCGCAGGTGGACGGCCACGTCCCGCCGGATGCGCGCAAGCGAATCCGGACGGATGTTCAGCTCTTGCCTGTACTGCTTCGTGCCTGCCTCTGCCATGACGATCATGGCTCCTCCAGCGCCTCTATCGACGCATCGCGAACGGGCCGACGCTCCGTCACCTCAGCCTCAGATGCACAACAGACTGGACCCAACTAGCGGGTTCCGCAACCTCGTTGAGCTACAAAATTGCAGATTCGCAAGAGTTGGCCTAGCACTCCGGCATATGCTGTTTGTTGGAGAGGTCATGTACGCCACACTGGTGCTCAACACGTCAGTCGAGGGAGCCAAGTTGCCTAGCCATCCGCGCCCAACAGTTCGACGCCGCAAGGTTGGCGGCGAGTTGAAGCGCCTCCGAGAAGGGGCCGGCGTCACCATGGATCAGGCCGCCGAACGCATCGGCGGCGACAAGTCCAAGATCTCTCGTCAAGAAAACGGTCGCCAGGGCGTGAGCAAGCTGGAGGTCGAGGCGTTGCTTGACCTCTACCAGGCCAAGGACGAGAGGCTGAAGACGGCCCTGATCACCCTGGCACGCGAAGGGCGGCGCAAGAGCTGGTGGGCCCAGTACAGCGAGATACTGCCCGAGGGATTCCAGGAACGAATCAGCATCGAATCTGATGCGGCCCGCATCCACGTGTTCCAGCCGCTGGTGATTCCCGGGCTACTTCAAACTGTCGACGTGGCCAGGGAGATCATCAAGCAAAGCGCCAAGCTGGCCACTGAGGAGGAGACCGAGTCGTACGTCTCCGTGCGCATGGGGCGGCAGGAAATCCTCACCCGCGACAACGCACCCCAGTACGTCTGCATCCTCGACGAAGGGGTGCTGCGCAGAGAGGTGGGTGGCCCGCGCGTGATGGCAGCGCAGTTGAGGAAGCTGACCGAGATGAACAACCCGCCTGAGTTGACCATCCAGGTGATCCCGTTCAGCCAAGGTTGGCATGCAGGGTTGGAAGGGGCCTTCAGCATCCACTCGTACCCCGATCCGATGGATCTGGACGTGGTCAGCTTGGACTACCTCGACGGAGCACTCTATCTGGAGGATGATGGCCCCGTCGAGAAGTACCAACTGGCCTTTGACCAGCTTCGAGCGTCAGCCCTATCGTCTCGGCAATCCATGGATCTGATCTACGGGCTTGCCCGAGATCTTGACAGACAGTAACGAGGCACAACGGATGATGAGGCACGACCTTCCCGAAGGAAACTGGCGCAAGTCCTCCTACAGCGCCGACACCAACGGTCAGTGCATCGAGTACCAGCCCGTGGGCGCCGACAGCATCGCTGTGGGCGACTCGAAGAACCGCGCCCAGGGAGCGTTCGTCTTCCCCGTGACCTCCTGGACAGCCTTCGTCGAGGCGGCCAAGGCGGGCGAATTTCACCAGTAGCTTTCGCCGTGGTGCTCAGACGGGTGCGCCCCGGACTCCGAGGTCGGAGGCCGGGGCGCAGCGGTGTGCAGGAGGCATGGCGGGGAGGTGCCTCGCGGCTACTCGTCGAGGTAGAGCAGTGCGGTGATCGTCTTCTTGCACACGTCGCAGTGCATCGGCGCCTCGATGCTCGCCAGGTCGCACTCGATCGAGGTGATACGGTCCACCACTCCCGTCTCGGCCTCGCCGCGCCAGGCGTCATGCCAGCGTTCGGTGTTCTCCTGGAGCCGTGAGACGTAGCCGCGGGTCATCTCGTAGAACGCCCGGACGCCGTGCTCCTTCATGAAGCCCCAGTTGAATTCCAGGCTTTTGAGCACCACGGGGAACGGGTGCAGTGCCTGGGTGCGGCCCCAGGTCTCCAACACGTCCTCGACATCCAACCGGCCGGCCCGCTCGTCTAGGACCGTCCACATGCCCGAGGCGTCGTAGTCCCCCAGCACCTGGTCGAGAATTCCGGCGCAGCGGCGCAGGTTCGCCTTCTTCGCCTGGAAGACCCGGGTGGCCTCGGTGCGCGCCTGGGCCGTCGGCTCCTTGCGGGCCTTGCTGATGGCCCGGGTTAACTCCGTACTGAGTGCCGCCTCATCGCACAGTGAGTCTCCGAAGCTGAGCCAGGGGTCCGGGAACCCCCGCTCAGCCGTGATCTGGAAGATCCGATCGCCTTGCGTTCCCATCCGCTACTCCTCGAAGGTCGGCAGCGGAAGGGGTCTCCGCTGCGCGTCAACTGGATGGTGCGCACCGCCGCGCGAGCTCCGCGGCGGCCTCATCAAGCGGGATCTGGACCTGCTCTCCGCTGTCCATGTCCCGCAGCGTGACCGAGCCGGCTTCACGCTCCGCCTGGCCATAGATCACGCAGAAGCGGGCGCCCTGATCACTGGCCCACTTCATCTGCTTGGCGAACTTCCCACTGGACCCGAGGTAGACACCCGTCCGGACTCCGGCTCGGCGGATTTCAGCCGCCATGCGGAAGCTGTCCGCCGACAGGTCCTCGCCCATGACCGTGACGGCCACATCGATCTGCGAGTAGCCGCCCTCCTCGCCCTGCTCCAGCAGCGGCAGGATGCGCTCAATGCCCAGCGAGCCGCCACAGGCCGGGGAGTCCTTGCCGCCGAGCCGCGCGATGAGGCCGTCGTACCTGCCGCCGGAGGCGATCGACCCCGGCATGCCCGGCGCGGTGACCTCGAAGATGATGCCCGTGTAGTAGTCGAGGCCACGGACGAGGTTTGGCGTGAAGCCGATCCGCTCGGCGGGGATGGCGTCCTTGGTCAGCTCCAGCAGCCGGTCCACCTCGGCCAAGCCGGCCTGACCGACCTCGCTGGACTTCAGCTCGCCCCTGATCCGCTCCACCGCATCCGGCGAGGTGAGGTCGTCCACCAGGCCCTGCGCCACCTCGGACGACAGTCCGCGGCCCGTGACCAGCTCCTCGACGACAGCCCCCGGGGACAGCTTGTCGAGCTTGTCGAGCGTGATCAGCACCCCGGACCCCAGGTCCGCGGGGACGCCGTATGCCTCCAGGAGGCCGAACAGAACGTGCCGGGAGTTCAGCAGGAACCGGAACTCCGGCACGCCGAGCGCATCCAGAGCGTCGTGAAGGGCCAGGACGACCTCGGCGTCGGACAACGGAGAGGAGGAGCCCACGATGTCCAGGTCGCACTGCACGAACTCGCGGAAGCGCCCCCTGCCCGGCCGGTCCGCCCGCCACACCGGATCGATGGCGTACCGCTTGTACGGGGAGGGCAGCTGGCTGCCGTAGGCCGCCACCGCCCGAGCCAGGGGCACCGTGAGGTCATAGCGAAGAGCGAGATCAGCCTCGCCCGTCGCCTCATGCTCACCACGCCTGAGGATCTTGAAGATCAGCTTGTCGCCCTCGTCGCCGTACTTGCCGGTGAGAACGTCCAGCCGCTCGAACGCCGGCGTCTGGAGGGGCTGAAAGCCGTAGCGGCCGAACACTTCCCGGATCGTCGCGAACGCGCGTTCCCGCCTCTCATGCTCAACGGCGAGAAAATCACGAGTACCTGACGCGGGCTCAAACTGCTTCAACGAGGCCATGCCGTCATAGTCCCGGAAGCCGGGCGCCACAGGCAAAACGCCTTGGCAGTGTCCCGGCGATCAAGCCAAACAGATGGACACATGCCCCACGCGGAAGGAACACCAGGCCCCGAAGATCCGCACAGCTACCGGTACCGGCGCCCCGGCACCAGCCACGTCACCACAAGGCCCTCATCACCCTCATCCGCATCTTCAGCATCATCCGGCGCAGGAGACTGCCGACACTGCTCAATCTGCCGCTCAATCCCACGCAGGTTCTCCTGAAGGTCCATGGTCACCACCCCGTCGACGGTGACCTTCAAGGGGTCAGCCAGCAGCTTCGCCCGCCGCTGCCCCAGCACCTCCAGCGCAACCGCCCGCACCGACCGCAGCCGAAAAAACCTGCGCTCCAGATCAGCCGCATCCGTATCCGGCCCAAGCTGCGCCAGCAGCCACGACCGTCCAATGACACCTCAGCGTCGCTACAGCATGAACAAGCCCTGGCCGCTCCATGCCTACTGGAAGCCCTGAATCCCAATACGTAGATGCTCGGCTCCCTTTACGCATCGTCATGCCCAACTTGACGTGATGGAGCGTCACCCCTCATGCTCCTGCCCATGCCCCAGAGGACCAACAGGACCGACGACACTGAGACTTCAGCCCCTGAGGCAGGTCTTCAGGCGCGCCCCGGTCAGTTCGTCCAACAGGCCCGCGCCCTTGTCGACCAAGCCGAAGAACTGCTGAGGAGAGCGGTAGAGCACGAGCGTGCCCGCGGTACGTCCTGGGAACAGATTGGCCAAGAGCTCGGCGTATCAAGATCGGCAGTGCAGCAGCGGTTCGGCAAGGCCGCCAAGAACAGCGAACGAGATGCCACCCGCTCCCACCTCGCACAGGGATGGCTGAAGGTGAAGCAGCTCGTGCAGGACTACGACGCGCTCGCAGGCTTGCAGAACTTGAGTGCCACGGTGGCCACGATCGCGGACAAAGCCGGGGAGCAGATTCAACATCCGCCCGACGGGACTCGCCGCCGACACCGCGAACAGCTCCTCGAAACCTCGGTGGAATCGTGGCTCAACCTCCACTCCACACAAGAGGAAACGGACGACCACGCCCACGTAATCGACGTACTGGCAGCTACACGTCTCCTGAAGAATCAGGGCCCCGATGTCGCCGCCTACGACCCAGCCACCGGCAGCGCCTTCCTGATGCAGGCCAAACACCACCCTCAGTCTGCCCGTCACCGCGCCATCGCACGCAGGCTGCTTGGCCTCGCCACCCTTCACGACGCCGACCCGCAGACGGTGCTAGACGCCGCGGCGCAGTGCGCCGCTCAGATGACGTACACCGCTGCTGCCACGACCGCGGAAGCAGATGCCTCACAGCCCGCGCTCACAGTCGAAGAGCGCCTAACACGCCTTGAGCACCTGGTAGACGGACTTCGCGAGGACGGCCGCGCCACAGCGCCGGCCGGCTAACACACTTCTGCCGCCCCCGCCATGCCTGGACAGCTTCTGCGGGGACGGCAGACGGTCACACACCCCGAACTCATCAGGAGGCAACCATGACCAGTATGCCGCCCGTCGCCAGCGCAGGCGACGGCCCCCGGCTACCGAACGCCCTCATCGTGGCTCTCGCCACTGGCTACGTAGCCGGATACTCAGCAGCCTTCAACGGCAACGACACCAAGAACCTCGTCATCCAGCTCGCCGTGGCCACCACCGCATGGCTGTTCCGGAACCACCACCGCCAGTAACCACCTCGTGCCCCCGCCACACCTGGCGGGGGCACACGGCGACGGCGGGTGCACAACGACCAGAGCAGCCTTCCCTTCAGACTCCTCCCCCAGGCACTACGCGCCGGGCACGACCTCAGCCCAATCACCGCCGCCCGGCCCCCACGAAGCCAAACGCGTGCGCCCGCTCTGAACCGGCGGCCTCTCCATCACCATCGGACTCCGCCTCCCGCTGATCGTCCTCGCCCCCGCCATGCCGCGCGGCCGCCGCCTTCGCCATCCTCACCTCAGCCTCCTGCTGCGCCTTCGCCCGGATACGCTCCACCTCCTGCGAGGCGTCCTTGATCGGGTACCCGGCCTCCAGCAGCATCGCCACCGCCGTCTCCAACGACAGCACCCCGGCCCCGTACGCCGTGACGACCTCCTCCAACACCGCTGCGCGTTCGGTCGGCGTGTGCGGAGCCCACGCCAACCGCGCCGGCAACGTCTCCCCGGCCGTCCAGCCCTCCGCCCGCCCCGCCTGATACAACCGCTGCACCATCTTGAACAGCAGCCGGTACTTGTGCTCCCGGGCAAGCCGCATCATGCCAATCAGCGCATCCAGCAGCCCCAACGCCAGCTTCAACGCGTACCCCGACGGCACCTCCGTGGCATCCAGCGTCCCCAGCCCGGCCGCCGTCACCCGGCTGTTCGACGCGATCCTCTCCAGCAAGTGATCCACCCGCGCCCGCAGCTCGGCCAACTGCGGCGACGTGTCCAGGGCATCCATCCGCCCCGTCTCACCGAGCTGCCACTCCGCCCCGGCCTTCACCTCCAGCTCCTGCGTCCTGCCCGTCGCCCGGTCCACCGGCAACCGCGCACCCGCGAGCCCGATGATCGGCGTTCCCGTCGTCGCCGACGCCGCCGAGCTGTCGGAGTCCGTGGCCGCCAGCTCGTCGAGCGCCTGCAGAACCCGCGCGAGCAGGGACCGGCCCCAGTGCTCCCCGCCGTCCGGGATCGTGTTCGCGATGTGCACCACCGGCACGAAATCCACCATCAGGTCGAGCCGGTTCAGCTCCGTGCCGTCCTCGCCGAGCCGGTAACTCGCCTTGCTCATCGGCAGCCTGTCCAGCGTCTCGCCGTTCAGGTCCTCCAGCAGCCACTCGGCATCCGTGAGGTAGCACGTCGTGTTGGACATCCGGCCCGGCTCCCACGGATACGTTCGCGCCCCAGCCGCCGCGCTCTCCTCATCGCCCTCGGAGATCGGGCCCAGCTCGTACGCCACCCGACGCACCCGGGCCTTCAGTCCCGCCTCGTCGTCCGCCGGCAGCTCCCACGCCAGATGCACTCTGCTGGGGAAGTCGTCGCCCGCGTCGTCCCACTGCGGGAAGAAGAACCCCGGGTCGTACACCCGCAGCGTCGGCCGCTGCTTCTTCGGGTTCCACGCCAGCACCATCACGCTGTCCCCGAGGAGCACTGCGGCGCGCTCGGCCTGCTGGACCCGGAACGTCAGCAGCTCCTTGTCCGCCCACTCCCGTAGCCGCTTCTGTACCGCGGCGGCCTCCGCCGCACCCGGAGTCGGCGTCTCCTCATCGGCGTGTTCCGCCCCCTCGACAGCGACCTTCTGTTCCGAGCCCAGTAGGTAGCCGAGCGCGGTGTCCACCAGGTTCGCCGCATCGCCCAACTCCCGGCGCTCCAGCGCGCTCGCGTCACCACCGACCGCCGCAAGCTGACCGGCCTGGTTGTTGTCGTACGACGCCAGGACCCTGTACGCCGCCAGCCGCCGCAACTCCTGCGGTGGCACCCACGTCTTGGCCAACTCCGGAAAGGCGCGACTACCGGGACGCCCAGCCTCGGCCATCACGGGCTTGTAGTTCAGCCACGACCATGCGTCGATCACGAATTGGCGCAGGCCCACATCCACTCCTGGAAGGTCGGCCCCGCGCCGGCTCACAGCCTAGCCCGGCGCCACCAGCCAGTCGGGAAGCCTGCCTCTACCTAAATGGGAGGGCTTTCCCGAGTACGTCAGAAACCCGTCCACTCACCTCAGGGCTAGCCGATAGAAGTGAAGTTGCGCCAAGGACCAGCAGAGTCCAACGCACCGCATCCGCTCGTGCCGCGTGCCCCGCAAGTATGGGAAGCAGTGGCAACACAATTCCCAGCCCAATCAGGACGATACCCGGCACCAAGCGCCTCACCAGAGCTTGAACTCGCCCTGCCGCAGTCGGGAGTTCTGGCGCATTAGCCAGCAACGCCTCCCTGTCGTACTTGGCGATCGCTTCGACCCCGTGGATGAGCGACCGAACCACAGCATCGACATCATCCACAGATCGCGCCCGCACAAGTCGCGCTTTATGAAGTCGGACAGCATCAGCAACACGTTGACCCTCTTCACGCAACTCACGCCTCAAGAGAGAATCCACCGGGTCACAACGCTCCCGTACCGCCAAGGCCCTGCCGGCTTCAACCGCGAGCCTCTCCAGATCTGAACACCCATACCGAATCACCAGGGCCGAGCGCCACTCCTCTCGCCGTTCGTGCACGCGCGCCGCAGAACGAACAGCAACCACCAACAGACCGTCCCAAGTATGCGAATACCTCTTCGCCTCAGCGGTACGCTTCCGCCCCAAGACCACATACACCGGAAGAGTCACAAATACGAGAAACCCCAAGGCGATGTGCGCCACGACCGGGGACACGCTGGGTCCCGCCGGACTCACGACGGCCGCAGCCCACATCAGCGCCGCGACGACGCCGAGCCAATAAACAAGAGCCGGGCCATGAATTCCCGATGCAGAACCGTCCGCCAAACTAGCCCCCACACATAGGTCACCACAACAGCCAGACAGATTCCACGAGTTCGAGGATTTCCATTAGTCCCCAGCAACAGGATCGGAAAGGTGAACAGGAAAAGCATAGGCGTCATGAGGATCTGCATCGTATAGGCAAGACGCCACTTCCAGTATCGTCGCGTCGCCCCCGCGACGAGCAGCCGCAGTGCATCGCGGCGTTCGCCCGGCGCTATCGGCAATTCCTCAAAATCAGCCACAACGTCATGGAGGCCCTTTCGGCGCTCGAACGCTGGCCGCTGACCCAAGACCCACATACGCCCCCTGACCAGCCAACCCAGTGCCGCCACATGTGCCCCCACGCCATCTCGTCATCAGCAGGTATCGATCGCACTGTGCCACACGGAACTGACAGAACATCCAGGCTGTGCTGTTCAAGCTACCCACCAAAACACCGACGGCCGCAATGACACCAGACATCAGCCTGGGGGCGGCTGCAACGCCACGTTCAGCGCGGAACGCTGCGCCGCCGCAACCGCCTGGGCCTGCCCCTGCTCGTTACGCCGCAGAACGAACAGCGTCGTCAATGCAAGCACGCTTGGCCCCGAGAGCATTGCCGCCAACCATGGCTGACCGTTCACTCCCACCACGACCGCACCACTCAGCATCCCAACCGAGATCGCGAAACCCGCAATCAGCCCGCCGAGATATAACATATGGGCCCGCTTGGCCGATTCCTCCTGTGCCCGCACCTGCGCTAGGGCGAGCTGATGCTCAGACTTCTGCTGAAGCACACGCATCTCGTGCTCGCGCCGCAGCTGAGGCTCCAAGGCATCCAGTGCGATCTTCATGTGCTCTGCGGGCAATTCCGCCCACTGCATCGCGATCTCAAGCCCTGTGGGCTGGCGCGCCGAGGTCCCGCTGTCCGGACTCAATGAACGGTCCCTCCACTTCCACTGTCAACCCTCTGCAATTCGCTAAGACCGCCCTCCGGCGGAGGCCCGAGAGCACGAAAGAGAGAATCCAAGCCCTCATGCATTCGGACGACACCCGCGACGGCTTGCTCGTCTTGGGCCACGCTCAGCAAGTCCGGCGCATCGCTCGCCGGGAGAAGGCTTCTTTCGACGTAATCTGGCGAGGAGATATACACGATTGCACCATCAGCTCTCAGTGGTGCGACCATGCCCGCGATGGCCTGAGACTTTCCAAGACCAGGTTGACCAGCCAGCAACGTCCACTTCTTCACTTCACCACTGCGCTCAACCTCGCCGGGCACCTTAACCCTGAGCTTCAGCTCGGATTCCCACCCCGAACGAGGGCGAGACCGCCACCCCAACCACTGCACCACCGCCGAAGCCAAGACCATCAACGCCGCCATCCACTGTCCCATAGGGCCCTGACGTCCTCCCCGTGCGAGCACAATTCGAACCATGCCAGCATTCCACAACTCGCCCTAAGTCAAGCGACTTTCTCTAAAGCCGCTCCGCAAAGCCTTGACCGCCCCTACCCAAAGGCGGCCTTCCGGATCGAGGAACAGATCCCACAAGGCCCACACCGCCGACCCCAAGACGTCGGACGAGTCCTCCGCCTCCCCCTGCCCGACGAGCTTCTTCATCTGCTCCGTCAGCTCCGGGAACAAGAGCGCCGAACCCACGTGGAGCGCCCGATCCACGCCTCGCATAGCTGAGCTACCAGGGCCGCCCGCACCCGCTTCCCCCGCGTCGCATGAACGACCCGCGTGATCGACAGATGCCAGCACCTTGCACGCGGCCGGCCGACAGCGCCTCGCCCACAGCGGCATCCACGTCTTGACCAACTTCGCCGTCGCGTAGTTGCTGCGGCACGGCCGTTGCGCGCCAAGCGCAACAACGAGCAACGCCTGAAAGGGTTCCGGCGCTACACCTTCCGCCTCTACCGTCCTCGCATGGACATCACACGGTCCTCGGCCGCCCTCCGCTCCACGCAAAATCCCCGGTCACCACCATCGCTGACGCTCACGCAACGCTGGTCGCCCCGGGGCAACATCATCCGGACCGGAACGGCTGAGCCGGTTCCGCCTGGTGGGACCACATGAGCGATCGTTTCCCACCAGAGGGCGCAAAGTAGGGGGCCCCGCCCACAACCAGCCCGCAGAGCACCGAAGTTGCCTAGAACATTGCCTAGGATCATGCACAGTCGGCAGTTGTTCCTCCTGCTGGGCATAGCCCAGAACCTCACCCAACGGCCATGCCCGGAGGGAGGAACAAGTGGCCAAACACGCACGGCACCGGAAGCGCGACACCAAGGAGGACAAAGAACAGGCGCAAGAACGCCGCGAGCGGACGATGCTCACGATCAGGATTGCCGTCCTGATCTTCGACATCGCCCGCTCCTTAAGCGGAAACAACTAACCGCAGCGAGGGTCGCTCCAGGGGTCCAACCAGGGGGCGACCCTCGCCCATGTCACGACGTCGTGAGAAGACACCGACACCCTGACTCTTCTATCTCTTACTAAGCACCATGCGCAGGGGGTCTGCGTCAAGTTTTAAGAGTCAAGCCAGGGTCGGGCGACATGGTGGCAGGACTGTCGGCGCCCGGCCAACCGCTGGTCATCGCCCCCACGCGGCGGCGGCATCGTCGGGTCCAAGATCAGGTCCCGCAACGCCCACACGGCCGAGTCCAACAGGTCCGGCGAGTCCTCCGTCTCCCCCTGGCCCACGAACGTCGTCATCTACTCCTCCAGCTCTGCGAACCCCCGAGCCGGACCGACATGCGACACCCGAGCCTGCTCGTACAACTGGGCAGCCGGCGCCGCCCGCGCCCGTTTCCCCCGTGTCGCATGAACGATTCTCCAGTTCACCGTCGGGTCCACCTGCTCCAGCAGCGCAGGCAGGTAGTCACCACCGTTGTTCGCCTCGATTACCACACAGTCCGCCCGGTGCTCGTGATACAGCCTGGCCGCCCGCATCATCGCCTGCGTCTGCGGGTACCGGTCCTGCTCCGCGTGCAGCAGATACCCCCCGCGGCCGATCGTCCCCGAACATCGACTCCACCGGGAAGCCGCGCCCCGCCACAGTGAACGCCGTCATGTCAGCGTTCTCATGGCTCTTGGTCGCCGGGTCGACGGCCACCACCCGCTGGAGGTCGGGCAAGTACTCAGGTCGGTCCGGAAGCCCTCGACCTCCAGCATCCAGCCCTTCCACAGCGCCCCCTCCACGTCCTCCAGCAGCTCCCCGGAAAGCTCCTGCCGTCCCAGCCGGGTGTCGGCGTACTTCTCCCCCGCTCCTCACGGGCCGCCATGCTCGTTACGGAGGCACAGCCCCGGGGAGCCCCGACTGCCGGTCCAGGCCGTATGCCAGAAGCCGGAGCACTGTCACACCTGGACGGGTTCTCGGGGTGGTTGCATCAACTATCACAGAAGTCCGGCCTGCCCAAACCTGCCTTTCTTTGGATTCTCATCCTGTCACCACGCCATATTGACAGGAGTCCACGATGCAGCCTTCCAGCCCAACCCAAAGGGCGTTTCTCAATCTCCCCCAGGCCGCTGAATATCTGGGACTGTCCCCCAACACCCTCTATGTATGGCGTCATCGACGCCAGGGCCCTCCCAGCTTCCGCATGGGTCGACGCGTGATGTACCGCATAGCGGCTCTGGATGAATGGGTCCGCGTCCAGGAGCAGGCCGACTCGCGGTCCAACTCCGCCCTCAACCCGCTCACGCATAAGCCGCAGCGTCGCACCAAGCTCCCCAGGTAGCGCCCTCTCGAAAAGACCAGGAAAAGAGCACAGTAGCCGGGATAAGGACCGGCTGCGAAAGGCGTTGGGACGAGCCAGTACGCAACGCACGCAACCACAGAGGAACCACCGAATGGCCGGTTACATAGAAGACCGCTGGCTCAAGAAGCGGCCAGACAAGCTCACCGGAAAGAGGGAGCGGACTGCCCGCTATGGGCAGGGCAAGCGCTATCGCGTAAAGGGGATTACTGGCGTCCAGGACCGTGCCTTCGACACCAGCGAGGACGCCAAGCAATGGCTCGCCACCGCGAACACCGACACCAAGCGGGGCGAGTTCATCGACCCACGCGACGGCGAGATCTCGCTCGCCGACTACATCGTCGATCACTGGTGGCCAAGCCGGACGGACGAGCCATCGACTGCGGATCCTATGCGCAGCCGCATCTGGAACCACATCATCCCGATCCTGGGCGACTTCGCCCTCCGGGAGATCGATGCCTCGGCGCTGCGCTCGTTCGTCGCCGAGTTGCTGGCTCGGGTAGAGGGCTCGACGGCCGAGGTGATCTGGAACCACCTTTCGTCCATCCTCGACAGCGCCGTCGACGACAAGCGACTGTTGCGGAACCCCATCAAGGTCCACAAGAGCGTCAAGGCTCCACGGCGTACAGAGAAGAAGGCGAAGGCATGGACACGGGCGGTCGTCGACGCTGTCCGCTTCCACCTTCAGGACCGTTACAAGTTCGCGGTCGACGTCGGGCTCGGCCTCGGTCTGCGCCAAGGCGAAGCCTTCGGCTTGGCCGAAGGGGACTTCGGCTTCGAGGCGGGCGTCGTACACGTTCGGCGTCAGCTCAGGTGGGACATCAAAGGGCGGCCCTATTTCTGCCTCCCGAAGGGAGGCAAGACTCGGGATGTGCCGCTGCCCCCCAACCTCGCAGCTCGTGCGCGTGAGCACTTCCGGCGTTTCCCGTCCACACCGTGTACCTTGCCGTGGCGGAACCCGGCGCCCCCGACCAACGCCTTGGAGGCCCGGCAGCGGAAGCCAATCACCGTGCAGCTGGTGTTCACGACGTCGCATGGCAACCGCATCTACTATCGGACATGGAACGACCGGAGCTGGAAGCCTGCCCTGGCGGCGGCCGGTCTCATCACGGCCGTAGGCGAGAAGGTCCGCCGAGACGGCGGCCGGATTCGGCGGACTCCCGTCTACGCGGCACAGCGCGAGGACATGTTCCACGTCCTGCGGCACACCTACGCCAGTGTGCAGCTGGAGGCTGGCGAGTCGATCGTCAGCCTGTCCACTTGGCTGGGACACTCCTCACCGAAGGTCACACTCGACCACTACGCTCACTTCATGCCTGGAGCCGGTCGGCACGGCTTGGCCGCGATGGACACATGGCTGGAGCAAGATCAACCGCGGATTGTCCCCGAGAAGTCCCCAGCAGCCGGGTGGATCAAGAAAATGGCTCTGAACTCGCAGGTCAAGGGGCTAATCACATCCGGGGCCAGCATGAACGTCAAGTACAAGGAGACGGCACGCGGCGGGCTCGCGGTGAACATCATCGAGTGCTGAGGCGGGCTGTCCGCCCCTGACCGGCGCGTGCGGGGAACCGTGCGCGCCGGTCGGGGGCGGCGCCTGTGCTCGGGGGCGGAGGTCTCGCGCCCCCCCCGGCGCACGCGTGAACGCCCGTGGGCGGCCCGGTCGTTCAGGGGCGGTGGGTGGCGGACCACGCGGCGATCTGGGTGCGGGAGGTGAAGCCCATCTTGGTCAGGATGCGGTCGACGTGGCCCTCGGCGGTGCGTCGGGAGATGGTCAGGCGGGCCGCGATGTCCTTGTTGGTCATGCCTTCGGCGACCAGGGCGGCGACCTCGCGTTCGCGGCGGGTCAGGGGTGCGGAGGCGTCCTGGGCGGGCGGCGGCGGGGTGGGCGCGGCGGAGTCGTCCAGGGCATAGGCGACGGCCTGCTCCAGGGTCAGGGCGCGGCCGGACCGGGTGGCGGCCTCGAAGGCGGCGGCGTCCATGTCCTTGCGCAGGCGCGCCTCGAACTTCTGGTGGCCCGTCTGGAGATGGCCCAGGCCGGTGAGGGTGGACCCGGCGACCTGCCATGCGGCGTCGGCCGCGCCCAGCAGCGTCGCGGCGCGTTCGAGGAGTCCCGCGGCGGCCGCGCACCACCCCAGGACCTCCAGGCACTGGGCCACTCCGCACTGGTCGTAGGACAGGGGCTTGTCCCGCAGTGCCCGGCGCACCAGCGTGCCGGCCCGCGGGTAGAGCCCGCGGCGGTAGTGGTCCAGGCCCAGGGCCCACAGCGCATGGGTGCGCGACCAGGCGGCACCGTGCTCCTCGCACAGCGCCAGGAACCGCTCGGCGTAGTGGGTGGCCTGCGGGTCGTCGACGTTGACGCAGGCGCTGGTGAGCATGCAGGCGGCGACGGCGGCGCTGCCGGCGTCCCCCGCGGCCAGGTGCAGGGTGCAGGCCTCGTCCAGCAGCGTGATCGCTCGGGGGAAGTCCGCCTGGAAGAGGGCCAGGAGCCCGTCGAGATGCACCGCGCCCCGGGCCAACTCCCGCTGCACGCCCAGGACTTCCGCCATGGACCGGTACTCCTCCAGCCGGGCGTGCGCGGCGCGGATGTCCCCCTGGAGCACGGCCACCAGCCCGTCCACGAAGAGCGCCCTGGCCCGCAGCGGGCCGGGCCCGTCGTCGAGTGCGAGGGCCGCGCCGAGCCATCGGCGGCCCTCGTGGAAGGAGCCGTAGCCGAGCGGATGGCTCCACAGGGAAGTTGCCAGGCTCATCGCCGTCTCCGCCTGGCCCGGCTCGGCCGTCGTGAACGCCAGGGCCGCCTGGAAGTTGGCGTGTTCGAGGCGCAGGCGGGTGAACCAGGCCAGCTGGTCCGGGCCGAACCACGCGGTCTCGGCCTGCGCGGCCATCCGGTGGTAGTGGTCGCGGTGGCGTTCGCGCAGCGCCGTCTCCTCCCCGGAGGCGGCCAACTGCTCCCGCCCGTAGTGGCGCAGCGACTCCAGTAGTCCGTAGCGCATGCGCGTGCCCTGCTCCTCGCAGGTCAGTACGGACTTGTCGACCAGGCCGGCGATCAGGGCCAGGACGTCCTCGCGGTCGATTCCCGCGCCGGAGCAGACCTGTTCGGCCGCCTCCAGGTCGAAGCCGCCGGACAGCACCGACAGCCGCGCCCACAGCAGCCGCTCCTGGTGCGTGCACAGGTCGTGGCTCCAGTCGATCGCCGCCCGCAGGGCCCGCTGGCGCGGCGGGGCGGTCCGCGGCCCGGTGTCGAGCAGCCGGAAGCGGTCGTCGAGGCGGCTGAGGATCTGCGGCGCCGACAGGACCCGCATCCGTGCCGCCGCCAGTTCGATCGCCAGCGGCACCCCGTCCAGGCGGCGGCACATCTCCCCGGCCGCGGCGGCGTTCTGCGCGGTGAGCGTGTAGTCCGGGCGCACGGCGGCGGCACGGTCGGCGAACAGGGCCACCGCCTCGCTGTGCTCCGCGGAGCCCTCGGGGCCGGACAGCGTCATCGGCGGCACCGGGAAGACGTGCTCCCCGCCGACCGCGAGCGCCTGACGGCTCGTCGCGAGCACCACCAGCTCGGGGCTGTGCGCGAGCAGGGTCGCCACCAGCTGCGCGCAGCCGTCGAGGACGTGCTCGCAGTTGTCCAGCACCAGCAGCATCCGCCGGCCCGCGAGGTGTTCCACGAGGCGGGGCAGCGGGTCGCTGAGGGCCTCGCGGCCGACCCGCAGCCGCGCCGCGACGGTCTGGGCGACCTGGTCCCCGTCCGTCAGCGAGGCCAGCTCCACCAGCCACACCCCGCCGGGGAAGGAGCGCCGTACGTCGGCGGCCAGGCGCAGCGCCAGCCGGGTCTTGCCGATTCCGCCGGGCCCGGTCAGGGTCACCAGCCGGCCGCGCGAGAGCAGCGCCCTGGCGTCGGACAGCTCACGCCGCCGCCCGATGAACCGGGTCAGCTCAGCAGGCAGCGTGCCCGCCTCCCGCACGTGACCGCCCATGCTCCGACCCTAGCCGCCCCCGATACGGCGGGCAAACAGGTGTACGGGCCGGTATATCCGGCATACGGAGGGGGTGGCGCGCCCTGTGTGAACCGTCCCGATGTGCCTCTCCCCCACCTGCCGCGGGCGCCTCGCCCGTGTTCCGGAACGCACCGTCCGGCATGGCACGGGCCGCGCCGGTGGGGCCGCGCCGGCGGTGGCGCGGCCCCCGGTCTCAGGCGCCGTGCTGCTTGAGGAAGGTGAGGATGAGCTGCTGCCACTCCTCGGGCCGCTCGACCATGGGCAGGTGGCCGGTGGGGATCTCCGCCAGCTCGGCGCCGGGGATGTTCTCGGCGAGGTGGCGGTGCAGGGCGGGGGGCGCCATGTGGTCGGCGGTGGTGGAGATGACCAGGGTGGGCACGCGGATGCCGGCGAGGTCGTCGCGGACGTCGATCCGGCTGACGAGGTCGGCGTGCTCGACGGTGCCCTCGGCGATGTCGGCGGCGGCGTAGGCGATCGCCTGCTCCAGCTGTTCGGCGGGCATGGCCTCCATGGCCTGGGGGCTGAGGGCGTGCGGGAAGAGGAACTCGCTCACCAGGCGGTTGTCGCCGGTGGCGGCGAGCTTGCCCCAGACCCTGACGGTGAGGGCCTGCTGGTTGTTGGGGTGGGCCATGGTGGCGCTCAGGACGAGGGCGGTGACGCGCTCGGGGTGGCGGGCGGCGGCGCGGATCGCGACCGGGCCGCCCATGGAGTAGCCGTGCAGGGCGAAGGTGTCCAGGCCCTCGGCGACGGCCGCGGCGACGAGCTGGTCGGCCAGGTCGTCCAGCGAGAGCGGAGTGGTGGAGCGGGGGGTGTCGCCGCTGCCGGGGTAGTCGACGCCGACCACGGTGTGGTGGGCGGCCAGGCCTTCGAGGATCGGGCCGTAGGTGCCGGCGATGCTGCTGCCGGCGCCGTGCGCCACCGCCAGGCCGGGGCCGGAGCCGAGCACGGTGCGGGCGAAGGTCGCCTCGGGGAGGGTGCGTGCGGACATCAGTGATCATTCCTTCTGGGGTTGTGGTGATCCGTGGGGTGGGGGAGGCGGGCGCGACCCGGTGGCGGGTGCCTTTCGGCGGCGTCAACGGGGAGCCGCACGGCTGTCACTGACGTCCCGTCAGCTGTTGGATTCGGCCCGCACGGCACGGCCCGGTGCCGCGGGGCGCGGCGGCTCACAGGTTTCCGGCATGGTGAAGGCAATCCCCCGTACCTCGACGGCACTTGCGTGGTCTGCCTCCGCACGGGCGCGGAAGCAGCGGTCCCCCTCACTCTCCCGGCACACCGCGATCTTGGGCAGGCGAGAAATACGGGGATCACTACCTGCTCCGTACGTACCCGAGTGCCACGTACCCGAGTGCCACGTATCCGAGTGCCGCACGCCACCAGGGGCGATGTCCCCAAAGGCGCGGCCGCCGCTCGTCCCGCACGTGTCCCGCGCGCACCCGGCTCCCCGGGGGCGGAGGTCACCGAGGGCGGCCCGGGGTCCGCACCGAAATCTCACGGGGATTCCGTGATTCCCGGCCGTCCCCCGTCCACCAGCCTTGATCCCGGAAAGCTTCACCGCCCGGCACGCACAGCGGGCCGGGCACCGATCCGAGCACAAGGGTTGAGGGTTGTGACTGACATGGTGGCGAGGGACGACATGCGGGCCGACGGGCTGAGCAAGGGCGCGGGGACGGCCGGGAGCGAGGCCGTGCTGCGCCTCGCCCTGAAGCTGGACGGGGCGGTGTCGGGCCTCGTGGCGGCGCTCAGCCTGCTGGGCGCGCGGATGCTGGACGAGGCGCTGGGTCTCCCGGCGTGGCTGCACTGGGGGCAGGGCGGCTTCCTCGCGGTCTACGCCGCCGCGCTGTGGTACGGCGCCACCCGGGAGACGGTCGTCCGCCCGATCGCGGTCGCCGCCGTGGTGCTCAACGTCGTCTGGGCGCTGGGCTGTGCGGCGCTGCTGACGGCCGGCTGGTTCGCGATCACCACGCTGGGGGTCTGCTACGTCGGCTTCATCGGCGTGGCGGTGCTGGTCTTCGCCTCCCTCCAGGTGGCCGGTCTGCGCCGCGCCGCCGCCTGAACCGTCCCGCGCGCCCGGACCGCGGCGGCCGTGCCCCGGCACGCCGCGGTCCGGGCCGTCCGGCGCCGCCGCCCGCGGGCAGGTACCCGCCGGACGGTGGCGGCACAGGTATTCCTCCCCTGACCGGGTTCCCCGCCGTCCGCGACACTGGGTGCGTACGCAGGCGCTCACTCGTCGACAGGGGGAGGAACCCATCACCGTTTCCGAGCCGTGCGAGCGGTCGTGCCCGCACTACCGGGCCGCCCGTCAGGCGCACGACCAGGACGCGCCGCCGGAGGAGGTCGCCGGGCATCTCCTCGCCGCCGAGCCGACCGGCATACCGTGGGTCCTCGGCGTGCTGCGCGCCGCCGCCCGGGCGGCGGGGGCACGCGACGACCCCGGCGCGGCCGTCCCGTACCTGCACCGGGCCCTGCGGGAGCCGCTGCCCGACGGTGACCGGGCCCTCGTGCTGGGGGAGTTGGGCCGCGCCGAGGCCGGCGGCCGTCCGGCGGCCGCGGTCCGCCACCTCACCGAGTCCCTCACGCTGCTCCCCGACGGGGCGCCGCAGCGGTGGGAGCTGGTGCCGGTCCTCGCCGACGCCCTCACGCGGTGCCGGCGCGGCTGCCAGGCGACCGAGCTGCTCGACCGCGAGGCCCGTGCGCTGGCCGGGGCCGGACCGTCCCGCGGGGACCTGGCCGTGCGGCTGGACGTCCGGCGTCTGCTGACCGACCTCGACGACCGGGCGAGGCGTCCGCAGGTCGAGCGGGCCGTGGCCGAACTGGAGTCGGCGGGCCCGGACGCGCCCGTGGCCGTGCGGGCGGTGGCGGCCGTCCGGGCGACCCTCGCCCTCGGCACGGACGCCGACGCCGAGCGGGTGGCCGCGCAGGCCCGCCGCGCGTTGGCGGGTGAGCCGCCGCGGGGCGTGGCGCTCGCGGCGACCGCCCCGGCCGTGCAGGCGCTGACCTGGTGCGACCGGCAGGACGAGGCGGCCGCGTTCCTCGACCGCGTGGCGGCGGACTCCCAGGAGGACGCGGAGCCCGCGGCGCGGATCCTGGTGTCGACGGGCCGCAGCGTCCTCGCCCTCCGCGCCGGTGACCTGCCGGCCGCGATCGACACGGGCCGTGCCGCCCTCGGCCTGCTCGCCGCCTCCCGGGGGGATGCCCGGATGGCGCCGGCGACCGCCACGCTGGTGTGCGCGCTGGTGGAGACCGCGGACACCCACGAGGCCGCCCGACTGCTCGCCCTGCCCGACCTCGCACGTCTCGAGGAGGACCGGCAGTGGACACCCCTGCTGGAGGCCCGTGCGCGCCTCGCCCTCGCCGAGGGGCGCTTCGACGAGGCGCTGCGCGATCTGCGGGAGTGCGGCCGCCGGCAGGCCGCCTGGCGCCAGGACAACCCGGCCGTGTTGCCCTGGCGTTCCCTGGCGGCCCTCGCGCACCGGGCCCTGGGCGACCACGGCCCGGCGGAGCGCCTCGCGCAGGAGGAACTCGACCGGGCACGGGCCTTTGGCGCACCCCGCGCCCTGGGCGTCGCCCTGCGCGCCGCCGGGACCGTGGCGGGCGGACCGCGCGGGCGGCGCCTGCTGGAGGAGTCCGCCGATCTGCTGGAGCGGGCCGGGGCGCCGCTGGAGCAGGCGCACACGCTCCTCGAACTCGCCACCGTGCGGCACGAGGCGGGGCACACCCGCCTCGCCCGCGAACTCGCCCGGCACTGCCGCCGGCTCGCCCAGCAGTGCGCGGCGGCGGGCCTGAGCGCGCAAGCCCTCGGCAGGCTGCGGGACTTCGGCGCCCGGCCGCGCACCCCGTGCACCGTCGGGGTCCGGTCCCTGACCGCGGGTGAGCGCCGGGTCGCCAACCTGGCCGCGAGCGGCCTGACGAACCGGGAGATCGCGCAGCAGCTGTTCGTCACCCAGCGGACCGTGGAGAACCACCTCACCAACGGGTTCCGCAAGCTGGGCATCGTCGGCCGCCGCCAACTCCCCGACGCGGTCCGGAGCCTGGACGCCGGCGGCTGACCCCGGCCGCCACCATCGCCGACACCGCCGCCCGCGCCCCCGAGAATCGCTCGGTCCGCCCGCTGATCAGCACGAACCGGGGTCCGACGTTAGAATTGCAGGCAGCGAAAAGAGCATTTTCTCCTGATCCGGCTGCGGAGTACCGAAGAGCGCCCAGGTGGGCCGCGATCCGCGGAATGGTGTGACACATGGAGCGTCCCGTGTTCCGCGGGCCCTCTGGAGATTTCGCCGAGCCAGAGGGTGAGGCCTACGCCATCGTCGACGGACGGGGCACGGTGCTGAGCTGGAGCACCGGAGCGCAGCAGCTCCTCGGCTATCCGGCGGACGAGGTCCTGGGACGGCGTGCGCACACCCTGCTGGACGACTCCTCCGAGGCGGCGGAGGTCGCGGAGTCCTGCCGGGGCGACTCCCCTGCGGCTCCCGGCGAGATGGTCCTGCGGCACCGCGAGGGGCACCCGGTGGAGGCCGTGGTGCGGGTGCAGCGCCTCACCCCGGCCGGCGGGGACCGCCACTGGCTGGTCCGGGCGGTGGGCGCCGATTCCGTACGGCGGCGGAATCTCGCCGATGCGCTGTTCAGAGGCCTGTTCGCGGAATCGCCGGTGCTGATCGACGTCTTCGACACCCGGCTGCGCTACCTCTTCCAGAACACCTCGCGCAGCCGCGCGGCCGGGTGGGCGGACGAGGTCATCGGGCACACCGTGGCGGAGGCCGCGCCGCCCGGCCTGATGGACTTCACGGCCCTGGAGGCCCGGCAGCGGCGGGTCCTCACCACGGGCCGGGCGTCGGTGGCCCACGAGGTGCGCGGCCGGCGGCCCCAGGACCCGGACCGGGACAGCTTCTGGTCGGAGACCATCGTGCCGCTCCGCGACCGCGCCGGGGAGGTGATCGGCCTGGGGCACATGGTGATCGACGTGACCGAGCAGGCCCGGGCGCGGGAGCGGCTGGCGATGGTCGACGAGGCGGGCGCCAGGATCGGCAGCACCCTCGATGTCCTGCACACGGCGCAGGAACTGGCCGATGTGGCCGTCCCGTTGTTCGCCGACCAGGCCTATGTGAACCTGCTGGACGCCGTGTTCAGCGGGGAGGAGCCGGTGGTCGGCCCGGTCGCCGGGGCGGTGCCGCAGCGGCGTGCGGCGATGTCGTGCGTCCCCGACGGCCCGACGGAGCCGCTCGTCGCGACCGGCGAGCTCGACTCGTTCGCCTCCGGGGCGAGTTCCCTGTTCAGCCGGGCGCTCAGCAGCGGCACGCCCCGGCTGCTGTCGGGTGAGGAGCTGATCGCCGAGATCTCCCGGGTGGAGCCGCGCCGGGCCGCGCTGGTCCGCGAGTACGGCGTGCACTCCTGGCTCCTCGTGCCGATGTACGCGCGCGGCGGACCGCTGGGCACCGTGGTGTTCGTGCGGTTCCAGCGCGCCCACGGGTTCGAGCGGGACGATGTGCTGCTGTCCGAGGAGGTCGTGGCGCGGGCCGGCGTGTGCATCGACAACGCGCGGCGCTACACCCAGGAGCGGACGACGGCGTCGGCGCTCCAGCGCACCCTGCTGCCGCGCGAGCTGCCGCAGCTCAGCGCCGTGGAGGCGGCGTCGCGCTACCTGCCGGCCCGGGGCCGTACCGAGCTGGGAGGCACCTGGTTCGACGTGATCCCGCTCTCCGGTGCGCGGGTGGCGCTGGTGATGGGCGGGGTGGCCGGGCAGGGCCTGGAGGCGGCGATGGCCATGGGGCGGCTGCGGATCGCGGTGCGCACGCTGGCCGATCTCGACCTCGCCCCCGAGGAGTTGCTCACCGTACTGAACGACCAGGTCAACCGGTTCATGGACGAGCCCGGCCCGGACGCCGGGGGCGAGGGGCTCACCACCGGCGCGGCCGGGAGCACCTGCGTGTACGCCGTCTTCGATCCCCTCTCGCGCCGCTGCACCGCCGCCGTCGCGGGCCACCCCCGGCCGGTGCTGGCGTCGACGGACGGGCGGGCCGAGCTGCTCGATCTGCCCGGCGGGCCGCCCCTCGGCCGCAGCGGGGCCACCTTCGCGAGCGGCGAGGTGACGCTCACCGACGGGGACGTGCTGGTGCTGTACACCAGGGGCCTGGTGGAGTCCGGGCAGCGCGGCCCCGGCACCGGCCTCGACGGGCTCCGTGAGCTGCTGTCCGGCCCTGCCCTCACCTCGACGGTCCGGCTCGCACGGGTCTGCGACACGGTGGTCGGCCGGCTGCTCCCCGGCAGCCCGCAGGACGACGCCGCCCTGCTGGTCGCCAGGGTGCGCGGGCTGGATCCGGACCGGCACGCCACGTGGGAGCTGGCGGCCGAGCCCGAGGAGGTGGGCCGGGCGCGCACGCTGGCGACGGCGAAGCTGACCGAATGGGGCCTGGCGGAGCTGGAGTTCGGCACCGAGCTGGTGGTCAGCGAACTGGTCACCAACGCCCTGCGCTACGGCAGCCCGCCGATCCGGCTGCGGCTGATCCGCGACCGCACCCTGATCTGCGAGGTGACGGACGGCAGCAGCACCTCCCCGCACGTCCGGCGGGCGCTGGAGACCGATGAGGGAGGCCGCGGCCTCTACATGGTCGCGCAGCTCGCCGAGCTCTGGGGCACCCGCTACCACACCCGCGGCAAGACCATCTGGGCCCAGCAGCCGCTCCCCGACGGGCTTCTCGCGTCCCCGCGGTAGGGCCACCGGCGCGAGGGGCCGCCGGCGGGTCAGCGGCCGATCTCCCAGGCGAAGGGCGGGAGTTCCCGGGCCCGGAAGTAGATCTCGAGGGACTGGCGGGCGGGGACGAAGGGGTGGACCCGGGCGCCGTCGAGGCCCGCGAGCAGGCGGGCGCAGTGCTGGACGCAGCCGGCGACCTCCCGGCCGTGGCGGTCGACGATGGTGGCGGCGTCGTGCGGTCCCTCGCACGGGGTGGGGTCCTTGGCGGCGGCGGCCGGGCAGCGGACGCGGGCGGCGGACGCGGCGGACGGGCGCCGGACGGAGAGGTCGGGCGACTGGTGCTGGTTCATCGTGAGGTCCCCCTGGTGCGGTGGTACGTGCCGTGGGCCGCCGCCGGCGGGCCGTCCGAGGGGCGCCCGCCGTCCGGTGCCCAGGACAGTGCTGCTCGGCGCGGCAGGCGTCCATGCCGCCTTGGCGAAGACCTGGTTGGATCGTCAGCTCTTCATGGGAATGCCTGAAACGGGGGCGTACGGCCGGGTCAGGAGCGGTCCGGGTGGGGCACGGCGAACGGCTCCAGCAGCAGCGCGAGGCACAGCACGACCGTCGCCAGGAGCCAGCCGCCGACGACATCACCCGGCCAGTGGACGGCCAGATAGACACGTGTGAGGCCGACGCCGGCGGCCCAGAGGGCGAGCAGCGCCCACCCGGCGCGGGCGACCTCGGGCCGCACCCGCCGTGCGAGGCCCCAGGCGAGGAGCCCTGCCGCCAGCGCCGAGGTGGTGGCGTGGCCGGAGGGGAAGGCGTAACCGGAGGCGTGACCGGCCCAGTCGGCGGCCGGCGGGCGGGGGCGGGCGAGCAGTTCCATCAGGCCGTAGCGGATCCCCTGGCCGACGGCGAGGACGAGGACGGCGCAGCCCACCGCCCGCAGCCGCCCGCGCGCGCCCCGGGCGGCCAGCAGTCCGGCGAGCACCGCCAGCAGATACGGGACGGGGCCGGTGCCGGTGGCGCTCAGGGCCCGGGCGAGCGTGCGCAGCGGCTCCCCGTGGTGGGCGGTGGACCAGTGGACGGCGGCCCGTTCGGGGGCGAGCGGGGCGCCGTGGCGCAGGGACACCATGACGGTGAGAGCGGTGAAGAGCACCGCGCAGACCGCGGCGACGGTCAGCGGCGGGCGGACGCGGGGGCCGCGCCGCGCCGGCTGTTCCTCCGGCACAGGCGGCGGCCCGGGGGCCGTCACCGGGCGGCCACCAGGGGTCGCAGCCGGGTGGCGCGGACCCGTGCCACGGCGGGGCCCGCGTGGCGGGCGAGGGGAATCAGCAGCCACCCGAGGAGGGCGCCGACGAGCAGGCCGGCGACGACATCGTGCGGGTAGTGCGCGCCGACCCAGACGCGCGAGGCCGCCATCAGCAGGGCGGCCGGGACCGCGATCCGGCCCAGCTGCCGGTCGGTCAGCAGCAGGGCGACGGCGGCGGCCGCCGCGATGGCGGAGTGGTTGCTGGGGAACGACCAGTCGCCGAGGGCGGGACAGGCCTCGACGGTGACGGTGTGCAGCGTCCGGCAGGGCCGCTGCTCGTCGAAGAGCGCCTTGACCAGGGAGTTGGCGGCGTAGGCGAGGACCACGACCACGGGGAGGGCCAGGGCGCCGGCCATCGCGGCGGGGGTGCCGCGGCGCGCCCGCCACCAGGCGATCAGCATCAGGACGGCGAAGACGCCGAGGCCGTAGTCGGTCCCGTAGGAGACGAGGGTGTTCAGGCCGGACGGGGCGTGCTGTGCCAGGTCGGTGATCCGGGTGTACAGGCCGCCGTCTATCGAGGCGCCGCCGAAGGCGAGGTGGTTCACGGGTACTCCTTGGCGGTTCAGCGGTTGCGCGGTGGTGCGGACGGCGCGGGGCGCGCCCCGGGGCGGTGGCCCGGCGCCCGGTGACGGGGCGGACAGCCCCTGTCACCTGCGGAGACGCAGCGGCGGCGGCGATGTCGGCGGCCCCTCGCATAATGAGTGACGGGCCTGCCCCATGACCGACCGGCCGACTACAGTCACGTAGACGGTCCTCGGAACTGTAGACGACGAAAAGGTGAAGGGCGTTCCATGTCGGAGACATCACCTGCTCAGCGGCGCCCCGCCGGAGAGCTGGAGGCGAGCGTGCTCGCGGCGCTCTGGGCGGCCGGGAGCCCGCTGAGCCCGGCCGGGGTGCAGAGCACGCTGGGCGGCCGGCTGGCGCGCACCACCGTCACCACCATCCTCACCCGGCTGCACGACAAGGGGGCGGTGTCCCGCTCCCGGGCCGGCCGCGGCTTCGTGTACTCCCCGATACAGGACTCCGCGGGGCTGACCGCCCGGCGGATGCGCAGTGAGCTGGACAAGCAGGACGACCGCGGTACCGCCCTCGCCCGCTTCGTCTCCCAGCTGACCAGCGAGGACGAGCAGCTGCTGCGGTCCCTGCTGGAGTCGGCGGAGGACGGCGCCCCGGGGCACTCCCCCGCCCCCGGGCAGCCGGGCCCCGGGCGGACCGGCCCCGGAGCGGGCCCGTGATCTTCGCCGTCTGGATCCCGCTGCTGGTGCCGCTGCTCGCGGTGCCGGCCGCCCGCGGCCTGGCCGAGTCGCTGCCGCCGCGCGCCGCCGCCTGGCTGCTGACCGGCTGCGCCGCCGCGCTCGCCGGCTGCACGACCGCGGCGCTCGGCCTGCTGCTGGGCGCCGGTGTGCTGCGGATTGGCCCGGTCGCCGCCCTGGGCCACCTCTCGCCGCCGCTGCTCGGCGACCAGGGTGACGGCCCCGCGACCGTTCCCGTGGCCCTCGCCGCCGCCGTGCTGCTGGGCGCGGGCGCCCTCGCCGTCGCGCGCCACGCCCGCCGGCACCGCGCCGAGCTGCGCACCGCCCGGCACGCCACCGGCGCCCACCCCGCCACCGGCGATCTGGTCGTCCTCCCGGACCCCGCGCCCGAGGCCTACGCCCTGCCGGGCCGGCCGGGCCGGGTGGTGGTCACCGCCGGGATGCTGCGGTCGCTGACCGCGGCCGAGCGCGAGGCGCTGTTCGCCCATGAGCGCGCCCATCTCGCGGGCCGCCACCATCTGTTCCTGCTCACGGTCGCCCTCTCCGCGGCCTGCCATCCGCTGCTGCGCGCGCTGCGCGCACCCCTGGCGTACGCCCTGGAGCGCTGGGCCGACGAGGCCGCCGCGTCCCGGGTGGGCGACCGCCGGGTCACGGCCCGGGCCCCCGGGCGCGCCGCGCTGGCCGCCGACCCGGACGCCCGGGCGCCGCGGCGTCCC
>NZ_BMND01000019.1 GCF_014646275.1 Streptomyces kronopolitis
GGGGTGCGGGGGGGCGCCCCGCCCGGGGGCCGCCCGCCCGCACCGCTCTCACGCCTCGCCCGGACAGCACCCCGGACCGCCGCCCGGCGCCGCACCCCGCTCGCCCGGCCGCCCCGGCCCGTCCGGCCCGGCCGCGCTCTCCTGCGGGTCGTCGGCCCGCCGCTGCGCCCCCGCCGGGTCGGTGGCGCTCCGGTCGACCCGCAGCCGTCGCGCGCCGGGCCCCTGGGCGCCGAGGCTGTCGTAGGGGTTGGACAGCGCGCAGGTCTCCAGCGAGAGGCAGCCGCAGCCGATGCAGTCGCTCAACCGGTCGCGCAGTTCCTTGAGTTGGCCGATCCGCTCGTCCAGCTCGGCGCGCCAGACCTCGGAGAGCCCGGCCCAGTCGGCGCGGTTGGGCGTGCGCTCGTCGGGCAGCTGCGCCAGCGCGTCACGGATCACCGCGAGCGGGATCCCGACCCGCTGCGCCGCCCGCACGAACGCGACCCGGCGCAGCGCGTCACGGGTGTAGCGGCGCTGGTTGCCCGCCGTCCGGGTGCTGCTGATCAGCCCCTTGGACTCGTAGAAGTGCAGCGCGGAGACCGCGGCGCCGCTGCGCGCGGAGAGCTGACCGACGGAGAGTTCATGGACCTGGTACGGAAGCTGGGGCACGGATCCAGCCTAGGCGCTGCCTCCGGCGCCACCCGGGACGCGTCCGGTGGTCCGGAAAGCGTTGACAGTGGGCACCCCCACTCCGCATGCTGAGCAAGCGCTTAGTATGCGCCCCCGGCCGGTGTGTGGCAGCGGCGGATGGATCCCGAGGAGGCAGACGGAGATGGCACAGCCCCGAGTATTCGGATCGCTCGACGAACTGCGGGCCGCGGTCGGTGAGGAGCTGGGCACCAGCGACTGGCTGGAGATCGACCAGAAGCGGATCGATCTGTTCGCGCAGGCCACCGGCGATCACCAGTGGATCCATGTGGACCCGCAGAAGGCGGCGGACGGCCCCTTCGGCACCACCATCGCGCACGGCTATCTGACGCTGTCGCTGCTGCCCGCCCTGGTGCCGCAGCTAATGCGCGTGGACAACGTGAAGATGGGCCTCAACTACGGCTCCAACAAGGTGCGCTTCCCGGCCACCGTCCCGGTCGGCTCCCGGCTGCGCGCCACGGGCCGGATCGCGGAGGTGGCCGAGGTGTCCGGCGGCGTCCAGCTCACCACGGTCGTGACCGTGGAGCGCGAGGGCGGCGAGAAGCCGGTGTGCGTCGCGGAGACGGTCAGCCGCTTCTACCTGTAGGACGGCGGGCGCCCGGCTACCGGCCCGGCGCCCCACGGACCGGTGCCGGGGCCCCTCGCGGAGCGGCCCCGGCCCCCGTCACTGCCCCACCCTGCCGTCGACGCGTTCGCGCAGCAGGTCGGCGTGTCCGCAGTGCCGGGCGTACTCCTCGATCCGGTGCACCATCAGCGCCCGCACGGCGATCTGGTCCTTCCCCACCCGCTCGCCCAGGTCCGGGTGCGCGGCCAGCGCGGCGTCGGTCGCGGCCTGCTCGCGCTCCAGATCGGCGTACGCGGCGTCGACGGCGGACTGCTCGGCGACGACCCCGTCGAAGTCCGCGTCCCGCGCGCCGTACAGCTTCGGCAGCGGGGCGCCGTCGACGATCCAGTTGCGCCAGTCCCGTTCCACCTCGGCGAGGTGCCGCACCAGGCCGAGCAGCGACATCGTCGACGGCGGCACCGACCGGCGGGCCAGCTGCTCCGCGTCCAGGCTTTCGCACTTCATCCGCAGGGTCATGCGGTAGTCCGCCAGGAAGCCCCGCAGCGTCGCCAACTCGCCGTCCGGACCGGCGCCTTCGCTGTCGCGGGGGTCGTCGTCCGGATCGGCCCACATGTCGGGGTGGACGGTGGCCTGGCTCCATCGCGCGGGTGCGTCAGTCATGCGGGGCATGTTGCTCCCGGGCGGCCCGGGTTCGCCACCGAATTGCGGCCGACGGCGCCCCCTTTCGGCCGGTGGGAGCTGCCCGAGGACCGCGAGGCGCTGCCGTTCGGCGGCGTCGGTGTCACGGGCGATCGCACGGCTCCGCTCCACCTGCTCCCTGCCGTACGCGGCGGCCGCGGCGCGCCGCCGGGAGCGGATCCGCCGTATCTCCGCGGCGATCGCCCGAGCGGTGTCCTCCAGGTAATCGGTGTGCCTGCCGGACCACATGCCGCCCCCCGGTGGCTGCCGTTCGGATCGGCTCGGCCCGATCCGGACAACTGGCCCTTGTCGTCGGTGCAGCACACCAGGGTCGGCGGCCGGCGGCAAGAGGCCCGCCGGCCATCCGCTCAGTGCGAGGCGCCGGTGCTCCGGCCCGGGTCCGGTGCGCCCACCATCCGCAGCACGAGATCGGCGTAGAGGGTGCCGACCTCGTCGGGCGTGCGCGGGCCGTCGGCGGTGAACCACCGGGCGACGTCCACGCACAGCGACAGCACCGCGAGGGTGGTGCCCGGGACATCGTCGGCCCTGAACTCCCCGCTGTCCGCGCCGTCCTGGATGATCTGCCGCAGCAACCGGTCGGTCCGGCGGCGCAGGCCGGCGATCTCGGTGTAGTGCTCGGGGCCGAGCGCCTGGAGTTCGTACTGGATGACCCGGGCGGTGGTGTGGTGCTCGGCGTGCCAGCGGGCGAAGGTGCGCACGGCGTCGCGCAGCCGCTCGGTGGCGCTGCCCTCGGCCCCGGCGGCGGCACCCATGATGCGCAGCGCCTTCTCGTGGCCGATGCCGCTGATGCGGTAGAGCAGCTCTTCCTTGGTCTTGTAGTGGATGTAGAGCGCGGCCGGGCTCATGCCGGCGCGGCCGGCGATGTCGCGGGTGGTGGTCGCGTGGTAGCCGCGCTCCGCGAAGGCCTCGACGGCGGCGCCGACCAGCCGTCGCGCGGCGTCCGGGGTCACCCCGGCCCACTCCTCGTGCTCCTCTTCGGCCCGCTCCGCCGCCGCACCCATCGCGCTCCCCGCTCCTCGGTCCGCCAGGGACCCTCCTCTGACGGATCGAACACCATATCGCGCCGCTGAGCAAGCGCTTAGGGTCCGGCCGGGTGCGGGAACGCTTAATTAGCGCTGCTAGTTTTCGCCGCCGCAGCCTCTACCATGTACGGCATGGCCCGACCCCGCAAGCCCCTGCTGAGCCGCGCACGCATCGTCTCCACGGCGCTGGCGCTCATCGACTCCGAGGGGCTGCCGGCGCTCTCCACCCGGCGTCTGGCGGCGGAGCTGGGCGTCAGCGGACCCTCCCTCTACAACCACTTCACGACCAAGGACGAGATCCTCGACGCGGTGGCCGACACGGTCATCGCCCAGGTCGACGTCTCGGCGCTGGCCTCGGGCGGCGACTGGCGCACCGGGCTGCTCGACTGGGCCCGCTCCTATCGCGCGGCGCTGGCCGCCCACCCGCAGATCGTGCCGTTCCTCGCCCAGGGGCCCGGCCGCCGCCCCGCCGGGCTGGCGATGGCCGACGCGGCGTTCGGCGGCATGGTCGAGGCGGGCTGGCCGCCCGCCCAGGCCACCCGGGTCTGCGCGATGGTCCGCTACTTCGTCGCCGGCTCGGCGCTGGGCTCGTTCGCCCGCGGCTTCGTCGACGACCCGGGCGCCTACGACCCCGCCGACTACCCGCACCTGGGCCAGGCCCATCTGCTGGCCGAGCATCAACGGCAGGTGGACGAGGGCGCGTTCGAGACCGGGCTGCGCGCGCTGGTGGACGGCCTGGCGCTGGCGCACCCCGGCCTCGTCCCGCCGGACGGCGGCTGACCGGCCGTCACCGGCCCTCCGGCGCGGCCCGACCCGCCTCGGCAGCCTCGTCGGACGCCTCAGAAGACGACCAGCGCCCGCCCGCCCTTGCCGGCCAGCATCGCGTCGAAGGCAGCCGGGATACCGTCCAGGCCGATCCGCTCGGTGACCAGCGCGGACAGATCCAGCGCACCGGAGCGGACGTGCTCGGCGATGACGGGCAGATCGCGGGCGGGGTCGCTGTTGCCGTAGACGCAGCCGGAGAGCGTCCGGCCGAAGTAGAAGAGTTCCAACGCGGAGAACGTCACCTGCTGCTCCTGGCCGCCGATGCCGACCACCGTCGTACGGCCGCCGCGGCGGGTCGCCGACCAGGCGGCGCGGATGGTGTCGGCGCGGCCCACGCACTCGATCGCGACATCGGCGCCCACTCCCCCGGTGAGCCCGCGGATCCGCTTGGCGCCCTCCTTCTCGAAGAACGCGGCGTCCGCCACCAGGAACTCGGTGGCGCCGGCCGCCCGGGCCAGCTCCTCCTTCGCCGGTGAGGCGTCCACGGCCACGATCGGGCCGGCGCCCGCGATCCGCGCCGCCTGCAGCGTGGCCAGGCCCACCCCGCCGACACCGAGGACCACGACCGACTCCCCCGCGCGCACCCGGGCGCTGTGGTGGACGGCGCCCCAGCCGGTGAGCACCGCGCAGCCCAGCAGCGCGGCGTCGGCCAGCGGCACCCCGTCCGGCAGCGGCAGCGCGGCGTGTGCGGGCACCACGGTCTCCTCGGCGAACGCTGCGGTGCCCAGGCCGGGGTAGAGCGCGGTGGTGCCGTCGGCGAGGGTGGCGTACGGGGAGCCGGCGGCGAGGCCCGCGCCGGCGCACAGCCACGGCTCGGCCAGTCCGCAGTAGTGGCAGTCGCCGCAGGACGGCGCCCAGTTGAGGACGACCTGGTCGCCGGGGGCCACCGTGGTCACGTCGGGGCCGACCGCGGTCACGGTCCCCGCGCCCTCGTGTCCGAGGACCGCGGGGGCGGGCTGGCGCAGGGTCCCGTTGGACAGCGACAGATCCGAGTGGCACACACCGGCGGCGGCGAGCTTGATGCGGACCTGGCCGGGGCCGGGTGCGGGCAGCTCGATCTCGGTGACCCGGAGCGGGGCGTTGACGGCGGACAGGACGGCGGCGCGGACCACAGGATCTCCTCGGTGCGGAGGACGGGCGGAGGGAGGGGACGGACGGGGCGGGCGGACGACGGGCGGGCGGGCGGGCGGTGAACGGCAGGGCATCCCGCCGTCCGCCGCCCGCCCCGCCGGCTCAGAACTGGAGCGACTTGGTCTGCAGGTATTCCGTCAGGCCGTGCGGGCCCAGCTCCCGGCCGATGCCGGACTGCTTGTAACCGCCGAACGGGGCGAGGGGGTTGAAGCGGCCGCCGTTGATGTCGACCTGCCCGGTGTCCAGCCGGCGGGCGAACGCGGCCGCCGTGGCGTCGTCGCCCGCCCAGACCGCGCCGGCCAGGCCGTAGACGGTGCCGTTGGCGATCCGCACGGCGTCGTCCTCGTCCTCGTACTCCAGCAGCGCCAGGACCGGACCGAAGATCTCCTCCTGGGCGATGCCCATCTCCGGGGTGACGTCGGCGAAGACGGTCGGCCGGACGTAGTAGCCGGGACCCTCGAGCGCCTCCGGGCCGCCCGCCACGACGCGGGCCCCCTGGGCGATGCCCTGCTCGATGTAGCCGCGGACCCGGCCCTGCTGGCGGGCATTGACCAACGGGCCGACGCGCTCGCCGGGCACGTACTTGGCGGCCGCGGCGGCCGCCAGCTCGACGGCCTCGGCGTAGCTGTCCTTGTGGACCAGCATCCGGGTCCAGGCGCTGCACGTCTGGCCGGAGTTGGCCATGACGTTGGCGACGCCCACCGCGACCGCCCTGGCCAGGTCGGCGCCGGGCAGGATGACATTGGCGGACTTGCCGCCGAGCTCCAGCGCCACCCGCTTGACCTCGGCGCCCGCGAGCGCGCCGATCCGCCGCCCGACCGCCGTCGAGCCGGTGAAGGACACCAGGTCGACGCCCTCGTGCGCGGCGAGGGCCTGCCCGGCGACCGGGCCGAGGCCGGTGACCAGGTTGAAGACGCCGGCGGGTATCCCGGCCTCGTCGACGCACTCGGCGAAGAGCCGGGCGACCAGCGGGGTGTCCTCGGCGGGCTTGAGCACCACCGTGCAGCCGGCCGCGAGGGCCGGGGCCACCTTGGCGACGATCTGGTGCAGCGGGTAGTTCCAGGGCGTGATCGCGCCCACCACCCCGACCGGTTCGTGCAGCACGGTGGAGTTGCCGATCTTCTCCTCGAACGCGTACGTACGGGCGAGTTCGGCGTAGGAGGCGCAGACCGCGAGCGGCACCCCGGCGTGCACGGCCTGGCTGAAGGCGAGCGGCGCGCCGAGTTCGGCGGTGACGGTCCCGGCGATCTCGTCGGCGCGCGCGGTGAGCCGGCCGTGCAGCGCGGCCAGCCGGTCCGCGCGCTCCCCGGGCGGGGTGGCGGCCCAGCCCGGCAGGGCGGCGCGGGCGGCGTGCACGGCGGCGTCCACGTCGGCCGCGGACCCGGCCGGGACGGTGGCGATGACCTGTTCGTCGGCCGGGTTGACGACCTCGATCGTCCCGCCGCCCGCGGCGGGCCGCCAGCTTCCGTCGATGTACATCGCGTCGTGCTGCTTCACGTCGTGATCCTCCCGTGGCGCCGGTCGTCGTCCCCCCAAACTAGCGCCGGTAGTTTTGCGTGCGCCAGGGAGCCCGCCGTCCCCCGGGCCGGGGCGACGGCGGGCACGAGCCTACGAGGCGTCCGCAACATCCCCTTGTGGGAGGGGGTGCGGGCCCCCGCGGCCGACCCCCGGGCCGGGTCCCGCCCCGCTAGATGATGCCGAAGAGCAGCCCCGCCCCCAGGACCACCAGCGAGGTCAGCGCGGCCCATTTGACGGTGAACCGGGTGTGGTCGCCGAACTCGACCTTGGCCATGCCGACGAGGACGTACACGGCGGGGACCAGCGGGCTGGACATGTGCAGGGCCTGGCCGACGAGCGAGGCCCGGGCGATCTCGACGGGGGTCACGCCGTGGGCGGCACCGGCCTCCGCGAGGATCGGCACGATGCCGAAGTAGAAGCCGTCGTTGGACATGAAGTAGGTCAGCGGGATGCTGAGCACGCCGGTGACCAGGCCCATGTGCGGGCCGAGCGCGTCGGGGATGCCGCCGACCAGCCAGCGGGCCATGTGCTCGACCATGCCGGTGCCGGTGAGCACCCCGGTGAAGACGGCGGCGGCGAAGACCATGCCGGAGACGTTGAGGACGTTCTCGGCGTGCGCGGCGACCCGGGCCCGCTGGTCCTTCATCTGCGGGAAGTTGACGGTGAGCGCGAGGGCCGCGCCGAGCAGGAACAGCACCGGGATCGGCAGCGCCTGGAGGATCAGCAGGGTGAGCAGCGCGACGGTGAGCGCGGCGTTGAACCAGTAGAGCTTGGGGCGCAGGGTGGCGCGCCGCGGGTCCAGCGCCTGGAGGTCGGCCTCGTCCGCGCCGTCCGGGGAGCCGGCGGACGCGGCGGCTCCGGAACCGCTGCCGGCGCCGCCCGCGGTGCGCGAACCACCGGACGGGACGCCCCCGGTGCCGACCGCACCCGCACCGACCAGGACCGGCTCGCCCTCCTTGACGTCCACGTCCTCGGTCACCTCCCGGGTGTCGCCGAGGGTCAGCACGCCGAGCCGCTTGCGCTCCCGCCGGCCGAGGACGTACGCGAGGACGAAGACCGCGAGCAGGCCGACGGCCAGGGCGGGGATCATCGGGATGAAGATGTCGCCGGCGTCGAGCTTGAGGGCGGTGGCGGCGCGGGCGGTGGGGCCGCCCCAGGGGAGGGTGTTCATCACGCCGTTGGCGGTGGCGGCGACGCAGGTCATGACCACCAGGCTCATCTTCAGCCGCTTGTAGAGCGGGTAGAGGGCCGAGACGGTGATCATGAAGGTGGTGGAGCCGTCGCCGTCGAGCGAGACGATCGCGGCGAGCAGCGCCGTGCCGACCACCACGCGGACCGGGTCGGCCTTGCAGAACCTCAGGATGCCGCGGACGACCGGGTCGAAGAGTCCGACATCGATCATCACCCCGAAGTAGATGATGGCGAACATCAGCATCGCGGCCGTGGGGGCCAGGTCGCCGATGCCCTTGAGGACGTAGTCGCCCAGGTGCGCGCCCTGTCCGACCAGGACACAGAACAGCGCGGGAATCAGCACGAGCGCTGCCATCGGTGACATCTTCTTCATCATGATCAGCGCCAGGAAGGTGGCGATCATGACAAATCCGAGGATTGTCAGCATCAGTGGTACCTCACGTTCGCCCTTGAACATCTGCCGGGGGTGGCGGTTGGGCTGACGTTAGGTGCCGCAAACTTTTGTTAACAAGGCCTTGACGCGCGAGCAATACGAGCAAAACCCCAGGTCAATGCGGATCTCCCGGAACGGCAGGGCCGCACCGCCGCGCCATGGCAGCCTCCGCGCCCCCGCCGGGCCGCGCCCTCACTCCCGGTCGTGGACCGTCCCGCCGCCGTCCAGATAGCGCACCAGATAGGCCCGCAGCAGCAGCTTGGTCTCCCCGACGATCGCGGGATCCCCCTCCGGATCCGTACGGAAGGCGAGCTGGAGCAGGGCGTCCGCGGTCTCGACGCCCACCAGGAAGGCGGTGCGCAGCCGCTGGTCGGCGGGGTCCAGGCCGAGCGGTTGGGCGAAGAGGCCCAGCAGCCGGTCGGCCACCTCGTAGTTGGCCTGGCGGGAGGCGCGCGGGGCGGGGACGGTGAACTCCACCAGCGCGAAGCCCGGCACCGTCCGCTTCATGGCGAGGTATTCGTCGATCACCACGTCCATCGCGCGGTGCCACTGCGACGACGCGGGGTGCGGGGTGGCCAGCCGGGCGGTGATGCGGTCCGCGTAGGCGTCGAGGTTGCGCCGGGCGAGGGCCTCGGCCATGGCGCGCTTGTTGGGGAAGAAGCGGTAGACGGAGCCGATCGGAACACCGGCCCGGACGGCCACCGAGCGGGTGCTCAGATTCTCGTAGCCGGTCTCCTCCAGCACATGGGCGCAGGCGTCCAGGATCCGGGCCAGGCGCTCGGCGCTGCGCTGCTGGACGGGGGCGCGGCGGAGGGAGCCGAGCGGCGGGGCGGGGCGCGGGGGCTGCTGCACCCGTCCATCCTGCCCGGCGACCGGGCCGGCGGCGGGTAACCGTGGCGTTCCGGCCGCGCGACCGGGAGTCTCCGTTGACGGCCCCCCACCTGAATCCTAATGTCTTGCATAGGATTCCTTGAGCGGCGGGAGCACGCGATGACCGGCACGGGCAACGAGCAGGCGCGGAAGACAGCCGAGGCGCTGGCGTACAGCACCGGCTTCGGCAACGAGCACGGCTCGGAGGCCGTCCCCGGGGCACTGCCGATCGGCCGCAACTCCCCCCAGCGCGCCCCGCTCGGCCTCTACGCCGAGCAGCTCAGCGGCTCGGCGTTCACCGAACCGCGCGGCACCAACCACCGCTCCTGGCTCTACCGCATCCGCCCGTCGGCCGCCCACCCGCCGTTCGCCCGCGCCGCGCAGGGCGCCCTGCGCTCGGCGCCGTTCACCGACTGCGTCCCCGACCCCAACCGGCTGCGCTGGGACCCGCTGCCCGAGCCCGCCGGCCCGACCGACTTCCTCGACGGCCTGTGGACCCTGGGCGGCAACGGCGACGCGTCCCGGCGCAGCGGCATGGCCGTGCACCTCTACCGCGCCAACACCTCCATGGACCGGCGGGTGTTCAGCAGCGCGGACGGCGAGCTGCTGATCGTGCCGGAGCGCGGCGGGCTGCTGCTGCGCACCGAACTCGGCCTGCTGCGCGCCGAACCGGGCGAGGTGGCCCTCATCCCGCGCGGGGTCCGCTTCCGCGTCGAGCTGCTGGACGCCGCGCCCGACGGGCGGGGCCCGGCCGCGCGCGGCTATGTCTGCGAGAACTACGGCCGGCCCTTCCAGCTCCCCGACCTCGGCCCGATCGGCGCCAACGGCCTCGCGAACGCCCGGGACTTCCGCGCGCCGCTCGCCGCCTACGAGGACGTCGAGGGCCCCGTCGAGGTCGTCAACAAGTTCTGCGGCCACCTCTGGACGGCGACCTACGACCACTCCCCGCTGGATGTCGTCGCCTGGCACGGCAACCACGTCCCGTACGTCTACGACCTGCGCCGCTTCAACGTCCTCGGCTCGATCAGCTACGACCATCCCGACCCGTCGGTCTTCACCGTCCTCACCTCCCCCTCCGACACCCCGGGGCTGGCGGGCGTGGACTTCGTGGTCTTCGCGCCGCGCTGGCTGGTCGGCGAGGACACCTTCCGTCCGCCGTATTTCCACCGCAACGTGATGACCGAGTACATGGGCCTGATCGAGGGCGCCTACGACGCGAAGGCCGCCGGGGAGGGCGGCTTCGTCCCGGGCGGCGGCTCGCTGCACAACATGATGTCGGCGCACGGGCCGGACCGGGAGACCTTCGACCGGGCGAGCGCCGCCGAACTCCAGCCGCAGAAGATCGACGACGGCCTGGCCTTCATGTTCGAGACCCGCTGGCCGCTGACCCTCACCGAGCAGGCCCGCGACGCCGGCCATCTCCAGCAGGGCTACGACGACGTGTGGCAGGGTCTCCAGCGCCATTTCCGTCCGTGACACCGGGGAAGACCTCGTGACCACCTTCGCTCCCGACTCGCTGGACCTGAACCGCAAGCTGCCGCTGTGGTACCAGGTCTCGCAGTCGCTGCGCGCCTCCATACTGGGCCGCTCCCCCGAGGCGCCGCTGCGGCTGCCCACCGAGGACGCGCTCGCCGCGCACTACGGCGTGAGCGTGCTGACCATGCGCCAGGCCCTCAAGGAGCTGGAGGCGGAGGGCCTGATCAGCCGGCACCGGCGGCGCGGCACCTTCATCGAACCGAGCGCGCAGCGCGGTGCGCCGGTGCGTCTGCTGGGCTCCGTGGACGCGATCGTGGCCCAGCAGTCCGGGATGAGCACCGAACTGCTGGACCACGGCCCCACCCCCGTGCCGGCCGAACTCGCCGGCCACTTCCCCGGTGTGACCGAGGTGACCGGCTTCCGCCGGCTGCGCAGCGACGAGAAGACCGGCGAGCCGACCAACCACGCCCACAACTACGTACGCCCCGAGATCGCCGCCCGCATCGACCCGGCGGACCTGACCCGCTGGCCGATGACGAAGGTACTGCGCGACGTGGTGGGCGTACGGATCAGCCGCATCACCGACACGGTCGAGGCCAGACTGGCCGACCCCGAAACCGCCCGCCTCCTGCGGATCCCCCTGCTCAGCCCGATCCTCCACTACACGGGCATCACCTACGACGACGCGGGCCACCCGGTCGACGTGGCCCGCATCCACTATCGGGGCGATCGCTTCTCCTTCACGGTGACGCTGGACGCTTAGTCTTTTTCCCACGTAGTCGGCTGGCCCGCCGTGTTGTTGCGCGCCGTTTTACGCCCGCTTCGCGGTGCGCCTCCGCTGCGCGGGGCTGTTCCCGCGTTGTCGGCTTTCCCGCCGTGGGGGTTTTTCGCCGTTGCGCCTGCGGCGGGCCGGTTCGCTGCGCTTGACCGTTTCTCCCGCGTTGTCTTCTGCGGCGCCGCAGTGGCTTCTCGCCGTTGCGCCTGCGGCGGGCGGTGGGTGTTGGGTGCGGTGACGGACCTCCGGGGGTGGGTGTTCGGACTGCTTCGCTTTACGTCCGAACACCCACCCCCTCCGGCCCGTCCCCTCCCGTGGGGGGAGAAGTATCGGTGGGTGGGGGCGGGCGTCGTGCCCGGCCGGAGCCTCTGTCCGTCGTCGGCCGTTTCGGTACGACCACGAGGCGCGCTTGCCCATTCACGTGCACCCCCACCGGGCCTTTTCCCCACCCTCCAACGGGAGGGGGCGGGCCGGAGGGGCCTGGTGTGTGGACGTAAAGCGAAGCAGTCCACACACCAGGCCCCGCAGGACCGTCACCGCACCCAACAGCCCCGCGCAGCGGACCCGCCCGCCGCAGGCGCAACGGCGCGCGCACCGCGAAGCGGGCGAGAAACGGCGCGCAACAAACCACGGCGGGAAAGACAAAAACGTGGGAAGCCCTTAAATCCTTTCCAGGCTGCGCCCAGTCGTGCGGGGGCCCAGCAGTGCCACGTTCAGGCACAGCAGGAGCATCAGTCCCGCGGAGGCCGTGAAGACCGCGGCGGCGCCGAAGTCGTTCAGCACGCTCAGTGCAACGAAGGGCAGTACGACCGACGTGAGTCGGGACAGTGCGTAGGCGATGCCGATCGCACTGCTGCGCAGGGCCGTGGGGAAGAGTTCGGTCTGGTAGACGTGGAAGGCGTTGGAGAAGACGTTGCTGGCCACGGTCAGCAGGAAGCCGAAGGTGACGACGGCCCAGGAGGCGGTGGCGAAGCCGAAGGCCAGGCCGCAGGCGGCGATGCCGAGTGCGGAGGCGATGATCAGTGTCCGGCGCTCGATCCGGTCGATCAGCGGGACCGACAGCGCGGAGCCGACCGGATAGCCGCAGAAGCTCAGCGCCGCGTACAGCAGCGACTCGGTGACGGTGTGCCCCTTCGCGGTGAGGACCACGGGCGCCAGCGACCCGAAGCCGTAGTAGCCAACGGTCTGCAGTACCTGGAAGAGCCACCACATCAGGGTCCGCCGCCGCCAAGGGGCCCGGAACATCTCCCCCAGCGGCACCCGCCGTTGCCAGACGGTCTCCGTCTCGGGTACCGACGGCAGGCTGCCGCCGCTCTCCCGGGCCACCTTCTCCTCCAGCTCCGCCACGATCCGTTCGGCCTCCGCGTCGCGCCCCTGCACCGCCAGCCAGCGCGGCGACTCCGGAAGGCGGCGCCGCATCAGCTGGAGGAAGGCGGCGCCCAGCGCGCCGGCGAGCAGCAGCCAGCGCCAGCCCTCCAGGCCCAGCAGCCGGTGGGCGGCCACCAGGCGGGCCCCGAGCAGCGCGGCGACCGGCACGCCGAGGAAGCCGACGGTGTAGGCCCAGGCGATGTAGCGCCCGCGCACCGCCCGGGGCAGGAACTCGGCGAGGTAGGTGTCCACCAGCACGAGTTCGGCGCCGAGCCCCAGCCCGGCCGCGAAGCGCAGCGGCAGCAGCCAGGACAGATCCGGCGCGGCGGCGCTCAGCAGCGAAAAGACCGAGTACGCGGCCAGGTTGACCAGGAACATCCGGCGCCGCCCGAACCGGTCGGCGAGCACCGAGAGCACGGTGGCGCCGACGAACATCCCCAGGAAGCCGGATGCGATCACCCAGGACACCGCGGCGTGCCCCAGGTGCCACTGCCCGGCCAGTACCGCGGCCAGCACCCCGCCCAGGAACAGCTCGTAGAGATCGAAGAAGGCACCGACGCCGACGAGGAGGGTGAGCCAGCGGTGCCAGCGCGTCGGCGGCAGCCGGTCGAGCCGTGCGGCGGCCCGGGCGCCCGGGGCCGTTCCCCCGCGCCGTTCCGGCGTGGGCGAGGTGGTGTCCCGCATGACGCTCCTCCCCTGAGCAGGTCCCGGCGCCCCGCACGGAGCCAGGTCCGCGGCGGGTGGCCGGTCGTACGGCGAGGACCGTACTCCGCCAAGATCAGCAAGCGGAAGAGCACGAGGAGACCCGCCCCCAAGGAGTGGCGTGACCGGCCGACCCGGCACGCCCGCCGGGTCGCGTGGTTACCATGCCGGGGTCAACCGAACGGTCCGGGAGGGGCTCCGCGTGACGGCGAAGCAGGACGCGCCACGGCTGTCCGATCTCATGCCGTGGTCCGTGGCGCCGCTGCGGCTCGGCCGTTCCTGGGTGCGCGCGGCGGACCCGGCGACCCTGCGGGCCCGCTGGAAGGCGCTGGTGGAGGCCGGTGACACGGCCGCCCGCGAGCGGCTGTTCCGGCCGTCCCGCGCCCGCACCCTGCACTCCGCCGTCGGCCAGCTGCCGGGCCAGGCCACCGGGACCGGGCGGCTGCACCGCGCGAGCGGCCCCTGCCCCGAGCCGGTGCGGATCCTGCACGGTCCGTTCGACCAGCAGTGGCTGCTGCCCGACCACCGGCTGATCGACGGGGCCCGGCCGGAGCTGTGGCGGGTGGCGGACGAGCGGCAGCTGTTCGTCGTCGAGTGGGGGCAGGTCCCGCAGCTGTCCGGGCCCCCGGTGGTGTGCACCACGCTGCTGCCCGACGGGCGTTCGCCGGCCGGCCGCCCGGGCCGGATCCGCCCGTTCTACCGGCGGCCCGGCGGCCGGGAGCCGAACCTCGCACCCGGCCTGCTCGCCCTGCTCGGCCGGCGCCTGGACCGTGCGGTGGGCCCCGCCGACCTGCTCGCCTGGCTCGCCGCGAGCGCCCGGCACTCCCCCGACGGCTGCACGGTGCCGCTCACCGCCGACCCGGACGTCTGGGAGCGTGGCGTCGCGCTCGGCGGGCGGCTGCTGTGGCTGTGGACCCGGGGCGCGCATGTCCATGGCGCCCCGGGCGGATCGGACGGCGAGCGGCCCCGGATGCCCGGCGGCCGCCGCCCCTACGTCCGCTCCCCGCTCCCCGACCGGGGGCTGCCCCCGGCACCCGGCTACGACCCGCAGGAGGAGGCGCTGCTGCTGGGCGACGGCCGGATCTCCCCGGTGCCGGCGGGCGCCTGGGAGTTCCACGCGGGCGGGCTGCGGGTCGTCGAGACATGGTGCGCCGAGCGCACCGGCCCGGCCGCGGACGAGCCCGAGCCCGGCTCGCTGGCGGCGCTGCGCCCCACCGGCTGGCTCCCGGAGTGGACCTCGGAGCTGCTGGAGCTGCTGACCGTGCTGGCGCTGCTGGCCGAACTCGCCCCGCAGTGCGCGGAGTTGCACCGCGCCACGGACGAGGGCCCGCAGCTCGCGGCGGGGGAACTCCGGGCGGCCGGCATCCTGCCCGCGCCGGTCCACGCCCACCGCCCGGCCTCCGTGCTCGACCATCACGAGGAGGGGCCGGAGGGGCAGTTCGCGCTGCTGTGAGCCCGCGGGGGCGCGTGCCGAGGGGTGTGCGCGCACAAGAAACCACCCGTCGCGGCGCAACGGGTGGTGGGGAGTCCTGCGCCGGCCGGGTGGGGACGGGGCCGGGCGGATGAGCGGATCGGGGCAGCCGCGGGGCGGGGTTTCCCGCCCCGGCGAGCACACCGACACACTGCCGGCGCCCTGGGCCCGAGGAGCGGGTGGACCGCAGTGCCGCGCCGGGACGGTGTGATCGCCCGAGATGCCGCTTCAGCAGCGGATCAGCCGTGCCCCCCGAACAGCGAGCGCCGCAGCCTGCGCAGCGGCGCGAACAGCGACACCCTGGCGCCGCGGCTGTTCCTCGAACGCGAACGATCGCGCGCGGTCAGCTCCTGCATCAGCGAGGTCGCGCCCTCCACCTCACGCTGCGGGATGGCGGGGCCACCCAGCACGGCGAAATGGCGGTCGAGGCGCGCACTGGACGCACTGCTCCCGCAGTTGATGGCAGGGACACGCGCCCTGCTACGCACTGTTATCTGTTCCATGACTCTCCCCACCCTACGAGGGCACCCGGCCCGGGCAGGGTAACCCTATCTCTCTCTCAGGACACGCGTGCAGACCGGTCATCGGATTCACCTGCCCCGCTATGGCGTTGACGCACACCATACGGAATGTCACCTACACCGCGCGGACCAGGGCGAGTTGAGCGACCACCGGGCCGCACGGGCGGCCCGGTGGGGTCTCTGACGGGCCGCCGGGAGGTACGAGGGGAGACGCGGATCTCACCGCCCCTCCCCGGCGGCCGGCGGACGGGTGCTCACGCAGCGGAGGCGAACACCGGCAGATAGCCGCCGGACTGGCCGGCTGCGGTGGGGTGGTAGGACTCGTCGACGGGGAAGGTCACGCTGTGCAACCACGGGCTGCCGGAGCACAGCTCATGTCCGGAAAATGTGGCGTTGACATCGGCGAAGGAGAAGCCGTGGTCGGCGGCCCGCTTGGCCATGACGCCGTTGATGTCGTCGGCCGCGGCGTTGATCGCGGCGCGGGACCGCTCGGAGAGGCCGGCGATGCAGGTGCCGTTGAGCCGGTAGAAGTGCGGATAGCCCAGGACGACCACGCGGGCGGCCGGGGCCTTCTGGGAGATGGCGTCGTACACCCCGTCGAGCCGGCCGGGCAGGGTGCTGTCGATGAAGCTCCTGGCCTGGGCGACCCGGGACAGGCAGGCGCTCTCGCCCTGGAGCGCACAGGTCGTCATGGTGTCGGCGAATCCTGCGTCATTGCCGCCGATGGTGATGCTGACCAGCCCCGTGGAGTTGCTGAGCGGGCCGAGCTGGCTGCTGAGAACATCACCCGTTCGGGCGCCGGAGCAGGCGGTGAAGCGGAACGAGGAGGGGGAGTGCGCCGCGGCCCAGAGGGCCGGGTAGGACTTGGCGCTGCGCTTGCAGGAGCCGCCGGCACTGTCGTAGCTGCCGGCCCCGACACCGGAGGAGTAGGAGTCGCCGAGGGCCACATAGCCGGTGGCGGTGGGGAGTTGGGCGGACGCGGCGGCGCTCGCGCCGGTGAGCGCGAGCGCCGAGGTGACGAAGAAGGCGGACGTCAAGGCCGCGAATCGGGACAGTTTCATGGAACCTCCCTTAGCAGGAGCTCTGCCACCTCCGTGGTAGCAAGACTCGCGGGTAGCCGGAAGTGTCCATGCCAAAACTCATCATCAGTTCACGGCAAATCTCCCTTTCCGAGGCGATGTTCCCTCCGATGTCATCCGTTCACCCCGCCTCACCCGACACGTCCATGACCACCCCGATGGCGCACCGGGGAGCGCACGGCCGCGGGGCGTTCCCGGCAGGCGGCGGGGGCTCAGCACGGGGGCGGTGCACGCGACGGTCCGTCAGTCCTCCGTGGACGTGCGCCGGCGGGCCAGGCCGGGGACCAGCGCGGCGGTGGCCGCGACGGACACCGCGACCAGGGCGATCACCAGCATCGGGCGGGTGCCGAGACCCAGGAGGCCGGCGCCCAGGAGGCCGCCGGCGAACATCGCGCCGACCGAGGCCAGGCGGCGGCCCGCGACGTGGCTGCCGTAGCCCAGCCGCTTGTCGTGTCCCACCGGTGAGCCGCTGATCAGGGCGGTCATCGCCCGGGTCTCGACGGTGGTGGTGAGGTCGGGCGAGGCGATGCGCAGGGCGGTGACGTTGCGCATGCCCATCGCCACCGCCATCAGGCCGACGATGACGTAGCTCCGGCCCGGCGGCAGCCCGTGGGCCGGGCCCTGCTGCCAGGCCGCGGCCGCGGCGGCGGCCAGCAGCACCGCCTCCGTGACCAGTGCGGCCGGGAACCACGGGCGCCGGCGGCGGGCCAGCCCGGACTCCACCCGGGCCCCGAGCGCCGCCCCCAGCACGAAGGCGCCCAGCGAGACCAGCGTCGCCGCCACCGGTACGCCGCCCTGCCCGGCGATGCCGAAGCCGAGGAAGAGCAGATTGCCGGTCTGGGTGGCGGTGAAGACATGACCGAGCGCCAGAAAGCTGACGGCGTCGAGCATCCCGGTGGCCACGGTCAGACAGACCATGACCACCGTGAGGGGGGTTCCGCTCGGCGGCTCCACCAGCGCGGCTCCTTCCGGCGGGTCACCTCACCTCGCGGCACGTCCCCCCAGTCTCCGGACGGCGGCCCCGCGGCGGCGCCATTGCGCCGTCTGTGGGCGGCTCGCCGGCGCCGTACCGACAGCGCACGGCCGTCCGGTTGCGCCGTTTTCCGGCCGTCTGCGCGTCTTGACGGTGCTCCGAACGCTGCGCGACATTGAGGCCCGGCATCCGGTGCTTATGGGGGGCAAAGCAGCCAATGCAGCCAATGCACACCAAGACCATCCCGCACGGGGACCCGTACGACCGGCCGCCGTCCGGCGCACGAGGCCCGGTGGGCACCGCCGCCTCGCTGGCGCTCGGCGCGGCCGCGGGCGCCGGCGGCCTGGGCGCCGTCCTGGCGCTCGCCGGGGTCGAGTCGCCGCTGCGCGCGCCGCTCGCCCTCTTCTTCCTCCTGGCGGCACCGGCCGGCGCGATCGCCGCGGCGCTGGGCCGGATGGATCCGCTCGGCCGCGCGGTCGCCGCCGGGGCCGGGGCGCTCGCCGTCGATCTGCTGGTGGCGCAGGGCATGCTGACGCTGCATCTGTGGTCGATACGCGGCGGTGTGGTGGCGGTGGCGGTGTTCAGCCTCGCGCTGGCACTGGTGGGCGCGCTGCCGCAGCGGGCCGGCCGGGCTCCCGGGCGGGGGGCGGGCTGACATGGACGTCGCGGTGTACCGCCCCGGCGAGCTCCCCGGGGCCGACCGGAGCGCCTGGACGGCCCTGCAGTCCCGGGCACCTGCCCTGGGCTCGCCGCAGCTGGCGAACCCCTTCCTGTCCCCCGAGTTCGCCGAGGCCGTCGACCGCTGCCGCGGCGGGGTGCGGGTCGCGGTGCTCCACCAGGAGGGCCGACCGGCCGCGTTCCTGCCCTTCCAGCGCTCGGCGCTGGGCATCGGCCGGGCCGTGGGCCTCGGCGTCTCCGACGCGCAGGGACTGGTGCACCTGCCCGGGTTCGGGTGGGACGCCCGGGAGCTGCTGCGCGCCTGCGGACTGTCGGTGCTGGAGTTCGATCACCTGGTGGCCGGTCAGCAGCCGTTCGAGACGGCCTCGTCGGTCCGGCACGCCTCGCCCGTCATCGATGTGGACCAGGGCTTCGAGGCGTATCTGGCGGGGCTTCGGGCGCGGTCGCCGAAGTTCACCCGGACCACCCTCGCCAAGGAGCGCAAGCTCGGCCGGGACGTCGGACCGGTGCGCTACGTCCATGACGAGCGGGACCCGGCGGCGCTGCCGGCGCTGATGCGGTGGAAGTCCGCGCAGTACCGCAGGACGGGGCGCAGCGACCGCTTCGCACAGCCCTGGATCGTCCGGCTCCTGCGCCACCTCTTCCACACCCGCACCGACTCCTTCGCGGGGCTGCTGTCGGTGCTCTACGCGGGCGAGCGGCCGGTCGCGGCGCACTTCGGGCTGCGTTCGGACGCCGTGCTCGGCTGCTGGTTCCCGGCCTACGACCCGCAGTTCGCGAAGTTCTCCCCCGGGCTGGTGCTGCATCTGCGGATGGCGCAGGCGGCGGCCGCGGAGTCGATGGCGTATCTCGATCTGGGGCGGGGCGCCAAGGACTACAAGGACTCCCTCAAGACCCGTGAACTCACGGTGTCCGAGGGGTGGGTGATGCGGCCCCACCCGGTGGCGCTGGGCCACCGGGCCCGGCGCGCGCCGGTGCGTGCGCTGCGCAACGCGGTGCTGGCCAGGCCCGAGCTGTTCGCGTCCGCCGATCGTGTCCTCAAGCAGTGGGGGCGTCTGCGGTCGGGGGGCGGGGACTCCTCGGCCACGCGCCGCTGACATGGGGGTTCACCGCGTGGTGCGCAACGGCGCAACGGGGCGTGCGCCGGTGCATAAATACCGGCGTGCCTCGGTATGTGCGGGTGAATTACGCCAAAGGCCATTTCCGGCGGAAGATCTTGTCCTACAGTCCCAATTATCAATACCGACGCACATCCACCCGCAACGGACGATCATCGCAAGACGGCTCCTGGGGAGGGCCCCGGCGACACGATGAACCGTTCGGTGCGGTGCGCGGTGGGGGGGGTCCCGTACGCGGTTTTCGCTTGCCAATCGCGGCTTGCCGAGGACCGTGGCACGAGCCGCGCAGCCGTACGACGTATGCCAGCTCGCCCTGCTCGGACGGTGATCGCGGCCGTCCCGACCGGGGTGTGAACCCCCCTTTCGAACCGGATACCAGCACGGAACCGCCCGGGGGTGGGCGGTCAACCGGACGAGAGGGCAAGAAATCATGAGCGCGTTCCTTCGCCCGGCCGACGCGGACGAACCACCGCTGACGCTGCCGCCGGACCAGTCCGCCTACCGGCCCGTTTCCTCGCATCTGGCCATCGCACCACCGGTCAGTGTCGTCATTCCGGCGATGAATGAAGCGGAGAATCTCCCGTACGTCTTCAAGACCCTGCCGGACTGGATTCACGAAGTGGTCCTGGTCGACGGGAATTCCACCGATGACACGGTGCGGGTCGCCCGCGAGCTGTGGCCCGGCGTCACGGTCGTACCGCAGCGCGGCAGAGGCAAGGGGGACGCGCTGATCAGCGGATTCGCGGCCTGCACCGGCGAGATCATCGTGATGGTCGACGCGGACGGGTCGGCCGACGGCGCCGAGATCGTCAGCTATGTCTCGGCGCTGGTGTCCGGGGCCGATTTCGCGAAGGGCTCCCGGTTCGCCAACGGGGGCGGCACGGACGACATGACGGCCGTCCGCAAGCTCGGCAACCGCGTGCTGACCGCCGTCGTCAATGCCAAATTCGGCGCGCGCTATACCGACCTTTGCTATGGATACAACGCCTTCTGGCGGCACTGCCTGGACGAAATCGCCCTGGACTGCGCGGGGTTCGAGGTCGAGACGCTGATGAACATCCGGGTCGTCAAGGCCGGGCTGCGGGTGCAGGAGATCCCCAGCCACGAGTACAACCGCATCCACGGCGTCAGCAATCTGCGGGCGGTCCGGGACGGGCTGCGGGTGCTGAAGGTGATCCTGCGGGAGCGCGGCACACGGAAGAACCGCCCGGTCCGGCCGGCGATGATCACCGGGGAGGCGCGATGAGCCCGGCGCCGCGGATCTCGGTGGTCGTCTGTGTGCACACCGAGGAGCGCTGGGACGACATCCTGGCCGCGGTGGCCTCGGTGCACGGCCAGTCCCGTCCCGCCCATGAGCTGCTGCTCGTGGTGGACCACCACCCCGCGCTGCTCACACGGCTCGGGGAGCACTTCGGGGGCGCTCGCGCGGGCGCGTCCGCTCCCGGTGCTCCCGCAACTCCCCTGCGGATCATGGCCAATTCCGGACCCCGCGGGCTGTCCGCGGGCCGGAACACCGGCATCGCCGCGGCCGGCGGCGAGGTCATCGCCTTCCTCGACGACGACGCGGTGGCCGAGCGGGACTGGCTGCGGCACTTCGCCGAGGCGTACGCGGACCCGGCGGTGATGGCGGTCGGCGGACGCACCGAGCCGGTCTGGGCGTCCGGCCGCCGCCCGGCGTGGTTCCCCGAGGAGTTCGACTGGGTGGTGGGCTGCACATACCGCGGCCTGCCGCCGGGCAGGGTGCGGGTGCGCAACGTCCTGGGCGGCAACGCCTCCTTCCGCAGGTCCGCGTTCGACCTCGTCGGCGGGTTCGCCGTCGGCATCGGCCGGGACGGCGGACGGCGGCCGCTGGGCGGCGAGGAGACCGAGCTGTGCATCCGGATCACCCAGGCGGTGCCCGGTGCCGTGCTGCTGCTCGACGACCGGTCGGTCATCCACCACCGGGTGCCGGCCGAGCGGCAGCGCTTCGGCTACTTCCGCAGCCGGGCGTACGCGGAGGGCCTGTCCAAGGCGCTGGTGGCGCGGAGCGTCGGCGCCCGGGACGGGCTGGCGACCGAGCGGCGCTACGCGACCCGGGTGCTGCCCGCCGGGGTGCTGCGCGGGGTGCGGGACGCGCTGCTGCGCCGGCCGGGCGGCGCCGGCCGGGCGGGCGCGATCGTCGCCGGGGTGGCGGCCGCCGCGGGCGGCTACGCCCGAGGCGCCGCGAGAGCCCGAAGAGGGTCAATAGCGTTCAGACACCGAGGAGTTGGCGGGGACGGGAACGGCGCGGGCGCGGTGCGTGAGGAGGCGGCGGCGTGAGCGTGCGCCCCTGCGCGGTGCCGGTGCTGATGTACCACGCGGTCGCCGTGGCACCGGCGCCCGCCGTGCGCGCCCTGTCCGTCCCGCCCGAGGCGTTCGCCGCGCAGCTGGCGGTGCTGGCCGACGGCGGGTTCACCCCGCTGACCACCGCGGGTCTCGCCGCCGCCTGGCGGACGGGCGGGGCGCTGCCCGAGCGGCCCGTGCTGATCACCTTCGACGACGGCTACGAAGGGGTGTACCGCCATGCGCTGCCCCTGCTCGCCCGGCACGGCTTCCCGGCCACGCTCTTCGTGACGACCGGGTGGCTGCGCGGCCCGCACGACACCGGGGGCGCGCCCGACACCATGCTCGACTGGGATCAGGTGCGCGAACTGGCCGCGGCCGGGGTGGAGATCGGCGGGCACAGCCACGGCCACCCCCCGCTGGACGACCTCGGCGACGAGCGGCTGCGGCACGAGGTGCTGCGCTGCAAGGAGATCATCGCCGAGGAGACCGGGGTGCCGCCGGAGTCCTTCGCCTACCCCTACGGGCACTCCGGCCGGCGGGTGCGGCGGACGGTGCGCGGCGCGGGGTTCCGGCAGGCGCTCGCGGTGGGCAACGCGCTCGCCGACCGCCGGCAGGGGCCGTACGCCCTGGCCCGGATGACGGTGCGGCGCGACACGGGGATCGAGGAGTTCGCCCGGATCGTCGAGGGCCGGGGCGTGCTCCGCGCCTTCGCCCGGGACCGGGTGCTCACCAAGGGGTACGCGGTGGTCCGCAGAACACGGCAGGCGGTCCGGCTGTGCACGCCGGGCGACTGAGCGCGCCGCGGAGGGTCCGCGGCGGAGGAGAGGGCGACGAAGCCGGTGTCTGACACGACCGTCCAGACCGAGGAGCGCACGGAACCGGAGCCGGAGCCGCGGCCGGAGGGCGGCCGCGGGACGCGCCGCGGGTGGCGCGGCGGCGGCAGTCCGCTGTTCCGCAACGCCTATGCGCTGATGCTCAACACCGGCGTCTCCGGGCTGCTCGGTCTGGGGTTCTGGCTGGTCGCGGCCCGCTGCTACACGGAGTCCGCGGTCGGCCAGGGCTCGGCGGCGATCGCCGCGATGAAGCTGCTGGCGGGGCTGACGGCGCTGACCCTGACCGGGGCGCTGGCCCGCTTCATCCCGGTCGCCGGGCGGGGCACCGCACGGCTGGTGCGGCGGGCCTACGCGGGCAGTTCGGTGGTGGTGGCCGTGGCCGCGGCCGTCTTCCTGCTGACCCTCGACACCTGGGGCTCCTCGTACGGCTTTCTGCACGGCCCGCTGCCGGGGCTGGGCTTCGCCCTGGCCGTGGTCGCCTGGTCGCTGCTCACGCTTCAGGACGGTGTGCTGACCGGACTGCGCAGCGCCCTGTGGGTGCCGGCCGGCAATCTCGCCTTCTCCACGGTGAAGCTGGGGCTGCTGGTGGCGGTCGCCGCGCTCCTGCCCATGGCCGGGGTGTTCGTCTCCTGGGCCGCGGCGATCGCGGTGTCGGTGCTTCCGCTGGGCTGGCTGGTGTTCCGGCGGCTGGTGCCCCGGCACATGGCGGCCACCCACCGCACCGCCCGGCCGCCGTCGCTCGGGGAGATGGGCCGGTTCCTGGCCGGCGACTCCACCGGGTCGCTGTTCTCGCTGGCCGTGGTCTATCTGGTGCCGGTGCTGGTGGCCGCGCAGGTGGACCCGGCGGACAACGCCTACTTCTACATCACCACCACCATCGGCGGCACGGTCAATCTGCTCGCCCTCAACATGGGCGCCTCGCTGACCGTCGAGGGGGCGCACGACCCGGCGCAGCTGGCCCGGCACACCCGGGCCGCGCTGGGGCGGATGGCCCGCATCATGCTGCCGGTCTGCCTCACCCTGTTCCTCCTCGCGCCCCGCCTCCTGGGGATCTTCGGCCCCGGGTACGCGCAGGCGGCCACGCCGCTGCTGCGCTGGTTCGCGGTGGGGGCCGCGCTGCGGGTGGTGATGGAGGTGTACTTCGCGGTACTGCGCGCCCGGAGCCGCACCACCGAACTCGCCGTGCTCCAGGGCATGTTGTGCGTGCTGGTGCTCGGCCTGACGCTGGTCCTGCTGCCGCGGACGGGGCTGACCGGGGCCGGGGTCGCGGAGATCTCCAGCCTGGCGGTGATCGTGGCGGTCGCGGGCGTCCGGCTGCGGCGGGTGCTGCGCGGGGAGCTGCCCGCGGCCCGCCCGGCCGGCCAGCGTGCGCCCGTGGGCCGTCCGCCGCTCTCGGTGCGGCTGCGGAGCCGTCCCGACCTCGCCGTGTGGGCGCTGGGCGCCGCCGCGCTCGCCCTGTTCTGGCTGCCGCTGCGCGGGATGGGCGATGCCTCGCTGGACCGGATGAGCGGGCTGGGGCTGATCTCGGTGCTGCCGGCGCTCACGCTGGCCGGGCTGGTGCTGCTGGTGGTGGCGTACGGCGCGGCGCTGTGGCTCGCCCGGCCGCGCCCGGTGCTGCTCACCGCCGTCCTGCTGGCCACGGTGGTGACGCTGCACGCGCTGCCGGCCGTATTGGAGAGCGAGCCGCGCTTCCCGACGGCCTGGCAGCATCTGGGCTTCCTGGACCACCTGGCCCGGACCGGTACCGCCGTACCGGATCTGGACGCCCGCTGGAGCTGGCCCGGCTTCTTCGCCGGGGCGCAGTTCCTCGCCGGGGCCTGCGGCGTCACCGACTTCACCGAGGTGCTGCGCTGGTGGCCCACCGTCCTCCAACTGCTGTATCTGGCGCCACTGTTCCTCCTGCTGCGGGCGATCCGGGCGAGCTGGCGCGCGACCTGGTGCGCGGCGTGGCTGTTCGCGCTGTGCGGCTGGGTCGGCCAGGACTACTTCTCCCCGCAGGGGTTCACCTATCTGCTCTATCTCGCGTTCGTGGCGATCCTGCTGGTGTGGTTCCGGGCGCCGCGCCCGCTGGGCGGCCGGCTGCTGCCGGGCGAGCGGGAGGTGCGGGCGGCCGGCCCCGGCCGGCTGGTGGTGCTGCTCGGGGTGCTGATCGCGCTGTTCGCGGCGTCGGTGGCGGGCCATCAGCTCACCCCGTTCGTGATGCTCGGGGTGCTGACCGCCCTCGTGCTGGTCCACCGCTCCAGCCTCCCGGGCCTTCCGCTGCTGCTCGGCGTGCTGGTCGTGGCCTGGGTGGGATTCCTGGCGGAGCCGTACTGGTCGGGTCATCTGGGCGAGTTGTTCGGCGGGCTCGGCGGGGTCGGCGGCAATCTCTCCTCCTCCGTCACGGACCGGATCGCCGGCGATCCCACGCACAAGCTGGTGCTCTACACCCGGGTCGCGCTGGCCGGCGGGGTGCTGGCGCTGGCCTGCTGGGGGGTGCTGCGGCGGCGGGCGGCGGGCTTCACGGAGCGGGCGCTGCTGGTGCTGACATTCGTGCCGTTCCTCGCCTTCGGGATGCAGTCCTACGGCGGCGAGATGGCGCTGCGGGTCTTCCTGTTCGCGCTGCCGGGCGCGTGTGTGCTGGCGGGGCTATCAATCTTCCCGCGCGGCGCGGACCGGCGCGGGCTGGGGCCGCTCGCCGCGCTGCTGACGGGCCTGGTGCTGGCCGTCGGCTTCCTCGTCGCCCGCTGGGGCAACGAGCCGTTCGAACGGATCCGGCCGGGCGAGGTCGCGGCGATGGACTACGTCTACGCCCATGACCGGCCGACGGCGCGGCTGCTGTGGCTGAGCAGCGACCCGGTCAACAGCGTCACCCCGGAGATGCCGTGGGGCGCCAAGGACATGGAGCGGGTGCAGTACGAACCGGTGCTGGCGCCGCGCGCCCCGGACCGCGTCGTCCCGCTGCTCGCCGCGCTGCGGAAGGCGGGGCCGCGGTCGTACCTCCTCGTCAACCACGGGCAGGCGGAGTCGCTGCGGCTGGATTCCGGCTACCGCCCGGACTGGGAGGGGAAGGTGCGCGGCGCGCTGGACGGGCGTCCCGAGCTGCGGCGGGTGCTGTCCAACCGGCATGCGGCGGTGTACGAACTTGCCCGGCAGCCGGCGGGCGCGGCGCCTGCGCCGCACCCCGGCCGGCCCGGCCCGCAGGTGACCTGGACGCCGTGGTCGGTGCTCGGGGCGCTGGCGGGGCTCGTGCTGGTCCTGGTGCTGACGGCCCGCGAGGTGCTGCGGGTCGCGGTCCTGCCCGGTCGGCGGCAACTGCACTGGATGCAGGGGATGTTCTGGTTCTCGTTGCCACTGCTGGCGGTGTTCCTGGCGTCGCTGGTGCAGCGGTTCCTGACGATGTCATGAGGCCGGGAGGGGCCGGGGGCGAGCGCCTCCCGACCCGAGCCCCTCCCGACCCGAGCCCCTCCCGGCCGGGGTCACGAGCGGTCGAGCCACCGCACGTCATACCCCGCCAGGGTGACGCTCCTGCCGTCCACGGTCACCGTGACAGACCGCTTGCCGGTGTTGACCAGCAGCGCGGTGCGGTCGTCGGCGAGCCCCCGGACCTCCGGGCGGCCGGTGTCGAGGTCGTGCGGGCCGCTGCCCGGCGGGAAGGCGCGCGCGAAGCGGGACAGCAGCGTCATCATCGGCAGCTCCCTGCCGCCGTCGTCGAGCCGGGTGCTGGTCCACAGGCATCCGGGGCAGTCGGCGCCCTCGGTCTCCGGGTTCCAGTAGAAGCCGCCGGCGGCGCCGCCGGCCGTCATCTCGATCAGTGCGGTGGCCTGCGCGGCGGTCCGGGTGCGCTCGCTCCACCGGGCCCGGTTGTCGTTCTCGTCGGCGACCTCCACGTACCACTCCGCCCACCACAGCGGCAGCCCGCTCTGCTTGCGCAGCCATCGCCCCACATCGGCGAACTTCCGGGCGGCGGCGAACGGGTCGGGGGCGTAGCGGTCGTCCTTGCTGTAACTGGAGCCGTCGACGACCACGAAGTCCGCGCCGGCCTTGTGGCGGTTCCAGTAGGTGAAGGCGTCGAGGGTGCGCCGGTCGATGCTTCCCCAGGGGCCCTTGAGGTCGGAGGCGTAGGTGTCGTCGCCCGGTACATGGCTGTCCATCACCAGATAGGGGCCGCCGACCTGATTGGCGCCGTTCACCTTCTTCAGCGCGCGGTAGACGAGGTTGTAGAGGCGGGTGTAACCCTCGTAATTCCAGCGGCCCTTGGCGTCGTCGAAGAATCCCTTGAATTCATTCCAGACGACATAGTGGCGGACGTCCGGAAAGCGCTGGGCGATCTTTCCGGCGAGGGCGGCGAAGTCCCCGTAATGCTGTGGGTCGGGGGCTTTTTCCAGGGCGTTCCAGTCGGTGTGGCCGGCCGTGCCGCCCTTCATCCAGTCGGGCGCGCAGCACAGGGTCACCACGGGCGTGCCGCCGGTGCGCCGGATCAGCGCGAGGCGGCGGTCCAGGTCGGCGAAGTCGTACTGCCCCGGGCGGGGTTCGGGGTTGTCCGCGCCCCAGCCCATGATGTGCTGGTTCTGCGGCATCGGACGGTCGTGCAGCAGCTGGGCGGCCCGGGCCGTGGACGCGTCGGTTCCGGTGTCCGCGCTGAATTGCGTGTGGGTGAATCCCCAGCCGATGGCGGGGCCGGTGACGCCCGGCCGGACGGGCCGTTTCCCGTCCTGTTCGCGGTCCCCCGGAAGGGAACAGATGACCACCAGTATCGCCAGCGCCGCCAGCCCGGCAGCGATGGCGATGAACCTGCTCTGACGTTCCCCGGCACGACGGCGCACATTGAGCAGATTAGCCAGTGAACGAGCGGGTGCACCGGGCTTTCTGAGTAACAGTTCTGTTCTGGTACCGGGAAAACGCCGGGATAATCCGTGTACGCGCGGGGGCGCCGTGACCGATCATGGCGGTATGTGTGCCGATCATGTCCAGCCGTCCGCCACCGAGGAGTCCCTTCCGCTCCGGCTGACCATGGACGACAGCGACTCGCCGTCCGATGTCGTCGATGCGCTCTTCCTGGGCCGGTTCGCCAAGGGGGAGCAGCCCTTCGCCCGGAGCCGGTCCGTGGACCGGGTGCGGTCCGGGCTGACGCTGCTGCCACCGGGCGCCCGGATCCTGCGCGCGGCGAGCGACGAGGACCGCAGCGCCACGCTCGCCGAGGGGGACGGCTACACGCTGCTGGTCTCCCGCTGGAACCGCGGCGCCGATGTGACGGTCACCGCCGTCACCGACGAGCGCGCCGAGGCGGTGCTGGGGCAGGCCACCGACGGCGCCGAGGACGAGCCGGCCCCGCAGCCGGCGAACGTCCCGATGGGCTTTTGGTACTTCTCCCCGCGCCGCGGGGAGAAGTACCGCACCTCCCGGCAGATCTCGGCCGGGACCTGGGAGGAGATCCGCCCCAACTACACCGCGCCGGTGGCCGAGGCGATGGACCGGCTGATGAAGGTGTCGCCCGACGAGATCGCCGGCCGGCTGCTGCTGCTGCACGGCCCGCCCGGCACGGGCAAGACCTCCGCGCTGCGCACCCTGGCCCGCTCCTGGCGGGACTGGTGCCAGGTGGACTGCGTGCTGGACCCGGAGCGGCTGTTCAACGACGTCGGCTATCTGATGGACATCGCGATCGGCGAGGACGACAGCACCGGCAAGGGCCGCTGGCGGCTGCTGCTCCTGGAGGACTGCGACGAGCTGATCCGCGGCGAGGCCAAGCACGCCGCCGGGCAGGCGCTGTCGCGGCTGCTCAACCTGACGGACGGTCTGCTGGGCCAGGGCCGGAACGTCCTGGTCGGGGTGACCACCAACGAGGATCTGGAGCGGATGCATCCGGCGGTGATCCGCCCCGGCCGCTGCCTGGCCCGGGTCGAGGTCGGCCCGCTGAGCCGCGCCGAGGCGGTGCGCTGGCTCGGCACGGAGGAGGGCATCGGACGCGAGGGCGCCTCGCTGGCCGAGCTGTACGCGCTGCGCCGCGGCACCCGTCCGGCGTCGGTCCCGGCCCAGGACGCGGGGGCCGACGCGGGCCTGTATCTCTGACCTCCGGCCCCGGTCCGCCCGGCGCACGGCGGAAAGGCTGATCATTTGCGGCGTTCCGGCCCGCCTCCCGCCGCCCGCCACAACAATGAGTGCATGGACGACGACTGGAAGCGACAGCTCGATCGGCTGCACGAGGGCCTGGTCCGGCGGGACGACCCGGCCGAGTGGGTGACCGAGGCCGATGCCGTGCGGGCCTCCCGCCGCTATCCGTATCTCATGCTCCGCGGCCCGGTCTTCGGCCTCGCCGCACAGGACCCCGGCGGCTCGGCGCCGTGGCGCCTGGTGCGGTCCGTGACCAGCGGCGCGCCCCAGGACGTGCGGGACGGCCTGAACTCCCTGCTGTGGTTCCGGGCCCGGGACGACACCGACGACCCCGCGGAGCGGCGGGAGTTGCTGGCCGCGGTGGCGGTGCTGGAACGTGAACCGGTCGACGAGCTGACGGTCCTCGGGGTGCGCTACCGCGTGGTGCGCGGGGAGGAGTTCGCCCGCGTCGGCGAGAGCGGCCCGGAGCCGCCGCGCCCCACGGACCCGGAACCCGCCGACCCGTCGTGGGAGGAGCACCGCCGCGACGCCCCGGTACCCGACCCCGGCTTCGCCCTCACCCCCGGCCGGGAGGACGGCCTGATGGCCGGCGCCATGAAGCTGGCGCTGCGGGACCTGGTCTACACCGGGGCGCACTTCCCCAAGGAGATGCGCGCGGATTCCACGCGGGCGCTCACCTCCCATCCGGAGGTCGTGCTGCTGCCCGTCGGCTTCGGTGTGGTGGAGCACGACGGACGGGGCTGGCGGCCGAGGGGGGCGCTGCGGGCGAGCCCGCACGACGCTCGGCAGCAGCTCTTCGGCGGGCTGACCGAATCCTGGCCGCTGCTCTACGGGTTCGACGACCGGGAGCGGGCCCGTTACGCGCGGGCCGCCGCGGAGTTCCGGGCCGCGGGCCGCGCCGACGAGTTGCGGGTGGACGACGAGCTGTTCCGGATCTGCCGGGTCGAGCGGATGGTCCGCTGCGGCCCCGACGGCCCGGAGCCGCCCCGCCCCTCGGACGCGGACCACTACGGGCCGACGAAGATGCATCCGAGGATGGACGAGGACGGCACCGTGCACCACGGCGAGTGAGCCGGCGCGGACCGGCCCGCCCACCGTTGCCCTCCCCCTCTACAGCCAGCTGTGGAACCTGCGGATGTACCAGGTCTTCACCCACTGGGTGAGGGCGCAGTAGGAGAGCAGGACCGCGATCAGCCAGGGGAAGTAGCTCATCGGCAGTGCCACCATGCCGAGCCCGGCGGCCAGCGGCGAGAAGGGCAGGAACAGCCCGGTGGCCATCGCCAGGGCCGTCATCACCATGACCGGCCAGGACGCGCGGGACTGCAGGAAGGGGATCCTGCGGGTGCGGATCATGTGGACGATCAGGGTCTGCGACAGCAGTCCCTCGATGAACCAGCCGGACTGGAAGAGCGCCTGATGGGCCTCGTTGTCGGCGCCGAAGACGTGCCACATGATCAGGAACATCGCGATGTCGAAGACGGAGCTGATCGGTCCGATGGCGACCATGAACCGGCCGATGCCCCGCGCGTCCCAGTTCCGCGGCCTGCGCAGGTATTCGGGGTCCATCCGGTCCCACGGGGTGGCCAGCTGGGAGACGTCGTAGACCAGGTTCTGGATGAGCAGATGGATCGCCAGCATCGGCTGGAAGGGGAGGAACGCGGAGGCGACGAGGACGGAGAAGACGTTCCCGAAGTTCGAACTGGCCGTCATCTTCAGGTACTTGATGGTGTTGCCGAAGGTGGTCCGCCCCTGGGAGACGCCGTCGCCGAGGACGCCGAGGCTCTTCTCCAGCAGGATGAGGTCCGCGGACTCCCTGGCGATGTCCACGGCGGTGTCCACGGAGATGCCGACATCGGCGTCGCGCAGCGCGGCCGCGTCGTTGACGCCGTCGCCGAGGAAGCCGACCGTGTGCCCGCGGGCCTGCAGCGCCCGCACGAGGCGGGCCTTCTGCACCGGGGTGACCTTGGCGAACACCGTGGTGCGGGCGGCCAGTTCGCTCAGTTCGGCGTCGGACAGGGCGTCGAGCGCGGCCCCGGGGACCACCTCGCCCACGGTGAGGCCGACCTCCGCGCAGACCCGGGCGGCGACCAGTTCGTTGTCGCCGGTGATCACCTTGACGGTGATGCCCTGGTCCGCGAGGCCCTCCAGGGCGGCCGCGGCGTCCGCCTTGGGCGGGTCGAGGAAGGCCAGGAAGCCGAGCAGGGTCAGCCCGGACTCGTCCGCGACGCCGTAGGTGTCCCGGGGCTCGTCGACGGTCCGGGTGGCGACGGCCAGCACCCGCAGGCCCTGCCGGTTGTGCTCCTCGGCGATCCGGCCGGCGTGCCACCGCAGCTGCTCGGTGAGGGCGACCGTCTCGCCGCGGTCCCTCATATGGGTGCACAGGCCCAGGACTTCCTCGACCGCGCCCTTGGTGATCAGGACGTGCCCGTGGTCGCTCTCCCCGCCGGCCAGGGCGTTGCGGCGCAGGACGACCGACATCCGCCGGCGGGCGAAGTCGAAGGGGATCTCGTCGACCGCCGTGAAACGCGCGTCGACGACAACCTCCTCGGCCTCGTGCATCCGGTCGATGACGGCCTGGTCCAGCAGGTTCTTCAGCCCGGTCTGGAAGTGGCTGTTGAGGTAGGCGTACTCCAGGACCTCGGGGTCCTGCCTGCCGTGCACATCGAGGTGGCGGTCCAGGACGACGCGGTCCTCGGTGAGGGTGCCGGTCTTGTCCGTGCACAGCACGTCCATCGCGCCCAGGTTCTGGATCGCGTTGAGCCGCTTGACGACGACCTTGCGGCGGGACAGCGCGACCGCGCCGCGCGCCAGGTTGGTGGTGACGACCATCGGCAGCATCTCGGGGGTCAGCCCGACCGCGACCGCGACGCCGAACTCGAAGGCGCCCTTCCAGTCGCCCTTGGTCAGCCCGTTGACGGCGAACACGGCGGGGACCATCACCAGCATGAAGCGGATCAGCAGCAGGCTGACCTTGCGGACGCCGTGGTCGAAGTTGGTCTGCGGGCGTTCGCCGGCCAGCGAGCCGGCCATCGAGCCGAAGTAGGTGTCCGCGCCGGTCGCCACGACCACCCCGGTCGCGGTGCCCGAGGTCACCGACGTGCCCATCAGGCAGAGGTTGCCGGCGTCCACCGGGTCGGCCGTGGGGTGCTGCCCCCGGTCGTCGCCGCGGAGGTCGTCCTTGGCGACCGGCAGCGACTCCCCCGACAGCGCGGCCTGCCCGACCATCAGGTCCTTGGCCGCGATCAGCCGCAGATCGGCGGGGACGAGGTCGCCCGCGGCGAGCTTGACGAGGTCACCGGGGACCACTTGGTCCATCGGCACCTCCAGGGTGGCGGGCTGCGACGAACGGCCGGCCCGGCGGCGGACCGCGCAGGTGGTGGTGACCAGCCGGCTGAGGGCGTCGGCGGCCCGGCCGGAGCGGAACTCCTGCCAGAAGCGCAGCAGTCCGCTGATCCCCACCATGACGGAGAGGATGACCACGCCCGGGTCCTCGGGGTCCTGGACGTACATGACGGCGGCGAGCAGCACCAGGACGGCGATGAACGGGTTCGCGAAGGCCCTGGCCAGCTGGACGCCCCAGTGCGGCGCCTTCTCGTGGGCGACGGTATTGGGCCCGAAACGCTCCTGGCGCTCGGTGACATCGGAATACTTCAGGCCGTCGCGCCTGGCCTGCACGTCCTGGAGGACCTGTGCGGCGGGGCGCGCGCTGATGCGGGCGAGCTTTTCGCCGGCGATTCGGGTACGGGCCTCGAATTCTGCGGCTTTTCGGGCTCGGCGGCCGCGGGGTCCGCGGCCCGGCGGAGCGAGCTTCTCCGGGGCGAGCATGGTCATGGTGAATTCCCTTTCCGCGCAGGACGGCACGGCAAAGCCGCGCCGGCGTACGGAGTGGTGGAGTGTGGAGTGAGGAAGCGGGCGGGCGGCAAGGGCCTTTCCCGCGGTGCAGAAGAGGGTGAGGGTACGGGCGCGCGGCGCACCGGCGTCAGGGCGCGGCGGCGTGCCGCGCGACGGCGCTCGGGGAGCGGTCAGCCGGCCGGCAGGGCGCGGTGAGGACTTCGACCGGGGGGCATTCCCGATCACCTCCTCCACTCGCGGGGCAACGGCCCGGATTCCTGTGCCGCCGGACAACACCGCCGGCGGCACCCGAAGGAAAGTAACACGCCCTTCCGGCGCAGGAGAAACCTGAATCCGTCTTCAGGAATTTCAGTTTCCGTTCAGTCGGTATCGGCTCGGGAATGATTCCCGGGGAGCGTTGTCGCAGATCCCACCGAGGCGGTTTCGCGGAAGGGCGGCGCCCTTGCGGAAATCGCCTCCCGCCGGGCGGACGGAAAGGCAATTCCCTTGCGGGATATGCCATCCTTGCCGGTATGCGCATTCTGGTGGTCGAGGACGAGGAGGGGCTGGCCGACAGCCTGCGGCGGGGGCTGGCCCTGGAGGGCCACTGGGTCGATGTCACCCACGACGGTCACCGCGGCCTCGAACGCGCCCGGGTCCGCGACTACGACGCCCTCGTCCTGGACGTGATGCTCCCCGGCCTGAACGGGTACGAGGTCTGCCGCCGGCTGCGGCACGCGGGGGACACCACCCCCATCCTGATGCTGACCGCCAAGGACGGCGAGCACGACGAGGCCGAGGGGCTCGACTCGGGCGCCGACGACTACCTCGCCAAGCCCTTCTCGTTCGTCGTGCTGCTGGCGCGGCTGCGGGCGCTGGGCCGTCGTGCGCAGCAGGTGCACTCCCCCACGCTCCAGGCGGGGGACCTCGTCGTCGACACCGTCGCTCGCCGCTGCCGCCGGGGGGACACCGAGATCGAACTCACCGCCCGTGAACTCGCCGTCCTGGCCTGTGTGATGGCGGGGGACGGCGGCACGGTCGCCAAGCTGCACATCCTGCACGAGGTCTGGGACTCGCCGCTGGACATGGACCCCAACATCGTCGAGGTCTACATCAGCTCGCTGCGCAAGAAGGTCGACGTCCCCTTCGGGCGGCGCGCCATCCGCACGGTGCGCGGGCTCGGCTACCGGATCTCTCCCGATGGCGGCTGACCGGCTGCGCGCCCTGGTGCGCGCGCTGCCGCTGCCGCGCAGCGTCCGGGCGCGGGCGGCCACGGCGGCCGCGCTGGTCATGGCCATGGTCCTGGCCGTGGGCGGCGCCTGGCTGTACATGACGCTGACCGACAACCTCCTGGACAACACCCAGGACCGCACCGAACTCGCCGCCCGCAAGGTGGCCGCCCGTACCGGCCCGCTGCCCCACCATCTGCCGCAGCCGGCCGGCGGCGTCGATGCCGTCGTCGTCCTGGACGCGCGGGGCAGGGCGCTCGCCGGCACCGGCCCGGACCCGACGGCCGGCGCCGCCGACCTCGCCGGCTTCCGGCCGGGCCCGGGCAGGGAGGCGAGCAGCAAGGTCCTGCCCAGGACGGCGGCCTTCGGCCAGCGCAGCCTGGCGGTCGTCGTGCGGGCGGACTCGGCGCAGGGCACCCGGTACGTCTACGCGCTGACCACGCTGGCCGACCTCAACGACGCCACCCGCGCGCTGGGTGTGACGCTGCTGGCGGGCGGTCCGCTGCTGATGGCGCTGGCCGCCCTCATCGCCTGGGCGGTGACCGGGCTCGCGCTGCGCCCCGTGGAGGCCATCCGCGCCGAGCTGGCGTCCGTGACGGCGAGCGAACTGGGCCGGCGGGTGCCCGATCCCAAGGGCAAGGACGAGATCACGCAGCTGGCCCGTACGGTCAACCTCACCCTCGACCGCCTGGAGCAAGCCGTCTCGCGGCAGCGGCAGTTCACCGCCGACGCCTCCCACGAGCTGCGCAATCCGATCGCCGCGCTGCGCACCGAACTGGAGGTGGCGCTGCGCACCGCGCGGGACCCGGACTCGGCCGCGTCCGTACGGCAGGCGCTGGACGCCGCGGTGCGCCTCCAGCGGATCGCCGACGATCTGCTGCTGCTCGCCCGGCTCGACACCCACCCGGTGCCGGCCGGGGAGCCGGCCGATCTGGCGCTGCTGTGCGCGGAGGAGGTCGCCCGGCGCCGCGACCCCCGGGTGCCGCTGGTGCTGGACGCGGCGGCTCCGGTGCCCGTACGCGGCGACGCCGTGCAGCTGGAGCGGCTGCTGGCCAACCTCGTGGACAACGCCCTGCGGCACGCCGCCCACGAGGTCCGCCTCGGCGCCGGCGTCGACCCGGCCACCGGGGAGGCGGTGCTGCGGGTCGCCGACGACGGGCCGGGCATCCCCCCGGAGGCCGCCGAGCGGGTCTTCGAGCGCTTCACCCGGCTGCACGCCGCCCGCCACCGCGGGGGCGGCGGCACCGGACTGGGCCTGGCCATCGCGCGGGACATCGCACGGGCCCACGGCGGCGGCCTGCGGGTGGAGCCCAGCGAGCGCGGCGCGCTCCTGGTGGCCCGCTTCCCCGCGCGCGGAGCCTGATGAGGACGCCGCCGGGCCCGGGAGCCTGAAGGCGCCGTCAGGAACCTCAGCTTTCCTTCAGCCGGCCCTGCCCACACTCGGGACTCGCCCCCAGCGCCCGTGGCCTCGTCCGCCGAGAGCCGCCGGGACGAGACCGACAGGACGCCCGTATGCACCACCGCCGTCACGCCTCCCCCGGGCCGGCCGGGGCCGACGCCCCGCGCACCCGCCGCCACCGGCGCGGACGTTCCCGGGCCGCCCGTTTCGTGCTCGTGTTCCTGGCCCTGCTGCTGGTGGTGGCCGGGTTCGGCGGCTGGTACGTCTACCACGACGTCTTCGGCAGCATGGGCAGCTCCCGGGCCCTGGACGGTGCGGAGCGGTCCACCGACGGAGCGACGAACATCCTGCTCATGGGGCTGGACAGCCGCAAGGACCAGAACGGCGAGGACCTGCCCCCGGCGGTGCTGGACAAGCTGCACGCCGGCAGCTCCGAGATCGGGGGCTACAACACCAACACCCTGATCCTGCTGCACGTGCCGGCCGGCGGCGGCCGGGCCACCGCCCTCTCGGTGCCGCGGGACGACCTCGTCGACATCCCCGGCTTCCCCCGGGACAAGATCAAAAAGGCGTACGGGCTGGCCAAGGCGCACCACGAGAACCTCCTCGCCGGGCAGGGCGGCGCGGACCACCGGGCCCTGGAGCAGGCCGGGCGCGAGGCGGGGCGGCGGGCGGCGATCACCACCGTCTCGCAGTTCCTGGGCGTGCCCGTCGACCACTTCGCCGAGGTCAACCTCGCCGGCTTCTACCACCTGGCCGACTCCCTGGGGGGCGTACCGGTCTGCCTCAAGCACCCGGTCAAGGACCGCTATTCCGGGGCCGACTTCCCCGCCGGCCGCCAGACGCTGGACGGCGCGCAGTCCCTCGCCTTCGTCCGGCAGCGCCACGGCCTGCCGCGCGGGGACCTGGACCGCACCCGCCGGCAGCAGGCGTTCCTCGCCTCGGCCCTGCACGAGCTCGACAGCGCCGAGACGTTCACGGACCCGGCCCGGCTGCTGCGCCTGCTCGATGCCGCCAAGCAGGACGTGGTCATCGACCAGGGCTGGGACCTGCCCGCCTTCCTCCGGCAGGCGAAGAACCTCTCCGGCGGCAACGTGGAGTTCTCGACGCTGCCGATCACCGGATTCGCCAAGCACCACGGCGAGGACGTGAACCTGGTCGACCCCGCGACGATCCGGCGGCTGGTGCGGGAGCGCATCGGCCCCGGAACCGACGGCAACGAAACGGACGGCAAGGGAGCGGACGGCAAGGCTCCGGACAAGGCAGCGGGCGGCAACTCCGGCCCGCCCGCGGCCGACCGCTCCGGCGCTCCCCCGTCGTCCGGTGGCGGGCCGCGGCGCGAGACGGTCGAGGGAGGCGGCGTCCCGTGCGTGGACTGACCCTCCCGGCCCGGCGGGCCACCGGGTCCGACGGCACCCCGGGGGCACCGGCCGCGCGCCGGACCGAGGCACTGCTGCTGGGACTCGTCGTGGTCGTCGTGCTCTTCGGCTACCTCGCGGTCGGCATGGCGACCGGGGGCGCGGTGCCGGACGGGACCGCGGGGTTCGCGCTCGCGATGTGCTGCCTCGCCGCCGCCCCGCATCTCGCGCTGCGCCGCTACGCCCCGGACGCGGACCCGCTGATCCTGCCGGTGGCCACCCTGCTCACCGGCCTGGGCCTGGTCCTCCTGCACCGCCTCGACCACGCCTACCGCACCCCGCCCGCCGCCGGGCAGCAACTCCTGTGGACCGTCATCGGGGTGGCCGCCTGCATCCTGACGGTGGCCCTGCTCAAGGACTACCGGCGGCTTCAGCGCTACCTCTACGTCACCATGGCCGCCGCGCTCGTGCTGCTGATCGCCCCGGCCCTCTACCCCGGGGACACCTACGGGGCCAAGCGCTGGGTGTATCTGGGGCCGGTGTCCTTCCAGCCGGGCGAGTTCGTGAAGGTCATGATCGCCGTGTTCTTCGCCGGGTACCTCGTGGTCCACCGCGACGCCCTGGCGCTGACCGGCCGGCGGACCCTGGGCGTGCGGCTGCCGCCCGGCCGGCAGCTCGGCCCGATCGTCGCCATCTGGATCGCGAGCCTGCTGGTCCTGGTCCTGGAGCGGGACCTGGGCACCTCGCTGATCTTCTTCGGCCTGTTCATCGTGATGCTGTACGTCGCGACCGGGCGCGGCAGTTGGGTGGTGTGCGGCGCGCTGATGGCCGTGGCCGGCGCGGCCGTCGTGGGCTCCACCGAACCCCATGTCAAGGGCCGGATCGAGGCCTGGCTGCACCCCTTCGCCATCTTCCTTCCCCCCGACCGGCGCCCGCCGGGCCTGATCTCCGACCAGGCCGCACAGGCGCTGTTCAGCTTCGGCACCGGCGGCATGACCGGCACCGGACTGGGCCAGGGGCACCCCGAACTGATCGGCTTCGCCGGCCGCTCGGACTTCATCCTCACCACCGTCGGTGAGGAACTCGGCCTCGCCGGGCTGATGGCGGTGCTGCTCCTCTACGTCCTGCTGGCCGAGCGGGGCCTGCGCGCGGCGCTGCTGTCCCGGGACCCGTTCGGCACCCTGCTCGCGCTCGGACTGGCCGTGGCGCTGTCCCTCCAGGTCTTCGTCGTCGCGGCCGGCGTCACCGGCCTCATGCCGCTGACCGGCAAGGCGCTGCCCTTCCTCGCCCAGGGCGGCTCGTCGATGGTCGCCAACTGGCTGCTGATCGCCCTGCTGCTGAAGGTCAGCGATCACGCACGACGCGGCGCCGGTACACCGCCCGACGAGGACGACGAGGACGACGACGGCGGCGAACCGGCGGCAGGGCCCGGTGGAACGGGCGCGCTGCTCCCGGCGCAACGGTGCCGTCCCCCGTCCTGACGGCGGGAGGGGCGTGCGGAGGTGGCGCAGAAGATATCGTCAACGGCCCTTTTCCTGGCCGCCGGGCTCGGCTCGCTCCTACGATGCCGGTACCCGGGGGAGAGGTTGTGGGCGTGGCACGCAGGACCGCAGAGGCAGGGCAGGCAGGGCGGACACGGCACAGCGTCGAGAATTCCGTCGCCTGGACCCTCCGCAATCTCGACAGCGTCGTCGCGCTCGGCGCCGCGCTGGTCATCGGGCTGCTCGACGTCTTCGGCGGGGCGATCCAGGACAACGTCGTCTCCGGCGCGACCCTGCTGGTGCTCGCCGCGCTGGTCTTCGGGACGCTGACCGAGCGCAGACGCCGGGTGGCCGACATCCAGGGCGCGATGTCGGCGACGCACCGGGCGCTGGAAGACCTCACCATGGTGCGGTCGTTGACCGGCGCCGAGCTGGAGCAGGCCCTGGACCGGGCCCGCCACCGCACCGACCGCTGGGTGTTCAAGGGCGGCACCGGAACGTACCTGCGTGCGGTGACCCTGCCGGTCTGCATCCGGGAGGCGCAGCTCCAGCGCCGCTCCCTGACCGTCAAGATCGACATCATCAACCCGGCGGACGAGCAGGCCTGCGCCGCCTACGCCCGCTTCCGGCAGACCTTCGCGCACCGGCTGGACGTCGTGCCGCCGGACAGCTGGAGCGCCGACCGCACCCGCAAGGAGTCGTTCGCCACGGTGCTCGCGGCCTGCTGGCACCGGCAGCGGCTCGACACGCTGGAGATCGATGTGCATCTGTCATCGGTCGTGCCCACTCTGCGCTTCGACCTCTCCGCCTCGTGCCTGATCATCACCCAGGACGACCCCCGGCGGGTCAACCTCCTCGTGGAGCGGGACCGTCCGCTCTACGACTACTACGTCACCGAACTCCACCAGAGCCGGGAGCAGGCCGTCGCGCTCGACCTGCGGCGCACCGTCCCGCTGAGCGAGGAGCCGACGGTCGACGAGACCCTGCGGCTCTTCGAGGGCCTCGGGCTGCCGCTCCCGACGTCCTTCACCGACGGGGACGTCAGCGAGGTCATCGAGAAGGCGCTGCGCGCGGAGAACCCGTACCGGAGGTGAGCTGCCGAGTGCACAGTCCCATGGATCACCGACGGCTCGCACGGGCCATGCACCGGCAGGGCGCCCCCGCGGAGGTCTTCGAGACGGCCGCCTCGGTCCTGGAGGAGATCGCCGCCGGCCGCCGCGGACTGCGCGCGGTGCGCCATCCGCTCGGCTTCGTCTGCTTCCCGGTGGAGCGCGTCGGCGACCACGGCGTCTGCGTGCACGCGTTCGGCGGCGAGGCGGCCGGGCAGGCGGCCCGGCCGACCACCTCGCCGGTGCACTCGCACAGCTGGGAGCTGACCAGTTGTGTGCTGTACGGGGCGGTGGGCAATCTGCGGGTGCGGGTCGTCGAGCGGCCGGCGGAGCCCACCCACCGGGTGTTCGAGGTCCTCAGCCGCCCCTCGGGCGTGGACGAGATTCAGCCGACTTCCCGGCTGGTGAGCTGCGAGCCGGGCCCTCAGCAGACCAGCCACCGCGGCACGGTGTACACCCTGCCGGCCGGAGAGTTCCACACCACGGTCGTCCCGGAGGACCGCCCCGCCGCCACGCTGGTGCTCGGCCGGACCCTGCCGGGGCGCTTCGACCTTTCCCTCGGACCGCTGCACGGCACCGGCCATCGAGTGGTACGACAGGCATGCGACGCCGAGCAGACCGCCCGGACCGCGCGGACCGTGCTCAGGAGGATCCATGACCCCTGCCCCTGACAGCCCCTCGGCGCGGTTCGCGGCCGAGCGGGAGCTGGCCGTCGCCGCCGCGCGGGAGGCCGGCGCCCTGCTGCGCTCCCGCTTCCGGGACGACTCCGACGACTACGGCGTGCGGGCCAAGGGCGACGACGGCGACGTGGTCACCGAACTCGACACGATGGCCGAGGACTTGATCGTCCGCCGGATCCGGGAGCGCTATCCGCACGACCGGATCCTCGCCGAGGAGGCCGGGGCGCTGGACGGCGACGACGGCGGCCGGGGCACCCCGCGCACCTGGCTGGTCGACCCGCTCGACGGCAGCAACAACGTCGTCATCGGCCTGCCCGCGTATGTCGTCGGCATCGCCCTGTGCGTGGGCGACGAGGCCGCCGTCGGCGTCGTGCACGACCCGGTCACCGACCGGACCTGGACCGCGCTCGCCGGCTGCGGCGCGTACGGGCCGCGGGGCCGGATGACCGGACCCGGGCGCGCGCTGCCGCCCGCCGGGCCGCTGCTCGCCTGGACCCAGGGGCACGGGGTGGCCCGCGACGATCCGGCGGCACGGGCCCTGAAGGAGGTGCTGGAGGTCCGCTCCCGGCGGCTGCTCCAGCTGTGGGCGCCGCTGCTGACCTGGGCGATGCTGGCCCGCGGTGCGATCGACGGCTTCGTCGGCTACCGCGCGGAGGCCGTCGACCTGCCCGCCGGCGCGCTGCTCGCCACGGAGGCGGGGGTGGAGATCCGGGCCCTCGACGGCGGCCCGTTCCGCGGTACCGCCACCGGCCCGGACACCGACCGCAGCTTCGTCGCCGGACGGCCGGACGCCCTGCCGTATCTGCTGGAGCTGGCCGCGCGCGGAGCGGCGGCCGGCATCCGCTGAGCCCTCCGGGGGCGCCTAACCGGCCACCGCGAGCGCGACCGTGGCGGCCGGCAGCGCGACGGCGGCGAGCAGCGCCCCGGTGGCCATGAAGGTCTTCATCGACACCCGCACCCCCTGGGCGTGGCAGCGCTCGAACCACAGCAGCGTCGCCAGCGAGGCCCACGGGGTCACCACCGGGCCGACGTTCGTCCCGATGAGCAGTGCCAGCAGCTGGTGGTGGTTGCCGGCCGGCACGGCGGCCTCGCCGGCCAGGTAGACGGGCAGGTTGTTGAGCACGTTGGACAGCCCGCCGCCGACGGACGCGGCGCGCAGCATGCCGGGCAGCCCGGCGTCGGTGCCGATGGCGGCCGCCAGCAGCTCGTGGAGCCCGTTCGCGTCGACCGTCTCGACCACCAGGAACAGCCCCGGCACCAGGACCAGCAGCCGCCACGGGACGAGCGAGAGCCGCAGCGCCTCCCGGCGGCGCACCGCGAACGCCGCCACCACGATGCCGGCGGCCGCCGCCGAGGCCGCCCACAGCGGGATGTCGGCGAGCAGGATGGCCAGCAGGAAGCCCGCGCAGACCACCGCGCAGACGCGGAAGAGCGTGCGGTCCGCGGGCCGGTGCGGCGCCGGGGGCGAGTAGCTGCGCGCACCGCGCCGGCCGGCGCGCCAGAAGAACAGCCACAGGCAGCCCATGGTGACCGCGATGGCCACCAGCTGGGGCGCCCACATCGTGGCCGCCAGCCCGGTGGGGGTGAGCGCGACGCGGTCCGCCGCCAGCAGGTTCGTCAGGTTCGACACGGGCAGCAGCAGGCTCGCCGTATTGGCCAGCCACACCGTCGTCATGGCCAGCGGCACGGGGGCGATCCCCACCCGGGTGGCGAGCGCCAGCATGACGGGGGTGAGCAGCACCGCCGTCGTGTCGAGGTTGAGGGTGATGGTGGTGAGCGAGGCGAAGGCCACGCACAGCACGAACAGCGCGGCGTAACTGCCCCGCCCGGCGCGCGCCACACCGGCGGCGACCACGTCGAACACCTCGGCCGCGCTGGTGAGTTCGGCCAGCACGATCACCGTACCGAGGAAGGCGAGCAGCGGGGCTACGCGGAGCATGGCGTCCCCGGCGGACCCGGCCGGCAGCAGCCCGGTGGCCAGGCACAGCAGACCGCAGGCGAGCATCCCCCCGGCCAGCCAGTCCAGCACATGGAGACGTTGTATGGCGGCACGCACCCGCAAAGCATGGCACACCGTTCGTGCGAACCCGGTGCCCCGCGGGGGCCCGCTCCCTAGGATGGCACCATGGGCGGGCGTCAGGAACTTTCGGGGGAAACGCAGCTGCTGGACTTCTTCATCAGCTATTCACCGGCCGACGAGCGATGGGCCTCCTGGATCGCCTGGACGCTGGAGGAGGCCGGCTACCGGACCGTCGTGCAGGCCTGGGACTTCGTGGCCGGCACGAACTTCGTCGACTTCATGGACCGCGGGGTCAGCGAGTCCGCCGCCGTCATCGCCGTCCTCTCCCGCAACTACGAGCGCTCCCGGTACGGGCGGATGGAGTGGCAGGCCGCGTTACGCGCCGACCCCGACGCCCCGGAGCGCCGGCTGATCACGGTCCGTACGGAGGACATCCCCGTCGAGGGCCTGCTCGCCACCATCACCTACGTCGACCTGGTGGGCGTCAGCGACACCGCCGCCGCCAAGGACCTGCTGCTCACCCGGGTCGGCCAGGCGCTGGAGGGCCGGGCGCGGCCCACCGCGCGCCCGGGCTTCCCCGGCGGCCCGCAGGCGCGCTCCGCGCCGCCCGCCGTGCCGAGCGTCCCGCGGCCCTCCTCGCACCGCCCGCTCGGGCAGCCGGGCTGGGCCGGGCGCCGGCGGCCCGCGGTGCCGCCCCGCTACCCGCAGGCCGTGGAGGCGAGCCCGTCCCGGGAGGCCGTCTCGGTGCTGCACCTCGCCGGGCCGTGCTTCGGCCGCGGCGCCGAACCGGCCGCGCTCCAGGCGGCGATCTGGGGCGATCTGGTCGAACTCGCCGACGCCGGGGCGCCCGAGCCCGACCTCCTGGTCGTCACTGGCGACCTCACGGCGTCCGGCAGCCCCCGGGAGTGCGAACAGGCGCTCAGCTTCCTGACCGGGCTGCGCTCCCGGCTCGGCCTCGATCCGGACCGGCTCGCCGTCGTCCCCGGCGGGCAGGACGTCAGCCAGGCCGCCTGCCGGGCCTACTTCAGCACCTGCGAGGCCGACGAGATGCAGCCCCGGCCGCCGTACTGGCCGAAGTGGCGGCACTACCACCGGCTGTTCCAGGAGCTCTACCAGGGCCTCGACGTCGTCTTCGACGGCGACCAGCCCTGGAGCCTGTTCCCGGTCCCGGCCCTGCGCACCGTCGTCGCCGGGCTCAACTCCTCGATGGCGTACAGCCACCGGCCCGACGACCGCTACGGCCTGCTCGGGCCCGAGCAGGCGGCCTGGTTCGCCCAGGCCCTGCGCCCGTACGAGCAGGAGGGGTGGCTGCGGATCGGGGCGCTGCGCCACCCGGTGGGGGCGGACCGGCCGCTCGCCTCCGACGGCGGGTCCGGCGCGGCCCCGGACGGCGACCGCGGCCCGCGCCGCGGCAGTGGCCAGGACACCGCGCCCGGCGCCGCGCCGGTCCGCGACGGCGATGTCCTCGCCCGGCTCACCGGCCCGCGGCTGCATCTGCTGCTGCACGGGCCCGCCGGCGGCCCCCGGGCCGCGTCCGCCGCGCCCACCGCCGCCGCACTCCCCCTCGCCGCCGGCGAACTCCCGGTCTTCGGCGCCGCCGCCCCGGCCCGGCACCAGCTGCTCCGGATCACCGGCGAGGGCGTCACCCGCTGGCCGGAGCGCTCCGGCGGGCAGCCGCGGAGCTTCGCCACCGGATGGGGCGGCAGCCGGCGCGTCTTCGGCGGTCCGGAGGCGGCGCCCGCCCCGGGCGGCGAGGCGTCCGGCGCCCCGGACGCCGCATCGGCCGGGGCCGGTTCCGCGGCGCCCGCGCCGGAGGCCGGCCGCACCGTCGAGGACCCGCTCGACACCCTGATCGCCCGGGTCACCGAGGTCTGCCGCACCCGCCACGAGGGCGCCCAGCTCCGCCGGGTGCCCGGCGAGGTGCCGCAACTGCTCGTCACGTGGCCGGAGTCCGGGTTCGTCCGGCAGCAGCGGGTGGCGGTCTGCACCGGCACCCCGCAGCCGGAGTTCGTCGACCGCTTCCTCGACCACCTCCACGCCTCCGATGCGCTGCCGGACGCCGAACTCGTCCACGACGGCCCGCCCCCGCCGCCGGAGCTGCGCGAGCGGGCCCGCCGCCGCGGGGTGCGGGTGCGCAGCTTCACCGAGTTCCAGGGGCTGCTGGATCTGCGCGGCTACGTGGCCCGCCAGACCGAGCGGCTCAGCACCGACCTCCCCTACCACCCGAGCCTGTATCTGCCGCAGCGCTACCGCGAGGTGGAGCGGCCCGGCGGCGCGGAGCGCGACGGGCTCGTCGAGGACATGCTGCGGCTGCTCGACGCCGACCACGGCCGCTTCGTGCTGCTCCTCGGCGACTTCGGCCACGGCAAGACCTTCGCCCTGCGCGAGCTGGCCCGCCGGCTGCCCGAGGAACTCCCCCGGGCCGTACCGCTGCTGATCGAGCTGAGCACCCTCGACAAGGCCCACACCGTCGACGGCCTGGTGGCGGCCCATCTGGCGAACCACGGCGTCGACACCATCGATCTGCGGGCCTTTCGCTACATGCTCCGGCAGGGCCGCATCGTGCTGCTCTTCGACGGGTTCGACGAACTGGTCAACCAGGTCAGCTACGAGCGCGCCGCCGACCATCTGCAGATGCTGCTGGACGCCGCGGTGGACAACGCCAAGATCGTGGTCAGCAGCCGCACCCAGCACTTCAGGTCGCAGGCCCAGGTGCTGACCGCGCTCGGGGAGCGCGTCGGACTGCTGCCGCAGCGCCGGGTCCTGGCCGTCCAGGAGTTCTCACCCCGCCAGATCCGCACCTACCTGGTGAACCGCTACGGCGACGAGCACGCGGCCGAACGCCGGGTCCGGCTGCTCGAAGGCGTCCCCGACCTGCTCGCGATGTGCCGCAACCCGCGGCTGCTCAGCTTCGTCGCCGACCTCGACCACGAGCGGCTGCGCGCCGTCGCGGGCGCCGGCCGGGCGCTGAGCCCTGCGGGGCTGTACGAGGAGGTGTTCACCTCCTGGCTGCGCTACGAGGAGCGCCGCGGCCAGGGCGGTCCCGGCAGCCTGCCCGGGCTGAGCGAACGGCAGCTGTGGCGGGGCGTGACGACCCTGGCGCTGCGCCTGTGGGAGAGCGGCCGCAGCGCGCTGCGGCTGGACGAACTCCATGACGTGGGCGAGGTGCTGACCGGCCTCGCCGACAGCAGGCTCTCCGTGCCGCAGGCCGCCCACGCGGTCGGCTCGGGCAGTCTGCTGCTGCGCACCGAGGACGGCCTGTTCCAGTTCATCCACGGCTCGGTGGTCGAGTGGCTGGTGGCCCGGGAGGCCGCCGCGCAGCTGGCGGGCGCGGCCCCCGGGGACAGCGGCCTGCTCGCCCGCCGCCCGCTGAGCCGGCTCGCGGTGGAGTTCCTGTGCGACCTCGCCGACCACCGCACCTGCCAGCAGTGGGCCGAACGCGTGCTGGCCGGCGGTGCCGAGGGGGCGGAGGGCGAGCCGGGTGCCGCTGCGGAGGGTAGTGAGGCCGCCCGGGCGAACGCGGTCAAGGTCCTCAGCCGCCTGCGGGTGCCGGCCCACACGGATCTGCGGGGCGCCGTCCTCGCCGGGGAGGACCTCTCCTACCGCGACTTCTCCGGCGTCGACCTCACCCGCGCCGACCTCACCGACGCCGGCCTGGTCGGCGCGGACTTCTCCGGCGCGGTGCTGCGCGACGCCTGCCTGGCCGGGGCGCGCCTCGACGAGGCGCGGCTCACCGGCGCGGATCTGCGCGGCGCCGATCTGCGGATGGCCCGGCTGATCGGCGCCGAACTCCGCGGCGCCCGGGTGGCCGGCAGCCACTGGCACCGCGCCGCCCTCATCAACACCGTCGCCGACGGCACCACGCTGGACACCCCAGAGCTGCGGGCGGCGGCCAAGGCGCCCGGCATGCCCGTGGAGGCCGGCTTCCGGCCGTCCGCGGTCGGCGTGCCGTACGGCTTCGACATGCGCACCAGCAGGCTGCCCGAGCCGGTCTCCTACAGCCCCGACGGCGAACTCCTCGCCGTGGGCAGCGAGGACGGCGGCGTGCTGGTGTGCGATGCCGCGACGGGCACGGCGGTGCGCACCCTCCAGGGCCACACCGGCCGGGTCTACGCGGTGAAGTTCCGCGACCGGGTGCTCGCCACCGGCGGCGCGGACGGCACCGTGCGGCTGTGGGACCCGGTCGCCGGCACCTGCCTGCACCGGCTGGAGGTGCACCCGGACGGGGTGTGGCCGGTGTCCCTGGACGTCGTCGGGGCGCAGCTCGCGACCGGCGACCGCGAGGGCACGGTCACGGTGTGGGAGGTGGCCGACGGGACCCCGCGGCACCGGCTGTACGGCCACACCGCGCCCGTCTACACCGCGGGGTTCAGCCCCGACGGCCGCACCCTCGTCACGGGCGACGCGGCCGGTGCGGTGCGCCTGTGGGACACCGCGTCCGGCCGGCTCCTCGGCTCCCTCGACGGCCATCAGGGGCCCGCCTACCGCGCGCAGTTCAGCCCGGACGGCACCCTGCTGGCCACCGGTGACATGGGCGCGGACGAGCGGGGCACGGTGCGGGTCTGGGACGTAGCCGAGCGGCGGCTGCGCCACGAGTTCACCGGTCACACGGGCCGCGTCTACACCCTCGACTTCCACCCCGGCGGCCGGCTGCTCGCCAGCGGCGACACCACCGGGCAGGTACGGCTGTGGGACCCGGTGACCGGGGCCGCCGCCGGAGCGCCGGCCGAGGGCGGCGGCCATGTCTACCAGGTGGTCTTCGACCCCGAGGGGACGATGCTGGCCGCGGGCGGCAGCGACGGATCGGTCCGCCTGTGGCGGGTGGCGCACCGGTCCGGGGACTGGACGGTGACCCCGCTGCGGCAGCAGCCCGCGGCCCATCAGGGGGCGGTCTGGGCCTGCCGGTTCCGGCCGCGGAGCCGCTTCGGCACCCGGGAGGCCGACCCGGTGCTGGTGACCATCGGCAACGAGGGCCTGGTGCGGCTGTGGGACACCTCCACCGGTCAGGGCCGGCGGATCCTGCGCGGCCACGGGCGGCGGATCGCGAGCCTGGCCTTCAGCCCGGACGGGACGTATCTGGCGGCCTGCGGCAACGACGGCGTGGTCCGGCTGTGGGAGTCCGCGACCGGCCGCCGCACCCGGGAGTTCGCCGGCGACCACGACCGCCTGGTCTCGGCGCTGTTCGTCCCCGGCAGCCACCAACTGGCCACCGCCAGCAGCGACGGCGACCTCTACCTCTGGAACGCCCGCACCGGTGAGTACCAGCGCGAGATCGACGCCGAGACCGACCATGTGTGGGCCGAGGCGTTCAGCACCGACGGCGAGATCCTCGCCACCGCCAACGACGACGACACCGTGGCGCTGTGGTACCGCAGCACGGGCGCCCGGGTGACCACCCTCGCCGAGCACCGGGGCCGGGTGCGGTCGATCGCGTTCCGGGCGGACGGGACGGGCCTGGCCACCGGCTGCGACGACCGGTGCGTGCGGCTGTGGGACCTCGCCGAGGGCCGCCTCGTCGCCGAACTCGCGGGCCACACCGCCCGGGTGTACGCGGTGGCCCACGGCCCCGGTGACGCCTGGCTGGCGAGCGCGTCCTGGGACGGCGAGGCGATCATCTGGCAGGACGGCGCACTGCGCCACCGGCTCCGGGGCCACGTCGGCCGGCTGTGGACCGCCGCCGCCCATCCGGCGCGGCCGCTGCTGGCCACGGCCGGCGACGACCGGACCGTACGCCTGTGGAACCCGCTGGAGGGCCGGGAGACGGCCCGGCTGACCGGCCACACCGGCCGCGTGCTCACCCTGGCGTTCAGCCCGGACGGGTCGCTGCTGGCGAGCGGCGGCGAGGACGGCACGGTCCGGCTGTGGGACGTCCCCGAGGACGGCGCACCGGCCCCGCGGGCCACGCTGGTCGGTGTGCCGGGCGGCTGGGCGGCGCTGTCCCCCTCGGGCGGCTACAAGTACGACGGTGACATCGCGGGCGAGTTCTGGCACGTGGTGGGCATGTGCCGGTTCGAGCCCGGCGAACTCGACGACCGGCTGCCCGGGGTCCGGCGCCTCGCGCCGGACGACCCGATCTGAGCGGCCGGGACGGATCTGCCACCGGCTCGTCGGGAGCGGGCCGGCGCGGCGGATCCGGCGCCGTCAGCGCTCCCTGCCGCGGGGCTTCAGCGCCCCCGGCGGCAGCGCCGGAGCCGCCAGCCGGTCGCCGTCGTAGCCCGTCACCTCGCCGAAGCGCGAGCCCGACATCCAGGCCGACCGGGCCTCCTCGATGTCCGCGTGCGAGCGGCCCACGAAGTTCCACCACATCACGATCCGCTCCTCGAACGGCTCACCGCCCAGGAGCAGCAGGCTGCTGTCGGAGTCGGCGCGCAGCGGCAGTTCACCGCGGCCGCAGCCGAGGTAGAGCAGGGCGCCGGGGCCCAGGCGGACGCCGTCGACCTCGCTCTCGCCGGAGATGGTCAGCGCCGCGTACTCGAAGTCGGGGTCGACGGGCAGCCGGGTGTCGGTGCCGGCGGCGAGGGTGAGGTCGGCGCCGACCAGCGGGGAGTAGGTGGCGCCGGGCGAGGTGGCGCCGTCCAGTTGGCCGAGGAGGACGGTGGCGGACAGCCCGCCGCCCTCGATCACCGGCAGGTCGGTGTGGTGGGCGAAGGCGGGGGCGGTGTCGCGGTGCGCGTCCGGGAGGGCGACCCACAGCTGGGCACCGTGCAGGAACGGGCCGTGGCCGTGCGGGGATTCCTCGGAGTGCGCGATGGCCCGGCCCGAGGTCATCAGGCCCAGCTCCCGGGGCCGCACGGTCTGCAGGCTGCCCAGGCTGTCGCGGTGCAGCACCTCGCCCTGGTGGAGCCAGGTGACGGTCTGCAGACCCATGTGCGGATGCGGCGGCACCTGCATACCGGGCTCGGCAACGATGTCGTCGGGCCCGTAGTGGTCGACGAAGCACCAGGCGCCGACCATCCGCCGGCCGAGGTTCGGCAGCAGTCGGCGGACGACGGTGCTCTCGCCGAGGGGCACCTGCTTGCCGGGCTGGACATCGCGTACCGGGCCGGTGCGGCCGGTGCCGCCGCACACGCCGGGCGCGGGTCTGAGGTCGAGGTTGCTCATGGCGTCACGATAGGCGCGGTCGGGCGCGCGGCCCGGGCAGGCGCACGCGGTGCGGAACGGCGCCCGTCACGCGTACAGCTCGCGCAGCCGCACCGAGAGGCAGGTCACGCAGCCCTCCAGCTTCTCGAACTCGCCGATGTCCACGAGGACCGGCCGGTATCCCAGGCCGGCGAGGAGTTCCGCGCTCTTCGGGGCGCTGGCGGCCATCAGCAGCCTGCCGCCGCCGAGCAGGACGACATGGGCGCCGGACTCCTCCGGGACGGGCAGGAAGCGGGGGAAGAGGGCGGGGTCGTCGACCACCGGCGGGTAGCCGATGACGGTGCCGTCCGGGAGGGCGGTGACCGCGGACTTCAGGTGCAGGACGCGGCTGACCGGTACGGCGACCACGCGGGCGCCCAACGGCTCGAAGGCGGAGCGGAGTTGACGGATGCCCTCGCCGTCGGTGCGGCCGCCGCGGCCGACGTAGACGGTGTCGCCGACCTTGAGGACGTCGCCGCCGTCCAGGGTGCCGGGGGCCCGGACCTCGCCCACGGAGCAGCCGAGGGCCTCCACCGCGGCGCGGGCGGCGGCCACCTCGGGGCGGCGGGAGCCGGCGCCGGGGCGGGTGAGGAGCGCGACATTGCGGAACATGACCACGGCGTCCTCGATGAAGACCGCGTCGGGGCAGTCGTCGGCGGGGGCCACTTCGGTGGTCTGCCAGCCGTGGTCGCGCAGCGCCCCGACGTAGGCCTCCCACTGGCGCAGGGCGAGCGCGGGGTCGACCGGGCGGCGGTCGATGTGGGTGACGAGGCCCTCGGCGAGGCGGGGGCCGGGGCGGCGTATGAGCGCGTGCCGGCTGGGCATGCGGGTCCTTTCGGGCGGCGGGTGCTGGGTGGCGGTGCGGGTCAGGCGCCGGCGCCGTAGGTGGCGCGCAGGGCGTTCTCGGCGGCGGCGAGGGCGGCACGCTGGTCCAGGCCGAGGCGCCGGACGCGGCGGGCGTAGGACTCGGCGGCCGCGGCGGCCTCCTTGTCGGCGGCCTCGCCGGCCGCCGCGATGAAGCTGCCGTTGCGGCCGCGGGTCTCGATCACCCCGTCGGTCTCCAGGGCGCGGTAGGCCTTGGCGACGGTGTTGGCGGCCAGCCCGAGGTCCTCGGCCAGGCCGCGGACGGTGGGCAGCTTGTAGCCGACCGGCAGGGCGCCGTCCCGGGCCTGATCCGCGATCTGGGTGCGTACCTGCTCGAACGGCGCGGCGGACGCGGCCGGGTCGATGGTGAGGGACAAGGTCTGCGGGGACACGGGGGCGCTCCTGTTGCTGGTGGTGGGGCGGGTGCGCGACGCCTCTCCGCCCCGGGGGCTCCCGGGGTGCGTGAGGTGCGCGGACCCGCCGGTGCGCTTGTTTGTCGCATCCATTGTGCGTCAGGAGCGCCCGCCGTGCCGGGAGGTGCTATCCCCCGGGGGTGGTCACAGTGCGAGGGCGGTGCCGGTCGTGCGCAGCCAGGCGTTCATGCCGAGGACGAGTTCGGCGGCCGGACGGATGCCGGCGGCCGCCCCGTCGGTGAGGGCGTGCGCGGTGGCGGCGGCGTCCAGCAGCGGCCGGACGGGGGCGTCGCGGTCGGCGCACAGCGCCTTCAGCTCGGTGCGCAGCGCCTCGCTGTAGCGCGGGTCCTGGGTGCTGGGGTAGGGGCTCTTGACCCGGTCGGCCACCAGGTCGGGGAGCACCTCGCGGGTGGCGGCGCGCAGCAGCGACTTCTCCCGGCCGTCGAAGGTCTTCATCGCCCAGGGGGTGTTGAAGACGTAGTCGACGAGGCGGTGGTCGCAGAACGGGACGCGGACCTCCAGGCCGACGGCCATGCTGGCCCGGTCCTTGCGGTCGAGCAGGATCTGCACGAAGCGGGTCAGATGCAGATAGCTGATCTCGCGCATCCGGCGCTGCAGGCCGGTGTCGCTGTCGAGGTAGGGCACTTCGGCGAGCGCCTCGCGGTAGCGGCGCCGCTCGTATCCGGGCAGGTCGAGCTTGCCGAGCAGCCCGTGGTCGAGCAGCGCCTCACGGTCGGTGTCGCCGCCGGCGAACCGGCCGGCGATGCCGGCGGCGATCCAGGGGAACGTGTCGGCGTGGACGGCCGCGGGGTCGTGGAACCAGCGGTAGCCGCCGAAGACCTCGTCCGCGGACTCGCCGGACAGGGCGACCGTGGACCGTTCGCGGACGGCCTTGAACAGCAGGTAGAGGGAGGTGTCGCCGTCGCCGAAGCCGTTGGGCAGATCGCGGGCGGCGAGCACGGCGGCGCGGTGGCCGGGGTCCATCAGGTCGGCGGTGTCCAGGACGATGTCGCGGTGGTCGGAGCGGACGTGCTCGGCCAGGGCGTGGGCGTACGGGCCGTCGGGGGTGCCGCGCAGATCGTCGGGGGTGAAGTTCTCGGTGTAGCCGGTGAAGTCGACGGCGAACGAGCGGACCGGGCCGCGGCCCTGCTCCGCCAGCGCCTTGGCGGCCAGCGCGGTGATGGCGGAGGAGTCCAGGCCGCCGGAGAGCAGGGTGCACAGCGGCACGTCGGCGATCAGCTGGCGGGCCACGATGTCGTCGAGGAGTTCCCGTATGTGCGCGACGGTGGTGTCGAGGCCGTCGGTGTGCTCGCGGGCCTCGAGGGCCCAGTAGCGCGTGGTGCGCACGCCGTTGCGGCCGACCCGGACGACATGGCCGGGGCGCACCTCGTGCATGCCCTGGTAGACGGCGTGGCCGGGGGTCTTGGTGAAGGTGATGAGTTCGGCGAGGCCCTCGGCGTCGACGGTGGGGCGTACCGAGGGGTGGGCGAGGATGGCCTTGGGCTCGGAGCCGAACAGCACGCCGTCGGGGGTGGGGTGGTAGTAGAGCGGCTTGATGCCCATCCGGTCGCGGATCAGCAGCAGTTCCTCGGTGCGCGGGTCCCAGAGCGCGAAGGCGTACATGCCGTTGAGGTGCTCGGCGCACGCCGCGCCCCACTCGAGGTAGGCGTGCAGCACCACTTCGGTGTCGCTGTGGGTGCGGAAGGTGTGGCCCAGTCCGGTCAGTTCGCGGCGCAGCTCACGGTAGTTGTAGACCTCGCCGCTGTAGGTGGTGACGACCAGGGTGCGGCCCTCGTGGTCCACCGCCATGGGCTGGGCGCCGCCGTCGAGGTCGATGACGGCGAGCCTGCGGTGGCCGAACGCGGCGTGGGTGTCGAGCCAGACCCCGTCCGCGTCGGGCCCGCGGCAGGCCATGGTCCGGGTCATCGTCTCCAGCGTGCGGCGCTGGGTGGTGAGGTCGGTGTCGTAGGAGATCCATCCGGTGATTCCGCACATGAGGCGGCTCCTCCTTCGTGGCATCGGCGGGCCTCCGCGCCACGGCGGCGGCCCACAGCAGCACCGTACGCGCGAATAGATGTACAGGCCACTGAAACCGTGCGGCGGCCGTACGGAATGAGCCACGGCCGTCTGCCGCGCCCCGCCCGCCGGAAATTCGGCGGCGCCCGGGCGCACCGACGCGTACTGTCCGCCGTCATGACACTCACCGTGCGCGACTTCCGTCCGTCCGACGCCCGGGCCGTCGCCGAGCTGCGACGGGCCGCCGTGCCCTTCCTCCTCTCCACCCCGCAGGGCGTCGCCTGGGAGGTCGCCACGGCGCCCGCGGCGCAGCGGCTGCGGCTGTTCGTCGCCGAGCGGGACGGCCGGGTCGTCGGCACGGTGCGGGCCGTCGTGGTGCACGACGCCGCCGTTCCGGGGCAGGCCGCGGCCACTCCCCAGGTCCACCCCGACCACCGCGGCCGGGGCGTGGGCCGCGCCCTGCTGACCGCGGCCGAGGAGCATCTCGCCGCGGTCGGCGCCACCCGGCTGCACGGCTGGGCGGTGGACGGGACCGGCGGATCGGCCTTCGCGGAGCGCCATGGCTACCGCCGCACCCGGCAGGCCCGCTTCCTGCGCCTGGACCTCACCGGGGCCGCGCTGCCGCAGCTCCCCTCCGACCTGCCGCCCGGCGTCCGGCTGCACCCCGGCACGGACCTCGAGGCCGACCCGCGGCGGCTGTTCGAGGCGGACACCGAGGCCACCGCGGATGTGCCGGGCGATGTCACCATCGACGCCATGGCCTACGAGGACTGGCTGCGGCACACCTGGGAACACCCCCACCACGACCCGGACCTCACCTCGGTGGTCACCGTCGACGGCGAGATCGCCTCCTTCGCCCTGGCCTTCACCGACGGCCGCACCCGCTACTCCTCCGACATGACCGGCACCCGCCGCGCCTTCCGCGGCCGGGGCCTGGCCCGGCTGGCCAAGACCGCCTCCCTGCACCGCGCCCGCGAGGCCGGCTACACCGAGGCGTTCACCGGCAACGACGCCGACAACGCCCCGATGCTCGCCCTCAACCAGACCTTCGGCTACCGGCCGTTCGCCGCGGAGTGGCGGTACGTCCGCCCGCTGGGCGAGGGCTGAGCACCACCCGCACCCGACAGCTCACCCGCACGGGGGCTGGGGCACGGCACCGGTCACCGCCGCGTCCCGGCCCGGGAGTTCGGCGATCAGCGCATAGCGTTCGTCGGTCACCTCCTTGCCCCACAGCACCGGATCACCCACCAGGCTCTCCACCCGTATCCCGGCGGCCAACGGCGCGACGAGGTCGGTGAGTTCGGCAGCCGGCAGGCCCATGGGCTCGGCCTCGCCCCAGCGGCCCTCGACCAGCACCAGCCGCCCGCCGGGGGCCAGCAGACCGGCCCAGCGGCGCAGCGCGGCCGCGGCATCGGGCAGCGCCCACAGGACATGACGCACCAGCACCGCGTCGAACCTCCGCTCCCCCACGGGTGGTTGGGCGGCGTCACCGACCAGGAGCGCGGCCTCGTGGCCGGCGAGCTTGGCGCGCGCCCGGGCGATCATGCGCGGTGAGCGGTCGACGCCCGTGACGCGATGCCCCTGTTCGGCGGCGAGCAGCGCCAGGCTGCCCGTGCCGCAGCCCAGGTCGAGGACGGCGGCGGGCCCGGACGGCAGCCAGGTGCGCAACCGGGCGGCCCAGGCGGCACGGACGGCCGGGTCGCGCAGGCCGTGGTCCGGCTCGTCGTCGAAGGAGGCGGCGGCCGCTTCCCAGTAGGCGGCGCCGGCGGTCGGCAGGGGCGACTCCCGGGGGCGGGCACGGGGGTTGGCGGGGGCGGAACGGGGTCGGCGGGAAGGGTCGGCAGTGGCATCGGTGCTCATGCGCCGAGGATGGCAGCGACCACTGACAACGCCGTGCGGACGCGGTTCCCGGGCGGGCTCCGCGGGGCGGCGGCCGGTGCCGGGAAGCGCGCCCGCCAAGGGCGCAGGGAGTACCGTGGAAGGGCCGGTACGGTGCGTCGAGGACGTCCGGGAAGGGCGTCCGTCGCAGGTGGTACCGGCATTGGACCGGTCATATGAGTGTGCCCCAGAGCAGCCGTGTCTCCGGAGACGGCGTCTTCGACCTCACGCGGACGGCCGTGGTGGTGACGGATCGCGCGGGGGTCACGCAGGGCTGGACCGAGGGGGCCGAGCGGCTGCTCGGCTACCGGGTGTCCGAGGCCGTCGGCAGGCCCCTCGCGGACCTGTTCACCGGAGTGGACCCCAGCTCGGCGCCGGACAGTGAGTGGCGCACGCGGCTGGCGTCGGCGGACGGCTGGAGCGGGCTGGAGGCCGTACGCCACAAGGACGGGCACCGGCTCGACCTGGAACTTCGCATCCTGCCGGTCCAGGACACCGAGCACGGCTCCGCACGTCTCCTGCTGGCCGCCGAGATGACACAGACCCCCTGGTCAGGAGCGAGCCGGTCGTTCCTGGAGGGGATTTTGGGGATGTCCCCGATCGGCGTGGGCATGGTGAACGCCGATCTGCGGTTCGTGTGGCTGAACGACGCGCTGGAGCGGATGGGCGGCACCAGCCGCGAGGCGCGCCTCGGCAGGCGCCTGGGGGACGTCCAGCCGGGCCTGGCCGTGAAGGCCATCGAGGCGGAGATGCGCCGGGTGCTGCGTACCGGCCTGCCCTCGGTCGGCTACGAGTACCTGGGCCGGCCGCAGTCCGATCCGCAGCGCGAGCATGCCTACTCCACGTCGTTCTTCCGCCTGGAGGACAGCGCCGGCCAGGTCCTCGGCGTCTGCTACATGGTGCTCGACGTCACGGAGAGTTACCGGTCCCGGCAGCGGATGGCGCTGCTGAACCGGGCCGGGGAGCGCATCGGCAGCTCACTGGACGTCTGGCGGACCGCGCAGGAGCTGGCCGACGCGGCGGTGCCGGATCTCGCCGACTTCGTCACCGTCGACCTGCTCGACGCGCTGCTCAGCGGCGAGCAGCCGGCCGCGGGGCCGGTCGAGGCCTCGGCGCTGTTCGCCATGCGCCGCGCGGGCCAGCAGTCCGTGCGCGAGGGCTGCCCGGAGGCCGTGGTCGCGGTCGGGGAGCGGGCCTCCTACCCGCCGTCGGCGCCCGTGGTGCTGAGCCTGACCGAGGGCAACTCCACACTGCTCCAGACGCTCGACCTCGACGACGGCGACTGGGCGGCCGAGGACCCGGTGCACGCCGCGCAGCTGCGCGCGCTCGGCTTCCACTCGCTGATGGTGGTGCCGCTGCGGGCGCGCGGGGTCTTCCTGGGCGCCGCCGCGTTCGCCCGCTGGCAGCACACCGGGCCCTTCCAGCCCGACGACCTGGTGCTGGCCGAGGAGTTCGGCACCCGCGCCGCGATGGCCATCGACAACGCCCGCCGATACACCCGCGAGCACACCACGGCCCTCACCCTCCAGCACAGCCTGCTGCCGCGCGATCTGCCCGACCAGTGCGCGGTGGAGGCGGCCTACCGCTATCTGCCGGCCGACTCGCTCAGCGGCGTCGGCGGCGACTGGTTCGACGTGATCCCGCTGTCCGGGGCCCGGGTCGCGCTGGTGGTCGGCGACGTGGTCGGCCACGGCGTGCACGCCGCGGCCACCATGGGCCGGCTGCGCGCCGCCGTCCAGGCGCTGGCCGACCTGCCGCTGTCCCCGGAAGAGGTGCTGGCGCACCTCGACGACATGGTCAACCGGGTCGCCGACGACGCGCAGACCGGCACCGCCGACACCGCCGGCAACGGAGTCGTCGGCGCCACCTGCCTGTACGCGGTCTACGACCCGGTCGCCTGTAGTTGCACGCTGGCCCGCGCCGGCCACCCCGCGCCGCTGCTGGTGAGCCCCACCGGCGCCGCCGAACTGCTGGAGCTGCCGACCGGACCGCCGCTGGGGCTGGGCGGGATGCCCTTCGAATCCGCCGAACTGCACCTGCCCGAGGGGAGTTTGCTGGCGCTCTACACCAACGGGCTGCTGATGGGGAAGGCCCTCGACCTCGACGGGGGCATCGCCCGGCTGCGCAGCGCCCTGGCCGATCCGCAGGCGCCGCTGGAGAGCCTCTGCGACACGGTGGTCGACGGGCTGCCGGGCGCCCGGCCGGTCGACGACGTGGCGCTGCTGCTGGCCCGCACCCGGGCCCTGCCGCACACCCAGCTGGCCACGTGGGAGATCCCCGCCGACCCCTCGGCGGTCGGCGAGGCCCGCAGGGCGGCGGCGGCCCGGCTGGCGGAGTGGGACCTGGAGGAGCTCGGCTTCTCCACCGAACTCATCGTCAGCGAGCTGGTCACCAACGCCATCCGGCACGCCACCGGCCCGATCAGCCTGCGGATGATCCGGGCGCGGGCGCTGATCTGCGAGGTGTCCGACACCGGCAGCACCGCCCCGCACCTCCGCCATGCCCGGACCACCGACGAGGGCGGCCGCGGCCTGTTCCTCATCGCCCGCGTCGCCCAGCGCTGGGGCACCCGCCACACCTCCCAGGGAAAGATCATCTGGGCCGAACTCCCCCTCCGCCCGGCTCCCTTGGACGCCCCGGCGAACGACTTCACCACCCTCGCCGCCGACCTCGGCACCCCGCCCGCCTTCACCACGGCGGACGACCAGTGAGCCGGAACCCCCCACCGGCCCCACCCGCGCCGCCCGTTTCCTCCCGGCCTGCCTGTGCCCCCGCTTAGCGGCTCCTTAAGCCCACCATAAAGATCATCCGCATCGCCCTCCGTGCCGTAAATCCGCTGTTCAGCGGGGCTAGCGTGCTTCTCGCAAGGCGGCGTTGCGAGGCGCCGGCACCGTTCACCGGGGGGCGGTGCCGTCGTGCGCATCCCGACCCCCCACCACTGGCGCCGCCCTTGCTCCCCCTGCCCCGGCTGGATGCCCACTGATGAAGGAGACCCCCACGATGACCGCTCGTCGTAAGGCCACCGGGATCGCGCTGGTCGGTGCCGCGCCGCTCGTGCTCACCGTGCTCGCCGCGAGCCCGGCCGCCGCGCACGGTTCGATGACGGATCCGGTGAGCCGGGTCTCGGCCTGCTACGCGGAGGGGCCGGAGAGCCCGCAGTCCGCGGCGTGCAAGGCCGCCGTGCGGGTCGGCGGGAGCCAGGCGCTCTACGACTGGAACGGGGTGCGGGACGGCGAGGCCGGCGGCAAGTCGAAGACCCGGATCCCGAACGGCAAGCTGTGCAGCGCCAACAACCCCGCGTACAAGGGCCTGGACCTGGCGCGGGCCGACTGGCCGTCCTCCCGTATGCGGGCCGGGACGCACACGTTCCACTACAAGGCCACCGCCCCGCACAAGGGCTCCTTCGAGCTGTACCTCACCAAGAAGGGCTACGACCCGGCCAAGCCGCTGAAGTGGTCCGACCTGGAGTCGAAGCCGTTCGTGAAGGTGACCGACCCGAAGCTGACCAACGGTGAGTACGTCTTCAGCGGGAAGGTGCCGGCGCGGTCCGGGCGCCACCTGATCTACAGCATCTGGCAGCGGTCGGACAGCCCGGAGGCGTTCTACACCTGCTCCGACGTCGTCTTCGGGAAGGGCGCGGCCGCCGGAGCCAGCGTGAAGTCCGCGCCCCTGGCCTCCGCGCCGACCGACAGCCAGATCGCGGCGGGCGCCGCGAAGTCGTCGATGGACATGAGCCACCACGACCACCAGGGCGCCGGTGCGGACGGCCACACCGGCACCGTGCGGTCGGCGAGCGCCGAGGACCCCGCGGTGGGCGGGGGCGCGGACGCCTCCGGCAACGCCCCGCGGCCCGACGGCGGCGCCCGTCCGGCCGGCACCCGGCAGCTGGCGGAGACCGGCGGTGACAGCTCCACCGCCCCGCTGGCCGCCACCGGCGCCGCCGTCGTGGCCCTGGGCGCCGGCGTGCTGATCGCCACCACCCGCCGCAAGGCCGCCCGGTCCCGCGGCTGACCTGCGCGGTTGACCGGCCACCCGGCCGATCGGTCCCGTGACGGTCCGCCCGTGACCGATCCGTCGGCCCGGAAGCCCGGGAGCGGCGCCGCCTCCCCGTCCGGTGAACGGGGAGGCGGCGCCGTTTCCGTCCCCCGTCCACCCGCTTCGGACCGTTTCGGAGGGGTATCTCCGGCATGTGGAGAGTACCCTCCAGAACATGGCCAGGCCCTCCCGCTTCGACACCCCGCGGCTGCTCGACGCCGCCGTGCGGCTGGCGGCCGACGCCGGGCCGTCGGGGGTCACCATGTCCGCGGTCGCGGCGGCCGTCGGCGCGCCCAGCGGCTCGCTCTACCACCGCTTCCCCGGCCGGTCCGCGCTGCTCGCCGAGGTGTGGCTGCGGACCGTCGAGGGCTTCCAGGAGGGCTACTTCGAGGCCCTGGAGTCGTCGGACGACCCCCTCTCGGGGGCCCGGGCCGCCGCCCGGCACGTCGTGGCGTGGAGCCGCACCCATCCCCGGGAGGCCGCGCTGCTGCTGTACGGGGCCCACGACTTCGGCCACGACGACTGGCCGGATGAGTACCTGCTGCGGGCCGAGGACGGGAACATGCAGGTCCGGGCCGCCATGGCGGCGCTCGCGGGGGCGCTGGGGATGCACGGCCGCCCCGCCCTGGACCGGGTGACGCTCGCGGTCATCGACCTCCCGCTGGCAGTGGTGCGCCGCCATCTGCGCGGCGGACACCCGCTGCCCCCGCACGCCGAGGACCTCGCCGAGCAGTGCACCACCGCCCTGCTGGCCGACGGCTGACGGCGGCGGCCCCGGGTACGCGGCCGGTCCGGTCCTCGCCGACACCGGTCCGGCCCCCTCGCCGACAGGGGGCCGGACCGGCTCCCGGTCAGCCCGAGGTGCAGGTCGTCCGGGTGGCGTGGGCCGGGTCGAGGGCGTTGGCCGTCTCGTGGAAGGCGACCCGGTCGAGGAGTCCGATGGCCACGTGCTCGGAGAGGTCGAGCGCGCACAGGTCCTGGAGCACGACGTTGTGCACATCGGGGCCGTCGAGGAACTGGGTCCGGTAGGGCGTGACGACCTCGTCGTAGCGGGTGGCGAGCACGGTGTAGTGGACCCCGGGGACGGTGTCGCCGCCCTCGTTGAGGCGGCGCAGGATGTCGGAGCCGGCGATCTGGTCGGTCAGGCCCGGGGTCGCCCTGTCGAGGTACTGCTTGGCACCGGGGAAGTACGGCAGCAGGCGGGTCAGCCCGTCCAGGTCGGTGCCGTGGTTGTCGGGGGCCAGCCCGACCAGCGTGTGCACCTTGTCCGCGCCGCCGTGGAACTTCAGGTACACCCGCGCCATCATGCCGCCCTGCGAGTGGCCGACGAGGTCGGCCTGCCGCGTCCCGGTGGCGGCCAGCACCCGGTCGACGAAGTCGGCGAGCTGCCCGGCGGAGGCGTCGACCGGGCCCAGCCCGTGGAAGAGCGGGACGCCGGGCAGCTGGCCGTAGTCCAGGGAGAAGACGCAGTAGCCGCGGGCCACCAAGTAGGGCGCCAGGCCCAGCCAGTTGTCGACGGAGTTGCCGAGGGTGCCGTGCACCAGGACCACCGGCCGCGGGTGGTCGGCGGAGGGCTTGCAGGAGTAGTTGTTCCAGCCGCTGCTGACGGTGGGGGCGTCGGCGGCGGCGGGCACGGTGGCGGCACCGAAGGCCAGGGCGAGGGCGGAGAGGCAGGTCAGCGCTCTTGACCAGCGCAGCTTCATACGATGCTCCTTGCGGGGTGAGGGGGACTCCGACGTGCTCGGTGAGTCGTTCACGCGATCCGGATCGCAAGGGCCAACGCAGTTGACTGACAAGTAAGTTACGGCCGGGTAAGCGAGATGTGCCAGCGGCGTGACGGTGAAGGAAGCGCCACACAATCCTCACCGGATGTCCGGGGTGCGCGGCGGCCGGACCGTGCTGCGCGCGGCGCGCGGCACGGCGCCTCTCCTGTCCCGCCGCCCGGGCGGCCGGTCGCGGTGCGTAACTGCGTTCGCCCCAGGTCCTGTTGGGCTCCGGCGGGACCGCGCGCCCGGTCCGGACGCGGACGGTCGATTGTCAGTGGCATCGCGTACATTCGGTGATGCCTTGACCGAGCGAGTGAGGGGAGACGCCGATGGGGACGGCGGAAGCGGCGGACACGGCTGGAGCGGCGGACGCGGCGGGGGCGGCGGACGCGGCCGGGCTGGTGGAGATCTCGTCGGCGGCGGAGCTGCGCGAACTGATCGGTGAGCCCTCCGCCCATGCCGCGCACAAGACCCGGCACCGCCTGCACGAACTCGACCGCCAGTGGCTGGCCCGCTCGCCGTTCTGCATGCTGGCCACCGCGGATGCGCAGGGCCGCTGCGACGTCTCCCCCAAGGGCGACCCCGCGGGCTTCACCCACGTCCTGGACGACACCACCCTCGTGATCCCCGACCGCCCCGGCAACAAGCGCATGGACGGCCTGATGAACGTCCTGGCCAATCCGTATGTCGGGCTGGACTACGTCCTTCCGGGGCGCTGTGACACCCTGCGCATCAACGGCCGTGCCCGGCTGCTGCGCGATGCCCCGTTCTTCGACGACCTGGTCGTCCGGGGCCACCGCCCGCGGCTGGCGCTGCTGGTGGAGGTCGAGGAGGTCTTCTACCACTGCTCCAAGGCGTTCTTGCGCTCGGAGCTGTGGAAGCCGGAGACCTGGGAGCCGGACGCCCTGCCGTCGCGGGCCCGGATAGTCAAGGGCGTCGAGGCCCAGGATCTGCCCCTGGAGGAGCTGGAGCGGCACTACGGCCCGCGGTACGCGGAGCGGCTGTACGGCTGAGCGACCGGGGCGGGTCCGGGCGCCGGGCCGGACGGCGGGCCGACGCCGGGTGCGGGGTGCATTGGGGCCGGTGAGTCACGAACGGCCGGTGGGTCACGGCCGGGTAGCACCGGGGCCGGAAGGTTTCGCGCCCCGGAGCGGGGGCGGGCGGCCGGCTCCGCCGAAGGCCGCCGCGGGTCGTACGCTCCCGTCCCCGAAGCGGGCCCTGGCCCGGTCGACGGCCGCCTCGATGCGGTGCGCCCGGTCGTCGGACGGGTCGAAGGACAGCTGGCGGGCGGCGAGTTCGGCGCGGCACAGGTCCTCCGCGCGCAGCGCCACCGACCGCACCCGCGCCCGCTGCAGCCCGAGCGCGGCGTGCAGCGCGTACGCCGCCTCGACCAGCGCGGGACCGTGCGCGGTCGGCCCGGCCAGCCGCCGGGTGCGGGTGGTGGTGGAGCGGTCGGCGTAGCGGACGGTGAGGGTGAGCGCGCGGGCCACCTGTCCGCTCGCCCGCATCCGGGCCCCGAGGCCGTCCGCGAGCGAGAGCAGCGCCCGCCGGCGGCGGTCCGGGTCCAACTCGTCGTGGGCGAAGCGGTGTTCCGCCGCCGCCGAGCGGGCCGCGGCGTTGGGGACCACCGGCGTCGGGTCGATGCCGCGGGCCCGCTCGTACACCACCCGGCCGGTCCGCGCGCCGAGGATCCGCTGGAGGGTCGCGGGCGGTGCGGCGGCGACCCGGCCGACGCTGTCGAGCCCGTAGGCGCACAGGGCGCGCGCGGCCGCCGGGCCGACACCGTGCAGCGCCGAGGCCGGCCGGCGGTCGAGGAACGCGGCGACGGCGGCGGCGTCATCGGGGACGACCCTGATCTCCCCCGGGGCCGCTCCCTGGGCCGCCATCCGGGCGAGCAGCGGGTTGACGGCGATCCCGATCGTGCACCGCACGCCGTGCCAGGCCAGCGCGCGCAGCCGCACCAGTTCGGCCAGGCCCGCCGCGTCCCGGTCGAAGTAGCGCAGCGCACCGCGGACGTCCGCCAGCGCGGCGTCCGGCGGCAGCGCCTCGATCACCGGCGTGAACTGTGCGAGCAGTTGCAGCAGTTGCGCGAAGCACCCGGCGCCCAGCGGGGTGCCGTCGGCGGTCCGGAAGCGGATGTGCAGCATGCCCGGCTGCCGCTCGGCGGGGACTGCCGCCGGGCCGGGTCCGGTGTCGGCGCCGGGGGTCATCCCGCGCTCCCGGGGCTGGAGTGCCACAACTTGCGTCCGGTGGCGGCGCGTTCCCCCGGGGGCTGGAGGTCGGCCCACGGGTGCAGCTCGTAGCCGGTCTCCAGCCGGATGGTGCGGCCCGGGGCGCCGGCCGGCTCGGCCTCCCCGCCCGCGCCGGACTCCCCGCCGGGCCCCCGGTCCGCCCCGGCCTCCCCGGTGTCCGCCCCGGATGCCCCGGACGCCCCGGACGCCCCGGCGGCTCCCCCGTCCGGCCGGGTCGCGAGCCGGGCGGCGACCGCCTCCAGCCCGCCCTCCTGGCGCAGTTCGGCCAGTTCGGCGAGGTTCCAGGCGGCGGCGCCGACCACGCTGAGGCTGCGCGGACCGCGCCGCTGGACCGTGCCGCGCACCAGCAGCAGCCAGGAGTGGAAGATCGTGTGCGCACAGGCCTCGTGGCTGTCGTCGAAGAAGGCGCAGTCGACCAGGCCCGTGCTGTCGTCGAGGGTGGTGAAGATGACCCGCCGGCCGGAGCGGATCGGTGGCGTCTGGGTGGCCGCCTTGGCGCCGGCGACCAGCACCGTCTCGCCGTGCCGGGCCTCCCTCAGCAGCCGGGCCGGCAGCGCCCCCAGCTCCGCGAGGAACTCCTGGTGGTCGGCCATCAGATGGCGGGAGGCGTCCATGCCGAGGACGCCCAGCTCGGCGCTGAGCCGTTCGACCTCGCCGAGGTCGGGCAGCCCCGCGGGCTCGACCGGATCGGCCGCCGCCCCCGGCTCCGCGTCCGCCCCGTCGAGGGCCCGGTCCGGCAGCGCCAGCTGGCCGCCGGACGCCTGCCGCCCGCGGTGGTGCAGCTCGGCGACGTGCAGCAGCAGATCCCGCCGGTTCGCGCCGAAGGCGTCCAACGCGCCCACCCGGGCGAGGCGTTCGGCCACCGGGCGACTCGGCCTGGCCCGCTGCCACAGGTCCTGGAGCGAGTGGTAGGGCTGCCCCGCCTCGATCCGCCGCGCCTCGGCCTCGCTCATGCCGTGCACATCGCAGAACGCGAGCCGCAGCCCCCAGACCGCGCCGGACCGGCCCCCGGAACCGCCGGGACCGACGGAACCCAACCCGGCACCGGACACCAGTTCGATTCGATGAGCGAGGGCCGAGCGGTTCACGTCCAGCGGCAGCACCGGCACCCCGCGCCGCCGCGCGTCCGCGAGCAGCAGCCGCTTCGGGTACATCCCGGGGTCATGGGTGAGCAGCCCGGCGTAGAAGGCCGCGGGGTGGTGCGCCTTGAGCCAGGCCGACTGGTAGGTGGGGACCGCGAAGGCCACCGCGTGCGCCTTGCAGAAGCCGTACGAGCCGAAGGCCTCGACGATCTCCCAGGTGCGGGCGATGACATCGGACGGATAGCCGCGCCGCCCGGCGCACTGCGCGAACCAGGCGCGGACCCGGCCCTGGAGTTCGGGGTGCGACAGGGCCCGCCGCTTCTCGTCCGCCTCGTCCCGCTGACAGCCCGTCATGATCCGCAGCAGCTCGATGATCTGCTCGTGGAACACCACCACCCCGTAGGTCTCGCGCAGCGGTTCCGCCAGGTCGGGGTGCGGATAGCGGATCGCCTTGCGGCCGTGCCGGGCCTCGATGAAGGGCCGCACCATATCGGCGGCGACCGGCCCCGGCCGGAAGAGGGAGATGTCGACGACCAGATCGTGGAAGGTGGCGGGCTGGAGCCTGCCGACCAGGTCGCGCTGGCCCGGCGACTCGATCTGGAAGCAGCCGAGGGTCTCGGTCGAGCGGATCAGCGTATACGTCGCCTCGTCTCCGGGCGGCACCTGCGCGGGGTCGTCGAGGTCGATCCGGCGTCCGGTGGCCCGGCCGATCTCGGCGACCGCGTGCGCCATCGCGGACTGCATCCGCACGCCCAGCACATCGAGCTTGAGCAGCCCCATCTCCTCCACGTCGTCCTTGTCGAACTGGGACATCGCGAAGTGCTCGCCGCTGGTGGGCACGGTGGGCGTGCGGTCCAGCAGGGTGGCGTCGGAGAGCAGCACCCCGCACGGGTGCATGGCGATCCCGCGCGGCAGCGCGTCCAGCGCCTCGACCAGCTGCCACAGCCGCTCGTCGCCGGCCTCCCGCACCCCGCGCAGCTCCGGCAGCTCGGCCAGCGCCGTCCGCGCGTCACGGGCGCGGATGTGCGGAAAGGCCTTGGCGAGGCGGTCCACCCGGGCCGGGTCCATGCCCAGCGCCGCGCCCACGTCCCGTACCGCGTGCCGCACCCGGTAGGTCTCGGGCATCGAGACCGTGGCGACCCGCTCCGCGCCGAACCGGTCGAAGATCGCGCGGTAGACCTCCAGCCGGCGGGCGGATTCCACGTCGATGTCGATGTCCGGCAGCGCCGCCCGCCGCTCGGACAGGAAGCGCTCCATCAGCAGCCCGTGGGCGACCGGGTCGGCGTGGGCGATGCCCAGGAGGTGGTTGACCAGGGACCCGGCGCCGGACCCCCGGGCCGCGACCCGGATCCCCCGCTCCTTGATGTCCGCCACGACCTGGGCGACCGTCAGGAAGTACGAGGGGAAGCCCAGTCGTTCGATCGTGCGCAGCTCGTCCTCCAGCCGCGCCCAGCGCGCACGGTCGCGGTCGTATCCGCGCAGCACCATCCCGGCGGCGCAGTGCGAGCGCAGCACCCGGGCGGCGGTGCGGTGCTCCGCGCCGACCAGCCGCGGCTCGGGGAAGTGGACCCGGCCGAGCCCGATGTCGTCCTGCGGATCGACCAGGCACTCGCCGGCGGTCTCCTCGGTCATGGCGAGCAGCCGGTGGGCGAGGTCGCGCCGGAAGCCGGCGGCCTCGGCGATCCGCCCGGCGGTGCGGCGCATCGCGGCGGCGTCCTTGAGCCAGCGCTCCCCGCCGTCCCAGGTCTCGGGCCGGCGCCGGTCCACCGGCACCAGGCGGCGGGCGGAGTCCAGGACGTCGGCGACCGGGCCCTGGCCGGGGTCGGCATAGCGGACCGCGTTGGTCAGGACGGCGCGGATGCCCTGGTCGACGGCGAAGCCGAGGGTGCGGGCGGCCAGCCGTGCCGAGCCGGGTCCGCTGCCGGACCGCCCGTGGTCGACGACCTCCAGGCGCAGCCCCTCGCCGTACAGCTCCCGCCAGGGCGCGACGAGCCGGGCGGCGCGGTCCGGGCGGCCGGCGGCCAGCGCCCGGCCGACCTCGGAGTCCGGTCCGAGCAGCACGGTCAGCCCGTCCGCGGCGGCTTCCAGGGAGCTCCACGCGAGGACGGGCCGCTCGGCCGCGCCCGCGTGGGCGGCCGAGACCAGCCGGCACAGGGCGGCCCAGCCGGCCGCGCCGTCGCGGGCCAGGAAGACGGCGCGGGCGGCGGACTCGTCGAGGAAGGCGCCGCCGCGCACCGGGGTGCGCCGCCGCACGGCGGGGTTGCCGGCCGGGGGGTCCACCACGTGCTCCGCCACGGCGAGTTCGCTGCCGAACAGCGGGCGGACTCCCGCCTCGGCGGCGGCCTTGGCGAACCGCACGGCCCCGGAGAGCCCGTCCCGGTCGGTCAGCGCGAGGGCGTCCATGCCGCGTTCGGCGGCGCGCTCGGCGAGGCGCTCCGGGTGGGAGGCGCCGTAGCGCAGGGAGAAGCCCGAAGCGGTGTGCAGATGCGTGAACCCTGGCATCCGCACCTCCCGCGCCTCATCCGCCCCGACCGACCCTGTGTCCCCCGCTCCTCTCCTCCACCATACCCGTCCATCGAACATTCGTACGAAGAGACGCCGAAGATCACCGCCCCACCCGTCCGCCGATCGGCCCCACCCGCTCTGCACGGCCCCCGCGCCGCCCGGAAGATAGGGGGACAAAAGCACCGGACCGCCCGCCGCGAGGTGGCAGGGAGCGCTACATGGCCACGACGGACGACGGCACCCGCACCACCTTCCTCACGGAGGTGAAGAGCGCGGTGACCCCGCGCGCCTCGCTGCTGGTGCTCGGCGTGCTGGGGCTGATGACCGCGTTCATCACGTCGTACACCGGCGCCTTCCACCACCCCCGGCCGACCGACGTACCGCTCGCCGTGGTCGCCCCCGCGCCGGCCGGCGGACAGCTGGTGCACTCCCTGGACCGGCTGCCCGGCTCCCCCCTGGACCCGCGCGCGGCGCCCACCGAACGGCAGGCGCGGCAGCGGATCGCGGACCGGGAGGTCGCCGGGGCCCTGATCGTCGACCCGCGCGGCGGCACCGACCGGCTGCTGGTCGCCGGCGGCGGTGGCACCTCCCTGGCCCAGGCGCTCGAACAGGTCGTCCGCCCGGTGGAGAAGGCCCGGCACCGCACCGTCCGCACGGTGGACGTGCGCCCGGTCGCACCGGGCGACGGCCGCAGCCTGTCGGCCTTCTACCTCGTCGTCGGCTGGTGCGTCGGCGGCTATCTGTGCGCCGCGATCCTGGCGATCAGCGCCGGGGCGCGCCCCTCCAACGGGCACCGGGCGGTCATCCGGCTGGCCGCGCTGGCGGTGTACGCGATCGCCGCCGGGCTGGCCGGCGCGGTCGTCGTCGGGCCGGTCCTCGACGCCCTGCCCGGCACGTTCTTCGGGCTGTGGGGGCTGGGCGCCCTGGTCGTCTTCGCGGTGGGTGCCACCACCCTGGCCTGCCAGGCCCTGCTGGGCATCCTCGGCATCGGCCTGGCGATCCTGCTGATCGTCATCCTGGGCAACCCGAGCGCGGGCGGCGCCTACCCCTACCCCCTGCTGCCCCCGTTCTGGCGCGCCATCGGCCCCGCCCTGCCGCCGGGTGCGGGCACCTGGGCGGCACGCTCCCTCGCCTACTTCCGGGGCAGCGCCCTCACCGGCCCGCTCCTGGTGCTCTCCGCCTGGGCGGTGGGCGGCACCCTGCTCACCCTGGCCCTGTCGGTCTTCCGCACGAAGGATGTGACCCCCGCATGACCATCTCCGCCGGCCGGCTGTCCCACCCCGCGGTCCGTGCCCTGGTCACGGCCCTCAACAACCATGACGAGCAGGCGTTCTTCGACGCCCTGACCGCCGACGCCACGATGTCCGACGACGGGGCCGACCGGGACCTGCGGGAGTGGTGCGACCGGGAGGTCTTCGCCACCCGCGGCCACCTGGACGTGCGCTCCGAGTCGGACCACGGGCTGTCCCTCGTCGCCGACTACCGCAACGACACCTGGGGCGAGATGCGGACGCGCTGGAGGTTCACGGTGGCGGACGGCAAGGTCAGCCGCTTCGAGACCGGGCAGGCGTGAGGCCCGCTCCCCCGCCCGCGGGCACGTGAGGCCGCCTCGCCCGCCCGCGGCGGCTCACATGTGCGTGCCGCCGTCGATCCGGATCTCCGTGCCGGTGATGAAGGCGCCGTCCTGCGAGGCGAGCATCGCGATCACGCCCGCGACCGTCTCCGGGGCCGCGAAGCCCTCGCCGAGGGCCGGGGTGAGCTTGGCGAAGAGGGACATGTCGGCGTCGTCGGGCAGCCCCGGGCCGCGTCCGTGGGTCATCCCGCTGGCGATCGAGCCCGGCGCCACGCACACCGCGCGCAGCCCCTGCTTGCTGTACTCGGCGGCGATGGCGTGCGTCATGGACTGGACGCCGCCCTTGCTCGCCGCGTAGGCCGCCATGTACGGGTGCGCGAACGCGGCGGACGTGGAGCTGAAGTTGACCACGACCGGCGAGCGGCCCTCCAGGAGGGCGGGCAGCGCCTCGCGGGTCATCAGGAACGTACCGGTCAGATTGATCGAGATGATCTTGTTGAAGAGGTCCAGGCCGGTCTCGTGGGTGTGCGCGGAACGCAGGATGCCGGCCGCGTTGACCAGGACGTCCAGGCCGCCGAGGCCGGCGACCGCGGCGGCGACGCCGGAGCGGACCGCCGCCTCGTCGGCTATGTCCAGCACCGCCGTCTCCAGCCGCCCGCCCGTCCCGTCCTCGGCGGCGCGGGCGGCGGTGCCCCGCAGCCCCTCCGCGTCGATGTCCGCGGCGACCACCCGGGCGCCCTCGGCGAGGAGCCGGTGGACGGTGGCCCGCCCGATGCCCGAACCGGCTCCGGTGATCAGGGCACGGCGTCCGTCAAAGCGATCCATGGTCCAGCTCCGTTCTCGGGATTCTCCGGCACGCTAACTCCGAAGTGGCACATTGTGCCAATGTCACATGGTGTGCCGTTACGGCACGACACGTAGGCTGCCCCCATGCCCTCGGTGTCCGAACCCGCCCCGCTTCCCCGCCCCTCGCTCACCGCACGACGCAAGGCCGAGACCCGGCTGGAGATCGCCCGGACCGCGGCCGCGCTGTTCGCGGAGCGTGGCGCCGCCGTCACCGCCGACGAGATCGCACGCGCCTCGGGCGTCGCGCTGCGCACCTTCTACCGCTACTTCCGCACCAAGGAGGAGGCGGTGGTGCCGCTGCTCGCCGGCGGGGTGCGGGAGTGGGTCGACGAGCTGACGGCGGCGCCGGCCGCCCCGGACGCGCCCCCCGTGTGCGAGGTGCTGGAGCGGGCGGCCCGCCGGGCGCTGACCCCCGCGGACGCGCCGGCCGCCGAGTCGCTGCGCCTGACCCGCGGGCTGCTGCGGGCGATGCCGGGCGACCCGGCGCTGCGCGCGGTCTGGCACCGGGTGCACCACGACGCCGAGGAGGCGCTGGTGCCGGTCCTGGAGCGGCTGACCGGCGCCGGGCCGCTGGAGGTACGGCTGGCCGCGGCGGCCGCGAACAGCGCGCTGCGGGTCGCCGTCGAGCAGTGGGCGGCGGGCGACGAGCCGCCGGACGGGCCCCGGGGCCCGGCGGCACTGGTGGCGCGGAGCATGCGGGCGCTGACGGCCGGTATGCCGGAGCTGACCGGGGTACACGGACGGGCGGGGACCCGCGGACGGGGAGCGAACGAGACGTCCGGCCGCACGGCGCGGGGGCGGCGCGGCGACGGGCCGGCGGGCACCGGGAAACCGGGCCGGTAGCGCTTCGAGGAAGGCCCGACGGCGGGCCGGTAAGGCGGGCAGCGGCGGTCCGGCTCTTACCTCGGCGGGCGCCCGGCACCGCTCGGAGGGACCCTCCGGCCCCCCTCTTCGGCCAATCGCCGGAGATCGAAACCCGCCCGAACGGCCGGTCGGTGGCCGGATCCCGGCACACCGGAGCGCGCCGCCGCTTGCCGGAAGCATGACGAACGGGGCAACCCCGCTGGCCGCACGGCACTCCGACCCACCCGTGCCGCATCTACTCCGGCCGGTTCGCGCCATTACCCTCAGCTTTCGAGTAACGACTCAAAGTGAACGCTTCAAGCGCACTCAAGGTGCTTTCGGGGTGCGGTTGGGCCAGACTCCCGTCCGGTATCTGCACCTTCGAGATAGGGAGTGTTCGTCATGCGGTACATCACTGGGGCGGTCGCGCTCGGCGCGGCACTGGTTCTGGGCACCCTGGCCACCACGGCGCAGGCCGTGGCCGCCCCGGCGCAGCCCGCGCGGACCGGTGGCCTGTACGCCCCGAGTGAACTGGTGCTGACGATGGGCCAGGGCGACAGCCGTGCGACCGCCACGGTGCAGCGTGCGGTGACGCTCACCTGCATGCCGAAGTCCGGCGGCAGCCACCCGAACGCGATAGCCGCCTGCGACCAACTGCGCACGGTGGCCGGCGACTTCAGCGCGGTGACCGCCGCGCCGTCACAGCGGCTGTGTACCAAGGAGTGGGCTCCCGTCGTGGTCACCGCGGACGGCGTCTGGCAGGGCAAGCGGGTGTCGTACACCTACACCTTCGCCAACCCCTGCACGATGACCGACGGCCGCGGTTCGGTCTTCGACTTCTGACCGGACCGTTCGCGATCCCCGGGCACCGGACGGCGGTGCCCGGGGATCGCCATGTCCGGCAGGTCAGGGCCTCCCGGACCGCGGAGCGGTCAGCCGATCTCCGCGCCGTAGGCCTTCAGGGCCTCCGGCACCGGCTGGAAGAAGGTCTCGCCGCCCTTGGTGCAGTCGCCGCTGCCGCCGGAGGTGAGGCCGATCGCGGCGTCCCCGTCGAAGAGCGCGCCGCCGCTGTCGCCGGGCTCGGCGCAGACATCGGTCTGGATCAGACCGGTGACCGTGCCCTCCTGGTAGTTGACGCTGGTGTTCAGCGCCTTGACGGTGCCGCCGTGCACCTGGGTGGTGCTGCCGCTGCGCTGCACCTTCTCACCGACGGTGGCCTCCGCGGCCTTGGTGATCTTCTGCGTGCTGCCGTCGTAGAGGTCGACCTCGCTGGGGTGCGGGGTGTCGCCGGTGTACTTGGCGAGGGAGAAGTCGTGGCCCGGGAAGGTCGATTCCTCGGTGGTCGCGATCGCCGAGCCGCCCTGCTGGTCGGACCAGCTCTTGATCTCGTTGCCGCAGTGGCCGGCCGTCAGGAAGTACGGCTTGCCGTCCTTGACCACGTTGAAGCCGAGCGAGCAGCGGGCACCGCTGCCCCAGATCGCGTCGCCGCCGCCGATGAAGGGCTTGAACTCTCCCTTGCTGCGCTGCACCTCGACCTTGTCCCCGAGGCTCTTGGCGACCTCGGTGAGCCGGTCCAGCTTGGCGCCCTTGACCGTGCGGTCGGCGGTCACCACGACCTTGTTGCTCTGCGGGTCGATCCCCCAGGACGTACCGGGGATGGTCGCCTTCGCCTTCAGGGTCTGCCGGGCCGAGTCGAGCTGGGCGAAGGTGTGCTTGACGAATCTGGCTTCCGCCCCCTTCGCCCGCGCCGCTCTGGCCTGTGCCTGGTTCACGACGTTGACCACCAGCTTCTTGGCCTTGGCGTCGTAGAACGCACCCGCGGTATCCGTCTTGAGGTGGGAGGCGAGGGTGGTCGCCGCGGCGGAGGTCAGCTTCGCGAGGGCGGGGGTGGCGGGCGGCGCCGGGGTGGCGTTGGCGTTGGCCAGGGTCACGGTGGCGGTGGCGGCGAGGGCGAGCGCGCCCGCTCCCGCGATCACGGCGCGGCGGTGGGGTATGCGACGGTGCTTCAACTCGGGGCCTTCCGTGGGGGGGAAGAGCCCGGAAACCGTGGGGAGTTGCCCGGGCCCGGAGAGTGTGGGATGGACACACGGACGGTCCCCCCGGGATTGCCGCACCCCTGGAAGCCGCGTCCATGCCGACGTGTGCGCGGCCGAGTATCCCCATCGGCCTCACTCGTGCACAAGACCGAGTACCGGTCTCACATACGGGAGTTCACCATTTCGCCACACGGCGGTCACACCTGTGTCCGCGCCCCTCAATGCGGAGTGCGGACATCAGCGGGCGTCCGGAAGCTCGGCGGCCTCGCCACGTGTGAGGACTATAGCTGGCCGGAAACCGCCGACCGGAAGCCGCCCCCGGACCGCGGAAGGCCGCCGTACACACCCGCATCAACAGGCATATACGGCGGCCAACGGGACATCAGGCCTTCGTGAGGCGGACCCCTCCACCCCTGCGGCAGGGTCTCCCCCTACGGCAGATCCTCCGGCCGGCCCGGCAGGTCCTCCGCCTCCGGGAGGTCCTCCAGCTCCGGCAGCCGCTCGCCCTCCGCCTCGCCCTCCACGGCCGCGGGCGAGTCGTCGGCCACCTCGGGGGCGGCCGGGCGCCGCGCGCGCCCGCGCACGGCCTCGGCGGCCGCGGTCTCCGCCTGTGCCTGCAGCCCGGAGCGCTCCAGGAACCGCAGCAGTTCGACCGGGAAAGGCAGGACAAGGGTGGAATTCTTCTCGGCGGCGACGGCCACCACGGTCTGCAGCAGCCGCAGTTGCAGGGCCGCGGGCTGGTCGGACATCGCCTCGGCCGCCTCGGCCAGCTTCTTCGAGGCCTGGAGTTCGGCATCGGCGTTGATCACCCGGGCGCGCCGGTCTCGGGTCGCCTCCGCCTGGCGGGCCATCGAGCGCTTCATCGTCTCGGGCAGGGAGACGTCCTTGATCTCCACCCGGTCGACGGTCACGCCCCAGCCGATGGCCGGGCTGTCCATCATCAGCTCCAGGCCCTGGTTGAGCTTCTCCCGGTTCGACAGCAGATCGTCCAGTTCACTCTTGCCGATGATCGACCGCAGCGAGGTCTGCGCCATCTGCGAGACCGCGAAGCGGTAGTCCTCGACCCGGATGACCGCGTCGGCGGCGTCCACGACCTTGAAATAGACGACCGCGTCGACCCGCACGGTGACGTTGTCCCGGGTGATGCCCTCCTGGGCGGGCACCGGCATCGTGATGATCTGCATGTTGACCTTGCGCATGCGGTCGACGAACGGAACGATCATGGTGAAGCCGGGTCCGCGCACCTCCGAGGCCAGCCGCCCCAGCCGGAGCACCACCCCGCGCTCGTACTGCTTGACCACCCGCGCCGCCGCGGCGAGGTACACCGCGCCCACCGAGGCCAGCGCCACCCCGGTCGCCACCAGTTCTCCGACCATCACGGCTCCCTGACGTGTGCCCTGCGCCATGCGAATCGCCTTATTTACCATGGTATGCCCGGCTTGGAGGGGCGGTCGAGGCTCGCGCGCGGCAGGGCAGGGCGGGGCGGGGCCCCTGTCCGCCGGCGGACAGGGGCCGACGTGCCGCGGACCGCCGGAACCGGCTCCGGCGGTCCATGGCGCGTCCGTCCCCGCGGGCCGGGGCCCACGGCCCGCGGGGACCTCAGCCGGCCGGCGTCAGTAGACGCTCACGCCGTAGGCGCTCAGCGCCTCGGTGACGGGCTGGAAGAACGTGGTGCCGCCAGACGTGCAGTCGCCGCTGCCGCCGGAGGTCAGGCCGAGGGCCTTGGTCCCGGAGTAGAGCGGCCCGCCGCTGTCGCCGGGCTCGGCGCAGACGGTGGTCTGGATGAGTCCGGAGACGATGTCACCGCTGCCGTAGTTGACGGTGGCGTTCAGCGCGGTGACCTTGCCGCTGTGGATGCCGGTGGTCGAGCCGCGGCGGGTGACCGTCTGGCCGACGGTGGGAGTGCCGGCGCTGGTGATGTCCTGGCTGCCGACCGTCCCGGGGTGCGCCAGGGAGCTGTTGGTGTACTTCACGATGCCGTAGTCGTTGCCCGGGAAGCTGGAGCCGGTGGTCGGGCCGATGCTGGTGGAGTCCGAGGAGTTGGTGTACCAGGGCGGGCTGCCCTCGGTGCAGTGACCGGCGGTCAGGAAGTAGTAGGTGCTGCCGCTGCGGACGTTGAAGCCCAGCGAGCAGCGCCAGCTGGGGGTGTAGATGGCATCGCCGCCGCCGATGAACTTGCGGAAGGTGCCCTGGATGCGGTCGATGCGGACCGCGGCGGCGTTGCTGCCGGCGGCCCGCTCGATCTTGGCGATCCCGGCCGGGGAGACCGTACGGTCGGCGGTGACGACCAGGGTGTGGGTGGCGCTGTCGACGCGCCAGGCGGTGCCGGCGACATCGGCCGCACGGACCGCGCTTCCGGCGGCGCCGAGCTGGGCGGCGCTGAACGTCTTCGCGGGTGCGGGGTTCTGGGCGCTGGCGGTGGGGACGGCGATGGCGCCGACGGCCACCAGTCCGGACGCCACGGCGATCAGCCGGGTACGTCTCGCCACGCCGTTGTGGGGGTTGGTGCGCGCGTTCCTCACTGATTCCTCCGAGGGGGATCGGGGGGCCGCCGGTGGGCAGCCCGTGAGGCGCAGCCGAGGGGCAGGCCGGAATCCGCACGTCCCTTTTCGGCGTGCCCCTGACAAGCGCTGAGCTGGAGTGTCCGGCGCACCGCCCGCCCTGCGCAAGAGGCATGACACCCACGACTTGCGACCGTCACACGGCCGACATCCCACCGGGGCCCGCAACACCGGCTCCCGGCAGTCCCGTTGACGGGACCCGGGACGACACCAACCGGGGTGCGGGGCAGCGGTCCGGCCGGGTGCGGGGCGGGCGGTCCGGCCGCCCGCCCCTGCCCGTCAGCGGGCGAGCGCCCCCGCCCGCGCCGGGCCGGCGGCCGTGTGCCGCCGCACGACCTCGTCCATCAGCGCGGCCAGCACCTCGCGCACGGACCGGCGCCCGCGCGCGTCGCAGACCAGCGCCGGGACCGCCGGGTCGATGCCCAGCGCCTCACGGACCTCGTCCAGCTCGAAGTGCCGGGCGCCGTCGAAGCGGTTGACCGCCAGCACGAACGGGGTGCCGCGCTCCTCGAAGTAGTCCAGCGCCGGGAACGAGTCCTCGATCCGCCGGGTGTCGACCAGCACGACCGAGCCCAGCGCGCCCTCGACCAGGTCGTCCCAGAGGAAGGAGAAGCGGTCCTGGCCCGGGGTGCCGAAGACGTAGAGCACCAGGGTGGGATCGAGCGTGATCCGCCCGAAGTCCAGCGCGACCGTCGTGGTGGTCTTGTCCTCCACCCCGGCCAGCGAGTCCACTCCGACGGAGACCTGGGTGATGGCGGCCTCGGTGTCCAGCGGTTCGATCTCGGAGATCGCGCCGATGAACGTCGTCTTGCCGACGCCGAGACCACCGCTGATCACGATCTTCACGGCGAGCGGTGCGGCTTTGTCAGAGCGCCCTGACATGGTCCCTGATCCTCTCCAGGACATGGAGCGGCAGCTCCTTGGGTTGTTGGCACACCAGCAGTCCGGCGACGACCAGATCGGCGATGAGCACCTTGGCCACGCCCAGCGGCACCCCGGTCTTCTGCGCGACCTCGGCCACCATCGTCGGCCGGGCGCACAGCGCCACGATCCGGCGGCGCTCGAACTCCAGGCCCGCGAGCGACGCGTCGGGCCCGGCGACCACCAGCGTCTCCAGGCGCAGCCCGTCGTGCATCGGCTCGGACCGGCCGCCGGTCATGATGAACGGCCGGACGAACAGCTCCTCCGCGTCGGCTTCCTCGCTCATCGCGGCAGGCCCTGCCGCAGATCGGCGATCAGCGCCGGGTTGAGCAGATCCCCGGCCCGCTCGGCCAGCACCGCCATCTCGTAGCCGACCAGGCCGAGTTCGCCGGTGCTGTCGGCGAGCACGCCCAGGCAGCTGCCGTCCCGGATCGCCGAGACCAGCAGGAAGCCGCGGCCCATCTCGATCATGATGAGTTTGACGCCGTCGAACTCGTAGCGGCGCGAGGCGCTGCGCGCCAGGCTCGACAGGCCCGAGACCACCGCCGCCAGATGGTCGGCGTCGGTGCGGCCCAGACCGTCGGAGACCGCGATCAGCAGCCCGTCCGAGGAGACGGCCACCGCGTCGCGCACCCCGTCCGTCTTGCGGACGAAGCTGGCCAGCAGCCAGTTGAAGGTCTGTGAATCGCTGTGGAGATCGACGCTCACTTCTCGTCACCCTTCGTCGCCGTCCCGGCCGCCTCCGGCCGGGTGTCCTGCCCGCTGTCCCGGTCGCCTTCCCGCGCGGGCCCGGCCGCGCCCGCCGCCTGCTCCTTCTCCTGCTCCTTCTCGCGCTCCTTCTCCACGCTGATCCCGCCGCGCATATGGGCGCTGCGGAGCGTGGCGAGCAGGCCGGACACCTCGTCCGGGCTGCGGTCCGGAGTGGGGGCGGCCTGCTGCTGCCAGCGCGGGGCGGCCGCCTCGTTCACCGCCGACTGGATGGCGCTGCGCCGGGCGCGCTTGACCAGCCCGTTACGGGTGCGGGACCCGGCCGAGCCACGGGCCGCGGCCGGGCTCGCTTCGGTGGACTCCCGCGACGCGCGCGGGTGCGGCAGCGCCTCGGAAGCCCGGTCGTCCGCGGCGGGTCCGGCCGCCGGATGCGGCTCGGCGGGGGCGCCGGCCGCGTCGTGCCGCTCGGCTTCGCCGTCCGCGCGGGGCCCGGCAGCCGGCCGGCTCTTCTCCGGCTTCGCGGTCCGCTCCTCGTCGCGTGTGCCGGGAGTGTCCGCCGCGTCCGCCGCGGCGGACGGCTCGGTGATCAGGCTGCCCGGGACGAGCACCCGGGCGACCGTGCCGGCGGCCGGCGCCTCGCCGAGCCGGACCTCGATGCCGCATCTGCGGGCCAGCGCGCCGACCACGAAGTGCCCCAGGAAACGGGTCGGTTCGGCCATGAAGCCGGCCATGCCGGAGAGCCGGACGTTGGCCTCGGCCATCGCCGGGGCGGTCATGCCGGTGCCGTGGTCGACGATCGCGATGAGGTAGCCGGCGCTGGTGCGGCGGCCCTCGACCTCCACCTCGGTGTCCGGGGGCGAGAAGCTCAGCGCGTTCTCGACGAGTTCGGCCAGCAGGTGGGCGATCTCGGAGGCCACCGCGCCGCTGAGGAAGCCGGCGTCGACCCGGCGCAGGGTGACCCGGCGGTACTCCTCCACCTCGGAGAGCGCCGCCCGGATCACGTCGGTGACGGACAGCGGGGTGGCCGAGGTGCGCGGGCTGGCCTCGCCGGCGAGCACCAGCAGGCTCTCGGCGTTCCGCCGCATCCGGGTGGCGAGGTGGTCCAGCTCGAAGAGGTTGGCCAGCGTCCCCGGGTCGGCGTCCTCGTGCTCCAGCCGGTTGATGAAGCTGATCTGACGCCGCACCAGGTTCTGGTTGCGGCGGCCGAGGTTGACCAGCGACTCGGTGGCGTTGCGGCGCAGTACGGCCTGCTCGGTGGCCAGGTCGTAGGCCACCTTCTGCACCTGGTCGAAGGCGTCGGCCAGCTGCTGGACCTCGGTGCCCGCACCCCGCGGGACGGTCAGCGGGCCGGGCGGCTCGGGCGAGCCGTCCCCGGACTGCACCCGGGCGACGGCGTCGGGCAGCCGGCCGCCGGCGACCTCGCGGGCCTGGCGGGTGAGGGAGCCGAGCGGCCCGGAGACCGAGCGGGCGGCGCCGACGGCCAGCGCGCCCAGGGCCAGCACCGAGCCGAGGGCCAGCAGCCCGAAGAGCACCAGGGTCCGGGTGGCCTCGTCCTGCAGCACCGAGGCGCGGTCCGTGATGTCCCGGCCCAGGGCGATCTGGACGGTGCGCAGGCCGTTGATGGTGGCGGTCGCCGCGTCGTACCAGGCGGTCGGCGGCACCGTCGCGGGCGCCGGCATCGCGCCGCGCCCCTCGACGATGACCTTCTCGTAGCCGAAGAGCCGCCGGGCGACCGGGGTCGAGAGCGCCTCGTCCACCTCGCGCCGCTGCTTCGCGGAGGCCCACGCGGGATACGAGTCCAGGGCCGCCGGCCGCCCGGAGCGGGCGGTCATGAAGCGGGTGTAGTCCTCGCCGTGGAACCGCCGCGCGTGCAGCGAGCCGAGCACGACGGCCCGCTCCTGGCCGGTGAACTCCTTTGCCGTGCCGAGGACTTGCAGCGCCTGGTAGTCGGCGCGCAGCTCGCCGTCGCGGACCTGGACCAGCCCGAGCCCGAGCCGGTTCAGGGCGACATCGGTCTCGGTGAAGTAGTCGTAGGTGCGCTCGACCTTGCCGGAGCCGCGGTCGGCGGCGGCGCGGATGTCCCGCAGGGCGTTGACCCGGACCAGGGCGGCGCGCACGGCGCCGGCGGCGCTGTCGTGGCGGCCGGCGAGCGCGTGGCCGACGGTGCGGCGCGCGGCGTCGGTGAGCGTGCGCTGGGCCAGCATCCGGTCGTGGAACTCCCGGATGCCGCCGACATAGCCGGTGGTCAGGCCGCGTTCCTTCTGGTGCTCGTGGATGAAGCCCTGGAGGGCGTCGGAGAGCCGGGCGTCGGCCGCGGTGGTGCCGGCGTTCTCGTAGTCGCCCAGCTGCCGCTCCGCGGAGAAGCCCAGCAGGGCCAGGAGTATCGCGAGGGAGACGGCCAGGATGCGGATGAGCTTGGCGCGGAGGGTGCGCGGCGCCACGACGGTGTCCGTCAGCGTCCGCAGGAGGCGCCGGTAGCCGGCGCGGGTGGTCTGAGATTCCACGTAGAGAACTTTCGAGGGAAGTTGATGCGGTGCGCAGATCGCGATCTGCTGCCGTGTCAACGACCCCCGGATGGGCCAGTCACCCGATCATCGTCCTATTTCCCGGTGGTGCGCCGGCGCCTTTGGCATTTGCCCTGGTCCCGTGCACGAACCTACCCAGAGGTCCGCTCCGCCTTTCACCGGCCACTTTTCGGTATCGGGCCGGTAAAATACCGACCGTCACGTTCTTCATACTGTCAGTTTCCTTATGGGGCGCGTAAGCTGATGCCGCGCCACCCTCTTTGCACCAGATGTGTCACGAACCCCCCGTGCGGCGGCTATCCACTTGGCACACCCTCCGCCTCATGGACGACGATAGGGGCGGACACGCAGAGACCGCGGGTGAGAGGAGGCGTCAATGGGATCGGTGCGCAAGGCGAGTGCCTGGCTTGGCCTCGTCGACGACAGTGATGACGAGCGCTACTACGACGACGACTACGCCGAGGGACCCGATGCCGGCGACTCGGGGGAGAACCACCCGTGGGTCACCGACCCCCGGGTCCGGGTGGCCGATGAGGCCGCCCAGGACCAGGGCACCCGCATCGCCACGGTCTCCCCGGAGAGCTTCCGCGACGCCCGCGGTATCGGCGAGCTGTTCCGGGACGGCGTCCCGGTCATCGTCAACCTGACGGCCATGGAGTCCGCCGACGCCAAGCGGGTGGTGGACTTCGCGGCCGGGCTGACCTTCGGTCTGCGCGGTTCGATCGAGCGGGTCGCGACCCGGGTGTTCCTGCTGACCCCCGCCGACTACAAGGTGCTCAGCGGCGAGGCCCGCGGCCACCGCAACGGCGGCTTCTTCAACCAGAGTTGAGCGGACCCGGGCCCGCGCACGGGCCCGGCGACCACGGTGGCCGCCGCCGGCGTGTCCCGGCCCACGAGGGCCGGGCGGCGGCCACCCGCCCCACCGCACGGCATCACCGCACGGCGCCGGTCACCGGAAGGCGTCCAGCCCGGTGAGCGCCTTGCCCAGCACCAGCTGGTGCATCTCGACGGTCCCCTCGTAGGTGAGCACCGACTCCAGGTTGGTGGCGTGCCGCATGACGGGGTACTCCAGCGAGATCCCGTTGGCGCCGAGGATGGTCCGGGCCGTGCGGCAGATCTCGATCGCCTCCCGGACGTTGTTCAGCTTGCCGAAGCTGACCTGCTCGGGCCGCAGCCGCCCCGCGTCCATCCGCAGCCCCAGGTGATGGGCGAGCAGGATCCCCTTGTGCAGTTCGACGGCCATGTCGGCGAGCTTGGCCTGGGTGAGCTGGAAGCCGCCGATGGGCTTGCCGAACTGCTCGCGCGTCTTCGCGTAGTCCAGCGCCGCCTCGAAGCTGGCGCGCGCGGCGCCCATCGAGCCCCACACGATGCCGTAGCGGGCGTGGCTGAGGCAGCCGAGCGGACCGCGCAGCCCGGTGGCCCCGGGGAGTACGGCATCGGCCGGCAGCCGCACCTCGTCCAGGACGAGTTCGCTGGTCACCGAGGCGCGCAGGGACCACTTGTGCTTGATCTCGGGGGCCGAGAACCCCGGGGTGTCGGTGGGGACGACGAAGCCCCGGATGCCGTCGTCGGTCCGGGCCCAGACCACCGCGACCCCGGCCACCGAACCGTTGGTGATCCACATCTTGCGCCCGTTGAGCACCCAGTCCGTCCCGTCGCGCTTGGCGTGCGTGCGCATCGCGCCGGGGTCGGAGCCGATGTCGGGCTCGGTCAGGCCGAAGCAGCCGAGGACCTCGCCGGCCGACATCCGCGGCAGCCACCGCTCCTTCTGCTCCTCGGAGCCGAAGCGCCAGATCGCGTACATGGCCAGCGAGCCCTGCACGGAGACCAGCGAGCGGATGCCGGAGTCGGCGGCCTCCAGCTCCAGGCAGGCCAGGCCGTACTGGACCGCGGAGGCGCCGGCGCAGCCGTAGCCGGTCAGGGACATCCCGAGGGCGCCGATCGACCCCAGTTCCCGGGCGAGTTCGCGGATGCCGGGGAGTTCGCCGCGCTCGTACCAGTCGGCGATCGAGGGCAGGATCCGCTCAGCGGTCCACCGGCGGACGGTGGCGCGGACGGCGCGGTCCTCGTCGGTCAGCAGATCGTCGATGCCCAGGGGGTCGTGGGCGTCGAACGGCGCCCCCTTCGAGGACGGCGCTGCGGACTCTGCGGACGGCGTTGCGGGCATGGCGGGGCCTCCGGCGGCGAAAACTAGCAGTGGTAGTTATGCGCCTTCGACGGTACGGCCCGCGGTACCGCCCGGCAAGGGTCACCGCCGTGCGCCACGCGGGCGTACGGCGGGACGGAGCCGGGACGGGAAGCGCCGCTCAGTGCCCGGAGCGCGCCGCGGCGGGCGCACCTCGGCCGGCCGGCCGGTCGCCGGGCGCGGCCTCGCCGTCCGCCTCCGCCTCCGCCCGCTCCGTGGACTCCGCGGCCCGGCGCGGCAGCCGCAGCGCGATCGCCGCGCCGACCAGCAGCAGCACGGCGCTGGCGACCAGGGTGATGTGCAGCCCGCGGACGAAGGACTCCCGGGCGGCCTCGCGCAGCGCGGCCCGGGCCGCGTCGCCCAGTCCGGCGGCGACCTTGTAGGCCTCGCCGAGGGAGTGCGCGGCGGAGGCGGAGGCGTGCGCGGGGACGCCGTCGACCCGGGTCAGGCCGGGGGCGTAGGCGGCGTTCATGACGCTGCCGAGGAGGGCGACGCCGATACCGGCACCGAGCTGGTAGGAGGTCTCGCCGATCGCGGCGGCACCGCCCGACTGCTCGGCGGGCGCCTCGCTGAGCATCGACTCGTACGCCCCGAACAGCGTGGACTGGAAGCCGAAGCCGAGCAGCACGAAGCCCAGGGACAGCAGCCAGGGCCGGTCCTGGCTGCTCATCGCCGTCAGGCAGAGCACCGCGACGGCGGTCAGCACGAAGCCGAGGGACACCATGGCGCGCGGGCCGAGGAGTTGCAGCATCTTCGAGCCGGTCAGGCCGGCCGCCATCGCGGCGAAGACCAGCGGCAGCATCCGCAGTCCGGTCTGCAGCGGGCTCAGCCCGAGGACGAGTTGGAGGTACTGCACGGCGATCAGCTGCAGGCCCACGAGCGCGAGCATGGCCAGCACGATGCAGCCGACGGAGGTGCCGAACGCGGGCCGGGCGAACAGCCGCATGTCGATCAGCGGGTGGGTGCGCCGGCGTTGGCGGCGGACGAAGAGGATCAGCAGCGCGACGCCGAGCACGATGGGCAGCAGGGTCGTCCAGCCCACCACCGGGGCGCCGCTGCCGAGCCGCTTCACCCCGAGGACCACGCCCAGCACACCGAGCGCCGCGACGATCGCGCCGATCACGTCCCAGGGGCCGTTGCGCTCACCGCGCGACTCCGGCAGCAGCCACCGGCCTATCAGCAGCATCGCCGCCATCATCGGGATGTTGATGAGGAAGACCGAGCCCCACCAGAAGTTCTCGACGAGGAAGCCGCCGAGGACCGGGCCGACCGCGGCGCCGACCGCGGCCACCGCGCTCCACACCCCGATGGCCACCGCGCGCTCGCGCCGGTCGGGGAAGACCTGCCGCAGGATCGACAGCGTGGCCGGCATGATCATGGCGCCGCCGATGCCGAGCAGGGCGCGGGCCACCATCAGGGTCTGCGGGTTGGGCGCGAGCGCGGCGGCGGCCGAGGCCAGCCCGAACAGGCCGTAGCCGAGCAGCAGGACGCGCCGGCGTCCGACGCGGTCGCCGAGGGTGCCGAAGAGGATCAGCAGCGAGGCCGCGATCAGCGGATAGACATCCACGATCCACAGCAGCTCCACCGGTCCCGGCCGCAGATCCTCGGTGACCGAGGGCACCGCGACGTACAGGATGGTGGTGTCCAGCGCGACGAAGAGCAGGCTGACGCAGAGCACGATCAGCACGGTCCAGCGGTTCACACCGCCGGCTGGCAGCCGGGGAACACCAGCGGTCCGTCCACTGCCGGACGCGGTCGTCCCTGACATGCAGCACCTCCAGTCATGCTCTCGCTGCCGCGGATCAGGGCGCGAAAGCGCCCCGGGGGAACCGGCGGCACGGGCGAGTAGAGACGTCAGACTACGCGAATCCCCCGCTACCCTGCGTGGTTCACCTCACGATGAGACGCGCATCGCAGCCCCTCGCGTTCCCCCCACCCGCCGTCGACCGTCGTTCTTCGGCCACGGGATAATCCCCGGGATGAACGATCTTGCGCCCGCCGCCGCTCCCGGCCCGACCCGGTGCGCCGACCCCGCCGCGGGGACCCCGCTGCGCCGGGCCGCGCCCGCGCTGGCGGCGTACGCGGCGATCCGGCTGCTGGGCGTGCTCGTGCTCGCGGTGTGGTCGGCGGCCGACGGCAAGGACTGGCACACCCTGCTGACCGCCCGCTGGGACTCGCTCTGGTACACCCGGGTCGCCGAGGACGGCTACGGCTACGCGGTGACGATGCCGGGCGGCGACATCCACTCCAACCTGGCGTTCTTCCCGCTGCTGCCGTGGCTGGAGCGGGGGCTGTCGGCGCTGCTGCCGGTCTCGGCGGCCGACGCCGGGATGGCGGTCGCCTGGCTCTCCTCGGCCGCCGCGGCCTGGGCGCTGTACGCGACCGGTGAGCGGCTCCACGGGCCGCGGGCCGGGATCGTCCTGGCCGCGCTGTGGGCCGCGCTGCCGGTCGGGATCGTGCAGTCGATGGCGTACTCGGAGTCGCTGTTCACCGCGCTCGCGGCCTGGGGCGTGTACGCCGTGCTGACCGGGCGCTGGGTCGCGGCGGGGGTGTGCGCGTCGCTGGCCGGGCTGACCCGCCCGGTGGGCGTGGCGGTGGTCGCGGCGGTGTGGCTCACCGCGGTGGCGACGCTGTGGCGCGAGCACAACGGCGGTATCCGGCTGCGCGCCGCGCTCCGTGCGCACCCGGGCCTGCCGACCGGGGTGCTGCTGGCCCCGCTCGGCTGGTGCGGCTACTTCCTGTGGGTGGGCGCGCGGCAGGGCTCGTTCACCGGCTACCTCGACGTCCAGGGCGGCTGGGGCAACGGGTTCGACGGCGGGCTGGCGTTCGGCGCGTTCGCCTGGGGCCTGCTGAACGGGCCCACCGCCGCGGCCGGGGTCGCACTGCTCCTCGGCGTCGGGCTGGTGGGCTGGCTGTACGTGCGCGGCGTGCGCCGCGGGCAGCCTCTGCCGCTGGCGGTCTACGGCGGGGCGGTACTGCTGCTCGCGCTGACGGCCAAGGGCTACTTCGGGTCCAAGCCGCGGCTGATGATGCCGGCCTATCCGCTGCTGCTGCCGCTGGCCGCGGCGCTGGCCCGCCGGCGGCCGGTGTGGTCGTGGCTGGCCATCGGCGCCGCGGCGGCCGGCTCCGCGGTCTACGGGGCGTTCTGGCTGAACGGTTCGGGCCCGCCGTGACCGGCCGGTTCCGCTCCGTGAGCGGCGCCGCGGGGAAACGCTACGGGGCCTGGCGGCGAATGGCGGATAAACTCCCTCCGGAGAAAAGCAGATAAGGCGCCCGGGGCGCCGACACGCGGATGACGGGAAGCGATTGAGAATCGCCAGGAATTCCCTTGCAAATCCCTTCGGCGAAGCCTCGTTTGAGACACATTCCACATCACATCGTCATTACAAAGCGCACAGTTTGACCAAGCACCTACATCACACGCGGTAACGTCGATTGAGTGCGTACCGATGACAAGCTCGACCAGATGGAGGAGCGCCCGACCGATCGCGCCCGACCACCCCGCATGACCCGGACCCGCCTGTGGCTGTTCTGGGGCACGCTGGCGGTGTACCTGGCGATCGTGGTCGGTGTGCTGGTCACTTCATGGCTGGTCACGCTCGACTGGCAAGTCATGTTCTTCAAGCCGTACAAGCAGTGGCCTGAGATCCATGCCTTCCTCGACTACTTCGTTGTACTGGGCCAGCGCGGGCCGACCGCGGTGGCCGTGGCGGCCTGGCTGGGCTGGCGCTGCTGGCGCCAGCGCAACCTCCACCCGCTGCTGGTGCTCGGCGCCTCGCTGCTGCTGCTGAACATCACCGTGGGCGCCGCCAAGCTCGGCATGGGCCGGCTCGGCCCGCACTACGCGACCGTGGTCGGCGCCAACGAGATGAACCTGGGCGGCGACATATTCCCCTCGGGCCACACCGCGAACGCCGTGGTCACCTGGGGCGTGCTGGCCTACCTCGCCACCACCTCGCTGCGCCGCCGCACGCTGTCGGTGATCGCCGCGCTGGGCGCGCTCGGCGTCGGGATGACCACCGTCTACCTCGGCACGCACTGGGTCAGCGATGTCCTGCTCGGCTGGGCCGCGGGGCTGCTGGTGCTGCTGGCGATGCCCTGGCTGGAGCCCGGCGTCACCTGGTTCGAGGACCGGCTCATGGGCATCCTGCTGCGGCTGTGGCTGCGGCTGCGCCCCAACTCGCTGCGCGGCCCGCTGCCGGCCGGCGCGCTGGCCCCCGGGGTCTCCCGGCAGCGCCTGGCGCCCGACGGCGAGGTGCTGGTGCGCGAGACCGTCCCGGCCGGCACGGGCGGCCGCTCCGCCGGCCACTCCCCCGACAGCTGGCCGCACCACCCGGCACGGCCGTACACCATCCGCTCCGAGCGCTCCCCGGTCACCCCGGCCGGCACCCGGCGCCCGCCGCACGCGGACCGGATGCCCCGCGGCACCCCGATGAGCCCGCCCACCTGGCGCGGCCGCAACGACGGCGGCTGACGGCCCGCACCGACCGCGGGGCCGGTACGCACACCCCACCCCGCAACGAAGGCCCCGGCCGCTCCCGAGGGAGCGGCCGGGGCCTTCGTCGTGCGTCAGGGGGTTCAGCCCTGCCAGCTGCGGTGCACCGTGCCGTCCTTGACCTCGAAGTTGAGGCGGCCGGAGAGGTACTCCATGGTGATGATCGCGCCCGGCGGCAGGGAGCGGACGGTGGTCCAGCCGCGCGCTCTGGCCTGCTCCTCGGCGCTCTCCTGCGCGAGGCCGACGTAGGCCTCGATGTCGTCCTCGGGGTTGTCCGGAAGGTGCGGTAGGTCAGCCATGACAGCCACCGTATGCGGCCGCGGCGGCCCGTGGAAGCCCGGTCCGCGCACGGTGGGAGCCCGGCCCGTCGGGCGGTGGGAGCCCCATCCGTGCATACTCCGGTGACCGTGCGGTCCGCCGTTCGTCACACTTGTGTCACAGCCTGCGTTGGTACGACCGCCGGACTTCCGTCACCCGTACGCGCCGCGTGACCGCGCAACCGGGTGGACTTTGCCGGCAGCCGAAATTCCACCTTGATCGAATACAAAACGGTCATCGGCCGTCCGGGCCGCGCGCCGCGGCGCCCGAAAACAATCCCCCGGCAGCACCGGATATCCGCCGCTCAATGCCGTTTATCGGCCGTCCGGAAATTGACCAACGAGACACACTCCGAACACATTTCCCGCACAACGCCCCGATTGCCGGACGCGTGCACGTCGCGGCCCGCCCCGCCCGCGCGTCGGCCGGCGGGCCGACGCGACCCGCCGGATCCCACCGGAACGGCCCGGAGCGCCCTCTCGCACTGCGCCGCGGCCGCGGGGATCATGTCCCGGGCCCCAGTACACCCTCGACGAACGAGGTGCAGCGGATGGTGACGGACACCGGCCGGGCCGACCTGCGGCCTCCCGGGGCGCAGAGCCGCGGAGCCGTACTGGTCGACTGGCTGACGACCACCGACCACAAGAAGATCGGCCACCTCTACCTGATCACGTCGTTCGGGTTCTTCCTGGTGGGCGGGGTGCTGGCGCTGGTGATGCGGGCCGAACTGGCCCGTCCGGGGCTGCAGATCGTCGGCCCCGAGCAGTACAACCAGGCGGTGACCATGCACGGCACGATCATGCTGCTGCTGTTCGCCACCCCCGCCTTCGCCGGCTTCGCCAACGAGATCATGCCGCTGCAGATCGGCTCCCCGGACGTGGCCTTCCCGCGGCTGAACATGCTCTCGTACTGGTTCTTCCTCTTCGGCGGCCTGATCGTGCTGGGCAGCTTCCTCACCCCGGACGGCGGCCCCAGCTTCGGCTGGACCGCCTACGCGCCGCTGAACTCGCTGACCCGCTCCCCCGGCTCCGGGCCCGATCTGTGGATCATGGGGCTGGCGCTGGCCGGTTTCGGCACCATCCTCGGCGCGGTCAACTTCATCACCACGGTGATCACGCTGCGGGCGCCCGGCATGACGATGTTCCGGATGCCGGTGTTCACCTGGAACGTCCTGTTCACCTCGATCCTGGTGCTGATGGCGTTCCCGGTGCTGGCGGCCGCGCTGCTGGTGCTGGAGTCGGACCGGCAGTTCGGGACGGTGGTGTTCGAGGCCCAGTGGGGCGGCGCCCTGCTGTGGCAGCACCTGTTCTGGTTCTTCGGGCATCCCGAGGTCTACATCATCGCGCTGCCGTTCTTCGGCATCATCACGGAGATCATCCCGGTCTTCTCCCGCAAGCCGATCTTCGGGTACGTCATGCTGGTCGGCGCGACGATGGCCATCACGGCCCTGTCGGTGATGGTCTGGGCGCACCACATGTTCGCGACCGGGGCCGTGCTGCTGCCGTTCTTCTCCCTGATGTCGTTCCTGATCGCGGCCCCGACCGGGGTGAAGTTCTTCAACTGGATCGGCACCATGTGGCACGGCTCGGTGTCCTTCGAGACGCCGATGCTGTGGTCGGTCGGCTTCCTGGTGAGCTTCCTGTTCGGCGGGCTGACCGGCGTCATCCTGGCCTCGCCGCCGCTGGACTTCCACGTCACCGACACGTACTTCGTCGTCGGCCACTTCCACTACGTCGTCTTCGGGACGGTGGTGTTCGCGACGTACGCGGGCTTCTACTTCTGGTGGCCGAAATTCACCGGCAAGATGCTCGACGAACGCCTCGGGAAGATCCACTTCTGGACGCTGTTCGTCGGCTTCCACGCCACCTTCCTCGTCCAGCACTGGCTGGGCGTGGAGGGCATGCCGCGGCGCTACGCCGACTACCTGGCCGCCGACGGGTTCACGGCGCTGAACACCCTGTCCACCATCGGCTCCTTCCTCCTCGGGCTGTCCACCCTGCCCTTCCTCTACAACGTCTGGAAGACCACCCGCTACGGCGCCAAGGTCACGGTGGACGACCCCTGGGGCTTCGGCCGCTCCCTGGAGTGGGCGACCTCCTCACCGCCGCCGCGGCACAACTTCACGACCCTGCCGAGGATCCGCTCGGAGTCCCCGGCGTTCGATCTGCACCACCCGGAGGTGGACCGGCCGCCGGCGCCGCTGCCAGCGTCCGGGACAGCCGGTCCCTGATCTCCCGTACGTGAGCGAGCAGTTCGGGCGGCTCACGGATCTCGAAGTCGAAGCCCAGCAGCACCAGGTGCACCACCATCACGTCCAGGCTGTGCGCCCCGGTGCGCAGCAGGCAGCTGTGCGCGTCGACCGCCTCCAGCGTCCCGGCGGCCGGGCCGATGCGCTCCGCGGCCCGCTCCAGCGGCGCGCGCACCAGCACGGTCGCCTGCCGGGCGTAGGCGCCGGTGGAGATGCCGTGGGAGACGTACGTGGCGAGGTCCTCGGCCGGCGGCGGGCGCGGGGTGAAGCGCGGGCCGTGCGGCGGGGTGGGGGTGATGCGGTCGGCGCGGTAGGTGCGCCAGTCCGCGCGGTCGGTGTCCCAGGCGACGAGGTACCAGTGGCGCCGGGCGCAGACCAGGCGGTGCGGTTCGACGGTGCGGCGGGAGTGCGTGCCGTCGTGGGCGGTGTAGTCGAAGCGCAGCCGCCGGCAGTCCCGGCAGGCGTGCGCGAGTTCGGTGAGGGTGTTCGGGTCGACCCGGGGGCCGCCGCCGAACATCGGCACCGTGAAGGCGTTCAGCGCGCCGACCCTCCGCTGCAGCCGGTGCGGCAGCACCTGCTCCAGCTTCGCCAGCGCGCGTACGGAGGTCTCCTCGATGCCCTCGACCCCGCCGGCCGCCGCGGTGCGCAGCCCGACCGCGACCGCCACCGCCTCGTCGTCGTCCAGCAGCAGCGGCGGGAGTTCGGCGCCGGCGCCGAGGCGGTAGCCGCCGGCCGTCCCGGACGCGGAGTGGACGGGGTAGCCCAGCTCCCGCAGCCGGTCGATGTCCCGGCGCACCGTGCGCGCGGTGACGTCGAGCCGGTCGGCGAGCTGGGCGCCGGACCACTCCCGGTGGGACTGCAGCAGGGAAAGCAGGCGAAGCAGCCGTGCCGAGGTCTCCAACATGACCCGAGTCTCGCAGCCCTTGCGGACAGCCGCGGTCCTCGATGCGCCCCGGCCGGCGGTCCGCTTCCCGTCAGTCCCCGACCGGTCCCGCGATCCGCAGGGCCAGATCGTTGTCGAGCGTGTAATACGGCCCGGCCCGCAGGTCGCCCGCGGCGGTCGGCACCGGCATCGCGGGGTAGGTGAAGACCTGCTTCTTGTCGGCGACGTCGTCCAGGAGGCGGGCGATCCGCACCGGCCCGGCGCCCTCCGCCGGGCGCAGCCACAGGTCCCAGGGCTCGCTGCCGTCCTCCCAGTGGCCGGCCGGCTCGGCGTAGGGCAGCGTGAAGCTGAACTCCGCGCCCTCGACGGTCAGCGGGACGGTGACCGTGACCGCGGGGGCCGCCGCGGAGGCCGCGGTGCGGCGCAGCCGGGCCTCCGCCCGGGCGCCGGCGGCCGGCGCGGCACCGTAGAGCCGGCCGGAGACCGTCATGCCGTCGGGCGTGACGAGGATGTCGCCGGCCTCGGCGTGCGGGCCGCGCAGCCAGCTGCGCAGCGCGAGGTTGCCGAACTTGGTCGCGTACGGGATGCGCACGCCGAGCCGGCCGATGCCCGCCAGCGGCCGGCGGTCCACCAGCGAGCGCAGGTCGTTGATGCCCGGCAGCAGGCGCCGGGGGTCCTCGCCGTCGCCGAGGTCGGCGTAGGCGTTCCAGCGGCCCTCGGCGAGCGCGACGGTGCTGGGCAGCACGGCGCGCAGCCGGCCGGCGCCGTTCGGCCCGAGCGGCAGCCGCACCGCGTCGTCCGCGCCGTCGCCGCCGCGCAGCCGCAGCACCAGCGCCGCGCTCCAGTTGAGGTGCAGGTCCCCAGGGACGCTCAGATCGAAGGTGAGACCGCCCGCGGAGTCCGCGATGCAGTCGGCCCGCAGCTCCGCCGGCGCCGTCGCTGCGCCCCGCTCCGGCGGCGGTTCGGTGCCGTCGGGCCCCGGTCTGTCCGGAGCCTCGGGTTCCTGGTCGATGGCGGAGGACTCCTTCGTGTCGTGTCCGGTCGCGGTCAGCCGGCTCGGCGCCGTCATGCCGTCCGCACCCCTCTCAGCGCGGCGCGGGCCGCATCCTTGGTGGCGTACGCGCCGCTGAGCAGGGCTCCCCGGGCGCGATGCAGTCCGCACTGCAGCCGGCTTCCCCGGCGGCGGGCGAGCAGTTCCCCGAAAAGGTCCTCGTAGCGCCCGGCGACCGTGGCGGGGTCGAAGCGGGCGGACGCGGCCAGCGCGGCGCCGCCCATCCGTATGCGGGCGTCGTCGTCGTTGATCAGCGTGAGCAGCGAGCCGGCCAGCGCCTGCGGGTCGCCGACCGGCACCAGCTTGCCGTCCACCCCGTCGGCGATGATCTCGCCGGGGCCGTGCGGGCAGTTGGTGGCGACGACCGGCAGGCCGCAGCGCATGGCCTCGACGATCGTCATGCCGAAGGACTCCAGGCTGGAGGAGACGGCCGCGATCGAGCCCTTGGCCCACTCGGCCTCCAGGGGGTTGGCCGGGCCCATCAGGAAGACGTGGTTGTACAGGCCGAGTTCCTCGATCAGCGCGCGCAGGGCGGCCTTCTCCGTGCCGCCGCCGTATATCCGCAGCCGCCAGTCGGGCCGCGCGGCGACGACCTGGGCGAAGGCGCGGATGAGCACGTCGTAGCGCTTGACGCGGGTGAGCCGGCCGGCCGCGACGACCCACTTGCCGCTGCCGTCGGCGGCCTCGACGGCGGGCGCCGGCACGCTGTTGGGCACGGCCTCGATGCGCACCCCGGGCAGCCGCAGCGTGCGGCGGTAGGAGCGGGCGTCGGCCTCGGTGACGGTGGTGACCGCGTCGAGGCGCGGATAGGCGCTGCGCAGCGCCAGCTTGAGCTCGGGGTGGTGGGTGTCCAGGGTGAGGTGCTCCTGGCCCATGCGGACCGGGCCGCTGCGCGCCTGCCGGGCGATGTGCACGTTGAGTCCGGGCCGGGTGCCGACCAGGACATCGGCCTCGGTGCGGCCCAGGTGCCGGGCTATCCGCTGGTCGGTCAGCTCGCTGTACTGGCGGTAGCGGACCTCGGCGGCGGGGAAGACCCTGGCCGGGCGGGCGTGCGCGGGGTCCGCGCCCTCGTAGCCGGGGGCGCTCTCCCTGATGTCCACGAGATGCCGCAGCGCGACCCGCGGGCCGAGGTCGAAGACCGGCGCGTCGCGGTGGCGCAGGACGGAGACGATCTCGACGTCGTGCCGCTCGGCGAGCGTGCGGGCCAGGTTGAACGTGGTGCGGATCGTCCCCCCTATCCCGTACGCGTTGTGAATCAGGAATGAGATGTGCATCCGTCCCCGTATCCCCTGGTCTTCCGGTCCATGCTGGTCTCCCCGTGGGTGACGTCGCACTCCCCTCCTGATGGCGCGACGTTTCCCCCTGCTGAACGGAAGGACACCGAAAGGAGGTTCCGGGTTGGCGGGCGGGGCCAAGTTGTTCCGAAAGAGTTAGGACATCGGTAACGGCTTTACGGAACCCCATTGCCGCGAATACCCTCCACCCCCAATGAACTGGAATCAGTAATTCCAGAAGCCGCCGTTCCCGAGCGCCGCACCCCGCCCCGGTAGCCCCCGGACCGGAAAACCGCCGGTGAGGGCGCGAAACCGTCCCGGCAGGAAGCCGCCGTCGCCGGTACGCACGCGGACCGGGCAGGAGTCGCTCACCGCGCGGTCCACCCGTCCTGCCGGTACACCGGAGCGGCGGAAGGTGAGGGAGGTAAAGGAGACAAGGGCGAGACGAGCCGCACCGGCCGGCGGAGGCTTCGCGGCTTGGCCTGATCCGGACGGCGGTCGCCGGGGAACTCGACGGCAGCCCTAGGGCACCCGCAGCCTGGTGCCGACCGAGAGCCGGTTCGGGTTGTCCCCGAGGGCCGTGCGGTTGGCCTTGTGGAGGGCCTGCCAGCCGCCCTTCACCCCGTACTTGCGGGCGATATCGCCGAGCGTCTCCCCGCGCCGTACGACATGGCTGCGCTCCCCGTCACCGGTCAGCCCGTAGCGCCGGGCGCACACCGGCCAGGCGCCCCAGCCCTGGGCCTCCTGCACCCGCTTGGCGATCTCGATCTGCTCGTCGCGGGTGGCGAGGTCCGCCCGCGAGGCGAACTCCAGGCCACCGAAGGCCTCCCAGGTGGGCTGCCAGAACTGCAGTCCGCCGTAGAAGGTGTTACCGGTGTTGATGTGCCAGTCGCCGCTGCTCTCGCACTCCGCCAGGCAGCCCCACGGCCACTGGTCGTCGGCGCAGGCGTGCCCGGCCTTGCCGCCGCCCGTGCCGTTGCCGTCCGGCCCGTCGAAGGCGGCGGCACCACCGGGCAGGCACAGGACCAGGGCGGCGGCGGCCGAGGTGAGGAGTCCGACGGATCCCGCGAAGCGCCGTGGCGACGAAGAGTTGTCCGACATAGCCGGTGACGGTAGGCAGCCGCCCGCCGTTGACCAGCGCGCCACGCCCTCGCCGGCCCGTTGCCACCCGGTCCGGCGTACGGAACGGCCCCGACTGCGCCAAGTCCTGACCAAGAGTTGGCGCTATGTGACCGCTTGCGGGGCGGCTTTCCGTTGATTTCCCCTGTGCGGCGATTGGTTCGATTCCGTTCCCGTCCTCGCGTGACTCCTGCCGCAGGTCACCCGTTGTCCTGGTACGAGTCGGGAGACCACCCGGCAGACGCACAGAGATCGAGGAGCCACCCGTGCCGCGCATGCTCGACGTCAGTGACGACGTTCGCGCCGAGATCGGCGACGAAGAAGCCGACCGCCTGCTGGCCGGTGGCGACGCCCCCGGCAGCTATGACTGCACCTCCTGCCGGACCCCCGGGGACAGCGACCAGGAGCGCACCAGCACCGTCCTGTTCGTGGGCGAGGAGACCGCGGTGCTCGCGTTCGCCCATGCCACCTGCATCCCCTCGCAGGTCGTCCCGGTGTCCGAGGAGCAGCTCCAGGGAGCCGTGCGCTCCATCACCGGAGAGGACGCCGCCGCCCCCGCGCCCGGAGCGCAGCCCGCGCCGGCCGCCCCGGTGCCCACCACCCCGCGCCAGGCGACCCTCGGGATCACCTGCGGCCTGGTCCTGATCGAGGGCGATCTGCGCCCGGCCCTGGTGGTCGAGCCGGACGGCCCGATCGCCCGCCCCGGCTCGGCCGGCACGGACGACGACTTCCTCCCGCTGCTCCTGGAGCAGGGCTTCCACCCGGTGGCGGACATGAACCAGCTCCCCGGCCCGAACCCGGGCTGGTCCGCGCTGCTGGCCATGGGCAAGCTGCACGCCGTCCTCCAGCCGGGCAGCGGCGGCAACCAGGCCGCCTGGTGGCAGGCCCACCAGCCGCTGGCCGTCTCCGACGGCTGGCGCGCCGCGGCCAACAAGGCGCAGTCGGTGCTGATGTACGCCGCACCGGCCGGCAGCATCGGCCACCAGCCGCGCGAGGACCTGCTGCGGCAGGCGCTGGAGAACGCCGCGGCGAAGGGCGCCCTGGTCGCCGCGGAGATGCCGCTGGCCGGCACCTGACCGTAGCTCGGTACCCGATCGCGGGGACAGGGCCGCCCTTCCGGACGGTCATGCCCTCGCGATCCGCCATTTCCGCCCGAAAGCCGCATCCCTCTGCCATCGGGGTCGTTGGCACATACGTGCACGCATACGACGCCTCCTCCCGCGCCCCGTACACCCACCCGATCCCCGGCATGCGCCCGTCGTACGAACACGGGACGGCGCACACCACGGAGCACCGCTCGGCCACCCCGATCTACGACGCGCTGTACGCCGAGTACCGCCGCTCCTTCCGGGCGCTGCCCGGGGACCGTACGGACGAGCCGGAGCTCCCGGAGGTGCTGCGCGGCGCCGGGGACTGGGGCACCCCGCAGCCGCCCGCCGGCCACTGGGAGGTCGTGAACCGGCAGCCCTACCACCACCGCAGGGGCCACGCGCCGGCGCTGCCGCCGGCCCCGCGGGATACCCGGCCGCACGGACGCTGAGCCGCCCGCGCGGCCGGGGTGCCGCTACTTCTTCTTGCTGCGCTTCTCGCGCACCCGCACGGAGATGTGGATCGGCGTCCCGTCGAAGCTGAACTCCTCCCGCAGCCGGCGCTCGACGAAGCGGCGGTAGCCGGCCTCCAGGAAGCCGGAGGCGAAGAGGACGAAGCGCGGCGGCTTGGTGCCCGCCTGCGTGCCGAACAGGATGCGGGGCTGCTTGCCGCCGCGGATCGGGTGCGGGTGCGAGGCGACGATCTCACCGAGGAAGGCGTTGAGCCGTCCGGTGGGGATCCGGGTCTCCCAGCCGGCCAGCGCGGTCTCGATCGCCGGGACCAGCTTCTCCATGTGGCGGCCGGTGCGCGCGGAGACGTTGACCCGCATCGCCCACGGGATCTGCACGAGGTCCCGCTCGATCTCCCGCTCCAGGTAGAAGCGGCGCTCCTCGTCGAGGGTGTCCCACTTGTTGTAGGCGATCACCAGGGCGCGGCCGGCCTCGACGGCCATGGTGATGATGCGCTGGTCCTGGACGCTGATGGACTCGGCCGCGTCGATCAGGACGACGGCGACCTCGGCCTTCTCCACGGCCGCCGCGGTGCGCAGCGAGGCGTAGTAGTCGGCGCCTTCCTGGAGGTGCACCCGGCGGCGGATGCCGGCGGTGTCCACGAACTTCCAGGTCTTGCCGCCGAGTTCGATCATCTCGTCGACCGGGTCGCGGGTGGTGCCGGCCTGCTCGTTGACGACCACCCGCTCCTCGCCGGCGACCTTGTTCAGCAGCGACGACTTGCCGACGTTCGGGCGGCCGATGAGCGCGATCCGCCGGGGGCCGCCGAGCGCGGCGCCGAAGGTCTGCGCGGGCGCCTCGGGCAGGGCGTCCAGGGCGGCGTCGAGCATGTCGCCGGTGCCCCGGCCGTGGAGGGCGGAGACCGGGTGCGGCTCGCCGAGGCCGAGCGACCACAGCATGGCGGCGTCGGCCTCGCCCGAGGGACCGTCCACCTTGTTGGCGACCAGGACCACGGGCTTGCCGGCGCGGCGCAGCAGCTTGACGACGGCCTCGTCGGTGTCGGTCGCGCCGACCTTGGCGTCGACCACGAAGACCACCGCGTCCGCGGCCTCGATGGCGAACTCGGCCTGCATCGCCACGGAGGCGTCGATGCCGAGGACGTCCTGCTCCCAGCCGCCGGTGTCGACGACCTTGAAGCGGCGGCCGTTCCAGTCGGCCTCGTAGGTGACGCGGTCGCGGGTGACGCCCGGCCGGTCCTCGACGACCGCCTCACGGCGGCCGATGATGCGGTTCACCAGCGTCGACTTGCCGACGTTGGGGCGGCCGATGACGGCGAGGACGGGCAGCGGGCCGTGGCCGGCCGCGGCGATGTCGCCCCCGACCTCCTCCAGGTCGAAGCCCTCTTCCGCGGCGAGCTCCATGAACTCCGCGTACTCGGCGTCGCCAAGCGCACCGTGCTCGTCGCCGGTGGGGTTCTGGTCGTTCATGAAGTCCGTTCCTCGTTCATCATCGTGGTCGGTGGGCCGCCCGTCCGCGGCCCACTACTCAAGTGTGGGTGTCAGCGCCCGGTCAGGCGCCGGGCCCGGTCCAGGTGGGCGGTCAGCCGCTCCTGGATCCGCACGGTCGCCTCGTCGAGCGCCCTGCGGGTGCGCCGGCCGGTGCCCGCCTGCCGCCCGTCACCGGCGCCTTCCTGTGCCGCGAAGGCGTCACCGAAGACGACATCGACACGGGCGCGCAGCGGCGGGACGGCCGGGGTCAGCCGGCTGCGGCCGTCGGTGCTGCCGAGCACCGCCACCGGCACCACCGGGGCGCCGGAGCGCACCGCGAAGTACGCCAGGCCGGACCGCAGGGAGGCGAAGTCGCCCTCGCCCCGGGTGCCTTCCGGGAAGATCCCCAGCACCCCGCCGTTCCCCAGCACCCCGAGCGCGTCGGTGATCGCCTTGCGGTCGGCGGTGCTGCGGTCGACCTTCACCTGCCCGATGCCCCGCAGGAACGGGTCCAGCGGGCCGGCGAAGGCCTCTTTCTTGATCAGGAAGTGCACCGGCCGCGGCGCGGTGCCCATCAGCATCGGGCCGTCGATGCCGTGCGAGTGGTTGACGGCGAGGATCACCGGGCCGGCCGAGGGCACCCGCCAGGCGCCCAGCACCCGTGGCCGCCACAGCCCGTACATCAGGCCGATGCCGATCCGCCGGCCGACCGCGGCGCCGGCCGCGCTCGGCGCGCTGCCGCTGTCGGTCACCGGGCGACCCGCCCCGCCTTCTCGGCGCCGGCGCCCTCGATGAGGGTGACCACGCACTCGATGACCTGCTCCAGGGTCAGCTCGGTGGTGTCCACCTCGACCGCGTCGTCCGCCTTGGCCAGCGGGGAGGTCTTCCGGCCGGAGTCGGCGGCGTCCCGCTTGATCAGCGCCTCGCGGGTGGCGGCCAGGTCGGTGGCCTGGGCCTCCTTGCCCTTGAGCTCACCGCTGCGGCGGGCCGCCCGGGCCTCGGGGGAGGCGGTCAGGAAGATCTTGAGGTCGGCGTCGGGCAGGACGGTGATGCCGATGTCCCGGCCCTCGACGACGATGCCCTCGGGCGCCTCGGCGGCGATGGAGCGCTGGAGGTCGGTGATCAGGGCCCGCACCTCGGGGACGGCGCTGACGGCGCTGACCGCGGCGGTGACCTCCTGGGTGCGGATCGGGCCCGCGGCGTCCAGGCCGTCGACCGTGATGGTCGGGGCGGCCGGGTCGGTGCCGGAGACGATCACGGGCTTGGCGGCGGCGTCGGCCACCGCGATCGCGTCGTCGACGTCGATGCCGTTGTTCAGCATCCACCAGGTGATCGCGCGGTACTGGGCGCCGGTGTCGAGGTAGCCGAGGCCGAGCTTGGCGGCGACGGCCTTGGACGTGCTGGACTTGCCCGTGCCTGCGGGGCCGTCGATGGCGACAATCACTGCTGCCGGGGCGGTCCGAGCGGCGGTTTCCACGGTGACGAACACCTTTCTTGTACACGGGGCGGGGGTCCAAGGGCCACAAGGGCCTCGGACAAGGTTACTGGCTCACCCGCACCGCCCCGTCCACGGTCTCACTGCCGGATGGACCAGCCCCGCTCCCGCAGCTCCGCGGCCAGCACCGGCACGGCCTGCGGCTCGACCATGAGCTGGATGAAGCCCGCCTGCTGACCGGTGGCGTGCTCGATGCGGACGTCCTCGATGTTGACCCCCGCCCGGCCGGCGTCGGCGAAGATCCGGGCCAGCTCACCGGGCTGGTCGCCGATGTGGACGGCGAGGATCTCGTAGGCGGCCGGGGCGGCGCCGTGCTTGCCGGGCACCCGGTCGCGGCCGGCGTTGCCGCGGCGGAGCACGTCCTCGATGCCGAGGGCGCCGCCGCCGCGCTTGTCCTCGTCGGCGGACTCCAGGGCCCGCAGCGACCGCACGGTCTCGTCGAGATCGGCGGCGACCTCGGAGAGCACATCGGCGACCGGGCCCGGGTTGGCGGACAGGATGTCGATCCACATCGCCGGGTCGGAGGCCGCGATCCGCGTCACATCCCGGATGCCCTGGCCGCACAGGCGCACGGCGGTCTCGTCGGCGCCCTTGAGGCGGGCGGCGACGAGGCTGGAGAGCAGCTGGGGGGTGTGCGAGACCAGGGCGACGGCGCGGTCGTGCGCGTCCGCGTCCATCACGACCGGGACGGCCCGGCACAGGGCGACCAGCTCCAGTGCGAGATTGAGCACCTCGGTGTCGCCGTCGCGGGTGGGGGTGAGCACCCAGGGGCGGCCCTCGAAGAGGTCGGCGGTGGCGGCCAGCGGGCCGGAGCGCTCCTTGCCGGCCATCGGGTGGGTGCCGAGGTAGCCGGACAGCTCGCGGCCCGAGGCCTCCAGCTCGCGGCGCGGGCCGCCCTTGACGCTGGCGACGTCGATGTACGCACGGGCCACGCCGCGGCCCATCGCGTCCGCCAGGGCCGAGGCGACATGGGCCGGCGGGACCGCCACGATCGCCAGATCGACCGGCGCCCCCGGGGTCTCGGTGGTGCCGGCGCCGAGCGCGGCGGCGGTGCGGGCCTGGGCCGGGTCGTGGTCCTCCAGGAAGACCTGCACGCCCCGGGCGTGCAGCGCGAGCGCGGCCGAGGTGCCGATCAGGCCCGTGCCGATGACGAGGGCGGTCCTCACTGCGCGATGTCCTTCCGCAACGCCCCGGCCGCGCCGAGGTAGACATGGGCGATCCCGGCCTTGGACAGGTCGGTCTCGACATGGGCGAGCACCCGCACCACGCGCTCCATGGCGCCGTTGATGTCCAGTTCCTGGGCGCAGATCAGCGGGACGTCCGTGATGCCCAGGGCGCGGGCCGCGGCGGCCGGGAAGTCGCTGTGCAGATCGGGGGTGGCGGTGAACCACACGCTGATGAGGTCGTCCGGCAGCAGGCCGTTGCGCTCCAGGACGGCGGTGAGCAGCTCGCCGACCTGCTCCTGCATGTGCTGCGCGTCGTCCCGCTCCAGCTGGACGGCCCCGCGGACCGCTCGTACCGCCACGTCACTGCTCCCCTGCGTCCTGTGCCGCCGCACGCACCCGTGCGCGTCCCGATCAGCGTAACCAGCCGCACCGACATTCCGTGCCCGGCGGCCGGGCGGCGGAACGGGCGGGCCCGCGTCCGCACGTCCGGCGATCTTCCGGGCACCGACCGTGAGCGCAGGACGGGGCGTCGGCGAGGGTCGGCCAAACGGGTGACATTCGACCTCCCACCAGCGACAATCTCCGCCATGTCGGAAGCCGCCGCAGGGCATTCGCTGGTCGCCGAGCACACCGTCTACGCGTGCGTGATGGGCTCGCGGGCCTTCGGGCTGGCCACGGAGAGCAGTGACACCGACCGCCGCGGGGTCTATCTCGCACCCACCCCGCTGTTCTGGGGCTTCGAGAAGCCGCCCACCCATGTGGAGGGGCCGCGCGAGGAGGAGTTCTCCTGGGAGCTGGAGCGCTTCTGCCAGTTGGGGCTGCGCGCGAACCCGACCGCCCTGGAGTGCCTGCACTCCCCCTTGGTGGAGCGCGTCGACGCCGTCGGGCGCGAGCTGCTCGCGCTGCGCGGGGCGTTCCTGTCGCGGCAGGCCCACCGCACCTTCGCGGGGTACGCCACCGGCCAGCTCAAGCAGCTGCGGGCCGATGTCCGGCAGCACGGCGCGCCCCGCTGGAAGCACGCCATGCATCTGCTGCGGCTGCTGGCCGCCTCGCGCGATCTGCTCCGCACGGGCCGGCTCACCCTGGACGTCGGCGAGGAGCGGGAGGCGCTGCTGGCGGTCCGGCGCGGTGAGGTGGCCTGGTCCACGGTGGAGCGGCGGATGGCGCGGCTGTCCGAGGAGGCGGAGGCGGCGGTGTCCGGCTCGCCGCTGCCGGCCGAGCCGGACGTGGGCCGGGTGGCGGACTTCCTCTTCCGGGCCCGGAAGGCGTCCGCACAGGGCTGAGGCGGGCCCGCGCGATCAGGTCGTGCAGCGCGTCGCGGCCCGCGGGGGCGTCCAGGAGGGCCGTGACGGCCTGGGTGGCGTCCAGCCGGGCGTGCAGCGCCTCGACGTCCGCGCGCAGCCGCGCCGCCGCCACCACCTCGCCCGCCGGGCCGTGTTCGGCCTGCCGTCCGCCGCCACGGGCCGCACCCGGCCAGGATCGACGGCACGTCGTCGAACTCGGTGGGACACCCGAGCGCGTCGCCCGGCGCCAGGCCTATCAGCGAGCCGGTAGCGGGAGCCCCCGTGGGCACCCTGAACAGCACCACCCCTTAACGTCACAGTGACATTAAGGGGTGGTGGGGGCGTGCCGCAAGGGAATTCGGCGCGGGTGCGCGGCCCCGGCGGCGGGCCCCGGAGCCTAGAGCTCCACCTCGCGCATCAGCATGCCGACCTCGGTGTTGGTCATCCGGCGCAGCCAGCCCGACTTCTGGTCGCCCAGGGCGATCGGGCCGAAGGCGGTCCGCACCAGCTTGTCGACCGGGAAGCCGGCCTCGGCCAGCATCCGGCGCACGATGTGCTTGCGGCCCTCGTGGAGGCTCACCTCGACGAGGTAGTTCTTGCCGGTGTTCTCCACGACCCGGAAGTGGTCGGCGCGGGCGTAGCCGTCCTCCAGCTGGATGCCGTCCTTGAGCTGCTTGCCCAGGTCGCGCGGCAGCGGGCCCTGGATCGCGGCCAGGTAGGTCTTCTTGACGCCGTAGCGCGGGTGGGTCAGACGGTGGGCCAGCTCGCCGTGGTTGGTGAGCAGGATGATGCCCTCGGTCTCGGTGTCCAGCCGGCCGACGTGGAACAGCCGCGTCTCGCGGTTGGTGACGTAGTCGCCCAGGCACTGGCGGCCGTCGGGGTCCTCCATCGTGGAGACGACACCGGCCGGCTTGTTCAGCGCGAAGAAGAGGTAGGACTGGGTGGCGACGGTCAGGCCGTCGACCTTGATCTCGTCCTTCTCCGGGTCGACCCGGACACCCTGCTCCATGACGATCTGGCCGTTGACCTCGACCCGCGCCTGGTCGATCAGCTCCTCACAGGCCCGGCGGGAGCCCATACCGGCCCTGGCCAGGACCTTCTGGAGCCGCTCGCCCTCCTGCTCGCCAAAGGTCTTGGGGGTCTTGACCTGCGGCTTGCTGTGGCGGGCGCGGTTGCGCTCCTCCACCTGGGCGTCGTACTCACGGGGACGCGCGGGTGCCTGGCCCCGGCCGCGCGGGGCGCCGCCCTTGGCGCCCGGGCGGGCGCCCTTGGACGCCGCGCCGGTACGGGGGCCGCCCTTGGCGCCGCCACGGGCCGCCGCGCCCCGGCTGCCGCTGCTCTTGGCGCCACCGGCATTGGGGCCCCCGCTCTTGGGACCGCCGCTCTTGGCGCCGCCGGTGCGCTCGTCCTTGCGGCCCGAGGAGCCGCCCGAACCACCGGAGCCGCCGGAGCCGCCCACGTCGTAGCGGCGCTCCTCGGGACGGGGGCGGCCCGCGCGCTGCTGCTTGTCGTCCCGCTTGCCGCCGGCCTTCGGCCGGGCGGAGCCCCCCTCGGCTCCGCGGTGATCGCTCCGACCGCTGTCCCTGTTGTTCCTGCCGCTGCTTCGCATCAATGATCCGTCTGAGAGTCGCCGCTGTCGTCTACGTCGAACGACGGGATACCTTCCGGGGAGTCGCCCTCGACCGCTTCCGCCTCCGGGAGGAAGGGTGCGAGCTCAGGGAGCTCGTCCAGGCCGCGCAGGCCCATCCGCTCCAGAAAGTAATTCGTCGTCCTGTACAGGATCGCACCTGTTTCAGGTTCCGTCCCCGCCTCCTCCACCAGGCCGCGCTGGAGGAGCGTGCGCATCACACCGTCACAGTTCACGCCGCGTACGGCCGAGACTCGGGAACGGCTGACCGGCTGACGGTACGCGACCACGGCCAGAGTCTCCAATGCGGCCTGGGTGAGCCGGGCCTGCTGGCCGTCCAGGACGAAGCTCTCCACGGCGTCCGCGTAGGCGGCGCGGGAGTAGAAGCGCCAGCCGCCGGCGACCAGCCGGAGGTCGAATCCGCGCCCCTGGCGGGTGTAGTCGTCGGCCAGCTCGCGCAGCGCCAGCGCCACCGCCCGGCGGGGCCGCTGGAGCACCCTGGCCAGGTGCTCCTCGGTCGCCGGCTCGTCGACGACCATGAGGACGGCCTCCAGCGCGGGCTTCAGCTCCAGCCCGTCGACGGCCGGCGCCCCGGCCGGCGCCCCCGGGTCGCCGTCCGCCCCGCCCCGCGGCCGCGCGCCCGCCTCCGTGACGTCGTACGCCTCACCACCGGCCGCACCGCTCATGCCTGCTCCTCCTCCTGCTCCGCGGGCTCCGCCGCGTCGGTCGGCCGCCCCGGCTCCCGGTCGAACTCGTCGGTGACCCGCGGCGCGGCCCCCTCGGCGCCCGTCCAGCGCACCGTCAGCTCGCCCAGGGCCTCCTCCTGCTCCAGGGCCACCACCCGCTCCCGGTAGAGCTCCAGCAGGGCCAGGAAGCGGGCCACGACGGTGAGGGTGTCCGGTGCGTCGGCGATCAGCTTGCCGAAGCCGGCCTCGCCCGCCTCGCGCAGCCGCGCCATCACCACCTCGGCCTGCTCGCGCACGCTCACCAGCGGCGCGTGGATGTGGTCGACATAGACCTGCGGCCTGGCCCGGGGCTGCATCGCCTTCACCGCGAGCCGGGCGAAGCCCTCCGCGCCGATGCTGATGACGACCTCGGGCAGCAGCTCGGCGAGGTGCGGCTCCAGCCCGACGGTACGGGGGTGGCGCCGGCCCTCGTCCGCCAGCCGGCCGCTGAAGATGTCCGCGATGCGCTTGTAGGCGCGGTACTGGAGGAGCCGGGCGAAGAGCAGGTCGCGGGCCTCCAGCAGCGCGAGGTCCGCCTCGTCCTCCACCTCGGCCACGGGCAGCAGCCGGGCCGCCTTGAGGTCCAGCAGGGTCGCCGCGACGACCAGGAACTCGGTGGTCTGGTCCAGGTCCCAGTCCGGCCCCATGGCGCGGATGTGCGCCATGAAGTCGTCGGTGACCTTCGACAGGGCGACCTCGGTGACGTCCAGCTTGTGCTTGGAGATCAGCTGCAGGAGGAGGTCGAAGGGGCCCTCGAAGTTGTCCAGCCGGAGGGTGAAGGTCCCCTCGCCGGCACTGCCACCGTCCTCCGGCGCGTCCGCGGCGGAACCGTCCTGCGGGCTCTCCTCGTCCACCGCGGCCGCCGGAGACGGAACGGGAGCGGCGGCCGTGGGCGGCGCCGGGGTCCCGGGCGCCTCCGGCTCCACCGCTGCCTCGGCCGGCCCGGGCCCGAGTGATCTGCGGGCGCGGGGCCGGGTGGCGTCGTCGTGGGTCGTCGGCATCGCGGTCCATGCTGCGGAGGTCCCGCGCCGGGGGCGGCGGGCTGGTCAGGGGCGGGACACCCGCCGGGTGGGCAGGTTATCCCGTGCACCCGCTAACGGCCGCGCAGCCGCCGTACGAGGATGCTGGCGTCGCCGCGCGATTCGAGGTCGGCGAGGACGACGGCGACCGCCTCGCGGACGATCCGGCCGCGGTCGACGGCGAGGCCGTGCTCGCCGCGCAGCACCAGCCGGGCGTGTTCGAGGTCCATGAGCTCCTCGGCGGAGACATAGACGGTGATCTTCTCGTCGTGCCGTTCCCGGCCGCTGGGGCGGCGGTTGGCGCCACGGCCACCGCGCCGGCGGCCCTGGCCGCCGGCCTGCTGGGCGGCCGCGGCCGCGTCGGTGCCGGCCTGCCCGGCCTGGCCCCGGTGGTTCTTGGCGGTGTCGCCATCCGTCTCGCGGCCGCCGTGCTCGGCCGGGGCGCCGACGGCGGGCACCCGCGGCGGGGTGGCCGGTCCGCCGTCACCGGCCGTGGCCGCGGGGGTGTCCGCGCCGGTGCCGGGCCGCCGCGGGCCGACCGCGGTGGCCGTCTCCGGCGCGTCCGCCGCCGGATCGGGTTCGCCGGCCGGTGCGGGCACGCGGGGCGCCTCGCCGGGCGCCGCCGAGCCGTTCACCGGCCGGCGGGGGGTGGAGGGCTGCAGCCCCACTCCCCCGGTGGTACGGAACAGTTCGTCGGCTCCCGGAAGACTCACTCGGCGTGACACCGGGCGAGCACCTCCCTGGCGAGCTGGCGATAGGCGGCGGCCCCGACGGAGTTGGAGGCGTAGGTGGTGATCGGCTCGCCCGCGACGGTGGTCTCCGGGAAGCGGACCGTACGGCCGATGACGGTGTGGTAGACGTGGTCGTCGAAGGCCTCGACGACGCGCGCCAGGACCTCGCGGCTGTGGACGGTGCGGGAGTCGTACATCGTCGCCAGGATGCCGTCCAGCTCCAGCTCGGGGTTGAGCCGCTCCTGCACCTTCTCGATCGTCTCGGTGAGCAGCGCGACACCACGCAGCGCGAAGAACTCGCACTCCAGCGGCACGATGACCTTGTGAGCCGCCGTCAGGGCGTTCACCGTGAGCAGGCCGAGGGAGGGCTGGCAGTCGATGACGATGTAGTCGTAGTCGGCCAGCAGCGGCTTCAGCGCGCGCTGGAGGGTCGACTCGCGCGCGACCTCGCTGACCAACTGCACCTCTGCCGCGGACAGGTCGATGTTGCTGGGCAGCAGGTCCATGTTGGGGACCGCGGTCTTCAGGAGCACCTCGTCGGCCGACATCCCCCGCTCCATGAGCAGGTTGTAGACCGTCAGGTCGAGCTCCATCGGGTTGACACCGAGCCCGACCGACAGGGCACCCTGCGGGTCGAAGTCGACGAGCAGCACCCGGCGGCCGTATTCGGCCAGCGCGGCACCCAGGTTGATGGTCGAGGTGGTCTTGCCGACCCCGCCCTTCTGGTTGCACATCGCGATGATTTTGGCCGGGCCGTGGTCCGACAGCGGTCCGGGGATGGGGAAGTAGGGGAGCGGGCGTCCGGTCGGGCCGACGCGTTCGCGGCGCTGTCGCGCGGCGTCCGGCGCGAGCGTCGCGGCGTATTCGGGGTCCGGCTCGTACTCCGCGTCCGGATCGTAGAAGTGCCCCTGGGGCAGGTCGTCGTAGTCGGCGAGACGGGCGGGTTCTCCACTGCCCCGGTCGCCGGCCATGGCGTTCACGTGATGGCCGTCCATGCTCTGGTGGGCTGTCGTGGAAATGCTCTGATGGGCTGCGGAGGTGTGGACCGCGACGGAGCCGACAGCCTCGCGCCCCGAGGGACCCTGGCCCCGTGCAACCACTCCTGGTTGACCACCTCCGGGAGAAAATGTCGACTCATTCACAAGTCGTCTTACCTCCTTGGATGTAACCAGGAAACTTTATCGATAGGTCAGCGTGGCACCATGCCGACGGTTGGCGACTCTATGGCGTGTCGGGCGTCCGCAGCAACACAATCCACCGGACCCGGCACGATGTGTCGGTAACCGGACCCCCCGATGTCAAGGGCGCAGGCGGTATCGCACCGATGTTTTGGGGGTGCGCGAATCGGTTAAAGGGTTACGTTCGCGGCGAGTTGAGAGCGGGCGTTCCGGAACACATGATTCCGCTGCTCGGACATGCGACCGGCCGGGCCCTGTGACCAGGACCCGGCCGGATGTGCCGCGTTGACGCGTGTCGTTGACGCGTCAGCCGAGGAGGGTGCGCAGCTCGATGTGCTCCAGCTCGTGCGCCTCGGCGACCGGGCCGTAGACGACCTTGCCGTCGTGCGTGTTCAGGCCCTTGGCCAGCGCCGGGTCACGGCGCAGCGCCTCGACCCAGCCGCGGTTCGCCAGCTCCACGATGTAGGGCAGCGTGGCGTTGGTCAGGGCGTGGGTGGAGGTGTTCGGCACCGCGCCGGGCATGTTGGCGACGCAGTAGAAGACCGAGTTGTGGACCTCGAAGGTCGGCTCGGCGTGCGTGGTGGGACGCGAGTCCTCGAAGCAGCCGCCCTGGTCGATCGCGATGTCGACAAGAACACTTCCGGGCTTCATCTTGGCGACGAGCTCGTTGGTGACCAGCTTGGGGGCCTTGGCGCCGGGGATCAGCACGGCACCGACGACGAGGTCGGCCTCGACGACGGCCTTCTCCAGCTCGTAGGCGTTGGAGACGATCGTCTGCACCTTGGTGCCGAAGATCTTGTCGGCCTCGCGGAGCTTGTTGATGTCCTTGTCGAGCAGGGTGACGTGGAAGCCGAGGCCCACGGCGATCTGCAGCGCGTTCCAGCCGGAGACGCCACCGCCGATGATGACGGCCTTGCCCGCGGCGACACCGGGGACGCCGCCGGGCAGCACGCCGCGGCCGCCGGCCTGACGCATCAGGTGGTAGGCGCCGACCTGCGGGGCGATCCGGCCCGCGACCTCGGACATCGGGGCCAGCAGCGGCAGCTGGCGGCCGGCGGTCTCGACGGTCTCGTAGGCGATGGCGGTGGTGCCGGACTCCAGCAGCGCGTCGGTGCACTCGCGGGACGCGGCCAGGTGCAGGTAGGTGAAGAGCGTCTGGTCCTTGCGGAGGCGGTGGTACTCCTCCGCGATCGGCTCCTTGACCTTCAGCAGCAGGTCGGCGGTGCCCCAGACCTCATCGGCGGTGTCGAGGATGCCGGCGCCGGCGGCGACGTACTCCTCGTTCGTGATGGACGACCCGAGACCGGCGTCCTTCTCGATGAAGACCTGGTGGCCGTGGCGGACGAGTTCGTGGACTCCGGCGGGCGTGATGGCCACGCGGAACTCGTTGTTCTTGACCTCGCGGGGGATGCCGACCTTCACGTCGATCACGGTCCTTGAAAGAGAGGGTGCAGGAGGAATTATCCCCTCATGCGCTGCATGACGGAACTGACCGCGCCGTACGCGGCCAAGCCAGTCTATTGAAGGAGCCCATCTTGTCTAGCCTTGCAAAGCAATAATCTTTCGGAGTAGCACTACCGATTTCGTAGGTCACTCGGGGTAATCTTCGAGGAGTCGTTCTCCGACGGAGCGGTGCAGCCGTGCCGCGGCGGGGTCGCCGAGCCGGTCGAGGGTGTCCGCGATCCGCAGCTGCAGTGCCGCCTCCAGTCGTCCGTCGTCCGCTTTGCGGGCGAGATCGAGGGCCTCCAGGCAGGTCCGCAGCGCCTCCTCGGGCCGTCCCGCGTACTCCCGCACCCGGGCCATCTCCCCGGTGGCCCGCGCCTGGCCGGACACCTCGCCGAGCCGGCGGAAGGTCCGGGCGGCCGCCCGCCAGGACGTGAGCGCCTCGTCCCAGCGGCCCGCGCAGGAGTGCGCGCCGCCGATCCGGCCGTACAGCCGGGCCGCGTCGGCCCCCTCGCCGCGGGCCAGCCGCAGCTCCAGCGCCCGGCCGTACCAGTCGGCGGCCCGCTGCCAGTCGCCCAGCTCGGTGTACGTGCAGCCCAGGGACTCCAGCGCGCGGCCGGTGGCCACCGGGTCCGGCACCGAACGGGCCGCCTCCAGCGCCTGCCGGTAGCGGGTCAGGGCCTGTGCGGTACGGCCCGCCCGGCCGTCCAGGTCGGCGAGGTTGAGCAGCGCGGCGGCCCGCTCCCGGGCCAGCCCGCGCCGTTCGGCGACCCGCAGGACCAGCCCGTGCAGCGCGTAGAGGTCGGGCGCGGCGGCCTCGGGGCCGCGGTGCGCGAGCAGCGTGCGGGTCAGCGCGGCCATCAACCGCCGGTCCAGAGTGTCGAGTTCGCCGTCCGCGACGGCCATCGCGGCGGCGTCGAGCAGCGCGCCGCGGCGGCTGTGCAGCCAGTGCGCGGCCGCCGCCCGCGAGGCGAAGCGCAGCGAGCGCGGCAGGCCGGCGACCTTCTGCCGGGCGGGCGAGTCGGCCGGCTCCCCCATGGCGCGGCAGGACTGCAGCAGCCGGACGGTCCGCTCCAGCATCCGGGCGCGGGCCAGCTGGACCTCCGCCGGGCGCTCGTACTCCGGCAGCAGCGCCCGCACCAGCGGATCGAGGCAGCCGGGCAGGCGGTACGGGGGGTGGGTGGCCGCGTCGGGCGTACGGATGCCGGCGGCGTCGCCGTCCCCGTCCTGCGGTGCGGCGAGCGGGCGCAGCAGGCCGAGCGTGGCGAAGTCGTCCAGGGTCGTGGCGGCCGCGGCCACCGAGCAGCCGGCCAGGGCGGAGGCGATATGGGCGTCCACCAGGCCGCCCGGCGCCAGGGTGAGCAGCCGCAGTATCCGGGCGGCGGGCGGCGGCAGCGCGTCGTGGGCGAGCCGGAAGGCGCGGCACAGCGGGCGGACGCCGGTGGGCAGGTCGTCGGGCAGGTCGATGTCGTGCAGCGCCCGGAGCAGGTCGGCGACCGAGGACATCGGGCGGGCGGCGAGCCAGGCACCGGCCAGCACCAGGGCGGCGGGCTGGCCGCCGCACTCCTCCACGACGCTGTCGGCGGTCCGGGGGTCGACGGTGATCCGGGTCGGCCCGGCGTACCGGCTGAGGATCTCGACGCCGGCCGCGCTGTCCAGGCCGCCCAGGGCACACGGCCGGACGTCCGGAATGCCGGTCAGCGGACCCTGGGAGACCACCACGACCAGGCAGTCAGGGGCGTCCGGGAGCAGCGGTTCGACCTGTTCGGCGCCGGGGGCGTCGTCCAGGAAGAGCAGGGCGCGGCGAGCGGCGAGCGCCTCGCGCAGCTGTGCGGTCAGCTCGTCCTCGGCGGCGCCCGGCGGGGCCTCGGCGCCGAGGGCGGCCAGCAGCTCGCGGGCGGTGCGGGCGGTGTCGGCCGGCTCGCCGCCCGGCCCGGTGAGCATGGCCCGCAGCACCCCGTCGGGGTGGTCGCCGGCCCGCTCGCGCAGCAGCTGCTCGGCCAGGGCCGTCCGCCCGGAGCCGGGGCGGCCGGCGATCAGCAGGACCCGGCTGCGGGTGCCCTTGCGGCCGGAGAGGGTGTCCAGGCCGGCCCGGGCGATGTCGGCGTGCAGCTCCTTGAGTTCGCGGCGGCGCCCGGCGAAGTGCGGGGCGAGGGCCCCGGTGGAGGGCGCGGGGCGGGCGGCGGCGCCCTCCGGGCGGGCTCCGGGGGCGCGATTGCCGGGTGCCGGCGCGGCCGGCGCCTCCCCCGTCTCCGGCAGGAGGGGTCCCCCGCCCACCGCCTGGTCCGTCACCGGTCACGCTCCCGTCCACCTGCGCGTACGAGTCCGCCGCTGGGGCGCGGACGGCACGCTGCCGAGGGTAGTTCACGGCGCGTCACGTCCGGTGCGGAGCGGGGCGGTTACGTCACCCGATCGGATCGGCGGATCATCCGACGGGCCCGCGGTGCGCGGTGCCGGCCCGGCGGCTCAGGCCTCGAAGGGGCGGGCCGGCCACGGCGCGTCGGCGGGGCGCAGCGCGTCCAGGCCGGCGCCGCCCTGGGCCGCGGTGAGCGCCAGCACGCCCACGACGAGGCAGTTGTTGTGGAGTTCACCGGCGAGCGCGCCGCGCACCAGCTCCGCCAGCGGGACCCGCGCCAGCTCCATGTCGGCCTCCTCCTCGGAGACCTCGAAGCGCTCCCCCTCGGCCTCGGACAGCCCGCGGGCGAGGAAGATCCGTACGGCCTCGTCGCAGCCGCCGGGCGTGGTGTAGACGTCGGTCAGCACCCGCCAGTCCTCGGCGCTGACGTGCGCCTCCTCGTACAGCTCGCGCTGCGCGGCGTGCAGCGGGTTCTCGCCGGGGATGTCGAGCAGTCCGGCGGGGATCTCCCACAGCTTCTGGCGCACGGGGTGGCGGTACTGGCGCAGCACCAGCACCCGGCCCTCGCCGTCGAGCGCGACGACGGCCACCGAGCCGGGGTGGACCTGGTAGTCCCGCGAGACGCTGGAGCCGTCGGGCATGACGACGTGGTCGGTGCGGACGCTGGTCTTGTTCCCGGTGAACGGCGTCGTGGTCGCGGTGACCGTCCACTCCTCGGGGGTGTCCTTGATCGCCATGGCGCGTCCTCCTGTATGTGCCTCTACAGCGCAGAAAACCGGGGTACGGCCTCGAAGAACGAGGCCGTACCCCGGCAACCGTATCCGTCGCGGTGCGGCTACTTCGCGGCGCCCGTCTTGCGCGCGACCGCGGCCTTCACCAGTCCGGCGAAGAGCGGGTGCGGGCGGGTCGGACGGGAGCGCAGCTCGGGGTGCGCCTGGGTGGCGACGAGGTAGGGGTGCACCTCGCGCGGGTACTCGACGTACTCCACGAGCTTGTTGTCCGGAGAGGTGCCGGAGAACAGCAGCCCGGCCTTCTTCTCCAGCTCGCCGCGGTAGGCGTTGTTGACCTCGTAGCGGTGGCGGTGGCGCTCCTCGACGTAGGGCTGGTCGTCGTAGACCTCGCGGACGATCGAGCCCTCGGCGAGCTTGGCCGGGTACATGCCCAGTCGCATCGTGCCGCCCATATCGCCCTCACCTGCGACGATGTCCATCTGCTCGGCCATCGTGGAGATGACCGGGTCGGCCGCGGCCGGGTCGAACTCGGTGGAGTTCGCGCCCGCGATGCCGGCGAGGTTGCGGGCCGCCTCGATGACCACGCACTGCAGGCCCAGGCACAGGCCGAGCAGCGGGAGCTTGTTCTCCCGGGCGTAGGTGATCGCGCCGACCTTGCCGTCCACGCCGCGGTCGCCGAAGCCGCCGGGGATGCAGACCGCGTCGCAGTCCGCGAGCTGCTCGGCGGCGCCGGCCGGGGTCTTGCAGTCGTCGGAGGTGACCCACTTCAGCTTCACCCGGGTCTTGTTCGCGAAGCCGCCGGCCCGCAGCGCCTCGGTGACCGAGAGGTAGGCGTCCGGCAGGTCGATGTACTTGCCGACCAGCGCGACCCGAACCTCGTGGTCGGGGTTGTGGACGCGGTCCAGCAGGTCCTCCCACTGGGTCCAGTTCACGTCGCGGAACGGCAGGTCCAGCTTGCGCACGACATAGGCGTCCAGGCCCTCGGTGTGCAGGACCTTGGGGATGTCGTAGATCGACGGGGCGTCGATCGCGGCCACGACCGCGGCCTCGTCGACGTCGCACATCAGGGAGATCTTGCGCTTGATGGCGGTGGGGACCTCGCGGTCGGCGCGCAGCACGATCGCGTCGGGCTGGATGCCGATGTTGCGCAGCGCCGCGACCGAGTGCTGGGTCGGCTTGGTCTTCAGCTCACCGGACGGGCCGATGTAGGGGAGCAGCGAGATGTGCACGACGAAGACGTTGTCCCGGCCGACCTCGTGGCGGACCTGGCGGACGGTCTCCAGGAACGGCAGCGACTCGATGTCGCCGACGGTGCCGCCGACCTCGGTGATGACGACGTCGACGTCCTCGGTCGCCATCCGCCGGATGCGGTGCTTGATCTCGTTGGTGATGTGCGGGATGACCTGCACGGTGTCACCGAGGTACTCGCCGCGCCGCTCCTTGGCGATCACGGTGTTGTAGACCTGGCCGGTGGTGACGTTCGCGGAGCCGTCGAGGTCGACGTCGAGGAACCGCTCGTAGTGGCCGATGTCCAGGTCGGTCTCGGCGCCGTCGTTGGTGACGAAGACCTCACCGTGCTGGAACGGGTTCATCGTTCCCGGGTCGACGTTGAGGTACGGGTCGAGCTTCTGCATCGTGACCCGCAGGCCGCGCGCCTTGAGGAGCGCTCCCAGGCTGGAGGCGGTGAGGCCCTTGCCGAGAGAGGAGGCGACGCCCCCGGTGACGAAGAGGTGCTTGGTCGTCGTGGATTTGGGCGGCATGGCCAAGAGGGGGCTCCCGTGGTCGCGAGGTGGAGAGGTGCGAAGCGGCGCCGGCCTGGGGTTTCAGGGGTGCCTCGCTGCGGCTCGGGGGTGCCTTCACCACTGCCGTGACGTCTCTGGGCGGCCCACCGGTCCACGGGATACCAGGCTATCAGCGACCTGGGGTGGTCGCGCCCGGCCGGAAGCGGAATCCGTGCGGCGGCGGCACCCGTGCCGGTGTCACGTGACGGAGGCCACCCGTTCGGACCATGTTCGTCCTCGCGAGGGTCGCGCGGAGAACCCACGTGCGTCGTATCCTGCTCGGACACTCGCGACGAGCCGTCCGGGAAGGCACCACCCTGAGCCGTCCGGGAAGGCACCACCCTCCTCCAGCTACCGCTGGGTGGGGGTCCCCCCGGCAGTTGCCGGGGAGTGCCCCCAGCCCGATTTCCGGTCCCGCTGCTCGGCGACGTTTCATGGGCAGGACGGACAATCACAACGTCCCATGGGGGGCGTGACTCCAGTTCGACGGGAGACGCACGTGGCCGGGCGCATCGAGGACTACGCACTTATCGGCGATATGCAAACCGCCGCTCTAGTGTGCCGGGACGGCACGGTGGACTGGCTGTGCCTGCCCCGTTTCGACTCGCCGGCGGTCTTCGCCGGGCTGCTGGGTACCGAGGAGCACGGTTTCTGGCGGATGGGGCCGGCCAACGGGTCCCAGGGCCGCCCGGTGCCGGCCGACCGCCGGCGCTACCGCGGCGATTCGCTGGTGCTGGAATCGGAGTGGGACACCCCGCGCGGCACGGTCCGGGTGATCGACTTCATGCCGCCGCGTGACGGGGCGCCGCAGCTGATCCGCATCGTGGAGGGGGTCAGCGGCCGCGTGCCGATGCGCTCCGAGCTGCGGATGCGCTTCTCCTACGGCTGGGTCGTGCCGTGGGTGCACAAGATCGACGACCGTACGGTGGCGGTCGCGGGCCCCGACTCGGTGTGGCTGGACACCGCGGCGGAGACCTACGGCAAGGACCTCACCACCTACTCCGACTTCACGGTCTCGCCGGGTGAGCGGATCGCGTTCACGATCAGCTGGGAGCCCTCCCACAAGCGGCCGCCGGCCGTGGCCGACCCGGAGGGGTCGCTGGAGGCCACCGAGGAGTTCTGGCGCGAGTGGGTCGAGCACTGCACGTACCACGGCCCCTACCGCGACGCGGTGGTGCGGTCGCTGATCACGCTGAAGGCGCTGACGTACGCGCCGACCGGCGGGATCGTGGCGGCGCCGACGACCTCGCTGCCGGAGTGCCTGGGCGGGGTGCGCAACTGGGACTACCGCTTCACCTGGCTGCGGGACGCGGCGATCACGCTGTCCTCGCTGCTGCGCACCGGCTACCGCGAGGAGGCCCGGGCCTGGCGGGAGTGGCTGCTGCGGGCGGTGGCCGGCGACCCGGAGAACCTCCAGATCATGTACGGCATCGCCGGTGAGCGGGAGTTGGGCGAGAACGAGCTCAACTGGCTCCCGGGGTATGAGAATTCCCGTCCGGTACGGGTCGGCAACGGCGCCGCGGGGCAGCTCCAGCTCGATGTCTACGGCGAGGTCACCGAGGCGCTGCACCTCGCGCACATGACGGGCCTGGCCCGCAACGACTACGCCTCGCTGCTCCAGCTCAAGCTGATCCAGTGGGTGGAGAAGCACTGGGACGAGCCGGACGAGGGCATCTGGGAGGTCCGCGGTCCGCGCCGGCACTTCGTGCACTCCAAGGTCATGACCTGGGTCGCGGTCGACCGCACGGTCAAGCTGATCGAGGCCGGGGACGTCGACGGTCCGCTGGAGCGCTGGCGCGACCTGCGCGAGACCATCCACCGGGACGTCTGCGAGAAGGGCTACGACAAGGAGCGCAACACCTTCACCCAGTCCTACGGCTCGCAGGAGCTGGACGCCTCGCTGCTGCTGATCCCGCAGATGGGCTTCCTGCCGCCGGACGACAAGCGCGTCATCGGCACCATCGAGGCGATCCAGCGGGAGCTGTCCACCGAGGACGGGTTCGTGCTGCGCTACCCGACGTCCGGCGCCGACGACCTCGGGGTGGACGGCCTGGAGGGCGAGGAAGGGGCCTTCCTGGCGTGCTCGTTCTGGCTCGCCGACGACCTGGCGATGATCGGCCGGGTGGACGAGGCCCGCAAGCTCTTCGAGAAGCTGCTCTCGCTCCGCAACGACCTGGGCCTGCTGGCCGAGGAGTGGGACCCCAAGGCCCAGCGGCAGGTCGGCAACTTTCCGCAGGCGTTCAGCCACGTCCCGCTGATCGACACCGCGCTGCGGCTGACGGCCAGCGGTGCCTACGGGGGCTAGGACTCCTGGGGCTCTCGGGTGCCGTCCGGTTTCCGGGCGGCACCCTTCGCCGTTCGGGCACACACCCCCGTGACACCGGACCACCCCGCTCCGGAATGCGGACTGCGGGTACCGTTCCTGGCCATGGGGCCGGAAGCGAAAATGGAGACCGAGATCACGGTGCGCAGGGCGCTGGAACTGCCCGCGCTGCGCCGCGGCCTGCCGGAGGTACTGGCCGGCAGCGACCGGCTGGACCGTGCGGTGCGCTGGGTGCACGCGGGCGAGGTCCCGCACATCGCCTCGCTGCTCAAGGGCGGCGAGCTGCTGCTGACCACCGGCCTGGGGCTGGGCGCCCGGCCCTCCGAGCAGCGCGCCTTCATCCGCAAGCTCGCGGACCGCGAGATCGCCGCGCTCGTCGTGGAGCTGGGCTCCCGCTTCGCCTCGCTGCCCACCGCCCTGGTCGAGGCCGCCCGGGACTGCGGGCTGCCGCTGATCCAGCTGCACCGCGAGGTCGCCTACGTCACGGTCACCGAGGCGATCCACACCGAGATCGTCAACAGCCACTACGCGATGCTGCGGCGCGCCGACGAGGTCCTGCGGCGCTGCACCGACGTGCTGCTGCGCGGTGGCGGCGCCCCGGAGGTGCTGCGGCTGCTGGCCGGCTTCACCGGCAACCCGCTCTGCCTGGAGGCCCCCGACGGCAGCCCGCTGTACGCGGCCGGGCCGGACGGGCCGGAAGGGGAAGACGGCCCGGCGGACGCCGATCCGCTGCTGGCCTGGGAGGGGCTGCGCGACACCGGCGCACGCATCGACGTCCCCGGCGGCGGCCACGGCCCCGACGCGGTCCGGGCCCGGCTCGTCCTGCTGCCCGTCAACACCCCGCTGGCGCCGGTGCACCGCATCGCCGCCGAGCGCGCCGCCGACCTGCTCGCCGTCGTCATGCTCCAGTCCCGCCAGGAGGAGGTGCTCGCCGCCCGGGGCCGCGGCGACTTCCTCGCCGATCTGGCGGAGGGCCGGATCACCGCGGCCGAGGCGCCCGCGCAGGCCCGCCTGCTGGGCTTCCGCCCCGGTACGGACCCGGTCCTCCCGGTGGTGATGCGGCTGCCCGCCGGCCTGCCCTCCCCCGGCAGCTGGGCGCTGCTCGCCCAGGCCCTGCGCGAGGAACTCGCCGCTCCCGGGGTGCCGGTGCTGCTCGGCGTGCGCCCCGTGGAGAGCCGGGTCCCGGTGCTCGTGGCGCTGCGCGCCGGCCTGGACCGGGCGGCGCTCGCCGACCGGATCGCCGAGGCCCTGCACGCCGGCGTCGTCCGCGCCGGTCTGGACCGCCCGGCCGCGCCCCGCCCCGTGGTCGTCGTCGGCACACCGGGCGACTGGGCGGCCGCGGGCCCCGGCCTGCGGCACGCGGCCCAGGCGGCGGCCGCGGCCCAGGGACTGCCGGAGGCGCCCTGGTACGACGCCCGACGGCTGGACATCGAGCTGCTGCTGTGGCGGATGCGCGAACACGGCGAGCAGGGCGTCCTCACCGACTTCGTGGAGCGCGCCATCGGGCCGCTGCTCGCGCACGACCGCGGTGCCCGCCAGCCGCTGCTGCCGACGCTGGAGGCCTATCTGGCCAGCGCGGGCCGCAAGGCGGAGACCGCCCGGGATCTGAACGTGAACCGGCAGACGCTGTACGACCGGCTGGCCCGCATCGCCCAGCTGCTCGGCACGGACCTGGACGATCCGCAGACGGTGCTGGGCCTGCGGCTGGCCCTGCGCGCCCGACGTCACACGGACCAGAGCTGACGGCGGCGGTCGCCCGGGGCACGTCAGCCTTGACCGCCCCGGCCGCGGGACCGGAGCGGGCTACACCGGCTGGATCGGCTGGGCCAGTTCGTCGTAGACGCTCAGGACCTGGGTGACGGTGTCGTTCTCGCTGGGCCAGCCGGCCGCCTGGGTCCGGCCCGCCTCGGCGAGCGCCGTGCGCCGTACGGGGTCGGCGAGCAGCGCGCGCACGCTGCGGGCCAGGGCGGCGGCATCCCCGTAGGGGACCAGCTCCGCGGCCGGGCCGACCAGTTCGCGGGTGCCGCCGGTGTCGGTGGCGACCAGCGGCACCCCGGCGCGCAGCGCCTCCTGGGCGATCAGCGAGCGCGCCTCCCATCTGCTGGACAGCACCACCAGGTCCGCGGCGGCGAGGAGTTCGGGCACGTCGTCGCGGCGGCCGAGCAGCTGGACGGGCAGCCGCTCGTGGTCGATCCGGCGCTGGAGCGCGGCCCGCTGCTCGCCCTCCCCCGCGATGGCGACCAGCGGCTGCGGATCGAGCGCGCACCAGGCGTGCGCCGCGTCCAGCAGCAGGTCATGGCCCTGGCTCGGGTCCAGCCGGCCCACCGCGAGCAGCAGCGGGCGGCCCACCGCGCCCAGTTCGGCCCGCTCCTTGTCGCGCATCCGGTCCTGCTCCTCGGGCTCGGCCGGGGCACCGCCGGCCCGGGGGCCCGGAATGGCGACCGGGGCCAGCCGGGCATCGCGCGCGCCCCGCTCGCGGGCCCGGTCCACCAGATCGGAACAGGCCCCCAGGACGACGGCGGCGGCCCGCGCCACCCGCCGCTCCATCAGATGCACCAGCCCGGCCCGGGCGCCCTCGGTGTGTGCCTTGGTGTGCCAGGTGATGACCAGCGGGACCGGCCCGCCGCCCCGGGGGCCGCGCAGTCCGCGCAGCGCCATCGAGGCGCGCATCCCGGCCCGCAGGCCGTGCGCGTGGACGAGGTCGGCGTCCCAGCAGGCGCTGCGCAGCGAGGCCACGCTCGCCGGGTCCATCCGCGGCGGGACGTGCACGAAGCGGGCGCCGGTGCCCGCGAAGTCGTAGGCCTCCTCGGCCTCCGGGGTGGCGCAGACGGTCACCCGCACCCCGCGGGCGACCAGCCCCTCGGCCAGCGAGCGGACGTGCGCGGCGCTGCCGGCGCTGCCGTGCCCCAGCACCTGGACCGTGCGCAGCGGTGACAGCCCGTGCGCCGAGGTCGGGGTGCTGGTCACGTGATCGGGGCTCCTGGGTCGGGGACGAACGGACCGTGCGGGCGGCCGGTCCGGTGGCTGCGGGGTGCTGCGGCGCGCGCGCCGCGCCCTGCCGCCCGCCCGCGGGACGGGCCGGCGGCGGTTCCGCCCGGGTTCGCGCACCGCGCCCAGGATGCCAGCCCGGCGACAGCAATTCGGCACCGTCGGCCCGCCGTTCCGGTGGGAAGTCTCACCCCAGCACCCACCAGATCACCCACATGGGCGACAAACCGCCCGCGCGTGTGGACGCCCCGCGCGGTCCGCCCCCTCGCCGGAGTGCGCCGTCGGCCACCCCGAGGGGCGCGCACGCCGGGCGGAAACGGCGGCCCCGCACGAGGCCCGGCGGCTCCCCGCACGGGCAGGGCGGCTAGGGGGTGTCGTTCGGATCATGGTGGATCAGGGAGCGGGGTCCGGTGCGTGCAGCTGCAAGGCGGAGGAGGGAGTCGACGCGGAGCGTCGGCGACCGACGACAACGCCGGTGGGGGTCCCCCCGCGCCGTTCAGGCGTGGGGGAGTGCGTGCCGGACCCCGCGAGCCCGCCATGATCCGAACGACACCCCCTAGCGCTGCGTCCTGACCGACACCGGCCGGTCGTCGCGCAGCTCGCCGAAGAGCGTCGCCGCCCGCCGCGCGTCCCACTTCACCGCGCTGCCCTTGGGCGTGCGGAGGTTGAGGCTGGCGACGGGGACGTGGAGGCGGGCGCCGTCGCCGGCCGAGACGCTCTTCATCGCCTTGAAGAGCGAGGTGAGGTTCCACAGGCTCATGCTCTTGTCGACGACGAGCGTGTCGAGGCCCGCGTTCATCGTGGGGTAGACCTTGGACGGGTCGAGCAGGGTGCCGGGCGTGGCCGTCTTGTGGGACAGCGCGGCCAGGAACTTCTGCTGGTTGCGGCTGCGGCCGAGGTCGCCCTGGGCCTCTTGGTGGCGCTGGCGGACGAACGCGAGCGCGGAGCGGCCGTCGAGCGTGTGGCAGCCCTTGCTGAGGTTCTCGCCGGACTTCTTGTCCTTGACGGCCTTGTTCAGGCACATCGGCACTCCGCCGACCGCGTCCACGATTCCGACGAAGCCCGCGAAGCCGATCTCGGTGTAATGCCCGATGTGCAGGCCCGTGTTGCGCTCGATGGTCCGCACCAGCAGCTCGGGGCCGCCGTGCGCGAACGCCGCGTTGAGCTTGTCCTTCGACGCGGGGTAGTGCTTGCCGGTCTCGGGGCGGGTGTACGGCGGGATGGTCACCCAGGAGTCGCGCGGCAGGCTCATCATCGTGGTGCCGTGGGCGCCGGTGTGCAGCAGGATCATCGAGTCGGTGCGGCGGCCCGCGTCCGCCGAACCGCCGGTGTGCAGATGCTTGATGTCCTTGCCGGACAGGCCCTGGCGGCTGTCGGAGCCCACGATCAGGTAGTTGGCGCCCTTGCCCGGTGCCGGCCGGCCGGCGAGCCCGCCGAGGTCGACATCGCGCTCCAGCTTGGTGTCGGCCCAGGTGTAGGTGCCGACGGAGGTGAGCAGCGAGACGACGACCAGGAGGCCGGCGAGCCGCAGGAGCCGGCGGCGGCGGGTGGGGCGGGTCGGCGGTTGACGGGTGGGGCGCCTGCGCAACGGGCCGACGGGACCGTCGGGGCCACCGGGGGCGGGGAGCCCGCCGTGTGGGCCGTGGCCGCCGTCCCCGCCGCCCGGGAATGCCGGGCCGGCCGGAGAGGCACCGGTCCGGGCCGGGGCGTCGGGGTCGTAGGGGGCAGCATGGTCGTACGGGGCGACGGCCGGGTCGTGGCCGTAGGGGGCGGCCGGGACGTTCGCGCCCTGCGCGCCGTAGGGGGCGTCCGAGCCGTATGTGCCGTGTGCGCCGTATATGTCCTGTGCGCCATATATGTGCTGTGCGCCGTACGCGTCCCGCACGTCGTGGGTGCCGTACGCGCCGTACGTGTCCTGCGCGCCGTAGGTGCCGTACGGATCGCCGCCGTGGTCTGCGGGCAGCGGTCTGGCGGGGACCGGTTGCGGCGGGTGGGGGGCGTGCTGCCCCGTCTGCCCCGTGACGGCGTGCGCCGGCTCCGCTTCGCCGCCGTAACGGTTGATGTCGGGGGACCCGTTCAACCAGTCATTCATGGGCGGACAGTCTGCATGCCCACGAGCCCTTCACCAAATGGCCCGCAATTCGGCACCGGAGGACGCGCCTTGGGGGGAGGAAAGCGGATATTTCGTGTGGTCGGGCGATGGATACGGGCGGATTCGTGGCGTGAAAGTGCGGGTGCGCGCGGGGGTCAGGGGGCGTACGACGGTGCCCGCCCGCGGCCGGGGGTGGGTCCCGTGTGACGGAACCCACCCCCGGCCGGCTCGCTCAGCGCGAGGACAGGCTCTCGTACGCCACCGGCTGCCCGATCGTCTGCGCGGCCGTTCCCGAGCGGTGCATCCGCTGCCACTTCAGACGGGTGCCGAGCAGCAGGGCCACCACGGACTGGATGACGACGAGGTACATCAGCTGCCGGTAGACCAGCAGCTGGAACGGCATCGCCCACAGCACGCGCATCTTCTCGCCGTCCAGGCGCAGCGCGTATCCGGCGCAGACCAGCTGGACGACCAGGAAGCCGCACCAGACGCCGGCCGACTGCCAGGGGCCGAGGAAGAGCAGCCCGTACAGCGCGAAGATGTCGACGATCGGCGCGAACAGCGGCAGGGCGATCTGGAACAGCGCGAGATAGCTCAGCCCGCGGCGGCCGAAGCGCCCGGCCGGGCCCATCTGGAGGGCGGCCCCGCGGTGCTTCCACACGGCCTGGATCGTGCCGTAGCACCAGCGGTAGCGCTGCCGCCACAGCTGGCGCAGCGAGGTGGGCACCTCGGTCCAGGCGACGGCGGACTCCTCGTAGACCACCCGCCAGCCCGCCTGCCACAGGGCCATCGTCAGGTCGGTGTCCTCGGCGAGGGTGTCCTCGCTGACCCCGCCGATGCCCAGCAGTGCGTCCCGGCGGAAGGCGCCGATCGCACCGGGCACGGTCGGCATGCACTCCAGCACCTCGAACATCCGGCGGTCGAGGTTGAACCCGAAGACGTACTCCAGGTGCTGCCATCTGCCCAGCAGCCGGCGCCGGTTGCCCACCTTGGTGTTGCCGCTGACCGCGCCGACGGCCGGGTGGGCGAGCGGCTGGACGAGGCAGTGAATGGCGTCCGGCTCGAAGACGGTGTCGGCGTCGACCATGACCACGATGTCGTGCCGGGCGTGCGCCAGACCGGTGTTGAGGGCGGCCGCCTTGCCCGCGTTGGACTGCCGGATCACGCTCACCCGGGGGTCGTCGATCCGGTCGGCGAGGTCCGCGGTCCGGTCCGTCGATCCGTCGTCGATCACGATGACCTGCAGCCGCTGGTGGGTGGAGGCGAGCAGCGAGTGGACGGTGGACTCGATGCCCGCCTCTTCGTTGTAGGCGGGGACCAGGACCGTCACCGGCGCGGTGATCTCCCGCAGCCGGGGCGATCCGGGACGGAAGCGGGTCAGCCGCCGGACATGGGCGCGGGCGAAGAACACCAGCATCGCCATCCGCAGCAGCCCCAGTCCGCCCGCGATGGCGAGCACCCAGGCCATCCCGCTGACGAAGGCGTGCCCCAGGGCCTTGGCCCAGATCAGGGCCGTGCCCGACCAGCGCTCCAGGCCGCTGACCGGCTCCTCGGGCGGGGGCTGCCGGACGCCCTGCGAGACGGTCGTGAACTTCTTGACCCTCGGGTTGTCGAGCAGCTCCTTGCTGCCCAGGTACGCGAGGTCGTTCTGGCTGAACTGCCGGATCACGCCCTGCGACGGGTTGCGGTACCACCGGTCGGCGGCGACCAGCGTGTAGCCCTCCGCGCCGGCCTTCCGGGCGGCCTGCCACTCGGCGCCGCACATGGTGTCCACCGCGGTGGTCTGCGGCAGGCGCAGCAGCTTGGTGTGGATGCCCGCGCTGCCCGCCAGCGCCTTCTGGGTGAGCGAGAGCTCCAGCGAGGCGCGCAGCGGCGAGGAGGCGCCCATGGCGCCCCCGGTGTAGCTGTTGGAGCCGATCTCATGGCCCTCGGCCCGGATCCGGCGCACCAGGTCGGGGTACTGCGCCGCCTGGGAGCCGCGCAGGAAGAACGTGGCGTGGGCGTGGTGCGCGCGCAGCAGTTTCAGCAGCCGCGGCGTCCACACGGGGTCGGGGCCGCCGTCGTAGGTGAGCGCCACCGTACGGGCCGGCACCGCGGACGACTCCGGCTTCCCGTCGCGGAACCGCACCACCGGGCCGCCCTTGTCGACGGAGCGGGGCACGGGGGTGGCGCAGTCCTTGCGCGTCTTCGCGGCGTCGACCTCATGGGTGGTCCAGCCCTCGAAGAGCAGGGCGCCGAACATCACCGGCAGCACCAGGATCAGCAGCAGCCAGTGGCCGCGCGGGTCGCGGGACTGGCGGTGCCGGGCGCGGTTCGCGCGGCGCCTCACAGCGCCCCCGGGACCCCGGAAGCAGGCATCGCGGGAGTACCTCTTCGGACAGCAGGGGCCAACAGGTCACGGACGACGGCGCCGAGGGGGCCGCGCGGCGCCCTGACCCGACGGGCGGAAGCATCCGCGCATGATCGGGCATCGCCTATTTTGTCCCGTTTTGTATACCATCTGGCCTCACACATGGTGGGCGAGTTTACTCATGGCCCCTCCGGGGGACGCACCGCGGATCATGCCCGTCCGGGCCGTACGCAGGGGGTTGTCACCCCGGCACAAGCGGTGGCCCACAGCGCGCACGAGGCCCGGCGGCGCGGCCCTCGGCGCCCCTGACGCCCCGGCAGACGGACTGCGCACCGCGCGTCGGACCGGGCGGCGCGGCCCGCTCTCCGGCCGCCGGCCGGCGGCGGACGCGGGGACGAGACACTGCTCACATACGCCAGGCGCGGGGGCGGGGCCCGGTCCGCGGAGCCGCCCGGGGTCCGTCGTTCGGATCGCCGCGCGGGCCCGGGCTGATCCGAACGGACAGGCGCTAGCTCCTCGTGCGCGCCGTTTCGAGCAGTTCCTCGGCGTGGGCGCGGGCCGTCTCGGAGTCCTCCTGGCCGGCCAGCATCCGGGAGAGCTCCCGGACCCGCTCCTCGCCCTCCAGGACGGTGACGCCGCTCCTGGTGACCGAGCCGTCGTTCGTCTTGGCCACCAGCAGCTGGCGGTCCGCGAACGCCGCGACCTGCGGGAGGTGCGTGACCACCACGACCTGCGCCTTCTTCGCGAGCCTGGCCAGCCGCCTGCCGACCTCGACCGCCGCCTTGCCGCCAACTCCCGCGTCGACCTCGTCGAACAGATAGGTCGGTACCGGGTCGGACCCGGCGAAGACCACCTCGACGGCGAGCATCACCCGGGAGAGCTCACCGCCGGAGGCCCCCTTGGCGATCGGCCGGGGCGGCGCGCCCGGGTGCGGTGCCAGCAGGAGTTCGACCTCGTCGGCACCGGCCGGTCCGTAGGCCACCGTGCGGCCGCCGACCTCGATGCCGTCGGCACCGTCCCCGGCGACCTCGCTCTGGCGGATCTCGACGGACACCCGGGCGTGCGGCATGGCGAGTTCGGCGAGTTCCGCGGTGACCGCGTCGGCGAAGCGGGCGGCCGAGGCGGTGCGGGCGTCGGTCAACGCCTGCGCCAGCTCGCCTAGTTCGGTGCGCAGCGCGTCCCGCTCGGCGGTCAGCTCGCCGATCCGGTCGTCGTCGCCGTCCAGCTCCGCGAGCCGGGCGGCGCCGTCCTGGGACCAGGCGAGCACCGCGGTGATGTCCTGGCCGTACTTGCGGGTGAGGTGGTTGAGGGCGGCGCGGCGCTCCTCGACGGCGGCCAGCCGCAGCGGGTCGGCGTCCAGGCCGTCGGCGTAACTCGCCAGTTCGCCGGCCACGTCCGCCATCAGGATGCCGATCTCGCCGAGCCGCTCGGCGAGCGTGGCCAGATCCTGGTCGTGGCTGCGGACGGCCTCCAGGGCGCGGTGGGCGCCGGCGACCAGGGTGGTGGCGTCGACGCCCTCGGGGTCCTCGGGGTTGCCGGCCAGCGCGGCGTGCGCGACGGTCGCGGCGGAGGCCAGCGCCTCGGCGTAGCCGAGCCGCTCGGCCTCGGCGGCGAGTTCGGTGTCCTCCCCGGGCAGGGGTTCGGCCGCCGCGATCTCGTCGAGGCCGAAGCGCAGCAGGTCGGCTTCCTGGGAACGCTCCCGGGCCCGCGTCGTCAGCTCGTCCAGCTCGGTGGCGACGGCGCGCAGCCGGCGGTGGGCGGCGGTGTATTTGGCGAGCGGGACGGCGACCGCGTCCCCGGCGTAGCGGTCCAGGGCCTGGCGCTGCCGGGCCGGCCGCAGCAGGCCCTGCTGGTCGGTCTGGCCGTGCACGGCGACCAGGTCGTCGGCGAGCTCCGCCAGCAGGCCGACCGGTACCGAGCGGCCGCCGACGTGGGCCCGCGAGCGGCCCTCGGCGGAGAGCGTGCGGCTGATCAGCAGCGCCCCGTCGTCCAGCTCGGCGCCGGCCTCCTCGGCACGTACGGCGGCCGGGGCGTGGGCGGCGACGCTGATCCTGCCCTCCACGACGGCCGACTTGGCGCCGATCCGCACCAGGGCGGGGTCGGCGCGCCCGCCGAGCAGCAGGCCGAGGCTGGTGACGACCATGGTCTTGCCGGCGCCCGTCTCGCCGGTCACCGCCGTGAAGCCGGGGGACAGCTCGACAACGGCGTCATCAATGACACCCAGGGACCGGATCCGCATCTCCTCCAACACGGATACGACCTTACGAGGTCCCGGGGCCGCCCCGCGACGGCCTCCCCTCACTCCTGTCCCCCGCCCCGCGGAAAACCCCGCCGGACCTGGGGCGGATGCCGCACGGTGCGGGCCCGGGCCCGGCGGTCACGCAGCCCTCCGTACGCACCGCCCGCACCGGACGAGGTGCCCATGTCCGGCGGATCGGTGCATACGACGGTGCGCGGCCCCCGGCACGCGCCGTCACCGGCCCCGGGCACGGCGCGGGCCCGGCCGTGCTCCCCCGCACCCGGCCCGGCCCCGCTGTCCTCTCCGGCGGATCAGCCCCTACTGCGGTGCGCCGCGCCAGCCCGCCACCGGGAGGGCGAACTTGGCCACCAGGCGGTCGGTGAAGGAGGCGTGGTGCAGCCGGGCCAGGCGTACGGGGACGGCGCCGCGGCGCACCTCGACGCGGGCGCCGGCGGGGAGTTCGACGCTGCGGCGGCCGTCGCACCACAGGACGCCGTGCGGGGTCTTCGGCTGGACCTCGACGGCGAGCACCGAACGCGGCGAGGTCACCAGCGGCTTGGCGAACAGCGCGTGCGCGCTGATCGGGACCATCAGCAGGGCCTCGACCTCGGGCCAGACCACCGGGCCGCCGGCCGAGAAGGCGTAGGCGGTGGAACCGGTGGGGGTCGCGCAGACCACGCCGTCGCCGCCGAAGCGCGAGACCGGCCGGCCGTCGACCTCGGTCACCACCTCCAGCATCCGCTCGCGCGCCGCCTTCTCCACCGACGCCTCGTTCAGGGCCCAGTCGGTGTGCACCACATTGCCGTTGTTGCGGACGAGGACGTCCAGCGTCATCCGCTCCTCGACCTCGTAGGCGCGGGTGACGACCCGGTCGACGACCTTGTCGAGGTCGTCGCGCTCGGCCTCCGCGAGGAAGCCGACGCGGCCGAGGTTGACGCCGAGCATCGGGACCCCGGACGACCGGGCGAAGTCGGCGCCGCGCAGCAGCGTGCCGTCCCCGCCCAGCACCACCAGCAGCTCGCAGCCCTCGGCCGTGCATTCCTCGGCGTCGACGCGCTCGACCGACGGCGGCAGCGGCAGGTCCGCGGCCTCCTCCGCCAGGACCCGCACCCCGATGCCGCAGCGCAACAGGCCCTGGACGACGAGTTCCGCGCTGCGGATGGCCGCGGGGCGGCCGGTGTGCGCGAGCAGGAACACCGTCCGCCCGGCGCCGCCCCTCTCGTGTGCTGCGCTGCCTTCAACTGCCTGGGTAGTGGTCAACGAGGCCCCTCCGCCACTGCACGGTCGACGTCCGCCGGGTCGAGTGCAGGCGCCCCGGCGCGCAGCCACAGAAAGTACTCGACATTCCCCGACGGACCCGGCAGCGGGCTCGCAGTTACGCCAAGTACGCCAAATCCGAGGGCGGCCGCCCGCTCGGCGACGGCGCACACCGCCTCGGCGCGCAGCCGCGCGCTGCGCACCACCCCGCCGCTGCCCAGCCGCTCCTTGCCGACCTCGAACTGCGGCTTGACCATCAGCACCAGGTCCGCGTCGGGCGCCGCGCAGGCGGCCAGCGCGGGCAGCACCAGGCCCAGCGGGATGAACGAGAGGTCGCCGACGACGAGGTCGACGGGCTGCGCGTCGATCTGGTCGAGGGTCAGTTCCCGGACGTTGGTGCGGTCCTTCACGGTGACCCGCTCGTCGCTCTGCAGCGACCAGGCGAGCTGCCCGTACCCGACGTCGACGGCGACCACACGGCCGGCGCCGGCCCGCAGCAGGACATCGGTGAAGCCGCCGGTGGAGGCGCCGGCGTCCAGCGCCCGGCGGCCCTCGATCCGCAGGCCGAGCGGGACGAAGGCGGCGAGGGCGCCGGCGAGCTTGTGCCCGCCGCGCGAGACGTACTCCGGATCGCTCTCGTCGGCGCGGACGACCACGGCCGCGGCGGTCTCGACCTGGGTGGCCGGTTTCGTCGCCGTCGCCCCGCCCACGGTCACCCGCCCCGCGGCGATCAGCTGGCTCGCGTGCTCGCGCGAGCGGGCCAGCTTGCGGCGCACCAGCTCCGCGTCGAGTCGGCGTCGTGCCACTCCTGCCACCTGTGGTTCAGCTCCTGTTGTCGTGCGTCGTGTCGTGCGTCGGGGAATCCGGGGACGGTGCGGGCGGCCCGGGGTGCTGGTCGAGGGCGGCCAGCACGTCGCGCAGCCCGCGGTGCACATCCTCGTACACCGGGAGATGGCCCTCGGCGGGGAGGTGGTCGGCATCGGCCAGCCGCCGCAGCCGGGCGTCGACCGCGGCCTGGCCGGTGGGGGTCACGCCCACCTCGAGGGGCCGCGGCCCGGCGGGAGAGTCGGGCCCGGGGTCCGCCCCCGGCCCGGGGTCGTGCGGCGCGTCCCCCGCTCCGGCGCCCCGGGGCTCCACGGGCTCGTCCGGCCCCCTGGCCCCGGCGTCCTCGGGTGCCTCCGGCTCCGGGCCGGACATCGACTGTTCCATGCCCCCGACGCTACCTCGGCGAAGGGCGCCGGGGACGAACGAGCCGTCCCCGACCTGGCGTATCGTCGCTTCCGATGGCAACCCTCGACCAGTGCCGCGCCGCTCTCGACCGGCTGGCCCAGAACATGTCCTCGGCCGACGGCAGGGTCCGCGGCGCTACCGCGGTCCACCGCTCGCTCAGCTGCCGCATCACCGACCTCGACGTGACCTTCGTCGGGCGGCTGGCCGACGGCACCATCCAGGACGTGACCGGCGTCCCCGGCCCGCCCCCGCACAAGGCCGATATCCGCCTGACCATGACCGGCGACGATCTGGTGGCCCTGGTGGACGGGCAGCTGAACTTCGCCCGGGCCTGGAGCAGCGGCCGCGTCAAGCTGGAGGCCGGCCTGCGCGACCTGCTGCGGCTCAGGACGCTGCTGTAACCGCCGCCCGGTCCGGTGCCGGTGCGGCCGCCCGGCCACCGCGGCGCCGGCGGGCGGCGGGGACGACCAGCGGGGTGCCGGTCTCCGGGTCCTCGATGACCTGGCAGACCAGCCCGAAGACCCGCTCCACCAGCTCCGCCGTGACGATCTCGCCCGGCGCTCCCGCCGCGACGACGGCGCCGTCCTTCATGGCGATGAGGTGGGTCGCGTACCGGGCGGCGTGGTTGAGGTCGTGCAGCACCGCGACGAGGGTGCGGCCCTGCTCCTCGTGGAGTTCCGCGCACAGGTCCAGCACCTCGATCTGATGCTGGATGTCCAGGTAGGTCGTCGGCTCGTCCAGCAGGAACAGCGGCGTCTGCTGGGCGAGCGCCATCGCGATCCACACCCGCTGGCGCTGCCCGCCGGACAGCTCGTCGACGCAGCGCTCGGCCAGCGCGTCCACACCGGTGGCCGCCATCGACTCCCGGACGATCCGCTCGTCCGCCGCCGACCACTGCCGCAGCAGCCCCTGGTGGGGATAGCGGCCGCGGGCGACCAGGTCGGCCACGGTGATGCCGTCCGGGGCGATCGAGGACTGCGGGAGCAGTCCGAGCGTCCTGGCGACCTTCTTGGCCGGCTGCGCGGAGATCGCGGTGCCGTCCAGCAGCACCGCTCCGGCGGCCGGCTTGAGCATCCGCGACAGCGCGCGCAGCAGCGTGGACTTGCCGCAGGCGTTCGGGCCGACGATGACCGTGAAGGAGCGGTCGGGGATGGCGACCGAGAGGTTCTGGGCGATGACCCGCTGGTCGTAGGCGAGGGTGACCTGCTCGGCCGTGAGGCGGCTCACGTCTGCACTCCTGGGGGTTGTCGTGTCACTGCTGTGCTGCGGTACGGGCCGCGCCGTCGCCCGGCCCGTCCGGCGGCGGGGCCGGTCCGCCGCGCCGCTCATATCCGTCCCGCCCGGCGCTCCGTGACCAGCAGCCACAGCAGGTAGCCGCCGCCGAGGAGGCCGGTGAGCACCCCCACCGGCAGCTGGTCGGCGCCGAAGAGCTGCTGCGAGGACCAGTCGGCGGCGACCAGCAGCGCGGCTCCCATCAGGGCGGAGGGCAGCAGGTTGGGGCCGGGCGACCGGGTGAGCCGGCGGGCCAGCTGGGGTGCGCTGAGCGCCACGAAGGAGATCGGCCCGGCCGCGGCGGTGGCCACGGCGACCAGCACGACCGCCGCGGCCAGCGCGACGATGCGGACCCGGTCGACCCGCACGCCCAGCGCGCAGGCCGCGTCGTCGCCCATCTCCAGCATCCGCAGCCCGCGCCCGTGGCCCAGCAGCAGCGGCACGAGGACGGCGCAGACGGCGGCCGCCGGCCAGACCTGGTCCCAGTCACGGCCGTTGAGGGAGCCGGTCATCCAGGTGGTGGCCCGGGTCGCCTCGACGATATTGGCCTTGGTCATGAGGTAGAGCACCACCGCGTAGAGCATCGCGCTGACGCCGATGCCGACCAGCACGAAGCGGTAGCCGTGGATGCCACGCTGCCAGGCCAGCAGGAAGATGGCGAGACCGGTGACCAGACCGCCGGCGGCCGCGCCGGCGGCGACCGCGAAGCCGCTGTCCTGGAAGAAGACGATGACGGTCAGCGCGCCGACGGACGAGCCCTGGGTGAGGCCGAGGACGTCCGGACTGCCCAGCGGATTGCGGGAGACGGTCTGGAAGACCGCCCCGGAGATCCCGAACGCGGCGCCGACCAGCAGCCCCACCAGCACCCTCGGCAGCCGCAGGTCCTGCACGATGAACCGCTGGCCGGGGTCCCCGCCGCCGGTCAGGGTGGCGAGCACCTCGGCCGGCGTCATCGGGTAGTCGCCGGAGCCGATCAGCGCGACGCCGGCGGCCAGCGCGAGGGCCAGCAGCAGCAGTCCGGTCCACACGGCGCGCGGGGCCAGGCGCAGCGAGAGCCCGCCCGCGGTACGCACCGTCCAGGTCCGCCGGACCGCTCCCGCCGCGGCCCGCTTCTTGCGCGCCCGGTCGGTCTCCTGGTCGGTCTCCTGCGCAGGGTCCTGCCCGGTGGTCTGCCCCGTGCTCTGCCCGGATTTCACGGTCGCGCTCACAGCTGGGCCATCCTCCGACGCCGTACGAGAAAGATGAAGACCGGCCCGCCGATGAGGGCCGTGACGATGCCGACCTGGAGTTCGCCGGGCCGGGCCACCACCCGGCCGAGCACATCCGCGCCGACCAGCAGCACCGGCGAGAGCACCGCGGAGTACGGCAGGATCCAGCGCATGTCGGGACCGGTGAGCGCCCGGACGGCATGCGGAACCATCAGGCCCACATAGACGATCGGGCCGCAGGCGGCGGTCGCCCCACCGCACAGCAGGGTGACGGCGGCCATCGCCAGCACCCGGGTGCGGGTCAGCCGGGTGCCCAGCGCCCGCGCCTGGTCGTCGCCGAGCGCGAGGGCGTTCAGCGGCCGGGCGAGCAGCAGCGCGAAGAGCGCGCCCACCGCCAGGAACGGCGCGATCCGGGTGACCGTCGGCATGGTGGCCGCGGCCAGCGAACCCACCGTCCAAAAGCGCATCTTGTCCAGCGCCGCGGTGTCCAGCAGGTTGACCGCGTTGATGTAGCCGACGAGGACGGCGCTGAGCGCGGTGCCGGCGAGGGCCAGCCGGACGGGCGTGGCACTGCGGGTGCCGCCGAGGACGTACACCGCGACGGAGACCACCGCGGCGCCGGCGAACGCCCACCACGCATAGCCGGCCAGCGAGGTGACGCCGAAGAAGCTGATGGCGGTCACGACCGCGGCCGAGGCGCCGGCGTTGATGCCGAGAACTCCCGGGTCCGCCAGGGGATTGCGGGTCAGCGCCTGCATGACCGTGCCGGCCAGGCCGAGGGCTGCGCCGACCAGCACACCGAGCAGGGTGCGGGGGTAGCGCACATCGCGGATGACGACATCGGTGTCGGAGCCGGAGTAGTGGAACACCCCGTGCCACACCTGGTCGAGGGGGATCTGTTTCGCGCCGACGGCGATGCCGAGGACCGCGACGACGGCCAGGACGGCCACCGAGGCGACCAGCCCCGCGAGGCGCAGGGCCTGCCGTCGCCGTGGTGGCACCGGGGCCGGGGCGGCCGGTGCTTCGGGGGGACTGTCAACCAACACGATAGTTAGGTTAGCCTACCCTCACAATCTCCGTGCAGGCCCTCCCAGAGAGAAGCGCAGACACCATGAGTTCCTCCCGCAGCACCTCTTTGTCCCGTCGCGGCATCCTGGCCGCGGGCGGCGCCGTCGGCGTCGGCGCCCTGCTGGCCGCGTGCGGCGGGGGCAGAGGCACGGGAGGCACCAACGGCGCCGACGGGAAGGGCTCCTGGAGCTTCACCGACGACCGCAGGAAGAAGGTGACCCTCGCGGCCGGACCGCGTCGCATCGTCGCCTTCACCGGCACCGCGGCCGCGCTGCACGACTTCGGGATCGACGACCGGATCGTCGGCGTCTTCGGCCCGACCAAGCTGAAGAACGGCAAGCCCGACCCGCAGGCCGGCGACCTGGACATCCGCAAGGTCACCATCCTGGGCAACGCCTACAACCAGTTCAACGTCGAGAAGTACGCGTCCCTGCGCCCCGATCTGCTGGTCACCAACATGTACGAGCCGGGCGCGCTGTGGTTCGTCCCGGACGAGAGCAAGGACAAGATCACCGCGCTGGCGAAGACGGTGGCGCTGACCTCGTCCCGCACCCCGCTCAACAAGATCATCGAGCGCTATGCCGAGCTGGCGGAATCGCTCGGCGCCGACCTGCGGGCCAAGAAGGTCACCGACGCCAAGGCCCGCTTCGAGAAGGCCTCCGAGTCGCTGCGCAAGGCCGCCAAGTCGCACCCGGTCAAGGTGCTCGCCTGCTCCGGCAGCCCGGACCTCTTCTACGCCTCCAACCCGGGCATCAACGCCGACCTCATGTACTACAAGTCCCTCGGCGTCGACCTGATCGTCCCGGACCACCTGGACAAGGGCGGCTACTTCGAGAGCCTGAGCTGGGAGAACGCCGACAAGTACCGGGCCGATGTCCTGCTGCTGGACAACCGGACCGCCACCCTCCAGCCCAAGGACCTGGCCGCCAAGCCCTCCTGGTCCAAGCTGCCCGCCGTCAAGGCCCACCAGATCACCCCGTGGTCGAGCGAGCCGCGCTTCTCCTACGCGGGCGCCGCCCCGCTCATCGAGTCGCTCGCCAAGGCCATCGAGAGCGCCAGGAAGGTCAACTGACCCACGGCCGAGGCACCTCGGCGGCCGGGCCGCGGCGACTCCGGCCGCCGGCCCGGCCACCACCCGGCAGGCCCGCGCACTCCGCCGCAGCAGCACCGCACCACCGCCCCGCACCCCCACCCCCGCACCACCGCAGTCCGTCCCGGGAGGTTCCCCGCATGACCACGACCGCCGCCCCCGCCACCACGCCGTTCCGCTTCTTCGAGGTCCAGGTCCTGCGCGCCCGGCGGCTGGGGCCGTCCATGGTGCGGGTCACCTTCGGCGGCGAACGGCTGGCCGAACTCGCGTCCGGCGGTCGCGACCAGCGCTTCAAGCTCTTCCTCCCGCAACCCCACCAGGACCGCCCGGTCTTCCACGACACCGGCGACGGCTGGTACACCACCTGGCGGGCGCAGGACCCGGCCGAGCGGCCGGTGATGCGCTCGTACACGATCCGCGAACAGCGCCACGACCCGGCGGAGTTCGATGTCGACTTCGCCCTGCACGGCGCGGAGCCGGGAGCCTTCACTTCCGCGGGCGGGCCGGCCTCCCGCTGGGCCGCCCGGGCCCGGCCCGGCGACCGGCTGACCGTGCTCGCCCCGGCCGTCGAGGACAACGGCGGGGTCGACTTCCGGCCACCGGCCGGCACCGACTGGATCCTGCTCACCGGCGACACCACGGCGCTGCCCGCGATCGCCGGCATCCTGTCCTGGCTCTCCCCCGGCACCCGCGCCAAGGTGTGGATCGAGATCGCGCACGAGGACGACCGGCAGCAGTTGCCGTCGTTCGCCGACACCGACATCACCTGGCTGGTCCGCGACGGGGCCGCCGCCGCACCGGGCGGGCCGGTGCTCGACGCGCTGCGCGCCGCCGACCTGCCCGCGGGCACCCCCTACGCCTGGGTCGCCGGCGAGTCCGGGACCGTCAAGGCCGTGCGCCGCCATCTGGTCCGCGAACGCGGCATCGACCGCCGGGCCGTCACCTTCACCGGCTACTGGCGGCGCGGCGCCACCGAGGAGGACCTGATCGCGGAGCTGACGGCCGCGGCGGCCGCGCGCCAGGACGACTGAGCGCACCGCGGGGGTCCAGGGGCCCGCGGCGGCCGATGCGCACCGCCGGGGCCCCGGCCCTCACATCCCGATCCGGGCCAGCGCCTTGCCCGCGTCCGCCGCGCAACTGCCGTCCCCCGCAGCCGTCCAGGCCGCCGCGCACAGCGCCCGTAGCCCGTCCAGCGGGGCCCCCTCGCCGGTCACCGCGAGGCTGTCCCCGGACGCCTCGGCCCGCCAGCCGCCGCACCGGAAGCCGTCCCCGTCCGCGCTCACCGAAGGCTGCGGGGTGAGCAGTCCGCGCAGATCGGCGTCCACATACGCGGGACGGTGCGGCGGCGTTGCGGCGAGCAACGCGGCGGGGGTGGTGACGCCGGTGAGCACCAGCAGCGAGTCGACCCCGCCGTTGACGGCGCCCTCGATGTCCGTGTCGAGCCGGTCGCCGATCACCAGCGGCCGCCGCGCGCCGGTGCGCAGCACCGTCTCCCGGTGCATCGGCGGCTGCGGCTTGCCCGCCACCTGCGGCGATCCGCCCGCCGCGATCCGCACCGCCTCGACCAACGCGCCGTTGCCCGGGGCGATCCCGCGCTCCTTGGGGATGGTGAGATCCGTGTTGGACGCGAACCACGGCACCCCGCGCTGCACCGCGTACGCCGCCTCCGCCAGCCGCGTCCAGTCCAGCGCGGGGTCGAAGCCCTGCACCACCGCCGCCGGATCGTCGTCCGCGGAGGTGACGGGCTCCAGGCCGCGCTCGCGCAGCGCCACCAGCAGCCCCTCACCGCCGATCGCCAGCACCCGCGCGCCCGCCGGCACCTGCTCGGAGATCAGCCGGGCCACCGCCTGCGCCGAGGTGATCACGTCCTCGGCGCCGGTCGGCAGTCCGAAACCGGTCAGCTGGCCGGCCACGGCCTGCGGCGTCCGGGCGGCATTATTGGTCACATAGGCGAGGTGCATCCCGCCGTCCCGCGCGGTGGTCAGCGACTCGACCGCGTGCGCGATGGCCTGTCCGCCGGCGTAGACGACCCCGTCCAGATCCAGCAGCGCGGTGTCGTACGCCTCGCTCAGCGCGCGCCGGCACCCGTCGGGCTGCCTGCGAACCTGCTCGTTCATGCCGTCTCGCTCCTCGCTCCCACTCGTCCGCGAAGGAATCCGCCGCCCCGCCGGGGGCGCAGGCGCCGCCCGGGACCGGTGCGCGGCCCTCCGCTTGGCACCTACCGGTATTTCCGGCCAGGTACCGGCTGTCCCCCGATCTTCCCTCATCGGCCGGGCGGCATAGCATTATTCAATGACCCGTACCGACGGCCTCCGCCTCCTCCCGTTCCGCGGACTGCGATACGACCGGGACCGCGTCAGCAGCCTGACCGCCGTGACCTCCCCGCCCTATGACGTGGTGGTCCGGCCGGACGGCGTGCGCCATCTGGAGACCGCCGATCCGTACAACATCGTCCGGCTGATCCTCCCGCACGCCGCCGACCCCACCACCCGCCACCGCCAGGCCGCCGACACCCTGAGCCGCTGGCGCGCGGAGGGCGTGCTGCGGCAGGACCCCGAGCCCGCGCTGTACGTCTACGAGCAGCGCGCCGGTGCGGTGCTCCAGCGCGGGCTGATCGGGGCGCTGCGGCTGGACGGCCCGGTGCTGCCGCACGAGGGCGTCATCCCGGAGGTGGTCGAGGACCGGGCCGCGCTGATGCGCGCGGCGGCCGCCAACTTCGAGCCGCTGCTGCTGTCCTACCGCGGTGAGGGCACCGCGACCGGCGCCGCCGCGGTCATCGAGCGCGTGGTGCAGGAGGAGCCGCTGCTGGCGACCGTCACCGAGGACGGCTTCGCGCACCGCCTGTGGGCGGTCACCGACGCGGCCGATCTCACCGCCGTCGACGACGACCTCTCCGGCCGCAAGGCCCTGATCGCCGACGGCCACCACCGCTGGGCGACCTACCAGCGCCTCCACGAGCAGCAGTCCGGCGCCGGCGGCGCCTCCCCCTGGGCCTCCGGCCTGGTGCTGCTGGTCGACACCGCCCGCTATCCGCTCCAGGTCCGCGCGATCCACCGGGTGCTGCCGCATCTGCCGCCCGCCAAGGCGCTGGCGGACCTGGCCGGTTCGTTCCGCGCCCGTGCGCTGCCGGGCGAGCTGTCCGCCGCCCTGGAGGCGCTGGAGGAGACGCCCGGCACCGCCTTCGTGCTGGCCGGCGGCCCGGACTCCTTCCACCTCCTGGACCGCCCGGACCCCGCGCTGCTGGACCGCACGATCCGCCGGGACCGGCCCGAGGCCTGGCGGCAGTTGGACGCCACGGTGCTGCACTCCGTCCTGCTGGACGAGGTCTGGCACATCCCCGACCACCCCTCGGACATCGGCTACCTCCATCACACCGGGGCCGCGGTCGAGCAGGCCGCCCGGCACGGCGGCACCGCGGTCCTGATGCGCGCCACGTCCGAGGAGACGGTCCGTCAGCTCGCGGAGCGGGGCGTGACGATGCCGCGGAAGTCCACGTCCTTCGGCCCCAAGCCCGCCACCGGCCTGGTCCTGCGCACCCTGGAGGAGACCGGCGACTGACCCCCCGCGCCGCCCCCTCGCGGCACCGCACACCCACCCGCGCTCGGGTTAGGTTAGGCTTACCTAACCACGTCGCGGGCGGGCCTCCCTGCCCCTGCGCACACCTCACCCTGCGCAGCACGTGGTCAACTCCGCACCAGGGAGGACTTCGCCATGAGTCTCCTCGCGCACTCCGCCGAGGACCCGGCCGACGGCCGGACACATCTGCTCCACAACGGCACGGCGCAGCACTACCGGCGCACGGTCACCGAGGCCGTCACCCGGATCAGCGCCAAGATCGCCGGCACCACCCGCCCGTTCACCGGCGTCACCGTCGACGGCCTCACCCCCACCGTCTCCGGCGTCGACCTGGACGCACCGCTGCACGACGCGGCCGCCGCGCTCGACGAGCTGGAGGACGTCTACCTCCGCGACGCCGTCTACTTCCACCACCCGCGCTACCTCGCCCACCTCAACTGCCCCGTGGTGATCCCCGCCCTGGTCGGCGAGGCCGTGCTCGCCGCCGTCAACTCCTCCCTGGACACCTGGGACCAGAGCGCCGGCGGCACCCTCATCGAGCGCCGGCTGATCGACTGGACGGCCGCGCGGATCGGCCTCGGCGAGCGGGCCGACGGCATCTTCACCAGCGGCGGCAGCCAGTCCAACCTCCAGGCCATGCTGCTCGCCCGGGACGAGGCCTGCCGCCGCGCGCTCACCGGCGGCGAACTGCCCGACGGTGCCCGGCCGTCCGACGTCCTGCCGCGGCTGCGCATCCTCACCTCCGCCTGCAGCCACTTCAGCATCCACAAGGCGGCCACCCTCCTCGGCCTGGGCGCGGACGCCGTCATCGCCGTCCCCTGCGACGAGCAGAAGCGGATGCGCACCACCGACCTGGCCGCCGAACTGGCCCGCTGCCGCCGCGAGGGCCTGATACCCATGGCCGTCGTCGCGACGGCCGGCACCACCGACTTCGGCTCGATCGACCCGCTCCCCGAGATCGCCGGCCTGTGCGCCGGGTACGGCGCCTGGATGCACGTCGACGCCGCCTACGGCTGCGGCCTGCTGGTCTCCCGCCGCCGCGAGCTGCTGAACGGCATCGAGCACGCCGACTCGGTGACCGTCGACTACCACAAGTCCTTCTTCCAGCCGGTCAGTTCGAGCGCCGTCCTGGTCCGCGACCGGGCCACCCTGCGGCACGTCACCTACCACGCCGACTACCTCAACCCGCGCCGGATGGTCGAGCAGCGCATCCCCAACCAGGTCGACAAGTCGCTCCAGACCACCCGCCGCTTCGACGCCCTCAAGCTCTGGCTCACCCTGCGCATCATCGGCGCCCCCGCCCTCGGCGCACTCTTCGACGAGGTCATCGACCGCGCCGCCGACGCCTGGAAGCTGCTGGCCGACGACCCCCGCTTCGAGGTCGTCGTCGAGCCCCGGCTGAGCACCCTGGTCTTCCGCTACGTCCCCAGCACCGACCAGGACCCCGACCTCGGCGACCGGGTCAATCTGCACGCCCGGGAAGCCCTGTTCGCCTCCGGTGACGCGATCGTCGCGGGCACCACCGTCGACGGCCGCCACTACCTCAAGTTCACCCTGCTCAACCCGGAGACCACGCTGGAGGACATCGCCACCGTCCTCGATCTGATCGCCGAGCACGCCGGCAGCTTCCTCGCCGCGCGCCCCCGGCCGACGCTCAGTGCGCGCTGACCCTCCCCACCGCCGACACCCCATCGGAGCCCCCGTGTCCGCCCCTTACGACTTCATCGCCATCGGCCTCGGCCCGTTCAACCTGGGCCTGGCCTGTCTGACCGAGCCGCTCGACGAACTCGACGGCCTGTTCCTGGACGACAAGCCCGCCTTCGACTGGCACCCCGGCATGATGCTCGACAGCACCCACCTCCAGGTGCCGTTCCTCGCCGACCTGGTCACCCTCGCCGACCCCACCTCGCCCTTCTCGTTCCTGAACTACCTCAAGGAATCGGGCCGGCTCTACCCCTTCTACATCCGCGAGAGCTTCTATCCGCTGCGCGCGGAGTTCAACGACTACTGCCGCTGGGCGGCCGGCAAACTCGACACCGTCCGCTTCTCCCAGCGGGTCACCACCGTCGAGTACGACGCGGCCGCGGGGCTGTACGCCGTCCACGCCGAGCACGTCCCCACCGGCGAGGTCACCACCCACCGCGCCCGCAAGCTCGTCCTGGGCACCGGCACCCCGCCGCACCTCCCCGACGCCTGCGCGGGCCTGGGCGGCGACCTGCTGCACAACTCCGACTACCTCGACGCCAAGGCGGCTCTCCAGGCCAAGGAGAGCATCACCCTGATCGGCAGCGGCCAGAGCGCCGCCGAGATCTACCACGACCTCCTCCAGGACATCGACAGCCACGGCTACCACCTGACCTGGGCGACCCGCTCCCCGCGCTTCTTCCCCCTCGAATACACCAAGCTCACCCTGGAGATGACCTCCCCCGAGTACGTGGACTACTTCCACGCACTCCCGGCCGCCACCCGCGACCACCTCAACGCCACCCAGAAGCACCTCTACAAGGGCATCGACTCCGCCCTGATCAACGACATCTTCGACCTGCTCTACCAGAAGAACCTCGGCGGCCCCGTCCCCACCAGGCTGCTCACCAACACCGCCCTGCACCACGCCCGCTACGACGAGGCCGCCGGCACCTACACCCTCGGCCTGCGCCAGGAGGAACAGGGCGCGGACTTCACCCTCGACACCCAGGGCCTGATCCTCGCCACCGGCTACCGCTACCGCGTCCCGGACTTCCTCGCCCCGATCCGCGACCGCATCGCCTGGGACGACACCGGCCGCTACGACGTGGCCCGCAACTACAGCATCGACACCACCGGCCACGGCATCTACGTGCAGAACGCCGAACTCCACACCCACGGCTTCGTCACCCCCGACCTCGGCATGGCCGCCTACCGCAACTCGTGCCTGGTGCGCGAGCTGCTCGGCCGCGAGCACTACCCGGTCGAGAAGGCCATCGCCTTCCAGGAGTTCGCCGCCCCGGCCGGCCCGCACCACCCCATGGAGATCCCCGCATGAACGAGCACAGCGCGCACATACCCGGACAGCGCCCGCCGAGCGCCGCCGAGGCCGAGCGGACGCCTCTCTTCACCCGCACCGACGAAGCCCTCGGGGAGTTCGCCCTGCGCCCCGTCGACCCGGCCGCCGACGCCGCACTGCTGCACGGCTGGGTCACCCACCCCAAGGCCGTCTTCTGGCTGATGCAGGACTGCGACCTCGCCGCCGTCGAGCAGGAGTTCACCCGGATCGCCGCCGACCCCTTCCACGACGCCTTCCTCGGTCTGCACAACGGCACCCCGGCCTTCCTCATGGAGCGCTACGACCCGGCCCACCGGGAGCTGGTCGGCGTCCACACCGCCGAGCCCGGCGACGTCGGCATGCACTTCCTCACCGCCCCCGCCGCCGCCCCCCTGCACGGCTTCACCCGCGTCGTGCTCACCACCGTCATGGAGATGCTCTTCGACGACCCGGCCACCCGCCGCGTCGTCGTCGAACCCGACACCCGCAACACCGCCGTCCAGGCCCTCAACAAGGCCGTCGGCTTCGAAGTCCTGCGCACCGTCTCGCTGCCCGCCAAAGACGCCTGCCTGAGCACCTGCACCCGCGACCAGTTCCTGGCCACCCGAGGAGACCACCGATGACCGCCGCCGGCCGGCCCACCGCCCAGGAAGCCGTCGCCCACCTCACCCCCGCACTGTGGGCCCGCGCCAACCGCCTGCTGCTGCGCAAGGCCCTCGCCGAGTTCACCCATGAACGGCTGCTCACCCCCAGGCGCCTGCCGGCGGACGGCCACTACGCGCTGTCCGACGACGACGGCACCACCGAGTACCGCTTCACCGCCCGCAGACAGGCCCTCGACCACTGGCAGATCGACCCCGACAGCATCACCCGCCACCGCGCCGGCGGCGAACTCCCCCTGGAAGCCCTGGAGTTCTTCCTCGAATTCGGCGACTCCCTGGGCCTCGACGCCGCGGTCCTCCCCGTCTACCTGGAGGAGATCAGCTCCACGCTCTCCGGCACCGCCTACAAACTCGCCGCGAAGCAGCCCACCGCCGCCGAGCTCGCCCGCTCCGGCTTCCAGGACATCGAGACCGGGATGACCGAGGGCCACCCCTGCTTCGTCGCCAACAACGGCCGCCTCGGCTTCGGCATCCACGAGTACCACGCCTACGCCCCGGAGACCGCCAGCCCCCTCCGGCTGATCTGGCTGGCCGCCCGCCGCGACCGCGCCACCTTCACCGCCGGCGCCGGCCTCGACTACGACACCCTGATACGCGGCGAACTCCCCCGGCACACCCGCGACCGCTTCACCGCCACCCTCACCGGCCTGGGCCTCGACCCCGACGACTACTACCTCTTCCCCACCCACCCCTGGCAGTGGTGGAACAAGCTCTCCGTCACCTTCGCCGCCGAGGTCGCCCGGCAGCATCTGGTGTGCCTGGGCCCCGGCGACGACACCTACCTCGCCCAGCAGTCCCTGCGCACCTTCTTCAACACCACCACCCCCACCGGCCACTACGTCAAAACGGCGCTCTCGGTGCTCAACATGGGCTTCATGCGCGGCCTGTCCGCCTCCTACATGGAAGCCACCCCGGCCATCAACGACTGGCTCGCCCGCCTGATCGACGCCGACGACACCTTCCGGGCCGCCCGCTTCTCGATCATCCGCGAGCGCGCCGCCATCGGCTACCACCACCGCGCCTACGAGGCCGCCACCGCCAAGGGCTCCCCGTACCGCAAAATGCTCGCCGCCCTGTGGCGCGAAAGCCCCGTCGCCACCCTCGGACCGGACCGGCGGCTCGCCACCATGGCGTCCCTCCTCCACACCGACGACGAGGGCGGATCCTTCGCCGCGGCCCTCATCGAGGAGTCCGGCCTGCCCCCCGCGACCTGGCTGCGCCGCTACCTCGACGCGTACCTGACCCCGGTCCTGCACGCCTTCTACGCCTACGACCTGGTCTTCATGCCCCACGGCGAGAACGCCATCCTGGTTCTGGAGGACGGCGCTGTGGACCGCGTCATCTTCAAGGACATCGCCGAGGAGATCGCCGTCATGGACCCCGACGCGGTCCTGCCCCCGGCCGTCGAACGCATCCGCGCCGATGTCCCCGAGGACAAGAAGCTGCTCTCCGTCTTCACCGACGTCTTCGACTGCTTCTTCCGCTTCCTGAGCGGCACCCTCGACGACCGCGGCATCCTCGACGAGGACACCTTCTGGCGCACGGTCGCCGCATGTGTCCTGGACTACCAGGCCTCCGTGCCCCACCTCGCCGACAAGTTCGCCCGGTACGACCTGTTCGCCGAGGAGTTCGCCCTCTCCTGCCTCAACCGCCTCCAACTGCGCAACAACCAGGAGATGGTCGACCTCCAGGACCCCGCGGGCGCCCTCCAGCTCATCGGCACCCTCCGCAACCCGCTCGCCCCCCACGCACCGGCCGCCTGACCCTCCCCGCACACGCAGAAGGGCGGGACCCCACCGGGGTCCCGCCCTTCGTTCTTCACGTCACCTCAGCCCGGCGGCGCGGCCGGCTCAGCCCTGCGCGGCACCCGCTTCGCCCTGCGCGGAGTCCTCGCCGGCCTCGTCACCCTCGGCCGGGCCCGTCCCGGACTCGCCCGACCCGGCCTCGTCCGTCTCGGAGTCATCCGTCTCGGAGTCGTCCAGCGCGTCGGTGAACTCCACCCCGTCCAGCGCCGCGAGCCGGTCCGAGGCATCCGTCGTGCCGCCCTGGTCGGCCTCCAGCGCCCTGGCGAACCAGTCACGTGCGTCGTCCTCGCGCCCGACCTCCAGCAGCGCGTCCGCGTAGGCGTACCGCAGCCGCGCGGTCCACGGATGCACGGCGCTGGACGCCAGCTCCGGGCTCTGCAGCGTCACCACCGCCGCGTCGGCCTGCCCCATGTCCCGCCGGGCACCCGCCGCGACCAGCCGCATCTCGACCTGTCCGGCCCGGTCCAGCTTCTGCACCTCGGGCTCGCCGGCCATCGCCATCGCCTTCTCCGGCCGCCCGAGCCCGCGCTCGCAGTCGGCCATGACGGGCCACAGCTCCACGCTGCCGGTCATCCGCCGCGCCGCCCGGAACTCCGCCAGCGCCTCGCTGTACTTGCCGACCGCGTACGCCGCGAAGCCCGCTGCCTCCCGCACCGCCGCCACCCTGGACGCCAGCCGCAGCGCCACCCGGGAGTACCCGTACGCCCGCTCCGGCTCCTCGTCCAGCAGCTTCGCCACCATCACCAGGTTCTTGGCGACGTCCTCGGCGAGCGTCTTCGGCAGGCTCAGCAGCTCCTGACGCACATCCTTGTCGATCTCGTCACCCGTGACGTCCTCCGGAATCGGCAGCCGCTTGATCGGCTCCCGGTCCCGGTCCCGACGGTCGTCACGCCGGTCATCCCGCCGGTCGTCACGCCCACGCCCGCCCCCATAAGGCCGACGCCCCCCACGCTCATCATCCCGCCGGAACCCCCCGCGGTCTCCACCACGGTCATCCCGCCGGTCACCCCCGCGGAACCCACCACGGTCGCCACCGGACGGACGGTCATCACGACGGAAACCACCCCGGTCGCCGCCGCGGTCATCCCGCCGGTCGCCCCCGCGGAACCCACCACGGTCGCCACCGGACGGACGGTCATCACGACGGAAACCACCGCGGTCTCCACCCCGGTCGCCGCCGCGGTCATCCCGCCGGTCGCCGCCACGGAAGCCCCCGCGGTCGCCGCCCGACGGACGGTCATCACGGCGGAAACCACCACGGTCTCCACCGCGATCGTCCCGCCGGTCACCGCCGCGGAAGCCCCCGCGGTCGCCACCCGACGGCCGGTCATCCCTGCGGAACCCACCACGGTCGCCACCGGACGGGCGGTCGTCACGACGGAATCCCCCGCGGTCACCGCCACGGTCGTCCCGACGGTCGCCACCACGGAACCCGCCGCGGTCTCCACCGCGGTCATCCCGCCGGTCGCCCCCGCGGTACCCACCACGGTCGCCACCGGACGGACGGTCATCACGACGGAAACCACCACGGTCTCCACCACGGTCGTCCCGCCGGTCACCACCACGGAAGCCCCCGCGGTCGCCACCCGACGGACGGTCATCACGACGGAAACCCCCGCGGTCACCGCCACGGTCGTCCCGACGGTCGCCGCCACGGAATCCGCCGCGGTCGCCGCCCGACGGACGGTCGTCCCGACGGAACCCGCCACGGTCTCCACCGCGGTCATCCCGCCGGTCGCCCCCGCGGTACCCACCACGGTCGCCACCGGACGGACGGTCATCACGACGGAAACCACCACGGTCACCACCGCGGTCATCCCGACGGTCGCCACCACGGAAACCGCCCCGGTCACCGCCCGACGGCCGGTCGTCACGCCGGAATCCGCCGCGGTCGCCACCCCGGTCACCACCGCGGTCATCCCGACGGTCGCCACCCCGGTACCCACCACGGTCACCACCGGACGGACGGTCGTCACGACGGAAACCACCGCGGTCACCACCACGGCTGGCGCCACGGGCGCCTCGGTCCCCCCGGTCATCACGCCGGAAACCACCGCGGTCGCCGTCGTCGCGCCGCTGCGGCCGGCGCTCCGAACGATCGTCGGAAGAGTTGGTGGACATCGACGTGACTCCTGTCTTCGGTACTGCATTCATTCTCGCGCACCGACCACTTCGGCGCGCTTCGGCAAAAACAAAAAGGACCCTTGGTCCCAGCATGAACGCTGGGACCAAGGGTCCTGAAAGATTGTTCGGCGGCGTCCTACTCTCCCACAGGGTCCCCCCTGCAGTACCATCGGCGCGGAAAGGCTTAGCTTCCGGGTTCGGAATGTAACCGGGCGTTTCCCTAACGCTATGACCACCGAAACCCTATCGGGTTCTAGCGAACAAGCACACTTTTTAGTTAAAGAGTGAAACTTGGTTCAACCAGCGATTGCGACTGTTCGCAACCCGGGAACCACACAGTGGACGCGAGCAACTGAGGACAAGCCCTCGGCCTATTAGTACCAGTCAACTCCACACCTTACGGCGCTTCCATATCTGGCCTATCAACCCAGTCGTCTACTGGGAGCCTTAACCCCTCAAAGGGGGTGGGAGTCCTCATCTCGAAGCAGGCTTCCCGCTTAG
>NZ_BMND01000020.1 GCF_014646275.1 Streptomyces kronopolitis
GAAACACACACGAGAGCGGAACAACCAGACGGAATAGGTCCGGTCGTTCACAGCGTCCTCGCTGTGTGTGCCATCCGCACCACATGGGTGCCGATGGACTTTCAAAGGAACCTCATCCACCGAAGTGGACGGGGTATCAACATATCTGGCGTTGACTTTTGGCACGCTGTTGAGTTCTCAAGGAACGGACGCTTCCTTTGGCCTTATCGGTTCTGATTGACTCAGTACCGGGCGCTCCGGGCGCTTCCCTTCGGTCTTGCGTTTCCGACTCTATCAGATCCTTGCGGGCCCGATTTTCGCCGGTGCGTTTCCGCCTTTCGGCTTCTTCGCGTTTCCAACCTTACCAGATCCGTTTCCGTGTCCGGCGCCCTGTTGGAGCGGGCTCGGCCGTTCGGCTTTCGCTTTTCGGCCTTTCCGACTCTATCAGATCCGATTTCGTTCCGTTGCCGGTCCGAATTCATTTCCGATTCCCCGTCGGAGGGGGGTTGCCGTGGTGCGGCTATTTGAGCTGCCGCGCCTTTCGGCGTGTTCACTACTTTAGCGGAATTCCTCGCTGACGCATAATCACGTCACGGTTCGAATTTCGGCATGCCGAAATTGGTCCCGTTGAGGGGCCGTGCAGTAGTGGTGTGCCGCGAAGCGGCGGGATGGCTGCTGGTACCTGTCGGCTCCGTGGCAACTCGGAGAACACTACACGAGGGGGTGAGGTGCTTCAAACCCGTGCCAGGACTGGGTGGGCGGGGTACTTTGGGCCCATGAATCCGCATGCGCTCGTACAGCAGTGGTGGCTCGCCTGACGGCGGCCGGACCACAGCGCATGCATGACCACGGCCGCCGCTTCGGCGGCCGTTCGCGTTTCTCCCTCTCGCAGCCGGCCGGTGAGGTCGGCGGTCCCGACGCACCCGGCACGGGTGCGCGAGACAAGGACGGACGGGATGGCGATGGCGGAGCGGGTACGGATCTTCAGTGGTGTGCAGCCGACGGGGCATCTGACGCTGGGGAACTACCTCGGGGCGATGCGGCGGTGGGTCGAGGAGGACCAGCACCGGGCGGATGCCCTGTTCTGCGTGGTGGATCTGCACGCGCTGACCGTGGAGCACGATCCGGCGCGGGTGCGGCGGCTCACCCGGCAGGCGGCGACGCTGCTGCTGGCGGCGGGGCTGGATCCGGCGCGGTGCACCCTGTTCGTGCAGAGTCAGGTGCACGAGCATGTGCGGCTGTCGTATCTGATGGAGTGCACGGCCTCCGACGGTGAGATGCGGCGCATGGTCCAGTTCAAGGAGAAGGCGGCGCGGGCGGAGGCGCGGGGCGGGAGCGTGCGGCTGTCGCTGCTGACGTATCCGGCCCTGATGGCGGCGGACATCCTGGCGTACGGGACGCACGAGGTGCCGGTGGGCGCGGACCAGGCACAGCATCTGGAGCTGACGCGGGATCTGGCGGTGCGCTTCAACCAGCGGTACGGGGCGACGTTCGTGGTGCCGAAGGCGACGTATCCGGCGGTGGGGGCGCGGGTGATGGATCTTCAGGAGCCCACGTCGAAGATGGGGAAGTCGCACGCCGCTACGGCCGGGACGGTCTATCTGCTGGACGAGCCGGAGGCGGTGCGCAAGAAGGTGCTGCGGGCCGTGACGGATACGGCGGGCGAGGTCGTGTACGAGCGGGAGGAGCGGCCGGGGGTGGCGAATTTGCTGGATGTGCTGGCCGCGTGCGCCGGTGGGGAGCCGGCGCGGCTGGCCGAGGGGTACACCTCGTACGGCGCGTTGAAGAAGGATGTGGCGGAGGCCGTGGTGGAGGTGCTGCGGCCGGTGCGCAAGCGGCATGCGGAGCTGGCCGCCGACCCCGGGTATGTCGACGGGGTGCTGCGGGCCGGTGCGGAGCGGGCGCGGGGGCTGGCCCGGCCGCGGGTGGACGCGGCCTATCGGGCGGTCGGGCTGTCGGCCTAGGGGCCGTATAAGAGAGGAAGGCGCCCGCTGTACGAGGGCGCGGCCGGGCGGGAGCCGGTGGGTGCGGCTCCCGCCGGGGGTCAGCCCTTGCCGGAGGCCAGTTCGCGGCTGCGGTCGCGGGCGGCTTCCAGCGCGGCGAGGAGGGCGGCGCGGACGCCGTGGTTCTCCAGTTCGCGGATGGCGTTGATGGTGGTGCCCGCCGGGGAGGTGACGTTCTCGCGGAGGGTGACGGGGTGTTCGCCGCTGTCGCGGAGCATCACCGCGGCGCCGATGGCGGCCTGGACGATGAGGTCGTGGGCCTTGTCGCGGGGCAGGCCGAGGAGGATGCCGGCGTCGGTCATGGCCTCGACGAGGAAGTAGAAGTACGCCGGGCCGGAGCCGGAGAGCGCGGTGCAGGCGTCCTGCTGGGACTCCGGGACGCGGAGGGTCTTGCCGACGCCGGAGAAGATCTCCTCGGCGCGGGTGAGGTGGGTGCCGGTGGCGTGGGTGCCGGCGGAGATGACGGACATCGCCTCGTCGACGAGGGCGGGGGTGTTCGTCATGACCCGTACGACCGGGGTGCCGGCGGCCAGGCGTTCCTCGAAGTAGGAGGTGGGGATGCCGGCGGCGCCGCTGATGACCAGGCGGTCGGCGGGGAGGTGCGGGGTCAGCTCGGCCAGGAGGGTGCCCATGTCCTGGGGCTTGACGGTGAGGATGAGGGTGTCGGCGGCCTCGGCGGCCTCGCGGTTGCTGACGGCTTCGACGCCGTAGCGGTCGCGCAGCTGCGCGGCGCGCTCCTCGCGGCGGGCGGTGACCAGCAGGTCGGATGGCGCCCAGCCGCCCCGGATCATGCCGCTGAGCAGGGCTTCGCCGATTTTTCCGGTGCCGAGTACGGCGACCTTCTGGGTCATGCTGCGGTTCACCTCGCCGGTGGTGCCCGGGCGGTGGCCCCGGGGGCCGGCCCGTTGAGCGGTCGGTTACCTCGTCATCCTCGCACCTGCCGGGCGGGCGGCGCGGCCGCGTTCCGAGGGCCGGGACGGCGTCAGGCCGTGCGGCGGCGGAGGGTGGCGGCGCCGAGGGCGAGGACGAGGAGGGCGCAGCCGGTGACGACGGCGGCGTCGCGGACGAAGGCATCGGTGAGGTCGGGGTGCCGGAGGACCTCGTTCATGCCGTCGACGGCGTAGGACATCGGCAGGACGTCGGAGAGGGCCCGGAGGGCGGGCTGCATGGTGTCGCGCGGGGTGAACAGGCCGCAGAGCAGCAGTTGGGGCATGAGGACGGCGGGCATGAACTGGACGGCCTGGAATTCGGAGGCGGCGAAGGCCGAGACGAACAGGCCGAGGGCGGTGCCGAGCAGGGCGTCGAGGACGGCCACCAGGAGCAGCAGCCAGGGTGAGCCGATGACGTCCAGGCCCAGCACCCACACGGACAGGCCGGTGGCGAGGGCGGACTGCAGGACGGCGAGCAGGCCGAAGGCGAGGGCGTAGCCGCTGATCAGGTCGGCCTTGCCGAGGGGCATGGCGAGCAGCCGCTCCAGGGTGCCGGAGGTGCGTTCGCGCAGGGTGGCGATGGAGGTCACCAGGAACATCGTGATCATCGGGAAGATGCCGAGGAGCGAGGCGCCGATGCCGTCGAAGGTCTGCGGGCGGGCGTCGAAGACGTAGCGCAGCAGGGCGATCATCACGCAGGGGACGACCAGCATCAGCGCGATGGTGCGCGGGTCGTGGCGCAGTTGGCGCAGGACCCGGGCGGCGGTGGCCAGGGTGCGGGACGGGGACCAGGGCGCGGGGGCGGGGTGCGGTGCGCCGGCCGGGAGGGGTGCGGTGGTCATCGTGCGGACTCCTCAAGGGAGGTGCGGGCCGCTTCCGGGGTCCGGCCGGTGGCCGCGGCGTCGTCGACGAGGTGGAGGAAGGCGGCCTCGACGGTGGCGGTGCCGGTGCGCTCCCGGAGGGCGTCGGGTGCGCCGTCGGCCAGGATGCGGCCCTCGCGCATCAGGAGCAGCCGGTGGCAGCGCTCGGCCTCGTCCATGACGTGGGAGGAGACCAGGAGGGTGGTGCCGCGGTCGGCGGCGAGGGTGTGGAAGAGGGTCCACAGGTCGCGGCGCAGGACGGGGTCGAGTCCGACGGTGGGTTCGTCGAGGACGAGGAGTTCGGGGGCGCCGAGCAGGGCGACGGCGAGGGAGACCCGGCTGCGCTGGCCGCCGGAGAGGCGGCCGGCGAGGGCGTCGGCGTGGCGGGTGAGGTCGACGTCCTCGACGGCGCGGGTGACGCGGTCGCGGCGCAGGGCGCGGGCGGCCCGGCCGGGGTGGAGGACGGCGGCGAAGTAGTCGAGGTTCTGCCGGACGGTGAGGTCGTCGTAGACGGACGGGTCCTGGGTGACGTAGCCGATGCGGGGGCGCAGCCGGGGGTCGCCCGCGGGCCGGCCGAGGACGTCGAGGGTGCCGGTGACCTTGGCCTGGGTGCCGACGATGGCGCGCAGCAGGGTGGATTTGCCGCAGCCGGAGGGGCCGAGGAGGCCGGTGACGCGGCCGCGGGGCACGTCGAAGCGGAGGGCGTCGAGGACGGTGCGGCCGCCGCGGACGGCGGTGAGGTCCCGGGCGTGGACGGCGGGGTCGCCGTCATAATTCATCATGTGATGAATAGTGCTCCGGGCGGGGTGGGGCGTCAAGCGGGTGGGCGGATGGGAGTGCGGGGCGGCGCACTGCGGAACGGGGTGGGCAGTTACGGCCGCCGGAGCGAACGGAACCGGCCATTCCCGTCGGATACCTCCGCGTTCACAGGGTGGTCACATACCAAGGCATGGCACAGCGTGTTCATCTGGACACAATGGGGTGACCTGTCCAGCCGCGCCGGAAGGGGCGACATGGCGAAGACCCGGGCCGGCCGTCTCGGTCGGCTCCTGTTGCTCGTCGTCGCCCTCGTGCTGGCGCTGCCGGCGGCCGCCGGTGGCGCGTACGCGGCGAGCGGGCCGGCGACGGCGAAGAGCGCCGCCCGCGGTGCCGCGCCGTACGACGCACCGTGGGCGTCGGACACCGACGACCACCAGGAGTCCGGCGCCGACCGCTGCCGGACGCGCCATGGCGGGCGCTCCACGGCCGCGGTCTCGGTGCCCGTCCCCCCGCGCACGACCGCGTCGCAGGCCGGTCCGCTCCGCGCCGAGGGCGGGCTGAACCGCACCGCCGCGCTCACCGGCCGGCGGGCCGTGCCCGTCGCGAGATCGGGCGAACTGCCGGTCCGGCACCTGGTCTTCCGCTGCTGAGCGGGCCGAGAGCCGCCCCAGGGCCTCCCCCGGCCCGCGCACCCGACGGATCCAGCCGTCATCCCTTTCCTGGCGTGCGCCGCGTGACACGGCGCGGCGGCGGGTGACCGCTGCCCTCGGGCCGGTGGTCGCCGGCCCGCTGCCGCGTCGCGTTCCGCTCGCGTGTCCCGGTGCGTTCTCGTACGCACCCGGGCGTCCGCGCGCGCCGCCGTATCCACGCACTCGCTGGAGGCATGCTCATGCAGAGGTTCCGTGTTGCCCGGCTCCGCCCGTCCCTGCCCTCCATACCCTCGCGCCGGACGCTGGCGCGGGTGCGCGCCGATGTCACCGCCTCGCTCGTCGTCTTCCTCGTCGCCGTCCCGCTGTGTGTCGGGGTGGCCGTCGCGTCCGGGGCGCCCGCCGAACTCGGGCTGGTCACAGGGATCGTCGGCGGGCTGCTGACCGGGCTGCTGCCCGGCAGCAGTCTGCAGGTCAGCGGCCCGGCCGCCGGGCTGACCGTGCTGGTCTACGAGGCCGTGCGGGAGTACGGGCTCGGCGCGCTGGGCGCGCTGGTGCTGCTCGCCGGGCTGTTGCAACTGGTCATGGGGGCGCTGCGGCTGGGCCGCTGGTTCCGGGCCATTTCCGTAGCGGTGGTCCAGGGGATGCTCGCGGGCATCGGACTGGTCCTGATCGCCGGGCAGTTGTACGCCCTGGCGGATGCCAAGGCGCCGGGCAACGGGCCGGCGAATCTGGGCGGGCTGCCGGGTCTCGTCGCGGACACCGCCTCCTCCGGTACGGCACTGACGGCGCTGGCCGTGGGCGCGGGCACCATCGTGCTGCTGGTGCTGTGGCCCAAGTGGCGGTCGGCGGCGCGGGTGCTGCCGGCGCCGCTGGTCGCGGTGGCGCTGGCGACGGCCGCGGTGGTGGTGCTGGATCTGCCGGTGGCCCGGGTCGAGGTGGCGGGTCTGCTGGATGTCGTCCAGCCGCCGGGCGGGGCGGATTTCGCCCGGCTGGCGGAGGCGGGGGCGCTGGCCGGGGCGCTGGGCACGGTGCTGGCGTTCGCCCTGATCGCGTCGGCGGAGTCGCTGTTCAGCGCGGCCGCGGTGGACCGGCTGCACGACGGGCCGCGGACCGACTACGACAAGGAGCTGATCGCGCAGGGCGCCGGTAACACGGTGTGCGGGCTGCTCGGCGCGCTGCCGATGACCGCGGTGATCGTCCGCAGCGCCGCGAATGTGCACGCCGGGGCGCGGACGAAGGCCTCGCGGGTGCTGCACGGGGTGTGGCTGCTGGTCTTCGCGGCGGCGTTCCCGGCGGCGCTGACCGTGGTGCCGATCGCCGCGCTGGCCGGCGTACTGGTCCATGCGGGCGGCAAGTTGATCCCGGTGAAGCAGTGGCGGCCGCTGTGGCGCGAGCACCGGGGCGAGGCCGTGGTGCTGGCCGCCACGGCGGTGGCGATCGTGGCCACGAACATGTTCGAGGGGGTGCTGCTGGGGCTGCTGATGGCGGTGGCGAAGTCGGCGTGGGAGACCTCGCACGTCCATCTGGAGATCGTGGAGCGCGAGCCCGCGGTGGGCGACGGCGGGCCCGGCGACGGCGTCCCGGCCGCCCCGCTCCCCCGGCGCCCGCTCCTCGTCCGGGCCGTCGGCAACGCCACCTTCCTGCGGCTGCCGAAGCTGCTCGACCAGCTGGCGGCACTGCCCGAGGACCGGGAGGTCGAGCTGGACCTGTCCGGGCTGCGGCATCTCGACCGGGCCTGTGCGACCGCGCTCGGCAGCTGGGCGGAGCACCGGGGCGGGCCGGACGGGTCCGCGCGGCGGAAGGCGCCGTCCGTCAGCCCGTGACACGAGCGCGACAGGGACCGGCGGCCGGGCGGAAATGACCGTAGTGTCGGCATGCTGATCACCGCCGACCCTTGGAGTGCCGTGAACCGCCGGCCCTATCGCTCCTGTGGTGCGACCGCCGCCCTCTCCGTCGCCCTGCTGCTCTCCTCGTGCACCGGCGGCCCGCGGGGGGCGGCGGGCGGCGGCGGAGTGGGTGATCCGCTCTTCCCGGCGCTCGGCAACGGCGGCTACCAGGTGCGCCATTACGGGCTGGACCTCGACTACGACGTGCGCAAGAAGCGGCTGGACGCGACCGCCGACCTCACCGCCGAGGCCACCGAGGACCTGCGCTCCTTCCAGCTCGACCTCCAGGGGCTACGGGTGTCCCGGGTGCGGGTCGACGGCGAGAGTGCCGACTTCTCCCGCAAGGGGCACAAGCTGATCGTCCGGCCGCCCGACGGGCTCCGTAAGGGCGCCGCGTTCCGTACGACCGTCAACTACGCCGGGAGCCCGCAGGAGCTGACGGATCCGGACGGTACGACGGAGGGGTGGGTCAAGACCCCCGACGGGGCGTTCGTCTCGGGTGAGCCCGCCGGGTCCATGACGTGGTTCCCCGGCAACAACCACCCCGAGGACAAGGCGACGTACGACTTCCGGATCACCGTGCCGCAGGGCTATACCGCCGTCGCCAACGGGGAATTGAGCTCGCAGCAGACCTCCGGGGGCCGGACGACGTTCCGGTGGCACAGCGGCCAGCCGATGGCCAGCTATCTGGCGACCGCCACCATCGGCAAATTCGACGTCCGCACCTCGCGCGCGCCCCAGGGGCTGCCGCTGTACGTCGCGGTGGACCCGGCGGAGGCCAAGGCGAGCCGGGGGCCGCTGGCGAAGCTGCCGGAGATCCTGACGTGGGAGAGCGGCCTGTTCGGCCCGTACCCCTTCTCCTCGGCGGGCGCCATCGTCGACGACACCCCGGCCCGGATCACCTGGGAGGCGCTGGAGACCCAGACCAAGCCGGTCTACGCCGGGGCGCCGGACACCGTGACCGTGGTGCACGAGATGGCCCACCAGTGGTTCGGCGATTCGGTGAGCCCGAAGACCTGGGCGGACACCTGGCTCAACGAGGGCTTCGCGACGTACACCGAGTGGCTGTGGGCGGAGCACACCGGCGGCAAGACCCCGCAGCAGCAGTTCGACGCGCTCTACAAGGACGACCCGCACAACCCGCGCTGGGACTTCCCGCCGGGCCGCCCGGGCGCGGCGAAGAACGTGACCGGCCCGGCCGTCTACGAGCGGGGCGCGATGGTGCTCCAGCAGCTGCGGAACGCCGTCGGCGACAAGACGTTCTTCCGGATCCTCAAGGAGTGGCCCGCCAAGTACCGCTATGGCACGGCGGATTCGGCGGACTTCATCGCCTTCTGCCAGGCGCGCACGGACGTGGACCTGAAGCCGCTGTTCCAGGCCTGGCTGTACGGGAACGGGAAGCCGAAGCGGCTGTACTGAGCGGGGCCCGGTTTCTCGGGCCAGGGCCGCCGACCGCTCCCCCGCCGCCGCGCGCGCTCGTCCGTCCGCCGAAGTGCCCGCTCGTCAGGACGGGACGGGCGGCCGGCGGGTGACGGTGACGTCCAGCGCGTAGGCCTCCTCGACGATGCCGTCCGGGAAGACGTCCAGCAGCGCGGCCCGCTCGTCCGCGAGGACCGGGGCGGCGGCCTCCGGGCCGATGGCGGCGAAGTACGAGCGGCTGCCCAGCATCGCCAGATGGGTGTCGAGGGGGACCCGCCGGGTCCAGTGCAGGACGCGGAGCACCGGACGCAGTCCGAGGCCGAGGCCGCGGATCAGGTCGGGAGCCTCCGGCGCGACGCCGTGGGCATGGTAGTCGGGGAGCCGCCGGGCGATCCGGGCTTCCTGGGCGGCCGCCCAACCGACGTCCGGATCGGGGATGTTCCACCAGAGCGCGAGCGCCCCGCCGGGCCGCAGCACCCGCATCGCCTCGGGCACCGAGCGGGCCGGATCGGTCCAGTGCCAGGCCTGCGCGTAGCCGACCAGGTCGAAGCCCGCGTCGTCGGAGAACGGCAGCGCGTCGCCGAGCGCGCGGACGAGCGGGGTGCCGGGGTGGGCGGCGCGCAGCTCGGCGGCCATGGCAGCGCCCGGCTCGACGGCGGTGACCCGGGCGCCCCGGTCGGCGAGCAGCCCGGTGGCGATGCCGGTGCCGGCCCCGACGTCCAGCACCCGCGCCCCCGCCAGCGGCTGCCCGGCCAGCTCCTCGATCGTGTCGAAGAGGGCCGGTGGATAGCCGGGCCGGGCGGCGGCGTACTGGGCGGCCACCGCGTCGAACGACCGGGCCAGGGTGGCGTGGGCCGGGGGCGGAACGGGCGCGGAGGGCTGCGGCGGCCGGGGTGGCCGGGACGGCTGGAGCGGCTGGAGCGGCTGGAGCGGCTGGGGCTGAGGCGATTCCGGCATGGACGTCATCCTGCCCACGCGGCGGAGCGCGCGGAGGCCCGGAGAAAAAAGTCAGACCCGGTTCAATTCCGAACCCGGTATGGCTAGAGTGGGTGCCATGGCGGGATTGCGTGAGCGGAAGAAGGAAGAGACCCGGCGGCGGATCGCGGCGACGGCCTGGCGGCTGTTCGCCGAGCGGGGCTTCGAGGCGGTCACGGTCAACGAGATCGCCGAGGCGGCGCAGGTGGCCAAGGCGACGCTGTTCAGCTACTTCCCGACCAAGGAATCGCTCGCCCTCCAGGGCGTGGGGGACGACGATCTGGCGGGCATCGTCACGGGGCGGGCGCCCGGCTCGACGCCCCTGGCCGCGCTCCGGGCACACTTCCGGGCGCTCGCCGCCGGGCCGATGACCGGCCTGGACCCGGAGGTGCTGGTCTCCCGGGTCCGGGTGATCTTCGACAGCCCCGCGCTGAGCAACGCCACGAACAGCCTGCTCTACCAGCAGCGGGAGCGGCTGGCGCAGGCGCTGACCGCCGAACTCGGCGAGCGGACGGCCGTGTTGGCGGCGGCGCAGATCAGCGCTTCGGTGGTGACGCTCCAGGAGGGCTTCTTCCGCCGGCTCGCCGACGGCACCTCGCCGGCGGACGCCCGCGTGCGGCTGGGCGAGGAGATCGAGCTCGCCTTCGACCTGCTGACGCACGGGCTGGGCGGGCACGACCAGCACGATGAGCACGGCGAGCACGGCCAAGACGGCCACGACGGGCACCACCAGGACAGCCACGACGGGCACCACGGGCACGACCAAGACGTTCAGCGAAACCAGAGAGGGCAGTGAGACGCGGCATGCGCGCACGGGGCATCAACTACGACGTCGGGTTCCTCCCCGGCGAGGAGCTCTCCCGGAAGACCTTCACCGTCGAGGCGGTGCGGCAGGACCTCATCGCGATCGCGCGGGAGCTGCACTGCGACGCGGTACGGATCTCGGGCGGCGATCCGGAGCGGCTGGGCATCGCCGCGCAGTGCGCCGCGGAGGCCGGGCTGGAGGTGTGGTTCGCGCCCTTCCCCGTCGACCTCACCCCCGAGGAGCTGCTGCCGTACTTCGCGGACTGCGCGGAGCGGGCCGAGGCCGTACGGGCCGGCGGGGCGGAGGTGGTGTTCGTCGCCGGGTGCGAGCTGAGCGCGTTCTGTGCGGGTTTCCTCCCCGGGGACACCTACAGCGCCCGGTTGCAGGCGATGGTCTCCGCCGACATGGACTGGTGGATGTCGCTGGGCCCGGTGCAGGAGCGGCTCAACGGCTTTCTCGCCGAGGTGGCGTCCGTGGCCCGGTCCCGCTTCGGCGGCCGGATCAGCTATGCCTCGGGCCCCTGGGAGAGCATCGACTGGCAGCCGTTCGACATCGTCGGCGTGGACGCCTACCGGGCCGCGTACAACGCCACGACGTTCCGCGACGAGCTGCGTGCGCACCGCGGCCACGGCAAGCCGGTCGCGGTCACCGAGTTCGGGACCTGCGCCTACCGCGGCGCGGGCGAGCGGGGCGGACTGGCCTGGCAGCCGCCGGCGGGGGCGGTGCCGGACGAGAGCGAGCAGGTGCGCTACTTCACCGAGCTGCTGGACATCTTCGAGGAGGAGGGCGTGGACACCGCGCTGTGGTTCACCTTCGCGGGCTTCAAGACGCGCAAGGGCGCGGACCTCACCTCGTACGGGGTGGTGCGGATGCTCGACGAGACACGCTGGGAACCGCGGGAGGTGTTCCACACGATGGCGGCCCGGTACGCGGGGGACGGCGGGGGCACCGGGGGTGGCGGAGAGAGCGGCCCACGAGGCTGAGTCGCACGCCGCTCGCCGGGCTCGGCTGCTCCCCCTGCCTCAACGGCGCTTCTTCGCCCCGGACTTGCGGGCCGCCGCCTGGCCGCCGGAGCGGGCGGCCGGATTGCCGGTACGGACGCCCCGGCGGCGCTCGTACCGCTCGCGGGCCGCTTCGTACTCGGCGCGGTAGCGCTTCTCCCCGGGAGCCTCGACGAGACTGCGGCAGAAGTAGGCGAGCAGCGAGCCGAGGAAACCGATGAGCAGCAGCCCCTGCCCGGAGCTGTCGGCCGCGCGCGCCGCCGACGGGCCGGGGCCGCCGGTGAAGCCCGCCCAGGTGTGGCGGAAGGCAAGGGCGCTGCACACGGCGATGCCGACGACGACGAGCGTGCTGACGAACGGGCCCACGGAGGCCGTCTCCAGGCCCTGGAACGCGAAGCGCAGCACCACCGCACCGGCCGCGGCCAGCGCGAGCGAGCCCACCGCGACCCCGGCCCGGCGCAGGCCGTAGCCGCCGTCGCGCCGGACCCAGGTGGTGCCGAAGAACCGGATCGGCTCCGGCTCCGGGCCGCCGCGCTCCGCCCCGCCGGACTTCCGGCCGTCGCCGCTCTGCCCCGGGCCCGCGGTGGGTCTCTGCTGCTCGCTCATGCCCCGATTATCCCCGGCGGGGCGCGGCGGACCGGCTCAGGACGTGCAGACCGGCGCGACCATGCCGCTGCTGCCCGTGTGGACGTACGTGTCGGAGACGTACTGGCCGGGCGCGATGTTGTCCCAGATGTCCGACGTGCCGTACGGGCCGCTCACCCGCTGGCCGTGCCGCTGGCAGCGGATCTGCACCCGGGCACCCTCGGCCAGCGTGCGCACGACGGGTGCGTCGGTGCTCGGGCCCTGGCGGACCTTGACGCGGTAGCCGGGCGCGAGCGGGAAGACGAGGCCGCCCGCCGCGGCGAGCGCCTGCCCATCGGCCGCCTCCCGTGCACTCCGCTGTTCCTGTGCGCTCCGTTGTTCCTCTGCGCTCGGTTGTTCCTGTGTGGTCATCTCTCATTCCCCCGTTGGGTGCTGATCCCCTGTGCCCCGCGGTGGCTGAGCCCGCCGCGGCGGCTCGTCCGGCAGTTCGCCGTGACAATTGCGCCCCGGTGGCGCAACGCGCACGCTAGCAAGCCTCGTTCACCTCGCACGTGCTATCGACTAAGCTCCGCGCGTCGCACTTGCGACCGCATGGCAAGGGAATGACACGGGGGTGGATCCATGCCGGCGCTGCGCGATTCCGGGGCGGAATCGGAAGCGGAACATCCGGAATACGCCGGGCAATACCGTCTGGAAGCCCGTCTGGGATCCGGCGGAATGGGCGTGGTGCATCTGGCACGCTCCTCGTCCGGACTGACCCTGGCGGTCAAGGTCGTCCATGCCGAATTCGCCCAGGACCCGGAGTTCCGCGGGCGGTTCCGGCAGGAAGTGGCGGCCGCACGGCGGGTCAGCGGGGCCTTCACCGCGCCCGTCGTCGATGCCGATCCGGAGGCCGAGCGGCCGTGGATGGCGACCCTGCACATTCCCGGCCCGACGCTCTCGGACCATGTCAAGAGGAATGGCCCGATGGTGCCCGGCGAGGTGCGGCAGCTGGCCTCCGGACTCGCCGAGGCGCTGCGCGACATCCACCGCGCCGGGGTGGTGCACCGTGATCTCAAGCCGGGAAATGTGCTGCTGGCCGCGGACGGTCCCAAAGTCATCGACTTCGGAATCTCGCGTCCTTCCGACAGCGAAATGCGCACCGAGACCGGCAAATTGATCGGCACGCCGCCGTTCATGGCGCCGGAGCAGTTCCAGCGGCCGCGCGAGGTGGGGCCCGCGGCGGATGTCTTCGCGCTGGGTTCGGTGCTGGTGCACGCCGCGACCGGGCGCGGGCCGTTCGACTCGGAGAGCCCGTACCTCGTCGCGTATCAGGTGGTCCACGACGAGGCCGATCTGGCGGGCGTGCCCGAGGAGTTGGCGCCGCTGATCGAGAGCTGCCTGGCGAAGGATCCCGCGGACCGCCCGACTCCGGACGCGCTGATGGAACTGCTGCGCACGCACGCCCCGGCGGACGCGAACCCGGCCGCACCGGCGGACGCGAGTCCGGCCGCACCGGCGGAACCGGCCGGGGCAGGACCCGCGCCCGCACGCCCCGAGACCACGCACCTCCGCGCCGCCGCCCCCGAGCACCCCACCGGCCCCCGCCGCCCCGCACGTCCCCGCGGCGCTCGCACCCGCCGCTGGCTCCTGTGGGCCGCCCTCGCCCTGGTCGTCACCGGCGCCGGCACCTTCACCGGCATCCGCGCGCTGGCCCCCGCGGGCGACAGCCCGGACCCCGAGCTGCAGACCCGTCCCTCGTACGCCGACCGGGCCGACTTCCGCCCGTGGCACACCACCCTCGTCAAGCGCCCCCGGGGCCACGCCGCCGAGCTGCCGTTCTGCACCACGGGCGCGGGCGCTGTCTTCTGCGGCCAGCCCGGCGTGCTCGCCGCCCGGCTCGCCCCGGGCACCGGCCGGGTGGCCTGGCAGCGCGAGGACGACGCCACGACCGGCAGGACCTCCCTCAAGAACGCCGCCTCCCCCACCCCGCCGGCGCTCTCCGGCGGACTGCTCTACGTCTTCTCCGCCGGCGCCGGGCGGCTGACGGCCCTGGACCCGTCGGCCGACGGCAAGGGCGCCACCCGCTGGACCAAGGACGTCTCCGGGTACGAGGGCGGCGCCCGGATCGTCGGGGACCAGGTGCTGCTGACGGCGGCGGACGGCACCGTCACCGCACTGGACAGCGCGACCCACCGCCAGCTGTGGCACCGGCGCTTCACGGGCCACGCCCTGCCCGCCTTCACCGCGTTCGGCGACGGGCGCACCGCCTACGCGGCCGAGAACACCCCCGACGGCACCGGCACCCAGGTCACCGCCATCGACCCGGCCCACGGCAGGGTCCGCTGGTCGCACCGGCTGCCCGGCCTGCTCACCGTGGCCGGCCCCGGCACGTCCGGGGCGCTCTATCTGACCGTCACCGACCCCACGTTGTCCTACCGCACCACCGCCGTCCTCCGGTACGACCCGGCCACCGGCCACACCCGGCGCCTCAAGCTCACCGCACCGCTCGACGGGGCCTCGGCCGTGGTGCGCGGCGAGTCGGTGTACCTGCTGGCGGAGGGCGGCGCGCTGCAGGCCGTCGGCGCACGGACCTGGGACACCGAGACCTCCGTCAGCCGGGGCTCGGCACCGGTGGTCAGCGGCGACCGGCTCTATTTCACCGCGGCGGACGGCCGACTGCTCGCGGTCGACACCCGCTCCGGCGACCTGCTGGGCCAGACCCCGCCCCGCCTGCACGGCCGCCACAACGGCTTCGTCGAAAAACTGCCGACCCCGTCGGTGGACGCCCGCCACGCCCGCGTCTACGCGGGAGCACCGGACGGCAGCGTCTTCTCGGCGCCATCGGGCGACCCGGCGGGCTGGTGACGGCCGGGCCCACCGCCCGCCGCGTGACAGGAACAGACACAGCACTCGCGCCGCACCCCCGGGACGGCGGCGCTCCCGGACTCGGCGCCGCCCTGGGTGCACCTGGGGTGCCGGCCGACATGACAGGCCGGCGAGACGTACGGGGCGCCCGCGCTCACCGTGCCGCCCTCTGGAGCACCGCGATGAGCTTGCGGGCGGTCTCCACGTTGCAGCGCCCCAACTCGACCAGGACACGCGGCGGTTCACAGCCGAACGTGACCGGGTCGACGGCCAGCGACGGCAGCACGATGCCGGTCCGCCCAAGCACATCGGCCAGCTCGCCGCAGGCCGCCTCGGCCTCGTTCCTCGCGTCGGCCGCCGCCCGTCGTTGCGTCGTCATTCCTACCGCTCCCGTCTGCCGTTTCCCTGTCCGATGCCCCGGAGCGCCACTACCGTGTGTGTTCCGGCCACTACGAGAATGGACCCGGAAAAAGGCGCGAATGCCGCTTGCGGGCCGTATTTCCCCGCCCCACACCGCTTGTTCCACACCTTCCACGGAGGAGGTCACCATGCCGCCGCGACGAGCAATCACCGGCCGGAGCCAGGAGCCGCGCCAGCGGTTCGCCGAAGAGCTGCGATCACTGCGGGCCAAGAAGGGCGACTCCCTGCGGCAGCTCGGTGACGCCGTGGGCTGGGACTGGTCCCTGTTCGGCAAGATGGAGAACGGCCAGACGATCGGCAGCCCCGAGGTCTCACAGGCACTGGACATCTACTACGGCACGCCGGACCTGCTGCTGACCCTGTGGGAACTGGCGGCGGGGGACCCTACGCAGTTCAAGGAGCGATACCGCCGGTACATGGCCCTGGAGGCGGAGGCGGTGAGCATGTGGCACTACGCGGTGAGCGTCCTCCCGGGCCTGCTTCAGACAGAGGGCTATGCACGCGATCTGCTGTCGGCGGGCGGCAGTAGTGGAGAGGAACTGACGCGACAGGTCCAAGCGCGGATAGCGCGACGGGAGTTGCTGGATGACGACAACGCTCCACGCTTCCGCACAATCCTGTCCGAGGCCGTGTTGCGTACCCCCTTGGAAGATGCCGAGGAATGGCGCAAGCAACTGGAGCACTTGCTGACCATGGGGGAACGGCCGAACGTCATGATCCAAGTCGTGCAGCAGAAGGTTGGTCTCCACGCGCTGACGAACACGGACACCATGTTCCTGCGACTGCCTGACGGACGCACCGTGGCATGGGTGGAGAGCGGATACTCAGGCGAACTGGTCGAGGAAACAGCAGCAGCCGAACGACTTCAGCTCAGCTACGATCTGGTCCGTGACTTAGCCATGTCCCCGGTTGAATCACGGAAGTTCATCAGGCAGATGTGGGAGGAAGCCTCGTGCGAGCCATCGACCTGAGCGCCACTACCTGGCGCAAGAGCTCATACAGCAACCAGGACGGCGGCCAGTGCATCGAGGTCTCTGACGACTTCCCTGCCCTCGTCCCGGTCCGCGACAGCAAAGACCCGCAAGGCCCCGCCCTCACCTTCGAGGCTCCCGCCTGGACGTCCTTCGTCACCGCCGTGAAGCACGGACAACTCCCCCGCACCTGACCGCACGCCCCGGCTCTGAAGTGCCGGCCCACAGACCGGCCCCCGTCGCTCGCCCGCGACGGGGGCCGTTGTTGACTGCGGTTCGTCAGGTGGTGCGGGCGAGAGGGTTGAGCAGGGGACGCTGCTTCCACAGAACGAGGGCGCAGCCAACGGCGAAGAGGAAGGCGGCTTCGCCGGCGCCGAGGGCAGAGGTCGGCTGTTGGATGGGCCATGCCCAGGGCTGGGCCGAGCCTCCCGGCCTTCGTCCGGCGGCGGCACAGGCCAGGGGAAGCACAGCGACACAGATCGCGGCAATGCCGGGGCCCAGAGCCGCTCGGACGATGAGAGCAACCCCGAGGAAGCCCACGCAGTTGCGGGCCAGTGACAGAGATTCGGGCCGGTCCCACAGCAGGTGGACCACCACCGCCGACGTCACGACCAGGATCGCGAACGCGAGGCACAACGCGAGGTTGCGTCGGCCCTTGTGACGCAGGGCGACTTCTTCGGTGACGGTGTCGCCGCGGTCGATGCCGTGCAGGAGCAGGACAACGGGGAGCACACCGAGGATCTGTGTGACCAGGAGCTGCCCGGACGGGCCTACGACCGCGGGCACAGGAATGGCTTCTTCTCGGACCAAGGCGGCCATGAGGTACACCGCGATGGTGGCGGCCACAACGGCCGGGGCGCCTTTGGCCTTGAGCCACCAGATCATCGTGCTGCCCCCTGGGCGTGCGGCGCGGGCGGTGGTGCGGGCTGCGTCGTGCAGTCCCGCAGGGCCAGGCCGTTGCGGTGATACCAGGCCAACTGTGCGTCATGGGATGCCCGCATGACGCGTGCGGCTGTCGCGCCGTCCTTTTCACCGTAGTGGCCGGCCACTACCTCCTGCTCGGCCCCGGCGGTCAGCGAAAGCCACGCGGCAGTCGGCCCGTAGGCATCGGCGCCCGGAAAGGAACTGCCGGACTGAGCACAGGCCGGCGGCCCGGACGGAAGGAGCGCGGTGCCCACACCGGCACGTACCTCGGACGGGGTGGGATCGGGCCAGGCTCCGATGAAGAGCGCCCCCTTTCCAGGATGCTCGTTCATGGTGAGTTCGCCGGGCACGGTGACGCCGGCCCGCTGGAGACGGTGGCGTGCATCGGAAGCGTTCTCCCGGACCATGGCCGCGTGCCCGGCCAGCTCCGGCCACAGGCACACGCGCGGTTCGTCCCCGGCGCACTCCAACTGGTCGGCGGGGCGGGCGGTCACGGGATCGGCGGGCAGCCCGTGGGCCAGCCATGCACTACCGGCCAGGCCGGCCACCAGTGCTCCGCCGATGAGGAGAGTGCGGGCTCGCCGTCTCAGCACGGTCAGGGCCAGGACAGCGGCGCCGATGACACCAAGGGCAAGCACCACGGCGCTCGCCGCCGCACGCCAGCTGGGCGTCTGATCGAGAGAGCAGCACGAGCCCATGCCGCCGGTGACCATGTGACGCAGCCACAGTGGCTCCAGAGCAGCCGGATACGCGGTCAGCACGAAGCTGAGAATGAGCGCCAGAGGCGTGGCCACGACCAAGGGCAGGCGTGTGCCGAGAAGAAAGCCGGCCATGGCGTGGGCCGTGAGAATCACCAGCCAGATGAGGACCATGCCGACCGGCGGCGTGCCGACATCCGGCCGGCCCGTGGAGATGGTCACGGCAGCGGCCACCGCCATGCCGACGATCCCCAGGACGAGCACAGGAGCGAGAAGCGGCAGGGCGATCCCGAGGCCGGAACGCGTCGGAGCCCAGTGCGTCACGTTGCCACGCGTGAGCCGGGTACCTTCCCAGGCGCCGGCCGTTGCACATGCAGGTGCCACGAACGGTAAGGCGAAGGTGGCGGCGCCCAGGGCGCTCGGCCAATAGCCGTGGGTGACCCCGGCGGTGAGGTCATCCGACAGCAGCAGGGCAACGAACGCGGCCAGCAGGGGAGCCAGCCAAGAGGCGGAGGAGGAGCGCAGGACGGTACGCCACAACACGGCTCACACCTCCTGGGCGATCAGATGCGTGTAGGCGCCCTCAGCGCGCCGGCCTTCGGGGATGCCGGGAGCGGCCAAGGACAGGAAGGCGTCGGTGTCGCCTTCGAAACGCACCTTGCCCTGGTCGAGGATGACGACGTGGTCATACATGGTGTCGAGGTCCTCGGTCTGATGAGTCGACACCACCACCTGGATGTCGGCCAGCAAATGCGTCACCAGATCGCGGAAGATCTGACGCTGCGAGGGGTCGAGACCTGCGCTGGGTTCGTCGAGAAGCACGACTTCGCTGCTGTGGACGAGCGTTCCCGCTATGCCCATGCGCCGCAGCTGTCCCCCGGAGAGCTGATGGCTCTTCCGGTCCGCCAGGCTCCCCAGCTTCACACGCTCCAGAGCGTCGCGGGACCGATCCCATGCGTCGGTACGGGACATTCCCTTTAACCAGCCGATATAGGCGACGTTCTCCCGAACGGTGAGTCCGGGCATGGGCTTGACGTTCTGCGGGAGCCAGCCGACTGCCTGACGGTAAGCGGCCTGCGACTTCGACCGGGCCGGGTCCATTCCCCGCCAGGTCACCGTGCCCTCGGTGGGGGCGATCCAGGAGGCTGCGATACCCAGAAGTGTGGATTTCCCTGCGCCGTTCGGCCCGAGCAGGACGGTGGCTCTGTGCCCGATGGAGAGATCGAGCCGGTCGAGGACAGGAACTTTCCGTCCGTACTGAAAGGAACACCGATTGAATTGCAGAGACATGGCACCTAGCTTCCCGCGAGCCGAAGAAAGCCGGCCGGAGCACGGTCGCCCACCGGCCGACGTATCGTCACCTGTTCCATTCCCACGCCATCTTGACGGGCTTGGCGCACAGGTGGGACGTCCCCGGCCACGACGTTCCATGTCTCGGCGAGGCTGAAGCGGTGCAACTGTGGGGGCTCCGCGGCGCGATGACGCTGCGGGCTCTCCGTCCTCAGTGGCCGTCAGGCCGCGGAGCCATGGCAACGGCCCCCGTCGCTCGCCCGCGACGGGGGCCGTTGCCGTGCTGCTGAGAGACCTGCCGGGCGGCTCAGCCCAGCTTGCTCACGTCTCGCACCGCGCCCTTGTCGGCGCTGGTGGCCATGGCTGCGTAGGCGCGGAGGGCCTGGGAGACCTTGCGTTCGCGGTGCTTGGGGGCGTAGACGCCGCCCAGGGCCAGGCGGCGGGCCTCCAGTTCCACCTCGCTGACGAGGAGTTCGATCGTGCGGTTCGGGATGTCGATGCGGATGCGGTCGCCGTCCTCGACGAGGGCGATGGTGCCGCCGGACGCCGCCTCGGGGGAGGCGTGGCCGATGGAGAGGCCGGAGGTGCCGCCGGAGAAGCGGCCGTCGGTGACCAGGGCGCAGGCCTTGCCCAGGCCGCGGCCCTTGAGGAAGGACGTCGGGTAGAGCATCTCCTGCATGCCGGGGCCGCCCTTGGGGCCCTCGTAGCGGATGACGACGACGTCGCCCTCCTTGATCTGCTTCTTGAGGATCTTGTCGACGGCCTCCTCCTGCGACTCGCAGACCACGGCCGGGCCCTCGAAGGTCCAGATGGACTCGTCGACGCCGGCGGTCTTCACCACGCAGCCGTCCTCGGCCAGGTTGCCCTTGAGGACCGCCAGGCCGCCGTCGACGGAGTAGGCGTGCGCCAGATCGCGGATGCAGCCGCCCTCGGCGTCGACATCGAGGCTGTCCCAGCGCTCGGACTGGGAGAAGGCGGTCGCCGAGCGCTTGCAGCCGGGGGCCGCGTGCCACAGCTCGACGGCCACGTCGGACGGTGAACCGCCGCGCACGTCCCATGTCTTGAGCCACTCGTCGATGGACGAGCTGTGCACGGTGTGCACGTCCTCGTTGAGCAGCCCGGCGCGGTAGAGCTCGCCGAGGATGGCGGGGATGCCGCCGGCGCGGTGCACGTCCTCCATGTAGTACGTGCCGCCCGGCGCGACGTTCGGCGCGACCTTCGCCAGGCAGGGCACCCGGCGCGAGACCGCGTTGATGTCGTCCAGGTCGAAGTTGAGGCCGGCCTCCTGGGCCGCGGCGAGCAGATGCAGGATCGTGTTCGTCGAGCCGCCCATGGCGATGTCCAGGGCCATGGCGTTCTCGAAGGAGGCGCGGGTGCCGATGTTGCGCGGCAGGACGGTGTGGTCGTCCTGCTCGTAGTGGCGCTTGGTGATCTCGACGACGGTCCGGCCGGCGTTCTCGTACAGCGCCCTGCGGGCGGTGTGGGTGGCGAGGACGGAGCCGTTGCCGGGCAGCGACAGGCCGATCGCCTCGGTCAGGCAGTTCATCGAGTTGGCGGTGAACATGCCGGAACAGGAGCCGCAGGTCGGGCAGGCGTTCTCCTCGATGCGGAGGATGTCCTCGTCCGAGATCTTGTCGTTGACGGCGTCCGAGATCGCGTCGACCAGGTCGAGGGTGCGGACGGTGCCGTCCACCAGCGTCGCCTTGCCGGACTCCATCGGGCCGCCGGAGACGAAGACGGTGGGGATGTTGAGCCGCATCGCGGCCATCAGCATTCCGGGGGTGATCTTGTCGCAGTTCGAGATGCAGATCAGCGCGTCCGCGCAGTGCGCCTCGACCATGTACTCGACGGAGTCGGCGATCAGGTCGCGCGAGGGCAGGCTGTAGAGCATGCCGCCGTGGCCCATGGCGATGCCGTCGTCGACCGCGATGGTGTTGAACTCGCGCGCGATGCCGCCCGCCGCGTGGATCGCCTCGGAGACGATCCGGCCGACCGGCTGGAGGTGGGTGTGGCCGGGCACGAACTCGGTGAAGCTGTTGGCGACCGCGACGATCGGCTTGCCGAAGTCCTCGCGCGCTACCCCGGATGCCTGCATAAGGGCTCGGGCGCCGGCCATGTTGCGGCCATGGGTAACGGTGCGGGACCTCAGCTCGGGCACGATGGTCACTCCCTCGGGATTACGTCCGTATGACCGCCGGCGCCGGTACCGACCCGTGCCGCGTACCGGGTGGCGTCATATATATGGCTCCCGTCGAGGTTACGCCTTTGATCCAAGATCTGGACAGCCTCTCCGGGATGTGAGACGGGTGACCGGAGTGCGGACAGCGCGAGAAGGAACATCCGCGCAGGTCACGGGCCTGTCGAGGGCCGCGGACCGGTCCGTGTGGCGCTTGTCAGGGCTGGGTCAGATAGCGCCGGAGGGCGGGGGCGACCATGGCGATGATCGCCTCCGTGTCCGCGGAGGCGATCGGGTCCATCCTGATCACGTAGCGCAGCATCGCGATCCCGATGAGGTGGCCGGCGGCCAGCTGGACCCGGAACTCCGGGTCGGGTACGTCGAGTTCGCCGGCCACCCGCTGGAGCATCCGGCGCTCGATCAGCCCGCGCAGCACGGCCGCCGCGGTGTCGTTGGTCAGCGCGGAACGCATGATCGCCAGCAGCGGCTGCCGGCTCACCGGGTTCTCCCAGATGCCGAACATGAAGCGGGCCATCCGCTCGCCGACGTCCGCGCCGCCGCCCGCGAGGGCGTCCGGCATGGTCAGCGCGGGGGCGAAGGTCAGCTCGATGGCGGCCGCGAAGACCTGCTCCTTGGTGCCGAAGTAGTGGTGCACCAGCGCGGAGTCCACCCCGGCGGCCTTGGCGATCCGGCGGATCGAGGTCTTGTCGTAGCCGCGCTCGGCGAACTCCGTGCGGGCCGCGGCCAGGATCCGCTCCCGGGCGCCGGGACCGGCCCCGTCGGCGGCCCGGGCGGGACGGCCCCGGCGGCGGGGCGGCGGGGGCGGCGTGCCGGGCTCCGCGGGCGCGTCGTCCGGCCCGTCGGCGCCGCCGCTCACGAGCCCGGGACCCAGGTCGGCGAGGCGAGGTGGAGGCGGGTGAAGGCCAGCGCCTCGGCCAGGTCCGCCTCGCGTTCGGCGGCGGACATCGCCCGGCGGGTGTTGACCTCGACGACCACATGGCCGTCGAAGCCGGTGGCCGCCAGCCGCTCCAGCACCTGGGCGCAGGGCTGGCTGCCGCGGCCCGGCACCAGGTGTTCGTCCTTGGCGGAGCCGTTGCCGTCGGCCAGATGCACATGCGCCAGCCGGTCGCCCATCCGCTGCATCATCTCCACCGCGTCGTTGCGGGCGGTGGCGGTGTGCGAGAGGTCGACCGTGAAGTGCCGGTAGTCCTCCTGGGTGGGGTCCCAGTCCGGGGCGTACGCGAGCATCTCGCGGTCCCGGTAGCGCCACGGGTACATGTTCTCGACGGCGAACTTCACATCCGTCTCGTGCTCCATCCGCCACACACCGCGGACGAACTCCCGCGCGTAGCTGCGCTGCCAGCGGAACGGCGGGTGCACGACCACCGTCGAGGCGCCCAGCTTCTCCGCGGCGCTGCGGGCCCGCTGGAGCTTGACCCACGGGTCGGTGGACCAGACCCGCTGGGTGATCAGCAGACACGGTGCGTGCACGGCCAGCACCGGCACGCCGTGGTAGTCGGAGAGCCGGCGCAGGGCGTCGATGTCCTGGCTGACCGGGTCGGTCCACACCATGACCTCGACGCCGTCGTAACCGAGGCGTGCGGCGATCTCGAAGGCCGTCGCCGTCGACTCCGGATACACCGAGGCCGTGGACAGCGCGACCTTCGCATCCGGGATGCGCACCACTGGCTCTGTCACGAGGGACAGCGTACGGGCCGGTGCTGTGCACGGGGCACGAGGCCCGGACGGCCGTGGCCCGCCGCCCGGCCCGTGCGCGCCGCGGCCGCTACGGCAGGTGGTCCAGCCGCCGCAGGATGACGCCCTCGCGCAGCGCCCACGGGCAGATCTCCAGCGTCTCGACCCCGAACAGGTCCATCGCCGCCTCGGCCACCAGCGCCCCGGCCAGCAGCTGGCGCGAGCGCCCCTCGGACACGCCGGGCAGCGTGCCCCGCTCCTGCGCGGACATCGCGGCCAGCCGCGGCACCCACTCCTCCAGCTTCTTGCGGGTGAGCTCCCGCTGGACGTACAGCCCCTCCGCCGAGCGCGCGGCGCCCGCGATCCGGGCCAGCTGCCGGAAGGTCTTGGACGTGCCGACGACCCGGTCGGGAGTGCCGTAGCGGGTGAATTCGCTCACCACCTTGGCGATCTCGGCGCGCACCCGGCGCCGCAGCGTGCGCACGTCCTCGGCCTCCGGCGGATCGCCGGGCAGATCGCCCGCGGTCAGCCGGCCGGCGCCCAGCGGCAGCGACACCGCCGCGTCCGGGTCCTCGTCGAGGCCGTAGGCGATCTCCAGCGAGCCGCCGCCGATGTCCAGGACCAGCAGCCGGCCCGCGGACCAGCCCAGCCAGCGGCGGGCGGCGAGGAAGGTGAGCCGCGCCTCGTCCTCGCCGGAGAGCACCTGGAGCTCGACCTCGGTCTCCGCGGCGACCCGGCGCAGCACCTCCTCGCCGTTGCTGGCCTCGCGGACCGCTGAGGTGGCGAACGGCAGCACGCTCTCGACGCCCTTGTCCTCGGCGACCTGCAGCGCCTCCTGCACCGTGGCCACCAGCCGCTCCACCCCGGCCTCGCTTATCGCGCCGCGCGCGTCGAGGAGTTCGGCCAGGCGCAGCTCCGCCTTGTGCGAATAGGCGGGCAGCGGGCGCGCGCCCGGGTGTGCGTCCACCACCAGGAGATGGACCGTATTCGAACCCACATCGAGGACACCGAGTCTCATACGGGGAAACCTACTGCGCGCGGCGGACACTGCTGTCGGCGCGGTGCCCGCCGCCGCTCGCCTTACGCTGGAGTCGTGGCTAAGACGAAAAAGGCGAAGCACGAAAAAGCGCTGAAGAAGGAAGAAAAGCGGCGCGCTCAGGCGGCCGAGGAGGATCGGCGCCCGGGCGGGGCCTCGGCCGACGAGGTCGGCCTCGACTTCGCCCGCGCCTGGGTCACCTTCCCCGACCCGGCCGACGACGAGCAAATCTTCCGCTGCGACCTGACCTGGCTGACCTCCCGCTGGACCTGCATCTTCGGCAGCGGCTGCCAGGGCATCCAGGCCGGGCGGGCGGACGACGGCTGCTGCACGCTCGGGGCGCACTTCTCGGACGAGGAGGACGAGGAGCGGGTCGCGCAGCATGTGGCACGGCTCACGCCCGATGTGTGGCAGCACCACGACGTGGGCACCACGTCCGGCTGGATCGAGGAGGACGAGGACGGCGACCGGCAGACCCGCCGCTGGCAGGGCTCCTGCATCTTCCAGAACCGCCCCGGCTTCGCGGCCGGCGCGGGCTGCTCGCTGCACACCCTCGCGCTGCGCGAGGGCCGCGAGCCCCTGGAGACCAAGCCGGACGTGTGCTGGCAGCTGCCGGTGCGGCGCACCTACGACTGGATCGACCGGCCGGACGACACCCAGATCCTCCAGGTGACGATCGGGGAGTACGACCGGCGCGGCTGGGGCCCCGGCGGCCACGACCTGCACTGGTGGTGCACCTCGGCGACCTCGGCGCACGGCGCGGGCGACCCGGTGTACGTCTCGTACAAGCCGGAGCTGACCGAGCTGATGGGCAAGGAGGGCTACGACCGGCTCGTCGAGCTGTGCGAGGAGCGGCTGGCGGCGACGCTGCCGATGGCGCCGCATCCGGCGGACCCGGCACCGCGGGAGAAGCCGGCGGATCCGGCGCAGGAGAAGTAGGCGCGCGCCGGGGCCGCCGTGGGATCCGGCGGCGGCCCCGGTGTGCGCTCAGCTCAGCGGGCGGGGCGGGTGGTGTGCGACGGCGTGGAGCCCGGTGCGGGCTTCGTCGGCGTGGGCGTCGGCGTCCCGGGCGTGGCCGTGGGTGTCGGGGCCGGCGGGGTCGGGTGCGGCCTCGGGTGCGTGGGGGTCGGCGTCGCGGACGGCGAGGTCGGCCGCGGCCTGGGGTGCGCGGGCGTCGGACGCTGCGGGCCCGGCGCGGGGCCGGTCGCGCCGTAGCCCTCCATCGTGACGGCGGTGCCGCCCGGCTCGATGGCGATCCGGGCCCGCCAGCGGCCCGCGGGCTCCCGGTCGTGGTCGATGGAGACCGTGATGGTGGCGGTCTGCCCGGGCCGCAGCGAGCCCGCCGTATGGCTCAACTGCAGCCAGGCCGCGCCCGCCGCGGCGTGCCAGCGCACCGGGTGGGTGCCCGAGGCGCTGAGCGTGATCACCGTGCTGCGGCCGCTGGGCTGTGCGGCGACCGTCAGCCGGCCCGCCGCCTCCTCCCGGCCGTCCGGCCCGTCCGTCCGCTCCGGACCGCCGCTCGCGCTGATCACCTCGACGGACACGTCGTGCGACCCGTCGCCGGTGGTGAAGCCGGGCCCGGGCGTGGTCCGGGCGTTGCCGGCGTTCTCGTAGGGGCGGCCGCCCATCCGCTCCCCGGTGTGGGATTCGCTGGCCGTCACCGCGGGCGAGTCGTCCGCCGCCTCGTCGGTGGCCGGTGTGCTGTGGTACGCCGCCCACAGGGCCAGTACGGGCGCCGCGACGACCGTGGCGACCACGGTGGTGGTCAGCGCCCGACTGCGCAGCCGGCGCCGGCGGGCCACCCGGTCCGTCGGGGGGCCGACGGGGAATCCGCTGCGGTCGTAGCGAGGAGAACCGTTTGCCCCACCCGCCCGGCCGCCGCGTCCCGCACCGGGCATCCCCTTCGCCCGGCCCGACTTGGCGCTCCGGGCCGCCGCCAGCGCGGCGGCCACGGCCTCCCGGGGCGCGGGGACCAGCGGCAGCGCGCCCCGGTCCACCGGCGCGGTACCGGGCCACGCGCCGGGGGCGGTGGCCCGCTCGGCGGTGCGCCGGCACACCGTGCAGTGGTCGACATGGCGCACCAGCTCGCGGCTGAGCGCCGGGCCCAGCAGCACCTGGGTGTCGCCCGCCAGCTGCGCGACCTCGCGGCAGCGGCCGGACTCCACGACGGCCAGCGCCGCGCGGGTCCGTTCGACCTCGCAGGACGCGGCGGCCAGCAGCGCGCGGGTGGCCGCCGGATCGGCCCCGAGCACCGCGGCGACCTCGTCGGCCGCGAGCTGATGGCGCACCGAGAGCTCCAGCGCCTCCCGCTGCTCGGGGGTGGTGCCGGCGGCCTCCGGCCAGGCCAGCGCGGCGAGTTCGCGCTGCCGCAGCTCGGCGTCGCGGGCGGCCCCGGCGTCCGGCGCCGCGCTCTCGCGCCGCTTGGGGTCCACCGCGCGGCCGCCCGGGCCGGTCCGCTCGGCGAGCCGGCACTGGCAGGACCAGCGGGCCAGGGCGTAGAGCCAGGAGCGGTGCAGCGCGGGGTCGGCGGGGCGCCGGTGGTGGTGCCGCTCGGCGAGCGCGAGCACCTCGCCGAGCACCGCGATCGCCGCGTCGTGCGCGCACAGCACGGAGAGGCAGTAGGTGAACAGCCCGTCCAGGAAGGGCTCGTAGCCGTCGTGGGGGTCCGGGGAGCGCGGCGCGTCCGGGGTGTCCGGCTCGGGCCGCCGGTCGGACTGCGGCCGGCTCCGGCGCTGCGCGTCGCCGCGCGACCGGTGTGCGCCGGTGGAGTGCGTGGGGTGCTCGGGCCTGCTCATCACCCCGGCGACGGTAGGCGGATGATGCAGCCAGGCTTGCTCCCGTTGGCCACTTTTAACCCTTACGGGTGACCAGATCCCTCAAAAGAGGACACGAATCAGCCATTCCGCGGCTGGCGCACTGCGCACACACCACTCTCCGGTGCCACCGGCGCCGCCCGGGCCCGGCCGCTCCCCGCGCTCCCGGCGACCCGCTGTCGGACCCCGCCGTTACGGTGACCCCATGGCAACACGTAAAGCGTCGGGCAAGGAGCGTCCCTCCTACCGCTGTACCGAATGCGGCTGGACCACCGCGAAGTGGCTCGGCCGCTGCCCCGAGTGCCAGGCATGGGGCACGGTCGAGGAGTTCGGCGGCGCCCCGGCGGTGCGCACCACCGCGCCCGGCCGGGTCACCACGGCCGCCGTGCCCATCGGCGAGGTCGACGGCCGGCAGGCCACCGCCCGCTCCACGGGCGTGGACGAGCTGGACCGCGTCCTGGGCGGCGGGCTGGTCCCGGGCGCCGTGGTGCTGCTGGCCGGCGAGCCCGGCGTCGGCAAGTCCACCCTGCTGCTGGACGTCGCCGCCAAGGCCGCCTCCGACGCCCACCGCACGCTGTATGTCACGGGCGAGGAGTCCGCGAGCCAGGTGCGGCTGCGCGCCGACCGCATCGGCGCGCTCGACGACCATCTGTATCTGGCGGCCGAAACCGATCTGTCCGCGGTGCTCGGCCATCTGGACACGGTCAAGCCGTCGCTGCTGGTCCTGGACTCGGTGCAGACCGTCGCCTCCCCCGAGATCGACGGGGCGCCCGGCGGCATGGCCCAGGTCCGCGAGGTGGCCGGCGCCCTGATCCGCGCCTCCAAGGAACGCGGCATGTCCACCCTCCTGGTGGGCCATGTCACCAAGGACGGCGCCATCGCCGGCCCCCGCCTGCTGGAGCATCTCGTCGATGTCGTCCTGCAGTTCGAGGGCGACCGGCACGCCCGGCTGCGCCTGGTCCGCGGCGTGAAGAACCGCTACGGCACCACCGACGAGGTCGGCTGCTTCGAGCTGCACGACGAGGGGATCACCGGCCTCGCCGACCCCTCGGGCCTGTTCCTGACCCGCCGCGCCGAGCCGGTGCCCGGCACCTGCCTGACGGTGACGCTGGAGGGCCGCCGCCCGCTGGTCGCCGAGGTCCAGGCGCTGACCGTCGACTCCCAGATCCCCTCCCCCCGGCGCACCACCTCCGGCCTGGAGACCTCCCGGGTCTCGATGATGCTCGCCGTCCTGGAGCAGCGCGGCCGGATCAGCGCCCTGGGCAAGCGCGACATCTACAGCGCGACGGTGGGCGGGGTGAAGCTGACCGAGCCCGCCGCGGACCTCGCCGTGGCCCTCGCCCTGGCCAGCGCCGCCAGTGACACCCCGCTGCCGAAGAACCTCGTGGCCATCGGCGAGGTCGGCCTCGCGGGCGAGGTCCGCAGGGTCACCGGCGTCCAGCGCCGGCTGTCCGAGGCGGCCCGGCTCGGCTTCACCCACGCCCTGGTCCCCAGCGACCCCGGCAAGATCCCCGACGGCATGCGGGTGCTGGAGGTGGCCGACGTCGGGGAGGCGCTGAGCGTGCTGCCCAAGCGGGTACGCCGGGAGGCCCCGCAGGAAGAGGGCGCACGCCGGTAGACTTTGCCCTGGTCTCGCCCGTCGCCGCAGAATTCCGGTCGGCCGCGTACGCTCCGCTGGTACGTCGATCACAGCACGGTCCGGGCGGCCTGCGGACCGACAGACCTTGCGACGGAGGAGTGCAGTGGCAGCCAACGACCGGGCATCGACTCCCGGCAGGGCCGGTGGCAGTGCCGGCACCGAGGCCCTGATGCGCGCCTCGCTGAGCGCCGTCGCGCCCGGCCGGCCCCTGCGCGACGGCCTGGAGCGCATCCTCCGCGGCAATACGGGCGGACTGATCGTGCTGGGCTTCGACAAGACCGTCGAATCCATGTGTACCGGCGGTTTCGTGCTGGATGTCGAGTTCACCGCCACGCGGCTGCGCGAGCTGTGCAAGCTCGACGGCGCGCTGGTCCTCGACAAGGACATCACCAAGATCCTGCGGGCCGGCGTGCAGCTGGTCCCGGACGCCTCCATCCCGACGGAGGAGACCGGCACCCGCCACCGCACCGCCCAGCGCGTCTCGATCCAGGCCGGCTTCCCGGTCGTCTCGGTCAGCCAGTCGATGCGGCTGATCGCCCTCTACGTGGACGGCGAACGCCGCGTCCTGGAGGAGTCGGCCGCGATCCTCTCCCGCGCCAACCAGGCGCTGGCCACCCTGGAGCGCTACAAGCTCCGGCTGGACGAGGTCGCCGGCACCCTCTCCGCCCTGGAGATCGAGGACTTGGTCACGGTCCGCGATGTGTCCGCGGTCGCCCAGCGCCTGGAGATGGTCCGCCGGATCGCCACCGAGATCGCCGAGTACGTCGTCGAGCTGGGCACCGACGGCCGGCTGCTCGCCCTCCAGCTGGAGGAACTGATCGCCGGCGTGGAGCCGGAGCGGGAGCTGGTCGTGCGCGACTACGTCCCCGAGCCGACCGCCAAGCGCGCGCGCACGGTGGCCGTGGCGCTCGCCGAGCTGGACGCGCTCAGCCACACCGAACTCCTCGAACTGGCCACCGTGGCCCGCGCGCTGGGCTACAGCGGCTCCCCCGAGACGCTGGACTCCGCGGTCTCGCCGCGCGGCTTCCGCCTGCTGGCGAAGGTCCCCCGGCTGCCTGGCACGGTCATCGAGCGCCTCGTCGACCACTTCGGCGGCCTGCAGAAGCTCCTCGCGGCCAGCGTCGACGACCTCCAGACCGTGGACGGCGTCGGAGAGGCCCGCGCCCGCTCGGTCCGCGAGGGCCTGTCCCGCCTGGCCGAGTCGTCGATCCTGGAGCGGTACGTCTAGATCGGGTCCGCAAGGTCCCGACCGGCTCGTGGCGACCACGAGCCGGCCGCGGCGGTCGACCGCTAAGGGGTCTCCCCCAGCAGCGCCGCCTCCTTCTCCGGGGGCAGGCCGATCGCCGGCAGGTCCGTGCGCCGGGGCGCGGTGCCGCCGAGGGAGCGCAGCCAGTCCCAGGTGTCGGCGACCGTCTCGGCGACGGGGCGGCAGCGCAGCCCGGTCGCCAGCGCCCTGGACACATCGGCGCCGTAGAGCGTGTCCTGCAGTTCGCCCGGCGGCAGCCAGGCCGGCAGCTCGATCCAGGGCTCGATGCCGGCGGCGAGGATGTCCTCGGGGGCGGTCCAGCGCAGCTCCGCGTCGGAGCCGGTGACCCGTGCGCAGCTCTCCAGCAGCTCGCCCATCGTCGCGTGCCCGGGCTCGCTGACCATGTTGTACGCCCCGCCGAGCCCGGCCTCCAGGGCGTCGAGGGTCCACTCGGCGAGATCGCGGGCGTCGATGTACTGGAGCGCCGCCTCCCGCGGCCCCGGCGCGAGCACCGGGCCGCCGCGGGCGATCCGCCCCAGCCACCACGGCAGCCGCCCGACGTTCTCGTACGGCCCGAGGATCAGCCCGGCGCGGATCAGCAGCGCCCGGTCCCCGAAGGCCTCGGTCGCGGCGAGTTCGCCGCCCCGCTTGGCCGTCGCGTAGTCGTCGCTCGTCGTGTCGTCGGCGGATCCGGCGACCAGCGGCCCGTCCTCGTCCAGCCCGTACGGGGCCGGGAAGGTGTGCACGGAGCGGGTGGAGACATAGGCGTAGCGCCCGGTGCGCCCGGCCAGCAGCCGCGCGGCGTCCCGTACGGCCGAGGGGGCCTTGCTCCAGGTGTCGACGACGGCGTCCCAGGTGCCGTGCTCCAGGGCGGCGAGCCCGGCCGCGGTGGCGCGGTCGCCGTGCAGGGCCGTCACGCCCGGCGGCGGTGCGTGGTTCCCGCGGTGGAAGACCGTCACCTGCCAGCCCCGCGCCAGCGCCGCCTCGGCGACCGCCCGGCCGACGAACTCCGTACCGCCCAGTATCAGTAGCTTCATGAGGCGACTGTGCCGGACGCCGGCGGCAGGGGGCCAGGGGCGCACGCTCGTAGCGGAATCACCCTGGGCGAAACAAGCGGAGGGCGGGCTCCCGGATCATTCCGGCGGGCCCGCCCGTACCTGCGGCCGTCCGATCCGTGGCGGCCGTTTGTGCCGTGCCGTCCGTCCGACTGTCGGCTCTGGCCGTCAGCCCTTGGCCAGCACGAACGACGTATGGACCTTGTCCAGCCCCGGGACCTCGGCCTCGATCCGGTAGGTGCCGGACGGCACGGTGGCCGAACTCGGCGTCGCGCACTGCGGACCACTGGCCCGCCGGTCCCAGACGACGGTGCGCCGCACCTCGCCCTTGGCGGGCACCTTCAGCAGCGCGGGCGCGGTGCCCGACGGGCAGTCGTTCGAGGCCCACACGCGGTCGTCGCCCGCGCTGTCGGTGATGGTGAGCACCGCGGCCTTCTGGCCGAGATCCACCTTGCAGGCCGCACCGGCGGCGTTCTTGACCGTCAGCTCGAACTTCGGCTTGGTGCCCGGCGCGTAGGAGTGCTTAACGCTGCGCAGGACCAACTCGGCCTTGTCGGACACGCAGTTGGGGAGGGAGGTGCCGGCGTCGACGACATGCGCGTCGGAGCCCTGGCCGATCGGCCCGCCGCCGGAGCCGCCGGAGCCACCGGAGCCCGGGCCGTCGCCGGAGGCGTTGTCGTCGCCGCCCGCCGAGCCGGAGCCGCCGGAGCCCGAGCCGCCGCCCCCCGACTCCCCGCGTCCGCCCGGCTTTTCGCTGATCGCGGGGCCGCTGCCGGAGGGCCCGGGCGTGATGGACGTCGCGGGCCCGTGCCCCTGCGACCCCTTGCCCTCGTCGTCGCTACCGCCGCCGCCCCGGCCCAAGTTGAGCGCCCACACCACCAGTAGGGCGAGCAGGACGACGATGGCCAGCGCAACGGCCCTCCGCCGCCAGTAGATGGAGGAGGGAAGCGGCCCGATCGGATTGCGCAGTGATCCCACGCGGAAACTCTACGGGGGATCGGCAGCCGCACCGGCCAGTACCCGCCGCATCCGGTGCAACTTTTCCCATCATCGGTCCGGAGACGGCGCCCAGGCCGCGTTTGCCTCCCCAGGGGGGTGCGATGTCCCGTCGGGGCCGGGCCCGTACGGGAGTTGATCATGCAGGGTGGGATGCGGGGGCTGCCTCGGACGAAATCCGGCCCGGCGGCGCGGGACACCCGGCCGCACCCCCGCGCCCCCGGCCGCACCCCCGCGCCCCGTCCGCACGCTCACGTCCGGCCGCACGCCCGCATCCGGCCACACACTCGCGCCCCGCACGCCCCGCACGCCCCGGGGGCCCCGGCCTCACCCCCGCGACCACTCCTCCTTGTGCCCGAAGCCCTGCCCGTTGTCGATCAGCCGCAGCCAGTCGGGGCGCAGCTCCCACAGCGAGGTCCGCTCCAGGGCGCCGCGCAGCCGCTCGCTCCCGGCGACGAACGGGAAGCGCGCGAGGTAGACCTGCCAGCCCGCGGCCCGCTCGGCACCCGCCAGGACCCGGCAGCGGCCCCGGCCCTGAAGCCCGGTCAGCCCGCTCCACTCCTGGCCGTCCCGCTGCGCCGTGAACGCGGCCCGGCCGCCGGAGCCGGCCAGCGCCCGGCCGTGGCGCGTGCCGGTCGCGGTGACGAAATAGAGCACCGGCCCGGCGCCGGCCGCCCCGCCGCCCGCCGCATCGGTCGCGTCGGCCGCGTAGAGCACCGCGCAGGCCTGCGGCCCGTCCTCGTCCGCGTAGGCCAGCGTCATCGTGGTGTGCGCGCCGAGGGCCCGCCGGATCGCCTCCGGGCAGGCCGACCCGCCCGTGCCGTTCGTGATTTCCGCACCGGTCTTTTCCGCCATGCCCGCATCCTCGCCCGGCGGGAGCGGCCGGCGCGCGCCGGGCCCCCGTCCCGGGCGCAGCACCGGATACCGCATACCGCTGGTAACCGCCACCCGTGCGCCCCCGGCCGTCCTGCGCGCGGGTGGACGCGCGGCGGGGCGGGCCCGGCGCGTTTCCCGGGCGCCCCTCGGCGTGCCAGGATCGGCAGTGCCATGACTTCGACGCCTGTCACCACCACTGCCACGACCGCCGCCGCCGAGACCGCCCCCGCCGCCGACGCGGCCGCGGGAGCCGCCGACGGGACCGCGCTGCACGGCCCGGTCACCGACTGGTTCGACGAGCACGCCCGCGATCTGCCCTGGCGCCGCCCCGAGGCGGGCGCCTGGGGTGTGATGGTGAGCGAGTTCATGCTGCAGCAGACCCCGGTCAGCAGAGTGCTGCCGGTCTACGAGCAGTGGCTGGCCCGCTGGCCGCGCCCCGCCGACCTGGCCGCCGAGGCGCCCGGTGAAGCGGTACGCGCCTGGGGCCGCCTCGGCTATCCGCGCCGCGCCCTGCGTCTGCACGCCGCCGCCTCCGCGATACAGGAGCGGCACGGCGGGGACGTGCCGCGCGAGCACGCCCAGCTGCTGGCGCTGCCCGGCGTCGGCGAGTACACCGCCGCGGCGGTCGCCTCGTTCGCCTACGGGCAGCGGCACGCGGTGCTGGACACCAATGTGCGCCGGGTGTTCGCCCGCGCGGTGGCCGGCCGCCAGTTCCCGCCGAACGCCACCACCGCGGCGGAGCGCAAGCTCGCCCGCGCGCTGCTGCCCGAGGACGAGCAGCTGGCGGCGCGCTGGGCGGCGGCCACGATGGAGCTGGGTGCGCTGTTGTGCACGGCGCGCTCGCCGGAGTGCGGCCGCTGCCCGATCGCCGCGCAGTGCGCCTGGCGGCAGGCCGGGTCCCCGGCCCACGACGGTCCGCCGCGGCGCATCCAGACGTACGCCGGTACCGACCGGCAGGTGCGCGGCAAGCTGCTCGCCGTGCTGCGCGAGGCGGTCGCACCGGTGCCGCAGCAGGTGCTGGACGCGGTGTGGGACGAGCCGGTGCAGCGGGCCCGGGCACTCGACGGGCTGGTCTCGGACGGTCTGGTGGAGCCGCTCGGCGGCGGCCGCTACCGGCTGCCGATGACGTAGCCCGGCGGTCACCGTTCAGTAGGTAACAGGGGCGCGGCCGCTTCGGCGGCCGCGTCTCGCGTTTCCGGGCAACCGAATCTGATCGCACCTCATCTTTCAGGGTGCAATGCCCGGATCTTTCCGGGCACGATGACCGGAAAGTGCCGCGATGTGCCCTGAAGGCGACCCTCTCGCGGGCCGGTTGCCGCGTCGTGAGGGCCCCTAGACCTTCCGGCGGGGGCGCTTCTCCCCCCGGAGGATGACCCCCGGGAGCCCGCCGTCCGTCCGAGGTATGACCCCCGGTGGGCTGTTACACAACCGAGGGTTTTCCGTGCATCCGCTGTGGTGCCGACGCACACTACGCCGCAACACCCCCTCCGTAGCGTCTCCCTCGTGCTGGAGATGACCGCCAGCACGGTCAACGTGGGGAATCGAAAGCGGATCGGAGGCGTCGATATGGCGACCAGCGGCGGCAAGGTACTGGACTTCGAAGAGTACGTGCGGACGCGGCAGGAGGCACTGCTGCGGAGCGCCCGGCGCCTGGTACCCGACCCGGTCGACGCCCAGGACCTGCTGCAGACGGCACTGGTCCGCACCTACGGCCGCTGGGACGGCATCGCGGACAAGTCGCTGGCCGACGCCTACCTCCGCCGCGTCATGATCAACACGCGGACCGAGTGGTGGCGGGCGCGCAAGCTGGAGGAGGTGCCCACCGAGCAGCTCCCGGACGCGAGCGTGGACGACGGCACCGAGCAGCGCGCCGACCGCGCCCTGCTGATGGACATCCTCGGGGTGCTCGCGCCCAAGCAGCGCAGCGTCGTCGTACTGCGCCACTGGGAGCAGATGAGCACGGAGGAGACCGCGGCGGCGCTCGGCATGTCCACGGGTACCGTGAAGAGCACCCTGCACCGCGCCCTCGCGCGGCTGCGCCAGGAACTGCAGATGCGTGACATCGACGCCCGGATGCTGGAGCGCGGCGAGCGGGGGCGGGGGCAGGAGCGGTGCGCGGCCTGACCGGCGGCGCACGGCCCGTGACGCACCGCACCGCGCGGCGCACACGCAGCATCACGGCATTATCGAATAAAGCGGACACATCGGCGGGTGCCTCACGGCTCACGGCTGTACGCGCGACAATCACATCAGGAACAGCAGCGGGAACAGCAGCTGTGCGAGCAGCACGGTGAGCGGGAGCGGATTGTCCAGGAACAGGTTGACCAGAACGGGGTTGACCAGAGGCGGCGCGGCCACGGCGGGGGTGGCCGCCGTCGGCCTTTTGCTGGCCGGATGCAACCCCGGCGGCGAGGGCGTGCGCAGCGAGGGGTCGGCCGGCGCCACCCCCGCGCCCAAGGGTGCGGTGAACACCACCCCCACCCCGACCTCGACCCCCAAGGGCAAGAAGGTCAACGCGGTCCAGCTGCTGCGGGGCGATCCCAGGGTCGGCGCCTATGTGAAGCAGAGCCTCCACAAGCCGTGCGCCGCCGACGCCTACCCGGTCGAGGTGACGTATGCGTCCCTGACCGGCAGCTCCTCCCCCGATATCATCGTCAACGTCATGACCTGCGCGGACTCCGTCGGCATCGGCTCCTACGTCTACCGCCGGCGTGACGGCGCCAAGGGCGGGTACGACGAGGTGTACGCCAATGAGCAGCCCTCGGTGTACGCCGGGCTCAACAAGGGCGAGCTGGAGGTCTCACGGCAGACCTACACCGCCGGTGACAAGGTGTGCTGCCCTTCCGGGGAGGACGTGACCAGCTACCGCTGGAAGAACGGCCGCTTCACCAAGCACACCAGCTCGCACACGGACTACAACAAGGCGACGCCGGACGCCGGCACGACATCGGAGGGTTGAGACCACCGCATGGCCGAGACGCACGTGCTGTTCGTCGAGGACGACGACGTCATCCGCGAAGCAACCCAGCTCGCACTGGAGCGGGACGGCTTCGCGGTCACCGCGATGCCCGACGGGCTCGCGGGCCTGGAGGCGTTCCGCGCCAACCGCCCCGACATCGCGCTGCTCGACGTGATGGTGCCGGGGCTGGACGGCGTCAGCCTGTGCCGGCGGATCCGCGACGAGTCGACGGTCCCGGTGATCATGCTGTCGGCACGCGCCGACTCCATCGATGTGGTGCTCGGCCTGGAGGCCGGCGCCGACGACTACGTCACCAAGCCGTTCGACGGCGCGGTGCTGGTCGCCCGGATCCGCGCCGTGCTGCGCCGCTTCGGCCACGCCAGCGGCCCGGACGGCGCCGCGGCCCTGCGCACGGAGGCGGACGACCCCGCCGAGACGCTGCTGCGCTTCGGCGATCTGGAGGTCGACACCGAGGGCATGGAGGTCCGCAAGGGCGGCGAGAACGTCGCGCTGACGCCGACCGAGATGCGGCTGCTGCTGGAGTTCTCGCACGCGCCGGGTACGGTCCTCTCGCGCGACCGGCTGCTGGAGCGGGTCTGGGACTACGGCTGGGGCGGGGACACTCGGGTCGTGGACGTCCATGTCCAGCGGTTGCGCGGCAAGATCGGCCAGGACCGGATCGAGACGGTCCGCGGCTTCGGATACAAGCTGAGAGGCTGACACCGCCGGTGGTCAGGCTGGCCCTGCGGACGGGGCTGAGATGGAAGCTCAGCGCCGCGATCGCGCTCGTGGGAGCGCTGGTCGCGATCGCGCTGAGCCTCGTCGTGCACAACGCCGCCCGGCACTCCATGCTCGACAGCAGCCGCGATGACCAGGTCGAGCTGCTCGACCTGACCCAGCGGATCTTCGAGTCGACCAACCGACTGCAGTTCGGCGCCAAGATCAACGATCCGGAGCTGCCCGAGCCGCTGCGGGACGAGGTCGCCAAGAACAAGCGCGCCACCTACCTCGACGACTCCGGGGACGCGGCCCCCGACGTGTGGGCCGCCGCCCCGCTCGGCAACGGCCGGGTGCTGTCCGTCCACAAGCGGTCCCCGGACCGCTTCACCGTCCTGGACGACCTGGACCAGGCGCTGGTCATCGGGTCGACCGCCGTCGTGGTCGGCGGCTGCGCGCTGGGCGTCCTCGTCGGCGGACGGCTCTCGCAGCGGCTGCGCAAGGCCGCCGCGGCCGCCGGCAAGCTCGCCGACGGCGACACCTCGGTCCGCATCCGCGACGAGGTCGGCAGCGGGCGGGTGCGCGACGAGACCGACGATCTGGCCTGGGCCGTCGACGCCATGTCGGACGCCCTCCAGGAGCGCATCGAGGCCGAGCGGCGGGTCACCGCCGATATCGCCCACGAGCTGCGCACCCCCGTCACCGGGCTGCTGACCGCGGCCGAGCTGCTGCCGCCCGGCCGCCCCTCCGAGCTGGTCCGCGACCGGGCGCAGGCGCTGCGCACCCTCGTCGAGGACGTCCTGGAGGTGGCTCGGCTGGACGGCCACGCGGAGCGCGCCGAACTCCAGGACGTGGTGCTCGGCGAGTTCGTCGCGCGCCGGGTGCACGCCCTCGACCGCGACATCGTCGTCGACATCGCGCGGGACGCCGAGGTCACCACCGACCCGCGCCGCCTGGAGCGGATCCTCGGCAATCTCATCGCCAACGCCGCCCGGCACGGCAGGCCGCCGATCGAGGTCACCGTCGAGGGCCGGGTGCTGCGGGTCCGCGACCACGGTGCGGGCTTCCCCGAGGCGCTGCTGCGGGAGGGCCCGAGCCGCTTCCGCACCGGCAGCAGCGACCGGGCCGGCCGCGGGCACGGCCTGGGCCTGACCATCGCGGCCGGCCAGGCCCGCGTCCTGGGCGCCCGCCTCACCTTCCGCAACGCCGACGCCCTCACCGACGGCTCGACCGGCGCCGTCGCCGTCCTCTGGCTCCCGGAGAACGCGCCCACCAATACGGGCAGCTTCCCGGTCATCCAGCTTCCCGACCGCTGACGGGGGCGGGGCAGCCCTCCGGGTGCCCTCACGCCCGGCGGCCCACGGCGTCCCGTGCCCTGCACGTCACAGCCCCCCGGAACCGGCACAGCGGCCCCCGGCAGTCTCCTGCCGGGGGCCGCTGTGGGCCGAGAACTGGGGCCGGATCAGACGGTCTCCGCCATCGCCATCCGGTCCACCGGAGCGTCCCCACCCTCCGGGCTCCCGGCAGTCGGGGTCGGGGCGCCGCGCAGCGGCACCTCCTTGAGGAACCACGCCGCGGCGAAGCCCACGACGCTGATCAGCGCGCCCCACAGGAAGACGTGGTGGGTGCCGGTCGCCACCGCGTGGTCGTACGCGTCCTTGATCGCCGGCGGGAGCTTGGCCAGCCCCTTCGGGTCCATCTGGGCCCCGCCGCCGGTCACCTTCGCACCGGCCGCGCCGATCCGCTCGGCCATCGTGGTCTGCACCTGGTGGGTGAAGATCGCGCCGAAGATCGCGACGCCGAAGGAGCCGCCGATCGTGCGGAAGAGGGTCGCCGAGGACGAGCCGACGCCCATGTCCTTCATCTCGACGCTGTTCTGCGCGATCAGCATCGTGGTCTGCATCAGGAAGCCCATACCGGCGCCGAGCACCGCCATGTAGACGCCCGACGTGAAGCGGGTGGTGCCGGTGTCCATCAGGGACAGCAGCGCCAGGCCCGCGGTGATCAGACCGCCGCCGACCACGACGAAGATCTTGTACTTGCCGGTCCGGGTGGTCACCCGCCCGGCGAACAGCGACACGGCCATCATCGCGAGCAGCATCGGCAGCAGCAGCAGACCGGAGTTGGTGGCCGAGGCGTTCTGCACGGTCTGCTGGAACAGCGGCAGGAACGTCATCGACCCGAACATCACGAAGCCGACCAGGAAGCCGATCAGGGTGACCAGCGCGAAGTTGCCGTTGCGGAAGATGTGCAGCGGCAGCACCGGCTCGCCGACCTTGCGCTCCACCAGCACGAAGAGCGCGAGCGCCACGACGCCGAGCGCCCCGAGCCCGATGATCTGGCCGGACAGCCAGTCGTACTCGGTGCCGCCCCAGGTGGTGATCAGCACCAGCGAGGTGATGCCCAGGGTGAGCAGCACGGCGCCGGCGTAGTCGATCCGGGTCTGCGACCGCTTCTTCGGCAGGTGCAGCACCGCGGTCACCATGATCAGCGCGATCGCGCCGAGCGGCAGGTTGATGTAGAAGCTCCAGCGCCAGCCGAGGTGGTCGGTGATGCTGCCGCCGACCAGCGGTCCGCCGATCATCGCGACGGCCATGACACCAGCCATCATGCCCTGGTACTTGCCGCGCTCCCGCGGCGGAATCAGATCGCCGATGATCGCCATGACGCCGACCATCAGACCGCCCGCGCCCAGCCCCTGCACGGCGCGGAAGCCGATCAGCTGCCCCATGTCCTGCGCCATGCCGGACAGCGCGGAGCCGATCAGGAAGAGCACGATGGACGACAGGAAGACGCCCTTGCGTCCGTACATGTCGCCGAGCTTGCCCCAGATCGGCGTCGAGGCCGCGGTCGCGAGCGTGTACGCGGTCACCACCCAGGACAGGTGGTCCATCCCGCCCAGTTCACCGACGATCGTCGGCATCGCGGTGCCGACGATCATGTTGTCCAGCATCGCCAGCAGCATCGCGATCATCAGCGCGAAGAGCACCACCCGCACGCTGGCCGGCTGCTTGTCCTGCTGTGCGGCGTCCGGTCTTGCCGTCGACGCCGATATCCGTCCGTCCCCCGTCGGGGTCGCAGAGCGCGACTTCCCCATTACTCACTCCCACTTACTTGCCGCCCGGCTAGTTCAGTACAGTGAAGAAGGTAGGCGACGAACTTGCCGGGCGTCAAGTAAGTTTCTCTCGGACCCGGCCGGGAAGCCCTCTGACCAGTACCGACGACGCAGGAGAACACCATGAGCACACAAGGGCGCAGGGGGAACACCCACCAGCGCATTCAGGACGTCGCTCTGGAGCTGTTCTCCGAACAGGGCTACGAGAAGACCTCGCTGCGCGAGATCGCGGAGAAGCTGGAGGTCACGAAGGCGGCGCTGTACTACCACTTCAAGACCAAGGAAGACATCGTCATCAGCCTGTTCCAGGACCTGACCAGGCCGATCGACGACCTGATCGCCTGGGCCGGGGAGCAGCCGCGCACCCTGGAGACCAAGCAGGAGGTCATCCGCCGCTACAGCGAGGCGCTGCGGTCGGCCGAGCCGCTCTTCCGTTTCATGCAGGAGAACCAGGCCGCGGTGCGCGAGCTGAGCATCGGCGAGCGCTTCAAGGAGCGGATGCTGACGCTCTGCGACCTCCTGAAGGAGCCCGACTCGCAGCTGGCGGATCAGGTGCGCTGCGTCACGGCGCTGTTCTCGATGCACGCGGGCATGTTCGCGATGCAGCACGTGGAGGGCGACCCCGAGGAGAAGCGCAAGGCCATCCTCGAGGTCGCCACAGAACTGGTCACGGCGGCAAACCCGCCGAGCCGCCGGCCAGCCCGGCCGGACTCAGCTCAGACGGCGTCGCCGTGAGCCCGCAGGAATCCGGTCGGCTCGATGCCCGTCCCGTAGTCGGGACCGGTGCGGACCTCGAAGTGCAGGTGGGGACCGGTGGAGTTACCCGTGCTGCCGGACAGACCGATGTTCTGGCCGGTGCCGACCTGCTGGCCGACCTGCACCTGTATCTGTGACAGGTGGGCGTACTGGGTGTACGTGCCGTTCTCGTGCTGGATCACGATGGCGTTGCCGTAGGCCGGGCCGTCGCCGCCGCCATTGGGGCCGGCCTTGACGACGGTGCCCTTGTGGACCGCCTTGACCTGGGTGCCGGTCGGCACGACGAAGTCCTGACCACTGTGCTTGTGCGACCAGTGGCTGCCGGCGATGCCGAAGGGCTCGCCCAGGGTGTACTTGTCGACCGGCTTGACCCAGGCGTCGGCCTTCTTGGCCGCGTCCTTCTTCGCCTTGGCCGCGGCGGCCTTGGTGTCGGCGGCGGACTTGGCCTGCGCGTCGGCCTGCGCGGTGACGGTCGAACCGACGCCCGAGGTGAGGTGCTGCAGACCCGCGTCGGCGGCGGTGGCGATACCGGCACCGAGTGCGGCGGTCACACCGACACCGGCGGCCACGACGGCGACGCGATTGCGGAGCGCGAACTTCTTCGAATTGCGGAGAGCGGTGAACTTGGACATGCGGGTTTTCCCTCCAGAGAATTTGATTGGCTTCCCGGCTGCGGACCGGGATTGCCATTCCTTGGTAACCCGCCTGCGCCGCCCCGCCAAGGGGCCTTTCTACTAACCGGGCCCGTACCGAAGGCCGGTCGAATCCCGCTCTTGACCCCGCGCCCGAACACCGCACGAAACCACCAAATTAGGACATCTCGGATACGGCCGAGGCCTCACACGACCCGTCTGAGCTGGCCCTTTACCCCTTCATTGCACGGGCGACCCCCAACCCCACCCCCACCTCGCCCTCCCCTCGCACCCGCGCCCGCCGAACCCCCCGAAGCACCGCCCCCGGCATCCCCTAATACTTTTAGTAGGGCCCACATCGCCTGTGCGCCATGTCACCGATAGGCAAGATCAAATGCCTTTCGGCTGTGACCTGGGCTACTCGAAATGCTGTGACGCGGGTTACTCGCGACCCGCCGGAAAGCAATTCACCCGGCAATACGGAGACGAATTCCGTGACCGGCGCCACAGCTTTCCGCCCCGCGCCGCCGCACCCCGCACCGGCACCTGGCCGAACCCCGCCCCGCCGCCCCCGCGGCCGCCCTAGCCTGACCGGACGGGAGACAGCACCGGCCACGGACGACAGCACCGGCCACGGGGGAGGGCGGACCGCACGATGGACCCGTCAGCACTGGGTGTCCGACTCGCCTCCGGCGTGGTCGCACCCCTCGTCAGGAAGCTCTTCGTCAAGGAGGGGCCGGGCGCCGGCCTGGTGGCGAAGCCGGTCCGGATCTCCGGGCTGGTCAGCTTCACCGGCGAGCGGCGCACCCTCTCCGACCAGGACCTGCACAGGATCGCGGCCGAGCTGGTGGCCCGGGCCGTCCGCGCCGCCGGGCCCGGCGAGCGCCCCGTGGCCGCGGACGAGGAGCAGGCGGTGGCCGAGGCCCTGGCCACCACGCTGCGCGGCCTCGGCACCCTCGACATGGACGACGTCCAGGCCGTCCGCCTGGGCGCCACCGCCCTCGCCGAGCGCCTGGAGGCGGCGAGCCCGCAGGCCGTCCGCGGCCTCTCCCGGGACGGCGCGCTGCTGCACGGCACCCTGCTCGGCACGGCCTGCCTGCACATCGTGCACTTCTTCACCCAGCGGTCGGCCTTCGTGGCCCGCACCCTGGTCGAGCAGAGCAGAAGCCTGGACAGCCTGATCACGCTCATCGACGAGTTCCTCGCCCGGCACCCGTCCCCGCGGTCCGCGGACGCCGCCTTCGAGCGCGGCTACCTGACCTACGTCGCCCGCAAGCACGGCCGCCTCACCATCTACGGCATCGACCTCGCCCACTCACCGGACCGCTGGCCGCTCGACGCGGCGTATCTGAGCCTGGAGGCGACCGCGCCCCCGGCCTCCGAGGCACCCCGAGGCACCCCCTGGGGCGAGGAGTACGGCCCCCGCACCGGCCCGGCCGCCCCGCTCCCCGTCCCCGCCGACCAGGCCCTGGCCGGGCGCGACCGGGTCCTGCTGCGCGGCGTCGCCGGCTCCGGCAAGAGCACCCTCGTCCAGTGGCTGGCCGTCTCCTGCACCAAGGCTCCCGGCGCGGCGGCCCCGGCCCACCTCTGCGGCCGCGTCCCGTTCGTCCTGCCCCTGCGCACCCTCACCCGTGAGGGCGCGGCCCTGCCCGCCCCCGGCCGCTTCCTCGAAGCCGTCGGCTGCCCGGTCGCCGGATCGCAGCCGGCCGGCTGGGCGGACCGCGTACTGGCCTCCGGCCGGGCGCTCCTGCTGGTCGACGGCGTGGACGAGATCCCCGAGCGGGAGCGCGAGCTGACCCGCCGCTGGCTGCGCGACCTGCTCGACGCCTTCCCGGGCAACCTGTGGATGGTCACCTCCCGCCCCTCCGCCGTACGCGACGACTGGCTCGCCTCCGACGGCTTCGGCGAGCTGACGCTCTCCCCCATGAGCCGCACCGAGGTCGCCGCCTTCATCGGCCGCTGGCACGCCGCGGCCCGCTGCGACGCCGACGACCCCGAGCGCCTCGACGCCTACGAGCAGTCCCTGCTCTCCGCCGTCCACACCAAGCAGGACCTCGCCCGGCTCGCCACCAACCCCCTCATGTGCGGCCTGATCTGCGCCCTGCACCGCGACCGCCGCGGCTATCTGCCCACCGGCCGCAAGGAGCTGTACGACGCGGCCCTGGGCATGCTGCTCTCCCGCCGCGACCGGGAACGCGACATGGGCGCCCCCACGGGCATCGAGCTGAGCGACGAGCCGCAGATCCAGCTCCTCCAGCGGCTCGCCTACTGGCTGATCCGCAACGGCCGTACCGAACTCGACCGGGAGCGGGCGGAGCGGATCGTCGGCGAGGCGCTGCCGGCCGTGCCCACCGCGGCCGCCCAGGGCGACGCGGCGGCGGTTTTCCGCCATCTGCTGCTGCGCAGCGGTCTGCTCCGCGAACCGGCCCCCGGCTCGGTCGACTTCGTCCACCGGACCTTCCAGGACTACCTCGGCGCCAAGGCCGCCGTCGAGGACGGGGACATCGGGCTGCTGGTGGCCCACGCCGGGGACTCCCAGTGGGAGGACGTGATCCGGATGGCGGTGGCCCACGCGCGCCCGCGCGAACGGGCGCAGATCCTCGGCGAATTGCTGGCCGCGGGCGACCGCCTGACCGATGACGCCGCCCGCCTGCGCATCCATCTGCTCGCGATGGCCTGCCTGGAGCACGCCACGGAGCTGAACCCGCAGGTACGCGAGGAGGTGCACACCCGCGCCCGGGCGATCCTGCCGCCCCGCACCCGCGAGGAGTCCCGGCTGCTCGCCGCGGTGGGCCCCCTGGTCCTGGAACTCCTACCGGGCCCGGAGGGCCTGGCGGACGACGAGGCCCAAGAGGTCGTGGCCACGGCCGCCCTCATCGGCTCGGACGCGGCACTGGAGGTCATGAAAGGGTTCCGTCACCAACATTCCGCTAGTGCCGACCATCAACTCGCCCTCTCATGGTCGCTCTTCGATACGGACCGGTACGCCCGAGAGTTCATTCAGCACCTGCGCAGCAGCGTCTTCGTCCCCGCCGCCTCCCGTTCCGAGCTGCACGCGCTCAAGGCGCTCGGCGGCCGCCCCCGTATCACCGTTCAGGGTCCCTTCACCGCTCGTGAACTCCTGGACGGATTGGTGCCGGAGCTGGTCAAAGGCCTGAGCCTCGATGAGAACCCTGAGATCAGCGACCTCGAATTCCTCCAGGAGTTCCCGGCTCTGGAGTGGCTGTCGCTCTGGGACTGTCCCGCGGTCGAAAGCGTCGCGCCCCTGAGAGACCTTCCCCTTCGCTCGCTCGGCATCACCGGACCACTCGGCAAGATTCAGCCGACTCCGGGCGGGCTCTCTCGCCTGCACCACATAAGTCGACTGGTGCTCAACACTCAGCTCCCACCCCGTGGCTTGGCCGCGCTCCCTGCCGACGCACGGTTACTACACCTGACTCTCAGTCAACCGCTGGGCGACGCATTCGCCGGCCTGGCCCGCTGGCCCGGCTTGCGCAGCATTCAGCTGCGGTGCCTCACCGATGGCTTCGGCGAACAGCAGTGGGGCGAACTGACCACCCTCGCCTCGCTGGAAATGCTTGGCTTCGGCCTTGATGACGGAGCCATTCTGCACATGCCTGCCGGCCTCCAACTCCCCCAGGTGAGAAGCCTCAACATCATCAACACTGCGCGCCGTCCCGCGCCCTACTTCTCCCACCTATTGGCCACGGCGCTTCCGGCATTCCCCGAAGTGCAGAAACTCCAGCTCATCGGTCTGATCGACACCACCGTCGACCTGGCTCCGCTGACGCTTCTGCCCCGGCTCCAAGAGGTGCACCTCTCCAGCCTCCGGCCCCTGCCCGGAACCCCTCTCCCTCCCCACCTCGAAGTCACCCACCACCCCCGCCCCCGCCCCTAGACAGCCCGCCGCGCACACGAAAACCGCCCCGGGCCCGTCAGAGACGGTTCCGGGGCGGTTCCCGTGCGAGAGGTGCGCGCGGCGCGCGGTTACGCGTCCTTGCTCAGGTTGGGGCCCGAGCCTCCGGTCGCGGACTCGATCGGCGGGGCGTCCGGCAGCGCGGACTTCTCCTCGCCGCGGAAGGTGAACTTGGCGGCTTCACCCTCGCCCTCGACGTCGACGACCACGATGTGGCCGGGACGCAGCTCGCTGAAGAGGATCTTCTCCGAGAGGGCGTCCTCGATCTCGCGCTGGATCGTGCGGCGCAGCGGACGGGCGCCGAGCACCGGGTCGTACCCGCGCTTGGCCAGCAGCGACTTGGCCTCGCCGCTGAGCTCGATGCCCATGTCGCGGTCCTTGAGCCGCTCGTCCACCTTGGCGATCATGAGGTCGACGATCTGGATGATGTCTTCCTCGGTCAGCTGGTGGAAGACGACCGTGTCGTCCACACGGTTGAGGAACTCGGGGCGGAAGTGCTGCTTGAGCTCTTCGTTGACCTTGTTCTTCATCCGCTCGTAGCTGGACTTGGTGTCGCCCTGGGCCGCGAAGCCGAGGTTGAAGCCCTTGGAGATGTCCCGGGTGCCGAGGTTGGTCGTCATGATGATGACCGTGTTCTTGAAGTCCACGACCCGGCCCTGGGAGTCGGTCAGGCGACCGTCCTCCAGGATCTGCAGCAGCGAGTTGAAGATGTCCGGGTGGGCCTTCTCGACCTCGTCGAAGAGCACGACGGAGAACGGCTTGCGGCGCACCTTCTCGGTGAGCTGGCCGCCCTCTTCGTAGCCGACGTAGCCGGGAGGCGAACCGAACAGCCGCGAGACCGTGTGCTTCTCGCTGAACTCCGACATGTCGAGGGAGATCAGCGCGTCCTCGTCGCCGAAGAGGAACTCCGCCAGCGTCTTGGACAGCTCGGTCTTACCGACACCGGACGGACCGGCGAAGATGAACGAGCCGCCGGGACGCTTGGGGTCCTTCAGGCCGGCACGGGTACGGCGGATGGCCTGGGAGAGCGCCTTGATGGCGTCCTTCTGGCCGATGACGCGCTTGTGCAGCTCGTCTTCCATCCGCAGCAGCCGGGAGGACTCCTCCTCGGTGAGCTTGAAGACCGGGATGCCGGTGGCCGTCGCCAGCACCTCGGCGATCAGCTCCTCGTCCACCTCGGCGACGACGTCCATGTCGCCGGCCTTCCACTCCTTCTCCCGCTTCGCCTTCGCGGCCAGGAGCTGCTTCTCCTTGTCGCGCAGGCCCGCGGCCATCTCGAAGTCCTGCGAGTCGATCGCGGACTCCTTCTCCCGGCGCACATCGGCGATCTTCTCGTCGAATTCGCGGAGGTCCGGCGGCGCGGTCATCCGGCGGATGCGCATCCGGGAGCCGGCCTCGTCGATCAGGTCGATCGCCTTGTCCGGCAGGAAGCGGTCGGAGATGTAGCGGTCGGCGAGCGTCGCGGCGGCGACCAGCGCGGAGTCCGTGATGGAGACGCGGTGGTGCGCTTCGTAGCGGTCGCGCAGACCCTTGAGGATCTCGATGGTGTGCGGCAGCGACGGCTCCGCGACCTGGATCGGCTGGAAGCGGCGCTCCAGGGCCGCGTCCTTCTCCAGGTGCTTGCGGTACTCGTCGAGCGTGGTGGCACCGATGGTCTGCAGCTCGCCTCGCGCCAGCATGGGCTTGAGGATGCTCGCGGCGTCGATCGCGCCCTCGGCGGCGCCCGCACCCACCAGGGTGTGGAGCTCGTCGATGAACAGGATGATGTCGCCGCGGGTGCGGATCTCCTTGAGGACCTTCTTCAGGCGCTCCTCGAAGTCACCGCGGTAGCGGGAGCCGGCGACCAGGGCACCGAGGTCGAGGGTGTAGAGGTGCTTGTCCTTGAGGGTCTCGGGCACCTCGCCCTTGACGATGGCCTGCGCCAGGCCCTCGACGACCGCCGTCTTGCCGACGCCGGGCTCGCCGATGAGGACCGGGTTGTTCTTGGTACGGCGGGACAGCACCTGCATGACCCGCTCGATTTCCTTCTCGCGCCCGATGACCGGGTCGAGCTTGGTCTCGCGAGCGGCCTGCGTCAGGTTGCGGCCGAACTGGTCCAGGACGAGGGAAGTCGAGGGCGTGCCCTCGGCGGGGCCGCCGGCGGTGGCGGCCTCCTTGCCCTGGTAGCCGGAGAGCAGCTGGATGACCTGCTGCCGCACCCGGTTCAGATCGGCGCCCAGCTTCACCAGGACCTGGGCGGCGACGCCCTCGCCCTCGCGGATCAGGCCGAGCAGGATGTGCTCCGTACCGATGTAATTGTGGCCGAGCTGGAGGGCCTCGCGGAGCGAAAGCTCCAGGACCTTCTTGGCACGGGGGGTGAAGGGAATATGCCCGGACGGGGCCTGCTGGCCCTGCCCGATGATCTCCTCCACCTGCTGGCGGACCGCCTCGAGCGAAATCCCGAGGCTCTCCAGGGCCTTAGCGGCGACACCCTCACCCTCATGGATCAGGCCCAGGAGAATGTGCTCGGTGCCGATGTAGTTGTGGTTGAGCATCCGGGCTTCTTCCTGAGCCAGGACGACAACCCGCCGCGCGCGGTCGGTGAACCTCTCGAACATCGTTAATCGCTCCTCAGAGCGGTCAGGCAGTTAGGGGTCGGTCCCCTCCCTGTCCTTCCGCATGCTAGTCCCGCGGGGCGGGACAGCTCATTCCAACTGCCGACACCCGTCCGGATCACCCCCGCTCCGGCGGGGAAATTTACTGCCGAACAGCTGACATCTGCTCCAACTCGATGGTGCGAGACGATGTTCCCGCAGGCCAGGCATATACGCCCTCTGCCACTACGCCCGTGGCGAACGCGCCGGGTGCCGACACGCCGTCCGCCGTCGGCCACCGGCCGGGGCGAATCGCCTCGGGCGCCGGTCACACGGTCTCTTCCCATTGAGACTGTCTTACCCGCTGCCACTGACACTCCATGCGGCGCGGGCCGCTTCCATCCGCTACGGGCGAACATCCGCACGCCACCGCATGCCCCTTCACCCGCCGCACGGGGAAACGGAACGTATCCATACCTCTACACAGCGTAACTTCCTGGCATTCCGGCAGTTGCACCGGGCATGGCCCGCGTGCTTCCGCGCCCCCGCAGCCCCCTCGCCGCCGTCCGACGGTGGTACGAGGAGGAAATGGGCTGGCCGACCACCGGAGGGGAACCGGTGGAACTGCTGGCGGGGCTGCGCTTCGATCTCCTGGAGATGCCCGCCGATGCGGGGTACGCCGTACTCCGCCGGCTGCCCTGCACCGGCCCGGTGGCACTGCTTCGGACCGGACGCGACGGAAATCGGCCGGGTAATCGGCCGAAATTGCTCATCTTCATCGCAGCCGGCGGCGCCGAGGAACTCCCGGGAATCCTGGAATGGCTGGAGTGGGGCGCGCTCGCGCCCGATCTCACGGCGCGTGGGACCGGAGACCGGATGCCCGCACCCGCGTTCCCCACCGGTCCAGCACCGTCATACGGATTCGGTGCGAGGGAGGCCGCGGGGTGGGTGCGACCTCCCCGACCCGGGTACGAGGCGGAGAATTCCCTGCCCACCACGGGGCCGGGAGCAGGAATCAGGGACGTCGGAGGCGCCCCCGACCTCGTACGGCTCGTGAGCGCGGCGGCCACCGAGTGCCACCGTGCCCGGTTGTTGCGTGCTGGTAATGCCCAAACGGACCGCGCGAGAGGCGATCAGCCGTTGGCCTTCTCGAATGCCTCGCGAATGTCGGCGGGGACCCGGCCGCGGTCATTGACGTTGTAGCCGTTCTCCTTCGCCCACGCGCGGATCTTCGCGGTGTCCTGGCTGCCGCCGGAAGCCGCCGCACGGGACTTGCCACGACCGGAAGAAGCGCGGCCACCGGTACGGCGACCCGCCTTCACGAAGTCGGCAAGCGACTCGCGAAGCTTCGCGGCGTTGCTGTCGGAGAGGTCGATCTCGTAGGACTTGCCGTCGAGAGCGAACGTCACCGTCTCGTCCGCCTCGCCACCGTTGAGGTCGTCGACAAGAAGAACCTGAACCTTCTGTGCCACCGGTTTCCCTTTCATCGAATGCGGATTACGACGGAAAGCAAACCGCTTTTCCGGGAAAAACACAAACCCTTGGGTAGGGTTCACTTGCCCGCAGACCGGGGAACGCATGCTTCCGTACCCATGAGATAGGGGAGCGATTCGGACATAGAACACTCCTCACAGGTGCAGAAGCATCCGGCTGTTACCCAGGGTGTTCGGCTTCACTCGTTCGAGGCCCAGGAACTCCGCAACGCCCTCGTCATAGGAACGCAGCAGCTCACTGTAGACATCACCGTCTACCGGGGCATCGCCGATCTCCACGAAGCCGTGCTTGGTGAAGAAGTCGACTTCGAAGGTGAGACAGAAAATGCGCCGCACTCCCAGCCAGCTCGCGGTGCGCACCAGCTTGTCCAGGACCTGATGGCCGACTCCCGACCCCTTGAGGCGCGGATCCACGGCCAGTGTGCGGACCTCGGCCAGGTCTTCCCACATGACGTGGAGTGCTCCGCAGCCCACGACCTCGGCGTCTTCGTCGCGCTCGGCGACCCAGAACTCCTGGATGTCCTCGTAAAGCGTGACGGTGGCTTTGTCGAGCAGGATCCCGTCACGTGAGTAGGCGTCGATGAGGTGGCGTACGGCCGGAACATCGCTGGTCCTGGCGCGGCGCACGGTGAGGCCTTTTGAATGCGGAGGCATGCGGGGACGCTATCGCCCCTTGCCGGTGGCGTTCGCCCCGGGTTCATCCCCTTCGGCGGGTCCGGCTTCCCCGGCCGTGCGCGGGGCGGCTTGTGCCCGGTCTTCTTCCGTCGGCGCGGCCTCTTGTACCTGTTGTGCCTGGTGTTCCGCGCCGTCCGCCGGTTCGCCGACTTCCACCATCCGCACGGCGTCGCGCAAGGCCTGTCGCTGTTCCGGCGACATCATGCCGAAGAAGGCCACCAGGGCGGCCGCGGGGTTGTCACTGGCGGACCATGCCTCGTTCATCAGTGCGGCCGCGTAGGCGGCGCGAGTGGAGACCGCCTCATATCGATAGGCGCGGCCTTCGGCTTCGCGGCGCACCCAGCCCTTCTGGTGGAGGTTGTCCAATACGGTCATGACCGTGGTGTAGGCGATCGATCGTTCCTTCTGCAGATCTTCCAGGACTTCTCGAACGGTGACCGGGCGGTTCCACTCCCAGACCCGCGTCATGACCGCGTCTTCCAGATCACCCAAGCGTCTCGGCACACAAGAACAATAGTGGGAGATGTCGTGAATGCCCGTTGATCTCGTGGCGTTTGTGCCGGAAAAAGGACGTACGACCCGGGACGGTGTTTCCCGGGTCGTACCGTGCGTGCGGGCCGCCGAAAGGCGGCGGGAGGTCAGGCGCCCTGGCCGCGGGGCTCCTGGGCGGCGGACTCGGCGCGGGCCAGCACGGCGTCCACGGCGGCGTCCTCCTTGGACTTGTTCGCCCCGCCCTGGCTCTTGACCATGGTCACGATCAGAGCGGTGAAGGCCACGGCCATCACCACGGGCGGGAGCAGCGCTGCGACGTAATCCATGCCGTTCGGCCTCCTTCAGGAATGTGACCCTTCGAGAGTACGCAGCGCTCAGGCGGTGCGGCTCTCGGGGGGCGGGGCCGGCTTCCGCCGGGGCGGGAAGACCTCGCCCGGCGTGGGGATCGGCCGGTCGGGACGGGGCGTCTTCGGCCGCGGCGAGGGGGCGGGTTCCGGTTTGCGCTCCGGTTTCGGCTCCCGGTCGGGCTCGCGCTCGCGCCCGTCGAGGACCGGCGAGCGGCCGCCGGGGAGCGCGCGCAGCCTGGCCCGCACGGACTGCTCGGCCAGCTGCTCGCAGTGGTGCAGCAGGGCTTTGCGGCGTGCGCACTCGGCCATCGTGGCCGGGCGGGCGCTGAGGCCGCGCAGGGCGGCGAGGTCGTCGGCGCCGGGGACGTGCCCGGCGGCCAGCGCCTCGGTCAGCTGCGCGAGGTAGCCGACCGCCGAGCCGGGCAGGGCGTCGCGGTAGCGGGTGAGGTCGGCGAGGAGGAAGGCGCGCAGCCGGCCGCCTTCGCGGACCGCCTCGTCCACCGCCTCGGCCAGCCGGAGATATTCCTGGATGTCCTGTGACCACTCGGGCACGGGGGCCCGGAGCGGTGCGGGGTGGGACGTCGACTCAAGGGCATGGGCGAGGGCGCGACGGAGCACACGCAACTCATCGGCGCTGAACGCCATGCCGCCGCGGGTTCCGTTTGGCATTGGCATGTGGCGACTTTACGACCGAATTCGACAAAAGCCGCTTAATTCGTGAACGGTGGCGCGGCCGCGAGCCGCGCCACCGCGCGCCCGGCGTTCCGCCGGCCGGCGAGGACCGGCCGGCGGAACCGCGGCGGTGGGCCGCCGCTGCCGCTACGAGCGGGCGATATTGCGCTCGTAGACCAGCCGCAGACCGATGAGGGTGAGCCACGGCTCGTGCGCGTCGATCACCGAGGACTCACCGAGCACCATCGGGGCCAGCCCGCCGGTGGCGATCACGGTCACGTCCTCCGGGTCGTCGGCCAGCTCCCGCGCCATCCGCTGCACCACGCCGTCGACCTGGCCCGCGAAGCCGTAGAGGATGCCGGACTGCATGGCCTCGACGGTGTTCTTGCCGATGACGCTGCGCGGCCGGGCCAGTTCGATCTTGCGGAGCTGGGCGCCCTTGACGCCCAGCGCGTCGACGGAGATCTCGATACCCGGCGCGATCACGCCGCCGACGTACTCACCGCGCGCGCTGACCGCGTCGAAGGTGGTGGCCGTGCCGAAGTCGACGACCACCGCGGGGCCGCCGTAGAGCTCGACGGCCGCCAGGGCGTTGATGATCCGGTCGGCGCCGACCTCCTTGGGGTTGTCCATGAGGATCGGCACGCCGGTCTTGACGCCGGGCTCCACCAGGACGGCGGGGACGTCGCCGTAGTAGCGGCGGGTGACCTCGCGCAGTTCGTGCAGCACGGAGGGCACCGTGGAGCAGATGGCGATGCCCTCGATGCCGTCGCCCAGGTCGTCGCCGAGCAGCGGATGCATCCCCATCAGGCCCTGGAGCAGGACGGCGAGCTCGTCGGCGGTGCGGCGGGCATCGGTGGAGATCCGCCAGTGCTCGACGATCTCCTCCCCGTCGAAGAGCCCCAGGACGGAGTGGGTGTTGCCCACGTCGATGGTCAGCAGCATGGCGGTCAGCCGTCCTCGCGCGCTGCGGCGTCCGGGGCGAGCGCCGCGTGGTCGGCGTCCTCGCGCAGGTCGAGGCCGATGTCGAGGATCGGCGAGGAGTGCGTGAGCGCGCCCACCGCGAGGTAGTCGACGCCGGTCTCGGCGTAGGGCCGGGCGTTGTCGAGCGTCAGCCGGCCCGACGACTCCAGCATGGCGCGGCCGTTGACCAGCTCCACGGCCTCGCGGGTCTGCTCCGGCGTGAAGTTGTCCAGCAGGATCAGGTCGGCGCCCTGGGCGAGGATCGGCGGGATCTGGTCGAGGCGGTCGACCTCCACCTCGATGGGCACCCCGGGGAACTCGCTCCGCACGGCCGCGAACGCCTCCGCGACGCCGCCCGCCGCGACCACGTGGTTGTCCTTGATCAGCGCCGCGTCCGACAGCGACATCCGGTGGTTGACGCCGCCGCCGCAGCGCACCGCGAACTTCTCCAGGGCGCGCAGCCCCGGCGTCGTCTTGCGGGTGTCGCGGACCTTGGCCTTGGTCCCCTCCAGCAGGTCGGCCCAGCGCCGGGTCGCGGTCGCGATGCCCGACAGGCGGCACAGGAGGTTCAGCGCGCTGCGCTCGGCGGTGAGCAGATCGCGGGTGCGGGTGGTGACGCTCAGCAGCACCGTGCCGGCCTCGACGTGGTCACCGTCCTCGACGTGCCGCTCGACGGCGAACTCGTCGGTGCACACCATGGACAGCACCGCCTCGGCGATCCGCAGCCCGGCGACGGTGCCGGCCTCGCGGGCGGTGAAGTCGGCGGTGGCGACGGCGTCTTCGGGGACGGTCGCCACGGTCGTGACGTCCACGCCCTGGTCGAGGTCCTCCTCCAGGGCGAGGTGCGCGACATCCTCGACCTGCACGGGGTCGAGCCCGGCGGCCACCAGCAGCGCGGCCAGATCGGGGTCCAGGCCGCAGCTCAGCGGGTCGAGTTCGTACGAGCCTTCGTCGCCGCCGCAGCCGCAGGCGTCGCCGCAGCCACCGCCGGGGGTGTCGCCGGCGGGCCCGCCGATCTGGAGGAGGGGAAGGTCGTCGCGGGTGCTGCTCACGGGGTGGCTCCGTATTCCGGGAGGGGGGTGGGGTGCCCCGGTGGTCTGTCGTTGCGGTCGAGCGTGGTCACGGGGTGGCGGTGGCCCGGGGGCCGTCGCCCGCGGTCGGCGGGAATCCCGCGGTCCGCGTCGTACGGAGGTCGAGCGCGCGGTCCGCGTCCAGGGTGATCCGGAAGTGCCGCTGCCAGGAGGCATCGTCCCGCTCCGGGTGGTCCTCGCGCCAATGGCAGCCGCGGGTCTCCGTACGGCGCTGTGCCGCGGCGACCAGGACCCGGGCGACGCACAGGAGGTTGGTCGCCTCCCATGCTTCCACGCCGGGCTCGGGGGCCTTGTGCGCGGCGGTGGGGGCGCTCGTCCCCGCGGCCTCGCGGTGGAGGCGGTCCAGGGCGGCGGAGGCCTGCACCAGGCTCTCGGCACTGCGCAGCACCCCGGCACCGGCGGTCATGATCCGCTGCACGGCGCCGCGGGTCTCGGGGGCGAGCAGGGGGAGGGTGGTACGGGGCGCGGGCGCCGGCGCGGGGTGCGCGGCGGGCGCCGGTGCGGGGCGCGTCGCGGGGGCGTCGGCGAGGTCCGCGGCGATCCGCTCCGCGAAGACCAGGCCCTCCAGGAGGGAGTTGGAGGCGAGACGGTTCGCGCCGTGCACGCCGGTGCAGGCGACCTCGCCGCAGGCGTAGAGGCCGGGGACGGTGGTGCGCCCGCGCAGATCGGTGCGCACGCCGCCGGAGGCGTAGTGGGCGGCCGGGGCGACCGGTATCGGCTCGCTGACCGGGTCGATGCCGTGGCTGCGGCAGGCGGCGAGGATGGTCGGGAAGCGGGTCTCCCACATCTGCGCGCCGAAGTGCCGGCCGTCCAGATACATGTGCTCGACGCCCTGCTCGTGCGCCCGGCGCATGATCGCCTTGGCCACGATGTCGCGCGGGGCGAGTTCGGCGAGTTCGTGCTGCCCCACCATGAAGCGGGTCCCGTCGGCGTCGACGAGATGGGCGCCCTCGCCCCGTACGGCCTCGGAGATCAGCGGCTGCTGGCCCTCCGCTTCGGGGCCCAGATACAGCACGGTGGGGTGGAACTGGACGAACTCCAGGTCGGAGACCTCCGCGCCGGCCCGCAGCGCCAGCGCCACCCCGTCGCCGGTGGAGACCGGCGGGTTGGTGGTCGCGGAGAAGACCTGCCCCATGCCGCCGGTGGCGAGCACCACCGCCGGGGCGTGCACGGCACCGACGCCGTCGTGCTGGCCCTCCCCCATCACATGCAGGGTGACGCCCGAGGCGCGGCCCTCGGCGTCCGTGAGCAGGTCGAGGACCAGGGCGTTCTCGACGGTGCGCAGCCCGGCGGCGCGGACCGCCTCGACGAGCGCGCGGGAGATCTCCGCCCCGGTGGCGTCGCCGCCGGCGTGCGCGATACGGCGGCGGTGGTGGCCGCCCTCGCGGGTGAGCGCGATCTCCTCGCCGTCCGGTGCGGTGTCGAAGCGCGCGCCGGTCCGGATGAGCCGGTGGACCGCCTCGGGGCCCTCGGTGACCAGGGCCCGCACGGCCTCCTCGTCGCACAGCCCGGCGCCGGCCACGAGGGTGTCGGCCAGATGCTGCTCGGGGGTGTCGCCCTCGCCGAGCGCCGCCGCGATACCGCCCTGCGCCCAGCGGGTGGAGCCGTCGTCCAGGCGGGCCTTGGTGACGACGACGGTCCGGCGGCCGGCCGCGGCGCAGCGCAGGGCGGCGGTCAGACCGGCCACCCCGGAGCCCACGACGACGACGTCCGCCTCCAGGGACCAGCCGGGGGCGGGGGCGGTCAGACGTATGCCGGTGCCCGGCAGGCTGCCGGATGCGGTACCTGTTCCTTTGGCGGTCATCGGGTCGCTCCGAGGGGGCCGTGGGGGTGGGGGGTGGCCGGGTCTGCGGCGGGTGCGCCGGAGCCGGCGGTGTGCGAGGCGGCTCCGCCCGGGGCGGCGGGCGTCGTGCCCTGGGCCCCGAAGAGGAGACGGATGTTGTCGAGGAGACGGGTGGTGCCGACCTTGGCGGCGACGGCCAGGATGGCCTCGCCCTCGTAGGCGTCCGGGACCTCGGTGAAGTCGGACGGATCGACCAGCGCCAGGTAGTCGAGCACCAGCGGCGGGTCGAGCAGGGCCGCGTCCGCCAGCACCGCGTGGGCCGCGGCGCGCGCCACCGACGGCCCGTGCGGGGGCACCGCGGCGGCGTAGGCGACGGCGTGCGCGTCGGCGGCGGCCCGGTCCTCACCGAGGGCGGCCAGCGCCGCCGCGCGGTCCTGGGCGGGGTGGCCGGCGCAGGCGGCGCGGGCGCGCAGTGCCTCCTCGGCGGCGAGCCGGTCGCGGGCCGCGAACAGCGCCCCCGACAGCGCGAGCGCGGTGCGCCGCTCCGGGGCGGAGAGGTAGCGGTTGCGGCTGGACAGGGCGAGCCCGTCCTCGTCGCGGGCCGTGGGGACGCCGACGATCTCGACGGGGAAGTTGAGGTCGGCGGCCATCCTCGTGATGACCGCGAGCTGCTGGGCGTCCTTCTGCCCGTAGAACGCGCAGTCCGGCGCGGTCAGATGGAGCAGCTTGGCGACGACGGTCAGGACACCGTCGAAGTGCCCGGGGCGGCTGGCGCCCTCCAGGAGGCCGCCCATGGGACCGGCGGCGATCCGGATCTGCGGCTCCCCGCCCGGGTAGACCTCGTCGGCGGACGGCGCGAAGACCGCGTCCGCACCGGCCGCGGCGGCCAGTTCGACATCCGCCTCCAGCGTGCGCGGATAGCGGTCCAGATCCTCACCCGCGCCGAACTGCAGCGGATTGACGAAGACCGTGACGACGACCTGCCCCCGGGGGCCGACGCGGCGGCGGGCGGCGCGGACCAGGGTGGCGTGGCCCTCGTGCAGCGCGCCCATGGTCATCACGACCGCGCGCGCCCCACCGGAACTGCGGGGCAGGGCGCGGAGTTCCGCGGCGGTGTGGAGGAGGTGGCCGGGGCCCGGGCGGTCCGGCTCGGCCGGGAGGGCCGGGTCCTCGGGCGGCTGCGGTTCCTGGTGCGTCATCGCTCGTCCCCCTCGGGGCCGGAGGAGTCGGGGCCCGCGCCCCGGGAGCCGGGGGCGGCGCCGGGGCCGTCGTCGGAGCCGGCGAGGACATCGAGGAGGTCCTCGGCCAGTTCGGGCTTGAGCAGACCGTGGGACAGCGCACGGTCCGCGGTCGTACGGGCCATGGCCAGATATCCGGCGACGCTCTGCGGGGCGTGCCGGCGCAGCTCGGCGATATGGACGGCGACGGTCCCGGCGTCGCCGCGGGCGACCGGGCCGGTCAGCGCGGCGTCACCGGAGCGCAGCGCGTTGTCCAGGGCGGCGCCGAGCAGCGGGCCCAGCATCCGGTCGGGGGCCTGCACGCCCGCGTCGTGCAGCAGCTCCATGGCCTGGGCGACCAGCGTGACCAAATGGTTCGCACCGATGGCGAGCGCCGCGTGATAGAGCGGACGGGCCGATTCCGCGATCCACTCGGGCTCCCCGCCCATCTCGATGACCAGCGCCTCCGCCGCCATCCGCAGCTCGTCGGGCGAGGTCACCCCGAACGAGCAGCCGGCCAGCCGCTGGACGTCCACGGAGGTGCCGGTGAACGTCATCGCCGGATGCAGCGCCAGCGGCAGGGCCCCGGCGCGGGTGGCCGGGTCCAGCACCGCGGTGCCGTACCGCCCGGAAGTGTGTACCAGCAGCTGGCCGGGGCGCACCGCGCCGGTCTCGGCGAGGCCGCTGACCAGGTCGGCCAGGGCGTCGTCGGGGACGGTCAGCAGGACGAGGTCGGCGCGGGCGAACACCTCGGCGGGGGTGACCAGCGGCACGTCGGGCAGCAGCTCGGCGGCGCGTCGTACGGAGGCGTCGGAGACTCCCGACACGGCGACCGGGCGATGCCCCGCGAGCTGCAACGCGGCGGCGAGGGCGGGCCCGACACGGCCGGCGCCGACGACTCCGACGGTCAGCCGGGCGGGTCGGTCCTGAGCCTCGGTGGGTGGCTGTGCATTCACGCGGCGATGGCCTTCCGTTCCAGTCCGCGGGGGGCACCGGACGATTCATCGCCATGCTACGCGAGTGTTTCCGGCGGTCTTCAGCGTTGTGCACAAGGTGAGACCGGGGTCTCCCGCCCGAGTTATCCACAGGGGTCGCGGCCCCGCGCCGGGCTGGGCAATGATCAGTCCGACGGCGCGCGGATCGCTCGAAGCGACAGCGCGGAGAAAGAGCAGGCAGGGGGCGTGTGAGGCGTATGGGAAACCCGAGCAAGGACCGCGCGGGGAGCGCGAGCGGGGGTTCAGGGGACGCCATGGCGGACGGCTCGGGAGGCGCTGCGGCCGCGGCCCGGGGTCCCGTCGGGCGGGAGCGGATGTTCGCGGCGATCCGGGCCTCGAAGCGCGTGCTGGCCGGCAGCTCGGGAGGAGCCAGGACGATCCGCGACCGGCTGGACGACCTGGCCGCCGACGCCCCGGCCGCCTTCGACCTGGACGGCTGGACCGACATCTACGGCAACGACGACAGCGTCATCGGCGAGCTGGAGCGCCGCACCGCCCAGGCCCTGGGCACCGAGGCGGCCGCCTTCTTCCCGACCGGCACGATGGCCCAGCAGGTCGCGCTGCGCTGCTGGGCGGGGCGCACCGGCAACGCCACGGTCGCCGGGCACCCGATGTCGCACATGGAGGTGCACGAGCGCGATGCCTACGCGGCGGTCAGCGGGCTGCGCATGGTGCATCCGACGAGCGCCGCACGGCCGCCGACCGCCGCGGAGATATCCGACCTTGCCGAGCCGTTCGGCACGCTCATACTCGAACTGCCGCTGCGCGACGCCGGATTCGTCCTGCCGTCGTGGGACGACTTGACCGCGGCCGTGGCGGCGGCGCGGGACCGCGACGCGGTGGTGCACTTCGACGGCGCCCGGCTGTGGGAGTGCGGCCCGCACTTCGGCCGCTCGCTCCCGGAGATCGCGGCCCTCGCGGACAGCGTGTACGTCTCCTTCTACAAGACGCTGAACGGCATATCGGGCGCCGCCCTCGCGGGCACCGAGGACTTCATCGACGAGGCGCGGACCTGGCGGCACCGGTACGGCGGCCAGCTGTTCCAGCAGTGGCCGGCCGCCCTGACCGCCCTGACCGGCCTGGACCGTGAGCTGCCCCGGCTGCCGGAGTACGTGGCGCACGCGAAGACCGTGGCCCGCGCGCTGGACGAGGGCCTGGCCGGTGCCGGCGTGCCGTGGTTCCGGGTGCATCCGGAGATACCGCACACCCACCAGTTCCAGGTGTGGCTCCCGTACCCGCCCGAGCTGCTGAACGAGGCCGCCGTGCGCCAGGCGGAGGAAACCGGGACCACGCTGTTCCGCTGGTGGTCCGAGCCCACCCTCGGCGGCCCTCCCGGGGTGGCGATCACAGAGCTGACGATCTCCGCGTCCGCCCTGGAATGGACCGCGTCAGAAGTCCGCGCGGCGGTCGGGGAGTTCGTGGCGTATGTGGAGCGGGTGCGGGAGGAGGGGGTGCGGGAGGGGCGGGGTTAGGCCGAGGGCATTGGGGGGCGGGAGGCGGGGTGGGAGGGGAGGGGGGGGGAGGCCCCCCCGGGGGAAGTGCCAGGCGACAGGTGCACTCAAGCCCCCACCCCCCGTACGTGCCGCCTCCCCCGGCCCGAGAGCCGCCCCGCCAACCGGCCCGGCCACCGGCCTGCGAACCGCCCGGCAAAGCGCCCCGCCAGCCGCCCCGCAAACCAGCCTCCGCCCCTGCCCCCGCCCCCACCCGCACCCCGGTCGGCCGGGTCGGCCGGGTCGGTGACGACGGCGCGGAAGCGGTACCACCCGCGGATCTCGTGGGCGGTGCGGAGGGAGTGTGTGCCGGGGGCGGGCGGGGCGGCCTCGCCCCGTCGGGCGGCGCGGTAGGTGTCGAGGAGGTGCTGCTGGGAGGCGTTCATGACGCTCACTGTGCGGTGGTCGGCCGGGCCGCCGCGCGCCGATTGACCAGAGCCGTCAATCGACGTCCGTGCAGGTGGCGGCTCGCGCATGATGTGCGCATGGCCAACGTCATCGACATCACCGGGCTGCCGCCGGAGCGCGTCGTCTTCTCCCCGTCCCCGCTGGCGGAACTGGGCGCCGCGCTGCACGCGTTGTCCGAGCCGGGGCACCATCCCGGGCTGCACGGCTGGGTCACCGCCACCAACTCGGCGCTGCACACCGACCTCGCCGACCGGCTGTGCGAGGCGGACTTCCTGTGGCGCTCCGCCCGCTCCGACATCCTGCTGCCGGCCCGCCCCGGGGCGACGCTGGCCGAGGAACTGGACGAGCTGGACGCCATCGACGACGAACGGTTCGTGGCCGCGGTGTTCGAGATCACCTGCTCGGCGTCCTACACCCGCTGCACGCCCTCGCCCCTGGTCGACCCGGACGAGCGGGCGCGGGTACGGGAGATGGCCGCCGCGCGCGGCCCGCGGCAGGCGGCCTTCACCGACCGGATGCTCACCGACCCCGACGGCCTGCGGCGGTGGCTGCGCCGGCTGTTCGAGGACTGCGAGGAGGCGTTCTTCGGGGACATCTGGCGCCGGGTGGGGATCCAGCTGGCGGCCGACGCCCGGCACAAGACCGAACTGCTGCGCCACAAGGGCCTGTCCGAGACGCTGTCGGCGACCTCGCGCGCGCTGACCCTGGACGTCGGCGAGGGCGGCGGCACCACCCGCATCCTGGTCGACAAGCTGGCCCAGGGGCGTACGACTGCGTTCGCGAACCCGGCGGATCCGGGCGTCACCTTCCTGCCGACGTCGTTCGGCTGGCCGCATCTGCTGTTCAGCCATGCCCCGGGGTGGCGCCCGGTGCTCCAGTACCCGGTCGCCGGGACGGAGTTGCCGGCGCCGGCCGCGCTGGAGCTGGTGCACCAGCGGCTGGAGGCCCTGGCGCATCCGATGCGGATGCAGCTGTGCCGTTCGCTGTCGCGGGGGCCGCACACGACGGGGGAGCTGGCGCGCGCGTACGGGGTCACCGCGCCGGAGGTGTCGCGGCACATCGCCACGCTGAAGAAGGCCGGGCTGATCCTGACGCGGCGCCGTGGGCGCTATGTGCTGCACCAGCTGGACCTCCAGACGGTGGCCCGGCTGGGCAGCGACTTCCTGGAGGGCGTACTGCGCTGAAAGATCATTAACGCCCGCGCGCGGCAGCGGCAGCGGCCTTCGGGACGCCCGGCGACCGACCGGACACCGTCCGCCGTCCCGCACCCGCCGCGGTGCGCCGCCCGGGGAGCCCCAGGGGCCGGAGCCCCCGGCCCGCGACGCCCGCCCCCACCCCCGCACCGTGCGACGCCTCCCGAGCCCGGTGAGACCCTTGAAACAGGAACCTCTGACGCGTCGGGCAGCCCGGTGCGCCGGACCCGTCAGGTATCGCCTCTCACAGACGACGGCGCGGAGCACATGGATACCTCCGACAGCGCAGGTACGGCCGGCCCCGGCCCGGGGTCGTCCGAGGAGTGGTGGCATGCGAACCCGCCGATGCTGGAGCGGATCCTCGCTCTCTCGCCGGCGGGTATGGGCGTGCTGGACCGGGATCTGTGCTTCGTCTGGGTCAACGAGGCCCTGGAGCGCCTCGGCGGCGTCCCCCGTGACCAGCGGCTGGGCAAGCGCCTGCGGGACGTGCTGCCGCTCCTGGACCCCCGGCTGGATGCCGCGGGCATCGAGTCGCGTACCCGGGAGGTGCTCGATACCGGCCGGCCCCTGGTCGACCACCTGCTGAGGGGCGGCACGAAGGAACAACCGCACCGGCCGCACGCCTACTCGCTGTCCGTCTTCCGGCTCCACGACGCCGCGAACCAGGTGCTGGGCGTGTCCTTCATCGTCCTCGACGTCACCGATCGCTGGCGGGCCCGGGACCGGCTCGCGCTGCTGAACGAGGTCGGCGCGCAGACCGGCAGCACCTTGGATGTCATGGACACCGCGCAGACCCTGGCCGATATCAGCGTGCCGCGGCTGGCCGACTTCGTCGCCGTCGACCTGCTGGAGTCGGTGATACGCGGCGACCCACCCCGTCCCGGGGCCCGCCTCCATCCGCCGCAGCTGCGCCGTGCGGGCCAGCAGTCGGTGCACGAGGGGTTTCCCGAGTCGGTCGCGGCGACCGGGCAGCCCATCATGTTCCATCCCGACTCGCCCGAAACGCAGTGCATACGGGACGGGCGCTCCCGCCTGGAGGCCACGCCGGGTGCCTCCATCGACAGCTGGTTGGCCACCGACCCGGCGCGGGCCGCGAAGATCCGGGAGTTCGGGCTCTGCTCCCTGATCCTCGTCCCGATCCGCGCCCTCGGTGATGTGCTGGGCCTCGTCCGCTTCATCCGCTGGCAGCTGCGCGACCCCTTCGAGCAGGACGATCTGCTGCTCGCGGAGGAGGTCGTGGCCCGGGCGGCGGTGAGCATCGACAACGCCCGCCGCTACACCCGCCAGCACAGCACCGCGCTGGCCCTGCAGCGCAGCCTGCTCCCGCGCTCGCTCACCGGCGGCAGCACGCTCGATGTCGCCTGGCGCTACCTGCCCGCCCATGCCTCCGACGGCGCGGGCGGCGACTGGTGCGACGTGATCCCGCTGTCCGGGGCCCGGGTGGCGCTGGTCGTCGGCGATGTCGTGGGCCACGGGATCGACGCCGCGGCCACCATGGGACGGCTCCGCACCACCGTGCGCACCCTGGCGGACATGGACCTGCCCCCGGACGAGCTGCTGGCCCACCTCGACGACCTGGTGATGCGCCTGATCGACGAGGAGCAGTCCGCCGACCCGTCGGTGGCCCCCGCCGCACTCGGCGCCACCTGCCTGTACGCCGTCTACGACCCGGCCGGCCGCACCTGCACCATGGCCCGCGCCGGGCACCCCCCTGCCGCGGTGGTCGCCCCGGACGGCTCGGTGACCTTCCCCGACCTGCCCGACGGGCCTCCGCTCGGCCTGGGCGCCCTGCCCTTCGAGTCCGCCGAGGTGGACATCGCCGACGGCAGCGTCCTCGCGCTGTACACGGACGGGCTGGTGGAAACCCCCGACCACGACATCGACCTGGGCATCGACCGGTTGCGTACCGCGCTGGCCTCCCCCGGGGCCCGGCTCGACGAACTCTGCGGAACGATCCTGGACGAGGTGCTCACCGGTGGTCCCGACGACGATGTCGCGCTGCTCCTCGCCCGCACCCACGCCCTCGGCGAGGACCAGGTGGCCACCTGGGAGCTGACGTCCGACCCGTCGGTCGTCGCCGAGGCCCGCTCGCTGACCGCCGACCGCCTCGCCGCCTGGGGGCTGGACGGCCTGGTCTTCACCTTCGAGCTGATCGTCAGCGAGCTGGTCACCAACGCCGTCCGCTACGGCAACGGGCGCATCCGGCTGCGCCTGATCCGGCAGGACGCGCTCTTCTGCGAGGTCTCCGACGCCAGCAGCAGCTCACCGCGCATGCGCCACGCACGGACCACCGACGAGGGCGGCCGCGGCCTCTTCCTCGTGGCGCAGCTGGCCCGCCGCTGGGGCACCCGCTACACGACCGACGGCAAGATCGTCTGGGCGGAGGAGCAGCTCCCCGCCGCATGACTCCCGCGCGCGGGCTCCCGGCATTCGGAAGGCTTCCCCTAGGCCCCCGCTGCTCCCCCGGCCCGCACCAGCCCGGTCTCGTAGGCGAGGACGACCGCCTGCACGCGGTCCCGGAGGCTGAGCTTGGTCAGGATGCGGCCCACGTGCGTCTTGACCGTGGCCTCGGAGAGGACCAGCCGCGCCGCGATCTCCCCGTTCGACAGGCCCTGGGCGACCAGCAGCAGCACCTCCCGCTCGCGGTCCGTCAGCCGCCCCAGCTCGGGCCGGGAGGGCTCGGCGGAGGTGGCGGGCAGCATGGGGGTGAAGCGGTCGAGGAGCCGGCGGGTGGTGGACGGGGCGACGACCGCGTCGCCGCTCTGCACGGCGCGGATCGCGGCGAGCAGGTCACCGGGCGGCACGTCCTTGAGCATGAAGCCGCTGGCCCCGGCCTTCAGCGCGGAGAAGGCGTATTCGTCCAGGTCGAAGGTGGTCAGGATGAGCACCTTCGGGCCGCCTTCCGGCTGTCCGCCGGCGCAGATCCGGCGGGTGGTCTCCACCCCGTCCAGATGCGGCATCCGCACGTCCATGAGGATCACGTCGACCTGGGTGGTGCGCAGCACCTCCAGCGCCTCCACGCCGTTCCCCGCCTCCGCGACGACTTCCATGTCCGGCTGCGCGGCCAGCACCATCCGGAATCCGGTGCGCAGCAGCACCTGGTCGTCGACGAGCATCACTCGGATGGTCATGGCAGGGGGTTCCCTTCGTGCACGTGCGGGGGACGGAGCGTATGGAGCGGTGTGGTGGGGCGGAGGGGTCTGGTGGGGGCGGTGGTGGTCGTCGGGGGCCGCGGGGAGGTGCGGGGGCGCGGCGGCGTTCATCGGGCGGGTTTGAGCGGGAGGACGGCGCCGATCCGGAAGCCGCCGCCCGGCCGTGGCCCGGCGGTGAGGCTGCCGCCGACCATGCCGACGCGTTCCCGCATGCCGATCAGGCCGTGGCCGAGGCCGTCCGCGCCGCCCTCCTCGTAGTACTCCTGCTGCGCACCGCGTCCGTCGTCCTCGACGAGGAGTTCGAGGTCGTCGCCCCGGTAGGAGACGCGGACGGTGGCGCGGACGTCCGGGCCGCCGTGCTTGCGGGTGTTGGTGAGGGCTTCCTGGACGATGCGGTAGACGGTCAGCTCCACGCTGCTGGGCAGGTCCCGGGACTCGCCCTCGGTGCGGAAGTCGACCGGCAGGCCCGCGCCGCGCACCTGGTCCACGAGGTCGCTGAGCTGCTCGACGCCGGGCTGCGGCACGTATTCGCCGCTCTCGGCCTGTTCGCCGGTGCGCAGGATGCCCAGCAGCCGGCGCATCTCGGCCAGCGCCTGGCGGCCGGTGCCGGAGATCGTCTCCAGGGCCTGCCGGCTCTGTTCGGGGGCGGTGTCGAGGACGTAGGCGGCGCCGTCGGCCTGGACGACCATCACCGAGACGTTGTGGGCGACGACGTCGTGGAGTTCGCGGGCGATCCGGGCGCGCTCGGCCGCCACCGCGATCCGGGACTGGGCCTCGCGCTCCTTCTCCAGCCGGGTGGCCCGCTCCTCCAGCTGCGCCCAGTAGGCGCGGCGGGTGCGCATGGAGTCGCCGAGCACCCAGACCAGGACGAACGGCACGGTGAACAGGGCGACGGAGAAGATCTGAAACGACAGCGACTGGTCATTCTTGCCCGCGTCGTAGCGCAAGAAGGTCAGGGTGGGGCTGACGAGGGCGCCGAACAGGGCGCAGCGGGAGGCCCAGCGGGGGACGGCGGGTGCGGACGCCACGGTGTAGGCGATCACGAGCATCCCGAAGTCGCTGGGGACGGCCCGGATACCGAAGATCAGCTGACCCACGCCGATGGCGGCCGTGAGCAGCAGCATCTTCACGGGGGCCTTGCGGCGCAGCGCCACGACCAGGCAGAGGCCGAGGGAGACGACCACGATCGCGGCCGTGTGCACGACTCCGTCACCGTCGAACACGATCGACAGACTGCTGAACCCGAGGAGTACGACCGCCCAGAAGGAGTCCACTCCCGTCGGGTGTCTGCGGAGGAAGTCGTAGAGACGCTGCACGTCACCCAGCGTAGGCAGGCCGTGTCGGTGTACGAGTCAACCGGAGGGGCGATCCTGTTCGGTCGGGTCTACTCCCCAAGGTGGAGATCCGGCTCGTCACCTGCGGCGACGGTGGGCCCCACCTGCGCGGCTGCCCGTGCGGGCGGACCGGGGCGGGCCCGTAGCGTGGGGCAGATGACGAACGAGTGGTGCGGGTGGCGCGAGGCCACGGAGCGGGCGCTGTACGGCCCGGGCGAGGGCTTCTACACCCGGGCCGGGGGCCCCGGTCCGGCCGGGCACTTCCGTACCTCCGTGCATGTCTCCCCGCTCTTCGCGGGCGCCGTCGCCACCCTGCTGTGCCGGGTCGACGCGGCGCTCGGCCATCCCGGGGAGCTGGCGCTGGTCGATGTGGGCGCGGGGCGCGGTGAGCTGCTGACGGAGGTGCTGGCCGCGCTGCCGGACGACGTGGCGGCCCGGCTGCGCCCGTACGCGGTCGAGCGGGCCGCGCGCCCCGGGGGCCTCGATCCGCGGATCGGCTGGCACGACGAGCTGCCCGCGCCGGGCTCGGTCAGCGGGCTGCTGTTCGCGAACGAGTGGCTCGACAACGTCCCGGTCGACGTCGTCGAGACGGATGCGGACGGGGTGCTGCGCCGGGTGCTGGTGCGGGCCGACGGCACGGAGCGGCTGGGCGGGCCGGTGGACGGCGCGGACGCGGAGTGGCTGGCGCGCTGGTGGCCGGTTGGCCCGGACGCCTCCCCCGGGCTGCGCGCCGAGATCGGGCGTCCCCGGGACGAGGCCTGGGCGCGGGCCGCGGGCACCCTGCGCGCCGGGCTGGCGGTCGCGGCCGATTACGCGCACGAGCGGGCCGCCCGCCCGCCGTTCGGCACCCTCACCGGCTTCCGTGCGGGCCGTGAGGTGCCGCCCGTGCCGGACGGCAGCTGCGACCTCACGGCGCATGTGGCGCTGGACTCCTGCGCCGGGCCGCGGGCGGAGCGGCTGTCCCAGCGCGCGGCGCTGCACGCCCTGGGCGTGGACGGCCGGCGTCCGCCGCTCACGCTGGCCGCCACCGACCCGGCGGGGTACGTCCGGGCCCTCGGCACGGCCGGGGCGGCGGCGGAGCTGACGGATCCGGGGGGCCTCGGCGGCTTCGGCTGGCTGGTGGAGCCGGTGGGCGGCGCGTGCGCGGGGCTTCTCGCGGAGTAAGACGGCTGAGGGCTCCGCGGTCCGCTGTCGGTGGGCCCTGCGAGACTGTTCCCATGACGGAGACGACGGTCGGCATCGGCGGCGCGGCGGAGAGCACCGACATGGTGCTGAACATCGGCCCGCAGCATCCCTCGACGCACGGCGTGCTGCGGCTGCGCCTCGTCCTGGACGGCGAGCGCATCCAGCACGCCGAGCCGGTGATCGGCTATATGCACCGCGGCGCCGAGAAGCTCTTCGAGGCGCGCGACTACCGCCAGATCATCATGCTCGCCAACCGGCACGACTGGCTGTCGGCGTTCTCCAACGAGCTCGGCGTGGTGCTGGCCGTCGAGCGGATGCTGGGCATGGAGGTGCCCGAGCGCGCCGTCTGGCTGCGGACGCTGCTCGCCGAGCTGAACCGCGTGCTGAACCATCTGATGTTCCTCGGCTCCTACCCGCTGGAACTGGGCGGCATCACGCCCGTGTTCCACGCCTTCCGGGAGCGGGAGGAGCTCCAGACCGTCATGGAGGAGATCTCCGGCGGCCGGATGCACTACATGTTCAACCGCGTCGGCGGCCTCAAGGAGGACCTGCCGGCGGGTTGGCTGGGCCGGGCCCGGCACGCCGTCGCCGAGGTGCGCTCCCGCATGGACGTCTTCGACAACCTGGTCCTGGGCAACGAGATCTTCCGCGGCCGTACCCGCGGGGTCGGTGTGCTGGCGCCGGAGGCGGTGCACGGGTACGGCGTCTCCGGGCCGATCGCCCGCGCCTCCGGGGTGGACTTCGATCTGCGGCGCGACGAGCCGTATCTGGCGTACGGGGAGCTGCAGTCCACACTGAAGGTCGTCACCCGCGAGGAGGGCGACTGCCTGGCGCGCTTCGAGTGCCTGCTGGAGCAGAGCCACAACGCGCTGGATCTCGCGGACGCCTGCCTGGACCGGATCGCGGAGCTGGCGCCGGGGCCGGTCAACCAGCGGCTGCCCAAGGTGCTGAAGGCCCCCGAGGGCGCGACGTACGCGTGGACCGAGAACCCCCTGGGCATCAACGGCTACTACCTCGTCTCCAAGGGCGAGAAGACGCCCTACCGCCTCAAGCTGCGGTCGGCGTCGTTCAACAACATCCAGGCGCTGGTGGAGTTGCTGCCGGGGACCCTGGTCGCCGACATGGTCGCGATCCTCGGTTCACTGTTCTTCGTCGTGGGCGACATCGACAAGTAGGCGTCAAGCAGAGGGCGAGCAGGGGCCGCTGGGCGCCGCGGGGCGGGGATCGCCGCCCGGGCCGGGCCGTCCACACGTTGTGGACGGCGGCTGGCGCGCCCCTCGTCCCTCTTCCGGGCCTGGACCGTCGCAACAGCGCGGCCCCGGAGCCACATGGGCTCCGGGGCCGTGCTGTTGGCGGGCCGCGGTCAGGAGATGGCGCTGCGCAGTCCGCCGAGGTCGATCTGCTCGGTCTCGTCGTGGGCGGTCAGATCGATGACCTCGCCGGTGCCGTTGGTGGTGTCGCCCTCGGCCCGCTCGTCCCCCGCCGCGCCGCCCTTGGCGGACGGCTGCTTACGGGCCGAGTGCTCGGCGACGGCCTCGTCCCCGACGACGTCCGCCAGGTCGTCCTCCAGCGGCGCGGTCAGCTCGCGGGGGCCGTCGCCGGTCGCGTTGCCGAAGAAGTCGAAGCCGCCCTGGGCGCGGGACGCGGAGCGGCGGGACGCGGCCGGGCGGGACGGTGCGATGGCGGCGGCCGGGACCGGACGGAGCGCGGGTCCGGCGGCGTCGGCCGGGCGGGCGTGCGCGCCCCCGCCCGTGCGCGGTGCGGCGGCCGCCGGTGCCTTCCCCGGGCCGTTCTCACCGTCCCGGGCCTCACGGCCGGACGGCTCGGGCCGGGCGGCCGCTTCGCCCCGGGCGCCGTCCCGCGGGGTGCGCGCGGCCTTCTGGGCGGTGCGCTGGCGGGCGGCGTTGCGGGCGAGGCGGCGGAGCGCCTGGTCGGCCTGCGCATAGGTCGCCGGGGCCGTACGGTCCGCGCCGGTGAGGGGCTCGCGCGGGGCCGGGACCGCGGACTCCCCCGCCCGGACGAAATGCAGCGCGCGGGGCAGGCGGGCGGCGGCCGGCAGGGCACGGGCGGGCGTCGCGGCCTCGATGGCGAGCAGCCGGCGGCCCTCCAGGGCGCTGGCCCGCTCGGTCTCGGCGGTGGCGTAACGGCGCAGCAGATCGGCGTGTTCGGTGCGCAGCCGGGCCAATTCGGCGCGCTTGGCGCGGAGTTTGGCGTCCAGGGCGCTGCGCAGCTCGCGGGACTCCTCGACGTCCGTTTCGAGTTCGGCGACCCGCTCCTCGGTGCGCCACTCGTCGCGCAGCCGGGCGCGGGTGAGTTCGGCGACCCGGCGGCCGGCGTTGCGGTCCCAGGTCCGCAGCAGGACCGCGCCGGTGAGTGCGGCGGCCGCGGCGCCCGCGGCGAGCACCCGTTGCACCAGGTCGTCGCCGGCGAACCACGCGCCCGCGGCGCAGGCGATCGACGCACCGGCGACCGTCGCGGGAGGAAGCAGCCGGTGGAGGGGTGGTGATTGGCGGTGGCGTCCTCGTGGCATGGCCAGAAACTTACCGTGCGTGCGGGATCTATGGGACCGCGCACACCAATCCGTTTCCCGCTGGTTACTTCTCGACCAACCCCGCCGACTCCGCATATGCCCGCGCATCTCCGCCGGTCGGCGACACGGCCGGTCCCGCGCTCCGCGCCCGATGTGGGCGTACGCTGCGGCGATTTACCGGACAGAGCGATTACCGGACACGGGGAGGCGTGCGCGGCGAACGGGAGCGGAAATGACCTCGGGGACGGGCTGCCGCACGGCCCGGCCGGCCTCACACGGCCGCGTCCACCCCGCCGTTGCCCTTGCCGTCGTCCTCGGGCAGCTTGCACACCCGCTCCAGGAAGATCGCCGCCGCGACGACGGCGGCCCCGGCGAGCACCGACAGACCGGCGTAGATCGCCTGGTCCCGGCGGGGTCCGAGGTCGAGGCCCGAGGTCAGCCAGAAGACGCCGACCCCGCCGTACAGCCCGGCCACCAGCGCCGCCACCAGCGCGCTGGCCTGTCCGAAGACCACCGCCCGGACGGCCACCAGCGGCTCGACGCCCCGCGCGCCCGGCCGGCGCTCGCGCTGCGCCCGCAGCCGCGAGCGGAAGGAGAAGGCCGTCCCGGCGAGCACCGCGGCGATCATCGCCAGCACGATCGGCGCGGCCACCGGCACGCTGGGCAGGGTGCCGAACGCGTCCCACAGCCGGGCGCCGCCCCAGGCCAGCACCCCGGCCACCAGAAACAGCCCGACCAGCACCTTGATGTGTAGCTGCTTCACCGAGCGCTCGCCCTTCGCACCGTCATGACACTCCCTGCCGTCACGACCATTCCTGTCGATATGGCCGCCTTGCCGGTTCCGTACGGATGCATCCCGCAGGGAACCGACCCGCAACCCTAACGACTACTCGGGCAGCCGCAGTTCCAGGTCCGTCCGCGGCGCGACCCCGTCGCGGCCGACCGCCGACAGCAGGGCGGCCACCGCGCCGTGCCCGGGGACCTCCGCCTCCGGGTCGATGTCGAGCCACGGCGCCAGCACGAACGCGCGCTGGTGGGCCCGCGGGTGCGGCAGCGTCAGCCCGGGGTCGTCGGAGACCACGCCCTGGTAGGCCAGGATGTCGACGTCGATCGTGCGCGGCGCCCAGCGCTCCTCGCGGACCCGCTCGAAGGCCTCCTCGATCGCCTGCCCGCGCTCCAGGAGGGAGTCCGGCGGCAGCGTCGTCCTGATCAGCACCACGGCGTTGAAGTACGTCGGCTGCGAGCCGGGCTCGACGCCCCACGGCTCGGTCTCGTAGACGGGGGAGACGGCCTTGACCCGCAGCCCGGGGGTGTCCTCCAGCGCGTCGACGGCGCCCTGGAGGATCTCCAGGCGGTTGCCGAGGTTGCTGCCCAGGGAGATCACGGCGTGTTTGGGGTTGGAGAGCGTCACATCCGCGGCGTCCACCTGCTCCACCACGGAGGCGGGCACCGGCTGCACGGTCGGGTCACCGAAATCCGGACGCGCCTGCGCGGTCACGTCGGCGGTGAGGGTCGGCTGGCGGGTGGGCTTCATACTCGGCTCCGAGTGATTGTGATGGTCACGTCGTCGAAGGGGACGGTGATCGGCGCTTCCGGCTTGTGCACCACCACCTCCACCTGCTGCACGCCCCCGTGCTTGAGGCACTGGTCGGCGATGCGCTCGGCCAGGGTTTCGATGAGGTCGACGGGTTCGCCCTCCACGACGGCCACCACCTCCTCGGCCACCACGCCGTAGTGCACGGTCTTCGCGAGATCGTCGCCGGCCGCCGCCTCGCGGGTGTCGAGGCCGAGGACCACGTCGACGACGAAGGTCTGGCCTTCCTCGCGCTCACGGGCGAACACCCCGTGGTGGCCGCGGGCCCTCAGCCCACGCAGCGCGACACGATCCACGCGAATCACTCCCACTGGTCCACGGCACCTGGGGCGCCACTGTTCATCGGATTCCGGGCGGGCGCCGCAGCGTCCGGCAACACCGCCTCGCCGTCGAATCTACCTTCGAGCACCGACAGTCCTCGCCCACGGGGGCCATGGACAAGACCCCCTCCTCCTGCTAGGCGCCGCCCGGGGGTCCGGCGACCGGCAGGCCGGTAGATCGTCCGCGCGGCCCTCTTACCCCCGTGCCCAGGCCCCACCCCTCCCCGTGCCGCACTTGGCTCGAACGGGTGCGCCCTCGCCCGGATGGCTGACGCCCACCGGGGGTCCGGGGCGGGCCGGCGCCGGTCCACGGCCCCGGCGCCACGGCCCGTCGCCGCGCACCGGGGCGCACACGGCATGGCACGGCTCACACCACCGCCGCGCGCCCGGACCGCCTGCGCCCGGCGCCCGCGCCCGTGAGCGCCCTCAGAGAGCGTCCGGGGCGCCGTCGCCCTCGTCGGGCCCCGCGGGCCCGTCATCCTCTTCGTCCTCGTCCTCGTCCCGGTCCGCCAGCACCGGCGAGCCGTGGTGCGACCACACCCGCCAGCCCTCGTCCGTGCGCCGGAAGACATTGGTCGCCACGACCAGCTGCCCGATCAGCGGGCCCACCGAGCCGTCGTCCTCGGCGGGACCGCCGCTGAGGATGTTCTCGGTGCAGGTCACCAGCGCGGTGTCGCCGAGGACATCGATCTCCACATCCGTGAGGAAGAACTGGATGTACTCGGTGTTCGCCATGATCAGGGCGTACGAGCGGAGCACCTCGCCGCGCCCCCGCAGCACCGGCCACCCGGGGTGGACCACGCTCACCTGGCCGTCCAGCCACAGCCCGGACAACGCTTCGTGATCGCCACGCTCGATGGTCTCGTACAGGGTCGTGTTCGCCTGCTCGACCAGCTCGATGTCCGTCTGTGGGCCCAAGCCGCTCACACCGCTCCCGTCGTGTCCGCCGTCGTCCCGTCGGCGCCGGCCGCTGCCGCCGCGCCCTCCACGGCACGGGCCACCCGTACCGCGTCCGCGCTCGCCCTGACCTCGTGCACCCGCACCGCCCAGGCCCCCTCTCGCGCCACGATCGCCGACACCGCCGCCGTCGCGGCGTCGCGTTCCCGGGCCGGCGGCGGGGCGGCTCCCTCGCCGCCTGCCAGCACCCTGCCCAGGAACCGTTTCCGCGATGCGGCCACCAGCAGCGGACGGCCCAATGCGCGCAGCCGCGCCAGCCGGGCGACCAGCGCCAGATCGTGCCCGGCCTCCTTGGCGAAGCCCAGGCCGGGGTCGATGACGATCCGCTCCGGGTCGATTCCGCCGGACACCGCGCGCTCCATGCTCCGCGTCAGCTCGTCGACGACCTCGGCGACCACATCGCCGTAGACGGCCCGGTTGTTCATGTCGATGGACCGGCCGCGCCAGTGCATCACCACGAACGGGACGTGGCTCGCCGCCACCACGGGCACCATCGCCGGATCGGCGGCGCCCCCGCTGACGTCGTTGACCAGCCGCGCCCCGGCCTCGACGGCGCGCTCGGCGACCGAGGCGCGCATGGTGTCGACGGAGACCACCACGCCGGCGGCGGCCAGCTCCCGGACGACCGGAACGACCCGGCGCAGCTCCTCGGCCTCGTCCACCCGCGCCGCGCCCGGGCGGGTCGACTCACCGCCCACGTCCACCATGTCGGCGCCCTGCGCCACCAGATCGAGGCCGTGTTTGACCGCGAGTTCGGTGTCGAACCAGTCACCGCCGTCGGAGAACGAATCGGGCGTCACATTGACGACGCCCAGCACCGCGCAGCGGTCCCAGTCCGGCAGTCCGGCCACCCGGCCACGCAAGGTACTCATGGCACCAGCGTAGGCCGTGTGCCGACCGGCCGGATTGCGGCTGCCGCGAGCGCGGACCGCGCGGGCGCCGGGCCGCCGCGACCCGTGCGGCACGGCCCTCCGGGCACCCGGGACCGGCCCGTCAGGCCGCCCGTTCGACGGCCGAGGCGCCCACCGGCTCCGGCAGGTGCGCACACGGCCGCGGCTCGGCGTTCTTCCGGCGCCGCAGGACGCGCGGCAGGCTCAGCTCCAGGTACCCCTCGGCCTGGAGCGCCGCCAGGCCGATCCGCGGGATGTCACGGCTGTTGCGGAAGACCACGAAGCGCGGCTCCCAGCGTGGCCGGAACTTGTCGTTGAACTTGTAGAGCGACTCGATCTGGTACCAGCGGGACAGGAAGACCAGCATGCCGCGCCAGACCCGGAGGACCGGCCCGGCGCCGAGCTTCTCGCCGCGCTCCAGGGAGGAGCGGAAGACCGCGAAGTTCAGCGACACCTGCTTGATCTGCAGGTCGGGGGCCGCCTGCAGCGCGGCGACGATCAGCAGCTCGTTCATCCCGGGGTCGGCGCCGCGGTCACGCCGCATCAGCTCCAGCGAGATGCCGTCGCCGCCCCACGGCACGAAGTGCTGCATGGCCTTCAGGTCCCCGTACGGGCCCGGCTCCTCGCCCTCGGCCGCCGGCAGATGCGCGGTGGCGATCACCGCGTCGCCGTCGGCCACCGCGTCGATCCGGCCCAGCGCCATGGAGAAGCCGCGCTCGGTGTCGGTGTCCCGCCAGGCGTCCGCGGCCTGCTGAATCCGTGCCAGCTCGGCCGGCTCCAGGTCGCGCACCCGGCGCACCCGGGTGTGGTAGCCGTTGCGCTCGATGCGCTTGACCATCTGCCGCACGTTGCGCATCGCACGGCCGGTGAGGGTGAAGCCGGCGACGTCCACGATCGCCTCGTCGCCCAGCTCCAGCGCGTCCATCCCGGTCTCCCGGGTCCACACCTGGCCGCCGGTCTCGCTGCACCCGGTCACCGCCGGGGTCCAGGAGTGCGCCCTGGCCTCCTCCATGAAGCGCTCGATGGCGCCCGGCCAGGCCTCGACGTCCCCTATCGGGTCGCCGCTGGCGAGCATCACCCCGGAGATCACCCGGTAGCAGACCGCGGCCTTGCCGGTCGGGGAGAAGACCGCGCCCTTGTCCCGGCGCAGCGCGAAGTAGCCCAGCGAGTCCCGGGCGCCGTGCCGCTCCAGCAGGTCGCGCAGCTGCCGCTCGTCGTCGTCGGTCAGCCGGGCGGCCGGGTGCTCGGGGCGGAAGGCGAGGTAGGCGGTGGTGGCGACGGTCAGCAGGCCCAGGGCGCCCAGGGAGTAGCCGATGGTGTCGTCGACGTGGTGGGTGTAGCCGATCGGGCCCTCGAAGCCGAACAGCCCCCACAGGACGTGCTGGGCGCGCTCCCACAGCGTGGGCGAGCCGATGGTCTTCCCGGGGTGGGAGCTGACGATGACCAGGCCGATGCCGAAGCTCGCGCCGCCGAGGACGACGAAGTTGGCGACGGCCTTCCAGCGGCTGCGCGGATCGGGCAGGGCCGCGAATTCCCGCCGGTGGCGCACCAGGAACACCAGCAGCGCCAGCGAGAGCACCGCGCCGAAGACCGAATGGCGGTACACCAGCTGCGCCGCGATGCCCACCGGGAGCAGCGCCACCGCCGCCACCCAGGCCCGCCGCTTGCGCCGCTTGAGTCCGTGGGCCAGCAGGAGCAGCAGGATGCCGACGACGATGGAGGCGGCGGCCGCCAGCGGGCTCACCGCGCCCGGCAGCACCTCGGCCACGGCGTGCACCCGGCTGTGCCGGAACCGCGGGAACACCCCGGCCGCGAGGTTCAACAGACCGACGATCACCCCGGCCGTGCCGACGACACGCGGCACCGCCTCGGGCCGCGGGCCGCGGAGCCAGCGTGGCGTTCGCCACGCAACCGTCTCCGACTTTTCGCCATCTAGCCTGTCAGACATCACTTTCCCGTCGCCCCGGTCGAGAGAACGTGCGAGCCTTGTCGCAGCATCTGGACTTTTTGCGCCCTGTATGACGGCGTTTCAGGGCTAGGGGTTCCACTAGCGGTACGGAAGGCCCGGGCCGCCCGGAAGAAAGCACCACATGGGTCTCACCAGCAAGAAAGTGCTGCTTCTTGCCGTCCTCGTCGCGGTGGCACTGTTCGTCCTCACGATTTGGCTCTGGCCCCGGCTGTCCAAGGGGAACTGGCGGGCCGTCCTCGGCCGTATCGGGCTCCTGCTGGCGACCCAGCTCGCCGTTTTCGCCTCTATCGGCCTTTACGCCAACAATTCGTTCGGTTTCTATGCGTCCTGGGCCGATCTGTTCGGCCAGGAGCAGGAGCCGGGCGTGGTCACCAATTACCAGACCGGTCCGAACGGCACGAAGCTGCAGATGCTGGGCACGGAGCGGATCAGCGTCAAGAACGGCGGCCGGCCGTCCTCCGGCGGCCGGATCGACAAGGTGCTGGTCAACGGCGAACACTCCAGCATCGCGAGCCCCGCGTATGTCTATCTGCCGCCGCAGTACTTCCAGAAGAAGTACGCGAAGACGAAATTCCCGGCGGCCGTGGTGCTCACCGGATACCCGGGTACCGCCGAGGCGCTCTACAAGAAGCTGCATTTCCCGCAGACCCAGCACGACCTGCTCAAGAAGAACCGGATGCGGCCCACGGTCCTGGTGATGATGCGCCCGACCGTGGCCCCGCCGCGCGATACCGAGTGCATGGACATACCGAACGGTCCGCAGACCGAGACGTTCTTCACCAAGGATCTGCGCGCGGACATCGCGGACCACTACCGAATAGGGCGTGAGGCCAAGAGCTGGGGAGTCATCGGCGACTCCACCGGCGGCTACTGCGCGCTGAAGATGACGATGCGCCACCCCGACGCGTTCTCCACCGGCGTCGCGCTCTCCGGCGCCTACAAGGCCCCCCGGGACGCCACCACCGGTGACCTCTTCGGCGGCAATCCGCAGCTCCAGCGGGAGAACAACCTGCTGTGGCGGCAGCGGCACCTGCCCGCTCCCCCGGTGAACCTGCTGGTCACCAGCAGCAAGCAGGGTGAGGGGAACTACCACCAGACCCTGCGGTTCATCCAGCAGACGAAGTCCCCGAGCCGGATCTCGTCGATCATCCTCGACAGCGGCGGCCACAACTTCAACACCTGGCGCCGCGAGATCCCCGCCGCCCTGGAGTGGCTGGGCAACCACCTCAAGGCCTGACGGGCCACCCCCGCTCCCCCGCGCCACCGACGACGGCCGGGCCCCTGCCGCACGAGCAGGGGCCCGGCCGTCGTCGTGCGGGCCGTACGGGGCCGACCGGTGGCCGATCGGCTAGCGGGCGAGTATCAGGCTCATCGCCTCGGCGCGCGTCGCGGCGTCGCGCAGCTGGCCGCGCACGGCCGAGGTCGTGGTCTTGGCCCCCGGCTTGCGCACCCCGCGCATCGTCATGCACATGTGCTCGCACTCGATGACGACGATCACGCCGCGCGGCTCCAGGATCTCCATCAGGGAGTCCGCGATCTGCGTGGTCAGCCGCTCCTGGACCTGCGGGCGCCGGGCGAACACATCGACCAGCCGCGCCAGCTTCGACAGCCCGGTGATCTTGCCGTCCGCGGACGGGATGTAGCCGACGTGCGCCACCCCGACGAACGGCACCAGGTGATGCTCGCAGCTGGAGACCAGCTCGATGTCCTTGACCAGCACCATTTCGTCATGACCGAGGTCGAACGTGGTCGTGAGCACGTCCTCGGGCTTCTGCCACAGACCGGCGAAGATCTCCTTGTACGCCCGTGCCACCCGTGCCGGCGTCTCCAGCAGCCCCTCGCGGTCCGGGTCCTCGCCCACCGCGATGAGCAGCTCGCGGACGGCGTTCTCGGCGCGCTTCTCGTCGAAAGTGCCGATCGTGCCGTCGCCGTCCAGCGTCACAGGGTCGGTCATGTGGTGCCTCGTTCCTTCTGCGCCCGCTCGAATCGCGGAATGCCGCGCCCCCCAGGCTAAACCTGGGGGGCGCGGCATTTATTCCGGGGCCCGAGGGGGCTGGGGATCAGCTCTCGGGGTGCTGCTCCTCCGGGGACTCCGTCGCCTTCTTCTCGATGGAGACGGTGGCGTTCGTCGTCACGGAGCCATTGGCCGGAGCCAGCTCCTTCGGCGACAGCACCGGCGGGCGGCTGGAGGGCGTACGGCGCGAGGAGCCGGTCCACGCCGGGCGGGCCGGGCGCTTGACCACGTGCTTGAAGAGCTCGGCGATCTCTTCCTTGTTGAGCGTCTCCTTCTCCAGGAGCGTCAGGACGAGGTTGTCCAGCACATCGCGGTTCTCGACCAGGATCTCCCACGCCTCGTTGTGCGCGGTCTCGATGAGCTTCTTGACTTCCTCATCGACCAGCGCGGCGATCTCTTCCGAGTAGTCGCGCTGGTGACCCATCTCACGGCCCAGGAAGGGCTCGGAGTTGTCGGTGCCGAACTTGATCGCGCCGAGCCGCTCGGTCATGCCGTACTGCGTGACCATCGCGCGGGCCGTGGCGGTGGCCTTCTCGATGTCGTTCGCGGCGCCCGTGGTCGGGTCGTGGAAGACCAGTTCCTCCGCCGCGCGGCCGCCCAGCATGTACGCCAGCTGGTCGAGCATCTCGTTGCGGGTGGTGGAGTACTTGTCCTCGTCGGGCAGGACCATGGTGTAGCCCAGGGCCCGGCCGCGGGACAGGATCGTGATCTTGTGGACCGGGTCGGAGTTGGGTGAGGCCGCCGCGACCAGGGCGTGTCCGCCCTCGTGGTACGCGGTGATCTTCTTCTCCTTCTCGGACATGATCCGGGTCCGCTTCTGCGGCCCGGCCACGACGCGGTCGATCGCCTCGTCCAGGAAGTGGTTGTTGATCAGCTTCGCGTCGCTCCGGGCCGTCAGCAGCGCGGCCTCGTTGAGCACGTTCGACAGATCGGCACCGGTGAAGCCGGGGGTGCGCTTGGCGACGGCCGAGAGGTCGACGTCCGGTGCGACCGGCTTGCCCTTCTGGTGGACCTTGAGGATCTCCAGACGGCCCTGCAGGTCCGGACGGTCGACGGCGATCTGCCGGTCGAAACGGCCGGGGCGCAGCAGCGCCGGGTCGAGGATGTCCGGACGGTTCGTGGCGGCGATCAGGATCACGCCGCCCTTCACGTCGAAGCCGTCCATCTCGACCAGCAGCTGGTTGAGGGTCTGCTCCCGCTCGTCGTGGCCACCGCCGAGGCCCGCACCGCGGTGCCGGCCGACGGCGTCGATCTCGTCGACGAAGACGATCGCCGGGGCGTTCGCCTTGGCCTGCTCGAAGAGGTCGCGGACCCGGGAGGCACCGACACCGACGAACATCTCGACGAAGTCGGAACCGGAGATCGAGTAGAACGGGACGCCCGCCTCGCCGGCGACGGCACGCGCGAGCAGGGTCTTGCCCGTTCCCGGCGGGCCGTACAGCAGCACACCCTTGGGGATCTTGGCGCCCACGGCCTGGAACTTCGCCGGCTCCTGGAGGAACTCCTTGATCTCGTGGAGTTCCTCGACGGCCTCGTCCGACCCCGCGACGTCCGAGAACGTCGTCTTGGGGGTGTCCTTCGTGATCAGCTTCGCCTTGGACTTCCCGAAGTTCATCACCCGGGAACCGCCGCCCTGCGCCTGGTTCATCAGGAACAGGAAGATGATGGGAAGGAGGATGAAGGGGAGCAGCGTGATCAGGACGCCGACGAACGGGTTCTGCTTCGACGGGGAGACGGTGTACCCGTCCTTGATCTCGCCCGTCTGGTACTTGGCCTGCAGGTTCTTCGCCACGTCGACGCCCTGGTCGCCGATGTAGCTGGCCTGGATCTTGTTGGAGCCCTCAATCTTGTTGGAGCCCGACAACTCGATCTTGATCTTGTTTTCGTCACCGGTGGTCAGCTCGGCGGATTTCACCTTGTTGTCAGCGATCGCCTTGACGACCTGACCGGTGTCCACCGTCTTGTAGCCGCCGGACGAGCCGACGACTTGCATCAACACGACCACGGCGAGGACGGCCAGCACGATCCACATGACCGGCCCACGGAAGTATCGCTTCACGTCCATCCATACGGAGCCGTCAAGGCCCCGTCCCTCCTGCCACAGTGAGGCACAACGCCCTGGGGAGGGCTGGTCGTGCGTACGGTGTATTACTGGCCCGAAAAAGAATTGCCTTCGGACGGTACCCCAGCATCGTCACCCGGCGCCTGCGCCGACAGTGAACATGAAGCCGGGGATTCTGCTCTCCCTGCTCCAACGGCGGGAAGCCCCGAAGGGTTCCCGCCGGTCCGCGGGAGCGCGTCAGCCGCCGTAGACGTGCGGCGCGAGAGTACCGACGAACGGCAGATTGCGGTACTTCTCCGCGAAGTCCAGGCCGTATCCGACGACGAACTCGTTGGGGATGTCGAAGCCGATCCACTTCACCTCGATCGCGACCTTGGCCGCGTCCGGCTTGCGCAGCAGGGTGCAGACCTCCAGCGAGGCCGGCTCCCGGGAGCCGAGGTTCGACAGCAGCCAGGACAGCGTCAGGCCGGAGTCGATGATGTCCTCGACGATCAGGACGTGCTTGCCCTTGATGTCGGTGTCGAGGTCCTTGAGGATGCGGACCACGCCGGAGGACTGGGTGCCCGCGCCGTACGAGGACACGGCCATCCAGTCCATGGTGACGGGGGTGGACAGCGCGCGCGCCAGGTCCGCCATGACCATCACGGCGCCCTTGAGGACACCGACGATGAGCAGGTCCTTGCCCGCGTACTCCGCGTCGATCTTCGCCGCCAGCTCCGCCAGCTTCGCGTCGATCTCTTCCTTGCTGATGAGTACCGACTGAAGGTCGGAGCCCATGTCCTTGTCGTCCACCCGTGCCACTCTCGCTCTGTTCGGTGTTCGCGTCAGTCGTGAGACTTCGGATGCGGGGCAGCGTCTGCGGCTCAGCCCTGCCGGATGACCAGTCTGCCACCCTGCCGTCGCACACCTACTCGCCCGGGGAGGTTGATGGCCCCCTGCCCCCTCCAGGCCGTGATCAGGCGGTCCACTTCCTCGATGTGGCGGGCGAAGAGCGAACCGGCCGGTGAGCCGGCGGCGATGACGGCCCGGCGCAGCACCCGGCGGCGCACCGCGGGGGGCAGGGCGAACAGAGCGGCGACATCGAGGGTGCCGGCCTCGTCGAGGACCGTGCCCTCGGCGTCGGCGGCCCAGGCGTCCAGGGCGTCGGCGTCGTCGCGGGAGAGCTGGGCGGTGCGGGCCAGGGCCTCGACGACGCCCTTGCCGAGCGCCTTCTCCAGCGCGGGCAGGCCCTCGTGGCGGAGCCGGGAGCGGGTGTAGGCGGGGTCGGTGTTGTGCGGGTCGTCCCAGACGGGCAGCGACTGGATCAGGCAGGCCTTGCGGGCGGTCTGGCGGTCCACGTCGAGGAAGGGGCGGCGGTAGCGGCCGCCGCGGCCGCTGGTCGCCGCCATGCCGGACAGCGAGCGGGTACCGGAGCCGCGGGCGAGACCGAGCAGCACCGTCTCCGCCTGGTCGTCGCGGGTGTGGCCGAGGAGGACGGCGGTGGCGCCGTGGCGCTCGGCGGCGGCGTCCAGGGCGGCGTAGCGGGCGTCGCGGGCGGCGGCTTCGGGGCCGCCCTCCCGCCGTCCGCCGCCACCGCGGTACGAGGCGCCGTGCGCCACCGGGTGTGCTTCGCCGACCCGGACGGCGACGGCCTCGACGGGGTCCAGCCGCAGGCCCCGCAGGCGCAGGGCGACCTCGGCGGCGCGGAGGTCCGAGCCCTCCTGGAGGCCGTGGTCGATGGTGACGCCCCCGGCACGGACCCCGAGCTTGGGGGCCTCGAAGGCGAGAGCGGAGGCGAGCGCCATGGAGTCGGCGCCGCCGGAGCAGGCGACGAGCACGAGCGGGGGCTCGGGCCGGTCCTGCGCGCAGTGGTGGGTGAGGACGTCGTGGAGTACGCGGCGGACCGCCAGGCGTATCGCGGCGACCGCTGGATGGGGACCCATGTCCGTTTCCAATCGTTCAGCTGGGGAGCCTCGGGCCGGTGCGGCCCAACTTCGTCACACAGAGTGCCTAGATGGTGACAGAGGCGAGCGGTTCCCCGAGCATTGCACGCCTATCCATCCGTATCGGTCCCTCAGACGGGTGATTGAAGGGGCGCGCTACTGCCGCCCGGCGTGCCCAGCTCACGCCGTTCGCTTACGGTGCCCCGTCCGCCTTGCGGTGCACCCGCGCGATCCAGTCCGCCGGTTTGGCGATCTCTTGTTTGGTGGGGAGGGTGTTCGGCGACGTCCAGATGCGGTTGAAGCCGTCCATGCCGACCTCCTCGACGACCGCGCTGACGAACCGCTCGCCGTCGCGGTACTGCCGGAGTTTGGCGTCCAGCCCGAGCAGCTTGCGCAGCGCCTGGTCGAGCCGGCCCGCGCCGCTGGCCCGGCGCTTTTGGAACTTCTCCCGGATCTCGGCGACGGTGGGCACGACATCGGGGCCCACCCCGTCCATCACGAAGTCGGCGTGCCCCTCCAGCAGGGACATCACGGCGGTCAGCCGGCCGAGGATCTCGCGCTGCGCGGGCGTCTGGACCAGATCGACGAGCGAGCGGTCGTCCTCGCCCTCCTCGCCCTCGGGCTTGGCGCCGGCCAGCGACTGGGCGGCCTCGCGCAACCGCTCCAGGAGGGCGCCGGGGTCGATGTCCGTCTCGCTGAGGAAGGACTGGATCTCGCCCTCGATGTGGTCGCGCAGCCACGGGACGGCGGTGAACTGGGTGCGGTGGGTCTCCTCATGGAGGCACACCCACAGCCGGAAGTCGTGCGGGGAGACCTCCAGCTCGCGCTCGACGTGCACGATGTTCGGCGCGACGAGCAGCAGCCGGCCGCCTTGTGCCGCGGCCGGCAGGTCCCGGGAGGCCGGGGCGAACGTCTCGTACTGGCCCAGGACCCGGGAGGCGAGGAACGACAGCAGCATGCCCAGTTCCACACCGGTGACCTTGCCGCCGACGGCGCCGAGCACCGCGCCCCCGGGGACCGTCGAGCGGCGGTCCTCCATCTTGGCCAGCAGCGGCTTGAGCACGGCGCGGAACCCGGCGACGTTCGCCCTGATCCAGCCGGGGCGGTCCACGACGAGGACGGGGGTGTCGTGCGGCTCCTCGCCCGTCGCGTCGGGCTGTGCCATGCGCGTGAAGGCGCGGACGTGCGCCTCGGAGGCCTTGGCGTGCTTGCGCAGCTCGGCGACGATCGCGCGGGCCTCGTCCCGGCTCACCTCGGGACCCGGCCGCACGAAGCGGGTCGCGGTCGCGACCGCGAGATTCCAGTCGACCATCTCGGTTCCACCGATGCTCGTCATGAGTTCACCGTACGTGGGCGCTTGGCGTGGGGGTAGCCGACTGTCGGGCTTCCCGCGTTGTCGGCCGTCCCGCCGTGGGGCTTCTCGCCGTTGCGGTTCGCTGCGCTTGGCCGTTCTTCCGACGTTGTCGGCCGTCCCGCCGTGGGGCTTCTCGCCGTTGCGCCTGCGGCGGGCCGGTGGGTTTTGGGTGCGGTGACGGGCCTCCGGGGCCGGTGTGTGGGACTGCTTCGCTTTACGTCCCACACACCGGCCCCTCCGGCCCGTCCCCTCCCGTTGTGGGGAGGGAAGGAGGCCGGTGGGGGGTGGACGTGGGGGTGGGGTTTTTCAGCGGCAGCCGCAGTTGGCTACTGCTGAGGCGAGTTTGTCCAGGGCGGATTGGGCGCCTTGGGGGTCGGTGGTGCCGGTGGTCATGAAGGAGAAGACCAGGAGGCGGCCGTCGGCGTCGACGACGGTGCCGGCCAGGGTGTTCACGCCGGTGAGGGTGCCGGTCTTGGCACGCACGGCGCCGGCGCCGGCGCTCTGGCCCCGGTAGCGGTTGCTGAGGGTGCCGGTGAAGGCGGCCACCGGGAGGCCGGTGACGACCGGGCGCAGGGCGGGGTGGTCGCGCTCCGCGGCCTGGAGCAGGAGGTGGGAGAGCAGGCCGGCGGTGACCTTGTCGTCGCGGTTCAGGCCGCTGCCGTCCTTGAAGACGGCGCCGGACAACGGCAGGTGCTGCCGGGCCAGGGCGGTGCGGACGGCGTCCCCGGCGCCGGCGAAGCTGACCGGGCGGCGGGAGCCGATCGCGGTCTGCCGGGCCAGGGCCTCGGCGATGTCGTTGTCGCTGTTGGTGAGCATCCGCTCGACGAGCGCGGACAGCGGCAGGGAGTGCACGGCGGCGATCCGCTCGGGCTTCGCGGGCGCCTTGGCGTCGGCCGGGTCGCCGTCGACGGTGATGCCGCGCTGGTGGAGCAGGTCGGCGAAGGTGCGGGCCGCGGCGTGGGCCGGGTCGGACTCGCGGGGTGCCGGGCCGTGCTCGCTGTCGTCGAGGCGGGCCTCGTCGGTCATCAGCGGGGTGACCGGGGCGAGGTTCTCGTTCGGGCCGATGGGGTGCTCGACGGGGCCCGAGTAGGCGCGGGTGTCGTAGCCGAGATCGACCTTGGTGAGGTGGCGCCGCTTGAGGGCGCGGGCGGTGGCGTCGGCGAGGGTGCGCAGATTCGCGGGCTGCTCCTCGGCGCCGTGCCGCGGGGCCCGGGCGGTGAGGGTGGGGTCGCCGCCGCCGACCAGCACGATGCGGTGCGTGCCGGACAGCACGACCCCGGTGTCGATGCGGTGGTCGGGGCCGAGCACGGAGAGCGCGGCCACGGCGGTGGCGAGCTTGACGGTGGAGGCGGGGGTGGCGGCCTTGTTCTGCCCCTCGCCGAAGACCTCCCGGCCGGCGGCGACGTCCACGACGGAGGCCGTGCGCACCGGGCCGAGGGCCGGGTCCGCCAGCAGCGGGGAGAGCGCGTCGGCCAGTCCCGCGTCGGTGGGCACGGGGGCCGCGCCGCGGCCGGCTCCGCCGTGCACGGGGGCGCCGAGGGCCGGCAGCACGGCCGGTGCGCTGGGTGCGGGAGCCGGCTCGGCGGCGTGATGCTCGCCACTGGCGCCGTCCATCACCGCCGCCTCCGCGCGCTCGGCCGTACGCTGACCCGAGTCCCACGGTCCGGCCGCCGCCACCGCGACGAGCGCGACCGCCAGGCCGGTGCCCGCGGAGACCGCCGTGAGCCGCCAGGTCTGCTGTGTGTGGCGCGGTGTGGCCTGCCAGGCCTGCCGTGCGGCATCGGCCGCTGCCCGCGCCGACCGGTACGCGGCATGCGCCGACGTGCGCGCGGCCTGCCCGGCCGACCCCGCCGCCGAGCGCGCGAAACGCTGCGCCGACTGCCATCTGACCTGCCACGTTCTGGTCTCCGGCACCTCGGACCAGCCCCTTTCGCCACCACACACCTGCGTGGGGGACACTTAATCACCAGACGTATGTGTTGATCATGGAGGAGCCACCCGTGGAGTTCGACGTCACCATCGAGATCCCGAAGGGTTCGCGGAACAAGTACGAGGTGGACCACGAGACCGGTCGGATCCGCCTGGACCGTCGACTCTTCACCTCGACCAGCTACCCGGCCGACTACGGCTTTGTCGAGAACACCCTGGGCGAGGACGGCGACCCGCTGGACGCCCTGGTCATCCTGGACGAGCCGACCTTCCCCGGCTGCCTCATCAAGTGCCGCGCCATCGGCATGTTCCGGATGACCGACGAGGCCGGCGGCGACGACAAGCTGCTGTGCGTGCCGGCGTCCGACCCGCGCGTGGAGCACCTGCGGGACATCCACCACGTGTCGGAGTTCGACCGCCTGGAGATCCAGCACTTCTTCGAGGTCTACAAGGACCTGGAGCCCGGCAAGTCCGTCGAGGGCGCCGACTGGGTCGGCCGCGCCGAGGCCGAGGCCGAGATCGAGGCCTCCTACAAGCGCCTCGAGGCGCAGGGCGGCGCGCACTGATCCAGGGTCAGCCACCCGGCGTCCGGCCCGGCCCTCGCGGCCGCCGTGCGCCGGGAGCGGCACTCTGATTTTCGTACGCGAACGGGCGGCACCCAGTCGGGTGCCGCCCGTCGTGCGTGTCGCGGGGTCGCCGGTGAACGTGCGGTGGCAGGGGTGGGGCGTGGCCGAGTGGTGGCGGTCGCCCGGGGCGTGCCGTCGCGGCGGTTCGGCTCGTGAGGGAGGGGCCGGGGCTCGGGGCGTACTGGGGCGGCGGCGCGGCCGGGCCCGTGCGGGTGCGGGCAGGAGGGCCTCGGCGGGCGTGTGGCGGGCCGTGGGGAGGCCGACGGCCGCGCGGGGGCGTGGAGGTGGGCGTGAGCGGCTGACGGGCCCCGTGTGCGGGGCCGGACGTCACGCGGGGGCGAGGGCGGGGGTGGCGGCCTTCTCGACCGCGCGCTGCTCGTTCTGGAGGAAGACGTAGAGCAGCGCCGGGTGGGTGGCGCCGAAGGCCAGCACGAAGCGGTTGAGGCCCATGAACTGACCGATTCCCAGGTGGAACAGGGTCATGGAGCCGAGATAGGCCTTGGCGGCGGGCTTGGGCAGCACGAAGACCAGCGGGAAGCCGACCTCGGCGGCGACGGTGGCCCAGGTCACCAGCTTCCCCAGCATCGGGTACTTGTGCACGAGCCGGAAGATCCGCGGGTCCCCGTAGTTGTGCGTGCGGATGACTCCGCTGAACGCCTCTCCGCTCAGCCACACCGGGGACACCAGCTTGACCACGCCGGAGGCGACGTAGGAGATGGTCGTCTCCAGGGCCAGGGCGCGCATGGCCACGTCGCGGGCCTTCTCGTCGTCCTTGAAGGTGCCGGTCGAGGCGAGGACCACGTTGACGACCTGCTGCAGCTGGTCGGCCCCGTCCCCGCCGAAGGGGGTGTGCAGCCGGCCGGCCGCGCCCGTCACCGCCAGCACGGCGCTGCCCGCGGTGCGGACCCCGCGCTTGTGCGCCCAGATCATCGTGGCGGCGGAAGCACCCGCCTGCACTCCGTACAGGGCGACCGCGGCCTTCTTGGAGCTGAGGGCGCGGGTCAGCCGCGGAAAGCGCTTGGCGAACTGCGGGCGCATGCTCGCCAGTTGGCCGCTGAGCAGCTCACCGTCCTCGAACTTGCGGTGCTGGCTCAGCATTTCCAGTGCGGAGACCAGCGTGCCCAGCGAAGCCACTCGGCGTGCCGTGACCTCGGGTGGAGCGCTGAGAAACATGGGTGAGTGCTCCCTGTGAGTGGAGAGGATGAGGTGGGTATCAAAAGGCGGGGGCGCGGTACGTGTATCGGGCGTACCGTGCCCCCGCCCTCATTGATCGATTGCCGGATGGATCAGCCGGCGATGTTGTGCGTGATCTTGTCGACGGCCACCGCGGTGGCGGAGGTCGCGGCGAAACCGATCGGCGTCGCCTCCGGGGTGGCGATGGTCGCCAGCGGGGTGATCATGGTCGGGGTCGCGTCGGCACCGATACGGCCCGGCTCCACGTCGACCAGCTGGGCGTTGGCAAAGTCGGCGAGCATAGACATCGCTGTCCTCTTTCTCTCGGTTGTGAGCACTCCGGCCATTCGGCGGGAGGGCACGGACTCACGCGGTGGTGGAACTGCCGGGTGAGTGCGCGGCTTCCGGCCGAGCGGGCCTGAATAGGGCTGCTAGGCGGCTGTCGGAAGGGTCTCGGGGCGGGGCGTGCCGGCGGTCGGCAGCGCGATCTCCTCGGAGACGAAGAAGGGCTCGATCTCCCGGTTCTCCGGGGCGGCGAGGTAGGAGTGCATCAGCAGGAACTGGCTGTGCGTGGCTCCGTCGGTGTGGGGCAGGTGGTGCTGGATGTAGCGGGAGAGCAGGACGTAGCCGGGCGACCAGACCACGGGGCCCATCTCCGATCCGGCGGCCGCCGCGCGGGCGCGGATGCCCTGGACGGCGTCGAACAGGGCCTTGGGGGAGCGGTTGCGGGCGTTCCAGGCGAGGGCGTACCAGGGACGGTCGCGGGTGATCGGGATCTCCTTCCACTCGCCGGGCTTGCCGTCCGTGACGTCCCGGTAGAGCAGATGGCTGTCCTTGACTCCCGGATTCGGCCCGAAGAAGCGCCAGTTGGGGGTCGGTATCCGCCGCTTCCCGCACCACAGGAGGCTGTCGAAGCGGGTGTCGGGCAGCTGCGCCGCGGCCGTCACGACGAGCCAGGTGGCGAGCGAGGCCGTGACCGCGACCGTCTTCACGCGTTCGGTGTGCACGCTCAGGTTCACGTCAGCTCCTCTTCGCGCCCGCGGCGGTCTTGGCGGTGGGACGGTCCGCGGCGGGCTGCCGCCGCTCCGCTCCGGTCGGGGGGTCGCCGGCGATCACCTCTGCCACCTTCTCGGCGTGTGCCTGGACGGTGAGCAGCGACTCGTGATCGGCGCCGTCGATGATGCGGTGGCGGGAACTCTTCGACAGGGCGGCCATCTTGGCCTGGACCGCGTGGTGGGCGGCGTTGTCCCCGTGGTTGTTCTCCGCCGTGACCACGCTCAGCGGGACGTCCAGGCCGGTCAGGGCCGGGTAGGTCATCGCGTCCAGGTAGTCCCGGTAGGCCAGCGCCCAGGTGCGGGGCTCCGCCAGGAACGCGGTGGAGCTGCGGTTGACGTCCGGGCGGTAGGTCTTGTTCTTGTTCAGGGCGGGGCGGAAGGCCGACAGGCCGGCCAGGGCGTAGACCCGCTCCATGAGCATCGACTGCCGGGACCAGCGGTCCACCTCGCTGCGCCGGGAGCTGCGCAGATGGGCCACGTCGGTGGCGTCGACCATCACCACCGCGCGCACGCCCTCCGCCGCGCCGGGATGCAGCGACGCGTAGGCGGCGACAAAGTACCCGCCGAGGGAGTGTCCGGCCAGCACCAGCGGAAGGCCGGCGGCGTACGTCTCGCGCAATTCCTGCAGCAGCGCGAAGTGCCGTTCCAGACCGTAGTGCGCGGACGGCGTGCTGAGTCCGTATCCGGGAGCGTTGAACCGCACATATCCCATGTCCGCGGGGAGTGCGCCGCAGACCCAGTCCCAGTATTCGTGCGGCATGCCCATACCGTTGTCGAGCAGCACCACGCGACGGGCTTGCGGAGGAATATCGACGGCCACCTCGACAAGGCTTCCATCCGGCCGCTCGTGCAGCATGAAGCGGCGCGCACGTTCACGTCTGCCGGTGAATCGCATTACCGCGCCGGCCAGCAGACTCGCACCGGCCAGTCCGGAAATTCCTACGGCAAACTGGCGCTCCAAAGACGCCACATTCCCTCCCCCGTGATTCGAAGTGGCTGATACCCAGGAATCTAGCACGCACCGCCGGACTCAAATAATGAGTTAGTTGACCCGCCGGCCGGGGTGGGTATTCCCCCGAGGCGCCGGAACACGGCCGATGACACTTCGGCTGTACTTCCGCAGTTCTATGTACAGTTCGCCTATCGTGGCCTTCAGCGTGGCGTTTTCTTTGATCAGTTCCGCTATCCGCGACGCACTCTCGGAGTCCCTGCCGCCTTCACCGGCCAGGCCATTACGCCCGCCCTCGATGAACTGTCGGCGCCAGTTGGATACGGACTGTTCGGAGACCGCTGCTTCCCGCGCGGCTTCCGCTGCGGTCAGTTCACCGGACACCACTCTGAGTACGAGGGCGAATTTCTTGTCGGTCGGCAATATCGGAGGACGTCCCACGGCAACCCTCTTCTGTCATCCGCGCTTCGGTGTGTAATGCCGCATTCAGGGCTTGACGTAGCAGCAGATGAACATGGGGGCCCGTTCGCTGTACGGGGAGCCGTCCCATCGCGCCATGTGGGCCTCGGGCCTCAGCCCGGCCGCGCGGGCGTAGCCGTCGATGTCGTCCGGGGTGGTCAGCCGGGTGAGTTCGGAGCCGACCCGGGTGGTGCCGTCGGGCTGGTAGAGGATGTGCGAGCAGTGCCACAGGCCGCCGTCGAGCAGCGTGGAATGGGTCTGCACACCGGTGCCGGGCTCCGGGTAGGGGACGAAGTAGGTGGTGCGGGTGCGCCCCTCGTGCAGTTCCAGGATCGGCGGCTTGTTGTGGGTCTCGATCACCAGCCGGCCGCCGGGGGTGAGGAGATCGGCCGCGCGCCGCACGGCCTGCTGCTGATCCTCGGGGGTGTGCAGGATCGAGAGGGTGGCGCAGACGCAATACACGAGGCCGTATCGGGATTCCGAGGTATAGGTGCGGATGTCCCCGTGCACCGGCTCGACGTCGCCGCCGTCCTTCAGTTTGTCGCGCAGTGCGTCCAGCATCTCCGGTGAGGAGTCCACGCCGGTCACCTGGCCGATACGCGCGGAGAGCGGGAGGGCGATACGCCCCGTGCCGACGCCGAACTCAAGGGTTCCCGTTTCGGGCGCGGGATGGAGGGCCACCAGCCCTTCCACCGCCTCATCAGTAATCCCGTCATCCGGGATCAGCCGGTCGTACCAGCCCTTGAACTGCCGTCCATAACCAATGTCTTCAACCCCGTTGTGCACCCGAGCTTCCTCTCATTATCCCCACTGTCGGTGCCGATGGGAACGTCGCGAAGCAGAGGAGCTGGAACGAGGCAAGACGTGATTTGCCAACAAGGCGGCGCGGGGTCACCGCAGCCGTCTGCATGGTTGGTCAGACCAGCAGTTCATGTCGATCCAGTGATGACGCCTCAACGGAGCGTGTGGGGGGGTACTTACATTTGAGACAATATCAGGTCGCTATGGCGTGTCCAATGAATTTTCGGTGGCTTGCCGCACCCCACCGAGCGGGTCATGGACGGTAGTTGACGGTGCATCAGATATCACTCTCCGCATTTGCCGGCGGGCTCGTTTCCGAATGGCGCGGGAGTGGGCGCCAGGCCGGGTGCATTGCGTATGCCGAAACACCGCCGAAGGGCGGAAAGAGCTGCCATATAGCCGGACATGCCGTGCACACCGGGCCCCGGCGGGGTGGCCGAGGAGCACAGGAAGACCCCGGGCAGCGGTGTCCGGTACGGGTCGAGGCGGGGGGCCGGCCGGGCGAGGCTCTGATACAGCGTCATGGCGCCGGAACCGATGTCCCCGCCCACGTAGTTGGGGTTGTAGGCCTCGTAGTCGGCGGCCGCCGTGGAGCGGTGGTCGATGACCGTGTCCCCGAAGCCCGGGGCGTAGCGCTCGATGCGGGCGCGCACCAGCTCGTAGGGATCGGTGGGGTCTCCGTTCGGCACGTGCGCGTAGGCCCACACGGGGCGCTTGCCGGGCAGTGCGCGGCCGGGGTCGGCCACCGCCGGGTCCACGAGGAGGACGAAGGGCTCGCCGGTCCGCACACCGCGCGCGGTCAGGGTTTCCTGCCGGACCGTCTCGGCGCGGGTGCCGCCCAGGTGCACCGTGCCGGCGCGCCCCACCGCGGGGTCGGCCCAGGGGATCGGCTCGGAGACCAGGAAGTCGACCTTGGCGGCGCCCGGGCCGTAGCGGAAGCGGTCCAGGGCGCGGGCGTAGGCGCGGGGCAGCCGGCCGGCCGCCAGGGCCAGGAAGCCCTTGGGGCTGGTGTCGAGCAACACCGTACGGGCGTGGCGCAGTTGGTCCAGGCTCTCCACGGTCTGCCCCGTGTGGAAGACACCGCCGTGCGCGGTGATGTCCTGCGCCATCACCTCGGCGATCCGGCCGCTGCCGCCGCGCGGAAGGGGCCAGCCGGTCCCGTGGGCGAGGTGGCCGAGCAGCAGGGCCACCGCGCCGGAGGCGAGGCTCGGCAGCCGGCCGACCGCGTGCGCGGCGACGCCGGTGAGCAGGGCGGCCGCCTCCTCGCCGCGGAAGTGCGCCGCGCCGAGCCGGGTGCCGTGGACGGCCAGCCGCTGCGCCAGCAGCAGGGCGGCCGCCGGGTCCCGCGGCAGCCCGCGCGGGCCGGTGAAGACCAGGTCGACGACGCCCTCGCTGTGCTCCAGCAGCGGTCCCATCAGCCGCCGCCAGCGGGGGCCGTCGGCACCCAGGCGCGCACAGGTCTCGGCCAGCGAGCGGTGGGCCAGGGCCGCGCGGCCACCGTCCAGGGGGTGGGCGTAGCTGATCTCGGGGTGCAGCAGGTCGACCCCGCGGGCCGCCAGGTCGAACTCCCGGAAGAACGGCGAGGCGGCGGCCATGGGATGGACGGCGGAGCAGAGGTCGTGCACGACGCCGCTGTCGAAGAGCGGGGCCGTGCGCAGCCCGCCGCCGAGGGTCTCCGCGCCCTCGTACAGCTCCACCGTCAGGCCGGCCCGGGCCAGCACCACCCCGGCCGCGAGCCCGTTGGGCCCGGTGCCCACGACGGCCACGTCGACGGCGCTCACCACCGCTCCTCGTTCGTGATGGGCCGCAGGCGCACGGTCTGTTCGGTGAGGCCGGCGTACGCGGGCCAGCCGATCGCGAGGGCGGGCGGCGGTGTCCACGGTTCCATGGGCACGGGGGCCGCGGCCGGGGCGACTTGGCCGGGCCCGGCGTGCAGTTGCGAGCCCGCCAGCCGCCGGTAGAGCTCGTCGTGCTCCATCAGGTCCTGGTGCACGCCGGTGGCCCGGACCCGGCCGCCCTCCAGCACCACGATCTTCTCGGCGTCGATCACCGTGGAGATCCGGTGGGCGATGGCGATGACCGCGCACTGCCGGGAGACCCTGCGCAGCACGTCGCGGAAGTCCCGCTCCGAGTCGGAGTCGAGGTTGGAGGTGGCCTCGTCCAGCAGCATGACCGCGGGCTTCTGCAGCAGGGTGCGGGCGATGCACAGGCGCTGGCGCTGGCCGCCGGACAACCCGCTGCCCTGGTCGCCGAGTTCGGTGTCCAGGCCCTGCGGCAGCTGGGCGATCACGGAGGTGAGGCCGGCCATCTCCACCGCCTCCTGGATGTCGTACTCCGTGGCGTGCGGCTGGGCGTAGGTCAGGTTGTCGCGGACCGTGCCGCGCATGGCGGCGCTGTCCTGCTGGACGTAGCCGACCAGCCCGCGGACCGTGTCGAGCGGCAGGGCCTCGATGTTCTGCCCGCTGAGCTGGACGCGGCCGCCGTCCGCCGCGTAGAAGCGCTCGATCAGCTGGAACATGGTGGTCTTGCCCGCGCCGGACGGTCCGACGACCGCCGTCAGCCCGCGCGCCGGCACGGTGAACGAGACGCCCTTGAGCACCGGCGTGCGCTCCTCCTGCTTCCCGCGCCGGTAGGCGAACCGCACATCGTGGAATTCGACCGCGGGCCGCTGGCCCGGTAGCGGCCCGACGGCCATGGAGGCCTGTCCGGCCGGCGTCCCGCCGCCCTCCTGGGGCAGCCGGGCCAGCTCGTCGACCCGCTGGATGGCCGCCCGGCCCTGGACGAACTGGCCCACGCCCATGAAGAACATCACCAGGGGCGAGACCAGTTGGAAGAGGTACATGATGAACGAGGTCAGGGTGGCCATGTTCATCTCGCCGCGGGCCACCCAGGACATCCCGACGCCCACGACGACGGCCAGCGCGCCCTGCGTGCCGACGTTCATCGACGGCATCAGCAGGGCGTTGAAGGCGTTGACCCGGATGCCCGAGCGCCGCGCCTTGTCGGCCAGCCTGCCGATGCGGGCGGCCTCACGGGGCTCGGCGCGGGAGGCCTTGACCGTGGGCAGCGCGGAGAGCACCCGCTGGACGTCGCTCGCGAAGTCGCCGGTGTCGTCGCGGTTCTCCAGCGCGACCTTGCGCAGCTTGCGGGCGAGCGCGATGGACAGGACGCTGGCGGCTCCCAGGCAGCTCATGGTGATGAGCATCAGCCAGGTGTCGATGAGGAACATCAGCACGACGCCGCCGATGACCGTGGCGCCGCTGATGATGAGCTGGGCGAGGCTCTGCGAAAGGGCGATTTTCACCAGAGAGGTATCGGTGACCGTGCGGGTGAAGATATCGCCCTGGGATTGTTTTCCGAATGCGGTGAGATCGGCGCGCAGCAGCCGGCCGGTCAGGATCTCGCGGACGTCGAAGACGATATTCTCCCCGGCCCGGCCGATAATGTAGGCCTGTAGCGAGGAAAAGAGGGCGCCCGCGCAGAAGAGCCCGACGAGCTGTGCGATGGGCTGCGCCAGCGACTCGTTCCGGCCCGCCGCCTCGATCAGTTTGCCGATGGCCCAGGGCTGGGTGAGCGAGGCGGCGACCCCCAGCAGGCCCAGCAGCACGCCCGTGACCAGCAGCGTGGTGTGCTGTCGGAAGACACTGGCGACCGACTCGGCGCCGTCCTTCGTCCCGCCTCTCAGGCTCGCTCGGTGCGCATGACCCGCCATGAGTGCTCCCCCCGTTTTGACGACAGTCGCTTTCGTGCGCGCGACAGCCCGGTCTGCTGGGGATTCGTCGTCAAGGTGTTCGAAGCTAGCATGCCGCCCGGTATCAAGTTATGGGTTACTTGATTGACCGGGGCAGTTCCCTTGCGGAAAAGGAGGCGATGCGCGGCGGGCGTCAGTTAATTGCTTCGCCGCTTACCTGGAGCACGGCCGTAAGCGGCCGGGTCCGCGTCCGGAAGGACCGCCCGGTGGGCGGCACCCGCGGTGGGCGTGGATCGCGCCAAAGATTCGCGATCCACCCGCTGATTTACTTTTTCCGGCAGACGCGCCCCGCCGGATCGCGCGATGGCCCGCCCTAGAACCCGCGGGTGCGCTTGGCGGCGCGGCGGCCGGCGGCGGCCTCCTCGATGCCGGGCGCGCGCAGGAACAGCCGGGCGACCTCGGCACCGAGGTTCACGCCGACGGCGATGGCGAGCGCCAGCGAGGCGGCCTGCACCAGGGACGGCAGCCCCTGCGCCAGATGCCCCTGGGCGAAGTTGAGCAGGCCGAAATACGTGGCACTACCGGGCAGCAGCGGGCCGATGGCCGCCGTGACGTACGGCAGCGCCGACGCGTAGCGGTAGCGGGAGAGCAACTGCCCGAAGAGGCCGACCAGTCCGGCGGCGATGGCGGTGGCCGGCACCACGTTGATCTCGGCGCGGTAGACGAGGGTGCCGTAGACGACCCAGGCGACCCCGCCGTTCAGCGTCGCGAACGCCACCGTGTTGCGTTCCTGTTGGAGCAGCACGCAGAAGGCCAGCGCCAGCAGCATGGCCGCGATGATCTGGACCACCGGCTCGTTGTACGCCTGCAGCGCCTGCTCCGGGTTGAGCCGCCGCAGTTCGGGATTGAGCTGCAGGCCGATATAGAGCACGCTGAGCACGCCGACGACGATGCCGACGATGAGATAGCCGACCTCCAGCAGACGTGCGGCGGCGGTGATGTAGTAGCCCGTCAGCCCGTCGTGCACACCGGCGACCAGGGCCCGCCCCGGGATCAGCGCGAACAGCCCACCGGTGATCACCGCGGACGCCTGGATGCTGGCGTGCGCCAGACCGAAGGCGACACCGACCGCGGCGGGCGGCATCGCGGCGACCACGAACTGGTAGAACTCCGGCAGCCCGCGCCCGGAGGCCAGCCAGGCCAGCCGGTCGCCGAGCATCGAGCCCACCGCGGCCGCGACGAACACCAGCTCCTGACCGCCGACCAGCATCGAGGCCGCGCCGGACAGCAGCCCGGAGGCCAGGGTCAGCGCCCAGCTGGGGTAGGGGTGGCGGTTACGGCGGATCTCGGCGAGACCTCGGTAGGCCTCCTCGAGGGTGATGCCCTCCGAGGCGATGTCGTCGACGAGCCGGAAGACCGCGGACAGTCGGTTGTAGTCGACGCCGCGCCGCCGGACCGTCCGGCTGGCCGTCACCGGGTCGTCGACCAGCGAGGGCTGGTAGGAGATCGACAGCAGGGTGAACGTGACGGTCGGCTCGACGCGCTCCAGCCCGTAGGCGTGCGCCACACCGAACATCGCGGCCTCGACGTCCTCCGCGCCCTCGCCGCCGGCCAGCAGGATCTCGCCGATACGCAGCGTCAGGTCGAGGACGCGGGGAACGGCCGGACCGGTCTCCTCGTCGTCGCGCTCCGGGCGCTCGGGCACCGGCCGCTCCCCCACCGGCATCCGCAGCATGGTGCGCATCCGGTCCTGCCAGGGTGCCTCCTTGGTGAGGCGGACGACCGGTATGCCGTGCGGCGGGGTGAAGGCGGCGCCCATGGCGGTGGCGCCGGCGGGCATCGGGTGCTGGCCGGTGGTGCTGCTGGGCGGCGTGAACGCCGAGCCCTCCTGCTCGGCCGGCGTCTCCGGACGCAGCCCGGCGGGCAGCGCGAACTCCGAGGTGGGGTGCTCCTCCTCGGGGGCCGGCGGGTACGGCACGCCCAGCGGCGGGGTGAAGGCGCTGTGCGCCTCGTCCGACGCGGGTTTGCGCTCCTCGGGGGCACCGCCGCGGTCCGCGGCACCGCCGCTGCCGCTGCCGCTGCTGCCGCTGGTACCGCGCTGGCCGCGCTGTGGGTCCGACGCCACGGATCTTCGCTCCTCGTAAGCCTCCTGACGGATGTCAAGGACACGATGCCTGATGGCCGTGCGCTGCGCTTCCTTGGGGCGGGCGTTTTCGGCTGCGGCGCCGTGCGGATCGGAGGAAGTCACCTCTTTCGCCTGCCCACGGCCCCGGGGAGCAAGCACCGCGGAGGGCCTCCCGGGGGAGGCGGGCGGAGGCGAAGGGTGTGGCGTGGCGTGGGAGGAGGCCCGGCGGCGGGACCGGGCGCGCGGTCAGCGCTTGGCGTGCCGCCCGCGGCGCGAGGGCTCGGCGGGGGCGCCGCCCCGGCCGGTGTCCTGCGCGCCCGGCGCGGAGCCGTCCTTCTTGGCCTTGCCGCGCGCCCGCAGGAACTCGATGGCGATCGGCACCACGGAAACCAGCACGATCGCGATGAGGATCAGCTCGATGTTCTTGTGGACGAAGGCGACGTTGCCGAGCAGCGCGCCGAGCAGCGTGACACCGGCGCCCCACAGGACGCCGCCGACCACGTTGAAGGTGATGAAGGAGCGGTAGTTCATCCGGCTCACACCGGCGATGATCGGCGTGAACGTCCGCACGATCGGCACGAAGCGGGCCAGGATCAGCGACTTGGGGCCGTACTTCTCGAAGAAGTCGTGCGCCTTCTCGACGTTCTCCTGCTTGAAGAGGCGGGAGTCGGGGCGCTTGAAGAGCGAGGGGCCGACCTTGCGGCCGAAGAGGTAGCCCACCTGGTCGCCGATGACGGCCGCGAGCACGATCAGGACGCACACCAGCGCCAGCGGCTGGTCCAGCTTGTTCGTCGTCACCAGCAGGCCCGTGGTGAACAGCAGCGCGTCACCCGGCAGGAAGAAGCCGATCAGCAGGCCGGACTCCGCGAAGACGATGACCAGGACGCCGATCAGGCCGAAGGTCGCGATCAGATAGTCCGGGTCCAGCCACTGGGGGCCGAGCGCGAGAGTATTCACGGGGTGAAGGCTCCTGGGTCGAGGGCGCCGGATCGTGCGGTGCGACGAGCGAAGCGACGGGGTGCAGGCGCGTGTGCGGGCCCAAAGCTATCAACGCCGGACGCCACGTCGTGGTTCCAGGCGGGCGCCCGCGCCCCCACCCGACGGCCCCCGACCGCTGGCCAGGGCTCCCAGGCCGGGTGATGCTGGCCACGAGGAGGTGTGCGGCATGGGCATCGAGGAGTACGGCGGCGGGCAGCACGCCCAGTCCGACGTCCTGGTGGTGACGACCAACGACGTCCCGGGGTTTCACGTGGAACGGGTGATCGGCGAGGTCTTCGGCCTGACGGTGCGCTCACGGCACCTCGGCAGCCAGATCGGCGCGGGCCTGAAGTCGATGATCGGCGGCGAGCTGCGGGGCCTGACCAAGACCCTGGTCGAGACCCGCAACCAGGCGATGGAGCGGCTGGTGGAGCAGGCCCGCTCGCGGGGTGCGAACGCGGTGCTGATGTTCCGCTTCGATGTGACGGAGGCCGCCGACGTGGGCACCGAGGTGTGCGCCTACGGCACGGCCGTGGTGCTCTCCCCGCTGAGCTGACCGCGCCGGGCCAGGGGTGGCGGGTGCGCGTCCGTGACGTACCTCTCGCCGGGCCCGGCGAGCGTCCCCCGGGTGGCTCGCCGGGCCCGGCGAGCGTCCCCCGGGTGGGCGGCGGCCCGGTACGCCCCCCGCGAGGCCTCCGCACGCCGTGTGAGGAGCCTGTCCGGATCCTGGAATGCGCGGAGCCGGCCCCCGCAGGGTGAGATCCTGCCGCCCATGCTGGGGATAACGGATCTGTCCACCTATCTGGTGGGGCTGGCGCTGATCATTCTGCTGCCGGGCCCGAACTCGCTCTACGTCGTGTCGGTGGCCGCCCGGCGCGGCCCGCGGGTGGCCTACCGGGCGGCGGCCGGCGTGCTGTGCGGCGACACCGTGCTGATGACGCTGTCGGCGGGCGGGGTGGCCTCGCTGCTGCAGACCAGCCCGGTGCTGTTCGCCGTCGTCAAGTTCGCCGGCGCGGGCTATCTGACCTGGCTGGCGGCCGGGATGCTGCGCGGCGCCTGGACGCTGTGGCGCGGCCGTCAGGACCGCCGGGACCGCCAGGACGGGGCGGCCGACCGGGCGCCGCGGGCGGCGAAGGAGGCCGTCGAGCGGCCGTACCGCAGGGCGCTGGTGGTCAGCCTGCTCAACCCGAAGGCGATCTTGTTCTTCATCTCCTTCTTCGTGCAGTTCGTGGACCCCTCCTACGCCCATCCGGTGCTGTCGTTCCTGACGCTGGGCGCCTGGGCGCAGCTGTTCAGCCTCACGTACCTGTCGGTCCTGATCTTCAGCGGGACGTATCTGGCGGCGACCTTCCGGCGGCGCCGGCGGCTGACGGCCGGGCTGTCCGCGGGCGCCGGGGCCGCGTTCCTGGGCTTCGCGGCGAAGCTGTCGCTGGCGAGCGCGGGCTGATCCACGCGGCAGGCCCTGGCGCGGGTCCGGCGCGTACGGGCGGGAGCGGGCGGGTGGCGGTCCTCCGGGGCGGCCGCCCGCCCGCTCCCGCTTCCACTGGGTGAGCCCTGGAGGCCACCCGCCCTTGATGCCCTTATTGTCGGGTTTCAGGAGGTGCGTCCATGCCCGATCATGACGTCACGGTCGCCGTCATCTACTACTCCTCGACCGGCACCGTCGCCGAGCTCGCCCGGCTGATCGCCGATGCCGCCGAGCACGCCGGGGCGGACGTACGGCTGCGCCGGACCGCGGAACTCGCCCCGCAGGCCGCGATCGACGCCAACCCGGCCTGGGCGGCGAACGCCGCCGCCACCGCCGACGTCATGGAGGCCACCCACGAGGACATGCTCTGGGCGGACGCGGTGCTCTTCGGCTCCCCCACCCGCTTCGGCAATGTGACCTCGCAGCTCAAGCAGTTCCTCGACACCCTGGGCGGCCTCTGGCAGCAGGGCCGGCTGGCCGACAAGGTCTACAGCGGCTTCACCGCGAGCGCCACCCGGCACGGCGGCCAGGAGTCCACCCTGCTCGCGCTCTACCAGACCATCCACCACTTCGGCGGCATCCTCGTGACGCCGGGCTACACCGACCCGGCGAAGTTCGTCGACGGCAATCCCTACGGCACCTCCCACGTCGGCGGCCCGGACACGCCGCTCGACGACGACGCCCGCACCGCCGCCCGGATCCAGGCGGAGCGCGTCGTGAAGTTCACGAAGGCCATCAAACACGGTCTTTCACCGGCCAGTTGACGGGTAGTGGCGACAACATGACTCTGCACAAAGGCGCATCGGAATCCGACCGCAAGCAGACCGGGCACCCGGTCAACCCCTTCTACGGGGAGGCCGACCCGGTCGCCGGAATGGAGACCGCACCCCCGCAGCACACGCTGCCCGACGGCCCGCTCTCCCCGCACACCGCCTACCAGTTCGTGCACGACGAGCTGATGCTGGACGGCAACTCCCGGCTGAACCTGGCGACGTTCGTCACGACCTGGATGGAGCCGCAGGCCGGCGTCCTGATGGCGGAGTGCCGGGACAAGAACATGATCGACAAGGACGAGTACCCGCGCACCGCCGAACTGGAGAAGCGCTGCGTGGCGATGCTCTCCGACCTGTGGCACGCACCCGACCCCGCGGCCGCCGTCGGCTGCTCCACCACGGGGTCGAGCGAGGCCTGCATGCTCGCCGGGATGGCCTTCAAGCGGCGCTGGATGCAGCGCAACAAGGACCGCTATCCCGCAAAAGCCCGGCCCAACCTCGTCATGGGCGCCAACGTCCAGGTCTGCTGGGAGAAGTTCTGCAACTTCTGGGAGGTCGAGGCGCGCACCGTCCCGATGGAGGGCGACCGCTTCCACCTGGACGCGGCCTCGGCCGCCGAACTGTGCGACGAGAACACCATCGGCGTCGTGGCGATCCTCGGCTCGACCTTCGACGGGTCCTACGAGCCGGTGGCCGACATCTGCGCGGCGCTCGACGAGCTCCAGGAGAAGCGGGGCTGGGACATCCCGGTCCATGTGGACGGCGCGTCCGGCGCCATGATCGCGCCCTTCCTCGACCCGGAGCTGAGGTGGGACTTCCGGCTGCCGCGGGTCGCCTCCATCAACACCTCGGGGCACAAATACGGGCTGGTCTACCCGGGCGTCGGCTGGGCGCTGTGGCGGGACACGAAGGCGCTGCCCGAGGAGCTGGTCTTCCGGGTCAACTACCTGGGCGGCGACATGCCGACCTTCGCCCTCAACTTCTCCCGGCCCGGCGCCCAGGTCGCCGCGCAGTACTACACCTTCCTGCGGCTGGGCCGGGCCGGATTCCGCGCCGTCCAGCAGGCCACCCGCGACGTCGCCTGCTCGATGGCCGAACGGATCGGCGCGCTCGGCGACTTCCGGCTGCTCACCAAGGGCGACCAGCTGCCGGTCTTCGCCTTCACCACCGCCGACCACGTCACCGCCTTCGACGTCTTCGACGTGTCCCGGCGGATGCGGGAGCGCGGCTGGCTGGTGCCCGCCTACACCTTCCCCCCGAACCGCGAGGACCTGTCCGTCCTGCGGGTGGTCTGCCGCAACGGCTTCTCCATGGACCTGGCCGATCTCTTCCTCGCGGACCTGGAGCAGCTGCTGACCGAACTCCGCGAGCAGCCGGGCCCGATGAAGCGCCCGGAGAACGTCGCCACGGCATTCCACCACTGAGGAGGCGCTGGGGGCTGTCTTCAGCCCCTAGCCCTGCCGGGCCGCCCGCTCCTCGTCCACCAGCGCGAAGGCGGTCTTGCCGTCCAGGGACTCGCGGAGGATGTCGGCGTGCCCGGCGTGCCGGGCCGTCTCCTCGATCAGGTGCAGCAGCAGCCAGCGCATCGACTGCCGGGCCTCGGGCGGGAACCACGGCGCCTCGGGCAGCGGGAAGGTGTCGTCCAGGCTCGGCAGGGCGCGCACGAACTCCTCGGTGCGCCGGGCGACCTTCTCCCAGAACGCCAGCATCTCGGGCAGGCTCTCGCCGTCCCCGAGCGCGAAGCTCAGATGCCAGGTCTCCGCGGTCCGCCGGATGGTGTGCGGCCGCTGCTGCGCGGTCTCGATCCAGCCCTGCTCGGTCTCCGCGACATGCTTGATCAGACCGGCCGGCGTCAGCGCGCTCGCGCCCGTACGGCGCCGGGCCTGCTCCTCGGTCAGCCCCAGGACCGACCGCCGCAGCCCGCCGCGCTGGGCCTCCAGGAAGGCCAGCAGCGCGCCGGCCTCGTCACCGTGTGCCTCGGCAGGAACGTGAGTGGGCATGGACTCGCCTTTCGTGGGATCCCCCGGCGGCCGGCTCTCCCGCCGTCCGCCTTTCGACACCCCTCACGCTAGGAGCCCTTGCGGTCAGCTTCTGTCCTCGACCCGCGAGCGGCCCTCGCGAGCCCGTGCCCCTGCGCTCAGAACGGGAACCGCGACCGGCCGTGCTGGATGGAGATCCACTTGGTGGTGGTGAAGGCCTCCACCATCGCGTCGCCGTTCAGCCGCCCGACACCGGAGCTCTTGGCGCCGCCGAACGGCACGATCGGCTCGTCGTGCACCGTGGCGTCGTTGACGTGGAACATCCCGGTCTCGATCCGCTTGGCGAACCGCACCCCGCGCTCGATGTCACCGGTGTGCACGGCGCCGCTGAGCCCGTACGGCGTCGCGTTGGTCAGCCGCACCGCCTCCTCGTCGCCGTCGAACGGCACCAGCAGCGCCACGGGACCGAAGATCTCCTGCTGGAGCAGCGGGGAGTCCGCCGGCAGCCCGCTCAGCACGCTCGGCGCGACCAGCGTGCCCCGGGTCTCGCCGTGCAGCAGCGCCGCCGCGCCGTCGGCGACGGCACGGTCCACCAGCGCGGTGACGGCCTCGGCCTGGCCCTCGTTGATCAGCGGCCCGATGTGCGTGTGCGGGTCGGTGGGGTCGCCCACCTTCAGCGTGCGGACCTTGGCCACGAACTTCTCGGTGAACTCCGCCTCCACGGCGCGGTCCACCAGCACCCGGTTGGCGGCCATGCAGACCTGGCCCTGGTGGACGAAGCGGCTGAAGACCGCAGCGTCGACGGCGTAGTCCACGTCGGCGTCGTCGAGGACGACCAGCGCGCTGTTGCCGCCCAGCTCCAGCACCGAGTGCTTGAAGTGCGCCGCGGCGACCGTCGCGACATGCCGGCCGACCCTCTCGGAGCCGGTGAAGGAGATGGTCTTGGGCACCGGGTGCTCGATGAGCGCGTCGCCGATCTCGGCGATGTCGGTGACGACGACATTGAGCACGCCGGCCGGCAGCCCGGCCTCCTCGAAGATCCTGGCGACCAGGCCGCCGCCGCAGATCGGGGTGTTCTGGTGCGGCTTGAGGACGACGGCGTTGCCGAGCGCGAGGGCCGGCGCGACGGACTTGATCGACAGCAGGAAGGGGAAGTTGAACGGGCTGATGACGCCCACGACCCCGACCGGGAGCCGGTAGAGGCGGTTCTCCTTGCCGTCGATCGGCGAGGGGAGGATGCGGCCCTCGGCGCGCAGCGCCAGCTGCACCGCCTCGCGCAGGAACTCCCTGGCCAGGTGCAGCTCGAAGCCCACCTTGGCGCGCGTGCCGCCCACCTCGGCGGCGATCGCCTCGGCCAGCTCCGCCTCGCGGTCGTCGATGATCCGCAGCGCCCGCTCGAAGACCAGCCGGCGGCTGTACGGGTTGGTGTCGCCCCAGGCCCGCTGGGCACGCTCGGCCGCGCGGTACGCCTGGTCGATCTCCTGGACGGTGGCCACCGGTATGGAGGTCAGCTTCTCGCCGTTGTAGGGATTGAAGTCGACGATGTCCCATGAGCCGCTGCCCGAGCGCCACTCACCGTCGATGAACTGATACGCCAACTCGTCGAAGTAGGACATGCCATCCCGATCTGGAGAACAGGGCGCTCAGGGCGCCGCATTGGGGGGTGCTGACTCCTGATGGCACGCCATCCTACCGACGCGTCACATCAGTTGGAGCAGCCCACGCAGCAGGTCCCTGGTCTCGGCCGGATTCGGCCCCTCTTCCTGGAGGCGGTCCATCACCCGCCCGTACTGCGCCACCTCTTCGGGCTTGTCCACATAGAGGGCGCTCGTCAGCTGCTCCAGATACACCACGTCCGGCAGCCCCGACTCCTGGAAGCCGAGCATGGTGAAGGCGCCGCTCTCCCCCGCGTGCCCGCCCAGACTGAAGGGCATCACCTGGAGCCGCACATTGGGCCGCTCGGACACCTCGATCAGATGCCTCATCTGCTCGCGCATCACCGCGCGGTCGCCGTACGGGCGCCGCAGCGCCGCCTCGTCCAGCACGCAGTGGAACTGCGCCGACCGCTCGGCCACCAGCAGCTTCTGGCGCTCCATGCGCAGCGCGACGCGCCGCTCGATCTCCGCCGGACCGGCGTCCGGCATGCCGCGTCTGACGACCGCCTGGGCGTACTCCTCCGTCTGCAACAGCCCGTGCACGAACTGGACTTCGTAGACCCGCAGCAGCGAGGTGGCGCCTTCCAGACCGACATACGTCTGGAACCAGCCGGGCAGCACGTCGGTGTAACTGTGCCACCAGCCCGCCACGTTGGCTTCCCGCGCCAGGGACAGCAGCGCCTCGCGCTCCTGCGCGTCGCCGACCCCGTACAGGGTGAGCAGATCCTCCACATCACGTGCCTTGAAGCTCACGCGGCCCAACTCCATGCGGCTGATCTTCGATTCGGACGCACGGATCGAGTAGCCGGCCGCCTCGCGGGTTATCCCGCGCGACTCACGCAGCCGGCGGAGCTGCGACCCGAGCAGGATCCGCCGCACCACCGACCCGCTCGACTCACTTGCGGACACCTCTCCGACCCTCCTGTGACCCCACCCCGTCCAACAGAGGGCCGCAAGTCTGCCACGTCCGGGCTTCGTTGAGTGCTCATCCGGTTACAGATGTGTGAGGCCCCCGCAAGCCCTCCACACAAACATCGGGGAAGAATCCGCCGCGAACCGGTGCGGGACCCCGCAATCGCGGCACGTGCACGTGCATCTGCCCTTGCATCTGTCTCGCACATTGGGAACCATGGGCGTCGCACGCATGCACGCTCGTGAAAGATCCGCCAGATCCGGCTGACCGGCCAGGGTCATGACGTCCGCGAACGCCAGGAGTGCCTCGCATGGGGACCAAGGTTTTGACCATGCTCGAGCCGTTATGGCAGGGCTTCCCTCCCGTCGACCCCCTGGCCGTCTCCGGATCCGCGTCCCGCACGCTCCCGCCGCGCTATGAATCGGTGCGCAGCGCACGGGCGTTCACCCGCGAGACCCTGCGGGGCTGGGATCTCGACGAGCTCTTCGACTCGGTCGCCCTGGTGGTCTCCGAACTCGTCACCAACGCCCTGCGGCACGCGGTCCTCGCCGCCCCGGAGCACCACGACGCCACCCCGCCGGCCCGGCTGCACCTGATGCGCTGGTCGACCCGGCTGGTCTGCGCCGTACGGGACCCGAGCGACGACTCCCCGGTGGCCGGCGAGGCGGACTTCGCCGCCGAGTCGGGGCGCGGGCTGTATCTGGTGGACTCCTTCAGCGACAGCTGGGGCTGGCATCCGCTGGCCGGGGCCTCGCACGGCAAGATCGTGTGGGCGCTCTTCCGGCTGCCGTAGCCGCTGCGCACACCGGGCGCACCGCCCTGGGCGGGCGCCCGGTTCCCGTGCGCCCGCGGCCGCTCAGTCCCGTACGAGGTGGTCGAACTCCCCGTCCTTGATGCCCAGCAGCATCGCCCGGACCTCGGCCGGCGTGTAGACGAGCGCGGGGCCGTCCGGGAAGCGGGAGTTGCGGACGGCGATGTCACCCCCGGGCAGCTTGGCGAACTCCACGCAGGAGCCCTGGGAGTTGCTGTGCCTGCTCTTCTGCCACGCCACCTCATGGAGATCCGTGGCGGCCATGCCGTTGTATGCGTGGGGCACAGGGGTCTCCCAGTGATAAATGGTGTCAACTGCCCCGGAGCATAGCCGCGTTCTCGTGCGGATGCATGCGCAGATGCACGTGCACGACAGCCGGTGTCGAGCCCGTCACCGCTCGTCGAGCACCCTCCCGGGCCACCCCCTGCGAGCCCCGCAGGCCCGCCTCCGCAGGCCACCGCCACCGGCCGGGTCAGGGCACGGCGCCGCGGGTCCCGCGCCCGTACACCTGATACGGATCACCGGGCCCGAAGCCCTCACGGACAGGGAAGAGACGTGTGCCACGCTCCCGGGGTTCCAGGGGCCCGTGACGGCCGCACCGGCCGGCGGGTCGCCCGGCCCCCTGGACCCCCGGGGCCGCCGTCACCGGGACGGATACGGGAGCAGCGCCATCTCCCTCGCGTTCCTGACCGCCCGGGCCAGCTGCCGCTGCTGCTGAGCGCTGACCCGGGTGATCCGGCGGCTGCGGATCTTGCCGCGGTCGGAGAGGAACCTCCGCAGCAGATCGGTGTCCTTGTAGTCGATGTACGTGATGCCCGCCGCATCCAGCGGGTTGCGGCGCGGGGTGGGCGTACGGCGCGGGTCGTGCCGACGGGGCATGGGGAACTTCCTTGTGCGTGCGGGGCGGACCGGCCGCCACCGGCGGGGGGACGGCGCGGCCCGCGCTAGGAAACGGGGTCGAGCAGGGCGTCGAAGGCGGGCGGCAGGCTCTTCCAGGACGGCGGGCCGCCCGCGTACTCGGCGTCGGTGAGCAGGCACGAGTCCAGCAGGGCCCGCAGGCCCTCGCGGTCCAGGCCCGGCGAGGTGAAGACCAGGTGCTGGGTGCGGTCGCCGTGCTCGGGGTGCCAGTCCAGCGCGGCCGCGGCCCGGCGGGTGGGCGGCACCAGCTCCCAGGCGGCGTCCGGCAGCGCGGCCAGCCACGGTCCGGCGTTCTCCACGCACAGCGCGCCGCCGGCCGCGTCCCAGGACAGCAGCGTGTCCGGGCGGTCGGCCAGCCAGAACCGGCCCCGGCTGCGGGCGGCCGCGCAGGTCAGATCCTCCAGCGCGGCGTAGAGGCGGCCGGGGTGGAAGGGGCGGGTGCGCCGCCAGACCATGGTGCCCACGCCCTCGGCGTCGGCCTCCTGGGGCAGCAGCGCACAGGCCGGGTGCTGTCGCGCCGCGGCCGCCGCCACATCGAAGCCGGCCGTCGCCGCGGCCGCCAACTCCCCTCCTGCGACGGGCACCTGGCGGGCCATCGGGTGCAGCTGGGCGAGCAGCGCGAGGTCGGCGGGCTCCGCCGCCTCCTCCCCCGCCGCGATCGCCAGCACCGGGGCGTACTCCAGCTGCCGCGCCCAGGTGTCGGCGACGGTGCGCTGGTCGGAGGCCGCGGCCGCCAGGCCCGCCTCGGCGAGGTCGTCGCCGCAGCCGAGGCAGGGCAGCAGCAGGGCCGGGTCGACGGCGGTGATCACGCCGGTCAGCGCGAGGTTCTCGCTGCCGCAGGAGGTGATCACCTCGGCCATGGCCTTGGGTTCGACCGAGTCCCACAGTTCGACGACCGCCAGCCGGCAGGTCCGGCCGGCGGCCAGCCGCTCCAGCTCGGGCACCAGGTCCTCGCGCAGCGCACAGCAGGCGCAGTCGTTGACCAGCGGCACGTCGGCGGTGTCGAGGGTGCCGCCGGCATCGCGGACGGTGCGCCGCACGGTGCCCTCGACGGCCGAGGCGAGGTCGTGGTGGAGGGCGACGCTGCCGGGCACCGTGTGCAGCAGCCGCTCGACGGCGGCCCGCCGCGCGTCCGCGTGCAGGCCGCCGAGCAGCACGACGTCGAGCCGCTCCATCAGCGGTCCCGCTTGCCGTACCGGCGCTCGAACCGCTCGACGCGGCCCGCGGTGTCCAGCACCCGGGCGGCGCCCGTGTAGAAGGGGTGGCTCGCCGAGGAGACCTCGACGTCGACGACGGGGTAGGTCCGGCCGTCCTCCCACTCGACGGTCTGCTCACTGGTCATGGTCGAGCGGGTCAGGAAGGCGTGGCCGGCGGCCCGGTCACGGAAGACGACGGGCCCGTAGGCGGGGTGGATTCCGGTCTGCACGGTGCTCAGCGCTCCTCTCGGAAAGCGACGTGACGGCCGGCCACCGGGTCGTACTTGCGCAGTTCCAGGCGGTCGGGGTCGTTACGGCGGTTCTTGCGGGTGACGTAGGTGTAGCCGGTGCCGGCGGTGGACCGGAGCTTGACGACCGGGCGTAGTTCGTTGCGAGCCATGGGGTTAGTATACGGAAATGGTTTCCATTTTCAATAGGCTCTCACCAGGGGCTCCGACCGAAAGGACCGCACCTTGTCCGCCCACTGCCAGCTGACCGGCCGCGCGCCGGGCTTCGGGAACGCCGTCTCCCACTCCCACCGCCGCACCCCGCGCCGCTTCGACCCCAACATCCAGCGCAAGCGCTACTGGCTGCCGAGCGAGGGCCGCCACATCCGGCTCACCCTGAGCGCCAGGGGCCTCAAGACCGTCGACGTCATCGGGATCGAGGCGGCCGTCGCCCGCATCCGCGCCCGGGGGGAGAAGGTCTGATGGCCAAGCAGAGCAAGATCGCGAAGGACGCGCGGCGCCGCGCGACCGTGGCGCGCTACGCGGCCCGCCGCGCCGCCCTCAAGGCCGTGCTCCGCAGTCCGCACACCCCCGAGGAGGAGCGCACCGCCGCCCTCCGCGAGCTGTCCCGCCAGCCGCGGGACGCCAGCCCCACCCGGGTGCGCAACCGCGACGCCGTGGACGGCCGCCCGCGCGGCTATTTCCGGGCCTTCGGCCTGTCCCGGGTACGGCTGCGCGAGCAGGCGCACGCGGGCCACCTGCCGGGCGTCCGCAAGTCCAGCTGGTAGCCGCGGCCGGCCGCCCGGTGCCGGGGGCGACACCCCTGCACCGGGCGGCCGGATCGTTCGGGTAATACTGGACAGAACGTCTCCCCCGGACCCCGACGAAAGCGAGCGCGCCGATGCTCCGCAACGCCTTCGAGCCCTGGCACCTGATCCTGATCCTCGCGGTGCTCGTGCTGCTCTTCGGCTCCCAGAAGCTCCCCGACATGGCACGCGGGCTCGGCCGCTCGATGCGCATCCTGAAGTCCGAGGCCAAGGCCCTCAAGGACGACGCCCCCGCCGAGGCGCCCCGCCAGGGGTCCGCGGGCGGTCACTGACGACCGGCCGGGCGGCCGCCCTCAGTGGTCGCCGCCCTCGTCGATCAGCCGCCGCACCTCGCGGTCGATCAGCCCCAGCCGGGCCTCGGCGACCAGCGGCACCGCCCGGCGCTGGCGCCGCGCCTCGGCGAGATCGATCTCGATGGTGACCAGCGCGGGCTCCCACTTGGGCGCCTGCGCCACCACCGCGCCCCGCGGGTCGACCACCCGCGAGCCGCCCCAGAACGCCGCGCCGTGCTCATTGCCCACCCGGTTGACGAAGACCACCCAGCACTGGAGCATCTTCGCCGTATAGGACAGCAGGGTGTCCCAGTACAGGCCGGTGTCCATCGCCTCCGGATCCAGGCTCGCCGCGCTGTTGGTCGGCACGAACAGCACCTCGGCGCCGTCCTGCACCGCCAGCCACGGCAGCGCCGGCTGCCAGGCGTCATTGCACACCAGCGTCGCGCCCCGGCCGCCGCTCCTGGACTTCGTCAGGTCGTAGGCGCGCAGCGACTGCCCCGGGCTGACGTGCTTGCGCTCCTCCCAGGCCAGGTAGTTGGGGAGATACAGCTTGCGGTGGGCGTGCAGCAGCGCGCCGTCCGCGTAGTGGCCCGCCGTGTTGTAGGCCCGCAGACCGGTGTGCTCGTGGAAGCCGACCAGCACATCGGGGCCGAGGGTGCTGAGCTCCAGCAGGCGGGGATCGTTCGCCTCGATGGAGGCGTCGCGCGGCAGCACGCCCAAGTGGTAGCCGTGCAGGCTCAGTTCGGGGAAGACCACGAGATCCGCGCCCTGCGCCGCCGACTGCTCGATCTGCGCACGGGCGGTATCGAGGTTCGCCTCCACGTCACCGAGCACGCAGTCCGTCTGCGCCAGCGCAATGAGCATGTCCCCACCTCATCGAACGATGGCTTTTGCGGCCTTCGTCCTTATTTTGCCAGAGGCGGCCGGACGCGGCACGGCTCGGCCGGGGCGCCCGGCCCGGACGGCCGGGGCCGGGGCTCCGACGAACGCGCCCCGGCGCCCGGCCCCGGCTCCCGGCCCGCCCTCACCCGCGGCGCGGCCGGGTCCTGCGCAGCAGCAGCATCCCGCCCGCCAGCAGGCCGCCGCCCGCCGCGGCGAACGCCGCCAGCTCGGGCCCGCCCGTGGACGCCAGCAGCGGGGTGTCCGCCGCCTCCCGGGCCCGCGGCACGGCGCCGGTCTGCGCCTCCCGTGCGGGGTGCGCGGCGGGCCCGGGGACCCGCGCCTGCGGCGCCGCGGCGGGGCGCTCGGGTCGTTCCGCACCCGTGCGCGACGCCTGCTCGGCGCGCTGCTCCGGGGCCGTCCAGTGCACCCCCGGAGCCTCCATCGTCTGCGGCGCCCGCCCGGCGAGCGGTGGCCGCACTCCCTGCGCACCGTTCCCGCACGAATTGCCCATCGCCGGGTTGAGCGCCGCGCCCGCGTCCACCGAATTGCCGCACGCGTTGACCGGGGTGTCCACGGTCAGCTGGACGCTGTTCCCGGACAGCACCCCGGGAGAGTTCGCGGTGCCCCCGCCGGCGCCGGCATCCGCGTACGCCGTGCCGCAGCTCGCGCCCAGCACGCCGGACGCGGCCACCACGAACATGCACGCCTTCAGGCCCTGTCGCATCTCTCGTCCTTCCTCAGCAGTCTTGGCGCCCGGCCCCGCCGCTCGCCCGACCGGGCGGCCGGCGGCGAAGACGCGGCGCCGGCCGCCCGGGCCCACGCGAGCGCCGGGACGGCCGGAGCCGTCGGCCCTCAGCGGTTGGCGACACCGTTGCCGGACAGCACCGCGATGTCGTCCACGATGTGCGACAGCGCCTCGTCGTTCTTGACCTGCGACGACCCCGAGGTGCACTGCTGGTTCTGCGGCGAGGACAGCACGTTGATGTCCTGCAGGATGAGCGCGGAGGCCGCGGCGAGGTTGGCCTTCGGCCCGGCCAGGCAGAGGTTGTTCAACGACCCCTGGACGAGACCGAGTTGGGTGCTCAGCCGGCCGGCGGTGGTGGAGTTCCCGTACACCGAGGCGGTGCCGTTGCCGTTGACCGTGCTGGTGCCGTGGTCGTCGCCGATCGCCATGGCCTGCGGAGCGGCCATAGCGGAGATCCCGATCAGCGACGCCGCCACAGCCGCGCCCGCCATCATCTTCTTCATCACGCAAACCCTTCAGGAGACGAAACTCCCGACACGGGAGCCCTGTTTGAACAACCCGCATTTCACCCGCGAGTTATGCGCAGTCACCCGAACAGCCCGCGTTTTCCCGGCACCTGAAACATTGCCCGGGGTTTCCCGGTCCATCGCACGCACAGCGGTACGGAAACGGCGGTACGACAAAGGGCCCGCAGCGCCATTCGACGCTTCGCGGGCCCGGCTTTCCTCCGTGGCCGGCATGCCAATGCCCCGGCAACCCCATCAATCTTGCAGGGGCATTGGCATGCTTCCCTCCACACAACCTGCCCAACGAGCCGCCCCGCCGGGCCTCAGTCACGAGCGAATAACAATTCACCACCCCGGCGTTCCGCTTCTCCCGCACCGCGCACACGGGATGCCGCACCGCCGCCCGGACAGCAGAAAACCCGGGACGCCCAGAAGAAGGAGGACTGGGCGTCCCGGGTTTCCCTCAGCGGCTCAGCGGTTGCCGGCGCCGTTCGCGGAGAGCAGCGCGATGTCGTCCAGAATGTGCGACAGCGGCTCGTCACCCTTCGCCTGGGTCGAGTTCTCGGTGCACTGCTGGTTCTGCGGCGAGGACAGGATGTTGAGGTCCTGAACCGTCGCGAGACCCGAGGCACCGGCCAGGTTCAGCTTCGGCAGGGCGACACACGGCTTGTTGAGCGAGCCCTGGACCAGACCGATCTGCGGGCTCATGTAGCCGAAGGTGGTCGAGTTTCCGAAAGCCTGCTTGGCACCGTTGCCGTTGACGGTGGAGGTGCCGTGGTCGTTGCCGGTGGCCATGGCCTGCGGGGCGACAGCGGCGGCGACACCGACGATGGACACAGCGGCCGCTGCGGTCGCCAGAACCTTCTTGATCATCTTGATCCTTCGTGTTTCGGGATGCCTTTGAGCCGGGCCATCTGACCAACTCGAAAGGCCGAGTTCGGTTGTGCTCATTCACTCAAATGAGCCTGCGCCCTGATCCGTATTGCCGATTGGCTCCACAGCCTTGACCGGGGCGCGAAATGTGGAATATCCGAGGGCGCTGCCGTGCATCGAAAGCTGAGAGATGCAGCGGCTGTACACAATATCGGCTTCGTTTCCTCGAAGCGGTGCACCACCCGCGGGACGGCGAAGTTTTCGCGGCATCTTCCGATGTCGTCCGCCGGTTGTCGTGCCCGCCGGCCGCAACTGACGCCGCGCGCCGGGGAATTACTTGCCGAGCGGCAGACCACCGAGCAGCGGAACGTTCTTGGCCGCCCCCGTCACGCCACCGAGCAGCTTCTTGGGAGAGGTCGACTTGACCTTCTTCTGGGTGGCCTTGACCGCCTTGACCAACGGGGCGATCTGGTGGCCGTCCAGCTGCTTGGTGGTCAGCGCGTCCGTCAGCCCGCCGTTGAGGCTCATGCTCGGGCTGGCGGGCTGGGCGGCGAAAGCGGGAGCGGCCACGCCCAGCGCCATCACGGAACCGGCAACAACTGCGGCAGACTTCGCGTACTTCACTTTCAATTGTCCCTTCTCGGGCGGTGCTTGAAGGTCCCGCGGCACCAGTGCCGCGTGAGCATTCACTTCACTGCTCGGATCACCGCATTCACCTTCACTAACGAGTGCTGTCTCCCGGAGAAACTCTGAAGTTCCGCCTTCTTGGCGACGCCACCCGAAAGGTTCGGCATCCTGCTTTTCACGCTGCCCGGAGAGGGAAAGCCGACCGGCCCCGATACGCAGGGGACCGCGCACCGGGACCGGTTCAGGAAACGACTCAAACGCCTTCGCGTCAGTGGTTCAGGCAGGTGTTGCCGAACGCCGGGTTCAGCAGCGCAACGATGTTGACGGTGTTGCCGCAGAGGTTGACCGGGATGTGCACCGGAACCTGGATGGCGTTGCCGGAGAGCACACCGGGGGAGTTCTTGGCGCCACCCGCGGCGCCCGCGTCGGCGAACGCCGGCGCGGCCGAGCCCAGCGCCATGATCGTTCCAGCGGTGATTGCGGCGACCTTTGCGTACTTCACTTTCAGCCCTTCCTTGCAGCGGGTCCGTAGCGAACACGACCGTCGTGTCGCACGGGCGGTGTTCTGCTCGCCCGTAACCGCGCTGCCAATATTGGTAACGATTGCTCCTCGCCGACGAAACTCTTCCCGGGAAGTTTTCTGAGGAATCGCCCGAACGATGCACAAGCATTTCGGGGGATTGCCACCGCGCATACGACGCGGAAAAAACACCGGGAGTCCGGACGGACGAGGTACCCACCGAATACGGATTCCTACCGAAAGGGGGGGTCGTGAATCTTCGGCCCTGCGCTTCGCGAGGGGGTGCCGCAGGCCCGGGCCGCTCAGAGGAGGAGAGCCGGCGGCCCGGGCCTGCGGCCGATGGCCGGCTCAGCGGTTGCCGACACCGTTGGCGGAGAGCACCGCGAGGTCGTCCACGATGTGCGACAGCGGCTCGTCGCCCTTCGCCTGGGTCGAGTTCTCGGTGCACTGCTGGTTCTGCGGCGACGACAGCAGGTTGACGTCCTGCGCGATCGCACCCACGGCCGCGGCGGCGAGGTTCACCTTGGGCAGGGCGAGGCACAGCTTGTTCAGCGAGCCCTGGACGAGCTCCAGCTGCGGGCTCATCCGCCCCATGGTGGTGGAGTTGCCGAACGCTTCAACGGCGCCGTTGCCGTTGACCGTGGAGGTGCCGTTGTCGTTGCCAACAGCCATCGCCTGGGGGGCGACGGCCGCCGAAATGCCAACCATGGACGCGGCTACAGCCGTCGTGGCCAGGACCTTCTTGATCACGATTTACCCTTCTGGAAGCGGAGTGCCCGTATGTGGAGCGACCTGGTCAACTCGCTTCTGAGGATGCGGTTTCGCCGATTCACCCGAATGCCACGAAACCATGGACATATATCATTGCCATCGGTGGCACCGCATGCTGCAAGCCTTTTGGGCATACGAAAGGCCGGTACGGAATGCGTACCGGCCTTTGCCGCCGAGAGGCCCCGCCCGGGCGTGGGCCGGGCCTCAAGCGCCGTATGGTGATCAGAGGTTGACGCAGGTGTTGCCGGCGGCCGGGTTCAGCAGTCCGACGACGTTGATGGTGTTGCCGCAGACGTTGAGCGGCAGGTCGACCGGGACCTGGATGAGGTTTCCGGAGACGACGCCGGGAGAGTTCTGGGTGACGCCCGCGGCGCCGGCACCGTAGGCGCTGGCCACGCCGGCCCCGCTCACAACGGCAATGCCCGCGGCGGCGGACAGGACAGCGGCCTTGGAGACAAACTTCACGGTGAACCTCTTCACTGAGCAGCAAGCAGATTTCGGTGATGCGCCGCATAGAGCGACAAGCTGCTCAACGCATCAACAAGGGGAAAGTGGCGCTTCATACGGGTGAATGCGGGAAATCCGGGCCGGTGGAATTCGGCGCCCTTCGATTTTTCCCTGCGATGGCAGCTCTCGCCAATTGCCCCTCTTGATACGGGAGTTGGGGTGCCGCTCGGGCAGCTGAAGTGGCGGGCGCAGGGGGGCTGTCCCGAGGACTGCCTCGGCCTGCTCCCGGCGGCGCTGTCCGGCCCGTTCCCGGGGCCGTCGTCCGCGCCGGTCAGGGGCCTCACCAGAGACGGGACCGGAGCCGGAGCCGGTGCCGGAGTCGATGCCGGTGCCGGAGCCGGAGCCGGTGCCAGCGCTGGTGCCGGATTCGGTGCCGGGCCGTTGTCAGACCCCGGTGCGAGACTCAGGAGCATGAGATGGGCGGTGGTGGAGACGGGCGACGGGGGTGCTCGTCTCTGCCCGCTCGCCCCGGACGGGCGGGCCGCGGGGCCGGTGCGGGAGGAGCCCTCGCTCGCCGAGGCCGTGCGCGGCCGTCCCGAGGTCGAGCGGTGGGTGTGGCGGTCCACCGCGGAGATCTACCGGCCGCTGCTGGCCGCGGGGGTGCGCGTCGAGCGCTGCTATGACGTGGAGGCCGCGGAGGCGCTGCTGATCGGCCATGAGGAGGGGCAGTACGGCCAGCCGCGTTCGCTGGCCGCCGCCTGGGCCCGGCTGCACGGTCTGCCCGTTCCGCAGGACGGGCCCGCCCGTACGGCGCAGACCCAGCCGTCCCTGTTCGAGCCGGGTCCGGTGCCGCTGCCGCCCGGCACGGACGAGCTCACCGCGCTGCTGGAGGTCTATGCCGGCCAGGTGGCGCGTACGGCGAGGGCGGAGCACCCCGACCGGATGCGGCTGCTGCTCGCCGCCGAGTCCGCGGGCATGCTGGTGGCCTCGGAAATGGGGCGGGCCGGGGTGCCCTGGCGGGCGGATGTGCACCGTGACCTGCTCGACCGGCTGCTGGGCGAGCGCTATCCGGGCGGGCTGGAGCCGCGGCGGATGGCGGAGCTGGCCGAGGAGGTGTCCCGGGCGTTCGGCCCCGGCGCGCGGGTGCGCCCGGATCTCCCCCAGGAGATCATCAAGGCCTTCGGCCGCGCCGGGATCTCCCTCACCTCGACCCGCAAGTGGGAACTGCAGCAACTCGATCACCCCGCGGTGGCCCCGCTGTTGGCGTACAAGACGCTCTACCGCCTGCACACCGCCCACGGCTGGGCCTGGCTCCAGCAGTGGGTGCACGACGGCCGCTTCCGCCCCGAGTACCTGCCCGGCGGCACGGTCTCCGGCCGGTGGACCACCAACGGCGGCGGCGCGCTCCAGATCCCCAAGGTGATCCGGCAGGCCGTGCGCGCCGATCCGGGCTGGCGCCTGGTGGTCGCCGACGCCGACCAGATGGAACCCCGGGTGCTGGCCGCCGTCTCCCGCGACCGCGGCCTGATGGAGGTGGCCGGCAGCGGCGAGGACCTGTACGCGGATCTGGCGGCCCGGGCGTTCGGCGGCGACCGCGACCGGGCCAAGATCGCCCTGCTGGGCGCCGTGTACGGCCAGACCTCCGGCGACGCGCTGACGCACATGGCCGGTCTGCGCCGCCGCTATCCGGCCGCGGTGGCGTATGTGGACGAGGCGGCCCGCGCGGGCGAGGAGGGCCGGCTGGTGCGCACCTGGCTGGGACGCACCTGCCCGCCGGCGTCCGTGGCGCCGCCGGACGAGGCCGGACTGCCCCAGGAGGACGCGCCGGCGGAGGGGTACGCCGGCGGCTCGGCCGCCGCCCGGGCCCGCGGCCGCTTCACCCGCAACTTCGTCGTCCAGGGCAGCGCCGCCGACTGGGCGTTGCTGGTGCTGGCGGCGCTGCGCCGGGCGCTGGCGGAGGGCGGGCTCCGCGCCGAGCTGGTCTTCTTCCAGCACGACGAGGTGATCGTGCACTGCCCCGCCGAGGAGGCGGCGACCGTGTCCGGGGCGATCGCCGCGGCGGCCGCGGCGGCGGGGCGGATCGCGTTCGGGGACACCCCCGTCCGCTTCCCGTTCACCACGGCGGTGGTGGAGTGCTATGCCGACGCGAAGTGACCGGGAGGCGGGCGGCGGGATGGGTGTCGGTGATGGCGGGGCGGAGACGGTGCGAGCAGAATGCGGGGCCCTACGCGATCACCGGAGACCCCTGTGCCCTTCCCGCCGGGAATAACCGTCCACCCCGAACTCGCCGCCTACCTGGAGGACTTGCCGCCGTACTCCGATCCCTTCCGGGACATCGCGGCGACCCGTGAGCGGTTCCGGCAGCTGCTGGCCGCGACCCCGGCCGACCGCACCGGCGTGCGCAGCCGCCGGTACGACATCCCGCGGGAGGACGGCAGCGCGCTGGCGGTCGAGGTCTACCGCCCCGACGGCGCCGAGGGCTCCTACCGGGGCGGCGCGCTGCCCGCCGTGCTGCACTTCCACGGCGGTGGGTACGCCCTCGGCCGCCCCCTGCCGGGGCAGGACAAGACGGCCCTCGACCTCTGCCGCGCGCTGCCCGCCGTGATCGTCTCCGTCGAGTACCGGCTCGCGCCCGAACACCGCTATCCGGCGGGCGTGGAGGACTGCTATCGCGCCCTGGAGTGGACCGCGGCGCAGGCGGCCGGGCTCGGCATCGACGCCGGGCGGATCGCCGTCACCGGGAACTCCGCGGGCGGCGGGCTGAGCGCGGCTGTGGCCCTGATGTCCCGCGACCGCGGCGGCCCGGCCCTGGCCTACCAGTCGATGTGCGTACCGGACGTCGACGACCGCGTCGCCGGGGAACCGCTCCCTGCGGAGGCCGAGGACGTGCCGGGGCCGTGGGTCAACAGCCTGCGCACGATGCGTAGGACGTGGCAGCACTATCTGCCGGAGGGCGCGGCGGCGGACGCCTACGCCGCGGCGGCCCGCGCCGAGGACCTCACGGGGCTGCCGCCGGCCTATGTCCTGGTCTGCGATCTCGATCCGCTGCGGGACCCGGGGCTGGCCTACGCCCGGCGGCTGATGGACGCGGGGGTGCAGGTCACGGTCCGCAATGTGCCCGGCGCCTGGCACGGCTTCGAACTGCACGCACCCGGGACGCGGTTGGCACGGGAGATGACGGCCCACTGGACGGGGCATCTGCGGGCGGCGCTGTATCCGTGCCCGGCGGCGGACTGAGCCGGGCGGCAGGGGCGTTCGACCAGGGCGTCCGTCGAGGGCGTCCGGTCGCCCGGCGCGGGGAACGCTGGACGGCCGGGAGCCGGAGGCGCTTGAATCCCCTGGGGGCGACCCCCGTTATGCGTGAACGGCCGGACGAGCGCAGGAGCAGTGATGACGACCGAGAACGGCGAGCACGGCGAGTACGGCGCACAGGGCGGGACCGGACGGGACGCGGGCACCCCGCCCGACGGGCTGGAGCGCGTCAATCCACCGCATCTCGCGCCGCCGACCGGCTTCAGCCACGGTGTGCGCGCCGCCTCCGGCACCATGGTCTTCCTCGCCGGGCAGACGGCGCTCGACAAAGCGGGCCGGATCGTCGGGGACGGCATCGTCGAGCAGTTCGAGCGGGCGCTGACCAACCTCCTGGACGTCGCGGCGGCGGCCGGGGCCGGCCCGTCCGACCTCGCCAAGCTCACCGTTTTCGCGGCCGATGTCGCCGACTACCGCCGGCATGCGCGCGACCTCGGCCTGGTGTGGAAGCGCCTGGTCGGGAGCGACTATCCGGCGATGGCCGTGATCGGGACCACCCGTTTGTGGGACGAGGAAGCGCTGGTCGAGATCGAGGGGATCGCCGTCGTCCGGTAGCGGGAGCGCACCTCCCGCTCCCCGCACGCAGCAGGGCGCCCGCCCCACCGGTTCTCCGGTGGAACGGGCGCCCTGGCGGCCTGCGGGCGGTGTCCGCTCCGCTCAGTTGCGGCTGCGGGCCATCCCCACCGGGTCCTTCTTGAACGCCCAGGTCATCTTGGGCTCCATCGCCCAGCGGAAGATCCGCTGCACGGGTGGGGTGCACAGCACCGTGATGACGCTGCCCGCGATGAGGGTCAGCAGTACCGCGCCCCAGGGCGTGTGCACCCACGGGGTGTCGTACCAGTTCCAAAAGCGCGACCCCTTGGCCAGGAAGCCGTGCAGCAGGTAGCCGTACAGGGTGCCCGCGCCCAGCGCCGTGCACCACATGGTGCGGCCCGGGATCCAGGCGAAGAAGCAGGCCACCAGCACCAGCGAGCAGCCGAACATCGCCAGCGTCATCACCGCGCCGCTCCACCACGGGGCGGCGAGTTCCTGCGCGGCGTCGCGGTGGTAGAACCACGCGGCGTTCATCCGCGGCGCCGCCCAGTAGGCGAAGACCAGCGCGGCGGCGAACACCGGAACGGCCAGGATCCGCGCCTTCTTGCGGCGTACCAGCCGGAAGTGCTCCGGCCGCAGCGACAGCCCGATCACGAAGAACGGCAGGAACTGCAGCACCCGCTGGAGGTCCAGGTCGTCGCCGATGTCCGGGGAGACCGACGCGAGCACGGCGATGGCCAGCGCCAGCGGGACCGGCCAGCGCACGATCTTCCACAGCGGGGTGGTCAGGCGCCAGATGAACAGCGCGAGCAGGAACCAGGTCAGATACCAGGGATCCGTGAGACTGATCGGATAACCCGGGTCGTCGTCCGCCCACCTCTTGAAGAGCGTGTAGGCGACTTCGAAGAGGATGTAGGGAACGGCGACGCCGGTAATCAGCCGCTGCAGGCGGTCCTTGCGCATATCGAAACTGCGCGAGAAATAGCCGGAGATGATGATGAAGGCCGGCATATGAAAGGCATAGACGGTGATGTAGAGCGCCGCCGCGGACCGGCTGCCGTCACGCAGCGGCTCCCAGGAGTGCCCCATCGCCACCAGCACGATGGCCAGGTACTTCGCATTGTCGAAAAAGGCGTCGCGCGGCTTCGCCTTGGCCTCGCCGGTGGCCGCGCTCTTGGCACGGCTGCCGCCCCGGCCCCCGGCACGGTGTCCGGGCCGGGCCGGTGAAGTGCCGCCCGCGGCAGGGGAATCGGCGAGCTGACGGTCCGCCGTCGCCGTGGTGGAGCTCTTCGCCACGGGCGCCATGGTCGCCGTCGCACCTGCGGCGTGCGACGAGGCCGGGGCGCCCGTACGTGTCAGTGTGTCCTGCGGCATATGCCGGGGCGGGGGCAGGGGAACCCGCCGTTCGCCGTACGCCGGAAAGTCGTTCGTCAAGGAGCCTCCCGAAAGGATCCCAGGGGAGGAACTGGACGCTGGCCCGCACCGGGCCGCACATCGGAACCCAAAAGCCAAATCCTGCGTCTTAGTTCTTTTACGGGGAGTGTGGCGGCGTCGAACATCTCAGGCACCTTAGCCCCGCGGCGGGAATCACGTAAATCCCCGACTGCGGCTGCCACACACGCAGCATCCGCCCTCCACAGCTCCTTCACGCAGCGCGGACGGCGGTGCGGCGGCCGTGCGGCCGGCACCACGGGCGTTTGGGACAATGCCCCTCGAACCACCGCCCGTTACCCATTATTCAATAACACCGTCGGCGCCGCGCACGCGAATCGACCGCGTGGTGGTGTTCTTCGCCACGCCCCAGACGTAGACCTCCACGGGGCGGCCGTGCGGCCCGCGCAGCCGGTGCACGGCCGCCAGCCAGCCCGAACTGAGCGCGGACGCAGGGGGGTTGATCTGATCGGCGAACCGCGCGTAGCGCGCCAGCAGGCGAACCCGGGGCGCCCCCAGAATCCCGGTACGCACCTGGGGTGCCCGCTCGTGCACGGTGCGGACGCACCGCACGGAGAAGCTCTGGACCACCAGGCGGCCGCGGACATGGGCGCGATCCAGCCAGCCCGCCGTCCGTAGTTCGCGCAGGACCTGCGCCTCGATACCGGGGTACTTCTCCGGGGCCTTGATCTCCAGCAGCAGCCGCTGCCCGTTGCGCTCCAGACGGCGCAGATAGGCGGCGAGCGTGGGCACCCGCTCCCCCGCGAACCGCCCCCCGAACCAGCTCCCGGCGTCCAGCCGGGCGATCTCGGCGGCGGTGAAATCCCCCACCCGCCACGGCGCGCGCCCGGGAAAGACCTTCGCGGCGTCGGTCGTCCGCTCCAGGGTGGCGTCGTGCAGCACGACCAGCCGGCCGTCCCTGCTGCGCTGCACATCGTTCTCCACCCATATGAGTCCGCGGCGATGTGCGGCGTCGACCGCGGCGAGGGTGTTCTCCGGTGCGTCACGGGAGGCGCCGCGGTGCGCGATGACCCGGGCCGCGGCGGTGCCGGGGCCGGCCCGGGCGCCGCTGATCACGGCGACATCGGCGTACTCCCCCGGACCGGAGCACAGCACGGCCGAGGACACCGCGGCCGTCACCAGGAAGGCGCATCCGGCAGCGGGTATCCGCAGCGATCTGCGCAGCATCCGGAGCCTCCCGGTCCACTCACCCGCAGACGGCCCCGTCTGCGCCAGTTACACCCCGCCCTTCGTCCGGTCCAGGACACGGCTGTCCCCTCAACCTGCGGGCATCCCCCGACACCCGCCACGCGAGCACGCGACCCGGCCGCCGGGCCCCGCGCTCACCAGCGGGACCGTTTCCGCAGGTCAGCGGGGTGAGGGGAAGGTCGGGCAGGCGGGTGAGTGAGGTCCGGCGCGGGGCCGCCATCCGGGCGGCCCGCCGCATCGCGGGGCCCCAGGCGTCCGCCGTCGCAGGACCCCGGGCAACCGCCGTCGCGGGCCCGCGGGTGTCAGGCCCCGTCAGGTGGCGTCGGCCGGTTCGTCCTTGAGCAGGCCGTGCTCGGAGACCAGATAGCCGAGTTCCGCGCGGCTGCGGCTGCCGAGCATCTCCGACACCTTTCTGATGTGGGTGGAAACGGTGCGCGAACTCATGCCGAGGCGGGTCGCGATGACCTCGTCCGTGCAGCCGCTGACCACCATGCGCAGCACGCTGCGCCGGACGACGTCGGTGAGGGGTTCGGGGCGGTACTGGCCCATGACGGCGGTGACCGGCGTCGCGCGCTCCCACATGTGGTCGAACGCCTTGGACAGGAAGCCGACGACGCCGGGGTGGCGGATGGCCACGGCGTGGGTCTTGCGGTCCGGCGAGCCGGGGATGAAGGCGATCGAGCGGTCGCAGATGATGACGCGCTCGAAGATCTCGTCCAGTGTCTGGATCTGGCCGCCCTCGGCCAGTATGCGTTCGATGTAGCCGAGCGTCGGAGCGTGCGAGCGCACGGTGTGCTGATAGAGGGTGCGCTGCTGGACCCCCCGGCGGAGCAGCGCGAGGTCGCGGGGCAGCGCCTCGGCCAGCAGATGGGTGGGGCGGCCGCCGCCCGGCTGTGCCGTGAGCAGTTCTCCCTGGCACTTGCCGATGGCCATCTGGAGCGCCTCGCTGATCACGTCCTCGCCCATCAGGGTGTCGATGGGGGTCGCCACCTGCTGCTGCACTTTGCGGTAGACCCCCTTCGCGGCGAGAAAGGAGGTGTATAACTCGGTCAGGACCTGCTGGGAATTCTGAATCTTCTGCTCGACCGGCCGCGCCAGGTCGGACTCGGCAATTTCCGGTGGAATGGGAATGTAGACGCCGACCGATCCGGGCAGCGGGCGCAGCAGTCCGCAGGTGAGCAGGCAATCGGCCACATCCCCCGACATGACCCCGGCTTCGAGGGCTTCACGGTATTGGTTCAGCCCCTGCTCGCAGAGGCGAACTGCACCCACCTTTCCGCACATGTCCTCATGTGAGCCCATCTGCTCCCCCTTCCAGTTGTCGCACTTCCTGATCATGATGCCAGTCGGGCTGGCTTCAGAGCGGAACCTGGCGCAAGATCGAAGGGACGTCAAGGAAAGTCCTGGTCAATGACGTGACCAGCCATCTCGGATCCATCGGCTGTTCAGCCGCTCGTCCGCCCGGAAAGTGGACGGGAAGACTGCTCGGCCTGGGAAGTTTTGCCTTAAACAGACAAAACACACATAACTGAACGGGGAAGTTCCTCATGCCGAGAGTCACCAAGCCCGCGCCCGCCCTGCTTTCCACTCTCGCCCTGGTTCTGCTGCCCTTGGTCGGCATTGCGGTCTCGACGGATGACACCCAGCAGACTCAGGCAATTTCCGGTTCCGCCGGGGATACCCAGCGGCACAGCGATTCCGCCTGGGGATAAACTCCGGGCACGCCGAAGAAACAGCCGCCCCCGCGGGGCGGCCGGAATTCAGAGGACGGCCGGGAATTCCGGGACCGGTGCGGTGCGTTGCCCGGTCCGCGGACCGGGCGCCGTCCTCGTGAAGGATGAGTGCAGAGTACACCGGTCCGGTGCGGCGGCCGGCGCGGAGACGGCGATCCTGCCCGAAAGGGCAGCGCGAGACGGTACGGGCGGGGGTGCGCCCGCCGAGTGCAGGCACCGGGTGCGGTCGGCGGATCCGGAGCGTGCGCGCGGTCGGCGGACGTACCCGCGCCCGCCGTACTCCCGGCCCGTGCTGCCTCGGGATCGCCGTCCGGACCGGGCCCGACGCCCCCTCGCCGCCGTTCAGTCGGAGACGAGCTCGTCCGGGGCGGAGCGGGCGAGGTCCGCGAGCACGGCGAGCGCCTGCGAGAGGGCCTCGATCCGCGGCGAGGCCAGCCCCAGCCGGATCGCGTTGGGGGCGCGGTACTCGCCGACCGTGAAGGCCGCGGCGGGGGTCACCGCGATCCCGTGCCGTGCCGCGGCGGCCACGAACATGTCGGCCCGCCAGGGGCGCGGCAGCTCCCACCAGCAGTAGTACGAGCGCGGATCGCTGCGGACCGGGAACGGGCCCAGATGCCGCGCGGCCACCTCCTGGCGGCGCGCGGCCTCCTGCTTCTTCGCCGCCACCAGCGCCCGCACCGCGCCGTCCGCCTGCCAGCGGGCCGCGGCCTCCAGCGCGAAGCGCATGGGCGTCCACCCGCCGGAGCGCAGGGCCGAGGTGAGGCCGGGTGCGACCGCGGGCGGGGCCACCGCGAAGCCGAGGGTCAGCCCGGGCGACAGCCGCTTGGACAGGCTGTCGATCACCACCGTGTGCTCGGGCGCCAGGGCGGCGAGCGGCGGGCGGTCGTCGTAGAGGAACGCCCAGATGGTGTCCTCGATCGCGTGGAGGTCCAACTCCCGCAGCACGCCGGCCAGTTCGCCCCGGCGATGCTCGCTCATCGTGAGGGACAACGGATTGTGCAGAGTCGGCTGGACGTAAACGGCGTGCAGCGGGGCGCTGCGGTGGGCGGCCCGGACGGCCTCCGGCACCAGCCCGTCCTCGTCCATGGCCAGCGGCACCAGGGTGATCCCGAGCCGGGCGGCGATGACCTTGAGCCCGGGGTAGGTGAGTTCCTCGATGCCCAGCCGCGCCCCCGGCGGGACCAGCGCGGCGACCGCGGCCGAGATCGCCTGCCGGCCGTTGCCGGCGAACAGCACCTGGGCCGGGTCCGGGCGCCAGCCGCCGCGGGCGAGCAGATCGGCCGAAAATTCACGGGTGGCCGGTGTACCGATTGCACCGACCGGCCGCAGCACGGTCTCCAGCACGTCCGGCGTCGCCAGCCCGGCCAGTCCGGCCCCGAGCAGCCCGGCCTGCTCGGGCACCACCGGATAGTTCAGCTCCAGGTCGATCCGGCCGTCGGCGGGCTCGCTCAGCGCGGGCGCGGCGGGATGCGCGGTGGCGCGCACGAAGGTGCCGCGGCCCACCTCGCCGACCGTGTGCCCCCGACGGGCCAGCTCCTGGTAGACGCGGGCGGCCGTGGAGGCGGCGATGCCGTGCTGCCGGGCGAAGTCGCGCTGCGGCGGCAGGCGGTCGCCCGGCCGCAGCCGGCCCGCCGCGATGTCCGCGGCCACCGCGTCCGCCGTCTGCACATAGTCCTTCACGACTCTCTCCTCGCCCGCGCCGGTCCCGACCGCCCCTGCTTCCCTCATCGTCTCAGAGGTAGCAGAGCATTGCCCTCGGTGCAATCTAAATCTTGCGCCGAGGTAGTCAGATCAATATGCTCGATTACGCTCCGACCCGCAGGGCCGCACCCGCCAAGGAAGGGACCACGTGACCCCGTCAGGAACTAGAGGCCGCACGTCGCTGACGTCGGTCCGGTGCGAGCGGTGCGGGTTCACCAGCGAGGCGTTCCACCGTCGCGAGGTGCCGGCCGTCCTGCGGGCGTGCGCCGGGCAGTGGCGCACGATCCTGGACGACCCGCACCTGAGCCGGCAGAAGACCGGCCCGCTCGGCTGGTCGCCGCTCGAATACGGCTGCCACGCGCGGGACATGTGCGTGCTCTTCCACCGGCGGCTGATCACGATGCTCCGCCTGCCGCCGGTGCGCCGGGTCCGCGAGACGGGCCGCGCGCGCGGCGAGGCGGAGCTGCTCACGCGCTACAGCGAGGAGGACCCCCGGCAGGTGGCGCCGGAACTCGGCTGGGCCGCGGAGTCGCTGGCCTGCCGGTTCGAGACCTTCACCAGCGCCGACTGGGGCGGCCGGGACCCGCGTTCGGGGGCACCGGGGCTCAGCGTCGAGCTCTGCACCGAGCACTTCATTCACGATCTCGTCCACGACCTCTCCGAGGTGGCGCGCCTCAAGGCGCCCTGAGGCGGAGCGGCAGCGGCGGATCAGGCACGACAGCGGATGCACCGGAGAGGGAAGAAGAGATGCTGCAACTGAGCGGAATCCTGGGCGTGGTGGTGGTCGCGCTCGGCATGGTGCTGACCCCCGGACCGAACATGATCTACCTGGTGTCCCGGAGCATCACCCAGGGACGCCGGGCCGGGATCGTCTCCCTCGGCGGGGTCGCGGTGGGCTTCATGATCTATCTGGTCGCCGCCAACCTCGGGCTGTCGGTGATCTTCATCGCCGTCCCCGAGCTGTACGCGGCCATCAAGCTGGCCGGCGCGGCGTATCTGCTGTGGCTGGCGTGGAAGGCCCTGAAGCCCGGCGGGGTCAGCGTCTTCACCCCCGAGGACGTGCCGCACGACTCGCCCCGCCGGCTGTTCATGATGGGGCTGATGACGAACCTGCTCAACCCGAAGATCGCCGTCATGTACCTCTCGCTCATCCCGCAGTTCGTGAACCCGAAGTCGGGGCATGTGCTCCTCCAGGGACTCGTGTTGGGGACGATCCAGATCGTGGTGAGCATCGGCGTGAACTTCGTCATCGTGCTGGGCGCGGGGGCCATCGCGGTCTTCCTCACCCGCCGCCCGTCCTGGCTGAAGGCGCAGCGCTACATGATGGGCACCGTGCTCGGGGCGCTCGCCGTCACCCTCGCCCTCGACACCTCCGGCCCCGCCTGAGCCGGCCGGGCAGCACCGTACGTCCGAGGCCGGACCGCTCCGTACCACCGGAGCGGTCCGGCCTCTTGCGTTGCCCCGCTGTGGCCGTTTCATGGCGTTATGCCCCACGGTCGGGTTTCCGCAATGCGCGATCCAGCCGCCTGGAATTACTTCTGCTGGCGGCTGCATTCGTGAAGGATTCAGCTGTGCGGCAGAACGAATACCTGGCCGGAAACCTTCGGGTACCCACCATCCACTCGTTAATGCGCGGCACATCGAATAGAGGTTTCGGAAATGCCCTAAAGGGAAAAGGCGGAGGTGTCGGGTGGCCGGCAAGGTAGTGGTGACCGGTGCGAGCAGCGGAATCGGTGCGGCAACGGTCCGCCGGCTGACCAAGGACGGTTTCGACGTCGTGGCCGTCGCCCGGCGCGCGGACCGGCTGGCCGCGCTCGCGGCGGAGACCGGCGCGCGGGCGCACCCCCTGGACATCACGGACGACGACGCCGTGCGGGAGTTCGCCGCCGGCCTGGACTCCTGTGACGTCCTGGTCAACAACGCGGGCGGCGCCCTCGGCGCGGAGCAGGTGGCGCTCGCCGCGCCGGACGACTGGGCGCACATGTTCTCCGTCAACGTGCTGGGCACGCTGCGGATGACGCAGGCGCTGCTGCCCCTGCTGCGGGCGGGCGGCGGCACGGTCGTGACCATCACCTCCACCGCCGCGTTCGTCAACTACGAGGGCGGGGGCGGCTACAGCGCCGCCAAGCACGCCGAGCACGCCCTCAGCGAGACGCTGCGGCTCGAACTGTGCGGCCAGCCGGTCCGGGTCATCGAGGTGGCGCCCGGGATGGTGCACACCGAGGAGTTCGCCCTCAACCGGCTGCGCGGCGACGCCGCCGGGGCGGCCGCGCTCTACGAGAACGTCGACGCGCCGCTGAGCGCGGACGACGTGGCCGAGTGTGTGTCGCTCGTCGTGGGGCTCCCGCAGCACGTCAACGTCGACCGGATGGTGGTGCGGCCGCTGGCGCAGGCCACCCAGCACAAGCTGCACCGCGGCCCGCTCCTCGGCACCTGAGCGCGCCCCGGCGCATTCCCCGGCGCTCTTCTCCGGCGCCTTCCTCCGGTGCCTTTCTCCGGCGCTCTGCATTCTTCTCCACCTCCGTTTCTCCATTCCCTCTCGCACCGCGTACGCGCCTCGGGCCGCCCTGTCCGTGCACTTCGCCGTGCCCCGGGCCGGAGGAATGTCCGCACACGATCCGAGGAGCTTTCCCGTGAAACTGCACCGCGACGAACTGACTCCGCAGCACCAGGAGTACGCGCGGTTCGACGACCGCGGCGAGGCGCGCTATCTGCCGTACCTCATGTATTTCCACCAGGCGGATTACCGGTCCGCGACCATCAACACGGACCGGGCCGGATTCCGTATCTCGCACGGTCCCGGCGGCGCCACGGCCTCGGCGGCGGAGAATGTGCCGGCCGGTCCCGTGCGGCTGATCGCCGGCAGTTCGACCGTGCTCGGGATCGGCGCCACCAGTGACGCCACCACGCTGGCCTCGCAATTGTGGAGCAAGCACGCCCCCTCCGCCCCGTGGCTCAATTTCGGCGGCCGCTGCTACAACTCCACCCAGGAACTCCTGCTCTTCACGCTGTACCGGCATCTGCTGCCCGAGATCGAAGAGATCGTCATTTTCTCGGGGCTCAACGATCTGACCGTCGGCCGGCTGCCCGAATGGCAGCAGGGCGACCACGGCGCATTCTGGTTCTGCGGCGAGTACTTCGAGAAGATGGAGGAGCTGCGCGAGAGCAACCGCAAGGCCGCCAAGCCCTTCGGCCGGCGCGCGGAGCGGCGGCGCACCATCTCCACCCACGACGACGTCCGCCGGGACATCCCGCAGGTCATCGCGTCGGCGGCCGACCTCACCCTGCGCCACCTGGACAGCTGGCGCAGGCTGGCGGGGCCGCACACCCGCGTCACGTACGTCCTCCAGCCCATGGCCCAGTGGATGCGCGACACCCCGGCCCCGCAGGAAAAGCTGCTCTTCGACGAGATCGACCGGATCTCCAAGCTCGGCACCTGGGAAGCGCTGTACGGCGACATCTCGACGCCGGAAGTGTCCCGGGAGTTCTCCGAAACCCTCCGGACCGGCTGCGAAAAGCTCGGCATCGGATACCACGACCTGAATCCCGTCGTCGCCGACGCGGTCGGCCGGAACGACTGGATATTCGTCGACCGGGCGCACTACACGGACCACGGATACGACGTCGTCGCCAAAATCATGGCGGACACCATCGGCCTGTCCTGACCCCCTGTCCTGACCCCGAATTCCCTTACCCGAGAGGAATTACTGCACATGTCCTTCGTGCGAAAGATCGCCAATGCGCTGTTCCGGCGCAACAAGCGCGCCAAGCGCAAGAACGACGCCTCCATCTACCCCATGTTCTGACCGGTACGGCCGGCGGCGGCACCGCGCGCCGGATGGTCCACGAAGCAGAGGAAAGGAGAAGGATGCAAGGCCATCAGGCAGCCGGCCCGGCCACGCGGCCCGTACCGGCGCGGGACGACGACAGCGCACGGACGGTGTACGCGTACGCCGCCGACCCGGAGGCGTCCGTCCCCGGGGGCCGGTTCACCGACGAGGTCCGCGCCGAACTGCGCCGGCACGCCGCCGGCGCGGAGACGGATCTCGACGCGGCCGTCCGCCGGGCCGCCGACTGGGCACGCACCGAGAGCGCCCGCTTCCGGGCGCTCGACGTGACCGGGAACGCGGCGCACCCGCCCGTCACCGGTGACGGCGCGGACGGCGCCCGGCAGGTCCTCGTCCGCCGGGCGGTGCTCGGCTGCGCCCCGCTCGCCCTGGTCTCGGGGGCCTGGCTGCAATGGCTCAGCGCCCCCGGCAACGCGGACGAGCCGGCCGTGCTGCGGACCCTGGCGCTGTACGCCTCCGATGTGGGCGCCGGACATCCGGGCGCCTCCCGGGGCCATGCGTACCTGGGCCTCCTGCGCCATCTGCGGCTCTCGGAGAACGCGGTCCCCCGGGCCCGGCTCACCGGCGACCAGCGCATCGCGGACCGCACCTTCCGCTTCCCCGCGCTGCTGCTGGCGATGAGCCGCCGCCCGGACGACTTCGGCGCCGAGATCCTCGGCGCCGACCTGTGCCTGCGCACCGTCGGGCTGCTGCCGCCGCTCGCCCTGGTCGCACAGGCGCTGCCCACGGAGGCGGACTGGGCCGCCCTCGACCTCTCCGACGGCCGGGGCCAGGAGGGCGAACCGCCGCCCCTGATGTGCCGTGCGGCGGTGGACGCGCTGATCGCCGAGGGCGGGCCGGCCGCCGCCGAAGCGGTCCGGCTGGGCTTCGCCTGGGCGCTGGCCGAGCTGCGCGACTGGGCGGAGCTGCTCCACACGGAGCTGACCGCGTCCAAGGACCCGGCGTACGACATGGCCGAGCTGATGCGGCTGCGCTCCCGCGAGGGGGCCGTGTACCACCACGGCTTCGAGATGGAGGGGCGGCCGCTGAGCGCCTGGCTGGCCGACTGCCGCACCGACGCCGGGCCGCTGCTCGGCGTCCTGGCCCGCAGCCGGCTCGTCAAGCCCGGCCGCTCCGGCGCCAGTTCGCTGGTGCGCGGCCTGGTCGGCGAGCGCGGACCGATGTTCCGGGTGTTCTCGCCGGAGGACCTGACGGTGATCCGCCGCTGGATCGACTCGCTGTCCCCGGAGGCGGTGCGCGAGGCGGGCAGCGCACCGGACACCCGCTCCCCCGCGCCCCGGCCGGCCGGCGGAGAACTGACCGCGGTGGCCGCCGCGCTGCGGGCCGGCGCACCGTCCGCCGGCCGGGCCCCGGCCGATCTGCGGGACGCCTACCACCTGCTGATGCAGCGCACCGACACCCCCGCGCTGCGCGCCTGGGCCCTGGACTACACGGCGGGCTGGCTGGCGCGCTCCCGGCACGGGATGGACACCGGGACGATGCTCCTGCCGGACGCCTGGGGGCGCGAGGGGCTGCGGCCCTGGCTCCAGACCCAGCACGACCGCCACGGCGCGGAGTTCGAGGAGAACGCGGAGATCCCGCTGCCGACCCGGGAGGCCGTGGTCGAGGACACCGTGCAGACGGCGCCGCTCACCCTCATCGACGGCAGCTGGCTCCAGGGTTTCACCGACTACGAGCAGGCCTCGTCGGAGATCGGCCACTCGCTCTTCGAGACCTACTGGGACGAACTGGGCAACGGCGAGCCGAAGCTCAACCACCCCTTGATCTACCGCGAGGTGCTCAAGGAGATGGACGTCGAGCTGCCGCCCACCGCCTCCCCGGAGTTCGCGCGCTGGCCCGGCTTTTACGACGCCTCGTTCGAACTGCCGGTGTACTGGCTGTGCGTGGGCCGCTTCCCGCGCACCTTCCTGCCCGAAGTGCTGGGCCTCAACCTGGCCATGGAGCTGTCCGGGGTGGGCGGGACGTACCGCAGGGCCCGCATGGCCCTGAAGACGTACGGCTTCAACACGCGCTTCGTCGACATCCACAACACCATCGACAACGTCGCCACCGGGCACTCCGCGTGGGCGGCCGACGCGATCGACACCCTGATGGCCGCCCTTCCCGACACCCCGGGACCCGGCGCGCGCACGGAGGTCTGGGAGCGGGTCAGGGCCGGCTACCGGTCCCTGAACCCACCGAGCGGCATGGGGGCCCGCAGGGCCGCCCGCCGCGGCCGGTCCGCGCGCAGGCGCCGGTGAACCACTCCGGCCGGCCCATCCCAGGAGCGACCGCGCACAGCGGTACGCGTACCCGGTCACGCATCGGCGTGACCCCGACCACGGCGAGGGACAACACCAGTGACTGACCTGGTTCTCGGCATCGCGGCCTACTACCACGACAGCGCGGCGGCACTCGTCGCCGACGGCGTGCCCGTTGCGGCAGCGCAGGAGGAACGTTTCAGCAGGCGTCGGCACGACCCCGCCTTCCCGGCCCGGGCGGTGGAGTACTGCCTCGACGAGTACGGGGTGGGCCTCGACGACGTCTCCGCGATCGCCTACTACGAGGACCCGCGGCTGAAGTTCAAGCGGGTGCTCTCCACCTTCAAGGGAGCGGCGCCCATGGGCTTCGCCTCCTTCCGCGACACCCTCCCCGCGTGGCTCTCGCGCGGCGGCAAGCTGCACACCGCGGAGACCGTCCGCGACGAGCTGGCCGCGCTCGGCCGGGGGCGGGTCCCGGAGCTGTCCGTGCGCCGCCACCACGAGTCGCACGCCGCCTCGGCGTTCTTCCCGAGCCCGTACGAGTCCGCGGCGGTGCTGTGCATCGACGGCGTGGGCGAGTGGGCCACGACCACGCTGTGGCACGGCCGGGGCACCGAGCTGAAGCCGGTGTCGGAGCTGCGCTTCCCGCACTCCCTGGGGCTGCTCTACTCCGCGTTCACCTACTTCTGCGGCTTCAAGGTCGACTCCGGCGAGTACAAGCTGATGGGCCTGGCCCCGTACGGCACGCCGCGCTACGCCGACCTCATCCGCGAGCGCCTCATCGACATCAAGCCGGACGGCTCGTTCCGCCTGGACATGCGCTACTTCGAGTACATGCGCGGCCAGGTGATGACCGGCAAGGGCTTCGAGAAGCTCTTCGGCGGCCCCCGGCGCCTGCCCGAAGCCGCGCTCACCGAGCGGGAATTCGACCTGGCCGCGTCCGTGCAGGAGGTCACCGAGGAAGCGGTGCTCAAGCTGGCCCGCTCCGCGCGGGAGCGCACCGGTGAGTCCCGGCTCTGCCTGGCCGGCGGGGTCGCGCTGAACTGCGTCGCCAACGGCAAGGTGATCGACGCGGGCATCTTCGACGAGGTGTGGATCCAGCCCGCCGCCGGTGACGCGGGCGGGGCGCTCGGCGCCGCCCAGGCCGTGGCGATGGAGCGCGGGGCCCGGCGCGGGCACACCGGGAGCGGGCAGGACGCGATGAGCGGCTCCCTGCTCGGCCCCGGCTTCGACGACGCGGAGATCGCCGCGTACCTCGACGCGAACCACATCCCCTACCAGCACCTGGACAGCGACACGCTGGCCAAGGCGGTCGCCGAGCAGCTGGCCGAGGGCAAGATCGCCGGCTTCTTCCAGGGCCGCATGGAGTTCGGCCCCCGGGCCCTGGGCGCGCGCTCCATCGTGGGCGACCCGCGCAACCCGGCCATGCAGTCGGCGATGAACCTCAAGATCAAGTTCCGGGAGTCCTTCCGGCCGTTCGCGCCCGCCGTCCTGGAGGAGGACGCGAAGGGTTACTTCGACCTTCCGCAGAAGAGCCCGTACATGCTGGTGGTCTCCCAGGTGGCGGCGGCCCAGCGGCTGGCGGCGCGGGAGACCGGCGCCTCCGGACTCGACCTGCTGAAGGTGCCGCGCTCCACCATCCCCGCGGTCACCCACGTCGACAGTTCGGCCCGCGTGCAGACGGTCACCGAGCACAGCAACCCGGCTTACCACCGGCTGCTGACCGCCTTCAAGGCCCGCACCGGCTGCCCCGTGCTGGTCAACACCTCGTTCAACGTGCGCGGCGAGCCGATCGTCAACACCCCGCACGACGCCTACACCTGCTTCATGCGCACCAACATCGACCTGCTCGCGCTCGGCAACTTCCTCCTGGAGAAGAGCGCCCAGCCCGCCTGGTCGGAGGAGTCCGACTGGCGTGACGAGATCCCGCTGGACTGACGCAGCCCGCCACCGGCGCCGGCCCCCGGCCCGCCCCACAGATCGGAACGCCATGCGCACCTTCGTGCTCCTGCTCGTCTACATCCTCTTCATCACTCCGGCAGGCCTGCTGGGCCGGCTCGTACGGGACCCGATGGCCCGCCGATGGAACCGGAGTGCAGCGACCTACTGGATTCCTTCGGCAGATCGCTGAGTCGCGCACAACGGCGTGCAACTTATTGATCGGAGAAATTCATGACCAGCTTGCTCCAGCTCACCCGGTTCCACGTCGAGGACAGCGCCCGGGAACTGTTGGGCAAGGAGATTTCGGAACGGGTCTCCGAAACCCGCCTGGACTCGGATCTTGACGACGCGATCCTCGCCAGGATCGGTGCCTACGCCCTGCGCCGTTACCTGCCGGGCGAGACCCTGCACGGAATCCAGGTGTTCACCGCCGGGGGCAGCCATGCGCTGACCCTCACCAACCTGCCCACCCAGGACTTCCCCGCGACCCCGGTCTCCGGATTCGGGGACGAGTCCGAGCTCGCCGTCACCAACGCGCTCCACCTCGGACTGCTGCGGCTGCTGGGGTGCACGCCGTTCGCCGTGGCCTACGAGAACGACGGACGCCTCATCCGCAACGTCGTGCCCAACCCGGAGGCCTCCGGCACGACCAGCTCCTGGGGCGCGGACTCGGAGTTCTTCTGGCACTCCGACAACCCGCACCAGCCCTTCAGCCCGCCCGGCTCGGACCCCCGGCTGTACGCGCCGCCGTACCTGAGCTTCTACACCGTCCGCAACGAGGAGCGGGTGCCGACCGAGCTGATGGCACTCGACGATGTCGTCGTCCGGCTCGACGAGGACACCCGGCTCGCGCTGCTGGCCAAGGAGTTCCAGGTCGGGGCGCCCGCCTCCAACGACCAGCAGTCGACGGCGCCGCTGACGAAGACCTCCGTGCTGGAGCCCGGTCCGGACGGCCGCCACCACCGCGCCCGCTACGACCGCGGCACCACGGCCGGCTGCACCGACGCCGCGGCCGCCGCGCTGGAGCGCTGGTCCGCCGCGCTGGGCACCGCTCCGTCCACCGAACTCGTGCTGCGCCCCGGCGAGTTCATGATCTTCGACAACTACCGGGTGCTGCACCGCCGCAAGGCGTTCCGCCCGGCCCCCGACGCCACGGCGCGCTGGCTGCGCCGCTGCTACGCCGCCTGACGGCGGGCCGCGCCCCTTCCCACCCCCGACACCCCACTCCACTTCGCTTCATCTCATCTCACCTCACCGAAAAGGACGCACCATGGCAGGCAAGTTCCGCGTAGCGGTCATCGGCGGCAGGCCGGCACCCATCGCCGGCGCCAAGGAACTCGGTATCGACGTGGTCCTCGTGCACGAGGAAGGCGCCTACGACCCGGCGATATCCGTGCACTGCGAGCGCATCGTGCACGCCCCCATCGCCGACGGCCAGGCCCTCCTCGACGCCCTCAAGCCGCTGCACGACGAGCGCCCCTTCGACCGGGTGCTGACCACCACCGAGCCCGCGGCCGAGTCCACCGGCTTCGTCGTGGACGCCCTGGGCCTGCCCGGCGTCAGCGAGGCCACCGCCCGCGCCCTCAAGGACAAGGCGCTCACCCGCGAACTCCTCGCCAAGCACCACCTGAGCCCGGTCCTCTACCGCATGGTGCACAGCGCCGCGGAGATCGCCGCGTTCCAGGCCGAGGTCGGCGGGACCGTCATCGTCAAGCCCGTCGACGGCGTGGCGAGCCTGCACATCCACCCCGTCGCGAACGCCGACGAGGCCGAGGCTGCGTGGAGCGCGCTGCAGGCGGCGGAGATCTCCGGCGTCATCGCCGAGGAGTACCTCGACGGGCCCGTCGTCAGCGTCGACTCCTTCTCGCACGAGGGCCGGCACCTGACCATCGGCTACTCCGAGTACCGGATGAACGACAAGTACGTGGAGTGGGAGGTCAGCACCCCCAGCCGGGTCGCCGTCCCCCAGCTGGCGGCGCTGCGCGAGCTGACCCCCAAGTTCCTCGACGCGGTGGGCCTCACCGAGGGCCCCTCGCACAGCGAGTTCGTGCTGACGAAGCACGGGCCGCGGGTCCTGGAGTCGCACGCCCGGCTCGCCGGCAGCGGCGCCCCCGAGCTGGTGCGGCGGGCCTTCGGACTCAACCTGAACCGCATGTTCCTCACCGTGCCGCTGGGCATCGACGAGCTGCCCGAGACCTCGCCGGAGCCGCTGGGCGGCGCCGCGGTCCGCTTCTTCACCCCCGAGCCGGGCGAGATCACCGCCCTCGACGTGCCCGAGGACGCCGCCGACGTCATCCGGCACGTCCCCCGGGGCGAGGTGGCCCAGGTGTTCCTGCCCTACCTGGACGAGTTCATGGACGTCGACGTGGCGGCCGTCATCGCCAAGAGCGAGGGCGACACCGTGCCGCCGCTGCTCACCGTCGCGGACTGCGTCTCCGGGTACGTCATCGCCTCCGGGCGCGACGCCGAGGACGCGGTCGCCAAGTGCGAGACGGCCAACGCCCGGATCCGCTTCGAGACGAGCTGATCCCGCCCGGCCTCCCGGCGGAGGTCAGACGCCGCGACGAATTGCTGCGAGCACTCGGGCTCCGCGCCCGGGTGCTCGCCGAACGATGACCAGTCCCACGGACCTGGAGGAGAAGAGAGTGCCCGTGACAACGATCGCTGCTGACGCCCCGGCGTCGCCCACCGCCGCCCCGGCCGACTCCGTCGCCCAGTTGAGGAACGCCCGCCGCCTGGTCGAGCAGGAGTTCGCGGCGGACCAGCCGCTCACCCGCGCCGCCCTGCACCTCATCGACTGCGCGACCGACATCGTGGCCCGGCTGCCCGAGGGCGACCTCGACACGGCCCGCGAGGCACTCGGCTCGGCCCGCGCCGCCGTGGTGTCGGCGACGTACGCGGTGGGCAGCGTGCACAGCCGGACCCAGCTGGCCAGGAAGGGCGCACGCACGGCGCCGGAGGCGGGACAGGCATGAAGGACCACCTCCTCGTCATCCACCGGTGGCGCGACGGGTACGCGCGCTACGAGGACTGCCTCGACCACGAGGCGTACGACGTCACCTATGTGACCACCAACCTGGGCCTGCCGTCCGTACCGGCCGGCGCGGCCGCGGTCCGCATGGTCCCCGCCACCGACGACTTCCACGGCGTCTGGCCGGCCGTCGCCCACCTGAGCGCACGGTTCGGCAGGCCGCGGCGCGTGCTGGCCCTCAACGAGGGCGACCTCGACACCGCGGCACTGGTGCGCGAGAAGCTCGGCTGCGCCGGCCAGACCCCGGACGAACTGGCCCGGTTCCGCGACAAGCTGGCCATGAACCGCGTGATCGCGGACGCCGGTATCCCGGCCCCCGCCTTCGCGGACGCGCCCGACGAGGCCGCCGTGGCGGCCTTCGCCGAGGCCCACGGCTGGCCCGTCGTGGTCAAGCCCCGCCGCGGCACCGCCAGCCGCGGCGTCGTCCGCCTGGACTCCGCGGCGGACCTGCCGCTGCTGCGCACCCTGCCGCCGGAGCCGCGCCTGGTGCAGGCGTACTGCGCCGACCCGGTCCTGCACATCGACGGCCTGTGGACGGGCGAGGCGCTCGGCCCCTGGCGGGCGTCCCGGTACGTCAACACCTGCGTCGACTTCACCGAGGGCGAGGCCCTCGGCTCGGTCGAGATCGACGACCCCCAACTCCTCTCCGTCATAGGTGAGTTCACCGCCCGCGCGGCCGGCGCGCTGAGCACCGAGCCCTGGGTCTTCCACCTGGAGCTGTTCGCCGGCCGGACGCCCGACGGCGCCCCCGTGCTGCACTTCCTGGAGGCCGGCTACCGCGTCGGCGGCGCCGAGATCCCCTTCGTGTGGCGGGAGGTGCACGGCATCGACCTGATGGCCGCGGCCGCCGATATCCAGCTCGGCAACCGCCCCGACCTGCCCGTACCGTCCACCTGGCACACCGGCGGCTGGCTGCTCGTCCCGCTCCCCGTACCGGCCCCGTGCCGGGTGGTCGCCTGGGACCTGCCCGCCGCACCGGACCCGGACGAGGGCCCCTACACGTCCGTCATCCCGCCCGTGGGCCACGTCCTGCCGCGCATCGGCGGATACGAGCACGTCGGAGCGCGTTTCCGGTTCCGGGGCACGACCAGCGGAGACGTCGAGAAGGCCGTGCTGCGGACGGCCGCCCGCTTCCACCTGGAGTGCTCGGCCGAGGTGACCGCCCCGGTCGCCGGACGCCGCCAGACCTGCGGGCTGGACCGGTGACCCGGGTGACGCACCCCACCCACCGGACCGGCCGGACTCCCGCCGTACTCGTCCTGGAGGACGGCCGCAGCTTCCGGGGCCGCGCCTATGGGGCCGTGGGGGAGACCTTCGGCGAAGCGGTGTTCAACACCGGGATGTCCGGCTATCAGGAGACGCTGACGGATCCGTCGTATCACCGGCAGGTGGTGGTGATGACGGCTCCGCATATCGGTAACACCGGTGTGAATGACGAGGATCCGGAGTCGCAGCGGATCTGGGTCGCGGGTTATGTGGTGCGTGATCCGGCCCGGGTTCCGTCCAATTGGCGCGCGGTGCGTTCGCTGGACGAGGAGCTGGTCGCGCAGGGTGTGGTGGGCATCAGTGGTGTCGACACGCGTGCGTTGACGCGTCATCTGCGTGAGCGTGGTGCGATGCGGGTCGGGATCTTCTCCGGTGACTCCCTCGCGGAGGAACCCCTCCTGCTGGAACGGGTGCGCCGGGCCCCGGAGATGGTGGGCGCCGACCTGTGCGCCGAGGTCGCCACCAAGGAGGCCTATGTAGTCCCGGCGATCGGGTCGAAGCGGTTCACGGTTGCCGCGATCGATCTGGGGATCAAGGGGATGACGCCGCACCGGATGGCGGAGCGCGGCATCGAGGTGCACGTGCTGCCCGCCACGGCCACCGTGGACGATGTCTATGCGGTGGCTCCGGACGGGGTGTTCTTCTCGAACGGGCCGGGTGACCCGGCCACCGCCGACCATGCGGTCTCGCTGATGCGCGGGGTGCTGGAGCGCAAGACGCCGTTGTTCGGTATCTGCTTCGGCAATCAGATCCTGGGCCGTGCGCTGGGTTTCGGCACCTTCAAGTTGAAGTACGGGCACCGGGGGATCAATCAGCCGGTGCAGGATCGTACGACGGGGAAGGTGGAGGTGACCGCGCACAATCACGGTTTCGCCGTCGATGCCCCGCTGGACAAGGTCTCCGACACCCCCTTCGGCCGCGCCGAGGTCTCCCATGTCTGTCTGAACGATGACGTGGTGGAGGGTCTGCACCTCCTTGACCAGCCGGCGTTCAGTGTGCAGTACCACCCCGAAGCCGCCGCGGGTCCGCATGACG
>NZ_BMND01000021.1 GCF_014646275.1 Streptomyces kronopolitis
AAACGCCCGGTTACATTTCGAACCCGGAAGCTAAGCCTTTCAGCGCCGATGGTACTGCAGGGGGGACCCTGTGGGAGAGTAGGACGCCGCCGAACAAATTGTGAAAAGCCCCGTGGGAACTTCGGTTCCCGCGGGGCTTTTTTGTGCTTCCGCGACCATGGGGACCCGCGGTACGGCGTCGCCGGCCGGGCAGGTAAGGTCAAGGTGCATCGTTGGTACATTTCCCCACAGGAGGCCTCGCGTGGAGGTCCAGGAGACGCGGGTCCAGACGGATCGTGTCCTCACCATCCCGAATATTCTGAGCATGGCGCGCCTCCTCGGCGTGCCCGTGTTCCTGTGGTTGGTCCTGTGGCCGGAATTCGGGGGCCCGAAGGCCGACGGCTGGGCGCTGCTGGTCCTGGCGCTGAGCGGCGTCAGCGACTATCTGGACGGCCACCTCGCCCGGCGCTGGAACCAGATCAGCAGCCTGGGGCGGATCCTCGACCCGGCCGCCGACCGCCTCTACATCCTCTCCACCCTCGTCGGTCTGACCTGGCGCGAGATCCTGCCGGTCTGGCTCACCGCCGCCCTGCTGGCGCGGGAACTGATGCTGCTGATCGCGGTCGGATTCCTCGGACGCCACGGCTTCGGGCCTCCCCAGGTGAACTTCCTGGGCAAAGCGGCTACGTTCAACTTGATGTACGCCTTCCCGTTGCTCCTGCTGAGCGACGGAAGCGGCTGGCTTCACACCCTCGCTGCTGTTTTCGGATGGGCGTTCGCAGGATGGGGTACAGCGCTCTACTGGTGGGCAGGGATCCTCTACGTGGTCCAGGTCCGCCGCCTCATCCGGGCGGACGCCACCGCCGACTGAGCTCTCCGAAACGGCAGCTTGTGCCAAGGGCCGGCGCCCGTACGTGAAAGCACGAGCGGTGGGCGCTCTGGACAAGTGAGGTCGGCAAGACCGTCGTCTCTTAGAGGAGGACGCTTCCGACATGAAGGCCGTTGTGATGGCCGGCGGCGAAGGAACACGCCTTCGCCCCATGACGTCCAGCATGCCCAAGCCGCTGCTTCCGGTCGCGAACAGGCCGATCATGGAGCATGTACTCCGGCTGCTGAAACGGCATGGTCTCAATGAGACCGTCGTGACCGTGCAATTCCTTGCCTCGCTCGTCAAGAATTACTTCGGCGACGGAGAAGAGCTCGGAATGGAGCTCACCTACGCCAATGAGGAGAAGCCGCTCGGCACCGCGGGAAGCGTGAAGAACGCCGAGGAAGCGCTCAAGGACGATGCCTTCCTCGTCATCTCCGGTGACGCCCTCACGGACTTCGATCTCACCGATCTGATCCGGTTCCACAAGGAAAAGGGCGCCCTCGTCACCGTCTGCCTGACCCGGGTCCCCAATCCGCTCGAATTCGGCATCACCATCGTCGACGAGGCCGGCAAGGTCGAACGCTTCCTGGAGAAGCCCACCTGGGGCCAGGTCTTCTCGGACACCGTCAACACCGGTATCTACGTCATGGAGCCGGAGGTCTTCGACTACTTCGAGCCCGATGTCTCGGTCGACTGGTCCGGCGATGTCTTTCCGCAGCTCATGAAGGAAGGCAAGCCGATCTACGGCTATGTCGCCGAGGGCTACTGGGAGGACGTCGGCACCCACGAAAGCTATGTGAAGGCCCAGGCCGATGTGCTCGAAGGCAAGGTCGATGTCGAAATCGACGGCTTCGAGATCTCGCCGGGCGTATGGGTCGCCGAGGGCGCCGAGGTGCATCCCGACGCGGTGCTGCGCGGTCCGCTGTACATCGGCGACTACGCCAAGATCGAGGCGGATGTGGAGCTGCGCGAACACACCGTCATCGGCTCCAACGTGGTGGTGAAAAGCGGCGCGTTCCTGCACCGGGCCGTCGTGCACGACAACGTCTACATCGGCCAGCAGAGCAATCTGCGTGGCTGTGTGATCGGGAAGAACACCGACATCATGCGGGCCGCCCGGATCGAGGACGGCGCCGTCATCGGCGACGAGTGCCTGATCGGCGAAGAATCGATCGTGCAGGGCAATGTGCGGGTCTACCCGTTCAAGACCATCGAGGCCGGTGCGTTCGTCAACACCTCGGTGATCTGGGAGTCCCGCGGCCAGGCGCATCTGTTCGGCGCCCGGGGCGTGTCCGGGATCCTCAATGTCGAGATCACGCCGGAGCTGGCCGTACGGCTCGCGGGCGCGTACGCGACCACGCTCAAGAAGGGATCCACGGTCACCACCGCGCGTGACCACTCCCGGGGCGCCCGGGCACTCAAGCGTGCCGTGATCTCCGCGCTGCAGGCCAGCGCCATCGACGTACGCGACCTGGAGAACGTCCCGCTGCCGGTCGCCCGTCAGCAGACCGCCCGCGGCAGTGCGGGAGGCATCATGGTCCGTACGACGCCCGGCGTGCCCGACTCCGTCGACATCATGTTCTTCGACGAGCGGGGCGCGGACCTCTCGCAGGCCGGACAGCGCAAGCTCGACCGCGTCTTCGCCCGCCAGGAGTACCGCCGTGCCTTCCCAGGCGAGATCGGTGATCTGATCTTCCCCGCCAGCGTCTTCGACTCCTATACGGGGTCGCTGCTGCGGGCCGTGGACACCACGGGCGTCGGCGACTCCGGACTGAAGGTCGTCGTGGACGCCTCGAACGGCAGCGCCGGACTGGTCCTGCCCAGCCTGCTGGGACGGCTCGGCGTCGACGCGCTGACGATCAATCCGGGGCTCGACGAATCCCGGCCGACCGAGACCGCCGATGCCCGGCGGGCCGGACTCGTCCGCCTCGGCGAGATCGTCGCCTCGGCGCGGGCGGACTTCGGGGTGCGCTTCGACCCCGTGGGCGAGCGGCTGTCCCTGGTGGACGAGCGCGGCCGGATCATCGAGGACGACCGGGCACTGCTGGTCATGCTGGATCTGGTCGCGGCGGAGCGGCGCACCGGGCGGGTGGCGCTGCCGGTGACCACGACCCGGATCGCCGAGCAGGTGGCGGCGTACCACGGCACGCAGGTGGAGTGGACGACGACCTCGCCCGACGATCTGACCCGGGTGGGGCGAGCCGACGGCACCGTCTTCGGCGGGGACGGCATGGGCGGTTTCCTCATCCCCGAGTTCAGCAGCGTCTTCGACGGCGCGGCCGCGTTCGTCCGGCTGATCGGCCTGGTGGCCCGTACGCAGCTCACGCTGAGCCAGATCGACGCGCGGATCCCGCGGGCGCACGTCCAGCGCCGTGACCTCGCCACCCCGTGGGCGGTCAAGGGACTGGTCATGCGGCACGTCGTCGAGGCGGCCGGCGACCGGGATGTCGACACCACCGACGGTGTCCGTGTGGTGGAGAGCGACGGCCGCTGGGTGCTGGTACTGCCCGACCCCGCCGAGGCGGTCACCCACCTGTGGGCGGAGGGGCCCGACGACGCCTCCGCACACCAGCTGCTGGACGAATGGTCCGCAGTGGTGGACAGCGCCGGACGCTGACCCGGACCCCACCGGCGTGCCGTGAACGGGCACGTCGGTGGGGCCATTGGGAGACTGTCGGTCCGACGTGCGACGATGTGCGGCATGTCGCAGCAGCGCCCCGATCGGAGCAGCCCGAAAGCGTCCGCCGCGCGCCCCGATGCGTCCATGTCGCTGCTGACCAACGTGATGGATCACAGCCTCGACGAGGGATACGCCGAGGCGGCCGCGCGGAAGTCCGAGACGGGGGTGCGGGGTCTGCCGCGCACCCTGCGGGCGAAGCTGGGGCTCGCCGCCGGTCTGGTGCTCGCCGCGGTCGTGGTGACGGTCGGGGCGGCGCAGGCGCAGATATCGGCACCGACGCTCGCCAAGGAGCGCGAGGAGCTCATCCACCGCATCCAGAAGGGCACCGGCGAGGCGGACAAGCAGCAGCACCGGGTTGACGCGCTGCGCGACGACGTCAGCCGGATGCAGCGCGAGGCGCTGAAGCAGCACGGCGGGGGCAAGGCCGAGCTGCTGGCGCTGCTGTCCGGTTCGACGCAGGTCACCGGGCCGGGGGTGAAGCTCGTCGTGGACGATGCCAAGGGAGCGGAGTCCAGCGGCGGCGGACCGCGTGAGAGCAGTGGTTTCTCGGATACCGGGCGGGTACGCGACAGGGATATGCAACGCGTCGTCAACGGCCTGTGGGCGTCCGGTGCGGAGGCCATCTCCGTCAACGGGCAGCGGCTTACGTCACTCTCGGCGATCAGAGCCGCGGGAGACGCCATACTGGTCGACAACAAGCCGCTGGTGCCGCCCTACACGGTGCTGGCGGTGGGGGACGGGCAGCGGCTGAGCACCGCGTTCCAGGACAGCGCCGACGGTCAGTACCTGCACGTCCTGCAGGAGAACTACGGCGTGCGCACCAGGATTTCCACGGAGAGCGAGCTCACCCTGCCGCCCGCGCCCAGCTTGATCGTTCGTACCGCAAAGCCGCAGGCCGGTGCCGCCAAGGCGGACGGCGCCGACACAGGGAAGGGCACATCGTGATCGCCGTACTGGGCCTCATCGTGGGAGTCGTGGTCGGACTTGTCGTCCGCCCCGTGGTGCCGACGGTGGTCGAGCCCTACTTGCCGATCGCCGTCGTCGCGGCGCTGGATGCCGTGTTCGGCGGTCTGCGCGCGATGCTGGACGGCATCTTCGACGACAAGGTCTTCGTCGTCTCCTTCCTGTCGAACGTGGTCGTCGCCGCGCTCATCGTCTTCCTCGGCGACAAGTTGGGCGTCGGCTCCCAACTCTCCACGGGTGTCGTCGTGGTGCTGGGTATCCGGATCTTCTCCAACGCCGCGGCCATCCGCCGGCACGTTTTCAGGGCGTGAGACGGATGGCCGCGGACGAGAACCCCCACGAGAACCCCCAGCCGGAGAAGCGGCCGGAGCAGCCGGAGAAGCCCGTGCGGCCGGAGCGTTCGGAGGCGGCACAGGACCGGGAGCACGGCCCGGCCGGCCGGTTGCCGATGCCGCCCGAGAGTTCCGGCGCCGCCGAGCGGGCGGAGGCCGACGAGACGCCTGAAGCTCAAGAACCGGACAGTGCTGGACAGAAGACGGACAAAGGGGCAGACTCCTCGACTCCGGACACGGTTGCGGAGGACGGGAGTGCGGAACGCCCGGCATCCGGCCGGGAACGGCTGGTCGCGAGTCTGTGGCCGCCCCGCCTGACCCGGGCTCAACTGATCGTTGCGCTGCTGCTGTTCATTCTCGGCCTCGGCCTGGCGATTCAGGTACGTTCCACGAGTGACAGCAGTGCGCTGAGAGGTGCGCGCCAGGAGGACTTGGTGCGCATTCTGGACGAGCTGGACAACCGCTCCCAGCGGTTGACCGACGAACAGCGGCGACTGGAAGGGCAGAAGACCGAGCTGGCGAACAGCTCGGACCAGGCCGAGGAGGCCCGTAAGCAGACCGTGGAGAAGGAACAGCAGCTGGGCGTGCTGGCCGGGACCGTCGCGGCGCAAGGGCCCGGCATCACCCTGACCATCGACGACCCGGCGCATTCCGTCGAGGCGGACAAGCTGCTGGACACCATCCAGGAGCTGCGGGCGGCCGGCGCCGAGGCCATCCAGGTCAATGATGTCCGGGTCGTCGCGAACACCTCGCTGTCGGACGTCCGTGGCGGGGTGGGGATCGACGGCAAGCGGGTCACTCAGCCGTACCGCTTCAAGGTGATCGGTAAGCCGGAGGATCTGGAACCGGCGCTGAACATCCCCGGCGGAGTGGTCCAGACTCTGGAAAAGGAGCAGGCCAAGGTGTCTGTGACCCGTGAAAAGAAGATCATTGTGAACGCCTTGCGAGAGGCGAAGCGGCCTGACTACGCTCGGTCGTCATCGCAGTGAGGCGTGCAGGTATGTCGAGTGCCCGGCGAGGGCATGAGGTAGCGGGGGGTCGACGCACCGTGCGTGTGGTGTGTGGTGGAAACTGTCTGAAGGCCACGGACGTTCACAGGATGTCCGGATGGGCCGGTGTGTGCATCGAGGGTTCGTCCTGCCCCACGGGCGGGTCTGTTTCGTTCAAGGGGAATCGCCCGTGAAGTTGTTTGGAAAGCTGTTCGGCAAGAGCGCACGCCAGGAGGGCGGCAGCGGCTCCGCGCGGCACCGTGCGTCGGGCCGGCCCGACGAGAGCGGCGCGGCCGAGGACCGTCCGCTCTTCCGTGACGAGGTCAGCGGGCCCCCCGCGGGTTCTGTTGACCCCTCCGTGCCCGGCCGCATAGGTTCCCAGGAACCATCGGCCGCACGCACGGGTGGAGGGTCAGCCTTGCCGGTTTGTACGAGGTGTGGCAGCCGGAACGCCGAGGCGAGCCGGTTCTGCTCGAACTGCGGTGCGCCGCTGCGACCGGGCGTCCAGCCCGAGCGCGCGTCCGAGACGACCTCGACCATCTCCATTTCGGGGCTCGAGGCCTACGACTCCGAGGCGACGGGTCAGAATCTGTCGCCCTCGCTGTCCCCCGAGGCCCAGGCGGCCGTCGACGCCCTTCCGCTGGGGTCGGCGCTGCTGGTCGTCCGCCGGGGTCCGAATTCGGGCAGCCGCTTCCTGCTGGACGGCGAGCTGACGACGGCGGGCCGGCATCCGCAGGGCGACATCTTCCTCGACGACGTGACGGTCTCGCGCCGCCACGTGGAGTTCCGCCGGGGCCCGGACGGTCTCTTCACGGTCGCCGACGTCGGCAGCCTGAACGGCACCTATGTCAACCGTGAGCGGATCGATTCGGTCGTTCTCGCCAACGGCGACGAGGTCCAGATCGGCAAGTTCCGCCTGGTCTTCTACGCGAGCCAGCGAGGCGCCGGTATCTGACCGGCCGGGGAAGGCATATGCGCCATACACCGAAAGGCGGCGCCGGCTCGTCCGGCGCCGCCTCCTCGGACGGCAAGCCGGTGAGCATCGGCACGGTGCTCACCCGGCTGCGCGAGGAGTTTCCCGAGGTCACCATCTCCAAGATTCGCTTCCTGGAGGCCGAGGGGCTGGTCGAGCCGACGCGCACGCCTTCCGGATACCGCAAATTCAAGCCCGCGGACGTGGAGCGGCTCGCGAACGTCCTGCGGATGCAGCGGGACCACTATCTGCCGCTGAAGGTCATCCGCGAGCATCTGGACGCCCTGGAGCGCGGTGAGCAGGTGCCGCTGCCCGCTCCGGCCACTCCCACCCGGGACCTGGTCGAGGGCGTGTCCGAGCCGGGTGCGGAGCGCCCCACGGCTGTCCGGATCGGCCGGGCCGAGCTGCTGGCCGCCGCGGAGGTGGACGAGGCGACGCTCGCCGACTGGGAGTCGTACGGACTCATCGTCTCCCACGCGGAGGGCGGATACGACATCGAGGCCGTCACGGTGGCCAAACTCGTCGCCGACCTGGGCCGCTTCGGTCTGGAACCACGGCATCTGCGGGCCGTGAAGGCGGGCGCCGAGCGCGAGGCGGGCCTGGTCGAACAGGTCGTGGCACCCCTTCGGCGGCACCGGAACCCACAGACCAGGGCCCACGCCGAGGCGACCGCCAGGGAGCTGGCAACACTGTCCGTACGGCTGCACGCGGCCCTTCTGCAGACCGCTCTGCGGGTCCGGCTGTAGCCGGCAAACATCTGCCCGACTACCCAAACCTGCCGGGCACGTCCTAGGGTTGCTGTGTGAACGAGCTCGACGTCGTGGGTGTCCGGGTGGAAATGCCTTCCAGCCAACCGATCGTGCTCCTGCGGGAGGTGGGAGGCGATCGTTACTTGCCCATTTGGATCGGGCCAGGGGAGGCCACCGCCATCGCCTTCGCCCAGCAGGGCATGGTCCCTGCCAGGCCGCTGACGCACGACCTTTTCAAGGACGTGCTCGAAGCGGTGGGCCAAGAACTGACGCAGGTCCGCATCACGGATCTGCGCGAGGGGGTTTTCTATGCCGAACTCGTCTTCGCCAGCGGAGTCGAGGTCAGCGCGCGTCCGTCCGACGCCATAGCGCTGGCGCTGCGCACCGGCACGCCGATCTTCGGCACCGACGGTGTGCTGGACGACGCGGGGATCGCCATCCCGGACGAGCAGGAGGACGAGGTGGAGAAGTTCCGCGAGTTCCTCGACCAGATCTCGCCCGAGGACTTCGGCACCAACAGCCAGTGATTCGGCCGGTCGAACCATCTGTTTCCAGCCAAACAATTAGCCGTTCCCCATCTCGGGTCACGAGAAACCACTCGTAGGGTGATTATCACTCGGCGTGGCGAGCGCGGCGATCGTTGACGCACCCCGAGTGACTGCATACCGTCGATGTGGCAGGTCCCGTCCGGGACGTGGAGGACGGAGGGCGGCGTGGCAATCACCGGCGACGGTATGGCGGCGGAAGGGGCGTTGCCGCTCCACTCGGGCGCGGCAGCACACCATGCCCCGGCAGCGGCCGCGGCGGTGTCGGGGGACTGCGAGGCGCAGAGCGTCGGCTATCGCGGCCCGACCGCCTGTGCGGCAGCGGGCATCACCTATCGGCAGCTCGACTACTGGGCGCGTACCGGCCTGGTGGAGCCGAGCATCCGGCCCGCGTACGGCTCCGGCACCCAGCGGCTCTACAGCTTCCGGGACGTCGTGGTCCTCAAGATCGTCAAGCGGCTGCTGGACACCGGGGTGTCGCTGCAGAACATCCGCACCGCCGTGCAGCACCTGCGGGCGCGGGGGCTGGCGGACCTGACGCGGATGACGCTGATGAGCGACGGCGCGACCGTCTACGAGTGCACCTCACCGGACCAGGTCGTGGATCTGCTCCAGGGCGGCCAGGGCGTCTTCGGGATCGCCGTGGGCGTGGTGTGGCGGGACGTGGAGGGTGTGCTGTCACAGCTCCACGGAGAGCGTGTGGACACCGGCGAGACGCTGATCGGGAAGAACCCGCACGACGAGCTGGCGCGCCGGCGGAACCGCGCGGTCTGAGTCCCCGGCCGTGTACGCGGCCCGGCATCGGGCCGATTGTCAGTGGCATGGGGCAGCATCGGAGATGTGAGACCTGCGCCGACGATCCTGCATCTGGACATGGATGCGTTCTTCGCGGCCGCCGAACAGGCGGCCAAGCCGAGTCTGCGGGGCAAGCCCGTGGTCGTCGGCGGGATCGGGGTGCGCGGAGTGGTCTCCACGGCCTCGTACGAGGCCAGAGTGTTCGGCGTCCGCTCGGCGATGCCCACGGCCCAGGCGCGCCGGCTGTGCCCCAACGCCGCGTATCTGGCTCCCCGCTTCTCGCTGTACCGCCAGGTGAGTGAGGCGGTGATGGAGCTGCTGCACGCCCTGTCACCGCTGGTGGAGCCGCTCAGCCTGGACGAGGCGTTCGTCGATCTGGAGGCCGGAGGGGTGCCGGCCCGGACCGCCGCCGTGCGGGCCGTGGGGGAGCGGCTGCGGCGCGATATCCGGTCCTCCACGGGGCTGACCGGTTCGGTGGGGCTGGCCGGCGCCAAGATGCTGGCGAAGATCGCGTCCGAGACGGCCAAGCCGGACGGCCTGGTGGTGATCGAGCCCGGCACGGAACGGGAGCTGCTGGATCCGATGCCGGTGCGCACGCTGCCCGGGGTGGGCCCCGCGACGGCCGAGACGCTGCGCCGGGCCGGGATCCACACGGTCGCGGAGACCGCGGAGGCCGGCGAGGCCGAGCTGGTGCGGCTGCTGGGCAGGGCACACGGCGCCGGGCTGTACGCCATGGCGCTGGGCCAAGACGACCGCCCGGTGGTGGCCGAGCGGGATGCGAAGTCGATCTCGGTCGAGGACACCTTCGAAGTCGATCTGACCGACCGGACGCGGGTGCGCGGTGAGGTGCTGCGGCTGGCCGACCGCTGTGTCCAGCGGCTGCGCGCGGCCGGGCGCTCCGGGCGCACGGTGGTGATCAAGGTGCGGAACTACGACTTCTCGACGCTGACCCGCTCCGAGACGCTCCGCGGGCCCACCGACGACCCGGCGGTGATACGGGAGGCCGCCGTCAGGCTGCTGGAGACGGTGGACACCACGGGCGGGGTGCGGCTGCTGGGCGTGGGGGTCAGCGGGCTGGCCGACTTCACCCAGGAGGATCTGTTCGCCCAGCTGGCGACGGAACGGGAGGCGCGAGAGGCGGAGGAGGCCGCAGGGGCCGTGGGGGCGGCGGAGCCGGCCGACGGCGGCGGGCGGGCGCAGGAAGCCCAGGAGGAGGCGCCGCGGCGCTGGCACCCGGGCCTGGACGTGGTGCACGAGGAGTACGGCGCCGGCTGGGTGCAGGGGAGCGGGGTGGGGAGGGTGACCATCCGCTTCGAGACGCCGTGGTCCGCACCGGGAAGGGTGCGGACCTTCGCTGTCGAGGACCCGGCGCTGCGGCCGGGGGAGCCCCTGCCGCTGGTGGGCGGGGGGCCGGCGGTGGCTCAGTCGTCCGAGCCGGCGATCTTGCCGAAGTCGGTGTCGCCGGATCCGGGTGAGGACACCGGATCGGTCGGGGAGGAGATATCCAGCCGGTAGTGGTGGTAGAGCTGGAGTTCCTGCTCAGGGGAGAGGTGGCGGCCCACGCCGAAGTCCGGCGCGTCCTTGATCAGCTTGCGGTCGTAGGGGATGTGCAGGCCCTCACCGACCATTTTGCTGGGCTCGAGGGGGACGAACGCGTCCCGGCTGAACAGTCCGGTGCGCACGGCAGCCCACTCCGGTTCCCCCGTCGCGTCGTCGAGGTAGACCTCGTCGATCGTGCCTATTTTCGCGCCGTTCCGGTCGAACGCTTTGCGGCCGATCAGGCTCCGGGGATCGATGTCGGTTTGCACGGCCCCTCCACTTGGTCGCAACTGCCCTGTGACACCTACCAAACGGCACATTTCATGCCCCGGCCACTCGAAGGATCCTTCGACTGCTGCGCTGGTAGGCTGGCGAATGGCCGTAGACCCCGTGCGGGAGAGTCCTTGTCGTTCGCGACCAGGGCGCCGAAGGAGCAAATCCTCCCCGGAATCTCTCAGGCACACGTACCGCATGGACGAGGTCACTCTGGAAAGCAGGGCGGGCCTCGGAAGGCACAGCTCCCGGGACCCCTCCTCACCGACGGTGAAAGCCGGTCCGCCTCGCGCGGGCCGGTGAAGCTCTCAGGTTGAGATGACAGAGGGGGAGGCCGTCCGGGCACCCGCGCCGTGGTGCCCCTCGTAGGTCGCACCGACCAGGAGGCCCCCGCAGATGACCACCAATCGCATCTCCTTGACCGAGCTGGAAAGCGGCACCCCCTTCGCGCGCCGGCACATCGGGCCCGACCACGAGGCGCAGGCGAAGATGCTCGCGCACGTCGGATTCGGGTCGCTGGACGAGCTGACCGCCACCGCCGTACCCGACGTGATCAAGAGCACCGAGGCGCTCGGCCTGCCGCAGGCCCGTACTGAGGCCGAGGTCCTGGCGGAGCTGCGCGGCCTCGCGGACCGCAACCAGGTCCTGTCGTCCATGATCGGACTCGGCTACTACGGGACCTTCACCCCGCCGGTCATCCTGCGGAACGTGATGGAGAACCCGGCCTGGTACACGGCGTACACGCCCTACCAGCCGGAGATCTCGCAGGGCCGCCTGGAGGCGCTGCTGAACTTCCAGACGATGGTCGCCGAGCTGACCGGGCTGCCCACCTCCGGCGCCTCCCTGCTGGACGAGGGGACCGCCGCGGCCGAGGCCATGTCGCTGTCCCGGCGGGTCGGCAAGGTCAAGCAGGGCGTCTTCCTGATCGACGCCGACTGCCTGCCGCAGACCGTCGCCGTGATCCGGACCCGTGCGGAGCCGACCGGCGTGGAGGTCGTGGTCGCCGACCTGAGCGAGGGCATTCCCGCCGAGGTCGCCGAGCGCGGGGTCTTCGGCGTGCTGCTGCAGTACCCGGGTGCCTCCGGCGCGGTCCGCGATCCGCGCGGTGTCATCGAGCAGGCCCACGAGCTGGGCGCGATCGTCACCGTGGCCGCCGATCTGCTGGCCCTGACGCTGCTGACCTCGCCCGGTGAGCTCGGCGCGGACATCGCCGTCGGCACCACTCAGCGCTTCGGCGTCCCGATGGGCTTCGGCGGCCCGCACGCCGGCTTCATGGCCGTGCGCGACCAGTTCGCCCGCAGCCTGCCCGGCCGCCTGGTGGGCGTCTCCGTCGACGCCGACGGCAACAAGGCCTACCGCCTCGCGCTGCAGACCCGTGAGCAGCACATCCGCCGCGAGAAGGCCACCAGCAACATCTGCACCGCGCAGGTGCTGCTCGCCGTCATGGCCGGGATGTACGCGGTCTACCACGGCCCCGAGGGCTTGCGGACCATCGCCCGCCGCACCCACCGCTACGCGACGATCCTCGCCGAGGGCCTGCGGGCCGGCGGGGTGGAGACCGTGCACGGCGCGTACTTCGACACGCTGACCGCGCGGGTGCCGGGCCGGGCCGCCGAGGTCGTCGCCGCCGCCCGTACGGCCGGGATCAACCTCCGGCAGGTCGACGCCGACCTGGTCGGGATCGCCTGCGACGAGACCACCGGACGCGCCGAGCTGGCCGGCGTCTGGGACGCCTTCGGTGTGCGGGCCGACATCGAGGAGCTGGACGCGGCCGTCGCCGAGGCGCTGCCGCAGTCGCTGCTGCGCGGCGACGACTACCTGAGCCACCCGGTGTTCCACCAGTACCGCTCCGAGACCGCGATGCTGCGCTACCTGCGCACCCTCGCCGACAAGGACTACGCGCTGGACCGCGGCATGATCCCGCTCGGCTCCTGCACGATGAAGCTGAACGCCACCACGGAGATGGAGCCGGTCACCTGGCCCGCCTTCGGCCAGCTCCACCCGTTCGCGCCCGCCGGCCAGGCCGAGGGCTACCTCACGCTCATCCAGGAGCTGGAGGAGCGGCTGGCCGTCGTCACCGGCTACGACAAGGTCTCCCTCCAGCCGAACGCCGGCTCGCAGGGCGAGCTGGCCGGTCTGCTGGCCGTGCGCGCCTACCACCGCGCCAACGGCGACGAGCAGCGCACGGTGTGCCTGATCCCGTCCTCGGCGCACGGCACCAACGCCGCCAGCGCCGTGATGGCCGGGATGAAGGTCGTCGTCGTCAAGACCGGCGAGGACGGCGAGGTCGACGCCGACGATCTGCACGCCAAGATCGAGAAGCACCGCGACGAGCTCGCGGTGCTGATGGTGACCTACCCCTCCACGCACGGCGTCTTCGAGGAGCACATCACCCAGATCTGCGCGGCGGTGCACGACGCCGGCGGTCAGGTCTACGTGGACGGCGCGAACCTCAACGCGCTGGTCGGGCTCGCCGAGCCGGGCCGGTTCGGCGGCGATGTCTCGCACCTCAACCTGCACAAGACCTTCTGCATCCCGCACGGCGGCGGCGGCCCCGGTGTCGGCCCGGTCGGCGTCCGCGCCCACCTGGCGCCCTACCTGCCCAACCACCCGCTGCAGCCCTCCGCGGGCCCCGAGACGGGCGTCGGCCCGATCTCCGCGGCTCCCTGGGGCTCGGCCGGCATCCTGCCGATCTCCTGGGCGTACGTCCGCCTCATGGGCGGCGAGGGCCTCAAGCGCGCCACCCAGGTCGCGGTCCTGAGCGCCAACTACATCGCCAAGCGGCTGGAGGCGCACTACCCGGTGCTCTACACCGGCCCCGGCGGCCTGGTCGCCCACGAGTGCATCATCGACGTCCGGCCGCTGACCAAGGCGACCGGCGTGAGCATCGACGACGTCGCCAAGCGGCTGATCGACTACGGCTTCCACGCGCCGACGATGTCCTTCCCCGTGGCCGGCACGCTAATGATCGAGCCGACCGAGAGCGAGGACCTCGACGAGCTGGACCGCTTCTGCGACGCCATGATCGCCATCCGGGCGGAGATCGAGAAGGTCGGCTCGGGGGAGTGGGCCAAGGACGACAACCCGCTGCGCAACGCCCCGCACACGGCGGCCACGCTCAGCGGCGACTGGACGCACCCCTACACCCGTGAGGAGGCCGTCTTCCCGGCCGGCGTCGACGCGTCCGAGAAGTACTGGCCGCCGGTGCGCCGCATCGACGGCGCCTACGGCGACCGCAACCTCGTCTGCTCCTGCCCGCCGCTGGACGAGTACGACGGCTGATCCCCGCAGGCAGCATCAAGGGCCCTCGGCAGGTGTGCCGGGGGCCCTGGTGTGTCGCGAGCGGGACGGTCGCCGGTCAGGCGGCGGCGGTGGCCCGGGCGCGGTGCGGGGCGATGACCTGCCCGTCCGGTAGCAGTTCACCGGTGTCCTCGAAGAGCAGGACGCCATTGCAGAGCAGGCTCCAGCCCTGCTCCGGGTGGTGCGCCACGAGGTGGGCGGCCTCCCGGTCGGTGGAATCCGCTGACGGGCAGGGCGGTTGGTGCTGACACATGGAAGTTGTCTTTCGCTGCGGAGTGGTGAACGTCGTCGTGCGGCGCGATGAGGTGTTCATGGCCGCTCCCCCGTTTCCTTCGGTCGGTCCCAGTGTTGCCCCACGGACGGGATTCCGCAGGGATTTCGCGGCAGCGGTACTCACTCGGTACTGACGCGTCACCCGTGCGGGCGGTTGCTCTCAATTGCACGCCTCGCCAAGCGGGTTGGCCGTGGCATCCGCGGGCTAGTCCGCGTGGGTGAGCGCGACAGCGTGCCCCGTGGCCGGAAGGGGCCACGGGGCATGGACCGGCGGGACGGCGGGCGCCGGTGTCCGGGTGGAGCGGGGGCGCTGCGGCGGGTCAGGCGGGTTCGCGCAGGAGCGGGGCGGGGGCCAGCCGCAGGGTCAGCCGGGGGAGCAGATCGGCGAGGCGCTGCGGGCGGTGCGCGGCGATCCCCGGCGGCGCGGGCGCGAGCGGTACCAGCAGGTCACCGGCCGCGGGCAGGCCCTCGGCGCCGTCGGAGGCGGTGTCGTGGTGCAGCCACAGCGTGAGCATGTACAGCTCGGGGACGGACAGCAGGCGTGGCTGGAGGGGCGCGGTGAGCGCCTCGGCCTGGGCGAGGGCCTGCTCGGTGGCGGCGACGTAGGGACCGCCGCAGAAGCGCGCGAAGGTCCAGCCGTCCGGGGTGAGCCGCGCCTCGGCGGTCGCCACGGCACGCTCTCCGCCGCGAACCAGGAACCGCCAGCCCGCCAGTCGGGTGTGCGGGGTGCCGCCGGGCCGGCTGATGTCGTCCCAGACGTGCACCGGGAGCGGGTGATCGGGGCTGAGCGGCCCCTGATGGGTGCGGAGCGCGGAGACCGGGGCCTCGCGGACCGCGGTGGGGGAGCCGAGGGCGCCGAGGACACTGCGCAGGGCGGGCGCAGGGGCAGGGGCAAGGAGCAGCGGCATGGTGGGTCGCCTCTCACTTCGAGACACGGTGGAGCGCGGCGGGTGCAAACGGCGCTGTCTGCGGGCGGGGTCAGAGCATGGCCGGCGGGGGGTGCGGCGCGGCGGGTCGGCCGCTGTGCCCCCGTGCCGGTGGAAACACCGGGACACCGGGCGCCACGTCTCTGCCTCGTCAGCGGAGTTTATACGACGTATGTTCTGAAAGAGTTTCGTCTAGCGGCCTTGTGGATTTTCGGCAAGGTGAAATCCAGACCGCCGTGCGAGGTGTTTTCCGCCGCTTTGTGCGGTGGTTTTCGCGGGCCACCTCGTATTCCCTCGCCGACGCGGTAGGCCGGATCTCGTCGTCCTTTTCCACCGGAGAAATGCGGGCGGCGCGCGCCGGCCGGATATGCCTGACGGGCATGCCGGAGGCTGCATCACTTCGAGCCTATCGGTACCCGCCCGCGCCGGACGCGTTATCGATCAGATTGCCGGGGCATCATCGACCGTAGCGCGAGCCCCGGCGTGCCGGGGACGGCCCCAAGCAGCCCGTGGTCGCGGGCCGTTCATTCGAGGAGGGACCCTTCGATGGGGGAGAAGGTCGCCGCGGACGGGATCGACCTGGCGGACCGGGAGCGATATCGAAGAAAGCTCCACGAGTGCCTTGAGGGTTTGCAGAGACTCCTGGGGGAGAAGCGGTTCGACCGGCCCAGAAACCTCATGGGGCTGGAGATCGAACTCAATCTCGCGGGTGCCGACGGGCTGCCCCGCATGATGAACTCTCAAGTGCTTGAACGCATCGCCAGCCATGATTTCCAGACAGAACTCGCCCAGTGCAATCTCGAGGTCAACATCCTCCCGCACCGTTTGAGCGGCCGGGTGCTGGACCAGCTCGCCGAGGAACTCCGTACGGGCCTGGCCTACGCGGAGAGAAAGGCCCGCGAGGTCGCCGCCAGGATCGTGATGATCGGCATTCTGCCGACCCTGCACGCCAACGACCTCACGGCCGCCAGCCTCTCCGAGAACGACCGCTACGTCCTGCTCAACGACCAGATGCGGGCGGCCCGGGGGGAGGACTTCGCCCTCGACATCCGGGGCGTGGAACACCTGGTCTCCCGTTCGCCGTCGATCGCGCCGGAGGCCGCCTGCACGTCGGTCCAGCTGCATCTCCAGGTGACACCGGGCCGCTTCGCCGCCGTCTGGAACGCGGCCCAGTCCATCGCCGCGGTGCAGGTGGCGGTCGGTGCGAACTCGCCGTTCCTGTTCGGCCGTGAGCTGTGGCGGGAGTCGCGGCCGCCGGTGTTCCAGCAGGCCACCGACACCCGCTCGCCGGAGCTGGCGGCCCAGGGGGTGCGTCCGCGCACCTGGTTCGGTGAGCGCTGGATCGACTCCGCCTACGACCTGTACGAGGAGAACCTGCGCTACTTCCCGCCGCTGCTGCCGGTGTGCGGGGCGGAGGAGCCGCTGCGGGTCCTCGACGAAGGCGGGGTGCCCGACCTGTCCGAGCTGTCGCTGCACAACGGGACCGTCTACCGCTGGAACCGCCCCGTCTACGCGGTCTCCGACGGCGTCGCGCATCTGCGGGTCGAGAACCGCGTGCTGCCGGCCGGCCCCACCGTCGACGACGTCATCGCCAACACCGCCTTCTACTACGGGCTGGTGCGGACCCTGGCCGAGGAGCCGCGGCCCGTGTGGAGCCGGCTGCCGTTCGCCGCCGCGGCCCGCAACTTCGACGCGGCCTGCCGGCACGGCATCGACGCCACCCTGGACTGGCCCCGCCCCGGACGGGCGGGCGGCCTCACCGGCATCCCGGCCGTGCGGCTGGTGCGCACGGAGCTGCTGCCGCTGGCGGCCCGGGGGCTGGACGCCTGGGGAGTGGAGCCGGCCGACCGCGACCACTACCTCGGCATCATCGAGGAGCGCTGCCGGCGGCGGGTGAACGGGGCGTCCTGGCAGGCCGCGGCCTTCCACCACGCCCGGCGCCAGGGCCTGGACCGCGATGCCGCGCTTGCCGCGATGACCCGGCGCTACGGCGAGCTGATGCACTCGGGGACACCGGTGCACACCTGGCCGGTCGCCTGGTCGGTCGGCGGGCGGTCCGCCGTCCCGGGGCAGCGACAGGCGGCGACCGAGGGGGCGTAGCGGCGCGGGTACGTGGGGCAGGTCCGGAGCCCGAGTTCGTCGTCGGGCGGGCGCATGGGCAGTGTCCGGAGCGGTGCGTACGGCGTGGTGTCGTCGCGGGCGTGCGCCGCCTGCCGCTGTCTTGTCGAGGACGTCAGCGTGTCGGCGGGCCGGAGGGCGGGACCCCGTGATCGCCGGTGTGGGACCGTCGGGCAAGCTGTGTGGTCCCCTTGCGGTGGCGCCTGTCCTGCTCGGGCTCGACCGGCATACGGGGGGGCGAGGGGGAAGCACGCCCTGCGGATGGCGCTTCCCCGGCCTGTCGCGCGTGATCTTCGTACCCGCTGTCGAGACCCTGGCGGGGCGGTGGTGACGAAGCGGCGGTAATGCGGAAGTGGAGGAAGCGTGCAGTCGGATACAAGTCCCGTGGCCGATGCGGACGTTCCGGGCCGAGGTGCCGGTACGGGGGCGGACGGGGCGCTGCCCCGGAGCGTCCTGCGCAGCGAGACGCTGATCGTGCTGGCGCTCTCGCTGGGAGCCAGCGCGCTGTCGGCGCTCATCAGCTTCCTCGGGTCGGTGACCAAGCCCGGCGGCCTCAAGCACCAGGCCGCGACGCTCAACGCCTCTCATGCGCCTGGCCGGCCGTGGCTCGATCTGGCCTGGCAGCTGTTCGGGATCGCGACGGCGCTGGTGCCCGTGGTGCTGGTGGCGCATCTGTTGCTGCGGGAGCGGGCCGGCGGGCTGCGCGCGATCGGCTTCGACCGGCGGCGGCCCGGCTTCGACCTGAGTCGCGGGGTGGGGGTCGCGGCCGTCATCGGCGGCAGCGGGCTGCTGCTCTACCTGGGCGCACGGGCGGCCGGGGCCAATCTGACGGTGGTGCCCGAGGCGCTGCCCCAGGTGTGGTGGAAGATTCCGGTCCTGATCGCCTCCGCGGTGCAGAACGCCGTCCTGGAGGAGGTCGTGGTCGTCGGATATCTGCTGCGCAGACTGGGCCAGTTGGGCTGGGCGCCGATGGCGGCGCTCGCGGCCAGCGCGGTGCTGCGCGGTTCGTACCACCTCTACCAGGGCATCGGCGGATTCGTCGGCAACATGGTGATGGGCGTGCTGTTCGTCCTGCTCTACCGGCGGTGGGGGCGGGTCGGGCCGCTGGTCGCCGCGCACGCCCTGATCGACATCGTGGCGTTCGTGGGCTACGCGGTGCTCGCGGGCCGGGTGGGGTGGCTGCCGACGGGGTGAGACGGGTGTGACGCGGGGGCAACAAAGGTGCCCGCCGCGCCTCCCGGACGTCCGGCGGGCGCCCCGGCTCAGCCGGTGGCCAGCAGCTCGCCGTCGATGACCGTGACCGCCGAGCCGGTCAGCAGCGTCCGGTCGCCGCGCAGCTCGGTCCGTACGTGGCCACTACGGGCGGCGCCCTGGAGACCGACCAACGCTGCCCGGCCCAGGCGCGCCGACCAGAACGGCGCGAGCGCGGTGTGCGCGCTGCCGGTGACCGGGTCCTCGTCGATGCCGACCGCCGGGAAGAAGCAGCGCGAGACGAAGTCATGGCCGGCGGCCGGGTCCTCGGCGCGTGCTGTGGCGATCACGCCGCGGCCGCCGTGTCCGGCCAGCGCCCGGAGATCGGGCGCCAGGGCGCGGACGGTCTGCTCGTCGGCGAGTTCGACCAGGAGGTCCCCGACATCGGGGCCGGTGTCGTGCGCGGAGCGGATCTCGCAGCCCAGCGCCTCCGCGACGGCCGGCGGTACCTCGACGGGGGTGAGCGGAGCGGTCGGGAAGTCCATGGTGATCGCCCCGTCGGCGCTGGCCGTGGTGGTCAGCACCCCGCTGCGGGTGCGGAAGCGGACCGTGCCGGTGGCCGTACCGGTGGTGTGCAAGACGTGCGCGGTGGCCAGCGTGGCGTGTCCACACATGTTCACCTCGGCGGCGGGGGTGAGCCAGCGCAGCGCCCAGTCGGCGTCGCCTCCCGGGGGCAGCGGGTGGGCGAAGGCGGTCTCGGAGAGATTGACCTCGGCGGCGACCTGCTGAAGCCAGGCGGTGTCGGGGAACGCGTCGGAGTCGAGGAGCACGACTCCCGCGGGGTTGCCGGTGAACGGACGCGTGCTGAAGGCGTCGACGATACGAATCCTCATGCCCGCGAGCGTAGAGCTGCCGCAAAGCCGCAGGCCAAGGCCAATTCGGGAGAACTGGACGGGGCCGCGGGTCAGCGCCGCCGATCCGTCGGTCCCGCGCGGCCGCTCCCGGCCCGCGCGGCGGCTGCCGACTCCAGCAGGGACCAGCCGTCGATCGTCACCGTCCGGCCCACCCCCGGCTGCCCCCCCGCGGGCAGACGCCGCGTCGAGCAGGGCGCGCACGGCGCCGGGCTCGTGCAGGTTCAGCGAGGCGCCCCGGCTGTATCCCACGTCCCCGGAGCCCAGGGGAGCCCCGCCCGGGACGAACCGGCCCGGGCCCTGCGTGAAGACGATGCGCAGCGAGCCACCGGTGCCGGCCGGCTGCGGGTGCAGCCTGAGCGTCTCGCGGCAGGTCTGACTGCCGTCCGTCATGTGGTGGGTGTGCCTGAGAGTCCACAGATAGGCACGCCCGTCGGCGACGAGCCGACGGGGTCTCTTCGGATGGCGGGGCACGAAGCTGAGCTTACGTGGACTGCCCCTTCAAGCCCTTCCGAGGTGACCGGGCTTCGACGGGGTGCGCAGAGCGCCACGCTGGACGTGCTCACAGCGCTGCAGGCAGAAGGCGTATCGCCGGCGCCGATCACACTTCGATGACTGCGGGGGAGCCGGCGACCTCGGAACTCAGGCGGGCAGGTCGGTCAGATGAGGTAGTCCGCGCGCCCGTCGTCGTCGAGTTCGAAGGGGCCGTCGGGGATGATGCAGAACTCGTTGCCCTCGGGGTCGGCCATCACCAGGAACCCGCCGGCGGCGTACTCCTCCAGCCGGCGACCGCCCAGTGCCTCGACACGCCGCTGCTCGGCGGGCGGGTTCGGTGAGGTGATGTCGAAGTGCATACGGTTCTTGACCGACTTGGGCTCGCCGGTTCGCTGGAAGCCCAGGCCCAGGCCGTTCTCGCGCCGCAGCCATACATAGGGGCCCATGCGGCCCACTACTGGCCTGCCGAGCAGCTCGGACCAGAACGCGGCAAGCCGCTCAGGGTCGGTGGCATCGACGATGAGGGCATTGATCTGCACAGGTGAGTCCGCCATGCCCTGATCCTCGCAGGGCGCGGAGGGCCGTTCGGTGTCGTCGCCACCCCGATCACTTCGGCGAGGCGCCCCCCGACCTCCCTCAAAGACTTGCTTCGGCGAACAGTCCCGATATATCGTTGAGGCATCGCGACCGATCAAAGATAGTGAGAGGGAGGACGTCATCATGCGTTCCCAAGGACATGAACACGGACATGAGCGTCGGCATGAGTACTGCGGGCCCGGTCGGCACGGCGGCCACGGTGATGGCCCGGGGGGCTGGGAGCGGCGGCGCTCCGCCTTCGGCCCGTTCGGGCCGCCCTTCGGGGGCCCGCCCTTCGGCGGCGGCCGGGGGCGTGGCGGACCGCGCGGCCGGGCGCGGCGCGGCGATGTGCGCGCCTCGATCCTGGCGCTGCTCAAGGACCGTCCGATGCACGGCTACGAGATGATCCAGGAGATCGCCGAGCGCAGCGGCGGGGCGTGGAAGCCCAGCCCCGGTTCGGTCTATCCGACCCTGCAGCTCCTGGAGGACGAGGGGCTGATCGCCAGCGCCAGTGAGGGCGGCAAGAAGCTGTTCTCGCTCACCGACGCCGGGCGCACCGAGGCCGACAGCGGCTCGGACGCTCCCTGGGAGGAGGCCGGCCGCGGCGTCGACTGGGAGGCGATGAACGAGATCCGCAAGGCGGGCGGGGGCCTGGTCGAGGCGTTCCGGCAGGTGTGGGCCACCGGCAGTCCCGAACAGCGGGAGAAGGCCATGGCGGTGGTCAACAAGGCGCGCAAGGAGCTGTATCTGATCCTCGCCGAAGAGGACTGAGTGCGCGGTGAAAGGCCTGGTGGGCGGCCTTCGGGGGCGGGGGCGGACCTTCGGCCCCCGAAGGCTCAGGCCACCAGGGCGGCGAGCCCGCGCAGTGATTCGTGCAGCGCGGCGCCCGCCGAGTCCCTGAGCTTGCCGGCCATCAGGGAGACCGCGGCGCCGGTGAACGTCCCGGCGATCCGCACCTCCGTCGCCGAGCCGTCCGGGGTGAGTGTGTAGCGCATCATGAGGGTGACGCCCATCGGGCCCTTGCCCTCGATGCCGAGCAGCCGCCCCGGCTCCAGCTCCCGCACGGTCCAGGCGACTTCCGCGGGGAAGCCCATCAGCTTCATGTGCTCCTCGTAGCCCGCGCCCACCTCGAGCGGGAACGGGCCGCCCCGGGGGAAGGCGGTGTGGGTGGCGTTCCATTCGCCGTACGTGTCGAAGTCGGTGAGCCGGTCCCAGACCGTGCCGGCCGGTGCTTCGATGCGGGCCTGTGCGGTGACTTCGGCCATGCGAGCACCCCTTCGGTGACGGACCCTGGCTGCTGCCGCGGAAGGTAGCGGGGCGGGGGTGAAGGTTCAATACCGGCGGCGTGCGGATTCTGGCAACCCGTCAGGTGGGGTGGGTGGGCGCCGGGAGGAGGCAGGTCGGGGGTGTGCGCTGCCCGGCGTGTCCCACCTTTACCTTTCCGTCCGTCTCCTCCGTGAGGAGGAGGTCGGGTGCGGGCGTGCCCAACCAGCGTGGGATGCGGACATGCTTCCCGCCGGTGATGTTCCGGCGCCCGGCGGCTGGTGGCATGGGAGCTGTGCAAAACCGTACTGCGTACAGCGCCGGCGACGGCTCCACTCCGGAGGACCCCGGCGACCGACTCACCGTGGAGCTCGCGTCGGTCGTCTCCGCTGCCCGCAGGCGGGCCTCCCGCGACGGCGACCGGCAGGTCGACACCGCACATCTGCTGCACGGCCTCCTGGAGTCGGACCCCGCCGTGCGCGCGGCCTTCGACGGCGGACCGCAGGTCGCCCGGCTGCTCGGCTATCTCGTCCAGCGCAGCATCGGCTACGGCCTGCGATGGCTCGGCGCCATCGAGGACTCCGGTGCGGTCCCCACCGTCGCGGAGGGCGGTGTCCCCGGGTGGTCACCGGCAGCGGCCGCCGCCATGGACGGCGCCCTGGACCGGGCGCACGCGCGCTATGCGACCCGTGCGGGCTGTCTCGATCTGCTCGCCGCCCTGGTCGACGACCCCGAATCCCGGGCCGTCGAGGTGCTGCACCGGGCCGGTGTCGACACCGGCCGGCTGGCCGCCCGACTGGACGGGGAGACCCCCGGCCGGGAATGACAGGCGTCTCGGGGGTGGCGCTCCTGACCTGGGCTGTCATGATGACCCGATGCACGACTCCTCGGAGAGCCCGGCAGGTCCCTCGACCGGGCACGGCCAGACCGCTTCGGCGTCGCGGGGGACCCGGCAGCCGTCGTCCGCCTCCGGGGCGGGCGGCCGCGGCGGTATGGCCGGAAAGCGCGGTGCCGGTCTGGGCATCGCGCTGGTGTCCGCCCTCGCCTTCGGCGGTTCGGGCGTCGCCGCCAAACCCCTGATATCCGCCGGACTGGAACCCTTGCAGGTGACCTGGCTGCGGGTGGCCGGCGCGGCGCTGGTCATGCTGCCGCTCGCCTGGCGCCACCGCGAACTGCCGCGCCGCCGGCCCGCCCTGCTCGCGGGCTTCGGGCTGCTCGCCGTCGCCGGTGTGCAGGCCTGCTACTTCGCCGCGCTGTCCCGCATCCCCGTAGGGGTCGCCCTCCTCGTCGAGTATCTGGCCCCCGCGCTGGTGCTGGGCTGGGTGAGGTTCGTGCAGAAGCGGCCGGTGACCCGGGCCGCGGCGGTCGGTGTGGTGCTGGCCGTCGGCGGACTGGCGTGTGTGGTCGAGGTCTGGTCGGGGCTGAGCTTCGATGCCGTCGGCCTGGCCCTCGCGCTCGGCGCGGCCTGCTGCCAGGTCGGCTACTTCGTGCTCTCCGACCACGGCACCGACGGCGACGACGCGGCCGACCCGCTCGGCGTGACCGCCTACGGCCTGCTGATCGGCACCGTCGTCCTCACCGCGATCGCCCGCCCCTGGGGCATGGACTGGCAGCTGCTCGGTGGCGCTGCGGACATGAACGGCACGCAGGTGCCCGCCGCGCTGCTGCTCGCCTGGATCGTGCTGGTGGCGACGGTGGCCGCCTACCTCACTGGCGTGGTGTCGATCCGCCGGCTCTCGCCCCAGGTGGCCGGGGTCGTCGCCTGTCTGGAGGCGGTCATCGCGACCGTCCTGGCCTGGTTCCTGCTCGGCGAGCACCTTTCCGCACCGCAGCTGGCGGGCGGACTGGTGGTGCTGACCGGCGCCTTCATCGCGCAGTCGGCCAAGTCGCGGACGAGCGGGACGGTACGGGTGGCCGGGGCGGGGGAGGGCGCCGACGCTGCGGAGGATGCCGTACCTGCGGTGCTGCCGACCGCCGCGGCGCCCGGCAGCGGCTTCGGGGACGACTTGTCGACCGGATCCCGGGCGACGTAGAGTGCCGATCATGCATTCGACTGTGCTGCCCCCTCCCGCCGCGTAAGGCGGGCGGCGGCCTCCGAGGAAACCCCGGCCCGGGCAGGTACCCGAGCCGGTCGTCGCTGTCTGCACACGGGACCACGCGACCACTCCACGGCGCACCGCGCCGTCCTGGATTTCCCGGAGCACCAGTCTCATGCATGCCACTGTTCCCTCCGCCCTGCCCGTGGGCCGGGGGCTGTTGTACGTCACACTCGCCGCGACCGCCTGGGGCACCGCCGGTGCGGCGGCCGCCCTCCTCTACCGGGGCAGCGGTCTGGGCCCCGTCGCCCTCACCTTCTGGCGCACCTTCGGCGGGCTGCTCCTCCTGCTCGCCGTCCGGGCGCTGCGCCGCCGCCGGGCCACGGCCGCCGCGCCGACTCCCCACGAGCCGCTGCGCCGGCGCCTGACCCGGGTCGTGGTGACCGGGGTCGCCCTCGCCGTCTTCCAGGCCGCCTACTTCGCCGCGGTCGAGGCCACCGGGCTGGCCGTGGGAACCGTCGTCACCATGGGCGCGGGCCCCGTCCTCATCGCCATCGGGGCGCGCCTGACGATGGGCGAACGGCTGGGACTCGGCGGGGTCCTGGCGGTCGTCGGGGCGCTGGCCGGGCTCACCATCCTCGTGCTCGGCGGTGAGGGCGGTACGACCGTCCGTCCCGCCGGTGTCGGCTGGGCCCTGCTGTCGGCGGCCGGGTGCGCCGCGATGACGCTGGCCACCCGGCGGCTGGGCAGGGCCGGGGGCGGCGATCCGTTCGCCTCGACGGTCGGTGCCTTCGCGGTCGGTGCGCTGTGCCTGCTGCCGTTCGCGGCGGCGGAGGGGCTGTGGCCGCAGGCGCACGAGCTGGGCCGCAGTCTCCTGCTGCTGGGCTATATCGCGGCGGTGCCGACGGCGTTGGCCTACGGGCTGTACTTCGCGGGGCTGGCGGCCGTCCGCGCCGCGACCGCCTCCGTGCTCTCCCTGATCGAGCCGGTGTCGGCGGCGGTCCTCGCGGTCGCGTTCCTGGGGGAGCGGCTGACGACGGCGACGGCGGCCGGAACCGGGGTGCTGCTGACGGCCGTTGCCGCGCTGGCGGTGGCGGAGGCGCGCGGGGCGATGGCGGCGGCACGGTCCGGGACGCCGGCGGCCGGCTGAGGAGGCGCCCGGTCCGCGCTGCCGGGCCGGGCATCCTCGGGGCCGGGTGGAGCCAGGGCGCCCGGCCCCGGGGCGTTGTTCAGGTCCCGGGTGCTTCCGTGGGCCGCTCGGCCCTCGCCAATCGGCGCTGCTGGTGGGCGCGGGCCGCGGCGTCCCCGGGGCCGTCCCGTTCGGCGAGGCGCGCCGAGACGCGCTGCTGGACGGCTTCGCTCCGCTTGCCGCCGTACTTGAACTTGGCGCGGGCGTCCCGCACTTCGAGGCGCAAGCCGCGGATGCCGGACAGCAGTCGTCCGTACGGCGCCTCGCCCGCGACCACCGGGGCCGAACCGCCGTCCGGCTGGAAGTGGCCCGTCTGCCGTCGCAGCAGCGCCGCCTTCTCCTCGGGGTCGTCCACGATGTGGGCGGTGCAGATCAGCTGGACCGCGGCGTAGAAGCTGGTGGGGACGCCGTGCTCGGGCGGCTGGTCCTCGGCCGCCTGCCAGGGGTCGGGGATGAAGGTGTAGTCGTCCACCACGCTCAGCACCACCGCGGGCCGCTGCTCCAGCGCGCTCCACAGGGGGTGGGGGCGGGCCAGGTGGGTGACGGCCTCGCGGCGGGCCGGGTCGTAGGCGAAGTGCAGCGGCTGCACCAGCGGCGGTTCGCCGGGCGGCCCGTTGGCGGCGAGCTGGCCGAAGTCGTGCGCGGCGAGCCAGCCCTGCCACTCGGCGTCGTCCGTGGGGGCGTCCCAGGGGTGGATCAGCACGGCGGCTCCTCAGCGCGCGGTCAGATACGCCGGCTCGGGGATGCCGGGCGCGAGGTCGTCGGACGGTATGGGAGCGCCGTACACCGGCGCCACGGGCAGGACGCCGCTCCAGTACGGCAGGGCCAGGTCCTCCGGGTCGTCGTTCGGGCCGCCCGTGCGGATCTTGGCGGAGACGTCGCGCAGGTCGAGGCGGATCACGGAGGTGGCGGCCAGTTCCTTGGCGTTCCCCGGCCGGGAGTCCGCGGCGCGCCCCGGCACCACGTGGTCGACGAGCGCGTCGAGCGCGGCTGTCTTCTCCTGCGGGTCCGTGACCTGATGCGCGGTGCCGTGCACCACGACGGAGCGGTAGTTGAGGGAGTGGTGGAAGGCGGACCGGGCGAGGACCAGGCCGTCGACGTGCGTGACCGTGACGCAGACCGCGAGGCCGGGGTCCGGCGCCGCGCCGGCCATCCGCAGCGGGCGGGATCCCGTCGAACCGTGCAGATAGAGGCGGTCGCCGACCCGGCCGTAGAGCGTCGGCAGGACGACCGGGGAGCCGTCACGGACGAAGCCGAGATGGCAGACGTAGCCGGCGTCGAGGATCGCGTGCACCGTCTCGTGGTCGTAGGCGGCGCGTTCGCGGGCGCGGGTGGGGGTCGTGCGCTCGGTCGGTTCGTACGACGCGGCTGAGGACATTGCGAACTCCATTGCACTAGTGCATAATCATGTTTGTGCTAGGAGAGTATCGGATCGAAGGGCGGCGCGCATCGGAGATTGCCGCCAGTGTCGAGCGAGCCGTCGGTGCGGGCGAGCTCCAGCCGGGCGAAGTCCTGCCCCCGCTGAGGGAGCTGGCGGTCTACTTGGAGGTGAATCCCAATACGGTCGCGTCCGCTTACCGCACGCTCCGTGACCGCGGGGTGATCGAAACCGCGGGCCGCCGCGGCAGCCGGGTGCGCCCGCGGCCCGCGAGTGCACCGCGCGAGACCCTGCGGGTGGAGGCCCCGCCCGGGGTCCGGGACGCGTCCGACGGAAACCCCGACCCCGCCCTGCTGCCCCCGTTGGAGCGGGCCCTGGCCGAGGCCGCGGCCCACAGCGCGCGGCGCCCCGCGCTCTACGGCACGCCGGCCGTGGACGAGGAGCTGGCGGCGCTGGCGCGCGCGGCCTTCGCCGCGGACGGTGTGCCGGCGGGGCCGGTCGCCGTCACCAGCGGCTCGCTCGACGCCATCGAGCGGGTGCTCGCCGCCCATCTGCGGCCTGGTGACACGGTGGCGGTGGAGGATCCCGGATGGGGCAGTCTGCTGGATCTCATTCCGGCGCTCGGGCTGCGTCCCGCGCCGGTCGGGGTGGACGACGAGGGGCCGCTGCCCGGGGAGTTGACGCGTGCCCTCCAGGAGGGCGCCCGTGCGGTCATCGTCACCGACCGGGCGCAGAACCCCACGGGTGCGGCCGTCAGCCGTGCCCGCGCCACCGAACTCCGCACCCTCCTGGCCGGGCAACCCGGCGTCCTCCTCATCGAGGACGACCATGGTCATGGCATCGTAGATCTCCCGCTCCATCCGCTCTCCGGCGTCACCGACCACTGGGCCCTGGTCCGGTCGACGGCGAAGGCGTACGGCCCGGATCTCCGCCTGGCGGTGCTCACCGGGGATGCCCTGACCGTCGACCGGGTGGCCGGCCGGCAGCGCCTCGGCCCCGGCTGGATCAGCCATCTCCTCCAGGACACGGTCACCCACCTGTGGCGGACGTCCGCGATCGATCCGGCAGCGGTGGCAGGTGCGTACGACCGGCGGCGGGAGGGGCTGATACGGGCGCTGGCGGAGCGCGGAGTGCGCGCGCGGGGCCGCAGCGGAATGAACGTCTGGGTGCAGGTCCCGGACGAGACCGGCGCGGTGTCCCGCCTCCTGCACGCCGGCTGGGCGGTGGCCCCCGGGGCGCGCTTCCGGCTGCACAGCCCGCCCGGTATCCGCATCACCGTCTCCTGCCTCTCCGACGATGACATCGTTCCTATGGCGGACGCCGTGGCCGCGGCGACTGGGCCGGGGGAGGCGCGGCGGTACGAGTGACGCGGCGGTACGAATGAGGGGGAGCGGGGCAGGTGCTGGTCAGGGCCGGGGGGGGGGGCTGCCCGCCGTCGTGACGGGTTCTGTATCGGGGCGGTGGAAACCCTCGGACTTGGGGCGGGGTTGGTGCGGTGTCGGCGGAAACTCTGGGCGTGGGACGGGGGTTGGGGCGGCGAGAGGGTGTGTCGGGCGGGTCTTGCCGTCGTGGGCGGCTGGGTTTGCAGGAGTGGCGCAAGGAGGGGGTAGGAGTGGTGGGCCCGCGTCGCCCGCTTGTGTGGTGCGCTCCTGGGGCCCCGCACCCCCTGTGGCTTGCTCCCGGTCCTGCGCCTCTGGAACCCGTGTCAGGCGCCTTGCCCCTGCATCCTGGACCCTGCCCCCTCGTGTCCGGTGCCCTGCCCCCTCGTGTCCGGCGTCCTGCACCGTGGCGGTCGGTGCGTCGGTGTGGTCGGTTCGGTCGGCGTGTTCGGGGGTGCGTCGCCGCCGGTCGCGTGCCCCTGTCAGGCGTGTGCCTCTTGCGGGGGAGGTGCAAGGTGCAGCGCGTCCGATGCGGGGAGTCGGGGCGGGTCAGCCCGTCGTGGGGCCGGAGCGGGTGGACGGTGAGCGGCGGGTGCGGGGCTTGCTCTGGGTTAGGGCGGCGCCGGCCAGGATGATGAGGGCGCCGAGCGGGGTGTTCCAGCTCAGGTGTTCGTGCAGGAGCAGTACTCCGGCCGCGGTGGCGATGACGGGGACGAAGTAGGTGACCATCTGCGCGGTGGTGGGGCCGACCTCGTCGACCAGTCCGTACTGGAGGAGGAAAGCCAGGCCGGTGCCCAGCGCGCCGAGCGCGAAGACGGCGAGCAGCGGGAGGAGGGGGAGGCTGGTCGGAGCGGTCGTGAAGAGCGGTGTCAGCACGGCGAGTTGGGCGCCGGCCAGCAGCAGCTGGGCGCTGGACATCGCGAGGTGGGACTGCCCGCTGCCCGCCAGGGTGCGGCGGACGTAGATCCAGCCGATGGGGTAGCAGAGCGAGGCGCCCAGGGCCATCGCGGTGCCGGTTAGATCCGTGCCGGCGAAGCCCTGCCACGCGCCGAGCACGGTGAGCACGCCCAGGAATCCGATGCCCAGCCCCGCGACCCGGCGCCGGGTGGGCCGGTCCTCGGAGAGCGCGACCACCGACAGTGCCATGCCCCAGAGGGGGGACGTGGCGTTGCAGATCCCGGCCAGGGTGGAGGGGATGGTCAGCTCGGAGTACGCGAAGAGGGAGAACGGCAGCACGTTCAGGAAGAGTGCGGCGACGGCGAGATGGCCCCAGGTGCGCCCGGAGCGGGGGAGCCGCTCACGCCTGAGCGCGAGCATGGCCAGCAGCACCAGTGCGCCGAACACTACCCGGCCCAGGGTGACTTGCAGCGGCGCGAAGCCCTGGGTGCCCACCTTGATGAACAGGAAGCTGAAGCCCCAGATCAGCGAGAGCACCGCGAAACGGACCGGCCAGCCGAGAGCCCGACGGGCGGGCTTCGCGGCCGGTACGGATCCGGCGCTGCGGGGCACCGCGGTCGGAGTCGGAGCCGGAGTGGGTGTCGGTGTGGGGTGCCGGTCGGCGGTGGTCCCGGCGGACCCGGGCTGGGCGGTGGAAGGCGTGGCGGAGGCGGTGGGTGCGCCGGGAGTGGTGCTCATGGTGTCCACGATCGGGGGTGCAACTTCGTAGCACAAGCGAGAATTCTTGCCCGGTATCGCTTAGCATCGCTTATATGTTGAACCTTGATCGCCTGCGGACGCTGAGTGCGGTCGCCCGCCATGGCTCGGTGAGTGCGGCCGCTGACGGACTCCATGTGACGACCTCGGCCGTCTCCCAGCAGATCGCCAAGCTGGAGCGGGAGACCGGTCAGCCGCTGCTGGCGAAGAACGGGCGCGGGGTGCGGCTGACCGACGCCGGACGGCTGCTCGCCGACCACGCCACGCGCATCCTCTCCCAGGTCGAGCTGGCGCAGGCCGAGTTGGAGGCGCATCGCGGCCAGGCGGTGGGCGAGCTGCGGCTCGGCGCCTTCCCCACCGCGGCGCGGGGAGTCTTCCCGGCCGCGCTCGTCACGCTGGCCACCGAGCATCCCCAGCTGCGTGCGCGGCTGACGGAGATGGAGCCGGACGAATCGGTGCGCGGGGTGGTGCGCGGCGATCTCGATCTGGCGGTCGTCCTTGACTGGTACAACCGGCCGCTGTCGCTGCCCGAGGGGCTGGCCAAGGCGCCGCTGCTGGACGATCCGGCCGATGTGGCGATGCCGTCCACCCATCCGCTGGCCGGGCGGCAGTCCGTGGAGCTGGAGGACTTCGCGGACGATGAGTGGATCTCCTGGCCGCAGGGCGAGTTCTGCCACGACTGGCTGATGTTCACGCTGCGGAGCAAGGGGGTGGAGCCGCGTATCGCGCACATGGCCGAGGAGCATCACACCCAGCTCGCGCTGATCGCGGCGGGGCTGGGGATCGCGGTGGCACCGCGGCTCGGGCGCGGGCCGGTGCCGGAGGGCGTGAGCGTGGTGCCCGTACGCCATACGATGCGCCGCCATGTCTATGCCATCTGGCGCGCGGATGCCGACCGCAGGCCGTCGATCCGGGCCGCGGTGGAGGCGCTCCGGGTGGCCGGCAAGAGGGTGGAGGGCTGCTGAGGCGGGAGTGGCGCCGGCCGCCGCAGGGGTTTCAGGCCGGTGGGGCGATGCCGCGGATGACGCCGAGGTCGAGCAAATCCTGTGGGCGGATGCGGAGTTGGTCGGCGGTCTCATGGATCTGTGCCGGGTCGCGCTTGAGGATGGCCGCGGCCAGCTCCGGGGCGATCACGGAGAAGTAGCTGTCCGGGGTGGCCCAGAGCCGGTCCGGTGCGGCCAGCGCCAGTGCGCCGCCCGAACCGCCTTCCCCGATGAGCAGGGACGTGACGGGCACCCGGGCGGTGGCCAGTGCGGCGAAGGCGTCGGCGATGGCCGCCCCGGCCCCGGCGCGCTCGGCCGCCGCGTCATTGGCGGCTCCCGGGGTGTCGATGAGGGTGAGGACCGGTATGCCCAGGCGGTCGGCGAACCGGATGAGGCGGGCGGCGGTGCGGAATCCGGCCGGACGGGTGGCCGTGCCGCACTGCGCGGCGAAGGCGATCGTGCGCCCCTGCTGGCGGCCGAATCCGCACCGCATGCCGGGGTCGACACCGCCGCAGCGGTCGCCGCTGATCTCCTGGCGGTCGTCGAAATAGGCCCGCAGATAGGCCTCGGCGCGCGGCCGCCGGGGCTCGCGGGCGCGGGCCACCGCACCCCACCCGCTCTCCGGCAGCCCCGGAACGCCACGCGCGGATGGCAAGGGCGCCGGTGCCAACGCATCTTCTGCGCGTGACTCGCCCGACCCCGCTGCCCCGCCTGCCCCGCCTGCCCCGCACAGCAGGTGCAGCCAGTGCTGGAGCGTGGCGCGGAGCCGGTCGGGTGGGACCACGGCGTCGAGGTGTCCGGAGGCCAGCTGTCCCTCGGCGGAGTATGCGTAGGGGTCGGCGTCCGCGGGGCGTACCCGGGAGCCGGCGAAGCCTACCTGTGCCCCGGGGAGGGCGAGGATGACATCGGCGGCCGCGCCCAGGGTGGCCCAGCCGCCGCCGGTCGTCGGATCGCGCAGCACGGCGATCTGCGGCAGGCCCGCGGCGCGGTTGCGTGCCGACTGGGCTGCCACCCGCTGGAGTTGGGCCAGCGCGCGCATCCCCTCCTGCATCCGGCTGCCGCCCGTGGCGATCAGCGAGACGACGGGCAGCCCGCGCTCGCGTGCCAGGGTGTAGGCGGCCTCCAGGCGGTCGCCGGTGCGCTCGCCCAGGGAGCCGCCCAGATAGCGGAACTCGAAGGAGAGCACCACCGCTTGCGTGCCGCCCATCGTGGCCAGGGCGGTGACCACCGACTCGTGCTCGCCGGTCCGGGCGTGGGCGCGGGCCCGCATCTCGTCGTAGCCCCGCCAGCCGAGCGGGCCGTCCGGCGGGAATGCCGCCGCGGCCGGTGCGCGCGAGGCCGTGGCCGGTGAGCCGGGGCCCTCCGGATCGGTCAGCTCGGTGTACGCCTCCGAGACCGCGGCGATGGCTTGCCGGGCCGTCAGTCGTGTGCAGGGCAGGGGCGCGGCGGCCGGGCCGGCGCGCTCCGCGGCCTCGCCGCGCCCGTTGTCAGACACGGAGCTCACGCTTCAGGATCTTGCCCATGTCATTGCGTGGCAGGGCGTCCAGGAAGTGCACGGTGCGCGGGCGCTTGTGCGGGGCCAGCTGGCGGGCGACATGCTCGGCGAGCTCCTCGCCGGAGGGCGTCGGCCCCGCGTCCGGCCCGGTGCGCGGCACGATCCAGGCGACGATCCGCTCGCCGAGATCCTCGTCCGGGGCGCCCGTGACGGCGGCCTCGGCGACCCCGGGGTGCGTCAGGAGCGCGTTCTCGATCTCGCCCGCGCCGATCTTGTAGCCGCCGCTCTTGATCAGGTCGGTCGCCTTGCGGCCCACGATGCGGTAGTTCCCGGCGGCGTCACGGGTCGCCATGTCGCCGGTGCGGAACCATCCGCCGTCGAAGGCCGCGGCGGTGGCATCCGGGCGGTTGAGGTACTCGACGAACAGGTTCGGGCCGCGGACCTGGATCTCGCCGACGGTCTCCGCGTCGTCCGCCTCGATGGCCTGGCCCGCGTCGTCGACCAGGCGGACGTAGACCCCCGGCAGGGGCACCCCTACGGTGCCGACGGCATCCGGGCCGTCCGCCCGCACGCTGGTGTTCATCAGCGTCTCCGTCATGCCGTAGCGCTCGATCACCCGACGGCCGCAGGCGGCCGTGATCCGTTCATGATCGGTCCGGGGCAGCGCGGCCGAGCCGGAGACCAGCAGCCGGGCCCGGGCCAGCGCCTTGGCGAGCACCGGATCCTGCCCGGCCTCGGCGGCCAGGCGGTGGTACATCGTCGGCACGCCGAACAGCATGGTCCCCTCCGCGGACAGCTCCCGGGCGACCGCTTCGGTGCTGAAGCGCCCCAGGTGGTGGACGCTGCCGCCGCGGCGCAGCGGGCCGAGGATGCCGAGGATCAGGCCGTGGACATGGAAGAGCGGCAGGGCGTGGACCAGGACGTCGTCGGCGGTCCACTGCCAGGCGTCCTCCAGGGCGTCCAGCGTGTGGGCGAGGGCGCGCCGGGGGAGGACGACGCCCTTGGGCGGCCCGGTGGTGCCGGAGGTGTAGACGATCAAGGCCGGTGCCTCGTCGCCCGGTTCGGCCGGCAGCGGAGCCGGCCCCACTCCCGCGGGCGGCACGGCGGCCTCGATGTCGACACGGGGGAGCGCGGCGAGCGGCCCGGGCAGATCGGCGCCCGGCTCGGCCAGCACGAGCGAGGGCGCGCTGTCCGCCACGATGTGCGCCAGCTCGCTCTCGCCGATCTTCGGGTTCACCGGCACCGCGGCCACCCCCGCGAGCAGCGCGGCCACCGCACCGACCGAGGTCTCCAGGGTCGGCGTGGCCCACAGCGCGACACGGGTCTCGCCGGCGATCCGTTCGGCGAGCGCGCCCGCGACCGACGCCAGCTGCTGATGGCTCAGCGCGCGGTCGCCGAACCGCAGCGCGGGGGCGGGCGACGCATCGCGCAGCGCGGGGAAGAGCACGTTCACCGGATCTCCTTCGTCCTCGTCGGCGCCCGGCCCGTCACGACCGGCCGTCCCGCCTCCGCACCCCTGCCGGCACGGATCGGGCTGACGGACACCACTCTCGCAGAGACCACTGACAATGCGATCTGCGGAAGGAGATCAACTTCGGCGGGCGGGGCTTCCACCTGGCCCGTACCAGGCCGAGGCCCTCACCTGGCCGGGACCCGCACCTCATCGGCGCTCGCGCCTCGCCGAGGCCCGCGCGCCGGGGCAGTCACGCTCCCCCCGGGATCTTGGCGAAGTCCCATGACGCCACCGCCTCGGGCGTCAGACGCAGCCACGCGTGTCTGCCGTCGTGCGGCATCCGGGACATCCCGAAGTACTTCTCGGCGAAGAGTCGCTCCGGGGCGTCCAGTTCAGGGCAGTGCTCGCCGGTGCGCGGGGCCTCCCCGACGAAGTCCACCCGGCCGGTCAGCTCCACGCCGCGCAGCTCGCCGTACTCGTGCCCGTCGTCGACGACCACCGCGATCCGCGGGTCCTTGCGCAGCTGTGCCCATCGCTTGCTGCGCGTGATCGAGTACAGCCACAGCGCGGTGCCGTCCCAGACGAACCACAGCGCCCCCACGTGCGGTGTGCCGTCCCCGCCGACCGTCGCGACCCGGCAGGTGCGCTGCGCCCCGAGGAACGCGTCGAGTTCGCCCCGCGTCATCATGATCCGGCGCCCGCGCCGCTGTGTGCCGGCCATCCGTCCCGCCCTCCGCCGTGTGCCCGCCCATGGGGCACTGCCCCGTTTCCCCGCACCCTGCACCCCATTGGCTGACTGGGTGTCAGGAATCATGCGGGGTCTTCCTGGTGTGCGCAATGCCCGCTACTCTCACCCGCCGTGAACGGGCCCGTCGGGGAACCGGATCCGCCAGAGGGGAATGCGATGCCTTCGGACGCAGCGCGGCTCGCCGCGCAACTGGACCCGGCCTCGACGGTGCTGCTGACCGTCGAGTGCCAGCGCGGTGTGGTCGGCCCGGACGGCGCCCTGCCCGAACTGGCCGCGGCGGCCCGCGCGTCGGGGGCGCTGGCCAACGTGGCCCGGCTGGTGGCGGCCGCCCATGACACCGGCGTCCAGGTGCTGCACGCGATCGCCGAACGCCGTCCCGACGGCCGCGGCGCCAGCCGCAACGCCCGCCTCTTCCGGGCGGCGGAGCGGCTGCCCGTCCAGCAGCTCGCCGGATCCACGGCGGTACGGGTCGCCGATCCGATTCCCGTGACGGAGGACGACCTGGTGGTGCGCCGGCTGCACGGCCTCTCGCCGATCGCCGGCACGGAGGTGGACGCGCTGCTGCGCAATGCCGGGTGCCGCACGCTCGTCGTCACCGGGGTGTCGGCGAATGTGGCGATCCCCAATGCCGTGTTCGACGCGGTCAACCTCGGCTACACGGCCGTGGTCCCCGGGGATGCCATCGCCGGGGTGCCCGCCGAATACACCGCCGTGATGCTCCGCAACACCCTCTCCCTGGTCGCCACCGTCACCACCACGGAGGATGTCCTGACCAGCTGGCGACTACCGCGCCGCGACCGCTGAGCGGGACACTTCGGGGCGCCGTCAGCAGAAGCGGAAGCAGGAGCAGTGGGGCGGGAGGGGGACAGGAGACCGCGTGGACGCCATGCAGGCCCGGGCCATCGAGACCGGGAGGCTGCGCCTCGTGCCGCTCGCCGTGGAGCACGCGGACGAGATGGCCGAGGTGCTCTCCGATCCGGCTCTTCACGCGTTCATCGGGGGTGTTCCGCACGCCGCACCGGCGTTGCGCTCACGGTACGCACGCCTGGTGGCCGGCTCGCCCGACCCCTCGCAGACGTGGTGGAACTGGGTGATCCGGGTCCGCGCGGAGCAGCGCCTGGCCGGGACGGTGCAGGCAACGGTCACTGCCCAGGCGTGCGGTGAGGTGGCCGAGGTCGCCTGGGTGGTCGGGTCCGCGTGGCAAGGGCGCGGTATTGCCACCGAGGCGGCACGAGGGCTGGTCCGCGGGCTGCGGGAGCAGGGGGTGCGGGTGATCCGTGCCCACATTCATCCGGATCATCACGCGTCCGCCGCCGTTGCCGCCGCGGCCGGCCTGGCCCCTACCGGGCACCGGCACGAAGGCGAGATCAGGTGGGAGTCCCCGGCGGCGCGGTCACTCGTCGGCAGGGCCTGACCGTCCGGGCGCCGCCCTGGCAGGGGCAGCGGTGCCGCCACGACTCGTGCCGCCTACTTGGGCACCCACTTGTGCTTGGTCGCCCAGTAGGTGAGCTGCTCGTGGCCGGTGATGGCGCTGGTGCGGAAGGGCTTTCCGCCGTCGTCGACACGCACGGTTCCCTGCCGGCTGCCGCTGCTCCAGCCGACCTCCAGATACCAGCTGACGTCGTGGCCCTCGGTGTGCACGGTCAGGTTGAGGACCTGCGGATCGTGGGTGGACACCTTGAACGGGAAGTTCTTCGCGGGGACCTTGACATCGCCGTCCCGGCCGGCCACCGGGGTCGCCGTCGGCCGTGCGTTGTCCAGGTCGATGTCGAAGCTGCGCGGGGTGACTCCGCCGCCGCAGCCGTCGCCCATCGAATAGGCGGTCCAGGGGAGCGCGGCATCCGTGCTCACCACCCGGACGTGCAGCGAGGTGAGGACGACGGCCTCGTCCGAGGCGCCGGTCGCCGTGAGCTGGAGCGGCAGACTGCCGCCGTCGACGCCGCCCAGGGCGCGTGCCCAGCCGCGGCTGTCCTGCGGCGCGGGGGGCGGCGGGACGCGCTCCGGTTCCTGCTGCAGCAGGTAGTCGACGCCGCAGGGCCCGTCCCAGTTGTACGAGCTGACGCCGATGTGCGGCGCGGCGCCGCCGCCCTTCCCTACCTCGTCGTCTCCCGTGGAGGGACGGCTCGCGTCGGAGACTTCCGGGCGGGCCGACGCGGCGGAGTCCGGCTTGTGCTTGTCGCCGTGGGCGGGGGAGTGCTTCGAGGCGGAAGGGCCGGGCGCAGGGCCCGCCTTGGCGGTCGCGGTGGGATGGCCGTCGGCGGATGGAGAGTCCGCGGCGGTACGCGAGCCCCTGCCGCTGCTGCTCACCGTTCCTCCTTCGAGGGCCATGGCCGCAGGTACGGAGAGGCAGACCAGGGCGAGGGCGGCGAGGGCGAAGCGGAGGCGTCTGCCGGTGGGTGCGGCGGCGGTGGTGGCGGTCTCGGTGTCTCTTTCGGTGTTCGGGGTGGTGCAGGTGGCTGAACGGGGCGGCTCTGGGGGGCCGGGGGTGGTGACGGTCTCGGCGGTGGCGGGGGTGACGGGGGTCGGAGCGCCCGCGTCGTCCGCGTCGTCCGGGCCATCCGACGAGCCCTCCGCCTGCGGGGAGTTCGGCTCCGGCGCGGCGGATGCCGACGTTCCGGAGCGTGCGGGTGCGCCCGCCGGTGTGCCCGCCGGTGTGCCCGACCCGGCGCCGCGCGACGGTGGTCCCGTGGGTGTCGCTGCCGTTGCCGCCGCCGCGGCGGATGTCGCGCGTCCGCGGCGGCGCCCCTCGTCCGCGACGATCCACTGGCGGTGCAGCTCCACCATTTCCTCGCGGTTCGCCCCGCACAGTCTTGCCAGGCGTTCGGCGGGGCCGAAGTCCACCGGTACGGCGTCGCCGTTGCAGTAGCGATGCAACGTGGACACGCTCATGTGCAACTGCCCGGCGAGGGCGCCGTAGCTGCGCCCGGAGCGCTCCTTGAGTCGGCGCAGCAGGTGCGCGAATCCTTCGGCTTCTGAGGCCACCTGATCCCCCTGTTCATTCCGCCGTTCCAGGAAGCCGTTCCAGGGAAGGGTCAATTCCCCTGGTCAAGGCCCTTATCGGCGTTCCAGCTTCTCTCATTATCCAGGATCGGTTGGCGCGACGGTGACCGTCTCGCAGGCTGTGTCCAGTGCCGTCGAGACGGAAGAGCCATGCGAACCCGCCCGAGTCTCAGCGATGTTGTCGCCCTCGCTGTGCTGATCGCCTGCGTTGCGATCGTCATTTCACTGCTCGACGGAAACTGAGACCTCTCCGGTAGGGACCGTCGCCCCCGCACGTACAAACCCATCCCCCCAGCCACACGGACCCAGCCCTCCGTACGTCACACGCAGCACCACAACCATCACGACATCTCCACAAGTGAAGGGAAGGGAACGCAGATCATGTTCCGCATCCGTATCCGCCCCCGTACCGCCGTCGCCGCGACCGCCGCCGCCCTGGCCGCGCTGTCCCTGAGTGCCTGTGACGGCTCGTCGTCGGACGCCCGCTCACCGGGGCAGGCCGTCGCCGAAGGAGCCACGGCGCGCCCGGGGGACAACGGCACCGGCACCGGCACTGGCACTGGCAATGACAGCGGCACCGATTCGGCCCCCAGTGCGGGGAAGAACTCCGCCCTGGCGAAGAGCCCGGCCGCGGGGAAGGCTCCCGGCAAGGGTTCCGGTTCGTCCGATGCCTGTACGGGGGACAACGTGACCGCCGTGATCACCAAGGTGCCGCGCCCCATCAACCACCTGCTGCTGACGATCACCAACAAGGGCTCCCGCGCCTGCAACGCCTACTTCGCACCGGCCCTGCGGTTCGACGGGGACCAGTCCGCCACGCAGGTCAACCAGGACAGCAAGCCGCAGGCCGTGGCGACGCTCGCCCCGGGCCGGTCGGCGTACGCGGGCGTCCTGCTCAGCAGCGCGGCCGGCGGTGAACACGGCCGCACCGCCCGGAAGCTGACGGTGTACTTCGCGCCGCGCAGCGGTTCCGGTTCGACCGGTGCGCCGGTGACCCTCAGCCTGCCCACGGGTACGTACAAGGACGACAACGCCTCGGTCACCTACTGGCAGGACTCGGCGGCCGACGCGCTGCAGTTCTGACCGATCGCGGCGGGGCGCGGGCGGGGGGTCGGGGCGCCGGACCGAATCGAGCGGGCCGGTGCTGGTCGGGGCCGGGGGCGAGGCGCCACACGGACCAATCACCATGTGTGGACACGCCTCTGATGAGGCATCACTCAGGCGCGAGTCGTACGGGTGCCCTTACGGGATCTCCCGCGGGCGCTCCGTACGGGCCGCGCGGCGACCGGTGGAACCCGGAGCCGATGCCCACCGTCTTGGCTACCGACCGTAATGGCCCGTAGGGACCGTAGGTCTCCGTAGGGGCTCGCAAGAGGACCCCGCCCCCGCACCTCCGCGAGAGGGAGAGAATGATCCGCGCCACGGCAGGCCGCATCCAGCCCCCGAACGAGGTGGAGATCGCCTTCAAGGCGGCCTTTGGAACCGTGTTCCTCGAATTCGGCGGCTGGGTGTTGGACGTGTTCGTCATTCCTCCCACCGGCTTTCGCCAACTGGAGGAACACTCGGGGCTGTCGGGCGCGATCCTTCAGCTGTGCCTGTCCGCCGCGGTGCTTGCGGTGCTCTCCGCGGCGTGGCTGCTGTGCGCCGTGTGGATGCGCCGGGGACGCAACGGGGCCCGGTGGGCGATGATCGTGGTGGGCGCCGGTTATCTGCTGTTCGCGCTCAACGACATGAGCATGAACGGGCTCGCCACCCTCGACTGGAGCATCCTTTCCTCCTACGCCCCGGACATCTTCACCGCTGCGATCTCGGTGGTCCTCCTCCTGCCCGCCTCCCGCGCGTACTTCTCCGCCGCCGGGAAAGCGGGCTGAGGGGCGCTCCGGTAGCGGCAGCTTCTACGCAGCTCAGCTCAGGTGTACCCCACAGGGAAGGGGGCACCCGCAGCCATAGCCGAACGGCGTCCGAAGCGGTGTCGGCGACGGCATCTGCCACGACAACGGAGAGGAGGCCGAACGTGGTGATGGCTCAGCCGGTGGTGCTGAACGAGCCGTCCGACGAAGATGCGGCGATCCTGGAGTGGTCGCGCACGCGGCAGGGTGGCGAAAGGGGTGGCAAGGGATGAACGACCTCACGCTCGACAGCGGAGCGGCGACCGGTCCGGCGCCGGACGGCCCGCGCCGGCCGACGGAGCCCGATGCGCCCGAGCCGCCGCCCGGCCCCCAGGATCCTGTCCACCCCAAGCCCGAACCGCCGCCACCGCCCGCCCCGGACAAGGTCCCGCAGCCTGCACCCGAACGTGAACGCGGGGCCTCGCCGGTGCCTTCGGCGCCGCGGTAGCCGCGCCGCCCGGCAGGTCGCGAGCGTCGCCGTCCGGTTCCTCCCCGGCCCGTCAGCGGCAGGATCAGCACCGGCCGACACCGCCCGCCCGCGTCGAGCCATCGATGTGGAACCCCCTACGCCCTGCGCGCCCCGAGGACCGGCCGGCCGCGCGCCGGGTCGTGCGCGTCGTGCCCGTCGCGTTCGGCTCCGCGCCACCGCGCTCCTGGCCGGAATTCGCCTCGCGCGGGGGCAGGTGAAAGGCGTTCGGCGGTGATCGGAAAGCGGCGGATCGCGCGGGGGTGCGCCGGTAAAGGGGCAGCTGGAGTGGCCTGCGGAGAATGGTGAAGGATCAATTCCCATTTGTGCGCCCCGGAGTTCTGCGCTTTTCTCACCGTGTCCGGTAGCAGACCTATTGCGTGGTGTTTTCTTCTGCTTCAGTGGAACGCGTTGTTTCGCACCTACTGAGGAGGCCATATGGCCGAAGTCAAGAAGGTTGCTCGCCCCGCGGTCACCGCGTCGTCCCGTCCGTGTGCGTTCGTCTCGCCGGACAAGGGCAACGCCCCGACCATCACGCCCGCCCACAAGCAGGCGGAGGCCGTCCCGGCCCCCGCCGAGCAGCGGAACGAGTGTGCATCGGCCCAGTAAGGGCTGAGGTTCCCGGGGCCCCGCCCACCGGCCGGGCCCCGGAGTCGCGCGGGCCGGGCCGAGGGCCGGGGCCGGTCCGCGTCCCACGGCTCCGCACCCGGGGCCCTTTTCACCGACGCCGTGCCGAACGCCGCACCAGGGCCGTGCCGTATCGCGTCGGAAGTCGTGCGACGCAGGGAGAAGTCTTCAGCCATGCAGAATTCGATGTACCAGTCCTCGCGCTACGTCCGTACCCTGCGTGCCGCGGGCAACCGGGATTTCACGTCGTTCGGAGGCCGCCTCGATTCCTATGAGGACGACGAGCGGACCATAGCTTTTCACGCGCTCTTCGGAAATGCTCGGCTGATCGACCGGGACATCGTCGAACTTCTCAAGGACGCCTCCCAGGGCGTCAGTTGGGACCGGCTGCGGGAGCGGGCGGACGACGACGCGCTGCGCGACCTCGTCGCGGCCCGGTTCCTCGTCGAGGCGGGCCACGACGAGGCCGCGGAGATCGACGGCCTGCTGGAGAGCCGGCGGAGCGCCCTGGGGAGCGGGGTGTTCCACTCCTCCATCCAGCTCGTGCTCACCAACGCCTGCAACTTCTCCTGCCAGGGCTGCTTCGCGTACAACTTCGACGGCGGCGTCGAGGAGCGCAACACCTCCGGTGAGTCGGTGAAGCCCGGGCCGGTGCTGGTCGAACTGCGCCGCTCGCGCGAGGTCACCGGCCCCACCCGCCAGGACTCGGGCCCCACGTTCGCCAAGGGCGACTGGAACCACGGCGCGGACGAGGCCCGCAACCCCTCGATGCACATGTCGCACGAGGTGGCCGAGAAGACCGTCAAGGAGGCCATCGAGCTGCGCAAGGCCAACGGCGGCGGGCATCTGACGGTGTCGTTCTTCGGCGGCGAGCCCACCCTGGCGCGCGGCACCATCCTGCACGTGCTGCGCACCTTCGGCGACCGCTACGACGGGGTCACCCTCTCCTACGACCTGACCAGCAACGGCTCGCGCATCGACGACGAACTGCTGGCCGCGCTCGCCAGGCACCGCGTCGACACCACCGTCTCCATCGACTACCTGGTCCCGGAGACCGGCGAGTTCCGCGGCGGGCAGCAGCAGCGCACCTCGTGGGAGGTGGTCCGCAAGGCGATCCTCGACATGAAGGCCGCGGGCGTCCCGGTCAGCATCACCTCGGTGCTCTCCCAGTTCACCTGGGACAAGTGGGGCACCCCGCTCATCGACTTCGTCGCCGAGGCCGGTCTGGACAGCCTGGACGTCATCGTGTCCTTCCAGGCCAAGGAGTTCTTCCAGAAGCACAGCCCGCACGACGTGGCGCAGCGGCTGCTGGCCGCCGTCGACTACGGGCGGGCGCGCGGCGTGCAGCTCAGCGGCTACTGGTACCAGACCTTCCAGATGATCATCGATGAGGCCAAGTGGGCCGAGCAGGCCGACTACAAGACCTGCCCGGCGGTGGGCCGCCAGCTCTCCATCGAGCCCAACGGCAGCGTCTTCGCCTGCAAGGCAACCGCCCGCAAGCTGGGCACCATCGACGACTGGCGCGGCATCTTCTCCTCGCCCGCCTACCAGGACTACGGCATGCGGGCCTACACCAACGGCCCCGGCTGCCAGGGCTGCGAGCTCCAGGGCACCTGCTCGGGCGGCTCCGCCGGAGCGCTGGAGGAGGAGAACGGCTCGATCCAGGTGATGTCGCCCGGCTACTGCGCCTACATGCGCGAGGTGGTGCAGGGCCTCCTGGAGCGCCATCACGCCCAGAGCCTCGCCACGCTGTCCTGAGCCGGCCCCCGACGCTCTCCACCACGGCCCGCCCCCGCGCGAGGCGGGCCGCCGATCCACGACCCGGCCCCACGACCCCGGTCCGGGCCGAGGAAGGGTGACTGGTTCCATGGCAATCATTGGGATGCACTTCGGCCACGACGCGGGTGCCGCGCTCACCGAGGCGGGCGGCTACCGCGTCATCGAGGCCGAGCGCCGCCTGGGGCTGCGCCATGTGTGCGGCGGCAACGGCGACTTCCCACCGGCCGCCGCCGCCTGGCTGGCGGAGCTGCGGGCGCGGGCGGCGGGCCCGGTGACCGGGATCGCGGTGGCCGACTGGTACACGCCGGTGTGCCGGGTGCTGCCGCCGGCTCTGGTGGAACTCGTCAACGAGGACGCCCGCTGGACGGCCACCGGCGGCACGGGCCTCGCCGACGCGGTCACCCGCGTGCTCAAGCCCGTGGACTGGCCGCTGGCCAAGGGGTTCGGCGACATCACGCTGACCGCGGTGCGCCACCACTACGCGCACGCCGCCCTCGCGTACTACACCTCCGGGGCCCGCAAGGCCCTGGTGCTGGCCCTGGACGGGACGGGCAACTACGCCGAGTGCGGCATGGTCTGCCTCGGCGACGGCGACCGGCTCACCCCGGTGATGTCCTTCACCAACCGCACCGGCCCGCGCTTCGGCCTGGTCTACGAGGCGCTCGCCCGGCGCGTCCACGGCAGCCAGTTCGACACCGGCAAGCTGCTCGGGCTGTCGGCCACCGGGGAGACCGACGACGCCCTGCTGCCGGTCCTGCGCGCCATGCTCGTCCCGCAGTCCACCCGGCGCGCCTCGCCGGATCTGTACGAGCAGCTCGACGAGGACCGGCTGACCGGCAGCGCGCTGCGCTACGCCGACACCTGGTGGGAGTACGACCCGTACAGCGGCGGCTATCTGGACGCGGGCCTGGCGGACTCCTCGGACGACGATGTCGTGCACTCCTTCGGCTCGGTCTTCCCCGACGAGATCCGCACCGCGGACGGGCGGAGCACCCCCGTCGGCACCTCCCCGGACGAGCGCGTCTGCCGGGATCTGGCGGCCACCTTGCAGACCGCCGTCGAGGGGGACCTGACCTCGCTGGTCACTGGTATCAGCCGGCGCTTCCCCAGCTACGCGACGCTCTGCTACGCGGGCGGCTGCGCGCTCAACATCACCGCCAACAGCCGCCTCGCCGAATGCGACCAGTTCACCCGGGTGTCCATCCCGACCTGCTGCGACGACTCGGGGATCGCGCTGGGCGCGGCGCTGGCCGTCGCCGAACCGGCCGAACGTCCGGCCCTGCTGGGCCGCTCGGGCTGGGCGTCGCTCGCCTACGCCGGTCCGCCGCTGGAGGGCCTGGGGGCGGGGGAGAGCGACGGTGACGAGGCGGCCGCGGCGGACGGCCTGCGGCGGCGGCTGGGCGCCCTCGGGCTGTCCCTGCGTCGCCCGGCCGACGACGAGGAGTTCGTCCGGGCGGTCGCCGACCTGCTGGCCGAACGGCGGTGCGTGGCCTGGCTGGAGGGCGGTCTGGAGACCGGACCGCGGGCGCTGGGCCACCGCTCGCTGCTGGTCTCGGCCCACTGGAGCGGCGCTCGCCGCTACGTCTCCCAGACGATCAAGAACCGGGAGTGGTTTCGGCCGGTCGCGCCGATCTGCCCGGAGGAGCTGGCCGACCAGTACTTCACCGGCCCCCTGGACCACACCGAGACCATGCTGTTCGCGGTGCGGGTACGGCCCGACCGGGCCGAGCGGCTCGCCGAGGCGCGGCACATCGACGGCACGGCGCGCCTGCAGACCGTACGGCCCGACGCGCAGCCCCTGCTGCACCGGCTGTGCCACGCGGTCGCCGCCCGCACGGAGCTGCCCGTCCTCATCAACACCAGCGCCAACGGCGGCGGCCGGCCCCTCCTCAACCACCTCGACGACGCACTGGAGTTGCTCACCGATACCGCCCTGGACGCGGTGGTACTGCCCGAACGCCGCCTGATCGTCGAGTGACCCCCGTACCTGCCCCATGCCCGCAATCCGATTCCCCCGGCACCCCGGTCCGGCCGACCCGACGGAGGTTGGCCGAAACGGCGATGTCGGGGCCGGCCCGTCCCACCCGATCATGTGCAGGCGTCATGTCCCTGGAGAGTGCCCGTGGCCGCCATTCCACTGCGAGACATCCACAAGACGGAACCACTGCGCGTCCTGTCCCCCGCGGACCGGCAGCAGTGGATCACCCAAGGCTATGTGATCGTCCGTCAGGCGGTGGCGCCGGAGACGGTCACCGCCCTCACCGAGGGCCTGTACTCCTTCCTCGACATGCACCCCGAGGACCCCTCGACCTGGGCCACGCCGCACACCGGCAACGACCGGCTGCCGGGCCACAGCGGCCTGGTCGAGATGTACAACCACCAGGCCCAGTGGGACGTCCGGCAGACCCCGCGGGTCCACGGCGCCTTCGCCGACATCTGGGACCGCCCCGACCTGTGGGTCACCATTGACTTCGCCAACGTCAACCCGCCCAACCGGGGGCCGCGCGCCTTCGACGGGTTCATCCACTGGGACGTGGACACCTCCGCCGACCCGCTGCAGGTGAGCTGCCAGGCGGTGCTCTCGCTGACCCACGGCGACGAGGAGATCGGCGGCTTCCAGTGCGTGCCGGAGATCTTCACCGACTGGGAGAAGTGGGTGAGCGGCCAACCGGCCGACCGCGACCCGTTCACCCCGGACATCACCGGCTACCGGATCACCACGCCGAGCGTCGCGCCCGGCGACCTCATCATCTTCAACAGCCTGCTGCCGCACGGGGTGCACCCCAACGTCTCCGAGGCCCGGGTGCGCATGGCCCAGTACCTGACCATGGCGCCCGCCTGGGAGGACGACGCCGGTCTGTGCGAGGCCCGGGTGCGGTTCTGGCGGGACCGGATCCCGCCGCATCCGCCGCAGGGCGGGGTGCGCAAGGACGAGGCCGAGCTGTACGGACCGGCGACGCTGACCCCGCTGGGCGAGCGCCTGCTGGGCCTGCGCGCATGGCACGAGGGGAGCATTGTTGGCTAGCACCGCCCCCTCCGGGGCCCGCCCGGCCGTCCGGGCGGACCTGGGCCGCCCGTTCCGCTGGCTGTGGGCCTCGACGGCCGCCTCCAACGCGGGCGACGGCATCACCCGCACGCTGCTGCCGCTGCTGGTGGTCGCGCACCACCCCGACCCGGCGGTGGTCGCCGGGCTGACCACCGTCAACATGCTGCCCTGGCTGCTGTTCGCGCTGCCCGCCGGCGTCCTCGTGGACCGGGTGGACCGGCGCCGGATCGTGCTGGGCAGCAACCTGGTCCGCGGCGCCGCGCTGCTCGGCGCGGCCCTGGTGCTCACCGGCAACCGCCCGCTGGGCCTGCTGTACGCGCTGGCGTTCCTGCTGGGCATCGCCGAGACCCTCGCCGACACCGCGGCGCCCGCGATGCTGCCGCGGCTGGTCGACGAGCGGCACCTGGAGCGCGCCAACGGGCGGCTGATGGCGGCGCAGATCGTGCTCAACGAGACCGCCGGGCCGCCCGTCGCGGGCCTGCTCGTGGGCCTGACCGCCGCCGCGGCGCTGGCCACCGGCGGGGTGCTGTACGCGCTGGCCGCGCTGCTGCTCCTCGGCCTCGCCCCGCTCGCCCGCACCACCCGCGAGGCGGCACCGGACCGGGCGCGCGGCGGGGTGCTGCGCGACATCCGCGACGGGCTCGGCTTCGTCCTCGGCCACCGCACCCTGCGGCTCACGCTCGCCGCGAGCGCTCTGTACGGCCTGGTGTTCTCGGCGACCTTCTCGATGCTGGTGCTGCTGAGCGAGGGCACGCTGGGGCTGAGCGCGACCGGGTACGGACTGCTGCTCGCCGTCGGGTCGCTGGGCGCCTTCGCCGGCAGCTGGCTGGCGCCCCGGGCCGCCGACCGGCTGCCCACCGTACGGCTGGCCCGGTGGTCCCTGGTCGCGTCCGGAGCCGCGTACGCCGCGCTGGGCCTGGGCCGCCACCCGGTACTGGCCGCGCTGGCGCTCGCCGCCAACGGCGTGTTCATGATGGGCTGGAACATCCCCGTGATGTCGCTGCGCCAGCGGCTCACGCCGGAGGACCTCCAGGGCCGGGTGATGAGCGTGTCCCGGCTGTGCGCGTGGGGCACGATGCCGGTCGGCGCGACGCTCGGCGGACTGCTCGCCGAGGCCCTGTCCGTGCCCGCCGTGTTCGTGGTGTGCGGCAGCGTCCTGGCCGTGGGCGCGCTGCTGCTGCTCGCGCCCGTGCGCGAGGCCCCCGCCGCGCCCCCTGGCGCGCTCCCGGCGCCCTCCGCGCCACCGCCGCCCTCCGATCCGCCTGCGCACACCGACCTTCTCGACAAGGGGTGACCATTGGCTACACAGCTCTATGACACGGTGATCGTCGGAGGCGGCCCGGCCGGCCTCAACGGGGCGCTGTACCTGGGCCGTTCACGGCGCCGGGTGCTGCTCGTCGACTCGGGCGACGCCCGCAACATGGCGGCCGGCGTCATGCACAACGTCCTCACCAACGACGGCGCGGACATCGCGGACTTCCGGGAGCGCTCCCGCGCCCAGCTCGCCGCGTACGACGTGACGTTCCGGGACGACGAGGTGCTCTCGGCGGAGCCCGACGGCGACCACGTGGTGGTCACCACCAAGGAGTCCGGCACCGTCCGGGCCCGCACCCTGCTCTACGCGGCCGGGGTGCGCTCGGTGCTGCCGCCGGTCCCGGGCCTGGCGGACCTGTGGGGCACCACTGTCCTGGAATGCCCGTACTGCCACGCCTGGGAGGTGCGCGACCGCAGCTTCGCCGTGTACGGAGGGGTGGTGGCGAGCGAGTGCCTGGCCGCGACCCTCACGGTGTGGTCCGACCGCATCAGCTACCTCACCGACCGGCGCGAGCTGCCGGGCGACGAGCAGGACCGGCTCACCGCGGCCGGGGTGCCCGTCGTCGCCGACGGGGTCAGCGAGGTGAAGCCGCACCCCGAGGGCGTCGAGGTCGTCTTCGAGGACGGCCGGTCCGAGAGCTACGGGGCGCTCTTCCTGCACCTGGACATGGAGCCCCGGGTGGACCCGCTGCGGCCCTGGCTCCAGGCGCCGGACCTGGAGTCCGTGCAGACCGACGACCGCGGCCGCACCAGCCTGCCCCGGCTCTACGTGGCCGGCGACCTCGGCCGGAACATGCAGCAGGCCGCGATGGCCGCCGCCAGCGGAGGCCTGGCGGGCATGGCCATCAACGCCGACCTGATCCGCGAGGACCGCCCCGGCTCCCTGCCCGAACCGCCGCCCCCGACCCCGGCCCGCTGAGCGCGGGCGGCCCACCCCGCACCCGCCCTGCCCGGCGCACCCACCGCGCACGGGCGGGGCGGCCGGGCACCGATCACGGCATCACCGCCACGCACCGCGCACCGACGGGAGCCCCTTCGCGATGACCTCACCCCGCGCCGAGTTCACCCCGCACATGGAGCACTACACCTTCGTCCTGGAGGACCAGCCCTACCTGGGGTACTTCCAGTACGGCAACGAGAAGAGCCCCGTCCACACCACCGACCGGCACGGCTTCCGGGTCACCCCGGGCCCCGGCGGGCTCCGGGCCACGGTCGGCGACGACCGCCCCGACGGCCCGGTGCGGGTGCTCGCCGGCAGCTCCGCGGTCTTCGGCGTGGGCGCCACCGGTGACGCGGCCACCATCCCCGCGCGGCTGTGGAACGCCCACGCGCCCCGGCTGCCCTGGCTGAACATCTCCGGGCAGAGCCACAACTCGGCCCAGGAACTCCTGCTGTTCACCCTCTTCCAGCACGAACTCCCGCCGGTCGAGGACATCGTGCTGCTCTCCGGGGTCAACAATCTGGTGCTCAGCCGGCTGCCCGAGGAGAAGCAGGGCCGGCATGGCGCCTTCTTCGACTGCGGGCCCGCCCCCGACGTCGTACCGCCGCCGGACCGGCGGGTCGCGCACGCCACCGAGCTGACGATCCGCCATCTGGGCGCCTGGAAGCTGCTGGCGGACGGCCTGGGCGCCCGGCTGTCCTTCGCGCTCCAGCCGCTGGCGCCCTGGGTGCGCGAGGAGCCGCTGCCCCGCGAGCAGCAGCTCTTCGAGGAGCTGGACGAGGTGTCCAACTTCCGCCGGTTCCACCACGACATCTCGACCATGGCGGTGGGCCGCGCCTACGCGGACCGGCTGGCCGCCGGATGCGCCGCACTCGATGTGCCGTTCCTGGACCTGAACGTGGCGCTGGCCGAGGCCGCGAAGCCGGCGGACTGGCTGTTCATCGACCGTGTGCACTGCACGGATCTGGGATACGACCTGGTGGCCCGGCAGCTGGCGGACCGCCTGGACCTGGCGTGAGGAGCCCCGCCGTGCCCGACGACAGCAACGCCGAGCCCGCGTCGGCGGTCGGCCGCCTCGCCTCCTGGCTGCGGCGCGGGGGCCGCCCGCGGCCCGCCCCCGACGCCCCGGCGGACCGGCCCGCCGACCCGCCCGCGCAGCCGTCCCCGCTGCGGCCGCAGCCCGAGGACGACGCCTCCGTCTACCCCCTGTTCTGACATGGCGAGGTCGGACAGCGGGGCCGGCGGGGGCGGTGCGCGCGACGGCCGCCGGAGCCCCGGCGGGCCGGACCGCCCGGTCCTGGGCATCTCGGCCTACTACCACGACAGCGCGGCCGCCGTGGTGGCCGGCGGCACCCCGCTCGCGGCGGCGCAGGAGGAGCGGTTCACCCGGCGCCGCCACGACCCCGGCTTCCCCGCGCGCGCCGTCGCCTGCTGCCTGCGCGAGGCCGGGCTGCGCCTGGACGAGCTGGCGGCTGTGGCCTTCTACGAGGACCCTGCCCTGAAGTTCCGCCGCGTGCTGGCGACCTGGCTGGCCACCGCCCCGCACGGCCTGCCGGTGTTCCGCCGGGCGTTCCCGCAGTGGGCCGGCTGGAAGCGGCGGGCCCTGGACGACGTCCGCGACCGGCTGCGCGCCCTGGCCCCCGGACAGCCGCTGCCCCCGGTGGTCGCGCACCGCCACCACGCCTCGCACGCCGCGTCGGCGTTCTTCCCGAGCCCGTACCCGTCGGCCGCGGTGCTGTGCGTCGACGGTGTGGGGGAGTGGGCGACGACGACGCTGTGGCACGGCCGGGGCACCGAGCTGGTGCCGCTCGCGGAACTGCGCTTCCCGCACTCGCTCGGCATGCTCTACTCGGCGTTCACGTACTTCTGCGGCTTCAAGGTCGACTCCGGCGAGTACAAGCTGATGGGCCTGGCGCCCTACGGGACGCCGCGCTACGCGCCGCTCATCCGGGAGCGGCTGATCGACATCAAGCCGGACGGCTCGTTCCGCCTGGATCTGCGGCACTTCACCTTCCAGTACGGGCAGACCATGGTCGGCCGGGCCTTCGAGGAGCTGTTCGACGGGCCGCGCCGGACGCCGGAAGGCCCGCTCACCGAGCGGGAGTTCGACCTCGCGGCCTCCGTGCAGCAGGTGACCGAGGAGGTGATGCTGCGGCTGGCCCGGACCGTGCTGCGACGCACCGGGGAGCGGCGGCTGTGCCTGGCCGGCGGGGTGGCGCTCAACTGCGTGGCCAACGGCCGGATCCTGGCCGACGGGGTCTGCGACGAGCTGTGGGTGCAGCCGGCGGCCGGCGACGCGGGCGGGGCGCTCGGCGCGGCGCTGGCCGAGTCGCACCGCCGGGGAGCACCCCGCCCCCATCTGGAGCGCGGCACGGACGCGATGGCGGGCGCGCTGCTCGGCCCCGCCTGCTCGGACCGGGCGACCGCGGAGTTCCTGACCCGTGGCGGCTACCCCGCCGTGCGGCTGCCGGAGCGGGACTTGGTGGAGCGGGTCGCGGCGGAGCTGGCGCGGGGGCGGGTAGTGGGCTGGTTCCAGGGACGGATGGAGTTCGGACCGCGGGCGCTGGGCAACCGCTCGATCCTCGCGGATCCGCGCGACCCCGCCATGCAGTCGACCCTCAACCTCAAGACGAAGTTCCGCGAGTCCTTCCGCCCGTTCGCGCCCGCGGTGCGCGCCGAGGACGCCAAGGACTGGTTCGACCTGGCGCAGGAGAGCCCGTACATGCTGCTGACCGCGCAGGTCGCCGCGGCACAGCGGCGGGAGTGCGGGGCCGTGGCGGACGGGGTGACGGGCCCGGATCTGCTGCGGGTGCCGCGCTCGACGATCCCGGCGGTCACCCATGTCGACGGCTCGGCCCGCGTGCAGACCGTGTCCGCCGCGGACCACCCGCGGTTCCACGCGCTGCTCACCGCCTTCGGGGACCGCACGGGCTGCCCGGTGCTGGTGAACACCTCGTTCAACGTCCGCGGCGAGCCGATCGTGCGCGATGCCGCGGAGGCGTACGCCTGCTTCATGCGCACCCGGATCGATCTGCTGGTCCTCGGCGACTTCCTGCTGGACAAGCGGGACCAGCCCGAGTGGCGGGAGGAGGGCGACTGGCGTGCCGCGATACCGATGGACTGAGCGGCTGCGGCGGCTGGGCCCGGTGGTGCTGTACTTCGCGGTGGTCACCCCGGCCGGACTGTTGGTGCGGGCGGTGCGGGATCCGCTGCGGCGCTCCCGGGACGCCGGCCGGACGAGCTATCTGGACCGCCCGGCCCGCCCCCGGCGCCGCCTCGCGACCTTCCGCCGGGCCCCCTGAGCGGACGGCGGCCGCCCGTGGACGTACGCGACTACCGGCCGTCCCGGCTCGCCGAGGTCAGCACCACGCGCCGCGTACCGAGGACCTGGACGCGGGAAGCGGCCCCGGTGAATCCGCACGCCGTCGCCCAGCGGCTGGCCTCCTGCGCGGTGTGCGGCAGCGGCACGTCGGCGGCGAGGTGCCCCGAGAAGCGTGCGGACGGCCGGAAGTGCGTGGCCAGGGGCAGCGTGAAGCCCACCCGGCCGCCCGGACGCAGGGCGCGCCGCCAGTCGGCCAGCGCCCGGCGCCCCAGGAAGTGCAGCGAGGACGCGCAGAACACGACATCGAGGGAGTGGTCGGCGACCGGCAGCGGGACCGCGTCGGCGATCCGCCAGTCGATCGCCGTCTCCTGCGTCAGCCCCGCGGCGCGGGCCCGGCCCACCTCGATCATCCCGGGGGACAGGTCGACGGCCAGGACGGGCGGGGCGGTGCCGGGCCGGCCGCGCGCGAGGTGCCGGGCGACGGCTCCCGCACCGCACGCCACGTCGGCGACCGCGTCGGCCTCGCCAGGGGACACCCACGCGATCAGGGCCCGCGCGATGTCCTCGTGGTGCCCGTGGTCGTAGCCGCCGGCCAGCTCGTCGAAGGCCCCGGCCAGAGTCGCGCTCTGCGTCAGGGTTGGATCCTGCGTCACCGTTGGATCCTAGGGGGGTGCGACGGCCGCGGACACCCGCCCGCCGGAGGCGCGGCCCCGGCGGGCGGCTGGGTGGCCGCGCCGTCAGCCGAGGGTGACCGAGCCGCCCTTGACGTCCACCTTGGCGGGTGCCAGTGCCTTGGTGGCGGGGCCCTTCTTCACGCTGCCGTCGTTGATGTCGAACTTGCTGCCGTGGCACATGCAGTTGATGGTGCCGCCGGAGACCTCGCCGACGATGCAGCCGGCGTGTGTGCAGATCGCGGAGAACGCCTTGATCTCGCCGTCCTGGGGCTGGGTGACGACCACTTTCTCGGCCTTGAAGATCTTGCCGCCGCCCTTGGGGATCTCTGACGTCTTGCCGAGCGCGGTGCCGCCGGCCCCGCCGCTGCCGCTGCCCCCGCCGCTCGACCCGGAGGCCGACTGCTCGCCGGCCGCGTCGTTCGAGTCGCCGCTGCCCGAGTCCGTCGTGCTGCCGCCGCAGGCCGCGAGCGCCGCCGTCAGCCCGGCCGCGCCGACCGCCGCGACCACGGCCCGCCGCCCCGCCCCGCGCTCCGCCGGTGCCGTGCCGGTCTCTTCCGTCGCAGCCGTCGCCGCCGTCGTGTCCGTCGCCTCTCGGGTGTCGGTCCGCTCCGACGCTGCCTGTCGAGCCATGGTGTGCCTCCGGTTCATGGTGGTGCCTTCGGTGCGCGCTCTGCTCCATGGGCGTTGCACAGGGTCCATACGGAGCGGCGGCCCGGGGTGTTCAACACGCTCATGTTCCTTTCGCGGAGGTACGAAAGACGGCAGGAAACGGCGAAGCGCACGGCGGCGTGCAACGGGGGCGGCGGCGGTGGCACGAACGGCCGAGGGCCGTTCGGGGGACGCGGCTCAGTCCCCCTCGGCCTCCTGGGCGCGCCGCTCCAGCGCCTCCCGCAGGAAGTCCCGCTGGAAGAGCAGCAGCTGCTCGTTGACCGCGTCGTCGGCGGGCAGATGGGTGGCGCCGGGCAGCGGCAGCACGCTGTGCGGCCGGCCCGCGGCGAGCAGCTCCGCCGAGAAGCGCAGGGTGTGCGCGGCCGCCACATTGTCGTCCGCGAGCCCGTGGACCAGCAGCAGCGGGCGGCTCAGCAGATGGCCGTGGCCGATCAGGGAGCAGCGCGCGTAGTTCTCCGGCCGCTCCTCGGGGTGGCCCAGGAACCGCTCCTTCCAGTGGGTGTCGTACAGCCGCATGTCGGTGGGCGGCGCACCGGCCACCGCCGCATGGAAGACCTCGGGGCGGTGCAGCACCGCGCCCGCGGCCAGGAACCCGCCGAACGACCAGCCGCGGATCCCCACCCGCGCCAGGTCCAGGTCGCCGCACTGCTCCGCGGCCGCCCGCAGCCCGTCGGCCTGGTCCTCCAGGGCAGGCGTCAGCTGGTCGCCGTGGATGGTCTTCTCCCAGGCGGGGCCCCGGTTGGGGGTGCCGCGGCCGTCGACGACCAGCACCGCGAACCCCTGCTCGGCGAACCACTGCGACACACAGGAGGGCCATTCCAGGGCGCGCCCCACCTGCTGCACTCCCGGCCCGCCGTACGGGTCGAGCAGTACCGGCAGCTTCCCCGCGCCCTCCTCGTGCCAGGACGGCAGGTACAGCGCGCCGCGCAACTGCCGTGCGCCGAGGACGAGATGGCGGGGCCGCGGGGTGACCGCCGGCTCCTCGGCGAGCGAGGGGACGACCCGGTACGGCGTGTCCTGGTCCGGCCCGGCACCGTCCGCCGGCTCGGCCCGCAGGACGCGCGCCTCGTCGCCGCGTGGCGTCCACCCGGACACGACGACCGTGCCGCCCCGCCCCACCCCGGTGAATCTGCCCGGCCCCCGGCTCAGCCGCCGGATGCCGCGGCCCGGTTCATGGCGCCACACATGGGTCTCCAGCGGGTCCTCGCTCGCCGTGAACAGCACCTGCTCGCCCTCGACCCCCAGGACCTCGCACAGCTGCATCCCCCCGGGGGTGACCCGCCGGCCGCCGACGGTCAGATACCGGGTGTCGCCGTCGTCCTCGGGGAGCACCAGGGCGCCCGACGCGGTACGGGCGGGGGTGCCGGGGACGAGCTCCACCCAGGCGGGGTCGGTCCGCTCGTGCAGCACCTCGGTGGCCCCGGTCGCCGGATCGACCGCGAGCGTGCGCAGGACGCGCTGGTCGCGGCTCTGGACGGCGAGGAACGGTCCGTGCGCGTCCCAGCCGGCGTCGACGAGGTACTCGTGGGCCGCGCGGTCCCACCGGACCTCGGTCCGCCCGCCGTCCAGGGAGAGCAGCTGCACGGTCACGTCCGCGTTGGGGGTGCCCGCCGACGGGTAGGGAATGGCCCGCGGCGGCTTGGTGGGGTCGGCCGGGTCGGAGAGGTAGCGGCGTTCCACGGGGCCGGTGTCGACCCTGGCCACCAGGAGGCGGCTGCTGTCCGGCGCCCACCAGTGGCCGCGCATCCGGTGCATGGACTCCGCGGCGACGTATTCGGCGAGCCCGTAGGAGATCTCCGGGCCCTCGGCGCGGGCCAACTGCCGGTCGGTGCCGGCCAGATCGACGACGTGCAGGCAGCGGCGGCTCACATAGGCGACGTGCCGGCCGTCGGGGGAGGGGCGGGGGTCGACCACCGGCCCCGCCGCGGGGACGGAGAACGGCGCGCCGCCGTCGGTGCGCACCACCCACAGCGCTCCGGACAGCGCGAACGCCACCAGGCGGGCCGCGCCGTCCGCCGCGTAGGACACCACGCCCGCTGCACGCTCCCGGGCGCGCTCCCGGCGCAGCCGCTCCTCCTCGGGGACCTCCCCGCAGCCGTTCCCCACCAGGAGCGCGGGGTCGGCCAGCAGCCGCTCCTTGCCGTCCTCCTCCTGCCACAGCCGCCCCACGGGGTCGGTGCCCGAGCCGGTGCGGACGAACAGGACCCGGGAGCCGTCGGCGGAGACGGTGAACTGCCGGGGCACGCCGAGGGAGAAGCGGCGGGTGCGCGCGAACTGGCGCGGGAACGCTGCGGAGTTCGCGGTCTGTCCGGGGTTCCGGGCGCTGCTGTCCACGGTGCTGTCCTCCAGAGGGTGCGGGAACCCGGCCGGTGCCGTCCGGGCATGACGATCTCCGAGGGGAAACTAGGCATATCGACGACGCGGGGGGAAGACCCCGCCCGGCCCCCGGCTCCTCCCCCTCGCCGCCGTCGTAGCCGCGGCGCATGTCGATGACCGCGTGGTCGGCGCTCCGCGCCGCGTCACAGGCGATATCGCACCCGGAGTTTCCGGCGCCGACGATCAGCACTCGCCGGCCCTTCGATTCGTCCGCGCAGCGATAGCTGACCGTGTGCCGGAACTCGCCCCTCAACTCCCCCGCTCGGTCAGCCCGCACGCCTCGGCGAACGTTCGCAGATACGCGAGGATGTCCTTGTGCGGCGGATAGTCCGCACAGGAATCCGGCATCGGGAACCCGCTGAATCCAAAAAGCGTCCTACGGGAAATGAAGTGCGCCGACTCGTTGCATCGGCGAGCCCGGATTCTCGATGTCCGGGACGAATGAGATGCCGGGGACAGGGATTCTCGCGGCCCTCCACCGCGGCGGCCCTCGCGGCGGTCTCTCCGCTGCCTCTCCGCTGCCTGTCCGATGCCTCCGCAGCGAAATGGCGAGGAGCGGCGGTAATGCCGCAGACCCGTGTGCGATAACGCAAAGTCATTACCGTGTCACATCGCGCCATGGAAAAGTCCGACTGCCGGACCGGACGGAACTGCCCTAGAATCTGCGGACACTTCCGCCGTCCGTCTGGTTTTTCCCATGACCCTTGAACAAAGCTCCGCACCGTCCACCGAAAGCACGGAGAAGTCGCCCGACCATTCCGTGCATTCGGCGGCGGCCTCCGCACGGGACGACCTGCGGAGCCGGGTGCGGACGCTGTTCCGGAGGCGGCCGTGGTTCGCCGTGGTGGTCGACGTGGTGCTCGCGCTGGGCTGTGCCCTGGCGGACCCCGAGATCCGGACGGCCTTCGCGCCGGGTGAGATCTACAGCCCGCTGTCGCCGTCCCTGTCCGGCTGGCTGACGGCCGCGGTGGCGATGCTGCTGCTGTTCCGGCGCCGCTTCCCGGTCGCGGTCGCCGCCGCCGTGACCGGCGGACTGCTGCTGGGCACGGGGTCCGTGCTGACGCTCTCCGTCGCCTACTACTCACTCGCCCGCCATGCCGGTCCGGTCCGGCGGATCCGCACCGTGGTGGTGGCCGCGTCCCTCGGGCTGGCCACCGTCCTCGCCGTCGCCCTGGTGCACCTGCACCGCCTCGCCCCTCGTCACGGACTCTCCGCCTCGTACCAGGGGGTGCTGCTGCTCGTGGTGGCGCTGGCCGCCGTCGTGCTGCCCGTGCTCGCCGGGCTCCGCCCGCTGGGCCGGCACCCGGGCTGGTGGGAGACCCGGCGGGCGATGCTGTTCGACGTGTCGCTGGTGGTGCTGTTTCCCCTGGTCAACCCGGCGGTCATCCTCGTCAGCGCCGTCGGGGGCAACCCGCTGGGGCTCCCGGCGCCGGTGGTCGCCGCCCTCGCGGTCCTGGGCGGCCTGACCGTCGTCCTGCGTCGCCGCTACCCCGCGGCCGTCGCCGTGGCGTCCATCGTGCTGCTGCCGCTGGTCCTGCCGCCCCTCAGCGCCCTGCCGGTCGGTCTGTACACGGTGGCCAAGTACGGGCGCTCCCGCCGCCAGCTGCTGGTGATCTCCGGGGCGGCCGCGGCCGTGCTCCTCGCCTGGTCGTTCCTCGCGGACGCGTCGATGGTGTTCCTTCTGGCGATGTTCCTGCTGGTCTCCATGGTCGTGGCCCCCGTGCTGCTCGGCATGTACCGGGGCGCCAAGCAGAGTCTGCTGGTGAACCTGCGGGAGCGGGCGGAGCGCCTGGAGCGCGAGCAGCACCTCAAGGAGGCGCAGGCCCGGATGCAGGAGCGCGCCCGGATCGCCCGCGAGATGCACGACGTGGTCTCGCACCGGGTGAGCCTGATGGTGGTGCACGCGGGCGCCCTGGAGGCCGGGGCCGGCGGCGACAACGAGGTGGCCCGGAAGACCGGCGCGCTCATCGGCCAGATGGGCCGCCAGGCGCTGAACGAACTGCGCGATGTGCTGAACGTGCTGCGGATGGACCAGCCCGGCGAGCAGGACGCGGCACCGTCGCAGCCGGCGCTCGACGACGTCACCACCCTGGTCGAGGAGTCCCGCAGCACCGGCGCCCGCATCGACCTCGACATCACCGGCACCCCCCGCGACCTGGACGCCGACCTCGGCGCGGCCCTGTACCGCCTCGTCCAGGAGGGCCTGACCAACGCCTGCAAGCACGCCTCCGGGGCGCCGGTCCGCGTCGAGGTGCGCCACGGCACCGACACGGTGCGGGTGCGGGTCGAGAACGACGCCCCGCAGGGCCCGTCCGGCACGGCACTGCCCAGCGGCGGCCGCGGGCTGGTCGGGCTGGGCGAACGCGTCGGCGCCCTCGGCGGCAGCTTCACGTCCGGGGGCCTGCCGGGCGGCGGATTCGCCATCGAGGCCACGGTCCCGCTCACCGGCCGCTGAGCGGGACCGCCCCGGGCGGTGCGGCTCAGCCTTCGGCGTCGTGCGCGGGGAAGTCCGCGAACACGGACGCCTGCGGGTGCGCACGGACCCATTCGCGCAGCTCGGGACCGATGTCCCCGTACAGCTCCGCGTGGACCAGCTCCGCGCACTGCGCCACGCGGGCCAGCAGGTCCGCCGCACGCTCCTGGTGCACCATGGCCGCCGCCGTGTCGGTGTACTCCTCCAGCACCAGGTAACTCCCGGCCCCGGCCGAGAACCAGCGGTAGGTCGGGGTGCCGGGCTCCTCCTGCGCCTGGTCGCGCAGGGCCACGGCCAATTCCTCGAATTCGGCGTGTCGTTGGTCTCGGACATCGAAGCGCGCGCGGACGAAAATGCTCATGCGCACACTCCAGCAGACCGCCCGGCCGCGCCCGCAGCCGGGTCCCGCAACCGGGACACGGGGTACGGCCGGCGGTGCGGTGGCGGCTGTGCGGGTTGCCGCGCGGTGCGGTGGCCACGGCGCGGTGGTGGGGCGTTGACAGCGCCCTGCCGGGCTTCTAGCGTCAGCCCTGCTCAGGCTACTAAGCGGTTGCTCACCCAGGGATCGGTGGGGCGGGCCGCTTGTCGAGGTTTCTAGGGTGAGGAGAACCCGCATGTCCACCACCGAGCAGCGCGTCGCCATCGTGACGGGCGCGGCCCGCGGCATCGGCGCGGCCACCGCCGTGCGCCTGGCCGCCGAGGGCCGTGCCGTCGCCGTACTCGACCTCGACGAGGCGGCCTGCAAGGACACCGTCAAGAAGATCACCGAGGCCGGCGGCAAGGCCGTCGCGATCGGCTGCGATGTCTCCGACGCGGAGCAGGTCGAGGCGGCGGTCGCCCGGGTCGCCGCCGAGCTGGGCGCGCCGACGGTCCTCGTCAACAACGCCGGTGTGCTGCGCGACAACCTGCTGTTCAAGATGAGCGAGACCGACTGGGACACGGTCATGAACGTGCATCTGCGCGGCGCGTTCCTGATGTCCCGCGCCTGTCAGAAGCACATGGTGGACGCGAAGTTCGGCCGGATCGTCAACCTCTCCTCCAGCTCGGCGCTCGGCAACCGCGGCCAGGTCAACTACTCGGCGGCGAAGGCCGGCCTCCAGGGCTTCACCAAGACCCTCGCCATCGAGCTCGGCAAGTTCGGGGTCACCGCCAACGCCGTCGCCCCCGGCTTCATCGTCACCGACATGACCGCCGCCACGGCCGAGCGCGTCGGCATGGGCTTCGAGGAGTTCCAGGCCGCGGCCGCCACGCAGATCCCGGTGCAGCGGGTCGGCCGCCCCGAGGACATCGCCAACGCCATCGCCTTCTTCACCGGTGAGGCGGCCGGCTTCGTCTCCGGCCAGGTCATGTACGTCGCCGGCGGCCCGCTCAACTGACCGCCCCACCGACTTCAGGAGTTCTGGACATGACCGAGCAGCACAGCGGCCCGCCCGCGCCGTCCGGCAAGGTGGCGCTGGTCACCGGCGCCAGCCGCGGCATCGGCTACGGCATCGCCGAGGCCCTGGTCGCCCGCGGCGACCGGGTCGTCATCACCGGCCGCAACGAGGACACCCTCAAGGAGGCCGCCGAGAAGCTGGGCGCCGACCGGGTGCTCTGCGTCGCCGGCAAGGCGCACGACGAGTCCCACCAGGCGGTGGCCGTCGAGCGCGCCATGGAGACCTTCGGGCGCGTCGACTACCTCGTCAACAACGCCGGGACCAACCCGGTGTTCGGCCCCATCGCCGACCTCGATCTGGGCGTCGCCCGCAAGGTGTTCGAGACCAATGTCGTCTCGGCGCTCGGCTTCGCCCAGCGCACCTGGCACGCCTGGCAGAAGGACAACGGCGGCGCGATCGTCAACATCGCCTCGATCGCCGGCCTCGCCCCCTCGCCCTTCATCGGGGCGTACGGGATCAGCAAGGCCGCGATGGTGAACCTCACCATCCAGCTCGCCCACGAGTTCGCGCCGGGCGTGCGGGTCAACTCCATCGCGCCCGCGGTGATCAAGACCAAGTTCGCCGCCGCGCTGTACGAGAACCGCGAGGAGGAGGCGGCGGCCGGCTACCCCATGGCGCGGCTGGGCGTCCCGGAGGACATCGGCGGGGCCGCGGCCTTCCTGCTGTCCGACGCCGCCGGCTGGATCACCGGCCAGAACCTGGTCGTCGACGGCGGGCTGTTCCTCAACGCCGGGGTCTGACGGCACCGGGGCGGGGCCGGGGAGGGCATGCCCCGGTCGGTGTGCGCTCTGGGACGCATCCGTGGTGCCGGCCCCGGCGGGGGGCCGGCACCACATGCGTCGGCGGGCCGGCCGGGGGCATGGGACGATGGCGGGCGCGTCTGCCGGCGCGGGGGCGTCCCACGGTGCCGGACCGGGAACGCCCGGCCGCCGGCGGGGGAGCGGTGAGCGGTCCGGGCCGGGGCCCGCGTTGTCAGTGGCCGCCGGTAGGTTCTGTGAGTGAGAACGCACCGCACACCGGAGGTTGTTGACGTGGAGACCGACATGCTGCCCGCATCCTGGCGCGAGGTCCTCGGCGAGGAGTGGGAGAAGCCCTATGTCAAGGAGCTTGCCGACTTCGTCGAGCAGGAGCGGGCGAGCGGCCCGGTCTACCCGCCCCGCGAGCAGGTCTTCGCGGCGCTGGAGGCGACCCCGTTCGACCAGGTGAAGGTGCTCATCCTGGGCCAGGACCCCTACCACGGCGCGGGCCAGGGCCACGGTCTGTGCTTCTCGGTGCAGCCCGGCGTCAAGACCCCGCCGTCGCTGCGGAACATCTACAAGGAGATGCGGGAGGAGCTGGGCCACCCGGTCCCGGACAACGGCTATCTGATGCCCTGGGCCCAGCAGGGCGTGCTGCTGCTGAACGCCGTCCTCACGGTCCGCGAGGGCGAGGCGAACTCCCACAAGGGCAAGGGCTGGGAGAAGATCACCGACGCGGTCATCCGCGCCGTGGCCGCCCGGCCCGATCCCGCGGTCTTCGTGCTGTGGGGCAACTACGCCAAGAAGAAGCTGCCGCTGATCGACGAGGAGCGGCATGCCGTGGTGCAGGGCGCGCACCCCTCCCCGCTGTCGGCGAAGAAGTTCTTCGGCTCCCGCCCCTTCACCCAGATCAACGCGGCCGTCGCCGCCCAGGGCCATGCCCCGATCGACTGGCGGATCCCCGACCTGGGCTGAGCCACCGCCGCCCGGCCGGGGCCGAGGCACCGGCACCGGCCGTCGGGCGGCGCCCGCCGCCCCGGCCCGCCGCCCGGGCGCGTCGCGCACACCGCGCGCGGGTCGCGCCCGGCGGTTAGCGTCGAGGCAACGACATGGCGGTGGTGAACCGATCCGGGAGTGCGCGGTGATGGAGAAGCGGCGGGAGGCGACGTCCGAGGACGGGGTGCTGACCCGGATCGGCCAGGCGATCATGCTGCACCGCGCCGGCGATCGGGAAGAGGCACGCAACCGCCTCACGGCCCTGTGGCACGAGATCGGGCCGCAGGGGGACGCCTTCCACCGCTGCACCCTCGCCCACTACATGGCCGACACCCAGGACGACCCCCGGGACGAACTCGACTGGGACCTCCGGGCCCTGGAGGCCGCCGAGGGCTTCGTCACCGAACGGCCCGGCTGCACCGCCGCCGCGTCCGCCGAGCCGAGGATCGCCGACGGCCCCGGGCCCCGCCACCCCCTCGTCGCGCTCCGGGCGTTCTTCCCCTCGCTCCATCTCAACATCGCCGCCGACTACGCCGCTCTGGACCGTCCGGCCGATGCCCGCGCCCAGCTGCGGCGGGCCAGGGCGTCGGTCAACGCCCTCGCCGACGGCGAGTACCGCCAGGGCCTCCGGGACGCCATCGACCGGCTCCAGCTGCGGATCGACCGCGCGGCCGGCCACCCGCGGTAGGCCCGATCGGGCACCGCGTGACCTCCACGGGAGCGCCGCCCGGTGGCCGAAGACCGGCACGTATGCTTCCGGCACGCCAGGCACCAGCAACGCGGCACAACCCAGGGAGCACGAGTGAAGGTCGGCTGCATCGGACTCGGCGACATCGCCCAGAAGGCGTACCTCCCCGTCCTGGGCACACAACCGGGCCTCCAACTGCATCTGTACACCCGCACCCCGGCCACCCTCCAACGCGTCGGCGATACCCTCCGGCTGCCTCCCGCGCAGCTCCACACCGACCTCGACGCACTGCTCGCCACCGGCCTGGACGCGGCCTTCGTGCACGCCGCCACCGCCGCGCACCCCGAGCTGGTGACCCGGTTGCTCGAAGCCGGCGTGCCGACCTATGTCGACAAGCCGCTCGCCTACGAGTTCGCCGACTCCCAGCGCCTCGTCGCGCTCGCCGAGGACCGCGGCGTGGGCCTGACCGTCGGCTTCAACCGCCGCTTCGCGCCCGCCTACGCCCAGTGCCGCGAGCACGCCCGCGATCTGATCCTGATGCAGAAGAACCGCATCGGCCTGCCCGAGGACCCGCGCACGCTGGTGCTGGACGACTTCATCCATGTCGTCGACACCCTGCGGTTCCTCGTCCCCGGCGAGGTCGACCACATCGATGTGCGCACCCGGATCCGGGACGGGCTGATGCAGCACGTGGTGCTCCAGCTGTCCGGCGACGGCTTCACCGCCGTGGGCACCATGAACCGCCTCAGCGGCTCGGCCGAGGAAGTCCTCGACGTCTCCGGACAGGACACCCGGCGGCAGGTCGTCAACCTCTCCGAGGTCATCGACCACAAGGGGCAGCCGAGCATCCGGCGCCGCGGCGACTGGGTGCCGGTGGCCCGCCAGCGCGGCATCGAGCAGATCGTCCTGGCGTTCCTGGACGAGGTGCGGGCCGGCCGGCAGCCGTCCGCCCGGGACGCGCTGCGCACCCACGAACTGTGCGAACGGGTGATCACCGACGCCCTGACGCAGGCCGCCTGCTGAGCGCCCGCAGCCCCGCGTACCCGCCGGCGAGCAGCAGCGCGCCGATCGCCCCGTAGACGGCCCAGTCACCGAACCGGGTGTACGGGCTGGTGCCCTCGGCCAGCGGCAGGTCGTAGACGGCCGCCGCGCTGCGGTCGGTGCCCAGCCGCTCGCCGATCTGCTCGCCGCGCGGGCCGTACGCCGCGCTGATGCCGGTGAGCGTGGCGTGCACCATCGGCCGCCAGGTCTCCGCGGCGCGCAGCGCGGCCAGCGAGGCGTGCTGCGCGGGCGCCCAGCTGTCCTGGAAGGTCGAGGTCGAGGACTGTGCGACCAGCACCCGCGCACCGTCGCGCGCCAGATGCCGGCTCATGTCGGGGAACGCGGTCTCGAAGCACACCAGCGGCCCGACGCGCAGCCCGCCCGCGGTGGCGACCGGCATCACGACCTGACGGGCGCCCCGCAGCCGGTCGGTGGTGGCCGCCTTGCCCACGTGGGTCGCCCAGCCCAGCACGGACCGGAAGGGTATGTACTCGCCGAAGGGCACCAGCCGCATCTTGGCGTAGCGCTCCCCGGTCGGCCCGTGCGGGCCGATCATGACGGCGCTCTTGTAGATCCCGGCCCGCCCGGCGCGCGGCGAGTCGGCGTTGACCAGCAGGTCCGCCCCGGTCTCCCGGGAGAGGGCGGCGAGGCGGGCGGCGAGCGCCGGACGGTCCGCCGGGTCCTGGTAGAGGCTGCTCTCGCCCCAGACGACCAGGCGCACCCCGCGGCCCGCCAGCGACCGGGTGAGCGCCTCGCTGCGGGCCAGCCGCGCCGAGGGGGTGCCCGTCGGGCCGGGCTGGACGACCGCGAACCGCACCGTGCCCGCAGGGCGGGGGACGGGCGCCCGGAACCATGCCGCGGTGATCGCTAGCGCGCACACCAGCAGCCCCGAGACGGCGGGCCGCCAGGCCGCGGGGCGGGCCAGCAGCTCCGCCACCGCGGTGTTCACCGCCACGATCAGCAGACTCAGCAGCCACACCCCGCCGATCGACGCCAGCCGCAGCGCGGGCGGCACCTGCCACTGGCCGGCGCCCAGCAGCCCCCAGGGGCCGCCCAAGTACTCCCAGGAGCGGACCAGTTCGACCATCAGCCAGCCCGACGGCACCAGCACCAGCGCGGCGGCGAACCGCCCGCCCGTCGCCCGCCGCCCCGCGCCGCCCGCCGCCTCCCGCGGGCCGGGGGACGCCTCGCCCAGCAGCGCACGCACCAGCAGCCCCCACGGCGCCCACAGCGCCCCCAGCAGCAGGGCGAGCACCAGGATGAAGACGTGCAGGCTCGGCAGCAGCCAGTGGTGGACGGCGAGCATGAACCCGGCGCCGCCCAGCCAGCCGTCCAGCGCCGCCCGCTGGTAGCTCGGCGCCGACCGGACCAGCAGCAGCCAGGGGACCAGGGCGACATACGACAGCCACCACCACGACGGCGCGGGAAACGTGAGGGCCGGTACCGCGCCGGCCAGGGCGGCGGCCGGCCCCCGCGTCCAGGGGGAGCCGAGCCACCGCGCCCGGTGGCCGAACGGTGTGCCCATGCCGCCTCCCTCGTCCCGGTGTCCGGCTCTCGGACGGCCAGTGTGCGCGGGTCGGCGGATCAAGGAAAGGGGGTGTCGCCGCAACGGCCGATTGCGGGCCGGCAGGGGCCGGGGGCGGTCAGTCGCCGGGCAGCTCCGCCCGGCGCCACTTCTCGTGGACCACGACCCCGGTCAGCCGCCAGCCGTCGGGGGTGCGGCGGGCGGCGAAGTCGTAGCGCCCGCCGCAGGTGTAATTGGGGGAGACTGCCTCCTCGTCGTCGGTCTCCGAGACAGGACCGGCGACCCGCATCGGGTTGAGGTAGTCGGCCCGGACCGTGGCGGTGTCGGCGGGTGTGCCGTCCGGCCGGGCGAGGCCGACCCGGCGGTTGACGATCAGATGCTGGCGCATCGCGAACTGCCCCAGCATCTGGGCGAGCCAGGCCGCGATGTCCTCGGCGCCGCCCTCGATGCCGCCCGCCGAGCGGTAGTCGGCCCGCCCGTCCGGGGTGAACAGGGCCAGATAGCCGGGCCAGTCCCCGTCGTCCACCGCACGGGCGTAGCCGGTGATCAGATCGTCGAGGGCCAGCCGGTCCATGATCGTGGAGTGTTCCGCGCGCTGCGTCATCGCCACAGTTTTCGGCATGGCGCGGGCCCCCGCCAAGAGGCAGGGGCCCAGGGCGTGTCCGCTACCGGCGGGGCGTCAGTTCGCCAGCGCCGCCAGCGGATCCTGCCCCGCGTCCGGGCGGCCGGCTTCCTCCCCGGTGGCAGGCCCGGCCTCCGGGTGCTCCGGCGCGTCGGTGAACTGGGTCCGGTACAGCTCCGCGTACCGCCCGCCGTCCGCCAGCAGCGCCTCGTGCGTACCGCGCTCGACGATCCGCCCGTCCTCGACGACGAGGATCACGTCCGCGGCCCGTACGGTCGACAGCCGGTGCGCGATGACCAGGGCGGTGCGGCCCTCCAGCGCCTCGGTGAGCGCCTCCTGGACGGCCGCCTCGGAGGTGTTGTCCAGATGGGCGGTCGCCTCGTCGAGGATCACCACCCGGGGGTGGGCGAGCAGCAGCCGGGCGATGGTCAGCCGCTGCCGTTCGCCGCCGGAGAGCCGGTAGCCGCGCTCGCCGACGACGGTGTCCAGGCCGTCGGGCAGCCGGTCGATCAGCTCCGCCAGCCGGGCCCGGCGCAGCGCGTCCCACAGCTCGGCCTCCGCCGCCTCCGGCCGGGCCAGCAGCAGGTTCTCGCGGATCGAGTCATGGAAGAGATGCCCGTCCTGGGTGACCATGCCCAGGACCTCGCGCAGCGAGGCGGCCGTCAGATCGCGCACGTCCACCCCGGCCAGCCGGACCGCCCCGGAGTCGGCGTCGTACAGCCGCGGCAGCAGCTGCGCCACGGTGGACTTGCCGGCCCCCGAGGAGCCGACCAGGGCGACCATCTGGCCCGGCTCGGCGCGGAAGGAGATGCCATGCAGGACCTCCTCGCCGCCGCGGGTGTCGAGGGCGGCGACCTCCTCCAGGGAGGCCAGCGAGACCTTGTCGGCCGCGGGGTAGCCGAAGCGGACGGAGTCGAACTCCACCGACACCGGCCCCTCGGGCACCGCGCGGGCGTCCGGCTTCTCGGTGATCAGCGGTTCGAGGTCGAGCACCTCGAAGACCCGCTCGAAGCTGACCAGCGCGCTCATCACCTCGATATGGGCGCCGGACAGCGCGGTCAGCGGGGCGTAGAGCCGGGTCAGCAGCAGGGCGAGCGAGACGATCGCGCCGGGCTCCAGCCGTCCGTGCAGGGCCAGGAAGCCGCCCAGTCCGTAGACGACGGCCAGCGCCAGGGCGGAGACCAGGGTGAGCGCGGTGACGAAGTACGTCTGGACCATCGCCGAGCGGACCCCGATGTCGCGCACCCGGCGGGCCCGGGTGGCGAATTCGGCCGACTCGCGGGCGGGCCGTCCCATCAGCTTGACGAGGGTGGCGCCGGGCGCGGAGAACCGCTCGGTCATCTGGGTGCCCATCGCCGCGTTGTGGTCGGCGCCCTCCCGGCGCAGGTCCGCCAGCCGGCGGCCGACGCGGCGGGCGGGCAGTACGAACACCGGCAGCAGCACCAGCGCGATCAGGGTGATCTGCCAGGACAGCCCGAGCATCACCACGAGGGTGAGCAGCAGCGTCACGATGTTGCTGACGACGCCGGACAGGGTGTCGCTGAACGCCCGCTGGGCGCCGATCACATCGTTGTTCAGCCGGCTGACCAGCGCGCCGGTGCGGGTGCGGGTGAAGAACGCGAGGGGCATCCGCTGGACGTGGTCGTACACCGTCGTCCGCAGATCGAGGATCAGCCCCTCCCCGATGCCCGCCGACAGCCAGCGGGTCAGCAGCCCCAGCCCCGCCTCCGCGACCGCGATGACGGCGATCAGCCCGGACAGGCCGACGACCACGTCCGGCGGATCGCCGCTCACGATCGCGTCCACCACCCGGCCCGCGAGCAGCGGGGTGGCCACCGCGAGCAGCGCGGTCAGCGAGCTGAGGACGAGGAACCACAGCAGCCGGCGGCGGTGCGGGCGGGCGAACGCCGTGATGCGGCGCAGGGTGGCGCGGGAGAAGCGGCGCCGCCCCTGCTGGGCGGTCATCGTGCTGTGCAGCGCATGCCAGGCGGTGACTTCCATGTCCATTCGTGGCCTCCGAGCCGTCGGGTCGTCACGGGATCGCCGTGCGTGACCGGCGACATGAGAAACCTAGAACCTCAAGCAATGTTGAGGTCAACCGAATCCGGCACGCTCACCCGCACGGGCCGCCACCCGGCCCCGTCGGGTTCCGGCCATGATCAGCGTTCGCCGGACAGTCGGCCCCACCGCCGGGCTACGTTTCCCCGGTGACGCAGACCAGCCCGCACCGTGACACCGCACCGCCGACCACCGACGCCGAGGAGCGGCCGACGCTGCTCGCGTTCCTGGACTACCTGCGGGAAGCGGTGATCGCGAAGGCGCGGGGGCTGACGGAGCAGCAGGCGCGCACTCCCGGGGTGCCTTCGGGCACCAGCATCCTCGGCCTCGTCAAGCACCTGACCGCGGCGGAGCGGTACTGGTTCGTCCGGTCCTTCGCGGGCGAGGACATCGGGCCGGTGGACCTCGGCATGGAACTCGGCGGCGACGACAGCGCCGATGACCTGATCGCCGCCTACCGTGCCGCCGTCGCCCGGTCCAACGCGCTCGTCGAGGCCTGCGACGACCTGCGCCGGCCGTGCGCCCGCCCGGCCGGCGCGGCGAACGTGGTGCGCTCGCTGCGCTGGGTGCTGGTGCACATGATCGAGGAGACCGCCCGGCACGCGGGCCACGCCGACATCCTCCGCGAGCAGGCCGCCGGCGCCGTCGGCAGATGACCCGCCGGCTCAGATCGGGCGTTCCCAGACCGTGGGCTCCTCGGCGCCGACGCCGCTGACCGTCAGCCGTACCGCGGACCGTCCGTCGGGGAGCGTGGCCAGGGCGTCCACGACGACCGTGACGCGGACCGGGCCGGCCGGCCGGGACGCCGACGCCCCGGCCAGCGCCTTGGCCAGCGTCGCCACCAGCTCCTGGCCGCCCTCCTCGTCGAGGCGGGCCTCGATCGGGCCCACGAACCGCACCGACGGCCGGCCGCCGAGCGCGGCGGTGGCGGCGTCGGCCTCCCGCAGCACGCGGGTGCGCAGCCCGGGCGCCGCGGCCGGCCCCTGCTGGAGCGCGATGATCGCCGACCTGATCTCCTGGATCGTCGCGTCCAGCTCGTCGACCGCCCGGCCGACCCCGTCCGCCACCTCCGGCAGCTGGGCCTTGCGCCGGGCGGTCTCCAGCAGCATCCCGGTGGCGAACAGCCGCTGGATGACCAGATCGTGCAGGTCGCGGGCGATGCGGTCGCGGTCCTCGAAGACGGCGAGCCGCTCACGGTCGCGGTGCCGGTCGGCGAGCACGAGGGCCACCGCGGCCTGCGAGGCGAACTGGGTCCCCAGGGTCCGCTCGGTATGGGTGAAGCGGCTCTCGCCGGGCTTGCGGCACAGCGCGAGGGCACCGAGCACCCGCCCGTTGCTGCGCAGCGGCACCAGCATCATCGGGCCGTAGTGGCGCGAGATCGGGGAGATCGAGCGGGGGTCGCCGGCGAAGTCGTCGGAGAACACCGCGAGGCCGGCGCGCACCTGGTGGACGACCGGGCTCTGCGCCGGGATCCGGGCGTGGTGGGCCTCCTCCCGTACCTCGTCGGGCAGCACCGTCGAGATCGCCACGATCTCCATGCCGCCCTCGTCGTCCGGCAGCAGCACCGCCCCGGTCGCCGCCTCGGCCAGCTCCCGGCCCCGCTCGGCGACGACGGTCAGCGCGTGGCTGGTGGTCGAGCCGGTCTCGGGTCCGGCCAGCAGCGCCGTGGTCACGGAGGCGGCCCCGTCGATCCAGCGCCTGCGCTGCCGGGCGGCCGCGTGCATCCGGGCATTGCTCATGGCGATACCGGCCTCGGTGGCCAGCACCCGCACCAGGTGGAGATCCGCGTCCCCGAAGCGGCCGCCGCCGATCTTCCCCGCCACGCACAGCGTGCCGAACAGCTCCCCCTGTACCTGTATGGGCACCTCCAGCAGGGCTTCGCCGGGCTGCCCGACCCCGGGGGAGGCGCCGTGGGTGATCAGCTCGCCGGGGCCGTCGCCGTCCTCGTCGAAGGTGCTGACCTCGGCGCGGCGCGCGCCGGTCAGCGCGGCGGCGGTCTCCGCGAGGCGATCCAGCGCAGGGCGCAGATCGTGATCGGAACCGACTGTGACCAGCGCTTCCAGCAGCTGCGGGAGACGGGAGATCGGCCCGCCCGCCAGCGCGCGCAAGCTCCGCGCGGTGCGGTCGGGGCAATCTCTCGCGGGGTCCGACGGCTTCAGGGCACACCTCTCACTTTCCGGCCGTTCCGACAGTCTAATTCGGCCGAAAGTGTGTTATTCGTACCAGACGGATGAAGTCTCCGGTTAGCCGGGGAGACCATCCCACCTGCGGCGCACCGGTCGGGGCCGGCGATCCGGTCGCTCCGGGGCCGCGCACAAAGGCCTGATCCCTCCCGTCCGGACCTCCCGGAACGGGCCGGCGGTGCGGCCGGCCGACCGGGCCACCGGGCAGGCCACCGGGGGCGGCGGGGCGCGAGCGGTGGCCGGAGACCGCCCCTCGGCGCCCCTTCTCGGCCACACCTGCCATGGGCGACTTTGAGACAACCTGGAGATGGGGCCCGTGCCGGGACTTGAGGCCCCCGGGCTGCGGGTAAGCCGTAGTCAACTACCGGGCACAGCTGCACAAACGCACGGGCACAGCCGACAAGCCACCACACCACCGACGACCCGGAAACGGGCCGAACCCGCCCGGATCGCGCCGGGCGCCCCCCACACGTTCCGAACATCTCCGCCGCAGACGCGTGGCCGTATCCCGCGCCTCGGCATGAAAGTGGGCCGGGCCGATGGATGAAGGTCAGTTCTACCCGAGACTCGTGGGACCCAGCCGCGCGGCGGGCGGCACCACCCTTCTCGAAATCCGCGGTGAGCTGGACATCCTCGCCGTGTCGGTGCTGTCCGACCGGCTCGACGACATCACCGGCGCCCAGGGCGTCGACCTCGTGCTGGACGTGCGCGCGGTGACGTTCATCGACTGCGCCGGGCTCTCCCTGCTCAGCCGCGCCCGCCAGCGCACCCGGCAGCGGGGCGGCAGGCTGCGGCTGACCGGGGCCGGCGGGGACGGGAGCGTGGCGCGGCTGCTGCGCATGACCGGCCTGGAGGGCAGCTTCGACCTCGTCCCCGACGACGCCGCGGCGGACAGCCTCGCCGGGACCGCCGGGCCGGCCGGCGTCACGGACGGTGCCGGCACCGCCGTCGCCTGACGCCGCCCGCGCGGCTGTCCGCCCCGGCCCCGCCCCGCCCCCAGCGGTCCGGGCCCCGGCTCAGGCCGGAAGGGCCGCCTCGATGACGCCGACCAGCTCCTCGGCCTCCGGCTCGGTGCGCGGCCGGAAGCGGCCCGCGATCTCGCCCTCGGGGCCGATCAGGAACTTCTCGAAGTTCCACTGGACGTCACCGGCCGTGCCCTCGGCGTCCTCGGCGGCGGTCAGCGCCGCGTACAGCGGATGCCGGTCCGCGCCGTTGACATCGGTCTTCTCGAACAGCGGGAAACTCACGCCGTACGTCGCCGAGCAGAACGTGGCGATCTCCTCCGCGCTGCCCGGCTCCTGGCCCGCGAACTGGTTGCTGGGGAAGCCCAGCACGGTGAAGCCGCGGTCGCCGTAGCGCTGCTGGAGCCGCTCCAGGCCGGTGTACTGCGGGGTCAGCCCGCACTTGGAGGCCACATTGACCACCAGCAGGGCCTTGCCCCGGTAGTCGGCGAGGGAGGCGGGCTCACCGGTCAGGGTGCGCAGCGGGATGTCGTACAGGCTCACGGTCATGCTCCTCGTTACGGGTCCGCGGAAAGGGACGTCCATCATCGGTCCCAACAGCGGCGCCCGTCCTGATCTTCCCCGGATCGTCGGTCGGCCAGGATACGGCCGGCCGGAGCCGGCCCGCGCGCCACTCCCTGAGCAGCTGGTCGAAGATCGGTGTCTCGCCCTCGGTCGGGCGGCGGGCCTGCGGGGCGGGGGGCGGCAGCGCCGGCGGCTGGTGGGGGAGGGAGAGGCGCTGGAAGGGGTGCGTGACGGGTTTCTTGGCGTCCATGTCCGGACTCAACCGGAATTCGGTCGCCGAGTTGCGGGACATGGCCGGGACGGCTCTGAGAAGCCCCTGCGGTGGTGACGGGCAGAAGATACGTTCGCGCGGCGTGGCAGCCGGGGGAGCGCCCCCGCCGGTTCGCGCCTCGTCGACGGGCGCGCACGCCGCCGGGTCCGGCCGCCGCGTTCCCCGCAGGCGGGGGCCGGGCCGGAGCCGGCCGCGTCGCCCGTGTGGCGGACCCGGCCCGGGCGCGGGTGACTCCGCGTCACGTCCCGCGGCATGTCGCGGCCCTCGTCGACCGCCTTAACGGCCCCTCCCCGTAAGCCTTTTGACGGCCCGAGACGCCCGGCGCCCCGCCCGCCGGTGCGGTCCGCCCGGGGCGCGCTCCGCCGCGGCGTCGGCACCGGGACGACGCGGCCCCCGCGGACCCGCTGTTCGGTACCTGGCGCCCCGAGGTGTCCCCCGTGCGGACGCGGTCGCCCTCACCCGCGCGAGCGCCGGGCGCGGCGCGCTTCCCGGCGCGCGGGGGCCGGGCCCCGTGACGTCCGGCGGGGCCCCGGAGAGCGGGCCGACCAGCGGTTCCGGTGCCCGCGGACCGGGATCCGGCTCCCGGCGGCGGGGCGCCCCGCCCGCTCCAGCGGCTGGGACGGGTACGGCAGATGGCGCACGGACGCCCGGGCGTGTCGCTGTTCGATCACCGTTCACCTGCATGGCTCACAGATCTCGCGCCGCCCGTGGGTCCCGGCCACGATCGAATCCGGGACGCCCCCGGACACCGGGCCGACCGTCCCACCATCCGGCTCAGTCACCGGATCGCACCGGAACTGACGACGCACCACTGGGGCCACCGGGCCCCGAAGGAGATGCGTAGACGATGACCACGCTGTCGGAACGAATATCCCAGTCAGCCTTCGATGGCTCGCGGCTTCGGGTCGTGCTGCTCCTGGACCTCCACGACGGAGCCCAGCAGCGCTTCATGGAAGCCTATGAGCACCTGCGCAACCAGGTCGCGTCCGTTCCCGGGCACATCAACGACCAGCTGTGCCAGTCGATCGAGAACCCCTCGCAGTGGCTCATCACCAGCGAGTGGGAGAGTGCACCGCCCTTCCTCGCCTGGGTCAACAGCGAGGAGCACGTCAAGATGGTCCAGCCGCTGCACAGCTGTGTGCGCGACACCCGGTCGCTGCGCTTCAGCGTCCTGCGCGAGACCTCGAACATCGCCACCCTGACCCCCGAGCCCCCCAAGGGCCGGCTGCAGGCCGCTCCCCGCGTCGGCGACGGCGTCGTCCGGCACGCGCTGACCTTCACCGTGAAGCCCGGCAGCGAATCGATGGTCGCCGAGATCCTCGCCGGCTACGCCTCCCCGGAGCCCCGGGTCGACGACACCACGCGGCTGCGCCGCACCTCCCTGTTCATGCACGGCAACCGCGTCGTGCGCACCGTGGAGGTCCAGGGCGACCTGGTCGCGGCGCTGCGCCACATCTCCCAGCAGCCCGAGATCCGGGCCGTCGAGGAGGCCGTCAACCCGTACCTGGAGCAGGACCGGGACCTGGCCGACCCGAACTCTGCCCGGGTGTTCTTCACCCGCGCCGCGCTGCCCGCCGTGCACCACGTCGGATCGAGCGGGCAGCAGCCCGACGGCGTCCGCCGGCACGCGCTGTTCTACCCGGCCAAGGAAGGCTGCGGAATGGCCCTGGCCAGGATGCTGGCCCACCAGGACGAGCTGGCCGCGGACGACCCGCAGTCGCCCATCACCGGCAGCACCGTCTTCCAGCGCGACGACGTGGTGGTCCGGCTCATCGATCTGCGGATCCCCCTCGACAGCGACCCCATGCTGTCGCTCGGCGTGCGCGGCCCCCGCAAGACGGCGGTGCTGCGGCGTCTCCTCGACACCGATGTGGCCGGCGGCCTGTCGAACGACCGCGAGGTCGCGCGCTTCCTGGAGCGCTCCGACATGGCCCTCGTCACCGACCGCCGATCGCCGGACGCCTGAGCGCACCCGCCCGCGGCGGGCCCCATCCCATCAACCGTCGGCCTCACGCCCCCGGAGGAACAGCCATGACCACGCACCGCCCACGCATCGTGGACCTCAGCGAGACCCAGCCCAACCGCCGGCGCGGAGGTGATCTGCGCGCCATGCTGACACCCAGCGCGGTGGGCGCCACGAGCGGCTTCATGGGCATGGCCCTCGTCCAGCCCGGCGAGCGCATCGGCGAGCACTACCACCCGTACTCCGAGGAGTTCGTGTACGTCGTCCAGGGCGCGCTCGAAGTCGACCTCGACGGGGAGGCGCACCCGCTGCGTCCCGACCAGGGCCTGCTGATTCCCCCTTACATGCGCCACCGCTTCCGCAATGTGGGGGACGTGGAGGCCCGGATGGTCTTCCACCTCGGTCCGCTCGCCCCGCGCCCCGAGCTCGGGCACGTCGACACCGAGGGCACCGAGGAGAGCACCCCCGCCGCACCGCCCGAACGCACGGAGCCGGTGTCATGACCCGCCGCGTGGCGGTCACCGGCGTCGGTATCGTCGCGCCCGGCGGTGTGGGGGTGCCCGCCTTCTGGGACCTGCTGTCCGCCGGACGCACGGCGACGCGTGGCATCACCCTCTTCGACCCGGAGGGGTTCCGCTCACGCATCGCCGCCGAGTGCGACTTCGATCCCGCGGCCCACGGTCTGAGCAGCGAGCAGGTGGCCCGCTCGGACCGGTACGTCCAGTTCGCGATGGTCGCCGCGCAGGAGGCACTGCGCGACGCCGGGCTGGACGCCGGGGCGGAGGATCCCTGGCGCATCGGGGTGTCCCTGGGCACCGCCGTCGGCGGCACCACGCGCCTGGAACACGACTACGTCGCCGTCAGCGGCCGCGGCGAGCGGTGGGATGTCGACCACCGTCCGGCCGGCCGCCATCTGGAGCGGGCGTTCTCCCCGAGTTCGCTCGCCTCCGCGGTGGCCGAGCAGGTCGGTGCGCACGGGCCGGTGCAGACCGTCTCCACGGGCTGCACCTCCGGCCTCGACGCCATCGGCTACGCCTTCCACTCCATCGAGGAGGGCAAGGCCGATGTGTGCATCGCCGGCGCGTCGGACTCACCGATCTCCCCGATCACGGTCGCCTGCTTCGACGCCATCAAGGCGACCTCCGCCAACAACGACGACCCCGCCCACGCCTCACGGCCGTTCGACGCCAACCGCGACGGCTTCGTGATGGGTGAGGGCGGCGCCGTCCTCGTACTGGAGGAGCTGGAACACGCCCGCGCCCGCGGTGCGCACATCCACTGCGAGATCCGTGGCTATGCCACCTTCGGCAACGCGTACCACATGACCGGCCTGACCCAGGAAGGCCTGGAGATGGCCGAGGCGATCAACCGGTCCCTGGCCCACGCCAGGCTCGACGCCACCCAGGTGGACTACGTCAACGCCCACGGCTCGGGCACCCAGCAGAACGACCGGCACGAGACGGCCGCCGTCAAGCGGTCGCTCGGCGAACACGCCCGCAAGATCCCGATGAGTTCCATCAAATCCATGGTCGGCCACTCACTGGGGGCCATCGGCGCGATCGAGATCGTGGCCTGTGTGCTGGCACTCACGCATCAGGTGGTGCCGCCGACGGCCAACTACGAGACTCCGGACCCGGAGTGCGACCTCGACTACGTGCCCAAGACCGCACGGGAGCTGCCGCTGCGTTCGGTGCTCTCGGTCGGCAGCGGCTTCGGTGGTTTCCAGTCCGCGGTGGTACTGACCCGACAGGGTGGGAGGGCATGATGAGCTCCCCGAAGGAACGTCGCTCCGTCGTCACCGGTATCGGTGTCATCGCCCCCAACGGGGTGAGCACCGAGACCTTCTGGAAGGCGACGGTCGAGGGCATCAGCGTCCTCGACCACGTCACCCGCGAGGGGTGTGAGCACCTTCCGCTCAAGGTCGCGGGCGAGGTCCGCGGCTTCGACCCGGCGGATCTGATCGAGGAGCGCTACCTCGTCCAGACCGACCGGTTCACCCACTTCGCCATGGCGGCGGCCAACCTCGCTCTGGACGACGCCCGGATGGGCCGTGCCGACTACAACGACTCGCCGTTCGCGGTGGGTGTCGTCACGGCCGCGGGCTCGGGCGGCGGCGAGTTCGGCCAGCGGGAGCTGCAACGGCTCTGGGGCCAGGGCTCCCGGTACGTCGGCCCGTACCAGTCCATCGCCTGGTTCTACGCGGCGAGCACCGGCCAGATCTCCATCCGCGGCGGCTTCAAGGGGCCCTGCGGCGTGGTGGCCAGCGACGAGGCCGGCGGCCTGGACGCGCTGGCGCATGCCGCCCGCACCATCCGGCGCGGCACCGACGCCGTCGTCGTGGGCGCCGCGGAGGCACCGCTGGCCCCCTACTCCGTCGTCTGCCAGCTCGGCTACGAGGATCTGAGCCGGCTCGACGATCCGGCCCGCGCCTACCGCCCGTTCACCAGCGGCGCGTGCGGATTCGTGCCCGCCGAGGGCGGCGCGATGCTGATCGTCGAGGAGGAGGCGGCGGCCGTCGACCGCGGGGCGTCCGTCCGGGCCGTCCTGGCCGGGCACGCCGCGACCTTCACCGGGGCCTCCCGCTGGGAGGAGTCCCGGGAGGGGCTGGCGCACGCGATCCGCGGCGCACTGCAGGACGCGCGGTGCGCCCCGGAGGAGATAGACGTGGTGTTCGCCGACGCGCTCGGTGTCCCTGCGGCCGACCGGGCCGAGGCGCTGGCGCTCGCGGACGCCCTGGGACGGCACGCCGCGCGGGTCCCGGTGACGGCACCCAAGACCGGCACCGGCCGGGCGTACTGCGGTGCCCCCGTTCTGGACGCCGCGGCCGCGGTGCTCGCCATGGAGCACGGCGTCGTGCCGCCCACCCCCAACGTCGTCAACGTCTGCCATGACCTGGACGTGGTGACCGGCCGGGCCCGCCCCGGCGAGTTGCGGACGGCGCTGGTGCTGAGCCGGGGACTGATGGGCTCGAACGCGGCGATGGTGCTGCGGCAGGGCTCCCCGTCCCCCTCGTGAGAAGGAGAACACCGCATGAACGCACAACTGACGCTCACCGAGCTGGCCGCGCTGATGAAGTCCGCCGCCGGCCTCACCGTCGACCCGAAGGAGCTGGCGAACCGGCCCGACGCGACCTTCGCCGAGTTCGGCCTCGACTCGCTGGGCCTGCTCGGCATCGTGGGCGAGCTGGAGAACCGGCAGGGCCGGCCGATGCCCACCGACGCGGAGCGCTGCAAGACGCCCCGCGACTTCCTCGCCCTCGTCAACACCGCCCCCGACACCGCCCCCGAATCCGTCCCCACGACAGGAGCCTGACATGTCCGGCCACACCGAGAACGACATCACCATCGCGGCGCCCCTCGACCTCGTCTGGGACCTCACCAACGACATCGAGAACTGGCCGCAACTGTTCAGCGAGTACGCCTCGGTCGAGGTGCTGTCCAGGGAGGGCGACAAGACCACCTTCCGCCTGACGATGCACCCGGACGACAACGGCACCGTCTGGAGCTGGGTCTCGGAGCGGACCGTCGACCGCGAGGGCCGCACGGTGCGCGCCCGCCGCGTGGAGACCGGTCCCTTCGCGCACATGGACATCCACTGGAAGTACGCCGAGATCCCCGGCGGCACCTCGATGCACTGGACCCAGGACTTCGCGATGAAGCCCGACGCCCCGGTCGACGACAAGGGCATGACCGAGATGATCAACCGCAACTCCCGGATCCAGATGGAGCTCATCCGGGACAAGATCGAGCAGCGGGACCGCGAGCTCCGCTCCGTCACCGCCGGCTGACGGCCCGCCAGGACGTGCCCGGACCGCCACCCGGCGGCAAGGAAGGGACCCCTCTGATGCATCACGCTCTGATCGTCGCCCGCATGGCACCCGGCTCCGCCCCGGACATCGCCGAGGTCTTCCAGGCCTCCGACCGTACGGAGCTGCCCCACCTGGTCGGGGTCAAGCGGCGGACCCTCTTCCAGTTCGGTGAGGTGTATCTGCACCTCATCGAATCCGACCGGCCGCCCGGCCCGGAGATCGCCAAGGTGGCGGAGCACCCCGAGTTCCGCGCCGTCAGCGAGCAACTCTCCGCCTACGTCAGCGCCTACGACCCGAAGACCTGGCGCAGTCCCAAGGACGCGCAGGCCCAGCAGTTCTACAGCTGGCAGCGCGAGGGCTGACACGCACGCGGAGCCGGGGCGGCCCCCCGGCTTCCGCGCCGTCCCGGGCAGGGGCAAGGCCGCCCGGCGAGGAGGCTCCTCCTCGCCGGGCGGCCTGCCGTGCCCGCCAGGGGTCATTCGGGGACGGTGCACTCGAAGGCGTGCAGGTACGGGTTGACGACCCGCAGCTCGCCGACCTTCAGGCCGGCGTCCGTCATCCGGCTCACCAGGCTGGCCCTGGTGTGCTTGGCGCCGCCGACGTTGAGGAGCAGCAGCAGGTCCATGGCCGTGGTGAACTTCATCGACGGGCTGTCGTCGACGAGGTTCTCGATGACCACGACGCGGGCGCCGGGGCGGGCGGCCCCGACGACGTTGTGCAGCGTGCGCCGGGTGCTCTCGTCGTCCCACTCCAGGATGTTCTTGATGATGTAGACATCGGCCTGGACCGGGATCTCCTGCCGGCAGTCACCGGGCACGATCCGCACCCGCGAGGCGAGCGCGCCGCCCTCCCGCAGCCGCGGGTCCGGGTTCGCCACGACCGTGGGCAGGTCGAGCAGCGTGCCCTGCATCGAGGGGTACTTCTCCAGCAGGCTGGCGAGGACGTGCCCCTGGCCGCCGCCGATGTCCGCCACCGACGACGCCCCGGTCAGATCGAGCAGCTGGGCGATGTCCTGCGCCGACTGCTTGCTGGAGGTGGTCATCGCCCGGTCGAAGACCTCGGCGGACTCCGGTGCGTCCTGGTGCAGGTACTGGAAGAACCCCTTGCCGTAGAGGCCCTCGAAGACATTGCTGCCGGAGCGCACCGCCTCGTCGAGCCGCGGCCAGGCGTCCCAGGTCCACGGCTCGGTGCACCACAGGGAGATGTAGCGCAGGCTGTGCGGGTTGTCCTCGCGCAGCAGCCGCGACATGTCCGTGTGGACGTACTTGCCGTCGTCGGTCTCCGCGAAGATGCCGTAGCAGGACAGGGTGCGCAGCAGCCGGTCCAGCGGCCGGGCCTCGGCCCGCACCGCGGTGGCCAGCTCTTCGGCGGTGGTGGGCCGCTCGCCGAGCGCGTCGGCGACGCCCAGGCGGGCCGCCGCCCGCACGGCCGCCGCACACGCGGCACCGAAGATCAGCTCACGCAGCTGCATGGCCGGCTGGGGGGTGGGACTTACGGTGGTCATTCCGCCTCTATTCTCCCGTTGACGACGGGTGCACGCGGTGCACCCGGTGCGGCCGTGGGCACAGCCCGGCCGGCTGCGAGGTGCGGCACACGTTCCGCAGGAACCGGTTGTTGCGGCCGGCGCGGTCCCGGTCGGCCAGGTCCAGGGGCTTGTTGCGCAGCACGATGTTGTCGCTGATGACGTTGCGCTCGTTGAGCGACTTCACGAAGCTGGGGAAGAGCACGACGCCGCCGGAGAACGGCGAGGTGCCGCGGTTCTCGCGGATCAGGTTGTGCCGCACCAGCGCCCGCTCGGTGCCGGTGAGCAGGACCCCGACGCCCTGGATGAACGGCAGCCGGCCGTTGGCGGCGCAGCGCCTGTTGTTCCTGATGATGCTGTTGTCCCGCACCGTCAGCGCGCCCGCCCGGGGCCGGGATTCGTCGCCAACGACGAAGATGCCGCCGCAGTTCCCGCCGATGTCGTTGTGGGCGACCGTCAGGTTCCTGATGCGCTGGAGGGTGATGCCGATGCGGTTCCGGAAGAGCCGGTTGCCCACAACCACGGCGCCCCGGTTGTCGGTGGCGCCGCCCTCCCCCTTGGCGATGTTGGAGAGGTAGATGCCGGAGTCGCGGTTCCCGGTGACGGTGTTGTCCCGGATCACCGCGCGGGTGGACCTCTCCTGGCCGATGCCCCACACGCCGTTGTTCCGCGAGGTCACGCCGTGCACGGTCAGCCGGTCGGTGCCGGAGGCCCAGATGCCGGACTTCTTGAAGCCCTGGACGGTCAGCCCCTGGAGGGTGACGTCCCGCAGCCGCCTGCCGCGCCCGCCGAGGACGCAGATGCCGTTGCCGCTGCGCCCGCAGGCGTTGCCGGCCCGCTTGCCGGACGGCCCGATCACCGTGCGGCGGCCCGCGCCGACGAGGCGCAGCCGCGGCTTGGTGATCAGCACGCTCTCCCGGTAGCGGCCGGGCAGGATGAGGACGGTGTCGCCGGGCCGTGCCCGGTTCACCGCCCGCTGAATCGATTCGCCCGGGTGGACGACGTGACGTCCCTGCGGTTCGCTCGGTGCCGCCGCGCCCAGTCCGCCGACCAGCATCGCGGCGACGCAGCTCAGGTATTTCATCTGTCGTAGCGCCATGAGGCGAAGCTATGGGCGATCTTGCTCGCTCGCCACATGTGGTGACCCGTTGATGACGGTGTGTAGGGCGGCCGGTGTGCGACACGCCGTCAGGTCCGGTCAGCGGCCTGGCACCCGACCGCCCATCAGGGCCGGTCAGCGGGGTCGGACGGGCTCTCGCCGCCGTTGGCGGGGGCCTCGCCGCCCGGCCGGGAAGCGGCCGGCCGGGAATCAGCTGACCGGGTATCGGGTCGGCTGCCGGGCCGTGTGGTCGGCGCGTCGGAGCGGTCCTCGGGGGCGGGCTCCGACGGGGCATCAGCCGGCCCGTCCGGCCCGGCCTCGGTCAGGAACCCCGCGAGGCTGGTCGGCAGAAACCACGGTCGGGCACGGAAGACGGTCACGGTGGCACAACGCGCCAGGCCCGGCGGACGACACCGGCCCGCAGGCAGCGGGGCCGCCGGATCACCCCAACGGCCGTGGGGGAGGAGCCGCCCCGCCGGACGCGTCCGCCCTCCGCGCCCGGCGGCCGGGCACGCCGGGCGGCCGCCGCCCGGTCCGGAAGGCCGTTGCGCCGCAGGTCAGCCCACCCGCTCCGCCGCACTGCGCTCCACACAGAACTCGTTGCCCTCGGGATCGGCCAGCGTCGCCCAGCCGCTCCCGTCCGCCCTGCGGTGGTCGGCCACCAGGGTCGCGCCGAGCGCCAGCAGCCGCTCGACCTCCTCGTCCCGGGTCCGGTCCTGCGGCTCCAGGTCCAGATGCACCCGGTTCTTCACGGTCTTGGCATCGGGCACCGTGAGGAACAGCAGCGCGCCGCCCGAGGCCGTGACCGTGGCCTCCGGGTCGCCCGGCAGGTCGTCCTCGGCCAGTGTGCCGTCCAGCACCTGCGCCCAGAAGCCGGCCAGGCGGTAGGCGTCGGTGCAGTCGATGGTGGTGTGCCGTACCCGTGAAGTCATGGACGTCACTATGCGGTTGGGAGGCGGGGGTGTCCACGGAGAATGTCCGGGCGGGCGGCGGCCGTGCGAGGTTCCGGCGTACCGGCCGCGCAACTACCATGGCAAGCGGAGCCGTTGGGCCGGACCATGGCCGGCGGCGGTCCGGCGGGGTGCATCCGGGCGCCGGAAGGATCCCGGGCACGGGGTGGGACGGGTACACCCGTTCAATTCGCCCGCCCCCGTCGTCTACAGTTGCAGAATTCCGCAATTCAACAGATGACGCGACGGCCGGTCGGCCTGAACGCGGAGGACATGCGTGGGCGGTTTCGCCGAATCGGTGAGGGAACGAGTGCGTGTGACGCGGTCCGCGCCCCGTCCCGGGGGCGGGGTGCGAGGGTGAACGGCGCCTGGGTTCCGCTGTGTCAGGCCAAGGCCGAGTTCTTCCGGATGCTCGGCCACCCGGTCCGCATCCGGGTCCTGGAACTCCTCCAGAGCGGACCGATGCCGGTGCGCGGCCTGCTCTCCGCGATCGGGGTGGAACCGTCCGCCCTCTCCCAGCAACTGGCGGTGCTGCGCCGCTCGGGCCTGGTCACGGCCACCCGCAGCGGCTCCACCGTCGTCTACGAGCTGGCCGGCGGCGAGGTCGGGGAGCTGCTGCGGTCCGCCCGGCGGGTCCTCGGCGAGGTGCTCGGCGGGCAGCACGCGCTGCTGGCCGAGCTGCGGCGGGCCGACTCCGGCGCACTGCCCGCGGCCGAGGGCGTGGGGGCGGCCTCGTGATCCGCCCGCGCCGCTGCCCGCACGGTGGCCGGACGGGAACGCTCCGCTCGTCGCGTGCCGGAAAAGGGTGAGCGCTGATGTCCGGCGCAGCAAGGCGCAAGGGACCGCCGCCGTGGCGCGCGGTCCGCTCCCGAACCTGCATACCCACGCCCTCCGGGCAGGGTCACCGTCCCGGGGGCCACCCCTGCCGCGGTCGGCCCCCCGGACGGGGACCGCTGCGCACCGCACCCGGCCACGGCCGGGCCTGCCCGGAGAGCGCCACCCGGCATACCGCCGCGCCGCGCTGCGGCATCCGGCACTCCCGTACGGCCGCGGTCCGGCCCGGCGCCCAGCTGGCGCGGCTGCCCGGCGCGGTGCTGCTCACCCACCAGGCCTCCCGGCGCAGCCGGTGGCGGCGGGTGCTGCTCCAGATGCTGGTGACCCAGCTCCTGCTGCTCTTCCTGGCGATGGTCGTCTATCTGGGGCGGCACGCCGGGACGTGACGGATCACGCGGGAACGCGCCGCGCGCCGCCGCGGGTCGCGTCCGCCGCGCCCGCCCGGTCCCGGACCCGCCACAGCCACCCGACATCACGCCCGAACGACCACACCAGGAGCGCCAGCGCCACCGCCACCGCGGCGGCCGCCGAGGCCTGCGGCAGGATCCCGGCCGCGGCCACCACCAGCACGACGCCCTGGAGCGCCGCCACGGTCTTGCGCGCCATGCTGTGCGGCAGCGCCCCGCGCAGCCACGGCAGCACCCAGGAAGCCGCGACGAAGGCGTACCGCATGAGGCCGATGGCCAGCACCCAGGCGCCCAGCGGCACCGCGAGGTGGACGCACAGCACCAGGATGAGGAACGCGTCGACCTCCATGTCGAAGCGCGCCCCGAGCGGCGTCGCCGTTCCGGTGTGCCGCGCCACCTTCCCGTCCACCCCGTCGAGCACCAGCGCCACGGAGGCGAAGGCGATCAGCACGGCGGCCGGGACGTGCCGGCCGAAGGAGTCCGCGACCATCGCCGTCACCCCGCCGACCAGGATGGTGCGGGCCAGCGTGACGCGATTGGCCGGGCCGAACGTCAGGGTCCATGACCGGCGCACCGCGACGGTGAGGACCGCCCAGGTGGCCACCGCGAAGACCAGACCCGTCAGCCAGCCCATGAAGCTCAGGCCGACCGCGCGGCACAGCACCTCCAGCAGCAGCAGCTGAAGGCCCATTCCGGCCGTAATGTCCGGTCCGAACAGCCTTGTGTCGTAGCGCTCTTGTACGGCCACCAGGCCTCCCGTGATGTGTGGCGGAGTCGAAGGGTGTTGCGTATCGTGACGGCGTCCCCATGATCCCCAGCATTGATGAACCATCCGTGTAGCGTCCAGGAGGATCCCCATGCCGCGCGCTGCTTGTGCCTTTTGGCTAAGCGTTTCTGGCCAGGGCGAAATCCGGACGGTGCCGTTGCCGGAGCCCCGTGACGACGAGGTCGTGGTGCGCACGCTCTACTCCGGTGTGAGCCGCGGCACAGAGACCCTCGTCTTCCGCGGCGGCGTTCCCGAGAGCCAGCACGCCGTGATGCGGGCGCCGTTCCAGGAAGGCGACTTCCCGGCACCGGTCAAATACGGCTACCTCAACGTCGGAGTCGTCGAGCAGGGCCCGTCCGCCCTGCTGGGCCGCACGGTCTTCTGCCTCTATCCGCACCAGACGCACTATGCCGTCCCGGCGAGCGCGGTCACCCCGGTACCGGACTCCGTCCCCGCCTCCCGCGCCGTCCTCGCGGGCACGGTGGAGACCGCGGTGAACGCCCTGTGGGACGCCGCGCCGCTGGTCGGGGACCGGATCGCGGTGGTCGGCGCGGGCATGGTGGGCTGCAGCGTGGCCGCGGTCCTCGCCCGCTTCCCCGGCGTCCGGGTCCAGCTCGTCGACGCCGACCCGGCACGCGCCGCCACCGCCGAGGCGCTGGGGGTGGACTTCGCGCTGCCGCCGGACGCCCTCGGCGACTGCGACCTCGTCGTGCACGCCAGCGCCAGCGAGGCGGGGCTGACCCGCTCGCTCGAACTCCTCGCCCCGGAGGGCACCGTCATCGAGCTGAGCTGGTACGGCGACCGGCAGGTCAGCCTGCCGCTGGGGGAGGCCTTCCACTCCCGCCGGCTGGTCGTGCGCAGCAGCCAGGTGGGCGCCGTCTCGCCGGCCCGGCGCGCCCGCCGCACCTTCGCCGACCGGCTGGCGATCGCCCTCGACCTGCTCGCCGATCCGGCCTTCGACGCGCTGATCACCGGCGAATCCGCCTTCGAGGACCTGCCGCGGGTGATGCCCCGGCTCGCCTCCGGCGACCTCCCCGCGCTCTGCCACCGCATCCGGTACACCCCGGCGGACGGCTGACGCCCCCCGGGCCGGCCCGCGGGCACCCTCTTGCGACACCTCACCGAGACCGACATCACACCGGAGGAACGGTTTGTTCAGCATCACCGTCCGCGACCACCTCATGATCGCCCACAGCTTCCGCGGCGAGGTCTTCGGCCCCGCACAGCGCCTGCACGGCGCGACCTTCCTCGTGGACGCCACCTTCCGCCGGCCGGAGCTGGACGAGGACAACATCGTGGTCGACATCGGCCTGGCCACCCGGGAACTCAACGCCGTGGTGGGGGAACTGAACTACCGCAACCTCGACGACGAACCCGACTTCGCCGGCATCAACACCTCGACGGAGGCCCTGGCCAAGGTGATCGCCGACCGGCTCGCCGACCGCATCCAGGCGGGCAACCTCGGCGAGGGCGCCCGTGAGCTGGCCGGTCTCACGGTCACCCTCCATGAGTCCCACATCGCCTGGGCGACCTACGAGCGCACTCTGTGACCCGTACCGGTGCCACGGCGGTGGACGAGCGCGTGGTGCACATGATCCTGCCCGGGGATGTCGACGATCCGGCGGCGCCCAGCGGCGGCAACACCTACGACCGCCGGGTGTGCCGCGACCTCCCGGCGGCGGGCTGGCGGGTGGATCCCCGCGCCGCGTCCGGAAGCTGGCCGCGCCCGGACGACGCCGCCCGCGCGGGGCTGGCGCGAGAGCTGGCACAACTGCCGGACGACAGCGTTGTCCTGCTCGACGGACTCGTCGCCTGCGGCGTCCCGGAGGTGATCGGCCCCGAGGCGGACCGGCTGCGGCTCGCCGTCCTGATCCATCTGCCGCTGGCCGACGAGACCGGCCTCGACCCCGCGGTGGCCGCCGAGCTGGACGCCCGCGAACGCCGCACCCTGCACGCCGTGCGGGCCGTGGTGGCCACCAGCGAGTGGGCCGCCCGCCGGCTCGTCGACCACCACGAACTGCCCGCCGCGCGCGTCCGTGTCGCCCGGCCCGGGGCCGACCCCGCGCCCGTCGCGGCCGGCACCGACGGCGCCACCGGGCTGCTGTGCGTCGCCTCGGTCACCCCCCGCAAGGGCCAGCACCTCCTGGTGGAGGCGCTGGCTGAGATCGCCGAACTCCCCTGGCGCTGCACCTTCGTGGGAGGCCTCGCGGGCGCTCCCGACTACGTCGGCCAACTGCGGCGGCGGGTGGACGAGCTGGGCCTCGGCGACCGGATCACCTTCACCGGGCCGCGGGCCGGCGCCGAACTGGACGCCGCCTACGCCGCCGCCGACCTGCTGCTGCTCGCCTCGTACGCCGAGACCTACGGCATGGTCGTCACCGAGGCGCTGGGGCGCGGGATTCCGGTACTGGCCACGGACGTGGACGGCCTACCGGAAGCGGTCGGCCGGGCCGCGGACGGCACGGTGCCCGGAATCCTGGTACCGCCGGGACAGCCGTCGGCGCTCGCCGGCGCGCTCCGTGACTGGCTCGGTCAGCCGCGACTGCGCGGCCGGCTGAAGGAAGCGGCGCGCGAGCGGCGTGCCATGCTGGAGGGGTGGGAGATGACGTCGCACAGTCTGGCCGGCACACTCGAACGGCTTCGGCACGAACCACGGAGCGCACGATGAGCGACCCCGGCCGGCCCCGATTCGCCCCCGACTGGCTGGAGTTGCGCGAGCGCGCCGATGCCTCGGCCCGCGCACCGGAACTGCTGCGCCCGCTGCGCGAACGCCTCGTGGCGCAGCCGGCCCCGGACGGCGGCCCCCGGGGCCTGGTGATCCGCGACCTCGGCTGCGGCACCGGTTCGATGGGCCGCTGGCTCGCCGTCCGGCTGCCCGGCCCGCAGCACTGGATCCTGCACGACCACGACCCGCTGCTGCTCACGCACGCCGGGGCGCGGATGCCGGTGACCGCCGCCGACGGCACGCCCGTCCGGGCCACCACCGCGCGCGGCGATCTGGCCGACCTCGGCGCCGACGACCTCGCCGGCACCTCGCTGGTGACCGCCTCCGCGCTGCTCGATCTGCTCACCCGCGACGAGATCGAGGAGCTCGCCGAGGCCTGTGTCGGCGCGGGCTGCCCGGCGCTGCTGGCGCTCTCGGTCGCCGGGCGGGTCGAGCTGTCCCCCTCCGACCCCCTCGACGACGCGCTCGCCGAGGCCTTCAACGACCATCAGCGCCGCACCGACCAGGGCCGCGCGCTGCTCGGTCCGGACGCCATCGCGGCGGCCGTCGAGGCGTTCGAGCGGCGCGGGGCGACGGTCCTGGTGCGGTCCAGCCCCTGGCGGCTCGGCAGCGTCGAGTCCGCGCTGATCTCCGAGTGGCTGCGCAGCTGGGTCGGCGCCGCGCACGCCCAGCGCCCGGAGCTGGCACCCGAGGCCGTGGCCTATCTGCGCCGCCGGCTGGAGGAGTGCGCGGCGGGGGAGCTGAACGTCGAGGTGCACCACACCGATCTGCTGGCGCTGCCCCGGCCGTTGTCCGGGAGCGTGTGATGGACCGGTCCCGCTGGGCGGCATGGCTCAGGATGCTCGCGGGGCTGGCGATCCTGGTGGCGCTGGGCTGGCATCTGGGGTCCGGTGCCTTCGTGTCGGGCCTGCGCCGGATCGACGCCGGCACGCTGCTGGCCGGGCTCGGCATCGGCCTGCTGACCACGGTGTGCAGCGCCTGGCGCTGGTCGCTGGTGGCCCGCGGCCTGGGCCTGCGGCTGCCGCTGGGCCGGGCCGTCGCGGACTACTACCGGGCGCTGTTCCTCAACGCGGCCCTGCCCGGCGGGGTGCTGGGCGATGTGCACCGCGCGGTACGCCACGGGCAGTCCTCCGGTGACCTGGGCCGCGGCGTCCGCGCGGTGGTCCTGGAGCGCACGGCGGGCCAGCTCGTCCTGCTGGTCGCGGGGGCGGCGGTGCTGCTCGCGCGGCCCTCCCCGGTCCTGGCCCCGGTCGCCCGTTTCCTCACCTCGCCGGCCGTCGCGCTGTCCGCGGCAGCGGTGGCCGTGCTGCTGGCGGTGGCCGCGCTGCGGCTGCGGGCGCGCCGGGGTGCCTCACGGGCCGAACGCGCGGTCCGCCGCACGCTGGCCGAGGTGCGCCAGGGGCTGCTCGCCCGCGCGGTGTGGCCCGGTGTCGCGCTCTCGTCCGTGGCGGTCCTGACGGGCTATCTCGGGATGTTCGTGCTGGCCGCCCGGGTGGCCGGAGCCACCGCGCCGGTCGCCGAACTCGTGCCGCTGGTGGTGCTGGCGCTGCTCGCGATGGCGCTGCCGCTGAACGTCGGCGGCTGGGGCCCACGCGAAGGCGTCGCCGCGTGGGCCTTCGGCGCCGCCGGGCTAGGGGCTGCGCAGGGGCTGACCGCCGCTGTCGTCTACGGCGTGCTGGCCTTCGTGGCGAGCCTGCCCGGCGCCGCGGTCCTGCTCGTCCGACGCTCCGTCACCCGCCGCGGCGAGCGGCCGCAGATCGCACTCGAAGAGCGTGTCCTCGCCGAGCAGGGCGCGGCGCAGCGGCGGGCGTAGCGCCTCCCGCATCACCGGCGTGCCGGGGAACCGCAGGCCGGGCACGCCGTCACCGAGCAGTACCGGCGCCACAGTGACGTACAGCCGGTGCAGCGCGCGGTCCTGGAGGAACCGCGACACGGTGACCCCGCCGCCCTCCATCAGCACCCGGCCCAGACCGCGCCCGGCCAGGGTCTCCAGCAGCCGCACCGGGGCGAACGCCGCCGCGTCCGGCAGCACCAGGACCTCGACCCCGTGCGGCGGGGACGCGGGGGCGGCGTCCGGGCCCACCAGCCAGAGCGTCGGCGCCGCCCCGTCGGTGAACACCCCGCTGTGCAGCGGCACCCGGCCCCGCGGATCGAGCACCACCCGCACCGGGTTGTCCCCCGTGCAGGCGCGCACCGTCAGCCGCGGATCGTCCGCCACCGCGGTGCCCGCGCCGACCACCACCGCGTCGGCGAGCGCCCGCAGCCGGTGCAGATGGCAGCGGTCCTCCGGGCCGGTGACGAAGTCGGCATCGCCCGTACGCGTCGCGATGAAGCCGTCCAGGCTCTGCCCGAGCTGGGCGAAGGCGAAGCGCGGGCCGGCCAGGCACAGCGGCAGATAACGGGCGGCGAGTTCGGCCGCCTCCGGGGTGGCGGGCACCGCCCACCGCAGCGTGCCGTCGTCGCCGGGCACCAGCCCGGCGGCCTGCGCCTCCGCTGCCGTACGGATCCGCCGCAGCCGCTCCCAGGCGGCCGCCGCGTCGAGCGACTCAGTCACGGTCCGCCGCCCCCGCGCCGAAGAGTGCGGCATATTCGCCGAATGTCGCGGTCAGTCCGGCCAGCAATTCCCGCCCCTTGTCGGCGGATGCCAGCGAAGGCCGTCCGATGACGCCGGATTCGGTATAGGCCGACATGCCCAGCGTCAGGAGGTGCTTCCGGTCATCGGCGACACAATCCGCCGATTCGTAGCCTTCCTTGACCAATTCGGGATGGGCATGCAGCAGAATGGACGTCTCGGCCTCTCCGGCATGCATATCGGTGTGCCCGGACGTCACTACCCCGGCCCGGGTGCGCGCCCGGTCCCAGTCGGCCGATCCGGGGAACAGCGCCATCCGCACACCGCTCCCGGCGGATTCCTGAACGACATTGCGCAGGACGTAATTGCCGCCGTGCCCGTTGACCAGAATGAGGGTGTCGATACCCGACCGGCGGAGCGAATCGGCGATGTCCGTGACGACCGCGTGCAGGGTGCGCGCCGAAATGCTGACGGTCCCCGGCCAAGCGGCGTGTTCATGGGAACAGGACACGGTCAGCGGCGGCAGCAGCTGGACGGGGTGGGCGGCCGCCAGCTCCCGGGCGATGGCGCAGGCGATCACGGTGTCGGTGGCCAGCGGCAGGAAGGCGCCGTGCTGTTCGAAGCTGCCGATGGGCAGCACGGCCATCGCCGGCCGCCGCGCCCGTACGTCCTCGGTGGTGTCGGCCGGCCACGGGCCGGGGGGCGAAGTCGGGTGTCCCGAAGCGGTCATGGGTGCTGCGGCCTTTCGTCGCTGACTCACCGAGTCATGGACTTCGCAGCATACTTGTTGTGTTCTGAGCGAGTCCTGCCCATCATTTCCTCGCGCGGGTACGATCACGCCATGATGGACCCCGACGACGACGCCGTGCGCAACCTCCGTGTCGCATTCGATGACGGCCCTGCCCAAAAACCGGGGGTGGAACGGGTGGTGGAGGTCAGGCTGCCCACCACTTACGGCGAATTCCTCGCCGTGGGTTATCTCGACCACCGCACCGGCATCGAGCAAGTGGCGCTGGTCCACGGCGATGTCGCCGGTGAGCGGACGCTGACCCGGATGCATTCCGAATGTCTGACCGGCGACGCCTTTGCGTCCACCCACTGCGAATGCGGCGACCAATTGTCCGCGGCGCTGCGCGCCATCGTGGCGGAAGGCCGCGGCATTCTGGTCTATCTCCAGGGCCACGAGGGCCGGGGTATCGGGCTGCTGGCCAAACTCCAGGCGATGCGGCTCCAGGAGGGCGGGCTCGACACGGTGGAGGCCAACATCGCCCTCGGGCTGCCCGTCGACGCCCGCGACTACGGTGCCGCCGCGGAGATCCTCAAGGATCTGGGCGTGCGGTCGGTGCGGCTGATGTCGAACAATCCGCGCAAGCGCGAGGCGCTGGTGCGCCGCGGCCTTCCGGTCGCCGAACAGGTCCCGCTGCTGATGCCGCCCCGCGCGGAGAACATCCGCTACCTCCGCGCCAAGCGCGAGCGCCTCGACCACGATCTGCCGCATCTGGACGGCATCACCGGCCTGTCCTGACCCGGCCGGCGGGCCCCTCGGGCGGCGCACACGCCACGAGGGAGGGTCCACGACCTCGCGGTCGCTGGACCCTCCCTCGGTGACCGGCCGGCCGGGGGCCGCCGGATCAGGAGACGGCGGCGGTCGCCCGCCCGTCCGCGGCGGCTTCCTGCCGCGCCGGCAGGACCCGCTCCGCGAGGTGGCCGAAGACCAGCCCGAACGCCGCCCACAGCACCAGCTGGATGGCGATCGCCGACAGCCGGAACTGCCAGAGCAGGGTGGCCGAGAAGTCGGACGGCACCTCGTTGATGGCGGGCAGGAACGCGTACGCGAGGCCCACGGCGACCACGAACGCGGCGCCGGCCGCGACCGTGGCGTACCAGTTGCCCAGCTTGGGCGCCAGCCGCCGCCCGAGGATCGTGGCGGCGACGGCCAGCAGGATGCCGAGCAGCATCATCAGGAAATACAGCGCGGTGCGCTTGCCGATGGTGTCGGGGTCACCGACGGACGGCGGGTTGGCCGGGTACTTCAGGAACGGGACGACGTAGACGGCCAGCAGCGCCGCTCCGGAGAGCAGCACGGCCGTGGCGCGGGCACCGAAGCGGCCGATCCGCCCCAGCGCGAAGCAGAAGGCCAGTGCGGCGATCCCGCCCAGTGCCACGCCGTAGACCAGGACGCCGGTCGCCAGCCCCGCGGTGGACTGCAGACCGCGGCTGACGACCTCCATCTCGTGCTCGTGGCTGTGTGCTTCCTCGAACGCGATGGCGGCGTCCACCCGCGGTTCGCCCAGCAGATAGGCGACGACGAGGGCCAGGACACCGGCTGCCAGACCGGCGAGCATCCCGCGCACCAGAAGGGCTCTGATGGTGACGGAGTTCATGGGTGCGCTGTCCGATCAGTGGCAGGGGAAACCGAGGAGGTGGCGTCCGTCGTGGACCCACTCGTGGACCTCGGTGCCGGACAGCAGCGAGGTCGCGCCCTGTTCCGCGCCGATGAAGTACAGCAGGACGAGCATGAGGACGCCGAAGAACAGGGCCCAGGGGGCGATGGCCTTGAGCGGGATCGGGGTGGGGGTGACGGCGCCGGTGGCCGGGGGTGCGATGGTCTGAGCCATGGCAGTACCTCCTGTGCGGGGAACTCGCGTCCCTTGTCGGTGGAGAGCGTGACGACATGCCGGGTCTGGCTCGCCCGGTTCCGTCCCTGCTGGGCTGGAAAAAACCGGACATACAGTGGCGCGACCGCGCCGGGATCCCACCGGCTTCCGTCATGTCGTCGTCAATATCATCGGGAAGGTACCGCGAACCGACCCCCGGGCCAAGGCCGCCGAGGGGGCGGAGTGGTGCAGGACAGGGCGCGCCGGACGGGCAACTCCTGTGCGGATCAGAGCGGTTACCGTCGCGGACGGCAAGGGGGAGAAGGAGACATGACAACGCGGGTGATGTTGGTCTCAGCGGCCGCGGGACAGGCGCAGCGCGAGGTGCGCTTCGACGACGACGGTCCGCTGAGCGAGGCCGGGAAGCGCCGGGCGCGGGCCGCCGCCGGGGCACTGCCGGCCGCCGGCCGGGGCCTCGTCTCGCCCTCCGTCCGGTGCCGGGAGACCGCCGGGGAGCTGGGGCTGGCGGTCCGGACCGCGTCGGAGCTGGCGGGTTGTGCGATGGGCGCGTGGCGCGGCCGGACCCTGGCCGAGGTCGGCGACGGCGATCCGGCCGCGGTGTCCGCCTGGCTCTCGGACCCGGACTTCGCGGCGCACGGCGGGGAGTCGCTGCGGCAGCTGTGCGCGCGGATCGCGGGCTGGCTGGCACGGGAGGCCCAGGAGGCGGGCCGGGTGGTGGCCGTCGTCGAGCCGGATGTCGTACGGGCCGCGGCGGTGTGCGCCCTCGGCGTCCCCGAGGAGGCGTTCTGGCGGCTGGACGTGCCCCCGCTGACCGTGACCGAGCTGAGCGGCCGCGGCGGCCGCTGGAATCTGGGGCTCGGACGGCCGCTCGACCGCAGGTGAGAGCGGGTGCGGCGGCACGCACTCACAATTCGCCTGTCCGCTCATCTACACATAAAGGCGACATAAGCGCAGAATAAAGAGAGCGCGGCCCGAAGCCACGCGGGAACGGCCAGTTCTGCGAACGAAGGAGGCGAGTCGCATGGCCGACGTCTCACACCACAGGGGAGATCTCGCCGGTCACCCCGATGCATCGGAGATGCAGGCCCGGTACGACCGGGTACTCGGCGGGCGGGACGTGGTACTCGTCGACGGGCCGGTGTTCCTGGTCGGCCTGTACTGCGCCGTCTCGCCGTGGATCCTCCACTTCACGGCCGCACAGCCGGCGCTCGTGACGCACAACCTCATCCTCGGTATCGCGATCGCCCTGCTGGCGGTCGGGTTCACCGTGACACCTGAGCGGATGTACGGCCTGAGCGGCGCGATGTGCGCGATCGGCGTGTGGATGATCATCTCGCCCTGGATCGTCGGCAGCGCTCCGGACGCCGGCGTCATCTGGAACAACGTCGTCATCGGCGCCCTGACGTTCCTGCTGGGTGCCATGTGTGTCGCCGCGGCGTCGAAGAGCCGCCGCGTCACCTGAGACGCGCTCCCCGCGGGGGGCGAGTGGCGGGCCGCCGACCGTACGTCCCCCCGGGGGCGCGCCGGCCGGCGGCTGCGCGCGCGGACCCGTACGGCTCGGCGCCGCGGGCCCTCACCCGGGCCGGCGGGGCGCTCGGGACCTCACACCCGCCCACGGCGGTCGCCGCCGGTGAGGAAGCGCCCCAGCAGCCCGGCCAGCACCAGCCCGCACGCGAGCAGCAGACCGTGCGCCAGGGCCACCCCGGCGACCAGGCCGGCGGCCGCGGCGGCCGGCAGCAGCCAGGCCGGGCCGCGGCGCGTCGGCCGCGCCGGGAGCGGGCGGCGGGCGGACGGGGTGCGGGCGCGGTGCGCCGCCTCGTGCCGGAACGGCTCGGTGAACTCGCCGAAAGCGCGGTCGTCATACGGGGACAGCGGAGTCCCTCCTTTGGGGCGTGCGGACGGCCGCGCCAGGGCGGCGGGGCGAGTGGTGTGGTGCTCCGGTCGTCGCGCGGCGCCGGCCTGCCGGATCACGGACCCGGGCGGCGGCGCCGTCGGCCGCGGGCTGCGGCTGTCGGTGGTGTGGTGCCCTGCCGGGCCCCGCCCGTAACGCCGTTGAGGCCAGGTGCCGCACCGCCGTACGGAATTCGGCCGGCGGCCGGGCCCGTCGCCCGCCGCGGGCGCCCGGCCGCTCCGGGCCCGCTCGCCGAGGGCCCAGGCATGCGGCAACCGGGTAAATTCGGTTAAATCGGTGACATGGGTCCTCCGACTGTGGCCCCTCGCCCCGGAGAGGTGGCGTCCCGTGAGCGCTGTGCCCGTGGATGATCACGAAGACTTCGCCGACGCCGACCGCGGCTTCATCGCGGCGCTCGATCCGCCCGAGGTCACCATGGACGACGGCCGGGTGGTCTGGGACGCCGAGGCTTACGGATTCCTGGCCGGCAACTGCCCCGACACCGCGCACGAGAGCCTGTGGCGGCAGGGCCGGCTGGTGAGCCGGCAGGGGCTGTACGAGGTCACCGACGGCATCTACCAGGCACGCGGTCTGGACCTGGCCAACATGACGCTGGTCGAGGGCGACCACGGCGTCCTCGTCATCGACCCGCTGCGCTCCGCCGAGACCGCCGCCGCGGCCCTGGAGCTCTACCGCAAGTACCGCGGCGACCGGCCGGTCACCGGCCTGCTCTACACCCACTCGCACGGCAACCACTTCGGCGGGGCCCGCGGCGTCCTGCCGCACGGCCACCACCCCGTGCCGGTGCTCGCGCCGGCCGGCTTCCTCGCGCACGCCGTCGGCGAGGACGTCCACGCCGGCGTCGCGCACCGCCGGCGCGCCGTCTACCTGTACGGGACCGGGCTCCCCAAAGGACCGGACGGCCAGATCGGCTGCGGCCTGGGCACCCTGCCCTCCACCGGCACCATGACCCTCATCCCGCCGACCGTGGACATCACCAGCACCGGCCAGGAGGAGATCGTCGACGGCGTCCACCTCGTCTTCCAGCTCACCCCCGGCACCGAGGCGCCCGCCGAGATGAACTTCGGCTTCCCGGCGCACCAGGCGCTGTGCCTGGCCGAGAACGCCACCCACACCCTGCACACCGCACTGCCCCTGCGCGGCGGCGCCGTCCGCGACACCCGGGCCTGGGCCCGCTACCTGGGCGAGACGCTGGCCCTGTTCGGCGACGGCACGGAGGTCGCCTTCGCCTCCCACCACTGGCCGACCTGGGGCAAGGAACGCGTGCGGACCCTGCTGGCCGGGCAGCGCGACCTCTACGCCTATCTGCACGACCAGACCGTGCGGCTGCTCAACGAGGGGCTCACCGCGACCGAGATCGCCGAGGAGCTGCGGCTGCCGCCGGAGCTGGAGCGGGTCTGGGCCCACCACGGCTACTACGGTTCGCTGGGCCACAACGTCCAGGCGATCTACCAGCGCTACCTGGGCTGGTTCGACGGCAACCCCGCCCATCTGTGGGAGCACCCGCCGGTCGAGCAGGCCCGGCGCTACGTCGACACGCTGGGCGGCACCGAGGCCACCGTGGACGCGGGCAAGCGCTACGCCGCCGACGGCGATCTGCGCTTCGCCGCCACCCTGCTCAACCACGCCGTCTTCGCCGACCCCCACAACCTCCGCGCCCGGCGCGAACTCGCCCTGGTCTACGAACGGCTGGGCCACGGCTCCGAGAACGGCGCCGCGCGCAACTTCTACCTCACCGGTGCGATGGAACTGCGCGGCACCCTCGCCGAGACCCGGCCGGACACCGTCGGCCCCGACCTGGCCCGGGCCCTGACCGTCGACCAGCTCCTCGACTCGCTCGCCCTGCGCATCGACGGCCCCCGCGCCTGGTCCACCGCGCTCACCCTCGACCTCTACCTCCCCGACGAGGACCGGACCTGGCAGCTGACGCTCTCCCACGGCGCCCTCACCCACCTCAGCGCACCCGGCGCGCCCGCCCCGTCCAAGGAACGCACCCCGGACCTCACCCTGACCCTCACCAAGCCCCAATTGACGGACCTGCTCGACGGCCGCGGAGCGGGCGACGAGGCCGCACAGGACGGCGAGACCGGCGCACTGCGCCAACTCCTGGGCCTCCTGAGCACCCCGCACCCCACGTTCCCCGTCGTCACCCCCTGACGGCCGTCCGCGGGGCGCGCCGTCAACCTCGTGCCCCGGTCCGCCGCCACCACCGGGCTCCTCCGGACGCCGCGGCTGGGGCAAACTGGGCCGGTGGTGAGCAACATTCCCGAGGAGTCGACCACCTTCATCGGTCGACGAGCCGAACTGCGCCGGATCGACAACGACTTGACGGAGCACCGGCTGGTCACCCTGACCGGCCCCGGTGGTGTGGGCAAGACCCGGATCGCGATGCGGGCCGCCCGCGCGGCCGCGCCCCGCTTCCCCGACGGGGTCTGCTGGGCCGATCTGTGGCCCCTCCAGGGGGACGGGCTGCTGGTGGCGGGCGTCTGCGATGCCGTGGGGCTGGCCGACCACTCGGCGCGGACGCCGGTGGCGGCGCTGTGCGCCTGGCTCGCCGACAAGCGGATGCTGCTGGTGCTGGACTCCTGTGAGCATCTCGTCGCGGCCTGCCGGGACCTCCTCGGCGATCTGCTGACCGCCGCCCCGGGCGTGACCGTGCTGGTCACCAGCCGGCAGCCGCTGGAGATCGCCGGCGAGTGGACCACCGGCATCGGACCGCTGCCCTGCACGGGCGACAACGACGCGCTGGCCCTGTTCACCGACCGGGCCGCGGCCGCCGCCCCGGGCCTGCGGCTCACCGCCCCGCGCAGCGCCGCGGCCGCCGCCGCCATCTGCCGGCGCCTCGAAGGCATCCCGCTGGCCCTGGAACTCGCCGTCGCGCAGCTGGCCCACAGCTCCGTCGAGCGCATCGCCGCCCGGCTCACCTCCCGCTTCGACGCCCTCGACGGCGACGGCCCGATGCGGCCGCCGCGGCACCGCACCCTGCGCTGCGCGATCGGCTGGAGCCATGAGCTGTGCGCCCCGCTGGAGCGGCTGCTGTGGGCCCGGCTGTCCGTCTTCCGCGGCACCTTCGACGAGGAGTCGGCGAGCGCCGTGTGCGCCGGCGGACCGCTCACCGGGCCGCAGGTGCGCACCGCGCTGGCCGCCCTGACCGCCAAGTCGGTGCTCACCCGCGAGGGCTCCCGCTTCCGGATGCTCGACACCCTGCGCGAGTACGGCCGGATGTGGCTGGCCGAACTCGACGAGACGGCGGCCCTCGCCGACCGGCACGCCGCCCACTTCGCCGCCCTCGGCCGCCGGGCCGAACGGGGCTGGCTGGGCCCCGACCAGCTCGCCTGGTACGGCCGGATCGCCGACGCCCATGTCGACCTGTGCACCGCCCTGGACCACCTGCTGGCCACCGACCCGGAAGGCGCCCAGGAACTCAGCGCCTCGATCGGCTTCTTCTGGAGCTGCTGCGGCCATCTGTACGAGGCCCGCGAGTACGTGGCCCGGGCCCTGGCCGCCCACCAGGGCACCGGCCCGGTCCGCACCCGGGCGCTGTGGACGCTGGGCGTCGCCGTGCTGCTCCAGGGCGAACTCGACGCCGCCGAGGAGCTGGGCCGCGAGTGCGCCCGCGCCGCGCGGGCGTCGCGGGACGCCGAGGCGGTGCTCCAGGCCGGCTACCTCATCGGCCTCACCCATCTGATGGCCGGCCGCCCGATGTCCGCGCACACCGTCGCGGAGCAGGTGCTCGGCCCGCCGCCGCACTCCCCGTTCGACTCTCCCGGGCGGCTGCGCTGCCATCTCGTGCAGATCTTCGCGCTCACCGGTCTGGGCCGGCTCGACGAGGCCCGCGCCGCGGCGACCGCACTACGCCGCGGCTGCGAGCAGCGCGGCGAGTTCTGGACCCGCTCCTACACCGACTACCAGCTCTCCCTGATCTCGCTGTTCCAGGACCGGCCCCAGGAGTCGGCCGAGCACGCCCGGGCGATGCTCGCGGCCAAGCAGGGCATCGGCGACAAATTCGGGATCGCGCTCGGCCTGGACCTGCTCGCCGCCGCGGTGGCGGCCCAGGGTGACGGCGCGGCCGCCGCCCGCGTCTACGGCAGCGGCCAGGCCGTCTGGCGCACCGTCGGACACCCCCAGCGCGGCACCCCGGAGCTGCGCGCGGTGCGTGCGCAGTGCGAGCAGCGGGCCCGCGCCGCGATCGGCGACGAGGCGTACGCCGACGCCTTCCACCGGGCCAGCGAGGAGTGCCCGGGCACCTCCCTGGCCCGGATCCTGGCGGGCGAGCTGTGAGCGGCCGGGCCGCGGCCGCGGGTCAGTCGGCGGACTCGCCGGCCAGCGCGTACAGCAGGTCGTAGGCGGTGTCCGCCATCCGGCAGGTCCGGCCGCGGCGGGTGGCCAGCGCGACCAGGCCGGTGTGCGACGCCGGGTGGTAGCCCAGGAACGCCTGCTGGCCGAAGGTCGCGCCGAGGTGGAAGAGCAGCGGCCCGCGCGGCGCCGGGTGCTGATACCACGTCAGGGTGTGGGTGTGGCGCTTGCGCCAGCCGCGCCGCAGCAGCGGCACCTGCACGTCCCGCAGCGCCCCGGCCAGCGGGGTCTCGTCGGGGGAGAGGAGCGCCTCCAGGTAGGTGAGCAGATCATGGGGGGTGGAGCGGACCGCGCCGGCGGCGACGAAGGCGCCCATCTCGGTACTGCGCACCGGCGTCGTACCGTTCGTCCGGTGGCCGATCGCGTCGGTGCCGGTGGTGCCGGGCGCCAGCGTGGTGCCGGTCAGCCCGAGGGGGCCGAGCACCTGGTCGGTGAGCAGGGCGGGGTAGCCGTCGCCCGCGGCGCGGGACATGGCGGGGCCGAGCAGCGCCAGTCCGAAGTTGGAGTAGCGCCAGCGGCTGCCGGGCCGGCTGCGCGGCCGGGTGCGGGCGAAGGCGCGCAGCAGCCGCTCGGTGTCGTAGCGGGCGTAGCCGTTGGCGTACGGCTTGACCAGCGCGCCGGGGATCAGATCGGCGGGGATGCGCGGCAGCCCGGAGGTGTGGGTGGCCAGCTGCCGCAGGGTGATCCGGCGCGAGCGGGGATGGGCCGGCGGCGGCCCGGGCAGATGGACGGTGAGCCGGTCGTCCAGGGACAGCGCCCCGGCCCGCGCCAGCTCGGCCAGCAGCAGCACGGTGAACGTCTTGGACAGCGAGCCCAGTTCGTAGTGCAGCGCATGGCGCGAGGTGGGCGGCGCGAGGGCCGAGCCGCCGGTCCGCACGGTCCGCCGGCCGTGCCGGGTGACGGCCAGCACCACGTCGGGGGCGTCGATGCGGGTGACGGCGTCGGCCAGGCGGTCACCGAGCGCCGGTCCCTGGAGGCCGGGGGTCATCCGACCGCGGACATGGCCCGGGAGGTGGCCATCGCGGAGGCGAACGCGGCGACCAGGGTGGGGTGGTGCACCTGGTCGAAGACCTGCGCCGGGTCGCCCTGCGGCATCCCGTGGTGGATGGGCATCGCACCGCCGGGCGACTGCGCGGCGGCGTAGCGCTCCCACAGCTCCGCGTCCAGGGCGGGCCGCGGCAGGCAGGCGTCGACGACGAGGAGTTCGCCCAGCAGGTCCCAGTGTTCGAGGTCCGCCCAGTCCTCCAGCCAGGCCGGCAGATACCGCGTCAGATACTCGGCGACGGCCGGCGGGATGCGGTCGGGGGCCTCGCCCCAGTTGGTGAGGTGGAAGACGGTGTGGGTGATGTCGTAGGCGATGTGCAGCTGCACCGTCCACGGCTCGGGCAGCTGCCCCAGCCAGGTGCGGGCCATGGCCTCGTCGAAGTCGCTGCTGGGCGCGAGCCCCAGCTTGCGTTCGGCGTTGAGCACCCCGAGCCGCCGGTTGGGCACCATCTCCAGCGTCGTCCAGGTGGTGGTGCGCCGGCTGACCGCGAGCGTCTCCTCCAGCCCCGGGTGCCGCCGGCCCAGCTCGTGGAAGGTCGCGTAGATCTCCAGCGGCACCGGGGACAGCGGCTCGTCGTGCTGGAGGCGGGCCAGCACGTTGCCGCCGTCCAGCAGCTCGCGCCAGGCGAAGTCCAGCAGCTGGCCGGCGCGCGCCTTCTGCCGGGAGCCGGCCACGCCCTCCCGGAACAGCACCTGCATGTTGAGCCCCAGCTCCCCGATGGGCTTGAGCCGCTCGGTGACCGTGGCGTTGTCGGCGAAGTCGCCGGGGGCCAGCCGGAAGCGCTCGCGGTTGTTGTCGAGCCAGGTCAGAGCCCGGTCGCCGACAGCGTGCAGCAGGGCGGGGGACGCGGCCGTCACGGTCACGGGGCACTCTCGCTTTCGCAGGGGGTCCGCCCGCCCACCAGCGCCGGATCCCCGGTCGCGGGACCGGCCTCGGCCTCGTCGCAGGCGATCCGGGCGAGGGTGGCGGCGAACGCGGTCACCAGGGTGGAGTGGTAGCAGGCCAGAAAGGTCTCGGCCGGGTCGCCCGAGGTCGGCGCGGCGCCGATCTCGGGCACGCTGCCGTCGGCCGCCTGGACGGCGGCGAGCCGCTGCCAGGCCTCCGCGTCGTAGGGGGCGTCGGGCAGTGTGGCCGTCACGGCCAGCAGCTCGCCCGCCAGGTCCCACGTCTCCTCCTCCAGCCAGGTGTCCAGCCAGGAGGGCAGCCACAGCCGCAGATAGCCGGTGGCCTCGGGGGACAGCCGCTGCCGGTTGCGCCCCCAGTCGGTGAGGTGGAAGACGTCATGGGTCAGGCCGTACACCGCTTTGCGGTCCAGCGTCCAGGGCTCCGGCAGCCGGCCGAGGCCGGTCAGGGCCAGCACGGCGGCGAAGTCGGCGTGCTGGCGCAGGCCCAGCCGGCGCTCGGCGTTGAGCACGTTGAGGGTGCGGGTGTGATCCTCGCGGGCCACCCGCCAGCCGCGCAGCCGGGTCGTGGTCGCCACCAGCTCGTCCGCGTCGGCGTGCCGCAGCCCGGCCTGGGCGAAGGTCGCGTACAGCTCCACGGGGTAGGTGGCGAACGGCTCGCCGCGGATCAGCTCGGCGAACAGCTCACCGTCGCGGGTCTCGTTCCACGCGAACGCGAACAGCCCGCGGGCGGACTGACGGATCTCGTCCCGCGGGTGCAGCACCCCGATGAGCTGGGTCAGCTCGGCGAGTTCGCCGAGCGGTTTGAGGGTCAGGTTCGGATCGGCGTCCGTCGTCACGTTCGGGGGCAGGCGGAAGAAGCCGCGTGCCTCGTCCAGCCACCCCAGGCTGCCGCGGACCATCCGGTCCAGCAGCCCGGGGTCGCCCCGCCCGCCGGTCACCAACCCCGTCCGTGGAAGCGCTGCGCGGCCACGATGTGCAGCGTCACCCGCGGGTCCGCGCCACCCATCTGGCGGACGAACGCCAGCCCGCTGTCGAGCCCCAGGGTCGGCGCCACGTCGGGCAGCCGGGCCAGCCAGCGCCCCAGACCGGCCGCCTGGAGCCAGTCCCTGCGGCGCACCGCCCGCACGAAGCCGCGCGACAGGTCGTCGGTACGGGCGGCGAGCTGCTCGGCGAGACCGGGCGCCAGCCCGGGCAGCGCGAGCGCGGCGAGTTGCGAGACCCGGTGCGACAGCCGGGGCCACGGGGTCTGCGCGACCCATCCGGTGCCGGCCTCGGGCGGTGCCGGCCAGGGCTGCGCGCCCGCGGGCAGAAACGCGTGCGAGGCCTCGACCAGGCCCCGGTAGGTCCACGCCGATACCTCCGTGGCGTCCGCGCCCGGCGGATAGGCCGCCAGCGCCTGCCGGACCACCGCTTCGTCCTCGGGGCCGGCCTGCGCCCCGCGGTGCTCCATGGCGTACGGCGCGAGCGCGTCGGCGCCGAGCACCCGGACCGCCGCCGGGGTCAGCGCATCACCGTGCCGCAGAATGCCGGACAACGCATAAGGGCCGCCCTCACCCCGCAGGGCGAGGGCGACCCCGGTTGCGGCATCGGCGATCACAGCGCTGAGCGGGACTGCTCCTTGCGTCTGTTCAGCCAACGCTTTCCCCTCAGCCTTATCGGTTGTCAGTCTTGGGCCGGGGGGTGGGCGGCGAGATCAGCAGCAGCCCGAAAATCAGCAGCGCTGAGCTGCACTCACGGGTATCGCGGAAAACACCGTCGGCCTCGGCGGGTGCAAGCAGTCCCTCGACCTCGGCGGCCAGGGTGGCCGTCTCGACCGGCGCTGTGCGATCCGTAACCATGCGATCAACTCCTTCGACGAATGGGACACCAGATTCACATCGTCATTTATCGGACGCAATGGGAGAAATCGGACGAGTGCTCATCTTTCGGGCGATGGTGATGAGGGCTCAGCCCCGCGCCCGTTCTCAACTCCCTTGCGGCAGCCGGAAGATGATGATCAAGAGAGCGGGAACGGCGGAGCAGTGCGGTGTGGCGCCCCGGGTGACATTGCCGCACCGATGGCGGATCGGGCTGCTCTGTTCGGATGCATCCACCTGGCGGCGCCGCAGGCCGGGAGTGGCGCCGGAGCGCCTCCCGGGGGCGGGCCGGGGTGCGTCTCGGGGCCGGGCCGAGGCGTGTCACGGGGGCCGGGCGGCGGGTCGCGGCGGCGGCGCGCGGCCCCCTGCGGACGGTCTCGCCCGACCACGGTCCACCCCTGGCCGGACGCGCGCGGTGCGAGGTAAATTGGTTGATGTCAAGCAAGTGAAAATCCCGGTGGGAAGTGGTGTCCCGTGGGAAGAACCGCTGCTGATTCCGGTGACCGGACCGCATCCGGCCCCCGGCCCCGCCCTGCGCCGGGCCCGGGCTACAAATGGGTCGCCCTGTCGAACACGACCCTGGGCGTGCTGATCGCCACCATCAATATGTCGATCATGCTCATCGCGCTCCCCGACATCTTCCGGGGCATCGGCGTGGACCCGCTGCAGCCCGGCAACACGGGCCTGCTGCTCTGGCTGATCATGAGCTACCTCGTGGTCACCGCCGTGCTGGTGGTCAGCTTCGGCCGGCTCGGCGACATGTACGGCCGGACCCGGATGTACAACCTCGGTTTCGCCGTCTTCACGGTCTTCTCCGTACTGCTGTCGGTGACCTGGCAGCACGGCACGGCCGGCGCCCTGTGGCTGATCGCCATGCGGGTCCTCCAGGGCGTCGGCGGCGCGATGCTGATGGCGAACTCCAGCGCGATCCTCACCGACGCCTTCCCCGCCCGGCAGCGCGGCCTGGCCCTGGGGCTCAACCAGGTCGCCGGCATCACCGGCTCCTTCATCGGGCTGGTCCTGGGCGGCCTGCTCGGGCCCGTCAACTGGCGGCTCGTCTTCCTGGTGTCGGTGCCGTTCGGGCTGTTCGGCACGGTCTGGGCGTACCGGAAGCTGCGCGACACCGGCCTGCGCACCCCGGCCCGGCCGGACTGGTGGGGCAACCTCACCTTCGCGGCCGGTCTGATCGCCGTGCTCACCGGGATCACCTACGGCATCCAGCCCTACGGCGGGCACACCATGGGCTGGGGCAACCCCGCGGTGCTCGGCGCGCTGGGCGGCGGGGTGCTGCTGCTGGCCGTCTTCTGCGTGGTCGAGGCGCGGGTGCCGGATCCGATGTTCCGGCTGGGGCTCTTCCGGATCCGGGCCTTCACCGCCGGCAACCTCGCCGGCCTGCTCGCCTCGCTCGGCCGCGGCGGCCTGATGTTCCTGCTGATCATCTGGCTCCAGGGCATCTGGCTGCCCCGGCACGGCTACGGCTTCGCCGAGACCCCGCTGTGGGCCGGCATCTACATGCTGCCGCTGACGCTGGGCTTCCTGGTGGCGGGGCCGGTCTCCGGATGGGCGTCGGACCGGTTCGGCGCCCGCACCTTCGCCACCGGCGGGATGCTGCTGGCGGCCGGCACCTTCGTCGCGCTGCAGACGCTGCCGGTCGACTTCGCCTACCCGGGCTTCGCGCTGATCCTGCTGCTCAACGGCATCGGCATGGGCCTGTTCGCCGCCCCCAACCGGGCCGCGGTCATGAACAGCCTGCCGGCCGACCAGCGCGGGGTGGGCGCCGGCATCAGCACCACCTTCCAGAACTCGGCGATGGTGCTGTCCATCGGCATCTTCTTCTCCCTGATGATCGCGGGCCTGGCCCGCTCGCTGCCGCACGCCCTCAGCACCGGGCTCACCGCACAGGGCGTCCCGGCCGCCGACGCCGCCAAGATCGCCGCGCTGCCGCCGGTCGGCGTGCTGTTCGCCTCCCTCCTGGGCTACAACCCCGTCCAGACCCTCCTGGGACCGCAGGTCCTGCACCACCTGCCGCCCGGGCACGCCGCCTACCTCACCGGCCGGGAGTTCTTCCCCCAGCTGATCTCCCAGCCGTTCCACGACGGGCTGGCCGTCGCCTTCGGCTTCGCCACCGCCGCCTGCCTGATCGCCGCCGTCGCCTCGCTGCTGCGCGGCGGGCGCTACGTCCACGACGACCGGCCGCGCACCCGGGCACTGCCGGCACCGGCACCGGTCGCGGCGGCCGTCGACGGGGCACCCCCGCCGGCACCCGCCGCCGGAGACGGAACCCCCGCCGGCACCGGCCCGGCGGCCCCCGCGCCACCGCCACCACACCCCGGGAGCCCGTGATGGAACAGTCCGCCGAGCCGCCCCGGCGGCCGTCGTCCCCCGCCGAACCGGCGGAGCTGGCCGGGCGGCTGCGCGCGGTCGTCCAGCAGCTGCTGCCCCTGCTCCGCGGACAGCAGCAGAACCGCGATCTCACCCCCAGCCGCACCGCCGCCCTCGCGGCGCTCGCCGCCCACGGCCCGCTGCGCATCAGCGAACTCGCCGCCCGGATGAACATCGCGCTGTCCACCACCTCCCGCATGGTGGATCTGCTCGACGGCCATGGCTGGCTCGCCCGCCGCCCGGACCCCGCCGACCAGCGCGCCAGTCTGATCAGCCTGAGCGACGAGGGGCTGGCGCTGCTGCACGAGGTCCGCCGGGAGACCACCGGACTGCTCGCCGAGCGGATCGGCCAGCTGCCCCCCGACCGGCAGCGGCTGCTCCGGGACGCGCTGCCGGCGCTGGAGGAACTCGTCGCATGGACACCGCCGGACGGCACGTCGCCGCGACGGCCGGGCGCCGGCGCAGCCGATCCGGTGAACTGACCGCCGCGTCCGGCCCGCGGGAGCGGAGCGGGCCGGACGGGGGCGGCGGCGCACCTCCGGGGACGGTGGAGGCACCCTCTAGAGTGCGGGGGTGCCGACGTACAGCATTGGTCAGGCAGCGGGGCTGCTGGGAGTGAGCGCGGAGACCGTCCGCCGCTGGGCCGACGGCGGCCAGCTCCACATGGACCGGGACGGTGCGGGAAACCGCGTGATCGACGGGGTGAGCCTCGCGGCGTTCGCCAAGGAGCGCGGCACGGGGCTGCATCCGGTGCCGGGCGAGGTGCTGACCTCGGTGCGGAACGCGTTCGCCGGGATCGTCACCCGAGTGACCCTGGACGAGGTGCTCGCCCAGGTCGAGATCCAGTCCGGGCCGCACCGGCTGGTCTCCGTGGTCAGCCGCGAGGCCGTCGAGGAGCTGGGCATCGAGGTCGGGGTGACCGCCACCGCACGGGTGAAGTCCACCCATGTGCACATCGACCTGCCCGACGGGAGATGAGCCGCCCGCACCCGCCGGCGCTCAGCGGCACAGCAGCGCCGCCTGGAGGTCCAGCTTGTGATCGAGCCGGGAGAGGTCCCGGCCGGTGAGCCGCTCGATGCGCTGGACGCGGTAGTGCACCGTGTTCACGTGCAGATGCAGCTGCTCGGCGGTCCGGGCCCATGAGCCGTGCTGGGCGAGGAAGGTCTCCAGCGTCTCCAGCAGCATCCGGTGCGAGGCACTGCCGCCGTGCGCCAGCGGGCCCAGCACCCGGGTGCTGAAGGCCGTCCGGACGTCGGCGGGGACCCCGGCCAGCAGCGCGCCCATCGTGCTCAGATCCTCCACGCACGTCACCCCGGCGCCGTCCGGATCCCCGCGGCGGGCCGCCGCCAGCGCGTAACGTGCCTGATGCAGGGCCGAGTTGAGGCCCTCGGCGCCGGACACCAGGCCGCTGACACCGGCGTGCAGCGGGACCCGCGGCCCGCAGGCGTGCACCAGCGGCCACAGCTCACCGAGCGGGCCGCCGTCTCCCGCATCGGGGTCCACCCGGACGACCGCGGCCGCCTCACCACCGGGCAGCCGCCCGGCCGCGAACGGCTCACCGGGGGAGTGCCGCAGCGCCTCCGCCAGCGCCTCCACCGCGAGGCCGTCGTCCCCGCCGCCCGCCGTCGCCACCACCGTCCGGTACGGCCCGGTGGCGGGCAGCCCGCAGGCGTGCAGCGCGGCCCGGAGCGCCGTGGCCTCGGCCGGACCGTCCCCGGCGAGGGCGAGCAGCTCGCCCGCCGCCCGCCGGCCGGCCGTGTGCCGCCGCTCGTCGCGCCGGCGGCACCGGGCGAGGACCTCGGCGATCTCGTGCAGCACCCGCGGCGGGACATCGGCCGTGTCCGGCAGGTGCAGCTGCCAGCTGTCGTACGGGCCGCACTCGCCGTCGATGCGCAGGCCGGTGCCGGTCGTGCCGGCCAGCTCCCGGACGGCCTGCCGCGCCGTCAGTTCCGGGGCCGCGGGGGTGCGCGCGATCGTCCGCCCGGTCGCCGTCAGCAGATGGCACGGCGGCCCGCCCAGGTGGGCGAAGGCCCGCTCCAGCAGGATCTCCGCGGCCGCGTCGGCGGCGAGCAGGCCGGCGAGTTCGCCGCGGACGTTCTCCGGCAGCGCGTAGTGCCCGTGCGGGCGCCGGCTCAACTCGCCCCACTGGCGCAGATACACCGCCTCCGTCACCTCCCGGAAGCTGGTCTGCGCGGGCACCGCCACCAGCACGACGCCGTGCGCACGGCAGGACTCGGCCAGCACGTCGGGCACCGTGCCGTGGGTCTCCTCGCCGGCCAGCAGCGCGGTGGCCCCGGCCGCGCGCAGCGCCGAGACGAAGCGGTCGGCCCCGGCGCGGCCGTCCCCGGGCGCCCACCACACCAGTCCGCTCAGCACCAGCTCGCCCGGCTGCAGGAACCGGGCCGGGTCCGCCAGGCCGGTGGCGGTGACACCACTGACCTCCCGGGTGAGCAGCGGCCCCTCGCCCCACAGCAGGGTGAGGCCGAGCGCGTCGAGCTGGAGGAGGTCTTGGACGTGCATGTGCGGACTCCTTGGACGGCTGCCGGGCACCGGGCCCGGCATCTCACATTCACGAGGCGAATGCGAGTCCCAGCATGGTAAATGCCAGCCGATCAGGACCGAAGCCCTCTTGGTTGATCCTCCAGATCCCGGGCCCCGCGATGGTGTTTTTCCGTGCTGCGCACCAGTCGTGCCGAGCCGTGCCGCGTTGCTTCACTCGGCGGCATGGATCTGAACACGGTGCGCGACATCTGCGACGCCCGGCGGCACGCCCCCTGGCGCACCGGCGACGCCTGGCTCGGGGGCGGCACCTACCTCTTCTCCGAACCGCAGCCGCATCTGCGGCGCCTGGTGGACCTGAGCCGGATGGGCTGGCCGCCGCTGACCCGGCTGCCGGACGGCTCCCTGGAGATCGCCGCCACCTGCACCATCGCCCAGCTCTCCGACTTCGCGCGGTCCTACGACGCCCCGGCGGCACCGCTGTTCGAGCAGTGCTGCCGCGCCTTCCTCGCCTCGTTCAAGATCTGGAACATGGCCACCGTCGGCGGCAACCTCTGCAACGCGCTGCCCGCCGGACCGATGATCTCGCTGACCGCCGCCCTCGACGGCACCGTGCTGCTCCGCGCGCAGGACGGCTCGCTGCGCCGCCGCAAGGCCGCCGACTTCGTCACCGGCGCCGGCCGCAAGGACCTCCGCGAGGGCGAACTCCTCCGCTCGGTCACCCTGCCCGCCCGCGCGCTGCACTGCCGCACGGCCTTCCGGCAGGCCTCCCTCTACGGGCTCGGCCGCTCCGGCGCCCTGGTCATCGGCGCCCTCGACCCGCAGGACGGCTCGCTGGCGGTGACCCTCACCGCCGCCACCGTACGGCCGTTCCACCTCTGGTTCCCGCTGCCGCCGTCCGCCGACGAGCTGCGCGCCGCGCTCGACGGGGCCGTCGGCGCGCTCGACTGGTACGACGACCTGCACGGACTGCCGGTCTGGCGCCGGCACATGGCGCTGCGGCTGGCCGAGGAGATCCGCCGCGAACTGACCGGGGAGGCCGGGCGATGAGCTTCTCGATCCACGTCAACGACCGGCCCTTCGACGCCGAACCGCGACCCGGGCAGTGCCTGCGCACCTATCTGCGCGACCGCGGCTGGTTCGGGGTGAAGAAGGGCTGCGACGCCGGGGACTGCGGGGCGTGCACCGTGCACGTCGACGGCGAGCCCGTCCACAGCTGCCTCTACCCGGCCCGGCGCGCCGAGGGCCGCTCGGTCACCACCGTCGAGGGGCTCGCCGAGCCGGGAGGCGAACTCCATCCCGTGCAGCAGCAGTTCCTCGACGCCCAGGGCTTCCAGTGCGGCTTCTGCACCGCGGGCTTCCTGATGACCACCGCGAAACTGACCGAGGACCAGCTGGCGGACCTGCCGCGGGCCCTGAAGGGCAACCTCTGCCGCTGCACCGGCTACCGGGCGATCGAGGACGCCGTCCGCGGGGTCCGGCACGTGGAGGCGCCCGGCCCGGGGCGGTCGGTCGGCCGCAGCCCGGGCGCGCCGGCCGGACCGCAGGTGGTCACCGGCACCGCCCGCTACACCTTCGACGTCGAGATCGAGGGGCTGCTGCACATGAAGCTGCTGCGCTCCCCGCTGGCCCACGCCCGGATCGTCTCCCTCGACACCTCCGCGGCGCTGCGGGTCCCCGGCGTGCACGCCGTCCTCACCCACCACGACGCCCCCGAGCGGCTGTTCTCCACGGCCCGGCACGAGCACCCCACCGAGGACCCCGACGACACCCGGGTGCTGGACGACGTGGTGCGGTTCGCCGGGCAGCGGGTCGCGGCCGTGGTCGCCGACAGCGAGGCGGCCGCCGAGGAGGGCTGCCGCCGGATCGTCGTGGAGTACGAGGAACTGCCCCATGTCCTCGACCCGGAGGAGGCGATGCGGCCCGGCGCCCCGGTGCTGCACGCCAAGGGGCCCGAGAGCCGGATCGCCCGGCCGGAGAACAACGTGGCCGGCGAGGTGCACGGCGAGACCGGCAGCGTCGCCGAGGGCCTCGCGCGGGCCGACGTCGTGTACGAGGGCACCTTCCGCACCCAGCGGGTGCAGCACGCCAGCCTGGAGACCCATGGCGCCGTCGCCTCCTTCGAGCCCGACGGGCAGGGCGCCGAGCGGATCGTGGTCCGCTCCAGCACCCAGGTCCCGTTCCTGACCCGCCGCGCCCTGTGCGCGCTGTACGACCTCCCGCCGGAAGGGGTGCGGGTGGTCGCGGGCCGGGTCGGCGGCGGCTTCGGCGGCAAGCAGGAGATGCTGGTGGAGGACATCGTGGTGCTGGCCGTGATGCGGCTGCGGCGGCCGGTGAAGCTGGAGTTCACCCGCGCCGAGCAGTTCTTCGGCGCCACCACCCGGCACCCGTTCACCATCGGCGTCACGGCGGGCGCCACGCGCGACGGGACCCTGACGGCGCTTCAGCTGCGGGTGGTCGCCAACACCGGCGCCTACGGCAACCACGGCCCCGCCGTGATGTTCCACAGCGTCGGCGAGTCGATGGCCGTCTACCGCGCGCCGCACAAGAAGGTCGACGCCTACTCCGTCTACACCAACTGCGTCCCGGCCGGTGCTTTTCGCGGCTACGGGCTGGGCCAGGTCACCTTCGCGGTGGAGTCGGTGATGGACGAGCTGGCCCGCCGGCTGGACATCGATCCGCTGGTCTTCCGGGAGCGCAACATCATCGGCCCCGGCGAGCCGATGGTCAGCCCCGGCGGCGAGGAGGAGGACCTGCACATCGCCAGCTACGGCCTCGACCAGTGCCTCCAGGTCGTCCGCGACGCCCTGGCGGAGGACCGCAGCGCGGCAGAAGCCCCGGCGGGCTGGCTGGTCGGCCAGGGCAGCGCGATGTCGATGATCGCCACCGGACCGCCCGGCGGGCACTTCGCCGACGCGGCGGTCACCCTGCTGGCGGACGGCACCTACGACATCGCGGTGGGCACCGCGGAGTTCGGCAACGGCACCACCACCGTGCACCAGCAGATCACCGCCGGCGCGCTGGGCACCACCGTGGACCGGATCACCGTCCGCCAGTCCGACACCGACGTGGTCGGCCACGACACCGGCGCCTTCGGCTCGGCCGGGACGGTGGTGGCCGGCAAGGCCGTACTACGGGCCGCCAACGGCCTGGCCGAACGGCTCCTGACGTTCGCCGCCGAGCACGCCAGGACCCCGCGCAGCCTGTGCCGGCTGCGGGCGGACGCGGTGGAGTGCGACGGGCGTACCGTGCCGCTCAAGGAACTCCACGAGGCGGCGCGGCGCGCGGACGTGAGCCTGACGGCGGACGGGCACTGGGGCGGCTCGCCCCGCTCGGTGGCCTTCAACGCCCAGTGGTTCCGGGTCGCCGTCGACCCCGGCACCGGCGAGATCAGGATCCTGCGCAGCGTCCACTCCGCCGACGCGGGCAAGGTCATGAACCCCCTCCAGTGCCGCGGCCAGGTCGAGGGCGGCGTCGCCCAGGCACTCGGCGCGACGCTCTTCGAGCAGGTCCTCGTCGACGACCGCGGCAAGGTCGTCACCCCGGCGTTCCGCCGCTACCGGCTGCCCGCGTACGCCGATGTGCCGCGCACCGAGGTGCACTTCATGCAGACCTCGGACGCCATCGGACCGCTGGGCGCCAAGTCGATGAGCGAGAGCCCGTTCAACCCGGTGGCCCCCGCCCTGGCCAACGCCCTGCGCGACGCCACCGGGGTGCGCTTCACCGAACTCCCGCTGCTGCGGGACGCGGTGTGGCTGGCCCTCACCGAGCATCGCGCCGCCGGTGCCGCCCCGGGCACACCGTCCGGACCGCGCCCGCCACGCGAAGGCGCGAGGTGACCCGCCCCGGCCCCGCCGCCTCCGAGCAGCCGACCTGACCGCACATACCGCGCAACTGGCCCCTTACCCTTCCCGCCAGCGAGCTGAAGATGCCAATATCCCTGGCATCCGTGATTCGGCGGTGGGCCGGTCGGGCATCACAGGGAGGCAGCCGCCGCCGCACGGAGCGCCTCAAGGGGGTCTCGCATGAGCCGTCCCGTCCCGCCGTCCCGCGCCACCACCGTCCGCCGGGCACCCGGCGAATCCGCACCCGCCGTCCGCCCGGCACCTGGCGGAGCCGCACCCGCCCGGCCCCGGCGCCTGCTGATCCGCGGTCAGCTGCGGCGGCCGCTCGCACTGACCGTCGCGGAGCTGCGGGAGCGGTGGCCCCAGCGGCGCACCGAGGTGGTCTTCGACTGCGCCAAGGAAGGGCTCCGGCGCCACACCTTCGACGGGCCCCTGCTGCGGGACGTCCTCGACACCGCGCGCCCGGCCTTCGACGCCCGCCGGCGCAAGGACCGCTCCCGCTTCCTGCTGTCCGTCACGGGCGGGGACGGCCATCACACGGTGCTGTCCTGGGCGGAGATCGACGCCGACTTCGGCGACGCGCCCATCCTGCTGGCCACCGCTCTCGACGGGCACCCGCTCGACGGGACGGGCAGCCAGCTCGTGGTCCCCTCCGACCGCTGCGGGGCGCGCTACATCAGCGCGATCACCGCCATCTGGGTCGGCGCCTGGGACCCGACGGACCGGGCTTAGCCTGTCCTTCAACCCGCCATATCCGCCCAGTGCTTCAGCACTGCAGAACTCCAGACTCCAGCACTTCAGATGGAGCATGGCCTACTGGTCGGCCGTCCGGCGTGGTGCATGAGGGCGGCATGCGGCAGAGCGCTTCGGAGCGAGCATCGAGATCAGCCTTCCCCGCGGCAGCCGGGTGACGATGCTCCGTTGCCCTCCTGAGCAGGATATGGCCGACTGGCTCAGCGGTTCCCCTCACGTCCCGGTGCTGGGTGTACCCGGGGTGATTTCGACAACGGCGAGGGGCCCCGCCCCGCCGTCACCCCGCTGCCGGCTCCGGGTCCGTGGCCAATCGGGCGTGCGTTTCCACGTCGTAGCGGGCGCCGTCGTAGGTGAGTTTCTGGCGTTCCAGGCCCTCCACGGGGAAGCCGGCGGAGCGGGCCACCTTGCACGAGGCGGGGTTGTCCACGCGGTGGCCCAGTTCCAGTCGGAAGAGGCCGAGGTCGGTGAAGGCCCAGTGGGCCAGGGCGCGGCAGGAACGGGACGCGGTGCCGCGGCCCCGGGCGGGCGGGGTCGTCCAGTAGGAGACCCAGCCGTTGGCATGGCGCGGATCCACCGGGCCGACCGACACCTGGCCCAGCACGGTGTCCGCGCCGTCGACCACGGCGAAGGCGAAGGCGGACCCGTCGGCCCAGCGGGCAGTCCGCTGGGCGATCCGCCGCTCGGCGGCCGACGGCGTGTCCACCGGGGTGACGGACTGCGTGCGTATCAGCGGGTCCGCGAACGCGGCCAGTACGGAGGCCGCGTCGCCGCCGGTCCAGCGGCGGAGCACCAGTCCCGAGGGTGTTTCCACACGGTCGCGCATGAGGCGAGTCTCGCGTGCCGAGCCCGGCGCTGTCACCTGGTTCTCCGGCGGTTCTGCGCACGGACGGACCGCGGCCGCCCGGGCCCGGCCCCTCTCAGGCCGTCGCGAGCGAGACCTCCGTCGACTTGATCAGTGCGGTGACCTCCGAACCGGCCGCGAGGCCCAGGTCGTCGACCGCGTCCCTGGTGATGGCCGCGGTCAGCTCGCCGCCGGCGACGGCGACCTTGACGCCGGCCATCGCGCCGCCGGTCGCGACCTCGGTGACCGTGCCGGGGATCCGGTTGCGGATGCTGACGCCCTCGACCGCGCGGGTGGCGAGCGCGACCTCGGTGGACTTGATCAGGGTGCGCACCGCGGAACCCGCCGCGAGGCCGAGCTCCCGCACCGCTTCCAGGGTGATGGCGGCGGTGATTTCCTGACCGCCTTCCAGCCGCACCTTGACGGTTGCCATGACCTCGCCGGGGGTGACGGAGAGAACGGTGCCGGGAATCTGGTTACGGATGCTCAGGCTCATGGAATGTGCCTCACCGGGAGGGGAAAACCTGGGGGTTTCCTGGCGTGGTTTTCTGTTCTGTCGGCGGCACTCTAGTCGCCTTCCGGCCGGTCGCCAGGGCGCACCTCGCGGGCACCGGGGGGATATCCGACGGCGTCCCACACCGCTGCCGGACGGAGAATTCGTCCGGCATTCACGACGGCCGACCGCCGGCTGCCGTAATGGCCGTCAGTTCCTCCAATGGAGCTGGCATCTGCCATGGAGCTTCGCCTGATGGATTGCAAATGCGAGCTGCTTTTGCCTATCTTGCTGCACATGCAGTCCTATACGATCGGGCAGGCGGCGCGGCTCCTGGGCGTCAGCCCGGACACCGCCCGCCGCTGGGCGGACGCCGGCAGGGTCGCGACCCATCGCGACGACGGCGGCCGCCGCCTCATCGACGGCCGTGATCTGGCCGCCTTCTCCATCGAGGTGGCGCAGAACGGCACCGGCGAGGACGACACCGCGTACACCTCCGCGCGCAACGCCTTCCCGGGCATCGTCACCGCCGTCAAGCTCGGCGATGTCGCCGCCCAGGTCGAGATCCAGGCCGGGCCGCACCGCCTGGTGTCCCTGCTGACCCGGGAAGCGGTGGAGGAACTGGGACTGGAGGTCGGCATGCAGGCCACCGCCCGCGTGAAGTCCACCAGCGTGCACATCGACCGCACCTGACCCGGCGCGGCCGTCCCCCGCCCGGAGCGCAACCACCATCCCCACCGGCAGGCTGCCCCACCCCAGCGGCGTCGCCCGTCCACGGCGCGGCTTTTCCCAACCACCCGGACGGCACCCGCCGTCCGCGTCCCAAGGAGTCCCGCCTCATGACCCAGTTCCGCACCGGGCGCCGCGCCGCCGCCGCGATCGTGACCGCCGCCCTCCTCGTCCCGCTGACCGCCTGCGGTGGCAACGGCGACACCAAGAAGGACGAGGGCGCCACGAAGTCCGGCGGCAGCGCGGCCAAGGCGGACCTCACCGTGCTCGCCGCCTCGTCGCTGACCGACGTCTTCAAGAAGGCCGGCGCGGTCTATGAGAAGGAACACCCGGGCACCGAGGTGCACTTCTCCTTCGCCGGCTCCCAGGAACTCGCCTCCCAGGTCAAGAACGGCGCCCCCGCCGACGCCCTGGTCACCGCCGACACCAAGACCATGGACGGGCTCAAGGCCGACGCCGGCAAGCCCACCGTGATCGCCAAGAACCGGCTGGTGATCGCGACCGGCGCGGGCAACCCGAAGAAGATCGAGAACCTCAAGGATCTCACCGACAGCAAGCTGAAGGTCGTCCTCGCCGCCCCCGAGGTGCCGGTCGGCCGCTACAGCAAGCAGGTCCTGGACGCCCAGAAGCTGACGGTCAAGCCGGTCTCGCAGGAGCCCAACGTCCGCGCGGTGCTCAGCAAGGTCGAACTCGGCGAGGCCGACGCGGGCCTCGTCTACAAGACCGACGCCGCCACCGCACCGGACAAGGTCGACGCGGTCGACATCCCCGATGCGCAGAACGCCGTCGCCTCCTACCCGGCGGCGACCCTCAAGTCCTCCCGGCACTCGGCCGCCGCGGCCGCGTTCGTGACGTGGCTGAGCACGCCCGAGGCGCAGAAGATCCTGCGGCAGGCGGGCTTCCAGAAGCCGTAACCGGCCGGGCGCGCACCCGGCCCGGCTCCCGCCGCGGACCCGGTGCGCGCCCGCCGCCCGCCCCGAACCCTGGGACCCCGATGAGAAGCCTCCGCACCCCCGCCCCGGCAGGCGGGCCCCGCGCGCCCGGCAGCCGCGCCCCGCTCGCGCTGGCCGTGCCCGCGCTGCTCGCCATCGCGTTCCTGCTGATGCCGCTCGCCGGCATCCTCGCCCGCACCAGCTGGGGCGAGCTCGGCACCCATCTGACCGCGCCCGGCGTCCTCGAGGCGCTCCGGCTGTCGCTGCTGGTGTCCTTCTGGGCGCTGGGGATCGCCCTGCTGCTGGGTGTCCCGCTGGCCTGGCTGCTGGCGCGGGTCAGCTTCCGCGGCAAGGCGCTGGTCCGCTCGCTGGTGCTGCTGCCGATGGTGCTGCCGCCGACCGTCGGCGGTGTCGCGCTGCTGCTCGGCTTCGGCCGACGCGGACTGCTCGGCCCCTGGCTGGAGGACAGCTTCGGCATCGTGCTGCCGTTCCACACCTCCGGCGCCGTGATCGCGGCCACCTTCGTGTCGATGCCGTTCCTCGTCATCAGCCTGGAGGGCACCCTCTCCGGCCTGCGGACGACCTACGAGGAGACCGCGGCCTCCCTGGGGGCCTCGCCGGTACGGGTCTTCTGCACCGTCACCCTGCCCATGGTCGCCCCCGGCCTCGCCGCCGGTGCCGCCCTGACCTGGGCCCGTGCGCTCGGTGAATTCGGTGCCACGATCACCTTCGCGGGCAATCTGCCGGGCACCACCCAGACCCTGCCGCTGGAGGTCTACCTGCTGCTGCAGGACTCCCCGGAAGCCGCCACCTCGGTCTCGCTGCTGCTGCTCGTCATCGCCATGGCCGTGCTGATCTGCCTGCGGGGCCGCTGGACCGGCGCCACCGCCGACCGCCCGGCCCGCACCGTCCGTCCGTCCGACGCCCCCGACGACCCCGGCTTCCCGGTGCCGCCCGCCGCCCGCACGGAGCCCGTGACCGACTCCGCGGACGAGGCCCCGGCGCCCGGGGAGCGCTGGCCGCTGCACGCCGAGGTCACCGGCTTCAACCAGCTGACCCTGGACGCCGGTCCGGGCACCACCATCGCCGTCGTCGGCCCCAACGGCGCCGGCAAGACCACCCTGCTGCGCGCCCTGCTCGGCCTCACCCCGCGCGCCCGCGCCGCGCTGCGCCTCGGCGACACCGACGTCAGCGCGCTGCCCCCGCACCGCCGCGGCGTCGCCTGGGTCCCCCAGGACGGCGCGCTGTTCCCCCATCTGACCGCGCTGAGCAACACCGCCTACGGGCTGCGCGCCCACGGCACCCCGCGCGCCGAGGCCCGCCGCACCGCACAGCAGTGGCTCGACCGGCTCGGCGTCGGCCCGCTCGCGCACCGCAGGCCCGCCCAGCTCTCCGGTGGCCAGGCCCAACGCGTCGCCCTGGCCCGGGCGCTGGCCGCCCGCCCCCGGCTGCTGCTGCTCGACGAACCGCTCGCCGCGCTCGACCAGACCACCCGGGCCCACGTCCGGCACACCCTGCGCGCCCATCTCGCGGGCTTCGGCGGGGTCTGCCTGCTCGTCACCCACGACCCCGTCGAGGCGGTCTCGCTCGCCGACCGGGTCCTGGTCCTCGACGACGGCCGCGCCCTCCAGGACGCCCCGCCGTCCGAGGTCACCCGCCATCCGCGCTCGCCGTGGGTGGCCCGGATGCTCGGCCGCAACGCCTGGCCGGGCACCGCGGCGGGCGACGGCCTGACGCTCACCGGCGGCGGCCGGCTCGTGCTCGCCGACCGCCTCCCCGAAGGCGTCCGGGCGCTGGCGGTCATCGCCCCGGAGGCGGTATCGATCCACCTCGCGCGGCCGGCGGGCAGCCCCCGCAACGTGTGGCCCGGCACCGTCCGCGAGATCACCTCCGCGGGCAGCCGGCTGCGGGTCCTGGTCACCTCCGACCGGGCGCCCGATCTCGTGGCCGAGATCACCCCGTCCGCCGCACTCGAACTCGGCCTCGCCGACGGGGTGTCCGTATGGACCAGCGTCAAGGCCACCGAGGTCTCCGTCGTCACGCTCTGAGCGCCGGCGGCGGCCCGGTCAGTGCGGAGCGGGCGCCGGCTCCAGCACGAACACCGGGATCCGGCGGTCGGTCTTCTTCTGGTAGTCGTCGTAGTCCGGATAGGCCTCGACGGCGCGCGCCCACCACAGGGCCTTCTCCTCGCCGGTGACCTCACGGGCCGTCATGTCCCGGCGCACCGGGCCGTCCTGGAGTTCCACCCGCGGGTCGGCCACCACGTTGTGGTACCAGACGGGGTGCCGGGGCGCGCCTCCCTGGGAGGCCACCACGGCGTACCGCCCCTCGTGCTCCACCCGCATCAGCGGGCTCTTGCGGATCTTGCCGCTCTTCGCACCCCGGGTGGTGAGCACGACGACCGGCAGCCCGCGGATGGTCGTGCCCTCGGTCCCGCCGGAGCTCTCGTACTGCGTGACCTGATCGCGCACCCACTGCGCCGGGCTGGGCTCGTACTCACCGAGAAGAGGCATGTTCACGTCCCATCTGCGAAGGCCACCGGGGCACCGGCCGCGGCCGGAGCGTCCGGCCCGCCTTGACGGTCCTGACCCCCGTACAACCACCGGACGGGTGCGATCATTCCCGTCCGCCGCGCGCCGCAGCGGGTACCCCGCGTCCCCCGGTGGGGTGCCTGCCCGCCCCTGTGCGCGGCGGGCAGGCACCCGGGTCAGGACACCAGCTCCACCGTCTGCCGGCTCCGGCGGTGCTGCTCGGTCCAGTTCGTCAGGGCGGCGCCGCAGGCGTGGTCGAGATGGCGCAGCCCGCTCAGATCCAGCTCCACGTCGCGGCCGGCCGGCAGTGACTCCAACTGGTCGAGGAGCTTGGGCAGCCGCAGGAACGTGGCGTTGCCGACGACCCGCACCCGCACCGGCGCCGCCACGTCGTCCGGGGTGTCGACCTCCAGATGGACATGGGAGGTCTCCCAGGCCGTCTTCGCCACGGCCAGCAGCAGACCGATCAGGACCCCCTCGAACATGTTGACCGTCACGATCGCGAGGGCGGTGACGAGCAGGACGAGGGCCTCACCGCGGTGCTCGCGCCACAGCGGACCCAGCTCCCGCACCGGGATCAGCTTGCAGCCCGCATGGACCAGGACGCCCGCCAGCGCGGCCACCGGCACCACGCCCAGCGCGGCCGGGAACGCCGCGGCGAACACCAGCAGCCAGACGCCGTGCAGCACCCGCGACAGCTTGGTCCGCGCGCCCGCCTGCACATTGGCGGCGCTGCGGACGATGACGGCCGTCATCGGCAGGGCGCCGAGCAGCCCGCACACGGTGTTGCCGGCGCCCTGGGCCATCAGCTCCTTGTCGTAGTCGGTACGCGGCCCGTCGTGCAGCCGGTCGACCGCCGCGGCGCTGAACAGGGACTCCGCGGAGGCGATCAGTGCGAAGGCGAGGACCGTGCCGAGCACGCCCACGTCGGCGAGCTTGCCGACATCGGAGAGGCCCGGTGGCTGGATCGCGTCGAGCAGTCCGCTGACCTCGACCCGGGCGACGGGCAGATCCAGCGCCCACACCGTGAGGGTGGCCAGCGCCACCGCGGCCAGCGGCGCGGGCAGGACGCGCGCGGCACGCCGCCAGCGCGGCCACAGCACCAGCACGGCGATGGTGCCCGCACCGATGGCGAGCGCGGACGCGGCGGTGGCCGAGCCCACGGTGTCGCCGATCAGGCCGGGCAGCCCGGCGAGGTTGCTGAGGCCGGTGCCGGGTGCCTTGGCGTCCGTCAGGGCGTAGAGCTGCCCGGCGATCAGGACCAGGCCGATACCGGCCAGCATGCCCTGGACGACGGCGACCGAGATGGCCCGGAACCAGCGGCCCAGCTTCAGCGCGCCCATGGCCAGTTGGAGGAGTCCGGCGGCCAGCACCAGCGCGCCGAGGGCACCGATGCCGTACTCCTTGACGGCCTCGAAGACCAGCACCGTCAGCCCGGCGGCGGGGCCGCTGACCTGGAGGCTGCTGCCGGGCAGCAGACCGGTGAGCAGGCCGCCGACCACACCGGTCACCAGCCCCAGTTCGGCCGGGACGCCGGAGGCGACCGCCACGCCGACACACAGCGGGACGGCGACGAGGAAGACGACGAGGGAGGCGGTGAAGTCCGCCCGGAACGAGGGGAATCGCTTCATGAGAGGTACCTGCGCCTTCACAGCGGGAGGAACAGGTCGGAGGCCGGGTGATGCGCCACGACCAGGCCGGTGTGCACTTCGTAGAACCAGCCGTGCAGCGTCACCTCGCCCTTGGACAGCCGCTCCTGGACACAGGGGTAGCCGCGCAGCCGGTCGAGCTGCTCGCGCACATGCTGCTGCACCGCGGCCGCGACCGAGGGCTCCCCGTCCTGGGGCAGCGCGTCGGACAGCTGCTGGGTCAGCCAGTCCCGGACGGCGGGCGCGCCGGTCAGGTCCTCGCCGCGGGCCCGGGCGCCGACCGCGCCGCAGTGCGAGTGCCCGCACACGATGATGTCGGCCACGCCCAGGACGCGCATCGCGTATTCGAGGGTGGCGGCCTCCGCACAGGCCGGCATGTCCTCCTGGTAGACGGGAACGGCGTTGCCGGCGGTGCGGAGTTCGAAGAGTTCGCCGGGGCGTGCCCCGGTGATCAGGGACGGCACGACGCGGGAGTCGGAGCAGGTGATGAACAGGGCGAGCGGGGACTGGCCGGCGGCGAGCCGGCTGTAGGTCTCCCGTTCGTCCTGCCGGTCGGCGATACGGGCCGTCAGGCCCCGGGCATGCTGGATGAAGGTCTCCACGAGGAGGTCTCCTGCTGATGAGGGGTGCCACCGTGGGGGAGTGGCGGGAGGGTTGGAGGGGCGCGACAGGTGGGGCGGTGCACCACCGGCCGTGCTCAGCAGAGGAAGACGCAGTGCAGGACGGGGAGTTGGACCGATCTGCCGGCCGCCTTGGCGGAGCTGCCGGGTACGGCTGCCCCGGAGGTGAGGGTGGTGAACGGTGCCACCGGTCCGCCGCGCCAGGGCGGCAGCTGCCGGCCGGTGTGGTGCGGGACGCCGACGGAGGTGCGGGCGGTGCGCCGGGGCTGGCCGCGCTCGGCCTCGCGCTTGGCCTTCTTCTCGGAGCCGTCGTAGCCCGACTTGACGGCCGGCGGGAGGCCCGCGGCGGTCGTGGCCGCGGGGCCGGCGGGCGCGTGCGCCGCCGCGCCGGGGGCCGATGCCAGGGCGCCCAGCAGGAAGGCCAGGATCATCAGGACGGCCAGGGGGATGCGGTGCGGGCGCGGCGTCGGTGAGCCGCGCGGAGCGCCGGTGTCCTTCCGCATCATCGTCCCCCGTGGTTCGTGCACACGGTTACACCCTGCCCTGGCAGTGCATCATTCAGGTTTCCCCCGGGATAACGAGAAATGACGCCATGTTTCCTGATCTGCCGCGTCCGCTGCCGGACACCCCCGCGGGCCGGGCGGGCGTTCACGTCCGCTCCCTTTCCGCCCGGGGTGCCACGGCGACGGCGTGTGCCGGTGCCGGCCGGCGGGCCGCCCAGGCGAGGACGGGGACCACGGCCAGCGCCAGCAGTCCGCCGGCCAGTGCCAGCGTCCGGTAGCCGCCCAGCGCGACGACCAGCCCCGAGGAGAGCCCCCCGACCGCACCGGCGAGGGCGATGCCGACGTCCACCAGCCCCTGGCCCGAGGCGCGGCGGGCGGGCGGCAGCGCGTCGATGACCAGGGCGGTGCCGCTGACCAGTCCGAAGTTCCAGCCGAGGCCGAGGAGTATCAGGGCGGCGGCGAGCGCGGGGACCGACTGCGGCGGGGCCAGGGCGCCGAGACCTCCGGCGGCGGCCAGCGTCACCCCGGCGGCAGCGGCCATCCGGTGCCGGCCGAGCCGGTCGACGAGCAGACCGGTGAGCGGGGAGGGCAGGAACATCGCCGCGACATGCAGCGCGATGACCAGCCCCGTCGCCTGGGTGCCGTGCCCGTGCGCGTGCATGTGGACCGGCGTCATGGTCATCACGGCGATCATCACGAGCTGGGTGAGGACCATGACCGCGGTGCCGACGGCCACTCCCGCCGGGTGCCCGGGCGCGTCCGGCCGTCCGACTGTGTTCTCCGGGTTCCCGGGTGCCGCGGGTGTCTCGGGACCGTCGGGTCCCTCCGCCGTGCCGCCGTCCCGTGCCGCGGCCACCTGCTCGGCCAGCCGCAGCGGATCGGGCCGCAGCAGCACGGCCAGCGACAGCGCGGCCGCCCCGAACGCGGCGGCCGCCAGCAGGAACGGACCGGCGAGCCGCGGGATGCCCCAGGAGTGGGCCAGCTCTCCCGTCAGCGCCACCAGGTTGGGTCCGACCACCGCGCCGAAGGTGGTGGCGAAGAGCACCGTGCTCACCGCCCGCCCGCGCCGTGCGGGCGAGGCCAGGTCGGCCCCGGCGTAGCGGGCCATCAGATTGGTGGCGGTGCCCGCCCCGTAGACGACCAGGGCCGCGAACAGCAGCGGCGCGCTGCCGACGGCGGCCGCCAGCACGACCCCGAGGCTGCCGAGCGCCCCGACGGCGTACCCGAGCGCGAGTCCGGGGCGCCGGCCCCGGCTGCGGCAGACCCGGCCGATGCCGACGGCTCCCAGCGCGGCCCCGGCGGTGAACAGCGCGCTGGGCACACCCGCCAGACCGGTCGAGCCGAGCATGTCCTCGGCGAGCAGCGCGCCGACGGTGATGCCCGCGGCGAGTCCCGCGCCGCTGAGGATCTGGGAGAAGACCAGGACCGTCAGGATCCGGCGCTGCTCCGGCACCTCGCGAGGCGTCGGGACACCCTGGGGAGCCCTCATGATTCCTTTCCGTTCGCGCCGGTTCGCACTAGGCGGGCGCCGCCATCGGTTCCAGCCCGGCGATCTCATCGAGTGACAGTCCCATCTGCTCGTGGAGGAAGCGCACGATCGTCCAGTGCGGCAGCGCACCCTCGTCGAAGGGACCGAATTCCCGGCAGTACAGCGGGATCCAGCGCAGGGCCTCCTCGACCGCCTGCTCCCGGCCGGGCTCCTGCTGGTAGTCCTCGTAGGCGATGCTGCGGTGCTCGATGAAGAAGCGCCCCGGCAGCCGTTCCTCGCACAGCGCACGGTATTCGCGGGTCTGCAGGATGAGGTAGTGCCAGATCTCGTCGATGTCCTGCTCGACCGGCAGGAACAGGCCGCCCAGCCGGTCGTGGTGCCGGGAGACGAGGTACAGGTAGCGCAGGCACTCCGTGACCTGGCGCTCCACGAACTCCCGTGGCGCGCCGGTCTTGTCGTCGAAGTACCGCACCACTTCGCGGTGCAGCGCCTCGCCGAGCAGGTCCTTGAGGTCGTCCGCGGAGGTCGGCGGCTGGCCGGTCATGCTTCTCCTGTCCGGGTGGGAGCGTCGTCGGAGCCGGTGGTGGTGAGCCAGGCGTACTTGCCCGACTTCCCGATGGGGAGGTGCGCTCGGTGCTCGGCGCGGCAGCGCCGCCCGGTGAGGGCGCCGGTCGCCTCCTCCAGCGCCGCGGCCGCGTGGGGGTCGAGGGGCGTGCCCTGGAAGGTCGTGTACACCAGGTGTGCGTCCGTCTTGCCGGTCAGCCGGAGTTGGTAGACGAAGACGTGCGGTGAGGCCTCGGCGACGCAGCGGTCCAGGTCGCCCTGGGCGACCGGGCCGTGCGGGGTGTGCAGCAATTCCTTCTGACGGCCGCTGAATTGGGCGATCCTTCCCGGGTCCGGGCTGCCGTCCAGGGTGCGTACGCAGTCGCCCGAGCGGTACCGGATCAGCGGCATGTAGGGGTTGCGGACACTGGAGACGATCAGCTCGTAGAGGGTGCTGCCGGGAGCCACCGGGTGGAGTTCGACGGTCATCTTGTCGAGGTGCGGCCGGTAGGTGCCGCGGCGGTCGCTGTAGTAGAGATAGCCGAGTTCGGTGCTGCCGAACAGATCGATGACCGGGCAGGCGAAGTGCTGGTGCAAGAAGCGCCGGACGTTCGCGGGGGTGTACTCGTAGGCGTGGATGATGCTGGCGGGCGGCGGGAAGTCGTCCCACAGCCCCCATTCTCCGACCTTCCGCAGCAGATGCGCCAGGTGATAACCGGAGCAGTCGAGGTGGTACCAGCCGCGCGGATGCGCCTGCCGGGCGTCCTGGATCTCCTTGAGCATCCGCTCCACCTCCGCGCGCTCCCAGAGCGCCGGGTCGAGTCGCAGATTGAGGTAGCAGGTCCGGTCGTCGAGCCACCGCTCGTCGAGGGCCGGCACCGCCGCCGGCTCGGCGCCGCGGCGTGCGGCGTTGACCCGGGCCACGTGTTCGGTGGCCAGCACTGTGGTCAGGGAGACCCGCCGGCAGCCGGCGTCCCAGGTGTGGCCGATATCGGGGTGGCCGCGCCACAGCCCGTAGTAGGAGTGCAGCAGGAAATACGGGGGCCGGATGATCTGCATCCGGGCGTGATGGGTGCCGGTGGACAGCACGAATTCCGCGTCTCCGGATTCCAGCGCCGCGGCCAGCCGGGGAGTCATCCAGTTGTCGGGGAAGCCGCGGGCGATTTCCGGCTTGTCGAGTACGGGGAAGTGGCCCTTCGCCAGTGATTCGCGGTAGATCGGTATCTCGCGGATCTGCTCGATGACCTCGGGGGTCGGCTGCCCGTCCATGGAATCCTCGTCACTTTCCGGAAGGTGGTGCCCCGCAGGGCGTTCGGGCGGGTCCAAAACGGCGGCGGTGCCCGGGAGCGGCCGTTCTGCCGGCGGCGGAGGATTCCCGCCGGCCCGCTCCCGGGCACCTCGGTGGCGCGGGGTCAGGAAATACAGCCGGCCTTGGGGGCGGCGCTGATGCAGCCGGACTTCGGGGCCGCGCTGATGCAGCCGTTCTTCGCCGCCTGCTGTGCGGAGTTGGCGGCGAGCCAGTTCTGCCAGACGCCGTCCTGAGCCATCTTCTTGATGAGCTGCTCCACGGGAACCTCCGGTGTGAGTGGGATGACGCATCGGTACAGGCGGTGACCTGCGCCGATGCCGACGCCACCGAAGGTAAAAGTATGACCAAGTGAATGTCAATGAAGGGCAATGCCGCTGGCCGGGGAGGGGGGTGCGCTGCGCCAACTTTGGCGGAAATGCGTCGAGATGATCATTACGGGAACCAAGTGACGGGACGTCAGGTGGCGCGTCCGACGCGCGCCGGGGTGCCCGGTGGCGCCTCGCAGCGCGCCGCACGGCGCATGCCGATCGGGTGACCCGGGCGCGCGCCCGGCGCCCCGCGGCAGCGGACGGGGAACGCTCACCACCAGCCACCCGTCCACCGTTTCCAGCCCCCGGGGAGTCTGCCGTGCGCATCCTGCTCATCGCCGGCGCGTTCAACAGCCTGACGCAGCGCGTGTACGCCGAGCTGGGCGACCGCGGCCACCGGGTGAGCGTCGAGCTGGTGACCCGGGAGACGCCGCTCGCCGAGGTCGTCCGCCGCCGTCGCCCCGACCTGATCGTGGCGCCGATGCTCAAGACGGCCGTCCCGCGCGAGGTGTGGTCCGCCGTGCCCTGCCTGATCGTGCACCCCGGCCCCGTGGGCGACCGGGGGCCGTCCTCGGTGGACTGGGCGGTGCGGCTGGGCGCCGACCGGTGGGGCGTCACCGTTCTCCAGGCCAACGACGAGATGGACGCCGGCGACATCTGGGCGCACGCCGACTGCCCCGTTCCCCCGGTGGGCAAGAGCGACCTGTACCGCAACGAGATCGCCGACGCCGCCGTCGAGGCGGTCCTGACGGCCGTCGCCCGGGTCGCGTCCGGCACCCACCGCCCCCAGCCGCAGGCCACCCTGCCCGCCGCGGCGAAAACCGGCCGCCCCCGGCCGCCCATGCGCCAGGACGCCCGCCGGATCGACTGGCACCGCGACACCACCGACACCGTCGTGCGCACCCTGCGCGCCGCCGACTCGCAGCCCGGCGTGCGGGACGAACTGCTCGGCGAGACCTGGCAGCTGCACGGCGGCCACCCCGACGACACCCTGACGGGCCGGCCGGGCGAGCTGCTCGCCACCCGCTGCGGCGCGATCTGCCGGGCGACGGCCGACGGCGCGGTGTGGATCCCCGAGCTGCGCCCGCCCCGCGCCCCGGGGGAGCCCGGCACCGTCAAGCTGCCCGCCGCCCTCGCGCTGGGCGACCGCCTCCCGCCGCTCCCCGAGGTCCCGGCCCCGCCCGGCCCCGGCGACGGACGGCGCACCTGGTCCGACATCCGCTACCGCGAGGACGGCCCGGCCGGCTTCCTGGAGTTCTCCTTCCCCGGCGGCGCGATGAGCACCGACCACTGCCGGCGCCTGCTCGCCGCGTACCGCCATGCCTGCACCCGGCCGATGTCCGTCCTGGTCCTCGGCGGCCGCCGGGACTTCTTCTCCAATGGCATCCATCTGCACGTCATCGAGGCCGCCGACGACCCCGCCGCGGAGTCCTGGGCCAACCTCAACGCCATGGACGACCTGGTGCACGCCGTCCTGACCACCACCGACCGGCTGGTGGTCGCCGCGCTCGGCGGCAACGCCGCGGCCGGCGGGGCGATGCTGGCCCTCGCCGCCGACGAGGTGTGGTGCCGCTCCTCCGTGGTGCTCAACCCGCACTACCGGCTGATGGGGCTGCACGGCTCGGAGTTCTGGACGTACACCCTGCCCCGCCGCACCGGCCCCGAGGTGGCCGCGCAGCTCACCACCCGCGCGCTGCCGCTCACCGCGGCGACCGGGGCGCGGCTCGGGCTGGTCGACCGGATCCTCGACTGCGCCGCGCAGGAATTCACCGCGCGGACCACCCGCCTCGCCGTCCGGCTGGCGTCGGCGCCCTCGGCCCGGGCCCGGATCGCCGCGAAGAAGGCCGACCGGGAGCGCGACGAGGCCGATCGGCCGCTCGCCGCCTACCGGGAGGACGAACTGGCGCGGATGCACGCCGTCTTCTTCGACCCGGAGCAGCCCTATCACGCGCTGCGCCGGGCCTTCGTGCGCAAGGAGCCGGGCGGCACCCCGGCGCATCTGAACGCCGGTGAGTCCGCCGGGACATGAGGCGACATTCCCCGACCTTTTCGGCGAGCACCGAAACGCCTCGCCGCCGGTTCCGGCCCCCGCCAGGGTGGAGCCCGAGCGCGGGCAGCCGTCCGGGCTCGGACCAACGGAACATCTCCGGGGGAAGGACTCCACATGATCCGCAGGATCTCCGCCGCCGCCGTGACGGGCGCCACTGCCGCGGCACTCGCCCTGTCCGGCACGGCCGTCGCCGCCACCCGGGCCGAGCACGGCCCGGTCGCACCGTCGGCCCACGGCCCGGCCACCGCCCGCCAGGCCGTCGGCGCCCAGCACACCCTGCCCGCCCTGGCCAACGCCTGCTGGCACAGCGGCAGTCACTGGTGGTGCAACAACAGAAGCGGGGCGCCCGTCTACCAGCCCGGCACGCTCACGGTCGTCGGCTACATGAACTCCAACCCGTCCTGGTTCGTCTGCCGCAGCGACAACGGCGGGCACGTCGGCGGCCCGCACCCGAACCGGTGGGAGTGGACCCAGGCCGACAACGGGGCATGGGGCTGGATGAAGGACACCGACATCTCCAGCGAGACCGACCCGCTGCCGGTCTGCTGACGAATGCCCGGGGGCCGGTGGTCGACACCCGTCGGCCACCGGCCCCGTGGTGTGTCCGTGTGCCGCCCGGGCGCCGGGCTACGGCGTGGGCTGGTACTTGTAACCGATGCCGAACACGGTGGTGATGGCATCGCGCGGGCCGGGGCCCAGCCGCCGGCGCACCCGGGCGATGTGGACGTCGACCGTACGGCTGCTGGACTGGCAGCTGGGCCACACGGCGGCCATCAGCTGCTCCCGGGTGAAGGTGCGCCGGGGATGCCGTACGAGGTGCGCCAGGAGGTCGAACTCCAGGCGTGGCAGCTCCAGTTGACGGTCGCGGGCGTAGACGGTCCGGGCCGCGGTGTCGATCCGGATCGGCTCCGGGCGCGGCGGGGCGGCCGGCTCGGGCTCGTGCTCCGGCTCCTCGCGCGCCGGCGCCAGGATGATGTGGACCTCGTCCGACGGCAGCCGGTGCACCGAGACGGGCTCCAGTGCGCGCAGGGTCAGCTGCCACGTGCCGTCGGGCAGCCGGTCGACCGCCAGCGGCGGCTCGTCGCCCGGCCCGGCCGCGAGCGGCTGCCCGGGGCCGGCGTCCTGTCGTAACGCAAGCGGGGTCGTCGAGGAGTTCATAAACATGATCTGGGCCCATTCCTCTTGCAAAGCAGGCGTGTACGGACACACATGGCGGTGCTCGACGTTCAAGGGTGCTGAGGCGACGCGGCGGTCACGAAGCGGTCCGGCGGTGCGGCGAGCGGGCGCTTCCGCGGTGGGTGCGCCAGCGGGGAGGATCGCTCCGTTCGTGCCCGCACCCCGGCCGTGACGTGGTGCGAAGTCACGGCCTTCGGTCCGGATGAACGCTACATGTGATCGAGTGGTTCCGGAAAGTAGCTACCGCGAATTCGGTTGCTCTTGAGCCGACTTTGTGTTTGCCGGATGTCAACGCGGCGGACGCGCGAGACCGTTGGCGGGCGGCTGGTCCACCGCGCGGCCCCGTGCGGCGTGAGGGGGAGGTCGATGCGGGCCGGGCGGGATCCGCGGGCGGCCGTCGTGCCGGTTCCGTTCGTGCCACCCTCCAGGTCCGTCGGGGTGCGGGGAGGGGGTCGCCGGAGGGTGAAGTCCGGTCGCAGCGGGGCCGAACTGCGCGGTGTCGCCTTGCGTCAACGGATACGGAGGAGTAATCGGCGGCGGTGTGCAGTTGTGGAGATGCTGTGAACATCCGAATATGCCAAACAAATGGCTCACGGCTCACGGGGCGTCAAAAAAGAGAGGCCCGGGAGGCCGTCCGACAAGTTGTTCTCTTTTCAAATTCATCGCAGACTAAAAGGTGCGGAACCAGATATTCCAGGCGGCTTGTTTTCGCGGAGAGTTGAGGGTGAGTAGGGTGTGGCCGCTGTCACTTGACCGGTGACGGCGGTCCAGCTGAATTCGGCGCAGCTGGAATGCGATGGGGGATGACGCCTTCGTGACCGGGAGGGGACCATGGCGGCCGGCTCATTCGAGGGACAGTACGTGTGGAGTCCAGCAGCCAATGACCGGGCGCTGGCGCACGCGTGTATGGATGTCAGAACCGGACGGTATCTGAGTGCGGGCGAGGTCCTGCGGGAAGCCCGGGAGGATTTCGAGGTGCGGGCCCACCGCTCGCTCGTGCTGGCGTCCGTGGCCGCCGACTCCGACCTGGCGGAACGCTGGCTGGCCGAGGAGCCGGGGCCGGACGCGGCACTGCTCTGGGCACGGGTGGCGATGCTCCGGGCGCTGCGCATGGCCGACGCCGGCGACCGGCGGCAGGGCGCCCTGACGCGGATAGCGCAGACGGCGTGCGAGCGGGCCGCGAAGCTGCTGCCCCAGGACCCCACCCCGTGGGTCGCCCAGTTGACGCTGTCCCGTCTGGACCGCCCCCGGGACCCGGCGCCGCAGGGGCTGCTGACCGCGCCGGCCGGCCCCTGGTACCTCTTCGCCCACATCCTGCGGCTGGCCCCCTGGCACCGCGAGGCGCACCACCGCTTCCTGTCGTTCTTCTTCACCCGCTACGGCGGTTCGTCGAGCGCGAGCTGGGACGTCGCCGCCTTCCTGAGCCAGCGGGCACCGGCCTCCTCGCCGCTGCGGCTGCTGCCGCTGGTGGCCCTGGTCGAGGACTACAACCCGTCCGCGCTGCTCGCGGACCGCACCTGGGAGCAGCCCCAGTGGATCACCACCGCGATGGGCATCTACCGCAACTGGTTCCCGCGGGTCGCCGATTACCGCTTCACGCCGGTGCTGGATCTGGCGTATCTGGCGCACGCGCTGTTCATGGCGAATCGCGAATTCGAGGCGCGGGAAGTCCTCACCGCCATGGGCCCCTACGCCTCCCGCATGCCCTGGAGCGCATTCGGTGACCCCGAGGAGCAATTGACCAAGGCCAGACGCTCCTGCGGGCTTCCCGTGCCGCACGAGGGTTGACGCGCACATCCGACCGTGAAGCTTTCTTGGCGCCGCCCGGTTATCCGCCGCGCGGGGCCGTCCCCTTCTGCTCCATCCGTTCGATCAGCTCACGTTGACCCCCATCCCCCCGGTACCCCAGAAAGGTGCGGTTGTGTCCGAGCGTATGTCCCCAGCTCGCTCGAAAACCCCCCACGCGGCCGATTCCGTCACCCTCGACGACGACGCCACGCTCCACGCCATGGGCTATCCGCGGAAACTCACCCGCAGATTCCGCGCATTCGACAATTTCGCGATCTCGTTCACCATCATCAACATCATTTCCGGGATCTTCTCCTCCTTCGGCTTCGGGATGAACGCCGGCGGGCCGCGGGTCCTGGTCTTCGGCTGGATCGGCGTCTCGGTCATGGTGCTGTTCGTCGGCGCCGCGATGGGCGAGATCGCCTCCGCCTACCCGACCAGCGGCGCGCTCTACTTCTCCGCCGGCAAGCTGGCCAAGCGCCACCAGGGGGCCTGGTCCTGGTACACGGGCTGGCTGAACTTCGTCGGCCAGGTCGGCGGCACCGCCGCCACCAACTTCGCCGCCGCCACGTTCATCCAGGCGTTCCTCGCCATGCAGTGGCCGGACTACCGGCCGATGCCGCAGGAAACGGTGGCCATCACCGCGGCCATCCTGCTTCTCCAGGCGCTCGCCAATGCCTATACGGTGCAGCTGGTCGCGGTGGTGAACCGCATTTCCGTGTGGTGGCTGCTGGTCGGCCTGGTGGTGATCGTCGGGGCGCTCACGGTGATACCCGACCACCATCAACCGCCGTCGTTCGCACTGCACTTCGTCAACAACACCGGCTTCACGCATGCGGTGTACGGCGGAATGCTGGGCCTGCTCGTCACCAGCTGGACCTTCACGGGATTCGACGGCAGTTTCCACATGTCCGAAGAAACGGTGAAGGCGACGGTCAACGCGCCCCGGGGCATCATGCGGGCGATCACCTACTCCGCGCTCACCGGACTGATCCTCATGCTCGCGCTGGTGTACGCGATCCGCGACTACGGGCACGCCGCGAAGGCCGACGCGCCGCCGGTGCAGATTCTCATCGACGCGCTGGGACAGGGCACCGCGAAGTTCCTGCTGCTGATCGTTATCGGGGCCATGCTGTTCTGCGGACTGGCCAACATGACCAGCAATACCCGGCAGATCTTCGCCTTCTCCCGCGACGGTGCGATGCCCGGCTCCCGCTGGTGGCATTCGGTCTCCGCGCGCACCCGCACCCCCGTCAAGGCCGTCTGGCTCGCCGCGGCCTGCCCCCTCGTGCTGGTACTGCCCGGCTGGTGGTCCCACACCGCCTTCACCGCCGTGGTGAGCGTCAATGTCGTCGGGCTGTTCCTCGCCTACGCCGTGCCCATCTTCCTGCGGCTGCGGCTGGACGACTTCCAGGCCGGGCCGTGGAACCTCGGGCGCTACGGCAAGCCCGTCGCGGCGATCGCGGTGGTCTGGATCCTGATCAGCAATGTGCTGTTCATGCTGCCGCAGGCGTCCCCGATCACCCCCGCCTCGTTCAACTACGCGCCGATCGCGCTGGGCGTGGTGCTGCTCATCGCGACCGTGTGGTGGTTCGCCACCGCCCGGCGGCGCTTCCAGGGGCCGGTCAGCTACGGCCGCCCCGACGAGGTCGCCGCGATGGACCTCATCTAGCCCGGGCCGGATGTCTTGAGAGGCGGGCCGACAGCACCCCTGCCCCGGCCCGCCTCGCGCACCGCCCCACGTTCACCCGCCCCCAGACCCCACCGGAAGGGACGACCACCCGGCATGTCCGCACTCGGCAACGCACCGGAACCGCAGCACGAGACCGGCGAACTCACCGTCACCACCGCCACGTTGGACGACTGGCACCAGGTGGCCCGCTGGGCCGCCGACGAGGAGTGGAACCCCGGACGCGGCGACACCGCCTGCTTCCACCCCACCGACCCCGCGGGCTTCTTCGTGGGCCGCCGCGCCGGACGGACCGTCTCCGCGGTCTCGGTCGTCAACTACTCGGACGCGTACGCCTTCCTCGGCTACTACCTCGTCCACCCCGACCACCGCGGCCAGGGCCTCGGGCTCGCCACCTGGCGGGCCGCCGTCCCGCACGCCGGGGCCAGGACCGTCGGCCTCGACGCCGTCCCCGCCCAGCAATCCACCTACGAGCGGGCCGGGTTCACCCCCGCCTACGAGACCGTCCGCTACGGAGGACGCCCCGCCGGTCCGGGCACCCCGTCGCCGGACGCCGCCACCGTCCCCGTCACCGGAGCGCACCTCGACGCGGTGACCGACTACGACCGCCGCTGCTTCCCCGCCGATCGCCCCGCCTTCGTCACCCGCTGGCTGTCCGCCCCCGGCCACACCGCCCGCGCGGTGCTGCGCGACGGGGCCCTCGCCGGGTACGGGGTGATCCGCCCGGCCCGTACCGGCCATCGCATCGGCCCGCTCTTCGCCGACACCCCCGAGGACGCGGAGACCCTCTTCGACGCCCTCGCCGCCTCCGCCGGCCCGGACGCCGAGATCTTCCTCGACATCCCCGGACCCCGGGACGCGGCCCGCGCCCTGGCCACCGCCCGCGGCCTGACCCCGCGGTCGCACACCGTGCGGATGTACAACGGGCCGATCCCGCCGGCGGATCAGGAGCGCACCTTCGCGATCACCAGCCTCGAACTCGGATAGCGCCGCCCGGTCAGGCACCCACCGTGCCGTCGATGGCCTCGCGCAGGAAGTCCGCATGGCCGTTGTGGCGGGCGTACTCGTGGATCAGATGCAGCATCACCAGCCGCAGCGAGACATGCTCGCCCCAGCGTGGCTGGTAGCCCGTGACGTCCAGCGAGTCGGCCGCCCGCTCGATCCGGCGGGCGTGCGCCACCTCGGCCTTCCAGGCCTCGAACGCCTCGGCGCGGGTGGCCGTGCGGGCGTCGTACGCCGCCTGGAAGTCCCCCTCCGCCGACCAGACGAGCGGGAGGTCCTCGCCGTTGATCACCCGCCGGAACCAGGTGCGTTCCACCTCGGCCATGTGCCGCACCAGACCGAGCAGGGAGAGCGTGGACGGCGGGCTCGACCGGCGGCGCAGGTCCTCGTCGGTGAGGCCGTCGGTCTTCATGACGAGGGTGGCCCGCTGGAAGTCCAGGAAGGCGCGCAGGGTCTCGCGCTCGCCGGCGCGTACGGGCGGGGCGGGGCGTTCGGTGGTCACGGAGGGGTCCTTCCACGGTGTTCCCGGCCGGGCGCGGCCGGGCGAGAGGATCCTTCCGGGTGTGGTGCGCCGCGGCAAGGCGTTTACCGGGGCGGCCGGAGCAGGGCAGGAGAGGCCGGGCGGCCCGCTCCCCGGCAGGGTGCACCTGCCGCGGAACGGGCCGCCCGGCCTCCCGGAGCGTTCAGCCGCCGGCCGTCACGGCAGATACCGCTCGATGGCGCCGGGGCCTTCCTCGGCGATCAGGCGCCTGGCCCATTCCAGGCTCGCGGGGGTGGGTTCGCGCCCGGAGGCCTTCACCAGGTCCTCCGGGTCGTAGGGCCGCTCGCTACCGGTGTACAGCTCGGCCGGCCGCCGCTCGGCCGACTGCTCCCTGCCATTGGTCGTCACAGGTCCTCCTCTGTCCGCGCCCGCCGGGTCGCCGGGACCTCGCTTGGTTCCATCATGGGACCGCCTCCGAACACCCGCACGATGTGCGCCGGGCCGATCCGGCCCGGCCGGTCAGCCGTCCGGCCGCGGAGCCCCCGGATACCGCGGCGGAAACGCCTGCTCGGTCCAGATCGTCTTGCCGTCCGGCGTGTAGCGGGTGCCCCAGCGCTGCACCAGCTGCGCGACGATGAACAGCCCGCGCCCGCCCTCGTCGTCGCTGGCGCTGTAGCGCAGGTGGGGCGAGGTGTGGCCGGTGTCGGACACCTCGGTCAGCAGGGTCCGGTCGCGCAGCAGCCGAAGATGCAGCGGCCCGGACGCGTGCCGTACGGCGTTGGTGACCAGCTCGCTGACCACGAGCTGGGTCGTGTACGCCAGCTCCTCCAGGCCCCACTCGGTCAGCTGCCCGGTGGCCAGCTCGCGGGCCCGGCCCACCGCGGTGGGCTCCGCGGGCAGCTCCCAGGCCGCGACCTGCCGGGCGTCCAGCTCACGGGTGCGCACCAGCAGCAGCGCCGAGTCGTCGGCGGCCGGACCGTCCGGCAGCAGCTCGGCCAGCGCGTGGTCGCACAGCTCGTCCAGCGGCCGGTCGTGCGCACTCAGCACCCGGCCCAGGATCTCCAGCCCCTCGTCCACGTCCCGGTCGCGGGCCTCCACCAGCCCGTCCGTGAACAGGGCCATCAGGCTGCCGGCCGGCAGCTCGATGTCCAGGGACTCGAACGGCAGGCCGCCCAGGCCCAGCGGCGGGCCCTCCGGCAGGTCCGGGAAGGACAGGCCGCCCTCCGGGGCCACGACGGCCGGCGGCAGATGGCCGGCCCGCGCGAGGGTGCAGCGCCGTGACACCGGGTCGTAGACGGCGTACAGGCAGGTCACGCCGATGGTCACATCGTCCGTGCCGTCCTCACCGGCGACCGTGGCGACCCCGTCGTCGGTGGTCGGTCCCACCAGGTCGTCCAGCCGGCTCAGCAGCTCGTCGGGGGAGAGGTCCAGCCGGGCCAGGGCGCGCACCGTCGTCCGCAGCCGGCCCATGGTCGCCGCGGCCTGGAGACCGTGGCCGACCACGTCCCCGACGACCAGCCCGACCCGGGTGCCGGAAAGGCCGATCACGTCGAACCAGTCGCCGCCGACCCCGGCCCGGTCGTCGCTGGGCAGATAGCGGTAGGCCAGCTCGACGGCGGACTGCGCCGGCAGGTGCTGCGGCAGCAGATTGCGCTGGAGGGTCAGCGCGGCCTTGTGCTCCCGGGCGAAGCGGCGGGCGTTGTCCAGGCACACCGCGGTGCGCAGGACCAGTTCGTCGGCGAGTTCGGTCTCCTCGGCGTCGAAGAGCGACTGCCCGGTGTCACGGAGGAAGGTGACCAGCCCCAGCGGGGTGCCGCCGGCCCGCAGCGGCACGACCAGGGTGCCCTCCTCGCGCACCAGCCCGCCCGAGGAAAGGCTGCGGTACTGGAGCGAACCGGGCGGGTACTCCACGCGGTGCGGATCCGCCGGCGGGGAGTCCGGGGCGCCGCGGACGGAGCGGACGGAGCGGGCGGCCACCCGCATCAGGGTGGGCACGCCGCCGTCGCCCGCCCCCGGCTCCTCACCGTCCAGGACGCAGGCCACCAGGTCGACGGTGACCAGGGAGGCGAAGTCCGGGACCGCCACCTCGGTGATCTCCCGCGCGGTGACGGTCATGTCGAGCGTGGTGCCGATCCGGGCACCGGCCTCCACCAGCAGGTTCAGCCGGCGCTGCGCCTGGTAGCGGTCGGTGATGTCGAAGGCGTCCTCGCAGATGCCCAGCACCTGGCCGCGGGCGTTCTGCAACCGGTAGTAGGAGCAGGACCAGACGTGATCGGTGCCCGGGTCGGAGGGCAGCTGGCCGACGAGGTGCAGATCGAGGACCGGTTCGCCGGTCTCGATGACCTGGTGCATCACCCCGTCGAGGGTGCGCGGATAGCCTTCGGTCATGAACTCGGCGTCCGGGTACAGCTCGTCGGCCCGGGCGCCGAGGAACTCCCGCAGCGGCAGCCCGACCTCTCGGATGTAGGCGGTGTTCGCCCAGGTCAGCCGCAACTCCGTGTCGTAGATGCCCAGGCTCACCGGGGATTGGGTGGCCAGGCCGTGCAGCATCGCCTGGCGGGACTCCCACCAGCGGTGGGCGCCGAGGTCGGCCGCCACCAGCACCCGGGCCGGCAGCGAACCGGCGCCGTCGGGCACCTTGGCCAGCGGACAGATCGCCACGGCCATCCGCAGCAGCCGGCCGTCGCGGTGCCGTACCGCCCGTGACTGGCTGCTGCGCAACGCGGCGTCCGGCGACTGCTCGGCCCAGGCGTCCCCGGCCGGCACCAGCGTCTCCAGATGGTGCCCGAGGATCTCCTCGGGGAGGTAGCCCAGCAGATCCTGGGCGGCCGGACTCCACCCGATGACCGTGTCCTGGGCGTCCAGAACCGCTGTGGCCGCCCTGGTGACGTCGAGGGGACCACGGAAGTCGGCACTCTCCGCCGCGTTCCATGCGTTCATGGCATCAACCCAGCCCGGTTCAGTACCTACAGCATCGAGCCGGATGAGGACCGGCACAACCGCGCTGCCGCACCCGGATGCGTCCTTGGTGCGGCGGTGCCCCGTCGCTGGCAGAGTGGACAGGGCAGGTCAGCGACAGGAGGCAGATGTGAGGTCGGCCCATGGCCCCGTCACCGCGGTACGTGGCGCTCCGTGCTGGGTCAGCCTGATGACACACGACCTGGAGGCCGCCCAGAAGTTCTACTCCGCGGTGCTGGGCTGGCGGTTCCGCCCGGCCAGCCTCGGTGAGGAGTTCTGCGTGGCGATCGCCGGCGGGGAGCCGGTGGCCGGCATCGGGGCCCTCGCCCAGAACTTCCAGGTCTCGGTGGCCTGGACGTCTTACTTCGCGGTGGAGAACGCCGATGACATCGCGGGCCGGATCCGCGAGCGCGGGGCGACGGTCGCCGTCGGCCCGCTCAAGCTCGGCCCCGGGCGCGCCGCGCTGGCCGCCGACCGCGACGGCGCCGCCTTCGGCTTCTGGGAGGGCCAGACCATGGCCTGGTCGGTGGGCCGGGGCAACGCGCCCGCCTGCCTGGAACTGCGCACCCGCGACGCCTTCGCCGCCGCCATCTTCTACGCGGAGGTCTTCGACTGGGCCTCCGGCGAACCGGGCGGCTGCGATGTGACCTACGAACACGACCAGGTGATCGTCCGCGACGGCACCCACACCGTCGCCACCCTGCGCGGCGGCGGGGTGGAGGCCGCGCCGGACCCGCGGGTGCGGCCCCGCTGGCACGTCCACTTCCCGGTCGGCGACGTCGAGAAGGTGGCGGCCGACGCGGTGGCGGCCGGCGGGACGGTCACTCCCGTGACACCGACCGAGGCGGGGGGCAGCCAGGCCGTCGTCCGCGACCCCGACGGCGGCTTCTTCACCATCACCTCGCCCCGGTAAGGGACGTCCGCAGAGTTCCCGGCCGCGGCGCGCCCCGGCCCCGCGCCCCTTCGCGACGGAAGGGGGCGGGGCCGGGGCACGACAGGCCGTGCGGCGGTCAGTTCATGCCGTCACCGCTGCCCGCACCGGGGTCGTTGCTGCCACCGGCTCCCGGGTCCTGGGCACCGGTACCGGGGTCCTGGGCGCCCGTGCCCGGGTCCTGCGCTCCCGTACCGGGGTCCTGCGCACCGGCTCCCTGGTCGCCCGCTCCGCTGCCGGGGTCCTGCGAGCCCGCGCCGGCGCTTCCGGCACCGGCGTTTCCCGCTCCCGCGTCGCCCGCGCCGCCCGCACCGCTCGCGTCACCCGCGCCACCGGCGGCGGCCGCACCGCCCGCGCCGTTGTCGCCACCGGCGCCGTTGTCACCGCCGCCGCCGGCACCGCCGGCGCCGATCTCGGCCCCGGTGGCCTTGAGCGCGTCGGTCACCGGCTGGAAGAAGGTCTCGCCGCCCTGGGTGCAGTCGCCGCTGCCGCCCGAGGTGAGGCCGACCGCCGAGTCACCGGAGAACATCGAGCCGCCGCTGTCGCCGGGCTCCGCGCAGACGTCCGTCTGTATCAGGCCGTTGACGATGTCGCCGTTGCCGTAGTTCACCGTCGCGTCCAGGCCGGTGACCTTGCCGTCATGGACGCCGGTGGTGCTGCCCGAGCGCTGCACCTTCATGCCCACGGCGGCCTCCGCCGCCTTGGTGATCTTCTGGGTGCTGCCGTTGCCCAGGTCGACCGAGCTGTCCGGCTTGGCGCTGGTGTCGTCGTACTTGACCAGCGCGAAGTCGGTCTTGGGGAACTTGGAGTCGGCGACCGTGCCCAGCGGCTGGCCGCCGCCCTGGTCGGCCGTCCAGGTCTTGGAGTCGTTGCCGCAGTGACCCGCCGTCAGGAAGGCGGGCGCACCCTGGACCGTGACGTTGAAGCCCAGCGAACAGCGGGCGTTGCCACCGAAGATGGCGCTGCCGCCGACCGGTCCCGCGGCCTGTCCGCCGCCCCCGGCACCGCCCGCGCCGCCACCGCCACCAGATGCCGCGGCGCCGCCCGACGAGGCGTCACCGGCGCCGCCGGCCGCCGCGCCGCCCTCGCCGGCGCC
>NZ_BMND01000022.1 GCF_014646275.1 Streptomyces kronopolitis
GGCGCGGCCGGGGCCGGACGGGCAGCGGCACGGCCCGAGCCGGCCCGCTGACCGCCGGCGGGCACGGCGGTGCGACCGCCGCGCCGGCCCTCGATCAGCGCCACCGCACCGGCCGGCAGCCAGGCCGAGGCGGTGCCGCTGTCGTCGCTGCCGGAGCCGAAGAGATGCGGCGCGAGCTGGGACTGCAGATCGGCGGGGGACGGCCGCTGGCCGGCCTCCATCTGCATACAGGACTCCATCAGCGGACGCAGTTCGTCCGGCAGTCCGGCCAGGTCGGGGCCCTCGCGCAGCAGCATGAAGACCGTCTCGACCGGGTTGGCGCCGTGGAACGGGGCGTGCCCGGTGGCGGCGAAGACCAGCGTGGAGCCGAGGGAGAAGACGTCGCTGGCGCCCGTCACGCTGCGCGAGTCCCGCGCCTGCTCGGGCGACATGTAGGCGGGCGTGCCGACGGCCACGTTGGTCATCGTGAGCCGGGTGTTGGACACCCCGGAGGCGATCCCGAAGTCGATCACCCGCGGGCCGTCCTCGACGACCAGCACGTTCGACGGCTTCAGGTCGCGGTGCACCAGGCCCGCGCCGTGGATGGACTGCAGCGCCTCGGCGATGCCGGCCGCCAGCCAGCGCACCGCCTGGGCCGGGAGCGGCCCGCACTCATTGACTATTTCCTCCAGGGAGGGCGCGGGGACGTAGGCCGTCGCGAGCCAGGGCACCGCGGCGCGCGGGTCGGCGTCCACCACGGCCGCGGTGTAGAAGCCGCTGACCGCGCGGGCCGCCTCGACCTCGCGTGTGAAGCGGACCCGGAACAGCTGGTCCTCGGCGAGCTCGGTACGCACCGTCTTGATCGCCACGCGCCGGCCGGACGCCGAGCGCGCCAGATAGACCAGCCCCATGCCGCCGGCCCCGAGACGGCCGAGCACCTCGAACGGGCCGATCCGCCGGGGATCGTGCTGCGTCAGCTGCTTCAGCTGCTCCACCACTTGCCTGCCACCTCCCCGTGGGGCGAAAAATGACTCTCCATAGCCACGAGCCGCCGAGAGCCACTGCCCCGTGCGGCGCCTCCCCGCTTGTGGCGAGGACCGCCGAAACGGCCGTACGCGTGCTGATTCTTCCTGGCCGGGCCGACGGTTGCGAACCCGGGGCCTGTCCGCCGTGTCACCGCATACCCCCCGTAGTCCGCACCGGGCCCGTCACCCGATGTCACCCAACCCCGCCTGACGTGCTCCGATACGTCCGCCGACGGGCGGTTGCCGCAGGGGTTACCGGCCGGTTGCGGACGTCCTTCGCGTGGTGCCGCCGGATATACGGACGTTCACCATTCCGTTTGACGCGCTTACCACGGAAGAGGTTCACACTCTCCGGCACACAGGGCCGCGGTGGCCGAAAGCATGCCCTCCCCGCGACCGCGCGCACCTCTCCCCCACCGACCATGCCCCCGCCCTGGACCGGACTCACGTCCCCGGCCCAATTCTGCGCGCTCGGAGGTCACTTCGGCGCCACCCCCTCCCGATATCGCGCCGCGAGGCGGATCGGGCAACACAGAGTGACGGCCGTCACCCCGGCCGCAGGCCCACGCTAGCCGCGCTCCGGCCACCCCGCCCGGCGAACATTCGAATGCCTGAGCGATCCACAGGGGCCGCGGCAGGACCGGCGACGGCGAGTAACGGAGGGGGCAAGTGTTCAACTGGCGGACATCGAAGTGCACTTGCCGCACAGGGGGTGACCACTTATCCACCAAAGTTGTCCACAGGCTGTTGATAAGACCGTTCACCGGTTCGGACCAAGCGGGGCAGCGCCCGTGGCGACCGCGGCCGGACCCGCCACCCGCCCCTACGGACGGGTTACGCAACCCGAACTCCCCCATCCCCATTTGCAGGCAGCCAAATCGCGCTCCGATCACCCCTCGGTAAGCTGACGGCATGACAGGACAAGTGCGAACCGTCGACGGCAGAGTTGCCGGCCGCCGCGGACAGGCGACGCGGCAAAAGCTTCTCGACTGCCTCAGCGAAATGCTCAGTTCGTCCCCCTATCGGGACGTCAAGGTCATCGATGTAGCCCGAAAAGCGGGGACTTCACCCGCTACGTTCTATCAGTACTTCCCGGACGTCGAGGGCGCTGTCCTCGAAATCGCCGAGGAGATGGCCAAAGAAGGCGCCACTCTGACCGATCTTGTCGCCGAACGCTCCTGGGTGGGCAAGTCCGGCTGGCAGACCGCGGAAGAGCTGGTCGAGGGCTTCCTCTCCTTCTGGCGCCGGCACGACGCGATTCTGCGCGTCGTCGACCTGGGCGCGGCCGAGGGCGACAAGCGGTTCTACAAGATCCGCATGAAGATCCTGAATGCCGTGACCAACTCTCTTACGGACTCCATCAAGGATCTCCAGAGCAAGAACAAGGTCGACAAGGACGTGAGCGCGCCCGCCATGGCCGGCTCGCTCGTCGCGATGCTGGCGGCCGTCGCCGGACACCAGAAGGGTTTCCAGAGCTGGGGTGTCAAGCAGACGGAACTCAAGCCGAACCTGGCACTGCTGGTGCACTTCGGCGTCACCGGAAAGAAGCCGACCAAATAGCGTCGCCTCTTGTGAGTTCCGCCGCCTGAGAAAGCACCCGCGACAGCAGCCGGGGAAGCGGCCCGAGAGGCCGCCGCGCCCCGAAGTCCCGGTGTGCCCGGGACGGTTCGCCGTCGGTCCTGTATTCGTCCTGCCATAGCTGTATTACCCACGCAGCGGGCGCCGCGCGATCCTCAAGGGTCCGCCGCGGCGCCCGCCGCCGTCTGCGCCCGCGTCCCGTCCCGGGCGTGCCACCCGCCGGCCGGCTCGTTCAGCGCCGCTCCAGCCGGAACAGCCGGATCTCCCGTGCCACCCGCGCCTGGTACGCGGCGTACGGCGGCCAGAACGCCAGCGCCGCCCGCCAGGCCAGCGCCCGCTCTCCGCCGGTCAGCAGCCGGGCCCGCACCGGAACGTCCCGACCCCGCCAACTCACCTCGGCCTCCGGATGCTTGAGGAGGTTTCCGGTCCAGGCCGGATGCCCCGGGCGCCCGAAGTTGCTGCCGACCACTATCCAGCTGCCGTCCTCCTGCGGCAGGCACGCCAGCGGGGTACGCCGCGGCCGCCCGCTGACCGCACCGGTCGCGGTGAGCACCACCCCGGGCAGCATCCGGGTGCTGAGCAGCACCTTTCCCCGGGTCAGCCGGTGCAGGGCGCGGTCCAGCCCCGGGATGACGTGCGGTGCGATCCGGGCGAACGCCCGGGTCGCGGAGACCTTCCGGACCAGCCGCTCACCGGGCGGCATCAGACGTCCACCGCCTCGGACGCGAGGGCCGCCGGACCACCGCCGGCGCCCGCGAACAGCCCCGCCTCCTCGGCGGCCCGCGCCCGCAGCCGGTGCACGGGGCCCAGCAGCAGTTCGTCGCAGGCCGCGCGCTTGAAGTACAGATGCGCCTCGTGCTCCCAGGTGAAGCCGATCCCGCCGTGCAGCTGCACCGCCTCGGCCGCCACCGCGCGCAGCGTCTCCAGCGCCTGCGCGAGCGCCAGCGCCGCCGCCCCGGGCTCACCCACGCCGTCCGGTCCCGCCGTGCCTGCCGCCGCGGCGCCCGCCGACCAGGCCGCGTAGTACGCGGCCGAGCGCGCCGCCTGCAGCCGTACGTACAGATCGGCGAGGCGGTGCTGCACCGCCTGGAAGGACCCGATCGGCCGGCCGAACTGCTCGCGCTCCTTGACGTGCGCGACGGTGCGGGCCAGTGCCGCGTCGGCCGCCCCGACCGCCTCGGCGGCCAGTGCCGCGGCCGCCACCACCCCGGTCGCGGCAAGCGCCGCGGTCACCGCGGATTCCGCACCGGCCGCCTCTCCCTCGCCCTCCCCCTCTCCCAGCAACTCGGCCGGTACCTCGCGCAGTTCGAGGCGGGCCTGTGCACGGGTCTCGTCCAGCACGGTCTGCCGGGTGCGCAGCAGACCGGGCACGCCGGCCCCGCCGGCTCCCGGCTCGCAGGCGCCCCCGGCCGCCTTGCCCGCCGACTCCGCCCGGACGACGAAGAGCAGGGTGCGGCTGCGCGTGAACCCGCCGGCGTGGGCGGCCACCACCAGCACCTCCGCGGTGTGCCCGGCCAGCACCTGCCCGGCCTCGCCGTACAGCCGCCAGCCACCGTCCACCGGCCGCGCCTGGATCCCCCCGGCCCGGCCGCCGCCCGCCCAGTCACCGTCGTTCGGCCCGGTCAGCGCCAGCGCGGTGGCCAGCTGCCCGCCCGGTACGACCAGCGTGCCGGTCAGCTCCCCGCCGGCCAAGGCCGGCAGCAGTCCGGCCCGCTGCCGCGCACTGCCGAGCGCGAGGATCAGCGGGGCGGCCAGCGCGGCGGTGGCGATCAGTGGCGAGGGGAGCACGGCGCGGCCGGTCTCCTCGCAGGCCAGGGCGAGTTCGGTGGGTCCGCAGCCGACGCCGCCGTACGCGGCCGGCAGCGCCAGCCCCGGCAGTCCGAGCCGCCCGGCCAGCTCCCCCCACAGCTCCCGGTCGTATCCCTCGGGGGTGCGCACCGCCGCCTTGACGCTGTCCGGGCCGCAGCGCTTGAGCAGCAGTTCGCGCAGCGTACGGCGGATTTCGTGCTGCTCCTCGGTGAACGCGGCATCCATCGGCGGGCTCCTCCCGACCGTGCGACAACACCCGTCCGGTCCGACGGGCCGCCGGCTTCCGATCTGACGGGCCGTCATAGTAAGGACGGGCGGTGCACTTTCCTAGGGCGAGCAGGCAAAGTCCGAGCCGGGCGGGGTTCACCGGGCGGGACGCTGCGGACACGCCCTCGGGCGAGCCCGCAGTTCCCGCACGCCCGATGGGCGACCCCGGGGCTTCCCCTAGGGCCGCCCTCGGACGCCTGCGGCCCGGCTCAGCGGATCAGATGCACCGTGAGCCGCGTCTCCGTGCTGCTGGTGGCGACGCCGTGGACGGTGCCGTGCGCGGTGCGGTAGCGCCCGGTGCCTCCGGTGATCGCGAGGTCGATGTCGCCGGGTCCCGCGCTGGTGACGGTGAAGCCGCCCTGGAGGGTGAGCTGCCCCTGGGGGAGGGCGAGGTCGGCCGCGCACTGGAGGTCGAACTCATCGGCGGGGGCGGTGCGGGTCAGCGTGCAGATCTCGCTGTAGGTGCCGACCGTGGCACTGCCGCGCAGCAGATTCCCGCTGACGACGAATTCATCCCCGAGGCTGGGGCCGGACGACCCGTCCACATCGACGAATGTGCCCTGCGTCTGCTGTGCGGTCAGCTGGAATACCTCCTCTCCGGACGGATAGTCCCCGCCGCCGCCGGAGCCGGTGACCGCCGATGCCGGTTGCGCGCAGAAAACCAGGGCCGTGAATCCGGTGACCGCACTCAGCACGAGGCCCTTGACGTTGAAGTGACGCACGATTTCTCCTGTGGGACTGGAAGGGAAATGCACTTGGCTAGGGAAATGAAGGCGCACACGCGGAAGGAGGGCAGGGAAAGGGAAGGAAGGGAAGGGGAGTGTGGCGGTGGAATCGCCGATTACTGGCCCGTGACCTGGGCATTAGTCGGCGGCATGTCACGCACTCAAGTTGTCGTCGATCGCGCGGGAACCCGCCTCGGACGCCGCGGGGACATTTTCCCGGCGCACGTCACCCGCGAAAGAGCAGCAGCCGCCACACCCGCGTATACGTAAGGGAGCCAGGCACCCGGGCACGCCCCGGAGACCGTGGAACAAAGGCGAACATGACACTCCCCGGGCTCGGCGGGAAAGATGCGTCCCGCACACGGAAATGTCTGCTCCGCCGTATGGGCAAACAGCGAGCAGTGAACCGGCCGTACACCTCGCCGGCAATTTCACACGCAAACGGAGAATACCCTCCACGGGAAAGCATTTAAAGGTCGCGGGAAACCTCCGATAATCGCTTTAAGGTGCGTCCGATGCCCGACCGGCCGCCCCGTTCGGCCCGGTCCGCGGCCCGATGCCCCGCGGCACCGCTCCCGCCCCCGGCCTCGCCCCCCCACCCACCCCGGTCCGCACCCTGCCCCGGCGCCCCACATCTGATGTACCGTCAGATTCATGACTTCAGGGGCCCCTTACGGGCATCGCAAGGTCGCTGTCGCCGGAGTCGCCCTGTCCGACTGCGGACGCGTGGACGACGCCACCCCGTACGCCCTGCACGCCCAGGCCGCCCGCCGGGCGCTCGCCGACAGCGGCCTGGACCGCTCGGCGATCGACGGCTTCGCCTCGGCCGGGTTGGGCACCCTCGCGCCCATCGAGGTCGCCGAGTACCTGGGACTGCGCCCCACCTGGGTCGACTCGACCTCGGTCGGCGGCGCCACCTGGGAGGTACTGGCCGCGCACGCCGCCGAGGCGGTCGCCGCCGGCCATGCCGACGCGGTGCTCCTCGTCTACGGTTCCACCGCCCGCGCCGACATCAAGGCGGGGCGCCGCACCTCGAACCTCTCGTTCGGCGCCCGCGGCCCCCTCCAGTTCGAGGTCCCCTACGGGCACACCCTGATCGCCAAATACGCCATGGCCGCCCGCCGCCACATGCACCAATACGGCACCACGCTGGAGCAGTTGGCCCAGGTGGCGGTCCAGACCCGCGCCAACGCGGCGGCCAACCCGGAGGCCATGTACCGCGATCCGATCACCGTCGACGACGTCCTCGGCGGCCCGGTGATCGCCGACCCGTTCACCATGCTGCACTGCTGCATCCGCTCCGACGGCGGCTGTGCGGTGCTGCTCGTCGCCGAGGACCGCGTCCAGGATCTCGCCAAGCCCCCGATATGGGTGCTCGGTTCGGGTACCGCGGTCTCCCACACCACCATGTCGCAGTGGGACGACTTCACCGTCTCGCCCGCGGCCGTCTCCGGCCGGCAGGCCTTCGCCCGCGCCGGGGTCCGCCCCGACGAGATCGATCTCGCCGAGCTGTACGACGCCTTCACCTATATGACCCTGGTGACGCTGGAGGACCTGGGGTTCTGCGCCAAGGGCGAGGGCGGTGCGTTCGTCGGGACGGGGCGGCTGCTGCGGGACGCGGAGTTGCCGGTCAACACCGACGGCGGCGGGCTGTCCGCCTGCCACCCCGGTATGCGGGGGCTGTTCCTGCTGGTCGAGGCGGTACGCCAGCTGCGGGGCGAGGCCGGTCCGGACCGCCAGGTCCACAGGGCCGACGGCGCGCTGCCCCGGCTGGCGGTCGCCTCGGGCACCGGTGGCTGGTTCTGTTCCTCGGGGACGGTGGTGCTGGGGCGGGAGTGAGGGACGGGGCGACCGCGGTGACCGGGCCTACGGGACGGTCGGGCGGGTGATGACGCTGAAGGCCGTGCCGAACGGGTCGGTGAGCGCGGCCATCCGCCCGTAGGGGGCGTCCTCGGGGTCGTCCGCCGTGCCGCCCGCGGCGCGGGCGCGAGCGACCAGCTCATCGGTGTCCGCCACCTCGAACACCGTCTGCCAGCGGGACGCGGTGGCGGTCGGCGCACCGAAGATGCCGCCGATCTCATGTCCGTCGGGACGGCGCAGGAAGGTGAAGTCGAGGTCGGGGACGGCGTCGTTGCCGTCGAGCGTGAAGCCGAAGACGCCGGCGTAAAAGCGGCGGGCCGGCTCGGGGGCCGGGGACGACAGATCGTTGCGGACCAGCGTGCAGGGCTCGTTGACCAGCTCACAGCCCGGCAGCGCGTGTCCCTGCCAGAGTCCGAAGGGGGCGCCGACGGCGTCCGTCACGACGGCCGTGCGGGCCAGGTCCGCCAGGTCGGCCGGCGGTGCGAGCACGGTCCCGCCGCTCTCGGTGATCCGCCGGACGGCTCCGTCGCAGTCGTCGGCGGCGAGGTACGGGAGCCACCAGGACTCGCCCGCGGTGTCGGCGGCGGAGCGGGGCCGCAGCGCCGCCACCCACCGTCCGCGCAGCAGACACAGGGTGAGCGGGCCGTCGGCCGTCGGCAGCTGCGCGTACTCCCAGCCGAACAGCGCGTGGTAGAACTCCCGCGCCCGGTCGAGGTCGGGCACCCCGAGGTCGACCCATGTCGGCGTCCCGAACGGCTGGTTGCTGCTGATCTCGCTCATCGGATCTCCTTCACGAGTGACGCTGCCGGAGCCCACGCTAGTGAGCGTCGAGGACAGCTGATGTCCTCAATGGCGCGGGCCTTCGGGGATGCCCCTAGGGGCGGCCGGAGTGCTCGCCGCGCTGACCACGTGACGGGGCGTGTGGCGTGGCACTCCTCGGCTTCGAGGGTTCGGCTCGGGCAAGAACACCCGCCACTTCCGCCGCATGCCGGGACTGCTGCGCCTGCGGTCCCGCTACCCCGGCGACGCGGTCGGCCGACCGCCCGAGCTGCTGGACCCGGACAGTGAGCCGGTACCGGACGCCTCCGCCTATGTGCGGCGCTACCTGGGCCGCGACGATGTCGAAGTGGCTCGTGAGGAGGCGATCTGGCACTTCGACCAGCTCCCCGTCAGCCTGCTGACCACCGCCACCCTCGACTGGGTCCGCGCGGCCGTGCCCGGCGTGCCCGTCGACGAGCGCCGGTTCCGGCCGAACCTGCTGGTGCGGACGCCGCCGGGCACGCCCGCGTGCGTGGCGGACGAGTGGTTCGGCGGCACCGTCCGCATCGGCGGTACCCCGCGCCTGCGGTTCGAGCGCTCCAGCGAGCGGTGCCCGATGGCCAACGAGGCCCAGCAGGACCTGCCGCACTCCCCGCGGATCCTGCGCGCCCTCGCGCGGGCACACGACATGCGGCTGGACGCGCTGGCCACGGTGGCGCGGCCGGGGCGGGTACGGCTCGGGGACACCGTCGAACTGCTCTGACCCGGCCCCCGATGCCGTTCCGGGCGTCGTTCGCCGCCCGCTCCCCCGCCCCGTGCGCGCACCGCCGTACGCTGCCTGGCATGACCGATCACCCCGCGCGCCGGGAGACCCCGGACCCCGCCCCCGCCGGCAGCCCGGCGGCGCACCCTGCCGACGAGGACGGGGCCCGCGCGTTCCGTGAACTGCTGCGCGGGCTGCGGGTCTGGGACACCGAGCTGCCGTCGTTCGACCCGGCGGCGGCGCCCGACGATCCGCTGCCGCTGTTCCGGCAGTGGCTGCGGGAGGCCGCCGAGGCCGGTGTCACCGAGCCGCACACGATGACCCTGGCCACCGCCGACGCGGCCGGCGCCCCCTCCGTGCGCACCCTGATGCTGCACGACGCCGATGAGCGGGGCTGGCACTTCGCCTCGCACCGCGGCAGCCGCAAGGGCCGCGAACTGCGGGCACGGCCGCGGGCGGCCCTCGGCTTCTACTGGCCGGCGGTCGGCCGCCAGGTACGGGTCTGCGGACCGGTGACGGCGGCCGGTCCCGAGGAGAGCGCGGCCGATCTGCACCATCGCTCCACGGGCGCGCTGGCGGCGGCGCTGGTCGGCCGGCAGAGCGAGGTGCTCGGCTCGGTCGAGGAGCTGGCGCGTGCCTCGGAGGCGGCGTGGGAGCGCGCCCGGCGCGAACCGGAGGCGCCGGTGCCGAGCTGGACGCTGTATGTGCTGCACCCCGAGGAGGTCGAGTTCTTCCAGGGTGATGCGCAACGCCGGCATGTGCGCCTCAACTACCGCCGCGAGGGCGGGCGCTGGGTGCGCGAACTGCTCTGGCCGTAGCGGGATCGGCGGTCGGCCCCACAGCCGCCGACCTCACAGCAGCCGACCTCACAGCAGCCGGTACATGATGTGCAGCCCCACATAGCCCTCGGTGGGATGCCGGAAGCCCTCGGGCAGCGTCGTCATGATCTGGAAGCCCAGGGACTTCCAGAGCGCGACGGCGCCCGTGTTGGTCTCCACGACGGCGTTGAACTGCATCGCCCGGTAGCCCTCGGCGCGGGCCCAGTCCAGTACGTGCGTGCCCAGGGCCCGTCCGACGCCGCGGCCCCCGTACCGCGGGTCGACCATGAAGCTGGCACTGGCGATGTGCGAGGCGCCGCCCATGTGGTTGGGGTTCATCTTGGCCGTACCGAGCACCGTCCCGTCGTCGTCGACGGCGACGACCGTGCGGCCGGGCGGTGCCAGCAGCCACATCTCGCGGGCCGTCGCCTCGTCGAGGTCCCGCGGATAGGTGTAGGTCTCCCCGGCCGCCACGATGGCGCGGAGGAAGGGCCAGATGGCGGGCCAGTCGGCCCCGGTCGCCGTACGGATCAGCACGGCCTCAGCATGCCGCGCGCCCGGACGGCCCGCCACCGGAAATCGCCGGGGCCCGCCGCGGGTCAGGCGGGCCGGAAGACGGGTAAGGCGAACCCGGCCCCGGCATCCGTTGTGCCCGTCGCACCCGCGTCCCCCGTCGACTCCCCGTCGCCCGTCGCGCCCGCGTCGCGGAAGTGCACCCGCAGCGGCATCCCGATCCGCAGTGCAGGCTCGGGGCAGTCGGTGATCTCGGTCATCATCCGCGGGCCTTCGGCGAGATCGACCACGGCCGCGGTGTACGGGACCCGGTCGCCGAAGGGCGGCAGGTCATTGCGGTGCACGACGGACCAGGTGTAGAGCGTGGCCCGGCCGCTGGCCGCTTCCCAGCCGACGTCCTCGCTCCAGCAGTACGGGCAGAACTCCCGCGGGTAGTGGTGGGCCGCGCCGCACCCCTCGGCCCGGCACCGGCGCAGCAGCAGCCGCCCCTCGGCCGCCGCGTCCCAGTACGGACGGGTGAAGGCATCGCTCTCCGGCAGGTCGAAACGTGCCACGGCCCCCGCCGGCCCGGCCCCTCCGCGCCCGGTCTTCCCCATCCCGGCACCCCTCCCGCCCCCACCGGCCCACGCGCACCGGCACCACTGGATCGCGAATTCACTGACGGTACGTCAGTTCAGCCGATCCGGGACGGGTACGCAAGAGGGGCCCGACTCTCGCCCTCCAGCCTCCACGCCCCCGCCGACCCCACGCCGGACCCCGCCCTCGGACCCCGACCTCTGCACTGGAACCCGCCCCCGGCCCGGCACCGAGCGCCCGGCATCTGCCCCCAGCCTCCACCCCACCCCCAGGCTCGAACCCGAACCCCACCGCAATGTTTACCGTGCACCCATATTCCTGACGCAGCGTCAGTTCAAGTAATCTGACTGAGTGTCAGGTAATCAGAGCCGTCTCACAGGAGCGGGCGTCTGCGATGCTTGGATCGACTCACGGCACCCTCACCACGCACTCCCGTCCGGCCCGCGTCGTGGCCTGTGGGGAGCAACGACCACACACCGTCCACGGCATCAGTGAACCGCAACCCGGTGACGGTGGACAGGGCACCGGCACCGTCGACCGCGATGTCAGCGGGCGGCCGCTGCACGCCCCGGTGCCCGACCTGGACCGCTTCTTCCGGCCCGAGTCCGTGGCGGTGGTCGGCGCCTCGGACAGCGAGGGCCGCCCCAACACCGGCATCACCCGCCAGCTGATCGCCTGGGCGGAACGCGTCGGAGCCCGCCTCCATCCCGTCAACCCGGGACGCGCCGAGGTCTTCGGGCGGCCCTGCCACGCCACCGTCGCCGATCTGCCGGAGGCCGTCGATCTCGCCGTCCTGCTGGTCGGCGACCCGCTGCCGGTCATCGAGCAACTCGGCGAGGCCAAGGTCAAGTTCGCGGTGGCCTTCGCCTCCGGCTTCGCCGAGACCGGCGAGCAGGGCGCGGCCGCCCAGGACCGGCTGGCCGAGGCCGTCGCCCGCTCCGGCCTGCGGCTGCTCGGCCCGAACACCAATCTCAACGCCTTCGAGAAGTTCCGCACGGACCTCGACGGCCCGGCCATCGCCCTCATCACGCAGTCGGGCCACCAGGGCAGGCCGGTCTTCAGCCTCCAGGAACTGGGCATCCGCCTCTCGCACTGGGCCCCCACCGGCAACGAGGCCGATCTGGAGACCGCCGACTTCCTCTCCTACTTCGCCACCCGGCCCGAGGTCGGTGCCATCGCCGCGTATGTGGAAGGGCTCAAGGACGGCCGCAGCTTCCTGCTCGCCGCCGACCGCGCCGCCCGCAACAAGGTGCCGGTCGTCGCCGTCAAGGTCGGCCGTACCGAGGCGGGGGCCCGGACCGCCGCCTCGCACACCGGCAAACTGACCGGCGCCGACGGGGTCGTGGACGCCGCGATGCGGCAGTTCGGCGTGATCCGGGTGGACGGGCTGGACGAGCTGCAGGACACCGCGGCGCTGCTGGCCCGCGCCAGGAAGCCCACCGCCGAGGGCGTCGCGGTCTATTCGATCTCCGGCGGCACCGGCGCCCACTTCGCCGATCTGGCGACCGCGGCGGGGCTGCGGCTGCCCACCCTCGGCGACGCCCGGCAGGCCGAACTGCACCAGTGGATACCGGACTACCTCAGCGTCGCCAATCCGGTCGACAACGGCGGGCACCCGGTCGGCGACTGGCGCGGGCCGAAGATCATCGACGCGCTGCTGGCCGACCCGTCCATCGGGGTCCTGATCTGCCCGATCACCGGGCCCTTCCCGCCGATGAGCGACAAGCTGGCGCGGGATCTGGTGGACGCGGCGGAGCGCACGGACAAGCTGGTGTGCGTGGTGTGGGGCTCGCCGGTCGGCACCGAGGACGCCTACCGCGACACCCTCCTCGGGTCCTCGCGGGTGGCGACCTTCCGCACCTTCGCGAACTGCGTCACCGCCGTCCGCGCCTATCTCGAGCACCACCGCTTCGCAGCGGCCTACCGCTCCCCCTTCGACGACGCCCCGCGCGTCCTGTCCCCCTCCGCCCGCAAGGCCCGGGCCCTGATGCGCCCGGGCCAGCAGCTCAGCGAGCACGCCGCCAAGCAGCTGCTGCGCGCCTACGGCATCCGGGTCCCGCGCGAGCAGCTGGTGACCAGCGCGGCGGCGGCCGTACGGGCGGCGAGCCTGGTCGGCTACCCCGTGGTGATGAAGGCCTCCGGGCCGCAGCTGGCGCACAAGACCGAACTCGGCCTGGTCAAGGTCGGTCTGACCTCGGCCAGCCAGATCAGGGACGCCTATCGCGAGCTCACCGACATCGCCCGCTACGAGGACGTGCCGCTGGACGGGGTGCTGGTCTGCCAGATGATCGAGCGGGGCGTCGAGATGGTCGTCGGCGTCACTCGGGACAGCCTCTTCGGGCCGACCGTAACCGTGGGCCTGGGCGGGGTGCTGGTGGAGGTCCTGCGGGATGTCGCGGTGGGCGTACCGCCCTTCGGGGAGGACCAGGCGCGCGCGATGCTCGGCGAACTCCGCGGCCACGCCCTCCTGGACGGCGTGCGCGGCGCGCCCCCCGCGGATGTCGACGCACTGGTCGAGGTCGTGCTCAGGGTGCAGCGGATGGCTCTGGAACTCGACGGTGAACTGGCCGAGTTGGACATCAATCCGCTGGTGGTCCTGCCGCGCGGAGAGGGCGCCGTGGCCCTGGACGCGCTCGCCGTCTGCCCTTGACCGTGCCGGCCCGGGCCCCCTCGGCCCCCGGGCCGACAGCAACCACCACGCCCACCGCCATAAGAGCAACGCCCCTTCCGCGACCCGGCGCAGACTTCCCGGCCGTCCCCTTTGGAGCCGCTCCCCCATGACCCGCTCACCGTCCCCCGCGTCCGTTCCTCCCGAAGCGCCCGGCGAGCCCGCCGGGCCCGACGGCCGCACCGCCCGGCCCGGCCCTGCCGACCGCGCGGATCCCGTCGACTCCTTGATACTCGAGACCACTGACAACGGCGTCCGCCGGCTCACCCTCAACCGGCCGGAGGTGCGGAACGCGGTCACCTGGGAGCAGCGCGAACGCCTCATCGACCGGCTCGCCGACGCCTCCGCCGACCCGGACGTACGCGCCGTCGTCCTGACCGCCACCGGCAACGGCTTCTGCGCCGGCGCCGATCTGCGCGGCGCGCCCGCCACCGGGGAGCGGGTCGCCGGAGATGTCGCCCGGATGATCCGCCGGGGTGCCCAGCGGCTCATCACGGCCGTGCTGGACTGCGAGAAGCCGGTCATCGCCGCCGTCAACGGCACCGCGGCCGGGCTCGGCGCCCATCTCGCGCTCGCCTGCGATCTGGTGCTGGCCGCCGAATCGGCCCGCTTCATCGAGGTGTTCGTGCGCCGCGGCCTGGTCCCGGACGGCGCCGGCGCCTACCTCCTGCCGCGGCTGATCGGCCCGCAGCGCGCCAAGGAGCTGCTGTTCTTCGGCGACGCGGTGCCGGCCGCGGAGGCGCAGCGGCTGGGGCTGGTCAACCGGGTCGTCCCGGACGGCGAACTCGCGGCGGTGGCACGGGAGTGGGCCGAGCGGCTGGCCACCGGCCCGACCCGCGCGCTGGCGCTGACGAAGCAGCTGGTCAACGCCTCGCTCGACGGCGACCGGGCCGCGGCGCTGGGCGCGGAGGCCACCGCCCAGGAGATCAACATGACGACGGCGGACGCCCAGGAGGGGGTCGCCTCCTTCGTGGCGCGCCGTGACCCGGTGTACCGGGGGCGCTGACCCGGCCCCCACCACACCGGGCCGCCGGGCCCCGTCACCCCGGCTCTCACCCGCCCTACGGCATGTCGTCCGCGCACTCCGGCACCTCGCGGGTGTTGCGCGTCCGCACCCCCGGGAGCCACCCGCGCACGCCCTGCCCGCTGGTGACCAGATACCAGCGGGTGGAGGTGACACCCGCCTCGTCGCGGATCAGCAGGCCGTCCGTCACGACACAGCGCGCGGTCACCTCATCGCCGTGCCAGACCCGGCCGGCGGCGTTGCCGCGCGCGGCGTACGCGGTGCGCGGGTCCCTGGCCAGCCGCAGCGCGCACTCCAGGGAACGGCCGGTGCGGCAGGCCCGTTCGCTGTTGTAGACATCGATCTTCACCGTCCGGGGCGGCCCGGACGGCCGCACGGCCACCGGCCCGGGGCGCACCAGCCACCACACCCCCAGCAGCACCGCCGCGACCGCGGCCGCCACCGCGAGCACGACCGCGTAGGGCCGCCTCCGGGGCGGCGCCACCGCCCACGGCACCGGTCCGGTGCCGGGCCCTTTGACGCGGTCCCACAGGCCGGGCGGGGTCTCGATCTGCTCGTCCGCGCGCCGCAGCCGTGCGCGCAGCAGCGCCCCGGCATCGTCGCCGGCGCCGTCCCCCCGGCCGCCCCCGGTATCCCGTCCGCCGCCGCCCGCACCACTGTCGTGCCGTGACCCCACACCCACCGCGCCGCTCACCTCCCGGCCTGCCCGTGCTCGGATTCAACGAGGAAGGCACGCAGCCTGTCCAGCGCGCGGGCGCGATGGCGGGCGGCGGTGCCCCGATGCACCTTCATGATCTTCGCGGCCTGGTCGAGGGTGTAGCCGTCGAGGTCGACGAGGATGACGATGCCGGCCTGCCGGTGCGACAGCTTCCCCAGCAGGCGCACCGCCTCGATCTCGGCCTGCCGGCGCTCCACCCCACCGTCCCAGCCGCCGGGCCCACCGCCCGCGGCCGCCCCGCCCGCCCCGGTCTCCTCGACCTCCGCCATGCCGTCGACCAGCACCTGCCGCCGATCCTTGCGGTGGGCGTCGCGGGCGACACTGAGCACGGCGGTGAAGGCGTAGGCGTACGGCTCCGGGTGGGCGAGGAAGCGCTGGGGGCGGCGGGCGAGCTTGAGGTAGGCCTCGTGCACCACGTCCTCCGCGGACTGTCTCGATCCCGCGAGCATCACCGCTCTGCGGTAGAGGCGGGGCAGCAGCCCGCAGAAGACCTCGTCGAAGGTGGGTGACGCGGCGGGCGACGCCGGCGTCGGTCTCGCATCGGCCATGTACCGGAACTCTCCCCGTGTGCGGCCGCGGTCGCGGCCGTGCAGGAGGCTGCCCGTGCGGGCGGGGCGCAATCGGGAATCCGCCGGCCATCTCGCGCGAATCCGCCGAGACCAGGCCTGATCCACCGGTAAACCACACGTGCGGGTGGCCCGCCGCCGCACCGGGCTTCACATCTGACGCTGCATCAGATTCAATGAAAGGCATGATGGGACATGCGGGAATGGCGGCCACGGCCGTGCGGTATCTGCGCTCCGTCGGCGCGCCCACCACAGCCGCCGCATCACCCTCCGCGCCACCGCGGCCCGCGCTGCGCGCCGTGCGTGACGACGAGCGCGCCCCGCTGGATCCGGCCGAATTCCGCGATGTCCTGGGGCACTTCGCCAGCGGCGTCACGATCATCACGTCCCCCGGGGACCCGGAGCCGGCCGGCTTCGCCTGCCAGTCCTTCGCCTCGCTGTCCCTCGATCCGCCGCTGGTGGCGTTCATGGTGGGGCGCACGTCGACCACCTGGCCCCGGATCGCCCGCGCCGGCGTGTTCTGCGTGAACATCCTCGGCGCGGACCAGGGCGCGCTGTGCCGCGGGTTCGCGGTCCGCGGTGGCGACAAGTTCGCCGGCGTCTCCTACGGGCCCGCGCCGGCGACCGGATCGCCCCGGCTGGCGGAGGTCCCCGCCTGGATCGACTGCACGGTCCAGGCCGTGCACACCGGCGGCGACCATCTGATCGTGGTCGGCCGGGTCGAGGCCCTCGGCACGGACCCGGCCGCCGCCCGCACCGGCCCGCTCCTCTTCCACCGCGGCGGCTTCGGCCGGTTCCGTCCGTGAGTCCGTGAGGGAGGGCGACGGGGCGGCCGACGCGTAACGGCGCCCCCACGACCCGCCCGGCCGCGCAGGCCCCCGGGCGGCCACCGGACCGAGCCGCGCCCCCGGCCGCGAGCCCCGCCCGGCCCCGGTCCGACAGCCGCGACGCCCCGCCCCCTAGGGGCTCTTCAAAGCCCCTACCCGAACGTCAACACCCCCCGCGCCACCCGCCCGTGGTGCGCGTCGTCCGCCGCCTTCGCGAAGTCCTCCACCGGGTACGTCCGGGTCACCAGCTCGTCCAGCAGCAGCCGCCCCTCGCGGTACAGCCGGGCGTACAGCGCGATGTCCCGCTGCGGCCGCGCCGACCCGTAACGGCAGCCCAGGATCGACTTGTCGAGATACATCGAGGACACCAGGAACGAGGCCTCGGCGGTGGCCGGCGGCACCCCGAGCAGCACCGCCTGCCCGTGCCGGTCCAGCAGGTCGACGGCCTGCCGGATCAGCCGGGTGCTGCCCACGCACTCGAAGGCGTGGTCGGCGCCGGTCGGCAGGATCGCCTTCACCGCCTTGACGCTGTCCGCCACCGCCGACGCGTCGATGAAGTGCGTAGCCCCGAACTGCCGCGCCACCGGCTCCTTCGCGGGGTTGGCGTCCACCGCCACGATCGTCGACGCCCCGGCGATCCGCGCCCCCTGGAGCACGTTCAGGCCGATGCCGCCGGCGCCGATCACCACGACCGAGTCCCCGCGGTCCACCTTCGCCCGGTTGAGCACCGCCCCGACCCCGGTCAGCACCCCGCACCCGATCAGCGCGGCCGACGCCATCGGAATGTCCCGGTCGATCTTGACGGCCTGCACCGCCTTGACCACCGTGCGCTCCGCGAACGCCGAGTTCGACGCGAAGTTGAACAGCTCGCCCTCCCCGCGCCGGAACGGCTTGCCGGGCATCCCGATCGCCTTGCGGCACATCGTCGGCCGCCCCCGGTCGCACTCCGCGCACGCCCCGCAGTTGGCCAGCGTCGACAGCGCGACATGGTCGCCGGGCACCACATGGTCGACGCCCGCGCCGACCGCCTCCACCACCCCCGCCCCCTCGTGCCCCAGCACCACCGGCACCGGGAACGGGATCGTCCCGTCGATCACCGACAGATCGCTGTGGCACAGGCCCGCGGCCCGGATCCCGACCAGCACCTCGCCCGGCCCCGGCGCCCGCACCTCCAGGTCGTCCACGACCCGCGGCCGCTCACCGTCGAAGATGACGCCTCTCATCACCGCTCCCCTCTGGGCAGGCCGAGCACACGCTCGGCGATGATGTTGCGCTGGATCTCGTCCGAACCGCCGTAGAGGGTGTCGGCCCGGGTGAAGAGGAACAGCCGCTGCCACGCGTCGAGCGCGTACGGCTCCCGCGCGCTCCAGTCGACCGGCCCCAGCGCGGCCGCGGCGCCCCGCACCCGCATCGCCAGCTCCCCGAGCCGCTGGTGCCAGCCGCCCCACAGCAGCTTGGCGACGCTCGGCGCACCGGCGTCCCCGGCCGCGCCCAGGGTCCGCAGCGCGTTCCAGCGCATGACCCGCAACTCGGCCCACTGGGACAGGAGTTGCTCGCGCAGCACCGGATCGCGGAGCGTCCCGCACCGGACCGCGGCGGCGAGCACCGCGGACAGCTCGGCGGCGAACCCGATCTGCTGCACCAGCGTGGACACCCCCCGCTCACACGCCAGCAGCCCCATCGCGACCCGCCAGCCGGCCCCTTCCCCGCCGACCACGTGCCCGGCCACCGCGCCGTCGAAGAACACCTCGTTGAACTCCGCCGTCCCGGACATCTGGCGGATCGGCCGCACCTCGATCCGCCCCGGCTGGTCCATCGCCACCAGCAGGAAGGACAGCCCCCGGTGCCGCCGCTCGCCCGGATCGGTGCGCGCCAGCACGAAGCACCAGTCGGCCTCCCGGGCCAGCGAGGTCCAGATCTTCTGCCCGGTGACGCGGTACCCGGTGCCGTCGCGGACCGCCACCGTCCGCAGCGCCGCCAGGTCCGAGCCCGCGTCCGGCTCGCTGTAGCCCTGGCACCACAGCTCCTCGCCCCGGGCGATGGGCGGCAGGAACCGCCGCCGCTGCGCCTCGTCGCCGTGCGCGAGCAGCGTCGGCGCGAGCAGGTTCTCCCCGATGTGCCCCACCCGCCCCGGCGCCCGGGCGCGCGCGTACTCCTCGGCCCAGACGACCTGCCGGGTCAGGCTCACCGGCCGGCTGCCGTACGCGCCCTCCGGGCAGTCCCACCCGAGCCCGATCCATCCCCCGGCCCCGAGTTCCCGCTCCCAGGCCCGGCGCACCGCGGCCCCCTCGTGCTCGCTGCCGGGTCCGCCGCGCCCCGCCCACTCGGCGTACGGCCCCACCAGATGACTCCCGAGCCAGCCCCGGGCCTCCGCCCGGAATTGGTCGTCCGCATGCCCGAAACCGAAGTCCACGCCGCCCTCCCCACGCACCCACCGCCGACCGCCCCCGCACGGGCCCCATCTGCCGCTTCGGCCCCACCCGTTACCGGTTGGGCCGCTCCTTGGCCGCGGCCGCGGCGGCCATCCGCGACAGCTGCGCCAGCATCGGCATCGGATCGGTGCCCACCGACCCCGGCAGCACGTCCGCCACCCGCTCCGGCGTCCACCCGCCCTCGTCGGCATATACGGAGCGCAGCTCCCTCGGCTGCGCCCATACGGCGATCTTGGGCCCGGCCACGGTGTAGACCTGCCCGGTGATCTCCCGGGCCCGCTCGCTCAGCAGGTAGACGACCAGCGCCGCCACGTCCTCCGGCTCGCCGATCTCCGTCAGCTCCATCGGCACGTTCGCCGACATCCGCGTGCGCGCGACGGGCGCCACCGCGTTGGCCGTCACCCCGTACTTGTGCAGGCCCAGCGCGGCGCTGCGCACCAGCGAGATGATCCCGCCCTTCGCGGAGGCGTAGTTGGCCTGCGACACCGAGCCCTGGTGGTTGCCGCTGGTGAACCCCAGCAGGGTGCCCGACCCCTGGCGGCGCATCACCGCCGAGGCCGCCCGGAAGAGCGTGAACGTCCCCTTCAGATGGGTGGCGACGACCGGGTCCCACTCCTCCTCGGACATGTTGAACAGCATCCGCTCGCGCAGGATCCCGGCCACGCACACCACACCGTCGATCGCCCCGTACTGCGCCAGCGCGGTGTCCACGATCCGCTGGCCGCCGGCCATGGTGGACACGTCGTCGGCGACCGCGGCCGCCTCGCCCCCCGCCGCCCGGATCTCCTTGACCACGGCCTCGGCGACCTCGCTGCTCGGCTCACCGCCCGCGATGGAGACGCCGTAGTCGTTGACGACCACCCGTGCGCCCTGTGCCGCGCAGGCCAGCGCCACCGCCCGGCCGATGCCCCGGCCCGCCCCCGTGACCGCGATCACCTTGCCGGCCAAGAAGTTCCCCATGCCCAGCCCCTCCCACAGTTTCTGACGGACCGTTAGATTTTTGAGCAGACCCGGTACGAACACAAGACCCCGGGCCGAACGGACCCCGCCGCCCCGAGGAGGGCCTGATGCCCCTGCCGCAGGAGTTCCACGACATCGCCGCACGCGTGAACAACTGGGGGCGCTGGGGGGCGGACGACGAGATCGGCACCCTCAACCTGATCACCGGCCGGGTCGTACGGGAGGCCGCCGCCTGCGTCCGCAGCGGCCGCCGCGTCCCGCTCGCCCTGCCGCTCCGCCAGGACGGCGTGCAGACCGGCGCGATCCCCGGCCGGGTCAACCCGCTGCACACCATGACCGCCGTCAACCACGAGATCTTCGGCCCCGGCACCGTCGCGACCTCGGACGACGCGGTCACCATGGGCCTGCAGTGCGCCACCCACTGGGACGGCCTGGCCCATGTCTCGCACTCCGGGCGGCTCTACAACGGCCGCCCCGCCCACACGGTCACCGCGCATCTCGGCGCCACCGCCCTCGGCATCGAGCGCGCCACCCCGATCGTCTCCCGCGGCGTCCTGCTGGACGTGGCCCGCGCCCACGGCACCGACCGGCTGCCCCCCGGCCACGCCGTCACCCCGGAGGACCTGGACGCCGCCGAGGAACTGGCGCGCACCGCGGTCCGGCCCGGCGACATCGTCCTCGTACGGACCGGCCAGCTGCGGCACTACCTGGACGGCGACCGCCAGGCGTACGCCTTCCCGTCACCCGGCCTGTCGCTGCGCACCCCGGAATGGTTCCGGGCGCGCGATGTCGCGGCGGTCGCCAACGACACCCTGACCTTCGAGATCTTCCCGCCGGAGATCGAGGACCTGTGGATGCCGGTGCACGCCCTCCATCTGGTCGAGATGGGCATGCCGCAGGGCCAGAACTGGAATCTGGAGGAGCTGTCCGCGGCCTGCGCGGAGGCGGGGCGCGGCGCGTTCTTCTTGTCCGCGACGGCCGAGCCCTTCGTCGGCGGGACCGGCGCACCGGTCGCGCCGGTGGCGGTGCTCTGAAGCGGCCGCGCCGGGGCACCCTCCGCGCCGGGGTGAGCGGCGCGGGTGGGTGCCGGCCCGCGCGCGTCTACGCCTGGTGGGTCACGGCGCGCGGCGCCGCGTGACGGGGCTCGAAGGTCCCCAGATCGGCCCCCGCCGCCATCAGCAGCGGCTGGCCGCGGTCCACCTCGCACCAGATGCGCTTGCCGGTGCCCTCCTGCTGCCAGCCCCACCGGTCGGCCAGGCCGTCGACCAGCTCCAGGCCGCGGCCGTTGGTGTCGTCGCCCTCGGCGTGCCGCTGGCGCGGCGGGCGGCCGCTGGCGTCCGCGACCTCGACCCGTACGGTGCCCACCACGGCGCCCGACCCGGAGAAGCACATCCGGAGCACGGCCGACGCGCCGGTGTGGACCACTGCATTGGTGACGAGTTCGGAGATCAGCAGGATCAGCGTCTCCGCCACCGGCTCATCGACCCCTATACCCGAGCCCACGAGCCGCGACCGGGCCCATCGCCGAGCCCGCCCCACCTCCGCGGGGTCGGGTCGTACGTCCAACTGCACCTGAAGCACCTGCACCGCTCACACCATCCGAACCGGCGGAAACATCGCCTCGCGCCTCCACGGAGTCACGGTGCGTGACCCCGGTGGAGCACAGCATGGTTGACGTTGAGTCACCCCAACAAGCGCTTCGGGCATATTCCAGCGCAAGGGAGTATGCATCCTGCATACTGTGCGACGCACTTTGCGGGGAGTCGAACAAGGGGGGCGACCGGGCCCACGCCTTGGGCGGGCGGCGCGCAGTCCGTCACCCGGAGCCGTCGCCACGACGACACCGGGTTCGTTGCGCCTCAGAACCACTCGCACCCAACGGAGCGTACCCGAGCGGAACGCCGACTCCCCCCTGTGACGAGTCACGCCTAGGACACAACCCGATATCGACCCTCCGTGACCACTTCTGCGTAGTGAGTCCGGCATTTCGCGCAGAGGTTGCCAGAGTCTGACTTCCGCCCCTCCCGGCACCGCCGTCACCGCCCCACCCCCGCCGTCAGGTGATCAAGCCTGCTGCCAGCAGTTCTTCCGCCTCGCCGGCGGTGCCCCAGCACTCCGCCCGCAGCCAGGCCCGCTTGAGGTGCAGATGGACATCGGCCTCCCAGGTGAAGCCCATCCCTCCGTGGACCTGCACACAGTCCCGTGCGTTGCGCACCGCGGCCTCGTCGGCCAGCAACTTCGCCCCGGTGACATCGAGATCACCCTCCGTGACCGATGCCGCGTAGACCGCACACCGGGCCATCTCCGCCCGTACCAGCATCTGCGCGCAGAGGTGCTTGACCGCCTGGAACGAGCCGACGGGGGCGCCGAACTGCTCGCGCCGGCGGGCGTGGGCGACCGCCAGCTCGACCGTCCGGGCCGCACTGCCCAGCTGCTGGGCAGCGGTGAGCAGGGCGGCCTCGCGGCGCAGTCGCGAGGCGTCCAGCGCGAGGGCTTCGGCGCGCGGCAGCCCCGTGACGCGGGCGAGCGGGGTCAGCGGATCGACGGAGGCAAAGGGGGCGCAGGACACCCGCTCCGCCGCGCTACGGCACACACCGGCCGTGCGCCCCCGTGCGCCCCCACCCACGCCGTCGCGGCACTCCGTGCCGGTCTCCACCAAGATCAACTCATCGCAGGCGGCCGGGTGTTCCCACAGCACCGGCTCCCGCCCGCCCTCGCACAGCCCGACGATCTTCTCCCCGGACGCGACCCCGTCCACCACCCCGGCCAGCAGCTGGCACGCCACCACCGGTCCGGGCAGCAGCGCCCGCCCGGTCTCCTCCAGGACCAGCACCGCCTCCGGCAGCCCCAGCCCCACCCCGCCGGCCTCCTCAGGCAGCCGCAGCGCGAAGAACCCGGCCGCGCCCAGCTCCCGCCACAGCGCACGGTCCGGCGCCGGGTCACCGACCGCGGCCCGCAGCCGGTCCGGCCCGAACCGCTTGGCCAGCAGCTCCCGGGCGGCCCGCCGCAACGCCCGCTGGTCCTCGGTGAGTTGGAAGTCCACCGGCCGGTCACCGCCCCTTCGGCAGGCCGAGGATCCGCTCGGCGACGATGTTGCGCTGGATCTGCGAGGTGCCGGCCGCGATGGTGTACGAGAGGGACGACAGCCGGCCGGCCACCCACTCGTGGTCCGCGTCCAGCGCACCGGCCCCCAGCACCTCGGCCGCCGCGTCGTACAGCTCCTGGCGGGCGTGCGAGTAGCGCAACTTGAAGACGGAGCCGCCGGTCCCCGGGACGCCCCCGCCCCCACCGCCGGGCGGCCGGGCGGCGGCCGCCTCGCTCACGTTCCACTGGGTCAGCCGCCACAGCGCCGCGAACTCCGCGTGCAGCCGGCCCAGCCGGCGGCGCAGCACGGCGTCGTCCCAGCGGCCGTTGTCGCGGGCCGTGCGGGCGAGGGCGCCGAGCATCCGGCGGCACGCCACCACCTCGCCGACGAAGGCGGTGCCACGCTCGAAGGACAGCGTCACCATCGTCACCCGCCAGCCGTCGTTCTCCGCGCCGACCCGGTGGCTGATCGGCACCCGGACCTCGTCGAGGAACATCTCGGCGAACTCCGCCGAGCCGGCGAGGGTGCGCAGCGGCCGGACCGTCACCCCCGGGGCGTCCATGGGCATCGCCAGCCAGCTGATGCCGCGGTGCCGGGGCGCGTCCGGGTCGGTGCGGACGAGGAGTTCGCACCAGTCGGCGACCTCGGCGTGCGAGGTCCACAGCTTGGTGCCGCTGACGACGTAGTGGTCCCCGTCGCGCACCGCCGTGGTGCGCAGCGCGGCGAGGTCGGAGCCGGCGTCCGGTTCGCTGAAGCCCTGGCACCAGATCTCGTCGCCGCGCAGGATCGGCGGCAGCCAGCGGGCCCGCTGCTCCGCGCTCCCCTCGGCGGCGACGGTCGGCCCGGCGTGCAGCAGCCCGACGAAGTTCGCCCCGACATAGGGGGCGCCGGCCCGTTCGGTCTCCTCCAGGAAGATCAGGTGCTGGGTGGGGGTGGCGCCCCGCCCGCCGGCGTCCTCGGGCCAGTGCAGGCCCGCGTATCCGGCGTCGTACAGCATCCGCTGCCAGGCCGCGTCATACGCCCGCCGGCCGGGCCAGTCGTCCGCCGCGGGCTTCGCGGGGAGGGCGGGCATCACCTCGCCGAGCCATCGCCGCAGCCGCGCCCGGAAGGCGTCCTCCTCCTCCGTGAAGGTGAGGTCCATGGCGCGCCTACCGACCGGGGCCCGCGCCGGGCGGGCGGCGGCTCGCGGGCGGGCTCACCAGGTCGTCGGCGCCGGGCAGGCGCGGTGGCTCCATGGGGTTTCCCATCGTCGTCCCCTCACCCCGTGTCCGGCCGGGCCGACAGGCGTCGATGAAACTGACGCTCCGTCAGAAATAGCTTAACCGCGAGCGCGGCGAGTCAACAAGACGTCGACTCCCCACTGCTGCAAGTGATTTGACGATTCGTCAGTTACAAGTCTTCGCGAGCGACCCCTCGCACGGACCCGGCTCAGCCCGGGCGGTAGGCGCTGGTCGCCTGCGCGTACAGCTGGTCGATCTCGCGCCGCCCGCTGTCCGGGCCGATCACCAGGACGAGGTGGTAGCGGCCGTTGTGGATCATCGCGAGGTTGCGGACGTAGACCACCCGGCCGCTGTTGTCGCGCCAGGAGAAGGTGCCCTCGGCCATCGCCGTCTTCCCGACGTCGATCCGCTGGAGACCGGAGGCCGAGGCCCAGCCCGAGGAGCGGTACGGCGCCAGCTCGGCTTCCTTGTTCTGGAGGTACGCCATCGGGTCGGTGCCGAAGCGCGCCGTGGTGTCCCGGCCGGGCACGACCACCAGCTCGTAGTCCCCGCCGACATACCGCACCTGGCGCCGGTCGTTGGCCCCGCGCCGCTGCCAGCCCTTGCGGACCGCGACCTGGAAGCCCTCCGGGTCGGTGCGTACCTCGAAGCCCTTGGCGACGCCCGCGGGCGCGGTGGTCTGCGACGCGCCGGTGCCGCCGCCCCGCTCGCCGCCGTCGGACGGTGCGGTGCTGCGGCCGGGCGCCGCGCTCGCGCCCGGATGTGCCGCGCCGTGCCCGCCGGCCTTGGAGTCCTGGCCGGAGTCCGGCAGGAACGCCAGCGCGTAGACGACCGCGCCGACGAGCAGCACCACCACCGCGACCAGCAGCAGCCGGACCGGCGGGCGCGGGCCGCGGGCCGGGCGCGGCGACGGGGGCGCGGCGTCCGGGCCGTGCTGCCCGGCCGGTTCGCTTGCCGAGGTCCCGGCCCCCATCGGCGCGGACGGCCGGACGGGCCGGGCCTGCCGGGGCGGCCGGAGCGGCTTGGGCTGCTTCGGGGGGCGGGGCGGACGGGGGGCGGGGGCGAGCGGAGTGGACTGCTCCGCTTCCGGCGCGGCATCGCGCGGCGCCGGTGCGGCGGGTGGTGGGGCGAGCGGCGCGGTCGGCGGTGGGGCGAGCGGTGCGGCGGCCGCGACGGCGGCCGGTGCGGGCTGCGGCCGGGCCCGCCGGGACGCCCGGGTCTTCTTGTGCCGCCCCTTGCGCACGAGTTCACCGCGGCGCCGCACGATCGGCAGCCGCCGCGGATCGGCCTCCTGCTCCAGCGCCGGCACGGTCACCGGCCGGCTCTGCGCCACCGGCTCCGGCGCCGTACGGATCAGCGACCGCAGCCAGCCGTTCAGCTCCTCGAAGTCCGGACGGTCGACGGGGTCCTGACGCAGCAGCGATTCGACGACGGGCCGCAGCGCCCCGCACTCCTCGGCCACCGCCGGGGGCCGGGAGCAGACCAGCTGCGCCAGCTCGGCGGCGCTGTCCTCCGGGAACGGCGGCTCCCCCTGCACACACCGGTAGAGCAGCGCGCCGACCGCCCACAGGTCGGTGGCCGGACCGACCGGCGGCGCCAGCTGCCAGTTCGTGTGGACCGGTCCGGCCTGCTCCGGCGCCCAGCGCTCGGTGACCGGGCCGATCACCGTCAGCCGCGCCTGCCGCGCCCGCTCGGCGGCGAGCCCGGCGCTGGGGCGGCCGAAGGCGGTGGCGGCGCCGTCCGCCGCGGGCCGCTCGTCCGGCGCGGACTTGGTCAGTGAGGTCCGGTCGACGGATCCGCCCGGCGCGGGGGCCTTCGCCGCCGGGCCGTCCGGTGCCGCCGCGGCATGCGGGGTCCCGGCCGCGGCGGGCGGCTCGTCCCCGCACAGCGCCTCCTGGGCCGCGCCCGCCGCCAGACCGGTCAGGATGGCCCGGCCGTCGTCGCAGACCAGGACCGTACGGGCGGTGATGTTGCGGTGCAGCCAGCCGTCCGCGTGCAGCACCCGCAGCGCGGCCAGCAGATCCGCGGCGATCTCCGCGGCGCGGTGCGGGGACAGCGCCCGCTCGGCGAGCAGCGCGGATAGCGGGCGCGCGGTGAGGAGTTCCGCGACCACCCACAGGCTGCCGTCCTGCACGAAGACGTCGAAGACCTGCTCCAGCCGGGGGTGGTCGGCCAGCTGGGCCGCCGTCGTCGCGGCCTCCAGCGCGCGCCGCACGGCGGGATCCCGGGGGTTGCGGTCGGCCGCGGACACGCCCGGCGGGCGCGCCCCGCCCGGACGGCCGCCGGGCCCCGCCGCAGGCGGACCCACCGGCTCGGCCCCCACGACCTCCGCCTCGACGACCTCCGGCAGCGGCACCTGGCGGAGCAGGACCTCCTGCCCGCTGAAGGTGTCAAAGGCCCGGGTCTCGGCGAACTCGTCCTCGCCGAGGGGCCGCAACGGCAGGCGGTATCTCTCGGCGAGCACCCGTCCCGCGTACTCGTCCACGACGCCTCCCCGCAGCGCGCACTGTGTCTGCCGTCGCGCGCCGGAGCCGCCCATCGGCGCCGGCGCCTCCGGTCACTTCCGGTCGCATTCCCGCCGATTGCGGATGCGTACGGTCCTCGCCGTCTCACGATACGTGCCACCGCCGGAGCGCGCGGCCCGCTCGGCCCAACGACGCGCGCCCCGTCCGTTCTTCACCCGGACCGTCCTCAGTCCTTGAGCGCGAAGGTCTTGAAGGCGGTGTGGATCAGCTCCTGGCACGCCTTGTCCGACCAGGCGTCCGCCTTGCAGGTGATCATGATCGCGTAGCCGTGCTGGTCGTCGGCCCGGAAGCCGCGGTCGAGGACCCGGACCTTCTGCCCGCTCTGCCGGCGGGTGAACGACCAGTCGGCGACCGTCGGATAGTCCCGCCACTTCACCGACTTGATGCCGATGAGGTGGTAGTCCTCGCTGGAGCCGCGGACGGCCGGCTCCAGGCTGCGCCAGGAGGCCGCCGCGTCGGTGCCGGGCTTGGCGTTGTAGTCGATCTGGACCCGCGGGAAGCCGCCCGAGGCGCTGTAGATGACGCCGGAGCCCTGGCCCGCGGTGCCCGTCTGGTGGAAGTCCTTGGGCATCGCCATACGGAAGTGGTAGCCGCCGTTGGAGACATCCGTGAAGCCGTCCGGCACCGCCTTGCCGCCCTTGTCTCCCTTGCCGTCCCCGGCGTCCGTACCGCTCGTGTCGCCGGCCGGTGTGACCTCCGTCGACTGCGGGGCAGGATCGCCCGGCGCGTCCTTCGCGGTGTCCCCGCCGGAGGTGTCCGACTCCGCCGAGGGCTTGGTCCGGCCCGCGGAGGCCGCCTTGTCGTGCGCGCCGGCCGCCTTGCCGTGCGTCTGCGCGGAGTCGTCGCCGCTGAGCGTGAGGGCCAGCACTGTGCCCAGCACCGCCAGGGCGACGACCACGGCCACGATGATCAGCGTGCGGCGCGGGACGACATCGGTCACCGACGCCCGGGTGGACGGGCGGTTGCCGCCGCCGGACCCGGCGTCCGCACGGGCCTCCACACGGGCCTTCGCGGCGGCGGCAGCGGCGCGCACGGTCTGCAGGGCCCCGCGCATCCGCTCCTTGGCGGCCTCGGTGTCGAACCCGGGGCGGGCGCCCGCCGGACGGTCCGCTTCCACGGCGGTCGTCTTGCTCGCCGCCTCCGCCTTCGCCGGCGCGGCACCGGCGGCGTCCGGGGCGGGCTTCGCGGCCGCCTTCTGCGGGCGCCCGGTCCGCTCCGGCGTACGCGCCGCGGCGGTTTTGCCGGGCGCGGCCGGCTTCTCGTCCACGGGGGCGCTACCGGATCCGCTCGCGCTCCCGGCCGCCGGCTCGGCGGCCGTCGAGGCGGCCGGCTTCGCCTTCGGCTTGCGCGCCGGCCGCGCCTTCGGGGCGGGCTTCGGCGCGGCCTTGGGCTTCGCCTCCGCCCGCTCCTTGGGCGCCGTCGGCAGCACCATGGCGCGGGTCTCGTCCAGCGGGGGCTCGGGCTTCTGCGGCTCGGGGGCGTGCACCACGTCCAGCAGCAGCGCCCGCGCGCCGGCGTCGTCCAGCCGGGCCGCCGGGTCCTTCACCAGCAGCCCGTAGATGACCTCTTCCAGGACGCCGGCGCTCTTCGGCGGCTCGACCGGCTCGGTCATGACCGCGGTCAGGGTGGCGATGGCCGAGCCCTTGTCGTACGGCGGCACGCCCTCGACGCAGGCGTACAGCAGGCCGCCCAGCGACCACATGTCGGCCGGCGGGCCGGGCTTGTGGCCGCGGGCGCGCTCCGGGGAGATGTAGGAGGGGGCGCCGACGAGCATGCCGGTCGAGGTCACGGAGGGGTCGCCCTCGACCTGGGCGATGCCGAAGTCGGTCAGCACGACCCGGCCGTCGTCGGACATCAGGACGTTGGACGGCTTCACATCGCGGTGCAGGATGCCCTCGCTGTGCGCGGCACGCAGCACGTCGAGCACGGCCAGGCCCACCTCGCCGGCGCGGCGCGGGGTGAGCGGTCCGTCGTCACGGACGACCTCGGCCAGCGAGCGGCCCTCGACCAGCTCCATCACGATCCACGGGCGGTCGTCCTCGTCGACCACGTCATAGACCGTCACGGCGCCGTTGTTCCGGATCCGGGCGATCGCCTTGGCCTCGCGGAGCGTACGGGTGATCAGACGACGCTTCTCGTCCTCCTCGACCCCGCCCGGGAAGCGCAGTTCCTTGACTGCGACCGTACGGCCCAGGACCTCGTCGCGTGCCCGCCATACGGTGCCCATACCGCCCCGGCCGAGAACATCGGCGAGCCGGTACCGGCCGGCGAGCAGCCTGCCCTCCTTGCCGTCCATCTCGACCTCGTCACCCACTGAATCCCCTCTGCAATCCAGTCGAGTTGGCAGCTTCGACGTCCCATCGATCACCAAACTGACCCAACTCGGACAACCCACCCTGGCAGAGCCTTCATTCTCCCTCATCCGGAGCCATGCGGAAGGCCCGGGTCGGTGCCGGGCGACACCGCGTACCCGTCATGATGGCCCGGACGAACGGGAGTCCCGATGACGATGCGCCCGCCGCGCCCGGCCCCGGCCGGTGACCCGCGCCCGGCCGGGCGCCGCCACGCCGCGGTCCACACGGGCGTGCTGGCCGCGCTGGCCCTGGTGGCCTGCACCGCCCGGCCGGTCCTCTCCCCCGCCCCACCCGCGCACGTCGCCCACCGAACGCCGGCGGCGGGGACGGCGACGGCCCGCCCGGCCCCGCCCGGTCCGTCCGGCGAGAAGGCCGCGTCCGCACTGCGCCGTCTGGTCCGCGACGGTGCGCCGGGCGCCGCCGCCCTCACCACCCGCGCGGGCGCCCCCTCGGCCGCGCGGTTCGCCACGGCCGGGGTCGCCGATCTGCACAGCGGCCGCCGGATCGGGCGGCAGGACCACTTCCGGGCCGGCTCCATCACCAAGACCCTGGTCGCGACGGTGATCCTGCAACTCGTCGGCGAGGGCCGGCTGACCCTCCACGACAGCGCCGCCGCCCACCTCCCGCCCGGCCTCCCGACCAGGGGGAACGGCACCGGCAGCGATCTGCGGCGGGTGACGATCCGCCAGCTGCTGGACCACACGAGTGGTTTGTTCAACTACACCGCGGACCCCCGGCTGTCCCGGCAGCTGAGCGGCGCGGGCTTCGGCACCCACCGCTACGACAGCCACACCCCGGGCGAGCTGCTGCGGATCGCGCTCGGCCACCCCCCGGTGGCCGCGCCGGGCGCCCGCTACGCCTACTCCAACACCAACTACCTCGTCCTCGGACTGGTCATCGAGGCCGTCACCGGGCACCCGTACGCCACGGAGATCCGCCACCGCCTCCTGACCCCCGCCGGTCTCGGCCACACCTCCTTCCCCGGCACCGACCCGGCGCTGCCCGAGCCGCACGGCCGGGCCTACTCCCGCGTCGGCCACCACCGCGTCGACGCCACCTCCCTGGACCCCAGCCGGGCCGGCGCGGCCGGCGAGATGATCACCACCCTCGGCGATCTCAACCGCTTCTTCTCCGCGCTGCTCGGCGGCCGGTTCCTGGCGCCGCGCCAGATGGCCGAGATACGCAGCGAGAAGGGCACCGGCGGCGCCTACGGCCTCGGCCTGTACGCCACCGAGCTGCCCTGCGGCGTCACGGTCTGGGGCCACGACGGCGACATCAACGGCTCCTTCGCCCGGACCGCGGGCACCGCCGACGGCCGTCACGTCGTCAGCTACCGCCTCAACACCGACCATCTGGCCGACCCGGCGCACGGCACCGACGTCCTGACCGCGGAGTTCTGCCCCCGGCGACCCGAGGACCGGCCCGGCACCAGCACCGGCCCGCCGCCCCGGCCGTAGGACTCCCGGCCGTAGGGCTCGCGGCCTACAGCGGCACGATGTCCGGCGCGCCCAGCCGCGCCGCATCCGCCGTCAGATCGTCCGGCTGGCGCTGCGATTCGCGTTCCGCCTCGACCCGCTTGTGGTAGTGCGCGATCTCCTTCTCGACCTGGTCGTCGTCCCAGCCCAGCGCCGGGGCGATCAGCTCGGCCACCTCGCGGGCGCTGCGGGCGCCGCGGTCGAAGGTCTCGAAGGAGATGCGGGTGCGCCGGGTCAGCACGTCGTCGAGGTGCCGGGCGCCCTCGTGCGTACAGGCGTAGACCGCCTCGGCCCGCAGATAGTCGTCCGCGGCCGCCAGCGGTTCGCCCAGCGACGGGTCGGCCACCACCAGCTCCAGCAGCTCCTCGGCCAGCGCGCCGTAACGGTTCAACAGATGCTCGATGCGCGCCACGTGCAGCCCGGTGCGCGCCGCGATCCGGGCCCGCGCGTTCCACAGCGCCCGGTAGCCCTCCGCCCCGACCAGCGGCACGTCCTCGGTCACACACTCCGCGACCCGCTGGTCGAGCGCGTGCACCGCCTCGTCCACCGCGTCCTTCGCCATCACCCGGTACGTCGTGTACTTGCCGCCCGCGACCACGACCAGGCCCGGTACCGGATGGGCGACGGTGTGCTCGCGCGACAGCTTGCTGGTGGCGTCCGACTCCCCGGCCAGCAGCGGACGCAGCCCGGCGTAGACGCCCTCCACGTCGTCCCTGGTCAGCGGTGTCGCGAGCACCTCGTTGACGTGTTCCAGCAGATAGTCGATGTCCGCGCTGGAGGCCGCCGGATGCGCCTTGTCGAGATCCCAGTCGGTGTCCGTGGTCCCCACGATCCAGTGCCGCCCCCACGGGATGACGAACAGCACGCTCTTCTCGGTCCGCAGGATCAGCCCGCTCGTCGAATGGATCCGGTCCTTCGGGACGACCAGGTGGATCCCCTTCGACGCCCGGACGTGGAACTGCCCGCGCTCCCCGATCAGCGCCTGGGTGTCGTCCGTCCACACCCCGGTGGAATTGACGATCTGCCGCGCCCGGATCTCGTACTCACCGCCGCCCTCGACGTCCTCCACCCGCGCGCCGACCACCCGCTCGCCCTCGCGCAGGAAGCCCACCACCCGCGCCCGGTTGGCGACCGCCGCCCCGTAGGACGCCGCGGTCCGCACCATCGTCGCCACATAGCGCGCGTCGTCCATCTGGGCGTCGTAGTACTGCAACGCCCCGACCAGCGCGCCCTTCTTCAGACAGGGCGCGACCCGCAGGGCCCGCTTGTGCGAGAGGTGCCGGTGCACGGGCAGCCCGCGGCCGTGCCCCGAGGAGACCGACATCGCGTCGTACAGCGCCACGCCCGCGCCCGCGTACCAGCGCTCCCAGCCCTTGTGCCGCAGCGGATAGAGGAACGGCACCGGCTTGACCAGATGCGGCGCCAGCCGCTCCAGCAGCAGCCCCCGCTCCTTCAACGCCTCTCTGACCAGCGCGAAGTCCAGCATCTCCAGATACCGCAGACCGCCGTGGATGAGCTTGCTCGACCTGCTGGACGTGCCCGAGGCCCAGTCCCGCGCCTCGACGAGCCCGGTGGACAGGCCGCGGGTCGCCGCGTCCAGCGCGGTCCCCGCGCCGACGACTCCCCCGCCGACCACGAGGATGTCCAGCTCCCGCTCCGCCATTCGGGCGAGCGCCTCGGCCCGCTGCGCCGGTCCCAGTATCGCTGTCTGCACCGCTGCCTCCCGCTGTGATCGGGGCCACACCCCCTGGTCCGTCGATTCTGTCCGCGCTGCGTTCCGGTATCCACCCTCCGCTCACGACGGCAACACCCCGCCGCCTTGATCCACCAATCCCTATTCTGGGTCAAATATCCGCTTAGTCTACTTATGCGCCATCCGCATACGTCATGCGCACACGTCATTCGCAGTCGCTCGGGAAGGACGGCCGCAGCATGCCCGCAGATCTCGCCGTCATCGGACTCGGTCACCTCGGCCTCCCCCTCGCCCAGGCCGCCACCACCGCCGGCATCACCACCCTCGGCTACGACCCCGACCCGCACTCCGCCGCCCTCTCGGGCGCCGACGGGCCGCTGTCCGCCACCGAACTCCGCCGCCTGCTCTCGGCCGGCTTCCGCACCACCACCGACCCCACCGCCCTCAGCCGCGTCCGCACCGCCGTCATCTGTGCGCCCACCCCCCTCGGCGAGGACCGCACCCTGGACCTGGGCGGCATCGCCGACGCCGCCCGCACCCTGGCCGCACAGCTGCGCCCGCACACCACGGTGATCCTCGAATCCACCGCGTACCCCGGCACCACCGAGGAATTCCTGCGCCCCCTCCTGGAGGAGGGCTCCGGCCTCACCGCCGGACGCGACTTCCACCTCGCCTGCTCCCCCGGCCGCCACGACCCCGGCAACCGCACCCACCACTACGCCAACACCCCCAAGGTCATCGGCGGCCTCACCCCCGCCTGCACGGAGGCGGCCGCCGCCTTCTACAACCGCCTCACCGACAAGGTCGTCCGCGCCCGCGGCCTGCGCGAGGCCGAGACCACCAAGCTGCTGGAGACCAACTACCGCCACCTCAACATCGCGCTGATGAACGAGATGGCGGTCTTCTGCCATGACATCGGCGTCGACCTGTGGGACGTCATCCGCTGCGCAGAGACCAAGCCGTTCGGCTTCCAGTCCTTCCGCCCCGGCCCCGGCGTCGGCGGCCACGCCGCCCCCATCGACCCCAACCACCTCGCCCGCACGGGGCGTTCACCGGGCCACCCGCTCCGCATGGTGGAACTCGCCCACGAGGTCAACGCCCGGATGCCCCGCTACGTCATCCAGCGCTGCGCCACCCTCCTCAACCACCACGGCAAATCCGCCCGCGGCGCCCGCGTCCTGCTGCTCGGCGTCACCTACAAGCCGGACATCGCCGACCTGACCGGCTCCCCGGCCCACGAGATCGCCTCCCGCCTGCGGGAACTGGGCGCGCACCTCACCTACCACGACCCCTACGTCCACCGGTGGAACGTCCTGGACCGCCCCGTCCCCCGCGCCGACTCCCTCTACGAAGCGGCTGCCGCCGCGGACCTCACCGTGCTGCTCCAGGCCCATCGCACGTATGACCTCCAGGGCCTGTCGGTCAAGGCCCAACTCCTCCTGGACACGCGGGGGGCGACGCCGGCCGGTGCGGCGCATCGGCTTTAGCGCCGGGCAGCGGCGGACGTTTTCGGCTGTGGCACCGTGCCTCGTCTGTTCTGTCTTTCGCCTTCGGCGGGGTGGGGTGGTTGGGCGGGGGCGCCTTTCGCCTCCGGCGGGGTGGGGTGTGGTTGGGCGGGGGCGCCTTTGGTGTGTGGTGGGTGCCGGTGGTGGACCTCCGGGGCCTGTGTGTGGACTGCTTCGCTTTACGTCCACACACAGGCCCCTCCGGCCCACCCCCTCCCGTCCGGATCGGCACCCCCGCCCGGTGAGGGGAATGGTCAAAAAGCCAGAAGCTCGGCCTCCCAATGGATAGGCCGAGCTTCTGGCTTTTGTCTTTGACACTCCCCCCGCCGGGGTGGGGCCCCACAACTACGGGAGGGGGCAGGGGCGGAGGGGTGTGTTGTCGGACGTAAAGCGAAGCAGTCCGACAACACACCCCGGAGCCCCTGCCACCGCCACCACCCACGCAGCAACCGGACCCCACCCCACAACCAACCCCGCCCCGCCAAAGGCGAAAAAAACGAACAGAAACAAGCACGGCGGGACACCCGGCAACGTGGGAAGGCCTCAGCGCCGTGGCGCGACCGTCACCTCGACCCGCTGGAATTCCTTCAGCTCCGAGTAGCCGGTCGTCGCCATCGCCCGGCGCAGTGCGCCGAAGAAGTTCATCGAGCCGTCGGGAACCGTCGACGGCCCCAGCAGCACCTCCTCGGTGGTGCCGACCGCCCCGAGGTCCATCCGCTTGCCGCGCGGCACGTCCTCGTGCACGGCTTCCATGCCCCAGTGGTGACCGCGCCCGGGCGCATCCGTGGCGCGGGCCAGCGGGGAGCCCATCATCACGGCGTCGGCGCCGCAGGCGATCGCCTTGGGGAGGTCGCCGGACCAGCCCACGCCGCCGTCGGCGATGACGTGGACGTAGCGGCCGCCGGACTCGTCCATGTAGTCACGGCGGGCGGCCGCGACATCGGCGACGGCGGTCGCCATCGGGACCTGGATACCCAGGACGTTGCGGGTGGTGTGCGCGGCGCCGCCGCCGAAGCCGACCAGCACACCGGCCGCGCCGGTCCTCATCAGGTGCAGCGCCGCGGTGTAGGTCGCGCAGCCGCCGACGATGACCGGGACGTCCAGCTCGTAGATGAACTGCTTGAGGTTCAGCGGCTCGGCCGCGGAGGAGACGTGCTCGGCGGAGACGGTCGTGCCGCGGATGACGAAGATGTCGACGCCGGCGTCCACGACGGCCTTGGAGAACTGGGCCGTGCGCTGCGGGGAGAGCGCGGCGGCGGTGACGACGCCCGCGTCCCGCACCTCCTTGATGCGCTGGCCGATCAGCTCTTCCCTGATCGGCGCGGCGTAGATCTCCTGGAGCCGCTTGGTGGCTGTGGGGCCGTTCAGCTCCGCGATCTCGGCGAGCAGCGGCTCCGGGTCCTCGTACCGGGTCCACAGGCCTTCGAGGTTGAGGACGCCCAGGCCGCCCAGCTCGCCGATGCGGATGGCGGTCTGCGGCGAGACCACGGAGTCCATGGGAGCGGCCAGGAAGGGCAGCTCGAAGCGGTAGGCGTCGATCTGCCAGGCGATCGAGACCTCCTTCGGGTCGCGGGTGCGGCGACTCGGTACGACGGCGATGTCGTCGAATGCGTATGCCCGGCGGCCGCGCTTGCCGCGCCCGATCTCGATCTCAGTCACGTGTGTGGCCTTTCCCTCTACGTCTGCCGTACCAGTATCCCCGACACGCCGAAGCCCGCGGCCGGGGTGCGGCCACGGGCTTGTGCACGCGTACGGGCGGTGCCGTACGCGCAGGTCAGCGCCGAGTGTAGTTCGGAGCCTCGGTGGTCATCTGGATGTCGTGCGGGTGGCTCTCCTTGAGACCCGCGGAGGTGATGCGCACGAAGTGGCCCTTCTCCTTGAGCTCGGGGATGTCGGCGGAGCCGACGTAGCCCATGGAGGCCCGCAGACCGCCGACGAGCTGGTGGGCGACCGAGGAGAGCGGGCCGCGGTAGGGCACCTGGCCCTCGATGCCCTCGGGGACCAGCTTGTCCTCGGACAGCACGTTGTCCTGGAAGTAGCGGTCCTTGGAGAAGGAGCGGCCCTGGCCGCGGGACTGCATCGCGCCCAGCGAGCCCATGCCGCGGTAGGACTTGAACTGCTTGCCGTTGATGAAGACCATCTCGCCGGGCGACTCCTCGCAGCCGGCCAGCAGCGAGCCCAGCATGACGGTGTCCGCGCCGGCCGCGATGGCCTTGGCGATGTCACCGGAGAACTGGAGGCCGCCGTCACCGATCAGCGGTACGCCCGCGGCGTGCGCGGCCCGCGCCGCCTCATAGATCGCGGTGACCTGCGGGACGCCGACACCGGCGACGACGCGGGTGGTGCAGATGGAGCCGGGGCCGACCCCGACCTTGATGCCGTCGGCGCCCGCGTCGATCAGCGCCTGCGCGCCGTCGCGGGTGGCGACGTTGCCGCCGACGACATCGACGCTGATGTTGGACTTGACCTTGGCGATCATGTCGAGGATGCCGCGGCTGTGGCCGTGCGCGCTGTCGATGACGAGGAAGTCGGCACCGGCCTCGACCAGCGCCTGCGCCCGCTCGTACGCCTCACCGCCGACGCCCACCGCGGCACCGACGACCAGCCGGCCCTCGGCGTCCTTGGCGGCGTTCGGGTACTTCTCCGCCTTCACGAAGTCCTTGACCGTGATCAGGCCCTTGAGCACGCCCGCGTCGTCGACCAGCGGCAGCTTCTCGATCTTGTGGCGGCGCAGCAGCTCGATGGCGTCCTCGCCGGAGATGCCGACCTTGCCGGTGACCAGCGGCATCGGCGTCATGACCTCGCGGACCTGACGGCTGCGGTCCATCTCGAAGGCCATGTCACGGTTGGTGACGATGCCCAGCAGCTTGCCCGCGGCGTCGGTGACCGGCACCCCGCTGATGCGGAACTTGGCACACAGGGCGTCGGCCTCGGACAGCTCGGCGTCCGGACGGACCGTGATCGGGTCGGTGACCATGCCGGACTCGGAGCGCTTGACCAGGTCGACCTGGTTGGCCTGGTCCTCGATGGACAGATTGCGGTGCAGTACGCCCGCGCCGCCCTGCCGCGCCATGGCGATGGCCATCCGCGCCTCGGTCACCTTGTCCATCGCCGCCGACAGCAGCGGGATGTTCACCGTGACATTGCGCGAGACCCGGGACGCGGTGCTCACCGCGTTGGGCAGCACCTCCGACGCACCCGGCAGCAGCAGCACGTCGTCGTATGTCAGCCCGAGCATGGCGAATTTGGCGGGCATACCGTCGACGTTGTCACTCATGACACCTTCCCCAATGCTCTTGCCTCAGCGCGGACTCCCATGCTAACGGCCTAAGGAAGTGTCCCAATCCACGAGCGGTGAGGGCCTCGTCACTTGTGTATTTCTACGGCGAATCCCCGCCGCGCGGGGCGGGAATCTGCTACTGCTCGGCGAGCGCCCGCAGCCTGCTCAGCGCACGGTGCTGGGCGACCCGGACGGCGCCGGGCGACATCCCCAGCATCTGCCCGGTCTCCTCCGCCGTCAGCCCGACGGCGACCCGCAGCAGGACCAGCTCCCGCTGGTTCTCCGGAAGATTCGCCAGCAGCTTCTTGGCCCACTCCGCGTCGCTGCTCAGCAGCGCCCGCTCCTCGGGACCGAGGGAGTCGTCCGGCTGCTCCGGCATCTCGTCGGACGGCACGGCCGTGCTGCCGTGCCGCATCGCCGCCCGCTGCAGATCGGCGACCTTGTGGCCGGCGATGGCGAAGACGAACGCCTCGAAGGGCTTGCCGGTGTCGCGGTAGCGCGGCAGCGCACAGAGCACCGCGACACACACTTCCTGTGCCAGATCCTCGACGAAGTGCCGGGCGTCACCCGGCAGCCGTGACAGCCGGGTGCGGCAGTAGCGCAGGGCGAGGGGGTGCACATGGGCCAGCAGGTCGTGGGTGGCCCGTTGGTCGCCCTCGACTGCGCGGGCGACGAGATCGCCGATTTCCTGCTTCCCGTCCTCACGCATCGGACCATGGTGCCTTGGCGCCGCACGATCCGCGGCATCAGGTCCGTACTTGTGCACTGAAGCGTTATGCGCGGCAGGTGCGCCGGCTGTCATGTCCTGCGCCCTCCCCTCGTGCCCGACCGACCCGTCCCCGAGGAACTCCATACCTCAAGGATGCGGCACCGCGCGGCGAATCGGACCGCCGGCGGACGCGGCGGCCTGCGGGGCACCCTGTCACCCCGCCCGCCGCAGGGCGGGCGGGGATCTTCACTCCCCCGCATCGCTGCACGTCATAACGCCTTAGCGGACCAGTCCCCAGCGGAAGCCGAGGGCCACCGCATGCGCGCGGTCCGAGGCGCCGAGCTTCTTGAAGAGGCGCCGGGCATGCGTCTTGACGGTGTCCTCGGAGAGGAACAGCTCACGGCCGATCTCGGCGTTGGAGCGGCCGTGACTCATACCCTCCAGCACCTGGATCTCCCGCGCGGTGAGCGTCGGTGCGGCGCCCATCTCGGCGGACCGCAGCCGCCGCGGGGCGAGCCGCCACGTCGGGTCGGCCAGCGCCTGGGTCACCGTCGCCCGCAGTTCGGCGCGCGAGGCGTCCTTGTGCAGATAGCCGCGGGCACCGGCGGCGACCGCGAGCGCGACCCCGTCCAGATCCTCGGCCACCGTGAGCATGATGATCCGGGCGCCGGGATCGGCGGACAGCAGCCGGCGCACGGTCTCGACACCGCCGAGACCGGGCATCCGTACGTCCATCAAAATAAGGTCCGAGCGATCGGCGCCCCAGCGGCGGAGGACTTCCTCGCCGTTGGCCGCGGTCGTCACGCGCTCGACGCCGGGCACGGTCGCAACCGCCCGACGGAGCGCCTCTCGGGCAAGCGGGGAGTCGTCGCAGACGAGGACGGATGTCATGACCGTCCTCCGCAGCTGATGCGCGTCACCTTGAGCCTCCAGGCTGGTACGTATCGTCACCTGTTGCGATTGACGGCCTCGGACACCTGCCCTACGGCTACCTCTGCCAATCGCCTCCGCACACTCAACGACGGTCACTCGAAAGAGTTACGGCTTCGGCGACCGAGTTCAGCACGCTCCGTGAGGAGCCGGATACGCAGACGACTCAACGGGCGACCGGCATCCGCGCGTGCACCCTATGCCCTATTTGGCTCTCTTTCTTCCATTTTCGTGGTGACTATGACTAGATTCGCAATGAGTCATATTTACATCTACTTCGACAGTAGATGTACCGTCGTGAGCACCGAGCCCGCATCAGCATCGCTTCGAGGGGACACGCAATGGCAGATTTCTCCCGCCTCCCGGGCCCGAACGCCGACCTGTGGGACTGGCAGCTGCTGGCCGCCTGCCGTGGCGTGGACAGCTCCCTCTTCTTCCATCCGGAGGGTGAGCGCGGAGCGGCCCGCAGCGCGCGTGAGACATCGGCGAAGGAGGTCTGCATGCGCTGCCCGGTACGGGCCGAGTGCGCGGCACATGCACTGGCCGTCCGCGAGCCCTACGGGGTGTGGGGCGGCCTGACGGAGGACGAACGCGAGGAGCTCATGGGCCGGGCCCGCCACCGCCTGATCCCCGCCTCCTCCATGACCGGCCACGCGGGCACCCCGGGCGCCTGACCCACGACAGCGGATCACCCCTGAAGAAACGTTCCTGCAAATGCTGTGCACCTGCGGGGCTGGGTGGGGAGTTTTTGCGGTGAGTGGTGAGTGGTGGGCAGCGGGAGCGGCGGGCCGGGTGCGGGTGCGGTCGGGTGCGGGTGGAGGTGTAGCCGGGCGCGGGCGGGCGCAGGTGCGGGTGCGGTCGGGGGGTGACTGAGGCGGGGCGGCCGAGCGGCCGGGTGCGGTCGGCCGTGGGTGCGGCCATGCGCGGGTGCGAGTGCGGGGCGGGTACGGCTTGGCGCGGTGACGCAGGCGGGGCAGTCGAGCGCGGGTGCGGCGGATGCTGCTGGGCGCGGCGACGGGACGGGCGGGTGCGGTCGGGTGCGGGTGCGGGTGCGGGTGCGGGTGCGGGTGCGGCGGATGCTGCTGGGCGCGGCGACGGGACGGGCGGGTACGGCCGGGCGTGGTCACGGAGGCGGGTCGGGCGGGTGCGGGTGCTGCCGAGCGCAGTTACGGAGGCGGGGCGGGAGGGCGCTGTCGGCCGCGGGTGGTGCTGGGCGCGGGTGCGGCCCGGCGCGGGTGCGGATGCGGCCGGGCGGTTACAGAAGCGGGCGGACGCGTGCGGCCGAGTGCGGTGCGGAGTCGGGGCTGCGAGTACGGCCGGACGCGTGTGCTGCCGGGCGCGGCGACGGAGGCGGGGCGGGCGGGCGGTGTCGGCGTGCCTGAATCCGCGGCGGAGGGCGGAACGGGAGCGGCCGGATGCGGCCGGGCGCAATGAGACGGAGCGGGCGGCCGCGGAGTGCCGGAATCGGGGCGTACAGGCGGAGCCGGAGCGGTCGGGTGCGTGGGGCCGTTCAGCGGCCCGCGGCGTCCGCCAGCTGGTCGAGCGTGGCCTCGACGGCGGGGACGTGCGCCAGGTCCGGCAGCGTGAGCGCGACGATCTCGCGGTGGACGGCGGGCTCCATCCGTACGGCCGTCGCCCCTTTGAGGCGTACCGACGTCAGGGTCAGCTCGGGCAGCGCGGCGACCCCCAGGCCGACGCCGACCAGGCCGATCACCGCGGGGTAGTCGTCCGTCGCGAAGTCGATGCGCGGGGTGAAGCCGGCGCTCTCGCAGACCTCCACGAGATGCCGGCGGCAGCGCGGGCAGCCCGCGATCCAGGGCTCGTCGGCCAGCTCGGAGAAGTGCGCGCTCTTCGCCGTCGCCAGCCGGTGGCCGTCCGGCACCAGGCCCACCAGCCGGTCCGCCAGGATCGGCCGCACCACCAGGTCGTCCCACTCGGCGGCGGCCGCCGGGTCCGCGCCGCGCACTTCCGGATAGCGGAAGGCGAGGGCGATCTCGCAGTCGCCGTTGCGCAGCATCTCGATCGAGCGCGGGGGCTCGGCCTCGACCAGCGAGACCCGGGTGCCCGGGTGGGCCGCGCGCATGGCCGCCAAGGCGGTCGGGACCAGCGTCGAGCTGCCGGAGGGGAAGGACACCAGCCGCACCCGCCCGGCGCGCAGGCCCGCGATGGCCGCGATCTCCTCCTCGGCGGCGGTGAGGCCGGCGAGGATGCCGACGGCGTGCCGCACGAGGGACTCGCCCGCCTGGGTCAGCCGCATCTCCCGGCCCGTACGGACCAGCAGCGGGGTGCCGGCGGACTGCTCCAGCGCCTTCATCTGCTGGCTGACGGCCGGTTGGGTACAGCCCAGTTCGCGCGCGGCGGCGGAGAACGAACCGGTCCGGGCGACCGCACGCAGCACACGGAGATGACGGGCCTCGATCATGCCTCAAGCATAAGCGGGTCTTGGGTTGATCGGGAAAAAGTGCGCCGATGCTTTTGGGCGGCTGCGCGATACGTGGCCCCCACCCGCTGCGGTGGTCCATGACGGGCGATGAACGGGGAAGATGCAGATGAAGATGCAGATAAGGCCCTCGGGGGCCACGTCGAGCGAGCAATCGGAGCGCCACATGAAGCTGCTGACCGTGAACGTGGGGCGGCCCGAACCGTCCGAGCACACCGACGCGGCGGGCGGCACGGGTATCGACAAGCGTCCCGTGGACGGCCCGGTGGCGGTGACCGCCCCGGGGCCCAAGGGCACCGGCGGCAGCGGGCTGGCCGGTGACGCGGTGGTCGATCTGCGCCATCACGGCGGCGACGACCAGGCCGTTTACGCCTATGCCCGGGAGGATCTGGACGAATGGGAGCGGGAGCTGGGCCGCGAGCTGGCCAACGGGTCGTTCGGCGAGAACCTCACCACGGCGGGCGTGGAACTCACCGGTGCGCTGATCGGTGACCGCTGGCGGGTCGGTCCGCGGCTGCTGCTGGAGGTGAGCTGTCCGCGCATTCCCTGCCGGACGTTCCAGGGGTGGCTGGGCGAGCACGGCTGGCTGAAGCGGTTCACCCAGACCGCGGTGCCGGGCGCCTATCTGCGGGTGATCGAATCGGGCGAGATCCGCGCCGGGGACGCCGTCGAGCTGGTGCACCGCCCGGCGCACGAGGTGACCATCCAGCTGATGTTCCAGGCCCTGACCCTCCGTCGGGAACTGCTGCCGCGGCTGCTGGAGGCGGGCGAGGCGCTCCCGGAGGAGGCACGGCGGCGGGTGCTGGCGTACCAGGAGCGAAAGCGCGGCTGAGCCCCGGGGCCGGGCGGCCGGCACCGGCGGTGCGGGGTGCTCGGGCGGCAAGGCCCCTGCGGACGGGGGGCGGTGGGCTCCCGGGCCGGGCGGCAAGCGGCGGCCCGGCGGCCGGAGAGGGTGGCCGCGTCGGTGGGGTTGGGGCTCGGGCCCCGCGGCCGGTGCGGATAGCGTGCCCGTATGACGACTGCACTGATCACAGGAGCCACGGCGGGCATCGGAGCGGCGTTCGCCCGACGACTCGCGAGCGACGGCCACAGCGTGGTGCTGGTGGCCCGGGACGAGAAGCGACTGCACGAGCAGGCCACCGAGTTGCACGACCGGCACGGCATCGAGGCGGAGGTGCTGAGCGCCGACCTGGCCACCGAGGAGGGCATCGCGGCCGTCGAGGCGCGGCTCTCGGACACCAGGCACCCGGTGGATCTGCTGGTGAACAATGCCGGGTTCGGCAACAAGGGCGAGTACCTCGAAGTCCCGATGGCCGACGAGCTGACGATGCTGAAGGTGCACTGCGAGGCCGTACTGCGGCTGACCACGGCCGGGGTGCGCGGGATGCGGGACCGCCGGCGGGGCGCCGTGGTCAATGTGGCGTCGGTGGCGGCGTTCGTGCCGCGCGGCACCTACGGCGCGAGCAAGGCGTGGGTCGTGCAGTTCACCCAGGGCGCCGCGCGGGATCTGGCGGGCAGCGGGGTGCGGCTGATGGCGCTGTGCCCCGGGTTCGTCCGGACCGAGTTCCACCAGCGGGCCGGGATGGGGACGGACAACATCCCCGGGTGGATGTGGCTGGACGCGGACAAGCTCGTCGACGCCGCGATGAAGGACCTGACGCGGGGCAAGTCGCTGTCCATTCCGGACCCCCGCTACAAGGCGCTGATGGGCGCGGTGAAGCTGGCGCCCCGCGGCGTGCTGGGCGGGGTCACCTCCCGTACGGGCCGGAAGTTCGGGCCGCGCTGACGCACGGTCGCCTTCCGTGCCGGCGGGCGCGGCGCCGTGGGGGTGCGCCGGCCCGGAGCGCAGGAGCGCGCAGAGCCATGACGGCAGGGAGCGGTGGCGCAGGGAGCGGTGGCGGCGGGCGGTGGCGGGCCGGGGCCCGAGTCCGGGGAGGATTCGCGTCATGGCCGGGCCACCTGCCCTGACACCTCGCCACCCTCCGTGCCCGGCGGGGGCAGGTCCAGGTGGGTGCGGGTGCCGTCCTGCCAGGTGACCTCCATGCCGTGGCGGGTGGGGCGGACGGTCGCCAGGGTGTGGACGGGCGCCGGGTCGGGGTCGGCGGTCAGCGACACCAGGGCCGCGAAGAGGGTGCCCCCGGGGTCGGCGGTGACGGTGCCCTCCACGGAGAGGGTCGCGGTACGGGGGCCGATGAGGGTGCTTCCCGTAGGGGTGCGGCGGGCCGGGGTGTCGTAGCCGTGGACGGGGTGGAGTTGGGCGGTGGGACCGCCGGGGGTGGTGGCCCAGCCGGTCTGGCGGACGCGGGTGCCGGGGGCGGCGCCGGTGACCCGGTGGGCGCGGATTTCGGCGCTGCCGTGGACGAGGGTGGCGGACAGGATGCGGACACCGGCGAGTTCGGTGCCGTCGGGGGCGCGCGGGGTGTGGACGGAGGAGGCCCGGTCGGGTCCGGTGGCCTGCGGGGTGGCGGGGCCGCGGGTGGTCGGGCGGCCGTCGAGGAGCAGGGCAAAGTGGTTGTCGGGCAGGGCCGGGTCGTCGTCGGTGGGTGCCGTGGGCCCGGTGCGGGTGGAGTAGGCGAAGCGGGCGTAATAGGGGTCGGGGGTGGTGCGGACGGAGTTGCTGCCGTGGTTGTGGAGCCGGACCAGTCCGTCGGAGGCGGTGGACTGGAGCAGCAGGCCCGTGGTGCCGAAGGGCCCGGCGGCGTCGGCGGTTTCGGCGGGCAGCGCCTCCTCGGTGGCGGTCCAGGCGGGATGGCCGGCGGGGAGCAGCAGGCCGAGGAAGCCCTTGGCCGCCCAGTACGGCGAGGCCGGGCCGGAGTAGCTCTGGAGCATCGGCGCGTACGGTCCGTACCAGCCAAGGGGTAACAGGCCGTCTCGGGTGACGGCGCCGCGGTCGAGGAAGTGGCGCACGGCGCCGGAGGCGAGGCGGCGGGTGGCACCGGGGGTGAGCGGGGTGTGGCCGGTGAGCGCACCGAGCCACGGGGCGGCCGCGGCGGCGAAGCGGTAGGTGAGGGAGCGGCCGAAGGGCAGGGGCGCGCCATCGGTGTCGAAGAGGCGGGTGCAGGCGTCCAGTTGGGCGTGCAGACGGGGGCCGTGGGTCGCCAGCAGGGCCCGGTCGGCCGCCAGATGGGCGTGCAGGACCGGGTAGAAGTGCAGTGCCCAGCCGTTGTAGTGGTCGAAGGCGCGGTTGTCGCCGTCCGCGTACCAGCCGTCTCCCTGGTACCAGTCCTCGATGCGGGTCAGCGCACGGTCGATGGCCGCCCCGGCACGGTCGGTCTCGATGCCCACCTCACGCAGGAAACCGCCGACGGTGAGCCCGAAGAGCCACCAGTTGTTGTCGACGGGGGACGGGCCCAGGGCCGGCAGCAGCCACTCGGCGACGCGGCTGCGGACGCTCTCGTCGAGGGTGTCCCACAGCCATCGCCGGGTCAGGCGCAGCCCGAGGGCGAGCGAGGCGGCCTCGACGCGGGCCTGGCGCACGGTCTCGATGCGGGGCCAGGACTCCGGGTCGGCGGGGGTCGGTTCGCGTGCGGCGCCAGGCCTGCGGGTGCCCGCGGCGAGCCCCTCGGCGTAACGGGGGAGATGGCCGTGCGGGTCACGCCCGCCGTCGCCGGCCACCCGGAGCGCGGCGAGCAGGAACGTACGGGCGAAGCCTTCGAGACCGTCCGAACGGGGACCGGAGGAGCTGGGGCGGGCTCCGGGGAGCACGATCAGGCCGTGGCGCGGGGAGGCATAACGGGCGGTGGCCCGCAGCAGGGCATCGGCAGTCACCTCCCAATGGGCCCGGGTCCAGCCGGTGTACGGGCTGCGGCGGCGGTCTTCGGGCGGCAGCGCCCAGGGCGGATGCCCCGGAGGAGGCCGACGACGCACGGCGGGGAAATCGGGCTGCCACTCAGGCTGCGACTCGGCCATGACTCCCCCTGATACGGCGGATGGTGGCCGGGCGCCGGCACCCTTCAGCCGCGACAGACCGACACGTCGACCGGGCATCCGGCCCACGCTCCCTCTTCCTCCCGCGCCCCGCACTCCCGCGCCTCGCGCTCCCCCGCACCCTCACGTCTCCGCTCCTCTCCTTCCGTACCGGTCAACTCCCCGCCGTCCGCCGCCGGCGCCCTCGCACCGACGGCTCCGCGGCGACACACTGAGATGCCGCTCCCGCTCGACGGTGGCGGCAGGTGACGCGCACTGACGGGCGACCGCGAAGGAGCACGTTCCTCACTATGCACCCGACCCCTGACCACGCCGCCAGGCCTGTGGATAACCCTCCTGCCCGGCCCTCCGTGCTGCTGTCGATGGCGCCCGACATCGCCGCCCGGCTGCTCGACACCCGCCATCGCACCCGCCTGACGACCCTGGCCCGTACCGATCCGCGCCTCGTCGCCCACGAACTGACCGCCCCCACCCCCGCGGTCGCCGCCGCCCTCGCCGAGGCCGAGGTCCTTCTCACCTGCTGGGGCGCCCCACCGCTCACCAGCACCGTCCTGGCCGCGGCGCCCCGGCTGCGCGCCGTCGTCCACGCCGCCGGCTCGGTACGGCACCACCTCACCGACGCCTGCTGGGAGCGAGGCATCGCCGTCAGCTCGGCCGCCGCCGCCAACGCGCTCCCGGTCGCCGAGTACACGCTCGCCGCGATCCTCTTCGCCAACAAACGCGTGCTGCACGCCGCCCACCGCTACCGGGACCTGCGCGCACCACACGACTGGGCCGACGCACTCGACGGCACCGGCAACCACCACCGCACCATCGGCATCATCGGCGCCTCCCGTATCGGCCGCCGCGTCATCGAGCTGCTGCGCCCGTTCGACCTGCGGGTGCTGCTGTACGACCCGTACGTGGACGCGGACGAAGCCGCCCGGCTCGGCGTGACGCCGGTCCCGCTGGACGCGCTCTGCGGCGGCAGCGACCTCGTCACCGTGCACGCCCCGCAACTGCCCGCCACCCGCCATCTGCTCGGCGCCCCCGAACTGGCCCTGATGCCGGACGGCGCCACCCTGATCAACACCGCCCGCGGCTCCCTCGTCGACCCGGACGCGCTGCTCCCCGAGCTGGTCAGCGGCCGCCTGCACGCCGTCCTCGACGTCACCGAGCCCGAACTCCCGCCGCCCGCGTCGCCGTTGTGGGACCTCCCGAACGTCCTGCTGACGCCTCACGTGGCGGGGTCCCTGGGCACCGAACTCCACCGCCTGGCCGACCACGCCCTCGACGAACTCGAACGCTACGCACACGGCCGCCCCTTCAGCGCCCCCGTACTGCCGGAGCATCTGCACCACTCGGCCTAGCGCGACGGGCCGGGGGCGCGGCAGGCGCGTGCACGGAGGGCGGCCTCGACACCCACGCGGCCGCACACGAAACTCCCCTCCAGTCCCGCCCACCCCCCGAAGGGGGGTGGGCGGCGGGGAAACAACACACCAGGGGGCGGGCGGCGGGGAAACAACACCCCTGGGGATGGGCCACGGAAGCCATCACCCCGGGACCCCTGAAGTCGGCGGCCGCCCCGGGGAACCCGAAAGCCCAGCCCAATCCGGGGCCCCTGAGGCCCGAGCCCTCCCGGGCCCCCAAAACCCCGAAAACCCGGCCCCCGCCAAAGCGGAAACCGGGTTTTCGGAAGACGGTCCGCGGCGAGCCCGAAGGCCCACCGTCACCGTGTCAGCACGTCAGTGCGCGTGGCCGTGGCCGTGGCCGGCCTCGGCCGCGTCGTCCTCGGCGGGCTTCTCGACGACCAGGGTCTCGGTCGTCAGCAGCAGCGACGCGATGGACGCGGCATTCTCCAGGGCGGAGCGGGTGACCTTGACCGGGTCGATGACGCCGGCCTTGACCAGGTCGCCGTACTCGCCGGTGGCGGCGTTGAAGCCGTTGCCCTTGTCCTGCTCGGCGACCTTCGAGGTGATGACGTAGCCCTCGAGGCCCGCGTTCTCCGCGATCCAGCGCAGCGGCTCGACGACGGCGCGGCGGACGACGGCGACACCGGTGGCCTCGTCGCCCTCCTTGCCGAGGGAGCCTTCCAGCACCTTGGCGGCGTGGACCAGAGCGGAGCCACCACCGGAGACGATGCCCTCCTCGACCGCGGCGCGGGTCGCGGAGATGGCGTCCTCCAGACGGTGCTTCTTCTCCTTGAGCTCGACCTCGGTGGCCGCACCCACGCGGATGACGCAGACGCCACCGGCGAGCTTGGCGAGGCGCTCCTGGAGCTTCTCGCGGTCCCAGTCCGAGTCGGTGCTCTCGATCTCGGCCTTGATCTGCGCGACGCGACCGGTGACGTCCTCGGACTTGCCGCCACCGTCGACGATGGTGGTGTCGTCCTTGGTGACGGTCACGCGGCGGGCGGTGCCCAGCACGTCCAGACCGGCCTGGTCGAGCTTGAGGCCGACCTCCTCGGCGATGACGGTGGCACCGGTGAGGGTGGCGATGTCGCCGAGCATGGCCTTGCGGCGGTCACCGAAGCCGGGGGCCTTGACGGCCACGGCGTTGAAGGTGCCACGGATCTTGTTCACGACCAGGGTCGACAGGGCCTCGCCCTCGACGTCCTCGGCGATGATCAGCAGCGGCTTCGAGGCGCCGGCCTGGATGACCTTCTCCAGCAGCGGCAGCAGGTCCTGGATCGAGGCGATCTTGCCCTGGTGGATCAGGATGTACGGGTCCTCGAGGACGGCCTCCATACGCTCCTGGTCGGTGACCATGTACGGCGAGAGGTAGCCCTTGTCGAAGGCCATGCCCTCGGTGAAGTCGAGCTCCAGGCCGAAGGTGTTGGACTCCTCGACGGTGATGACACCGTCCTTGCCGACCTTGTCCATCGCCTCGGCGATCAGCTCGCCGACCTGCTTGTCCTGGGCGGACAGGCCGGCCACGGCGGCGATGTCGGACTTGTCGTCGATCGGGCGCGCGGTCGCGAGGAGCTCGTCGGACACGGCCTTGACGGCGGCGTCGATGCCCTTCTTGAGCGCGGCCGGGGAGGCACCCGCGGCGACGTTGCGCAGACCCTCGCGGACCAGCGCCTGGGCCAGCACGGTGGCGGTGGTGGTGCCGTCACCCGCGATGTCGTTGGTCTTGGTCGCGACCTCCTTGACGAGCTGCGCGCCAAGGTTCTCGTACGGGTCGTCGATCTCGACCTCACGAGCGATGGTGACACCGTCGTTGGTGATGGTCGGGGCGCCGAACTTCTTGTCGATGACGACGTTGCGGCCCTTGGGGCCGATCGTCACCTTGACGGTGTCGGCAAGCTTGTTGACGCCGCGCTCAAGGGCGCGACGGGCGTCCTCGTCGAACTTCAGGATCTTCGCCATGGGTTGCTTCAAGTCCTCTCATTGCGATCCTCGGCCACGCAGTGGGGACCGCTGTCGCTCAAACGAACTGCGCCCCTGCCCCGGGTTGTTTAGACGCGGGAACCAGGGGCGCAGATCACGGCAAATCCGGTGACTTACTTCTCGACGATCGCGAGAACGTCGCGAGCCGAGAGAACGAGGTACTCCTCGTTGTTGTACTTCACCTCGGTGCCGCCGTACTTGCTGTAGAGAACGACGTCGCCGACGGTGACGTCGAGCTCGATGCGCTTACCGTCTTCGACCCGGCCCGGGCCCACGGCCAGGACGACGCCCTCCTGGGGCTTCTCCTTGGCGGTGTCCGGAATGACCAGGCCCGAGGCCGTGGTCTGCTCGGCGTCGAGCGGCTGGACCACAATGCGGTCCTCGAGCGGCTTGATGGCAACCTTGGAGCTGGTGGTCGTCACGATCCGACCTCCCCCTTCGGAGATCTCACGGGGTTAACTGTCTGAGGTGGCGACCAGGTCGATCCGTCGTCGCGGGTGCCGGACCTGCCCGTCGCTGTATGTCTGGCACTCCCCACTGGAGAGTGCCAACGCCGAGACTATGACGCGGTTAGCACTCGGTCAAGCGGAGTGCCAGCGCGGCGGGGGGAGGTTCCGCCACCGCCGGTTGACCCGCCCCGCGACGGACCGGCCCCCGCCGCCCGATCGCGGCCCATCCGCGGCGAGTTCCGGGCGGGTTCGGGCACTCCCGCGACGGGCCCCGGCGGATTCGGGCGTTCCCTCGCGACGGGATCCGGGCGGATTCGGGGGCATTCTCCGGCCGTTTTCCGTCAAAAACGACACACCTTCCCTTCCCTCGCAACCACGCCACCGGCTGCCTCGTCTACCTCCCCGGTTGCCGAACCGGGGAACCGGGGAGCCCTCCCGGCCGGCCGGCGGCCTCGACGACCGATGGCGGAGGACTCCCGTGCGTGGACTGACCAGCGTTCCCCGGGCTGCCGCGCGGCCGGAGAGCGAAGCGGAACGCACCATGACGTTCGCCGCGCTGGCCCGGGCACCGGACCGGCGGCGGACCGAGGCGTGGCTGCTCGCCCTCGTCGTCCTGATCGCGGACTTCGGCTACGCCTACACCGGGCTGTCGATGACCGGCCGGCTGCCCGGCGGGATGACCGGCTTCGCGGTCAGCATGCTGTTCGTGGCGCTGGTCCCGCATCTGGTGCTGCGCCGCTACGCGCCGCGCGCCGATCCGCTGATCCTGCCGCTGGCGACGCTGCTGACCGGGATCGGCCTGGTGCTGCTGCACCGCCTGGACGTCACGTACGCGCAGACGCCCCGGCTGAAGATCGCCGAGGCGGCCAGCGGCCAGCTGGTGTGGACGGTGATCGGGGTGGCGAGCTGCATCGTCATCCTGCTGGTGCTGCGCGACCACCGCATCCTCCAGCGCTACATCTATCTGACGATGGCGGTCGCGCTGGTCCTGCTGATGGCACCGGCCTTCTTCGGCGCCGACATGTACGGCGCCAAGCGCTGGATCCTGCTGGGCCCGCTGTCGCTGCAGCCGGGCGAGTTCGTGAAGATAATGATCTCGGTGTTCTTCGCGGGCTATCTCACCGTCAACCGCGATGCGCTGGCGCTGGCCGGACGGCGGGTCCTGGGCGTCCAGCTGCCCCCGGGACGGCAGCTCGCGCCGATCTTCACGATCTGGGTGATCAGCCTGCTGGTACTGGTCTTCGAACGGGACCTGGGCACCTCGCTGATCTTCTTCGGGGTCTTCGTGATCATGCTCTACATGGCGACCGAGCGCACCAGTTGGGTGCTGTGCGGCCTCGCCATGGCCGTGGTCGGCGCCACCGTCGTCGGCTCGACGGAACCGCACGTCAAGGGCCGGATCATGGCCTGGCTGCACCCCATGGACATCTTCCTGCCCGAGGGGAAGCGGCCGCCGGGCCTGATCTCCGACCAGGCCGCGCAGGCCCTGTTCAGCTTCGGCAGCGGCGGCATCTCGGGCAGCGGCCTCGGCCAGGGCCACCCCGAGCTGATCGGCTTCGCCGGCAACAGCGACTTCATCCTCACCACCGTCGGCGAGGAACTGGGCCTGGCCGGGGTGATGGTCGTCCTGATGCTGTACGTGCTGCTCGCCCAGCGCGGGATGCGGGTCGGCCTGACGGCACGCGACCCGTTCGGCAAGCTGCTGGCGGTCGGCCTCTCCGGGGCCCTCCTGCTCCAGGTCTTCGTCGTCGCCGGCGGAGTCACCGGCCTCATCCCCCTGACCGGCAAGGCCCTCCCCTTCCTCGCCAAGGGCGGCTCCTCCCTCGTCGCGAACTGGGTGATGGTGGCCCTACTGCTCCGCATCAGCGACCATGCGCAGCGCCGGCGTGAGCCGGTGTAAGTCTTCCCACGTTTTTGTCTTTCCCGCCGTGCGGGTTGCTCGCCGTCTTACGCCCGCTTCGCGGTGCGTCTCCGCTGCGCGGGCTGCGCCCACGTTGTCGGCTGGCCCGCCGTGGGGCTTCTCGCCGTTGCGCCTGCGGCGGGCGGGTCCGCTGCGCGGGGCTGTCGGGTGCGGTGACGGTCCTCCGGGGTCGGTGTGTGGGACTGCTTCGCTTTACGTCCCACACACCGACCCCTCCGGCCCGCCCCCTCCCGTTGAGGGGTGGGGGAAAGGCCGGTGGGGGTGCACGTGGGTGGGCGAGTGCGCCTCGTGGTCGTACCAAAACGACCGACGACGGACCGAGGCCCTGGCCGGGCACGACGCCCGCCCCCACCCACCGTTACGTACTCCCCCACGGGAGGGGACGGGCCGGAGGGGCCTGGTCTGTGGACGTAAAGCGAAGCAGTCCACAGACCAGCCCCGGAGGTCCGTCACCGCACCCAACACCCACCGCCCGCCGCAGGCGCAACGGCGAAAAACCACTGCGCCGCCGCAGAAAACAACGCGGGAGGGCCGCCAAGCGCAGCGGAGGCGCACCGCGAAGCGGGCGTAAAGCGGCGGGAAACCCCCACGGCGGGAAAGACAAAAGCGTGGGGAGACAATGGCACCGTGAATGACCTCGACGTTTTCGCCAACCTCCTCGCCCCGGAGGGACAGGCTCTGCTGGCCGAGTTGCGGGACCATGACCCGGCAGACGAGCTGGCGGCGGCCACCCGGTTGCGGCGTGAGCATCCCGCGGCGCTGGTCTCGGCCGCTCTCGGCCAGGCGCGGCTGCGGCAGCGCGCGGTGGCGAAGTTCGGGGCGGACGCGGGGCGGATGTACTTCACGCCGAACGGCGTCGAGCAGTCCACCCGCGCCACCGTCGCCGACCACCGCGCGGCCCGCTTCGCCGCGCTCGGCGTCCGTACGCTGGCCGATCTGTGCTGCGGCATCGGCGGTGACGCGCTGGCGCTGGCCCGGGCCGGGATCCGGGTGCTGGCCGTCGACCGGGATCCGCTGGCCTGCGCGGCGGCCCGGGCCAACGCGGAGGCGCTGGGGCTCGCCGAGCTGATCGAGGTGCGCTGCGCGGACGTGACGGAGGTGGACACCGCCGGATTTGACGCGGTGTTCGTCGATCCGGCCCGGCGCGGCAAGACCCCGGCACGAGGGGCCGGGCGCGGCGGCTCGGGCCGGCCGGCGGGTGGGCGCATCTTCGACCCGGAGGCGTACGAGCCGCCGCTGTCGTGGGCCGTCGAGGCGGCCCGCGCGGCACCGTGCGCGGCGCTGAAGATCGCGCCCGGGGTCCCGCACGAGGCCCTGCCCGCGGACGCCGAGACGGAGTGGATCTCGGACGGGGGCGACGTCAAGGAGGCCGTGGTGTGGTTCGGCCCGGGCGGTCCGGTCCCGGGCGGCCGCCGCGCCACCCTGCTGCCGGCCGGCGACTCCCTTCTCGGCGCGGCGCGGCTGGACCCGGCCGGGGACGAGGCGGACCGCGCCCCCGTGGGACCGGTCGGGGACTGGCTGTACGAGCCGGACGGCGCGGTGATCCGGGCCCATCTGGTCGCGGACGTCGCCGGGCAGCTCGACGGCCGGCTGATCGACCCGACCATCGCGTACATCACCGCGGACCGGCTGACGGCCACGCCGTACGCGACCGCCTACGCGCTCACCGACGTGCTGCCGTTCAACGTCAAGAAGCTCAAGGCGCTGCTGCGCGAGCGCGGGGTCGGGATCGCGGTGATCAAGAAGCGGGGGTCCGCGGTGGAGCCCGAGGAGCTGCGCAAGAAGCTGAAGCTGGGCGGCGGCCGCACCTCCTGCACGATCTTCCTCACCCGGGTCGGCGGCGCCCCCGCGATGCTGCTGGGCCGGCCGGCCGCCGAGGCGGCCGAAGGGCCGGTCACGCCAGGTCGGTGAGGTCCTCGGCGTAGACCTGGGAGAGTGGCTGCGGGCCGATGTACTGCTGGCAGGTGCACTGCCCGGCCTCGTACTGCACCGGCCGGTGCTCCTCGTCCCAGACCACCGCCACCTCCACCCGCTCATGGCACTTGCCCCGCTTGTCGTGCTTGGCGAGGTGGTGGGTGCAGCCGCACACCGGCTCGGGCTGCTTGTGGGCGGCGGCGAGTTCCTGGCGCTCCTGGCGCGCGGACTCCAGCCGCTCCATCTTCCGTTCGTGACGGGTGCGCAGCGCCGTGCGGGCGGTGTCGGCGACCTTCGCGAATCCGCCCGCCATGAAGAAGATGAAGACCCACCAGAACCAGTCCACAGCCTGCCGCCTCCCCACGTGCGCGCCCGGTGCTGGTTGCCAGGGTAAGACCTCGGGCCGCGCACCGGGCGGGCGGAGGCACCTGCGCGCGAAGAACGACAAACGACGCCCCGGCGGGCGGTGCCCGGTCAGGAGTAGAGGTTGTGCTTGCTCACCTCGTGGACGTGGTCGTGATCGTGGCCGTGCCCGCGGCTGTGGCCGTGCGCTTCCGGGGCGGCGGGCTCGCCGGGGACGTGCGGCTCGGTGACCGGCAGCGAGGAGTCCGCGGACAGGTCCCAGGCGGAGGCCGCCCGGCCGCGGGCCACCATCTCCGCGCCCAGGGCAGCGACCATCGCGCCGTTGTCGGTGCACAGCTTGGGCCGCGGCACCCGCAGCGTGATGCCGGCGTCCTCGCAGCGGCGCTGGGCCATCGCCCGCAGCCGGGAGTTGGCCGCCACCCCGCCGCCGATCATCAGGTGGTCCACGCCGTTGTCCTTGCAGGCCCGGACGGCCTTGCGGGTCAGCACGTCCACCACGGCCTCCTGGAAGGACGCCGAGACGTCCGCCACCGGCACCTCCTCGCCGGCCGCCCGCTTGGCCTCGATCCAGCGGGCGACCGCCGTCTTCAGGCCGGAGAAGGAGAAGTCGTAGACCGGGTCGCGGGGGCCGGTCAGCCCGCGCGGGAAGCGGATCGCGTCGGGGTTGCCCTCGCGGGCGTAGCGGTCGATGACCGGCCCGCCGGGGAAGCCGAGGTGGAGCACCCGCGCGATCTTGTCGAAGGCCTCGCCGGCCGCGTCGTCGATCGTCGAGCCCAGGGGGCGCACGTCGGAGGTGATGTCGGGCGCGAGGAGCAGGGAGGAGTGGCCGCCGGAGACCAGCAGCGCCATCGTCGGCTCCGGCAGCGGGCCGTGCTCCAGCTGGTCGACGCAGATGTGCGAGGCGAGGTGGTTGACGCCGTAGAGCGGCTTGCCGAGGGCGTAGGCGTACGCCTTGGCGGCCGAGACGCCCACCAGCAGCGCGCCGGCCAGGCCCGGTCCGGCGGTGACCGCGATCCCGTCCAGGTCGGAGGCGGCGACGCCGGCGTCCTTCAGGGCACGCTGGATGGTGGGGACCATCGCCTCCAGGTGGGCGCGCGAGGCGACCTCGGGCACCACCCCTCCGAAGCGGGCGTGCTCGTCGACGCTGGAGGCGACCGCGTCCGCGAGCAGGGTGTGGCCGCGGACGATGCCGACACCGGTCTCGTCGCAGGAGGTCTCGATGCCGAGGACGAGCGGTCCGCCGCGTGAGTCAGCCATGAGTCTCAAGTTCCTTGTACGGGAGGTGCTTCGGAGGAGGTCTGGGTGGTGCGGCGCATCACCAGGGCGTCGATGTTGCCGGGCTGGTAGTAGCCGCGGCGGAAGCCGACCGGCTCGAAGCCGAATCGCTCGTAGAGGCGCTGGGCGCGGAGGTTGTCGACCCGCACCTCCAGCAGCACCTCGTGGCACTCGAAGTCGGTGGCGGCGCCGAGGAGTTCGGTCAGCATCCGGGAGCCGAGGCCGGAGCCCCACTGGTCGCGGGCGGTGGCGATGGTCTGGATGTCGCCGGTGCCGTCGACGGCGGCCAGCCCGCCGTAGCCGAGCAGCCGGCCGTCCCGCTCGGCGACGAGGTAGCGGCGGCTGGCGCGCGGGCCGCGCGCGTGGGCCAGCTCGGACCAGAACATGCCGGGCGACCAGGCGTCCTCGGGGAACAGCTCCCGCTCCAGCTCCAGCACCGGCCCGAGGTCCCACCAGCGCATCTCGCGCAGCACCGGGTCGCGGTCCGCGGAGCCGGCCGGCGGCGGCGCCGGGGGACGCGGGTCGGGCGAGGGGCGGACGCTCACCGGGGCGTGACCACCTTGTAGTTGGCCGGGACCTGGGCGTCCGGGCGGCGCAGGTACAGCGGCTGCGGGGGCAGCAGCTCCTCGCCCGCCGCCAGCTTCCGCACGGCCAGCCCGGCCAGGGCTGCGGCCGACTGGTGCTCGGGCCCGTCGCGCCGTACGCCGGTGAACACCGTGTCGTAGAGCAGCGCGCCGGCGCCCACGGCGGGGACGCCGGCCACCTCGGCGGCGATGTCGGCGGGGCGGTCGACGGCCGGCTCGGTCACCCGGGTCGCCGGGGCGGACGCCGTACCGGGCTCGTAGCGCGCCCAGTAGACCTCCTTGCGGCGGGCGTCGGTGGCCACGACGAAGGGTTCGGTGAGCCCGGCGGCGTGGGCGAGGCCGTCCAGCGTGCACAGGCCGTGGACGGGGACGCCGAGCACCGACCCGAAGGTGGCGGCGGTCACCAGGCCGACCCGCAGGCCGGTGTAGGGACCCGGGCCCACGCCGACCACGATGTCGCTGACCGCGTCGAGCGTGCGGCCGGCCTCGGCCAGTACCCGGTCGACGGCGGGCAGCAGCAGTTCGCCGTGCCGGCGGGCGTCCACCTGGCGGGACTCGGCGAGGACGCCGGATCCGTCGTGGAGCGCGACGGTGACGGCGGGGGTGGCGGTGTCAAGAGCTAGCAGCAGCACGCCCTCAAGACTACGGCTCGGCGGGCGGTCCCCGTTCCGGTGCTACCGTCGCCCCCGTAGTCAGCAGCACGCAGCCCGGCGCCAGGACCGGGTCTCCCCGCCGGGGAGAGGGAGGAAAGGTGCACAGCGGTGCCCGCTAAGAGCAGCACGATCGTCACCGCGCTGACGGCGGCGGCCCTGGTCGCGGTCGGGGTGCTCGGGTACCAGGCCTCGGCGTCCGCCCCGGACACCCTCAGCCAGGCCCGCAAGGGCGGCCACCAGGCCCCCGAGGGCCACCCGGACGGGCACGGCAAGAAGGACACGAAGGACCGCGCCCCCGCCCCGGCCCCGGTCCCCGCCGCCTCCGGCGCGGGCCGGCGGATCGTCTACTCGCTCGCCGCCAAGCGGGTCTGGCTGGTCGGCCCGAAGGGCACCGCGCAGCGGACGTTCGCGGTCACGCCCAGCACGGTCAGCCCGCCGCGCGGCACCTACGCGGTCGGCTCGCGGTCGGTGAGCGTCATGGGCTCGGACGGCGTCGCCATCGAGCACGTCGTGCGGTTCGCCGGCGTCAGCGGCGTCACGGTCGGCTTCAGCGCGGCCGTGGACGGCTCGCGGCCCGATCCGGGCGCGGGGAAGAAGACCGGCGGCATCCGTGAGTCGCGCGAGGACGGCAAGGCGATGTGGGACTTCGCGCTGCACGGCACCAAGGTCGTCGTCGTCCCCTGACCGCGCGTGGCCGGGCCGCCGCCGGTTGTCGCCCCTACGGGCTACGCCGCGTCGCGGCCGCCGGTGGACAGCGGGCCGCTCCCGGCCCCGTCCGCCCCATCCGGCTCGTCCTGCTCCCGCGTCTCGCCGTCCGGCCCCGCGGCGTCGCTGCGGGCCTCGTCGGCTGCGTCGGGGGGTGTGGAGACGGCGCTCGCCGCCGCGCAGGCCGCCAGCAGTTCATCCATGGTCGGCGTCTCGCGCGCCTCGTCGGCGGCGCGCCCGGCCGCCGCGAGGGCGGCGATCCCGCGCCCGTCGGGCGTGGGAGTGGGCTGGTGGGCGGACATGGACGCCTCCCGGGGCTCCTGGGGCAAAGCGACAGAAGCTAGGCTGGCTACTTAGGCTGACCTAACTAGGGGTCTCTTCCCATGTCACCACGCCCGGCACCGGGTGCGCAACATCTTACCGACGGCTTGTCGGAAACTACCGGGCCGCGACCGGCTCCGGCCCCCGCGAATCCCTCCCCGGCCCGGGCGGCCTCCCGGCCACCGAGGTCAGCAGGCCTCCAGCGCGGGCAGCCCGGCGTCCGCCCAGCGCGGGCCGAGGCCGGTCACCGTCACCTCGCGGACGTCGTCCGCGTCGTCCTCCGGCACCCCGTCGCTGCCCAGGGCGCGCCCGATGACCACCTGGAGCCGGTTCTCGGACAGCTCCTCGACCTTGCCCTCGCCCCACTCCACGACCACCACCGACTCCGGCAGCGAGACATCGAGGTCGAGATCCTCCATCTCGTCCAGGCCGCCGCCGAGCCGGTAGGCGTCGACGTGCACCAGCGCGGGGCCGCCTACCAGCGAGGGGTGGACCCGGGCGATGACAAACGTGGGGGAGGTGACGGCGCCGCGCACGCCCAGCCCCTCCCCCAGGCCGCGGGTCAGCGTGGTCTTGCCGGCCCCCAGCTCACCGGTGAGCAGCACCAGGTCGCCGGGGCGCAGCAGCGGGGCCAGCCGACGGCCCAACTCCTGCATCTGGTCGGGGGACTTGACGGTTACGTGCGCCATCGCGCCGGTGGTGCTCATGCCGCAAATGGTACGGCCCGGACGCGGTGGCGGCTCCGGGCCGGGGTTCGGGCGGGCCGCCCGGAAAGTGGATCATGCCTGGTCGGGGGCCCGGCGGCGGCGCGGGGCCGGGCCGCCCCGGCACCCCGACCGTGGCTCAGGCGCGGGCGTGCCGGGAGCTGCGGGCCGCCGCGCTCGCCCGCTCCACCAGCGACACCAGGTGCTCGTTGACCAGCTCGGGCCGCTCCAGCATCACCAGGTGCCCGGCCTCCGGTACGCACACCAGCTCGGCGTCGGGCAGCACCTCGGCGATCGTCCGGCTGTGGTCGGCGGGGGTGATCAGGTCGCTCTCCCCGGCGAGCACCAGCGCGGGCACCGCGTCGTACGCCACCAGCGACTCGGTCTTGTCGTGCACCGCGAAGGCCGGGAAGAACTCGGCGACCACATCGATCGGGGTCGCCTCGATCAGCCGCTCGCCGAACCGCGCGATGCCCGGGTCCACCTTCTCCGGCGTCCCGAACGAATAGCGCTTGATCAGCCCGGCGAAGAGGTCGGCGGTGGCCCGCCGCCCGCGCTCGACGATCTCGTGCTGCCAGCCCAGCGCCTTGAGCACGCCCGGCGCGAGCCAGTGGAAGGCCTTCATGCCCATCGACGGCAGCCCGTAGGTGACCTCGCTCAGCCGCCCCGCGGACGTGCCGATCAGGGCCACCCCGACCACCCGCTCCGCGACGAACTCCGGGAACTGGTCGGCCAGCGCCATCACGGTCATCCCGCCCATGGAGTGCCCGACCAGCACGATCGGCCCCTCGGGGACCGCGGCGTCCAGCACCGCCTTCAGGTCGCGGCCCAGCAGGTCGATGGTGACCTCCTCGGTGCCGTCGATCTGGCCGTGGCCGCGCGAGGAGCGGCCGTGGCTGCGCTGGTCCCAGTGGACGGTGCGGACCGTGCCGCGCAGCGCCGAGCGCTGGAAGTGCCAGGAGTCCTGGCTGAGGCAGTAGCCATGGCTGAAAACGACCGTGGGAGCCGTGGCCCGCCGGCCGAGCGCCGCGGTCAGCCGCTTGCGCAGACCGCTGTGGGCCTCCTGCGCGGCACGGGCCTCCTTGCCGCGGACGGGCTTGGCCGAACGGTCGCCCTTGCCGTTCTTCGCGTTCTTGGCGCCCTTGGCCGTCCGCTCGTCCTTCTCCGCGCCGCCCGGCTCCGGGCCCGGCTCGTCGACCTCGTAGTACAGCTCGGTGCCGTCCTCGGCGATCGCCGCGCCCGGTGTGCCGCGCAGCGTGCCGTACGGGCCGGCGGCGTCCAGCGCGAGCCGGGCCCGGCGGCGCATCCCGCGGCCGACCGTCATCCGCTCTATCGCCACCCCGGCCGCGGCACCCGCCGCGACCACGCCGATGGCAGCGCCGGCGATACCGGCGTGCCGGCCCGCCCGTGCCCAGTTGCCGGCGGCCTCGGCCGCCGCCTCCACCGCCGCCGCGGCGGCCTCCTGCCCCTCGGTCATGCCGTACCCCCCGTGAGCGTGCGGTCTCCTCCGGCTTCGCTGCGTGTGGCGCTGTCCACATGGACGCGCGGGACCCGGGTTCCGATCCGGGTGACGATCTCATAGCCGATGGTTCCGGCCACCCGGGCCCAGTCCTCGGCGGTCGGCTCGCCGCCGTCGCCGGGGCCGAACAGCACCGCCCGGTCGCCCGGCTCGGCGTGGTCGCCGCCCAGGTCGACCACGAACTGGTCCATCGCGATCCGCCCGGCGACCGTCCGCCACGCGCCGGCGATCAGCACCGGGCCGCCGTTGGAGGCGTGCCGCGGGATGCCGTCGGCGTAGCCGAGCGGGACCAGCGCCAGGGTCGTCTCGCGGGGCGTCGTGTACTGGTGCCCGTACGACACGCCGTGGCCGCCCGGGACGCGCTTGACCGACGCCAGCGCGGCCTCCAGCGTCATGGCCGGCCGCAGCCCCAGCTCCTGCGAGGTGCCGAGGTCGGGGCTGGGCGAGATGCCGTAGATGCCGATGCCGGTGCGGACCAGGTCGAAGTGCGCCTCGGGGAGGGTCAGCAGCGCCGGGGTGTTGGCGATGTGCCGGACCTCGGGGCGCAGCCCGGCCCGACCGGCGATCGCCAACGCCTCGTGGAAGGCGGTCAGCTGGAGGGCGATCGAGGGGTGGCCGGGCTCGTCGGCGCAGGCGAAGTGCGACCAGACGCCGGTGACCCGCAGCGTGCCCTCGGCCTCGGCGGCGCGGGCCGCGGCGGTCAGCTCCGGCCAGTCGGCGGGCGCGCAGCCGTTGCGGCCGAGGCCGGTGTCGATCTTGAGCTGGACGCGGGCGGTGCGGCCGCACTCCCGCGCCGCCGCGGTCACCTCGCGCAGTGCCCACAGCCCGCTCACAGAGATGTCGATGTCCTGCTCGACGGCCCGGCGCCAGGGGCCGCCCGGCGTCCACAGCCAGCACATCAGCCGTCCGGTGTCGCCGGCCGCGCGCAGCGCGAACGCCTCCTCGGGCAGCGCCGTACCCAGCCAGCCCGCGCCGGCCTCACGGGCGGCGCGCGCACAGCGCACCGCCCCGTGTCCGTAGCCGTCGGACTTGACCACGGCCATCAGCTCTGCCCGGGGTGCGCGGTCCCCCAGGGCACGCACGTTCGACCGCACGGCGGCGAGGTCGATGGTGGCGCGGGCGCGCTTCGCTGTCTCGTTCATCCCCCTCAGTGTCGCAGGCGGCACCGCGACACCCCGGGGGACGGGCGGGAAAACCACGCTCACACGCTGGGTTTCCGCCCCCAGACGTACACGACGTCGCCCTTCCTCAGCACTTCCCAGACCCGGCGCGCGTCCGTCATGGTGAGGTTGACGCAGCCGTGCGAGCCCGGTCCGGAGTAGATGTCCTCGTAGACGCCGTGCAGCGCCTCCCCGCGGTCGAAGAACTGCGCGTAGGGCATGGCCGTGTGGTAGAGGTTCGAGATGTGCCGCCGGTGGCGCAGATAGATCCGGTACGCCCCGGTGCGGGTCTCCATCGTCGGCGCGCCGGAGCGGATCGTGACCGGGTCGAGGATCACCCGCCCGTCCTGCTGCACCCACATCAGCTGCCGGTCCAGATCGACGCAGGCCGTGCGCTCGGCGGTGTCGGGGCAGTGCCCGGCCCGGTTGGGGTCCTTCCTGGCCCGCATCAGCCGCACCGTCGCACCGGTGACCGGCCCGGCGAAGCCGGTGGCCGGCGCGATCCGGTGCGCCTGCTGGAAGCGCCGGATCGCCCGGCAGTCCCCCTGGCTCTGCCGCCCGTCCACCTCGCGCCCCAGATAGCGCTCCGCCTGCCGCTGGTAGGGCCCGGTCGTCCGGCTGCACGCCGGCTCCCGCAGGCCGCGCACCGCCCCGGACCGCGGCACGTACTCCAGGTGCGGCCGCGGCGCTCCCGGGGAGACCGCGGCCGCCCGGCCCGGCTCCTGCGGGCGGCCCGGTACCAGCCCGGTCACCTGCCACGGCGCGGACGGCGGGGCGACGGCCACCGCGGACGGTCCGGCGGCGGCGAGCAGCGAGGCGCAGACCAGCAGCGCCGAAAAGGTGCGTTTCATGCCCTCACGCATGCCGTGGCCGCGCGGTCATACAAGCCCTCCGGACGCCAGGTTCGCCCTGGTGCCCGACCCTTTCCCCCGCGGGGCGTAACGCTCGCGCGAGAGCTGTCAGTCCGTCACATCCCGCCAGGCCGCGTCCAGATGGGCGGCCACCTCGGAGGCGAGGATCGGGGCGCCCTCCCGCCCGGCCGCCCGGCGCGCGGCCAGCCCGTGCAGATACGCGCCGACGGATCCCGCGTCCAGGGCCGGCAGCCCCGCGGCGAGCAGCGAGCCCGTCACCCCCGACAGCACGTCCCCGCTCCCGGCCGTCGCCAGCCAGCCCGTCCCGGTGGGGTTCACCCGCACCGGGCCGCCGGCCCCCGCGACCAGCGTCGTCGAGCCCTTGAGCAGCACCGTGGCGCCGAAGCTCCGCGCCAACTCCCGTACGGACGCCAGCCGTGCCGCCTCGACCTCCGCGCGCCCGCACCCGAGCAGCGCCGCCGCCTCCCCGGCGTGCGGCGTCAGCAGCGTCTGCGCGGCCCGCTCCCGCACCCGACGCGGCGTCAGGAACCGCAGCCCGTCCGCGTCCACCAGCACCGGCACGTCCGACGCCAGCACGTCCTCCAGCGCGTCCGACTCGTCCCCGATGCCGGGCCCGATCACCCATGCCTGCACCCGCCCGGCCTTGTCCGGCGGCCCGGCGTGCACCAGCGTCTCCGGGAAGCGGGCCAGGACCGCGTCCGCGGCCGGGCCGACGTAGCGCACCGCGCCCGCGCCGCCGCGCAGCGCCCCGGCCACCGCGAGCACCGCCGCCCCCGGATACCGCGCGGACCCGGCGACCACGCCCACCACGCCCCGCCGGTACTTGTCGCTCTCGGCCGACGGGCGCGGCAGCAGCCGTGCCACGTCCGCGTGCTGCAACGCCTCCATGGCGGCCTCCGGGGGCAGCGTGAGCCCGATGTCCACCAGCCGCAGCGCGCCGGCCCGCTCCCGCGCCGGGTCAACCAGCAGGCCCGGCTTGTACGCGCCGAAGGTCACCGTGGCGTCGGCCCGCACCGCCTCCCCGCTCACCTCGCCGGTGTCCGCGTCCACCCCGCTCGGCAGGTCGACGGCCACCACCGGCGCCGACTCCCGTGCCACCCGGGCCAGTCGGGCCGCCTCGGGCCGCAGTCCGCCGCGTCCCCCGATCCCGACGATGCCGTCCACCACCAGATCCGCCCGGGCCAGGTCCCGCGGCGCGTCGTCCGACACCCGCCCGCCGGCCGACCGCAGGGCGGCGAGCCCGCCGGAGTGGGCCCGCCCGGGCGACAGCAGCACGGCCGCCACCCCGGCCCCCCGCCTCGCCAGCCGGGCGCCGGCGTACAGCGCGTCCCCTCCGTTGTCGCCGCTGCCCACCAGCAGCACCACCCGGGCGCCGTACACCCGCCCCAGCAACTCCGCGCAGGCCACGGCCAGTCCGGCCGCGGCCCGCTGCATCAGGGCCCCTTCGGGCAGCCGGGCCATGAGCTCCCGCTCGGCGGCCCGCACGGTCTCCACGCTGTAGGCAGTCCTCATACGCCAAGTCTCGCCCCTCGCCGACGGGGTGCGGCGGATTTCCCACCCGCCGCACCACGGCGGCGCCCGCCGGAGACCGCGTCACCCCTCGGCGATCACCACGGCGGAGGCCACGCCCGCGTCATGGCTCAGCGAGACGTGCCAGGACCGGACGCCGAGTTCCGCGGCGCGCGCCTCGACCGTCCCGCGCACCCGCAGCCGCGGCTGTCCGCTGTCCTCGACGTACACCTCGGCATCGCTCCAGTGCAGCCCGCCCGGCGCCCCCAGCGCCTTGGCCAGCGCCTCCTTCGCGGCGAACCGGGCCGCCAGCGAGGCGGTGCCGCGGCGCTCCCCGCTCGGCAGACACAGCTCCGAGGGGAGGAACAGCCGCCCCGCCAGCTCGGGCGTGCGGTCCAGCGCCGCCCCGAAGCGCTCGATCTCCGCCACGTCGATCCCCACCCCGATGATCATTCGACGGTCACCGACTTGGCGAGGTTGCGCGGCTGGTCGACCTCGTTGCCGCGGGCGGTGGCCAGCTCGCAGGCGAAGACCTGCAACGGCACCGTGGACACCAGCGGCTGCAGCAGCACCGGCGTCCGCGGGATCCGTACGAGGTGATCGGCGTAGGGCACCACCGTCTCGTCGCCCTCCTCCGCGATCACGATGGTCCGCGCGCCGCGGGCCCGGATCTCCTGGATGTTGGACACGATCTTGTCGTGCAGCACGGACCGCCCGCGCGGCGACGGCACGACCACCACCACCGGCAGATCCTGCTCGATCAGCGCGATCGGCCCGTGCTTCAGCTCGCCGGCCGCGAAGCCCTCCGCGTGCATGTACGCGAGTTCCTTGAGCTTCAGCGCGCCCTCCAGCGCCACCGGATAGCCCACGTGCCGGCCGAGGAAGAGCACCGTGTTCTTGTCGGCGAGGCTGCGCGCCAGCTCCCGTACCGGCTCCATCGTGCCGAGCACCTGCTCGACCTGGGTGCCGATGGCGGCGAGTTCGCGCACCACGGCCCGGATCTCGTCCCCCCACTTCGTGCCCCGCACCTGCGCCACGTACAGCGCCACCAGGTAGCAGGCCACCAGCTGGGTCAGGAACGCCTTCGTGGACGCCACCGCGACCTCGGGCCCGGCGTGGGTGTACAGCACCGCGTCCGACTCCCGCGGGATGGTCGACCCGTTGGTGTTGCAGATGGCGAGCACCTTCGCGCCCTGCTCACGGGCGTGCCGCAGCGCCATCAGGGTGTCCATGGTCTCGCCGGACTGGCTGATGGCGATGACCAGGGTGTGCCGGTCCAGGATCGGGTCGCGGTAGCGGAACTCGCTGGCCAGCTCGGTCTCGCAGGGGATCCGCGTCCAGTGCTCGATCGCGTACTTGGCGATCATCCCCGCGTGGTACGCCGTCCCGCACGCCACGATGACGACCTTGTCGACCTCGCGCAGCACCTCCGGCGGGATCCGCACCTCGTCCAGGGACAGCACCCCCGAGGCGTCGATCCGGCCCAGCAGGGTGTCCGCGACGGCCTTCGGCTGCTCGGCGATCTCCTTGAGCATGAAGTAGTCGTAGCCGCCCTTCTCGGCGGCCGAGGCGTCCCAGTCGACGTGGTACTCCCGCACCTCGGCGGGCGCCCCGTCGAAGCCGGTGACCGTCACCGCCTCCCGGCGCAGCTCCACCACCTGGTCCTGGCCCAGCTCGATCGCCTCGCGGGTGTGCGCGATGAACGCCGCGACGTCCGAGGCGAGAAAGGCCTCGCCGTCCCCGACACCCACCACCAGCGGCGAGTTGCGGCGCGCCCCGACCACCACGTCCGGCTCGTCGGCATGCACCGCGACCAGCGTGAAGGCGCCCTCCAGCCGCCGGCACACCTGCCGCATCGCCTCGGCCAGCTCCCCGCAGGACGAATAGGCCTCGGCCAGCAGATGGGCCACCGCCTCGGTGTCCGTCTCGGATGTCAACTCATGCCCGCGGTCGGTGAGTTCGGCGCGCAGGGCGGCGAAGTTCTCGATGATGCCGTTGTGCACGACGCAGACCCGGCCGGCGTTGTCCAGATGCGGATGGGCGTTGGCGTCGGTGGGCGCGCCGTGGGTGGCCCACCGGGTGTGCCCGATACCGGCCGCGCCCGCGGGCAGCGGACGGTCCGCCAGCTCCTTCTCCAGATTGGCGAGTTTGCCGGCCTTTCTGGCCGCGGCCAGTCCGCCGTCGGCGAGCACGGCCACGCCCGCCGAGTCGTAGCCGCGGTACTCCAGCCGCTTCAGCCCGGCCAGGACGACATCCAGGGCGCTCTGCCCGCCCACATATCCCACGATTCCGCACATGGGGGCAGCGTACGCTGCGGGCCTGCACGGTCCGCAGCGTCACGTCGCGGCGGGTCACGGCCGGAGAACCGGCCCGCGGGTCAGTACCCGAGCGCTATCCGGTCGTGCGCCTCGCGCACCGTCTCCAGGAACTCCTCGTCCGCCTCCGCGTCCACGCCGAGCCCGCTGACCGGCTCGTAGCGCTCCAGGAAATCGCCGAGGTCCTCACCCAGGTCCTCGTCCGGCAGATCCTCCGCCAGCTCGGCGTACACCCGCGCGGCGAAACAGTCCGACGCGGCCTTCGTACCCCGGCCCCGGACCGCGCTCACGGTCCTCCCCCACGGTCGCTGTCCCAGCAGACCGGCCTTACGCGCTCCCACACGTGCCCCCTTGCGTCGTCCACGGCCCTGGGCGGGCGTGTCCCCGCCACCGACCGTACCGGGCAATATCCATTCGGGTACAGACAGCGAGGTGGAGATGCACCCAAGCCCGCCCTGACAGGCACAACCCCCCTCGCAGACGTCAGCCTGGCACCCGGAGGTGAACGGCACATGACGCCTGAGCACAATGGGCGCGTGCCCTCGACGACCGATCCGCAGCAACGACGCCGCGCCGACAGCTCCCCGTACGTCGATCTGACGCGCGCGCAGTGGAGCGCCCTGCGGGAGAAGACCCCGCTGCCCCTGACGGCCGACGAGGTCGAACGGCTGCGGGGGCTCGGCGACGTCATCGACCTCGACGAGGTGCGCGACGTCTACCTCCCGCTGTCCCGGCTGCTCAACCTCTACGTCGGCGCCACCAGCAATCTGCGCGGCGCGCTCAACACCTTCCTCGGCGACGCCGGCGGCGGCCCGCAGACCGGCACCCCCTTCGTCATCGGGGTCGCCGGCAGCGTGGCGGTCGGCAAGTCCACCACCGCCCGGCTGCTCCAGGCCCTGCTGGCCCGCTGGCCCGAGCACCCGCGGGTGGAGCTGGTCACCACCGACGGGTTCCTCTTCCCCAACGCCGAGCTGCACCGGCGCGGCCTGATGTCCCGCAAGGGCTTCCCGGAGTCCTACGACCGGCGGGCGCTGACCCGCTTCGTCGCGGACGTGAAGTCCGGCCGGGCCGAGGTCTCCGCGCCCGTCTACTCCCACCTGATCTACGACATCGTGCCCGACGAGCGGCTGACCGTACGCCGCCCGGACATCCTCATCGTCGAGGGGCTGAACGTCCTCCAGCCGGCGCTGCCCGGCAAGGACGGCCGCACCCGCCTGGGCCTCGCCGACTTCTTCGACTTCTCCGTCTACGTCGACGCCCGCACCGAGGACATCGAGCGGTGGTACCTCGGCCGCTTCCGCAAGCTGCGCGAGACCGCCTTCCAGAACCCGTTCTCGTACTTCCGCAAGTACACCCAGGTCTCCGAGGACGAGGCCCTCGACTACGCCCGGAAGATGTGGCGGACCATCAACAAGCCCAACCTGCAGCAGAACGTGGCCCCGACCCGCGGCCGCGCGAACCTGGTCCTGCGCAAGGGGCCGGACCACAAGGTGCAGCGGCTGTCACTGCGCAAGCTCTGAACGGCCACCGGCCACGGACCCCGGCGGCGCCGCCGATGCGAGCGGGCGGGCCCCCGACCACCGTCAGGAACCCGCCCGCAAAAGCACCCCGCCGCGCTCAGCCCAGTGCGGACTTGACCGCGTCGGCCAGCCGTCCGGCGACCGCCCGGGCCTGCTCGATGTCGGCCGCCTCCACCATCACGCGCACCAGCGGCTCCGTGCCGGAGGGCCGCAGCAGCACCCGCCCGGTCGCGCCCAGCTCCCGCTCCGCCTCGGTGACCGCCGCGGTCAGCTCCGGCGAGGTGGCCACCCGCGCCTTGTCGACGTCGGGGACGTTGATCAGGATCTGCGGCAGCCGCTCCATGACGCCCGCCAGCTCGGCCAGCGGACGCCCGGTCGCGGCGACCCGCGCGGCCAGCATCAGACCGGTCAGCGTGCCGTCACCGGTGGTGGCGTGGTCCAGCACGATGACGTGCCCGGACTGCTCGCCGCCCAGCGCGAAGCCGTGCGCCTTCATCTCCTCCAGGACGTAGCGGTCGCCGACCGCCGTCTGGATCAGCTCGATGCCCGCGCGCTCCATGGCCAGCTTGAAGCCCAGGTTCGACATGACGGTGGCGACCACGGTGTTCTGGCGCAGCGTGCCGGCCTCGCGCATCCCCAGCGCCAGCACCGCCAGGATCTGGTCCCCGTCGACCTCGTTGCCCTCGCGGTCCACGGCCAGGCAGCGGTCCGCGTCGCCGTCGTGGGCGACACCCAGGTCGGCGCCGTGCTCGACGACGGCCGCGCGCAGCAGCGCGAGGTGGGTGGAGCCGCAGCCGTCGTTGATGTTCAGGCCGTCGGGCTCGGTGCCGAGGGTGATGACATCGGCGCCGGCCCGGGCGAACGCCTCGGGCGAGACCCGCGCCGCCGCGCCGTGCGCGCCGTCGATGACGATCTTCAGCCCGTCCAGGCGGTTGGGCAGGACACCGACGAGGTGCGCGACATAGTTGTCGAAGCCCTCGTCGTAGACGGTGACCCGGCCCACGCCGGCGCCGGTCGGCCGCTCCCAGGGCTCACCGGAGCTGTGCGCGCGGTAGGTCCGCTCGATCCGGTCCTCCAGCTCGTCGGCGAGCTTGTGGCCGCCGCGGGCGAAGAACTTGATGCCGTTGTCGGGCATCGGGTTGTGGCTGGCCGAGAGCATCACACCGAGGTCCGCACCGAGCGAGCCGGTCAGATACGCGACCGCCGGGGTCGGGAGCACGCCCACCCGCAGCACGTCCACCCCGGCGCTGGCCAGGCCCGCGACGACCGCGGCCTCCAGGAATTCCCCGGAAGCGCGTGGATCGCGCCCGACCACGGCCACCGGCCGGTGACCTTCGAAGGTGCCCGCTTCGGCGAGCACGTGCGCCGCAGCGACCGACAGACCGAGCGCCAGCTCCGCCGTCAGGTCCGCATTGGCGACACCGCGCACACCGTCCGTGCCGAAGAGTCGTCCCACTGGTGTCCTCCGAGTAGATGAGCTTGGACCAGAGATGTACGTCCAGGTATACGCGTCCGGTCCCGGATAGCCGAACGCCCCGGCAGCACGGAGGTGCCACCGGGGCGTACGCCAAGGGCTGCATGGAGCAGCGCGCGGTTAGCGCTTGCTGTACTGCGGCGCCTTGCGGGCCTTCTTCAGACCGGCCTTCTTGCGCTCGACCGCACGGTCGTCACGCTTGAGGAACCCGGCCTTCTTCAGCGCGCCGCGGTTGTTGTCCACGTCCGCCTCGTTCAGCGCACGGGCCACGCCCAGGCGCAGCGCACCGGCCTGGCCGGAGATGCCGCCGCCGGAGATGCGGGCCACGACGTCGTAGCGGTTGTCGAGCTCGAGCACCTTGAAGGGCTCGTTGACTTCCTGCTGGTGCACCTTGTTGGGGAAGTAGCCCTCAAGGGTGCGACCGTTGATCTTCCACTGGCCGGTGCCCGGGACGATCCGGACGCGGGCGATGGCGTTCTTGCGACGGCCCAGGCCGGCCGCCGGCTGCGGGTCGCCGAAGCGGGACGCGAGGGACTCGGAGGTGTACTCCGACTCCACGACCTCGGTCTCGGTGGTGTACTCCTCGACCTCGTCCAGCGGGGTCTCGGGGGTGGTCTCAGCCACGATGCTCCTCAGAATTCTCTGTCGTCTTAGGGGGTGGCCGGACTTACTGCGCGACCTGGGTGATCTCGAACGGGACCGGCTGCTGCGCAGCGTGCGGGTGCTCGGCACCCGCGTAGACCTTCAGCTTCGAGAGCATCTGACGGCCGAGGGTGTTCTTGGGGAGCATGCCCTTGATGGCCTTCTCGACGGCCTTCTCGGGGTTCTTGTCGAGCAGCTCGTCGTAGCGGACGGAGCGCAGACCACCCGGGAAGCCGGAGTGACGGTAGGCCATCTTCTGGGTCCGCTTGTTGCCGGACAGGTGCACCTTGTCGGCGTTGACGATGATGACGAAGTCACCCATGTCAACGTGCGGCGCGTAGACCGGCTTGTGCTTGCCCCGCAGGAGGGACGCGGCCTGGGTGGCCAGACGGCCCAGGACAACGTCCTGCGCGTCAATGATGTGCCACTGGCGCTGGACATCGCCGGGCTTGGGGCTGAACGTACGCACGTCTTAGCCTTCGCTTCTGAGTGAATGGGTCCTGTACTGGTCGCCGTGGCTGACACACAGCAGGGCGGCACTACGGGTGACGCAACCCGATCGTCCGCCGCTGGTTATCGGCCCAGGGACCGGCGTAAGGGCCCCTCACGTGAGATAGAGCAAGCCAATACGCATAACGAACTGGCAGAATACCGGGCCGTCCCCAGTGGGGTCAAAACACGCCCCGAACCGGCGTACGGTTCCGGGCCGCCGCCTTCCGCCCGGTCACCGTCGGTACCCCCCGCCCTACGGCGGGCATCCGCCGCCCGGCGCCCGCCGCCGCCCGCCGCTACCGCTTGCGCTCCACCCGGCGCTCGTCCCACACCGGCTCGGCGGTCTCCCGCACCAGCCCGTCCGACCCGAACACCAGGAACCGGTCGAAGGCCTTCGCGAACCACCGGTCGTGGGTCACCGCCACCACCGTGCCCTCGTACGCCTCCAGCCCCTCCTGGAGCGCCTCAGCGGACTCCAGGTCCAGGTTGTCCGTGGGCTCGTCGAGCAGCAGGGCGGTGGTGCCGGCCAGCTCCAGCAGCAGGATCTGGAAGCGGGCCTGCTGGCCGCCGGAGAGCCGCTCGAAGCGCTGCTCGGCCTGCTTCTCCAGCTCGTAGCGGCGCAGCGCCGACATGGCCTGGCCCTTGTCCCTGGCATGCTCGGTCCACAGGATGTCGAGCAGCGGGCGGCCCATCAGCTCGGGGTGGGCGTGCGTCTGGGCGAAGTGGCCGGGGACCACCCGGGCGCCCAGCTTCCAGCTGCCGGTGTGCGGCACGGGGCGGTCGGTGTCCCCGGCCAGCAGCCGCAGGAAGTGGGACTTGCCCGAGCCGTTGGAGCCCAGCACCGCGACCCGCTCGCCGTAGAAGATCTCCAGGTCGAACGGGCGCATCAGACCGGTCAGCTCCAGGTCCTCGCAGGTCACCGCCCGGACGCCGGTGCGCCCGCCGCGCAGCCGCATCGTGATGTCCTGCTCGCGCGGCGGCTCCGGCGGCGGCCCGGCCTCCTCGAACTTCCGCAGCCGGGTCTGCGCCGCCGCATAGCGCGAGGCCAGCTCATGGCTGACCGAGGCGGCCTGCCGCAGCGAGACCACCAGCTTCTTCAGCTGCGCGTGCTTCTCGTCCCAGCGCCGCCGCAGCTCCTCGAAGCGGGCGAAGCGCTCCTTGCGCGCGGCGTGGTACGTGCCGAAGCCGCCGCCGTGCACCCAGACGTCGGAGCCCGCCGGGCCCGGCTCGACGCTGACGATCTTCTCCGCGGCCCGGGCCAGCAGCTCCCGGTCGTGGGAGACGAACAACACGGTCTTGCGGGTGGTGCGCAGCTGCTCCTCCAGCCAGCGCTTGCCGGGGACGTCCAGATAGTTGTCCGGCTCGTCCAGCAGCAGCACCTCGTCGGTGCCGCGCAGCAGCGACTCCAGCACCAGCCGCTTCTGCTCGCCCCCGGACAGCGTGCGCACCTGCCGCCACTGCGCCTTCTCGTACGGCATCCCCAGCGCCGCCATCGTGCACATGTCCCAGACCGTCTCGGCCTCGTAGCCGCGCGCCTCGGCCCAGTCGCTGAGCGCCTGCGCGTAGCCCATCTGCGCGGCCTCGTCGTCGCCCTCGGCGCTCATCATGGCCAGCTCGGCGGCGTCCACCGCCGCGGCCGCCTCCCTGATCCGGGGCTGCGCCACCGAGACCAGCAGGTCACGCACCGTGCGTTCGTCCCGCACCGAGCCCACGAACTGCGGCATCACCCCCAGCCCGCCGCTGACCGTCACCGCCCCGCCGTGCGGCTGCAGCTCCCCCGCGATCAGCCGCAGCAGCGTCGTCTTCCCGGCGCCGTTGGCTCCCACCAGTGCGACCGACGCGCCCTCGCCCACACGGAAGGACACATCTCCCAGCAGGACCCTCCCGTCCGGCAGGTAGTACTCCAGATGCCCGGCCTCAAGATGTCCCATGAGCGCGATTGTCACCGGTCGTTCCGCGTTCCACCAACCCGATTAGGATGCGCGGCATGAGCTTTGGGCAAGGGGGGCCGTTCGACGGCCCCGGGGGTTCTTCGTCGTCCACGCCGGACTGGGGCGCGCTCGCCGAGGAGAGCGAGGCGCAGGCCCGCCGCAAACGCCGGCTGTGGATCGGCGGCGGCGCCCTGGCGACCCTCGCGGTGGCCGGCATCGTGACCGCGGCCGTCATGGCCAGCGGCGGCGGCTCGGCGGGCGGCGGGCCGACGGCGGCTCCCACCGCGTCCGACCAGGCCGCGGCGCCGGACGACAAGCCGTCCTTCCCCGACGTCTCGGTGCCGCCCCCGCCGAACCCGCGGGACTACATCACCGACCCGAAGAAGGACACCGCGCCGCTCACCCCGGCCACCCTCTTCCCGCAGAAGACCATGGTCGTCGGCGAGCACAGCTACCCGCGCACCGCGACCGCCACCACCAAGGACTGCACCGCCGCGGCCCAGGGCGCGCTGGTCTCCTCGCTGTCCCACAACGGCTGCAAGCAGCTGCTGAGGGCCACGTACTCCAAGGGCGGCGTCGCGGTCACCATCGGCGTCGCGGTCTTCGACTCGCCCGCCCGGGCCGCCAAGGTCATGAACGAGGGCAGGCCCAACCTGATGCCGCTGGCCGGCGGCGGCGTCCCGTCGGACTTCTGCCAGGGCACCAAGTGCCGGATGGCGACCAACGCCACCGGCCGCTACGCCTACTTCACGATCGCCGGCTACCTCAACGGCAAGGACGTCACCGGCTCCGAGACCAGGGCCCGGCAGATCGCCCGGGACGGCGGGGCCTACGCCTTCGCCCAGATCACCCAGCGCGGCAAGGACCAGGCCGCGAAGGCCGCCGAGCGCCAGCTCAAGGAAGCCCGGCGCAAGGCCGGCCACTCCTGACGCCGACCGGTGGCGCCGCCCGCGGGGCGGGCGGCGCCCCCGCCGGGCCGGGTGCCCCGCCGCCTCAGCAGCAGCCGCCCCCCGGCAGCGTCCGCTTGTTCCGCGCCTCCTGGTTGCGCGCCATCAGCAGCTCGTCGGCCGGATAGCCGACCTCCTCCAGCGTCAGCCCGTGCGGCCGCACGACGTGCACCGCGGAGTCCCGCACCCCGGCCGCCAGCACCTTGCCGGGCCAGTCCGGCGGCCGGTGCCCGTCCCCGACGAACAGCATCGCGCCGACCAGCGAGCGCACCATGTTGTGGCAGAAGGCGTCGGCCCGCACGGTCGCCGTGATGATCCCGTCCGCGCCCCGCTCCCAGCTGAGCCGCTGCAGCGTGCGGATCGTCGTCGCGCCCTCCCGCCGCTTGCAGTACGCCGCGAAGTCGTGCTCCCCCAGCAGCGGCCGCGACGCCTCGTTCATGGCGTCGACGTCCAGCTCCCAGTCGTGCCACAGCACATGGCTGCGCAGCAGCGGGTCCACGCCCCCGTGGTGGTCGGTGACCCGGTAGGCATAGCGCCGCCAGACGGCCGAGAACCGCGCGTTGAAGCCGTACGGCGCCTCGCTGACCTGCCACACCCGCACGTCCTTCGGCAGCCGCCCGGCCAGCCGCCGCAGCAGCTTGTCCGCGTGCGCGGCCCACACCTCGGCCGGCAGGTCGACGTGCGCCACCTGGCCGCGCGCGTGCACCCCCGCGTCCGTCCGCCCGGCGACGGTCAGCTCATGGGTCTCCTCGGACCGCGTCACGGTCCGCAGCGCGTCCTCGATCTCTCCCTGCACGGTCCGCCGGCCGCCGGGCTGCTTGGCCCAGCCGGAGAACTCCGCTCCGTCGTACGACAGGTCCAGCCGCACCCGTACGAACCCGGGCTCCACTTCGTCACTCACGACAGCCATCCTCCCTCACGCCCCGGACGGCCCCGCACACACGAAAGCGGGCCCGCCCCGAAGGGCGGACCCGCTCACGCACGGCAGGACTCAGGCGTCCTTCGACTCCTCGGTCGCCTCGGTCGCCGGGGCGGCCTCGGCGTCCTTGGCGGCACGCTTGGTCGCGGCCTCGGCCTCACCGGTGGCCTGCTGGGCCACGGTCAGGGCCTCCACCAGCTCGATGACGGCCATGGGCGCGTTGTCGCCACGGCGGTTACCGATCTTGGTGATGCGGGTGTAGCCACCCGGACGGTTCTCGAACCGCGGGGCGATCTCGGTGAAGAGCGTGTGGACGACGCTCTTGTCCGAGATCAGCTGCATGACCTGGCGGCGGTTGTGCAGGTCCGCCTTCTTCGCCTTGGTCACCAGACGCTCGGCGTACGGACGCAGACGGCGGGCCTTGGCCTCGGTCGTCGTGATGCGGCCGTGCTCGAAGAGCGCGGTGGCCAGGTTGCGCAGCATGAGACGCTCGTGCGCCGCGCTGCCGCCCAGACGGGCACCCTTGGCGGGCTTCGGCATGGTGTTTCTCCTTCATTGCTGCACCGGCCGTATCAGGTACCGGTGTCAGTTCCCACGAGGCGGCCGCCCCGCGGAAGATTCAAAAAAATCAGCCCGTCCGGCGCTTGAGGACAAAGCCTCAGGCACAACGAACCCGCAGGCTCAGTACTGCTCGGTCTCCACGAAACCCGCATCGGCGTCGTCGTCGGCGCCAAACGCGTCCGCCGCGGCGGTCGGGTCGAATCCGGGCGGGCTGTCCTTGAGGGCCAGGCCCATGCCGGCCAGCTTCGCCTTGACCTCGTCGATCGACTTCGCACCGAAGTTGCGGATGTCGAGCAGGTCGGCCTCGGAGCGCGCCACGAGCTCACCCACGGAGTGGATGCCCTCACGCTTGAGGCAGTTGTAGGAGCGGACCGTGAGCTCCAGCTCCTCGATCGGCAGCGCCAGGTCGGCGGCGAGGGCGGCGTCCGTGGGGGACGGGCCCATGTCGATGCCCTCGGCGTCGATGTTGAGCTCGCGGGCCAGACCGAACAGCTCGACCAGGGTCTTACCGGCCGACGCCATGGCGTCACGCGGGCGCATGGCCTGCTTGGTCTCGACGTCGACGATCAGCTTGTCGAAGTCGGTGCGCTGCTCGACACGGGTCGCCTCGACCTTGTAGGTGACCTTGAGCACCGGCGAGTAGATGGAGTCGACCGGGATACGGCCGATCTCCTGGCCCACCTGCTTGTTCTGGACGGCGGAGACGTAGCCGCGGCCGCGCTCGACGGTCAGCTCCATCTCCAGCTTGCCCTTGCCGTTGAGCGTGGCGAGGACCAGGTCGGGGTTGTGCACCTCGACGCCGGCCGGCGGGGCGATGTCCGCGGCGGTGACCAGACCCGGGCCCTGCTTGCGCAGGTACATCACGACGGGCTCGTCGTGCTCCGAGGAGACGACCAGCTGCTTGATGTTGAGGATCAGGTCGGTGACGTCCTCCTTGACGCCCGGCACGGTGGTGAACTCGTGCAGGACACCGTCGATCCGGATGCTGGTCACGGCAGCACCGGGGATCGAGGAGAGGAGGGTGCGACGCAGGGAGTTGCCGAGGGTGTAGCCGAAGCCCGGCTCCAGCGGCTCGATCACGAACCGGGAGCGGTATTCGTCGACGACCTCTTCGGTCAACGAGGGACGCTGAGCAATCAGCATGGTGTTCGATCCTTCAGTCGTGGACGCCCGCTATTTGACGCCCGCTGTACTGACAAGGGTACGGGCGGCACGGCGCATTACGCTCCGTACCGCCCCCACCGGTCAGCTCTTACTTGGAGTAGAGCTCAACGATCAGCTGCTCCTGCACCTGGGTGTCGATCACCTGGCGCTCGGGCATGCTGTGCACGAGGATCCGCAGGTTCGACGGAATCGCTTCCAGCCAGGCCGGAACCGTCTTCTCGCCGGCCTCGGCCTTGGCCACCTCGAAGGGGGTCAGGTTCCGAGAGCCCTCGCGGACCTCGACGATGTCGTTCACGGCCACGCGGGCCGACGGAATGTCGGTCTTGCGGCCGTTCACGGTGATGTGTCCGTGACGCACCAGCTGACGGGCGTGGTCGCGGGACTTGGCGAAGCCGGCCCGGTAGACCACGTTGTCGAGGCGGGTCTCAAGGATGCGCAGAAGGTTCTCACCGGTCTTGCCGGTCTTCTGGTTCGCTTCCTTGTAGTAGTTCACGAACTGCTTCTCAAGGACACCGTAGATACGGCTGCACTTCTGCTTCTCACGAAGCTGGAGCAGGTACTCGCTGTCCTTGGTGCGCCCGCGACCGTGCTCACCCGGGGGGTAAGGACGGATCTCGATCGGACACTTCGCGCTCTCGCACTTGCTCCCCTTGAGGAAGAGCTTCTGCTTCTCCCGACGGCAACGCTTGCAGTCGGCCCCGGTGTAACGCGCCATTGTCTAGTTGTCTCCTACTTCAGGGTGGTCAGACGCGGCGACGCTTGGGCGGGCGGCATCCGTTGTGCGGAGTGGGCGTGACGTCCTGGATCGAACCCACCTCGAGGCCGGTGGCCTGGAGGGAGCGGATCGCGGTCTCACGGCCGGAGCCGGGACCCTTGACGAAGACGTCGACCTTGCGCATGCCGTGCTCCTGCGCGCGACGGGCGGCCGACTCGGCGGCCATCTGCGCGGCGAAGGGGGTGGACTTGCGCGAGCCCTTGAAGCCGACGTGGCCGGCAGAGGCCCAAGAGATCACGTTGCCCGTGGGGTCCGTGATCGAGACGATCGTGTTGTTGAACGTGCTCTTGATGTGAGCGTGCCCGTGGGCAACGTTCTTCTTCTCCTTGCGGCGCACCTTCTTGGCGCCGGCCGTACGGCCCTTCGGAGGCATTCATTACTCCCGTGGAGGTGGTCGGTCCTACAGCGAAGACCGCTGGTGAGCGTCCTGCTGAGGACTACTTCTTGCCCGGCTTCTTCTTGCCGGCGATCGCGCGACGCGGACCCTTGCGGGTACGGGCGTTCGTGCTGGTGCGCTGACCGTGCACCGGCAGACCACGACGGTGACGCAGACCCTGGTAGCAGCCGATCTCCACCTTGCGGCGGATGTCGGCCTGGATCTCGCGACGGAGGTCACCCTCGGTCTTGAGGTTGTTGTCCACGAATTCGCGGATCTTGATCAGGTCTTCCTCGGCCAGGTCGCGAACCCGGGTGTTCGGGTCCACGCCGGTGGCGGCAAGGGTCTGCTGCGAGAGCGTCCGCCCGATACCGAAGACGTAGGTGAGGGCGACCTCCACGCGCTTTTCGCGCGGGAGATCAACGCCTGCGAGGCGTGCCATTGATGTGGCTCCTGATGGCTATTCGGAGGTCTTCCGCAGCACCGTTCCCGTAAGACTCTGGAGAATTACGAGCCGGGTCCCCGGCCTCCGAGCCGGGGGTGTCGTCCCACGCGAGAGATGCGGGGGTCGGGTGACTGCGTATGTACGTATGTGCTTGCGTCGCGCGAAAACTGCGAAATGCAGGTGGTCGGCGTGCGTCAGCCCTGGCGCTGCTTGTGGCGCAGGTTGTCGCAGATGACCATGACCCGGCCGTGGCGGCGGATCACCTTGCACTTGTCGCAGATCTTCTTGACGCTCGGCTTGACCTTCATGGGATGTGAGGTTCTCCGGGTCAGTGCCGTCACCCCACGGGAGAGCGGGGCGGCGACAAGATCTACTTGTAGCGGTAGACGATCCGGCCACGCGTCAGGTCGTAGGGAGAGAGCTCCACGACGACCCGGTCATCCGGGAGGATACGGATGTAGTGCATCCGCATCTTGCCGCTGATGTGCGCGAGGACCTTGTGACCGTTCTGGAGCTCCACCTTGAACATGGCGTTCGGGAGGGACTCGATCACGGTGCCCTCGATCTCGATGGCACCTTGCTTCTTGGCCACGCTTCGCCCTTCGAATCGGCTACCTTGATCGACTCTCTCGCCTCACGCCCTCAACCAAGAGGGCATACGGATGCACGAGAGCCGACGCGTCAGTCTACGTCAGTGCCTGGGAAAAGACGAATCCAGCATTATTGCCCACGGCGAGTGATCCTTACGCGCCCAGGGCGCCGCGCGCCCCGCTCCGGCCCGTCCGCGGGGTGTCTCCACCGGGTCCTTACGACCGTGCGGCGGGGTCGGGGGCGACCGTGATCCCCAGCTCGGCCAGCTTGGCCTTGCCGCCGTCCGGGGCGGTGAGCACCAGCGGGCCCTCCTCGGTCAGCGCGACCGAGTGCTCCCAGTGCGAGGACCAGCTGCCGTCGTTCGACTTGACCGTCCAGTCGTCGTCCAGGACGTGGGTCTTGGCCGTGCCGAGGTTGACCATCGGCTCGATGGCGATGCAGAAGCCGGGCACCAGCTTGGGGCCGCGGCCGCGCTTGCGGTCGACGTAGTTCAGCAGGTGCGGGTCCATGTGCATCTGCGAGCCGATGCCGTGGCCGCCGTAGTCCTCGACGATGCCGTACTTACCGCCGGCCGGCCGCGGCTGGCGGCGGATGTAGCCCTCGATCGCCTTGGAGATGTCGACCAGCCGGTTGCCCTTGGCGACCGCCGCGATGCCCGCCCACATCGACTCCTCGGTGACCCGGCTGAGCTCGATCAGCTCCTCGGAGTGACCGGTGCCGACGAAGGCCGTGTAGGCCGCGTCGCCGTGCCAGCCGTCGATGATCGCGCCGCAGTCGATGGAGATGATGTCGCCGTCTTGCAGGACCGTTTCGCTGTCCGGGATGCCATGGACCACGACGTCGTTCACCGAGGTGCAGATCGTCGCGGGGAAGCCCCCGTACCCGAGGAAGTTCGACTTCGCTCCGTGATCGGCGAGCACCGCGCGTGCCGCGTCGTCCAGGTCCTTGGTCGTGGCGCCGGGCACCGCGGCCTTCCGGGTGGCCGCGTGGATGGCGGCGACCACCAGCCCCGCCTCGCGCATCTTCGCGATCTGCTCGGGGGTCTTGATCTCCACCATTACGGCCTTCCTTCGCGGCTGGGCCGCCGCCGCTCCCGCGGGGCCGGCCGACCGCCGCTGTGGTCTCTCACTCGATGGTCGATGCCTACGGTAACCGTTCGGAAGCCGGACCGGCGCACCCCGGATACACCGCGGCCGCGGTACCCGCCAGGGGCACCGCGGCCGTCGGCCTGCTGCTTATTCGCCGCGCTGGAGGGCGTCCATCGCGCGCTTGGTGACCTCTTCGACCTTGCCGAGGGCCGGGATCGTGACGACCAGATCCTGGTCCTTGTAGTAGTCGATGATCGGCTCGGTCTCCGTGTGGTAGACCTCCAGCCGCTTGCGGACGGTCGCCTCGCGGTCGTCGTCGCGCTGGTACAGCTCGCCGCCGCAGACGTCGCAGACGCCCTCGGCCTTGGGCTTGTTGTACTCCGCGTGGAAGACATGGCTGGAGTCGTTGCGGCAGATGCGCCGGCCGGCGATCCGCTTGACGACCTCCTCCTCGGGGACCTCCAGGTCCAGAACGGCGTCCAGCTTGAGGCCGCTGTTCTTGAGGTACTCGTCCAGCGCCTCGGCCTGGCCGAGGTTGCGCGGGAAGCCGTCCAGAAGGAAACCCTCGGCGGCGTCGGCCTGCTCCATACGGTCCTCGGCCATCCCGATGGTCACCGAGTCCGGGACCAGGTTGCCGGCGTCCATGTATGACTTCGCCTCGACACCCAGGGGCGTGCCCTGACTGATGTTGGCGCGGAACAGGTCCCCCGTGGAGATGTGCGGGATCGCGAGGTTCTTGGCAAGGTACGCAGCCTGCGTACCCTTGCCGGCCCCCGGGGGTCCGACGAGGACGATTCGCATCAGCGGAGGAACCCTTCGTAGTTGCGCTGCTGAAGCTGGCTCTCGATCTGCTTCACGGTCTCCAGGCCCACACCCACGATGATGAGGATGCTCGTCCCGCCGAACGGGAAGTTCTGGTTCGCGTTGAAAAGCACCAACGCCACTGTTGGTACGAGCGCGATCAGCCCCAGGTACAGCGAGCCCGGCCACGTGATCCGGTTGAGCACGTAGCTGAGGTACTCGGCCGTCGGGCGACCAGCCCGGATACCCGGGATGAAGCCACCATACTTCTTCATGTTGTCGGCAACTTCTTCGGGGTTGAAGCTGATGGCCACGTAGAAGAAGGCGAAGAACACGATCAGCAGGAAGTACGTAACGATGTAAACCGGGTGATTTCCCTTGGTGAAGTTGGTGGCGATCCACGTCGCCCATGCCGCCTTCGACCCGCTGAACTGTGCGATGAGGGCTGGAATGTAGAGCAGCGATGACGCGAAGATGACGGGAATCACACCCGCCTGATTCACCTTGAGCGGGATGTACGTGGACGTACCGCCATAGGACCGGCGGCCGATCATCCGCTTCGCGTACTGCACAGGGATGCGCCGCTGGGCCTGCTCGACGAAGACCACCAGGGCGACCATCGCCAGGCCGACCGCGATGACGGCGAAGAACTCGATCCAGCCGTCGGCCAGCTTGCCCTGGAGCTTGATCTGCCACAGCGCGCCCGGGAAGCCGGCGGCGATCGAGATGAACATCAGGATCGACATGCCGTTGCCGATGCCGCGGTCGGTCACGAGCTCACCGAGCCACATGATCAGGCCGGTGCCGGCGGTCATCGTGATGACCATGGTGATGGTGGTGAAGATCGAGTCGCTGGGCACGATCTCACTGGCGACCGGGCAGCTCTGGAAGAGCGCGCCGCTGCGGGCGGTGGCCACCAGGCCGGTGCCCTGCAGGATGGCGAGCGCCACGGTCAGATAGCGGGTGTACTGGGTGATCTTCGCCTGGCCGGACTGCCCCTCTTTCTTGAGGGCCTCCAGCCGCGGGATCACCACGGTCAGCAGCTGGAGGATGATGCTCGCCGTGATGTACGGCATGATCCCCAGCGCGAAGATCGTGATCTGCAGCAGCGCACCACCGCTGAACATGTTCACCAGGGCGAACAACCCGCTGTTGCCGCCGGCCTGCTTCATGCAGGTCTCGACGTTCGCGTAGTTCACCCCGGGGACCGGGACATGTGCGCCGATCCGGTAGAGCACAACGATGCCCAACGTGAACAGCAGCTTCTTGCGCAGGTCGGGCGTCTTGAACGCTCGGGCGAACGCGGTGAGCACGGTGCCTCCTGCGCCTCCCGCCTCGAATGCGGGAGGTGACGGTCTTGAGGATCGACGAATACTTGGCGGCCACAACCGTGCGGAAATCGGTCCGCGCGGCGGGGGCCGGGGCCGGGGCCCCGGAAATAACGGTCCATGCCACCTTACCGGCGACGGAACCCCCGTGGAACGACCAACCGGGGATGCCCCAATCGATGGGCATCCCCGGTCAGTTGAACCGAACAGCTCAGATGAGCTCGGTCACGCTGCCGCCGGCAGCGGCGATCTTCTCCTTGGCGGAGCCGGAAACGGCGTCAACCGAAACCTGCAGCGCCACGGAGACCTCGCCGGCGCCGAGCACCTTGACGAGCTCGTTCTTGCGCACCGCGCCCTTGGCGACCAGATCGGCCACCGTGACCTCGCCACCCTGCGGGTAGAGCGCGGCCAGCTTGTCCAGGTTCACGACCTGGAACTGCTTGTGGGCGGGGTTCTTGAAGCCCTTCAGCTTCGGGAGGCGCATGTGGAGGGGCATCTGCCCGCCCTCGAAGCGCTCCGGAACCTGGTAACGGGCCTTCGTGCCCTTGGTACCACGACCAGCGGTCTTACCCTTGGACGCCTCACCACGACCGACACGGGTCTTGGCGGTCTTGGCACCCGGGGCGGGCCGGAGGTTGTGGACCTTCAGCGGGTTGTTTTCCGCCATGTCAGTCGACCTCCTCAACCGTCACGAGGTGGCGGACGGTGTGCACCATGCCGCGGAACTCGGGACGGTCCTCCTTGACAACCACGTCGTTGAGCCGCTTGAGGCCCAGCGAACGAAGGGTGTCGCGGTGATTCTGCTTGCTACCGATGAAGGACTTCGTCTGCGTGATCTTGAGGTGCGCCATTACGCGGTCACCCCTGCACGCGCCCGCAGCAGAGCGGCGGGAGCAACGTCCTCCAGCGGCAGGCCACGACGGGCCGCGATCTCCTCGGGGCGCTGAAGGCCCTGAAGCGCGGTCACCGTGGCGTGCACGATGTTGATCGGGTTCGACGAGCCGAGCGACTTGCTCAGCACGTCGTGGATGCCCGCGCACTCCAGAACGGCACGCACGGGGCCACCGGCGATCACACCGGTACCGGGGGAAGCCGGCTTGAGCAGGACGACGCCCGCAGCCTTCTCGCCCTGGATGGGGTGAGGGATGGTGCCCTGGATACGGGGGACCTTGAAGAAGTTCTTCTTGGCCTCTTCCACGCCCTTGGCGATGGCAGCCGGAACTTCCTTGGCCTTGCCGTAACCGACACCTACGGTGCCGTCACCGTCGCCCACCACGACCAGCGCGGTGAAGCTGAAGCGACGGCCACCCTTGACAACCTTGGCGACGCGGTTGATCGCGACAACGCGCTCAACGTACGCGGTCTTCTCGGCGGCAGCGCCACCGTCGCGACCCTTCCGGTCCCGCCGCTCGCCGCCACCGGCACCGCTCCCGCGGCGCTGGGGTCCAGCCATTGGAATTACCTCTCTCTGTTACGTCCGCTAGCTCCGGAACCGGGGCTTAGAACTTCAGCCCGGCTTCGCGGGCGGCGTCGGCCAGAGCGGCAATCCGCCCGGCGTACTGCTTGCCACCACGGTCGAACACGACGGCCTCGACACCGGCGGCCTTGGCACGCTCAGCGACCAGGGAGCCGACCTTCTGGGCCTGGGCGCTCTTGTCGCCCTCGCCACCGCGGATCGACGCGTCCAGGCTCGACGCCGAGGCCAGCGTGTGGCCCTGGATGTCGTCGATGACCTGCGCGGTGATGCCACGGTTGGACCGCGTCACCACCAGACGCGGACGCTCCGGGGTACCCGAAATCCGCTTACGGATGCGGATGTGGCGCCGCTTGGCGGCGGCCCGCTTGTAAGCGTCGCCCTTGGCGATCTTCACACCGTATGCCATGGCTTACTTACCAGCCTTTCCGACCTTGCGGCGGATGACCTCGCCGGCGTACTTGACGCCCTTGGCCTTGTACGGGTCAGGCTTGCGCAGCTTGCGGATGTTCGCCGCAACCTCGCCGACCTTCTGCTTGTCGATGCCCTCGACGCTGAGCTTGGTCGGGGACTCGACCTTGAAGGAGATGCCCTCGGGCGCCTCGACGATGATGGGGTGGCTGTAGCCCAGCGAGAACTCCAGGTTGGAGCCCTTCGCCTGGACGCGGTAGCCGACACCGCTGATCTCGAGCGCCTTGCTGTACCCCTGGGTCACGCCGGTGATCATGTTCGCCACCAGCGTGCGGGACAGGCCGTGCAGGGCCTTGTTCTGACGCTCGTCGTTCGGGCGGGAGACGTTGATCACGCCGTCCTCACCCTTGGCGACCTCGATGGGCGCCACAACGGTGTGCGAGAGGGAACCCTTGGGGCCCTTCACCGCGACCGTGCGGCCCTCGATGGTGACGTCCACACCAGCGGGAACCTGGATGGGCAGCTTGCCAATACGCGACATTAGCTATTCCTCCGTTCCCTGGTTACCAGACGTAGGCGAGGACTTCCCCACCCACGCCCTTCTTGCTGGCCTGCTGACCGGTCAGGAGACCGTGGGACGTGGAGATGATCGCCACGCCCAGGCCGCCGAGGACCTTCGGCAGGTTGGTGGACTTTGCGTAGACCCGGAGGCCCGGCTTCGAGATCCGCTTGATGCCGGCGATCGAGCGCTCGCGGTTCGGGCCGAACTTCAGCTCGAGGACGAGGTTCTTGCCCACCTCGGCGTCCTCGACCTTCCAGCCGGTGATGTAGCCCTCCTGCTGGAGGATCTCCGCGATGTGCGACTTGATCTTGCTGTGCGGCATCCCGACGGTGTCGTGGTACGCCGAGTTCGCGTTCCGCAGACGGGTCAGCATGTCTGCGATGGGATCAGTCATGGTCATGAATTGGCCTTCGGCCTCTCTCGCCGGGGTTTCCTATGTGCGCCATCCCTCTCCCCGATCAGAGTCGGGACGGGTGCGGCGCGGGGACCTACGGCGTAGTAAGCGACGTTATGCGGGCTCGGCCCGCGGTCGGTCTCGGCGGCGGTGCGCCCAAACCCTTCCACCCTACGGGAAAGAAGGGCCCGGGCGCCCACCGACCGAATGCTTACCGAGAGCTTCTGGTCATCCCAACTAAGGGATTACCAGGAGCTCTTGGTCACGCCCGGCAGCTCGCCACGGTGAGCCATCTCACGAAGGCACACGCGGCACAGGCCGAACTTGCGGTAAACGGAGTGCGGACGGCCGCAGCGCTGGCAGCGCGTGTACGCACGCACACCGAACTTCGGCTTGCGAGCAGCCTTGGCAATCAGAGCCTTCTTCGCCATCTCGCTCACGCCTCCTTGAACGGGAAGCCGAGGTGACGAAGGAGGGCACGGCCCTCGTCGTCGTTGGTCGCCGTGGTGACCACGGTGATGTCCATACCCCGGGTACGGTCGATCTTGTCCTGGTCGATCTCGTGGAACATGACCTGCTCCGTGAGACCGAAGGTGTAGTTGCCCCGGCCGTCGAACTGCTTCGGGGACAGACCACGGAAGTCGCGGATGCGCGGCAGCGCGAGCGACAGCAGACGGTCCAGGAACTCCCACATGCGGTCACCGCGGAGGGTGACGTGGGCGCCGATCGGCTGACCCTCACGCAGCTTGAACTGCGCGATGGACTTCCGGGCCTTGGTGACGGCCGGCTTCTGGCCGGTGATCGTGGTGAGGTCGCGGATGGCGCCCTCGATCAGCTTGGAGTCGCGGGCGGCGTCGCCCACACCCATGTTGACCACGATCTTGGTCAGACCGGGGATCTGCATGACGTTCTCGAGCGAGAACTCGTCCTTCAGCTTCCCGGCGATCTCTTCGCGGTAGCGCGTCTTGAGACGCGGCGCGTTGGTGGTGGCAGTCATCAGATGTCCTCACCGGTCCGCTTGGCAACGCGGATCTTGTTGCCCTCGTCGTCGAAGCGGTATCCGACGCGGGTGACGACCTTGTTCCCGTCCTTCTCCACAACCAGCTGCACGTTGCTGACGTGGACGGGAGCCTCGGTCGTCACGATGCCGCCGGTCTTCGACCCACGAGCGGTCTGTCCGGCCTTGGTGTGCTTCTTGACCCGGTTGACACCCTCGACCAGGACGCGGTCCTCGCGGGGGAAGGCCTGGATGACCTTGCCCTGCTTGCCCTTGTCCTTACCGGTGATGACCTGGACCAGGTCGCCCTTCTTGATCTTCATCGGTTACAGCACCTCCGGCGCGAGCGAGATGATCTTCATGAACTTCTTCTCGCGCAGCTCCCGGCCCACGGGGCCGAAGATGCGGGTGCCGCGGGGGTCGCCATCGTTCTTGAGGATGACGGCCGCGTTTTCGTCGAAGCGGATGTACGAGCCGTCCGGACGGCGGCGCTCCTTGACGGTGCGAACGATGACGGCCTTGACGACGTCACCCTTCTTCACGTTGCCACCGGGGATCGCATCCTTGACGGTGGCGACGATGACGTCACCGATGCCCGCGTAGCGGCGACCGGAACCACCGAGAACACGGATGCAAAGGATCTCCTTCGCACCAGTGTTGTCGGCGACACGCAGTCGCGACTCCTGCTGGATCACGTCTATCTCCTGATTGTCTGCCGGTTCCCGGCGAGAAGCGCGAGTGCTTCGCGCTTCTCACCGAGCCTGGCGGAACTGCTCCTAGGGCGTACCCCTAGGAGTGATTACTTGGCCTTCTCGAGGATCTCGACGATGCGCCAGCGCTTGGTGGCGGACAGCGGCCGGGTCTCCATCAGGAGGACGCGGTCGCCGACACCGGCAGCGTTCTGCTCGTCGTGCGCCTTGAGCTTGTTGGTACGGCGGATGACCTTGCCGTACAGCGCGTGCTTGACGCGGTCCTCGACAGCGACGACGACGGTCTTGTCCATCTTGTCGCTGACGACGAGACCCTCACGGGTCTTGCGGAAGCCGCGCTCGTTCGTCTCAGTCACATTCTTCTCGCTCATCAGGCGCTCTCCACCGTCTCGATGCCCAGCTCGCGCTCACGCATCAGGGTGTAGATCCGGGCGATGTCCTTACGGACGGACTTGAGCCGACCGTGGTTCTCGAGCTGTCCGGTCGCCGCCTGGAAGCGGAGGTTGAACAGCTCCTCCTTGGCCTCACGAAGCTTGCCGACGAGGTCCTCGTCATTCAGCTCGCGCAGCTCGGTCGCCTTGGTACCGGCCGCCATCACGACTCACCTGCCTCGCGCCGCACGATGCGGCACTTCATCGGAAGCTTGTGGGCGGCGCGGGTCAGCGCCTCCTTGGCAACCTTTTCGTTCGGGAAGGACAGCTCGAACATCACCCGACCGGGCTTGACGTTCGCGACCCACCACTCCGGAGAACCCTTACCGGAACCCATGCGGGTTTCGGCCGGCTTCTTCGTGAGCGGGCGGTCCGGGTAAATGTTGATCCAGACCTTGCCGCCACGCTTGATGTGACGGGTCATCGCGATACGAGCGGACTCGATCTGACGGTTCGTCACGTAAGCCGGGGTGACGGCCTGAATGCCGTACTCACCGAAGGCCAGCTCGGTGCCACCCTTGGCCATACCGCTGCGCTTCGGGTGGTGCTGCTTGCGGTGCTTGACCCTGCGAGGGATCAGCATGTCGGTCAGGCCTCCGTTCCGGGGGTCTCCGCCGGAGCAGCGGCTGCGGCCTCGGCCTTGGGGGCCTCGGCAGCGGCGTTCTGCTGCTGCGGCTTGCGGCCACCGCGGCCGCCACGCTCGCCACCGCGGCGCGGGCGGTCGTTGCCGCCACCGCGGGCCGGGCGGTTACCCGCACGGGCGGCAGCGTTCTCGGCACGCACCTCGGCGATGTTCTTGACGTCGCCCTTGTAGATCCAGACCTTCACGCCGATGCGGCCGAAGGTGGTCTTGGCCTCGAAGAAGCCGTAGTCGACGTTCGCGCGGAGCGTGTGCAGGGGCACACGGCCCTCGCGGTAGAACTCCGAGCGGGACATCTCGGCGCCGCCGAGGCGGCCACCGCACTGGATCTTGATGCCCTTGGCGCCGGCCTTCATCGTCGACTGCATGCTCTTACGCATGGCGCGACGGAAGGAGACGCGGGAGGACAGCTGCTCGGCGACGGCCTGGGCCACCAGCTGAGCGTCCACCTCGGGGTTCTTGACCTCGAGGATGTTCAGCTGGACCTGCTTGCCGGTCAGCTTCTCCAGCTCGCCGCGGATGCGGTCCGCCTCGGCGCCGCGGCGGCCGATGACGATGCCCGGACGAGCGGTGTGGATGTCAACGCGGACGCGCTCACGGGTGCGCTCGATCTCCACCTTGGAGATACCGGCGCGCTCCATGCCCTTCGTCATCATGCGACGAATGGCGACGTCTTCCTTGACGTAGTCCTTGTACAGCTTGTCGGCGTACCAACGCGACTTGAAGTCGGTGGTGATGCCGAGCCGGAACCCGTGCGGGTTAACCTTCTGGCCCATTACCGGGTTCCTTCCTTGCTGCTGACGACCACGGTGATGTGGCTGGTCCGCTTGCGGATCCGGTAGGCACGGCCCTGGGCACGCGGACGGAACCGCTTCAGGGTCGGGCCCTCGTCGACGTATGCCTCGGAGATGACGAGGCTGCCGGCGTCGGTGTGGTCGTAGTTGTGCGCGGCGTTGGCAATGGCGCTGTCCAGCACCTTGCCCACCGGCACGCTCGCGGCCTGCGGGGCGAAACGCAGGACCGCCTGAGCCTCCGTGGCATTCATGCCACGGATAAGGTCCACCACGCGGCGGGCCTTCATGGGCGTGACGCGGATGTACCGCGCCTGGGCCCTGGCTTCCATGGTTGTCCCTTCGGTGTCAGTCATAGTCTTCGCACTCCGCCGATCAACGACGCCGCGACTTGCGGTCGTCCTTCTCGTGGCCGCGGAAGGTGCGGGTCGGCGCAAACTCGCCGAGCTTGTGGCCGACCATCGACTCGGTGACGAACACCGGGACGTGCTTGCGGCCGTCGTGCACCGCGATCGTGTGGCCGAGCATGGCCGGGACGATCATGGAGCGGCGGGACCAGGTCTTGATGACGTTCTTGGTGCCGGCATCGTTCTGAACATCCACCTTCTTGGAAAGGTGGTCGTCGACGAAGGGCCCCTTCTTGAGACTGCGCGGCATCTAAACCCGCTCCTAGCGCTTCTTGTTCGTCTTGCGGCGGCGGACGATGTACTTGTTGCTCGCCTTCTTCGGCGAACGAGTACGACCCTCCTTCTGACCCCAGGGCGAGACCGGGTGGCGACCACCGGAGGTCTTGCCCTCACCACCACCGTGCGGGTGGTCGACCGGGTTCATGACGACACCACGCACGGTCGGGCGGACGCCCTTCCAGCGCATACGGCCGGCCTTGCCCCAGTTGATGTTCGACTGCTCGGCGTTGCCGACCTCGCCGACGGTGGCGCGGCAGCGCACGTCGACCAGGCGGATCTCACCGGACGGCATACGGAGGTGGGCCATGCGGCCCTCCTTCGCCAGCAGCTGCACGGAGGCACCGGCCGAGCGGGCGAACTTCGCACCGCCGCCCGGACGCAGCTCGATCGCGTGGATCGTCGTACCCACGGGGATGTGACGCAGCGGCAGGTTGTTGCCCGGCTTGATGTCGGCGCCAGGGCCGTTCTCAATCCGAGCACCCTGGGCCAGGCCACGGGGCGCGATGATGTAGCGCTTCTCGCCGTCTGCGTAGTGCAGGAGCGCGATGCGCGCGGTGCGGTTGGGGTCGTACTCGATGTGCGCGACCTTGGCCGGCACGCCGTCCTTGTCGTGACGACGGAAGTCGATCACTCGGTAGGCGCGCTTGTGGCCACCGCCCTGGTGGCGAACGGTCACACGACCGGCGTTGTTACGGCCGCCCTTGCTGTGCAGGGGGCGGACCAGCGACTTCTCCGGCGTGGACCGCGTGATCTCGACAAAGTCGGCGACGCTGGAGCCACGACGGCCCGGGGTCGTCGGCTTGTACTTGCGGATACCCATTTCTCAGTCCTCGTCCGATTCCGGACGACTCGGACTCCGTTAGGAGACCGGGCCGCCGAAGATGTCGATACGGTCGCCCTCGGCGAGGGTCACGATGGCGCGCTTGGTGTTCGCGCGCTTGCCGTAACCGGTGCGGGTGCGCTTGCGCTTGCCCTGCCGGTTGATCGTGTTGACCCCGGTGACCTTGACCGAGAAGACCGCCTCGACGGCCTGCTTGATCTGGGTCTTGTTCGAGCCGGGCGCGACGATGAACGTGTACTTGTTCTCGTCCAGCAGCGCGTAGCTCTTCTCGGAAACCACCGGCTTGACGAGAACGTCACGCGGGTCCGTGAAGGTCTTGCTGGTGACGACGGCCTCAGTCATCAGGCGTCGCTCCCTTCGGTCTCAGCGTTGGCCTTGGGGCCAGACACGAAGGACTCGAAGGCGGCCTTGGTGAAGACCACGTCGTCGGAGACGAGCACGTCGTACGTGTTCAGCTGGCCCGGCTCCAGGATGTGCACCTGGGGCAGGTTGCGGGCGGACAGCCACGCGGCCTCGTCGCTGCGCTCGACGACCAGGAGCACGTTCTTGCGCTCGCTGACCTTGCCGAGGAGAGTCTTGGCGGCCTTGGTGGAGATGTCGCCCTCGACCACGCCGGAAACGACGTGGATACGGCTGTTGCGGGCCCGGTCGGTGAGGGCACCGCGCAGGGCGGCGACCTTCATCTTCTTCGGGGTCCGCTGGCTGTAGTCACGCGGCACGGGGCCGTGGACGATGCCACCGCCGGCGAACTGCGGCGCACGGGTCGAACCCTGACGCGCCCGGCCGGTGCCCTTCTGGCGGTAAGGCTTCTTGCCACCGCCGCGGACCTCGCCGCGAGTCTTGGTCTTGTGCGTGCCCTGACGGGCCGCGGCCAGCTGTGCGACAACGACCTGGTGGATCAGCGGAACGCTGACCTTGGCGTCGAAGATCTCCGTGGGGAGCTCGACGCTACCGGCCTTGTCGCCTGCCGGCGAAAGGATGTCAATGGTGCTCATCGGTTACCTCAGGCCCCCTTGGCCGCGGTACGGACCAGGACGAGGCCGCCGTTCGGACCAGGAACTGCGCCCTTGATGAGCAGCAGGCCCTTCTCCGCGTCAACGGCATGGACGGTCAGGTTCTGGGTGGTGACCCGCTCATTGCCCATACGGCCGGCCATCCGCATGCCCTTGAACACGCGGCCCGGGGTGGCACAGCCACCGATGGAGCCAGGCTTACGGTGCACGCGGTGGGCACCGTGGGAGGCCTTGCCGCCATGGAAGCCGTGACGCTTCATGACACCGGCGAAGCCCTTGCCCTTGCTCTTGCCGGTCACATCCACCTTGACGCCGGACTCGAAGGTCTCAGCGGTCACTTCCTGGCCGAGGGTGTACTCACCGGCATCGGTGGTACGGACCTCGACGAGGTGGCGACGGGGGGTGACGTCGGCCTTCGCGAAGTGGCCCTTGAGGGGCTTGTTCACCTTGCGCGGGTCGATCTCGCCGAAGGCGATCTGGACGGAGTCGTAGCCGTCCTGGTCATTGGTGCGCACCTGGGTAACGACACAGGGGCCGGCCTTCACCACGGTCACCGGGACGACACGGTTGTTCTCGTCCCAGACCTGGGTCATGCCGAGCTTCTCGCCCAGGATGCCCTTGATCTGCTTTGCCATCTCTTCCGCGCCTCTCAGAGCTTGATCTCGATGTCAACGCCGGCCGGAAGGTCCAGGCGCATCAGCGAGTCAACGGTCTTGGGCGTCGGGTCGAGGATGTCGATCAGGCGCTTGTGCGTGCGCATCTCGAAGTGCTCGCGCGAGTCCTTGTACTTGTGCGGCGACTTGATGACGCAGTACACGTTCTTTTCAGTGGGCAGCGGCACCGGGCCCGCGACCGACGCACCAGTACGGGTCACCGTCTCGACGATCTTCTTCGCCGAAGAGTCGATGACCTCGTGGTCGTAGGCCTTGAGCCGGATGCGGATCTTCTGTCCCGCCATGGCTACTTCGTAGTCCTGTCTCTCGTAACGCTCTGGGACCCGGTGCGCTGCGCCTCCTGGGAAGCGCTGTTCTTCTCCGACCCACGCGGTCGGGCGTGTCGCACCCCTTCTCGTAAATCCCCACACGGGGGATCCTTCAAGAAGGAGATGGCGGGGGAAGAACACCCACCGGGTGCCTGGCCGAGGCACCCCGCTGACGCTTCCCGGAAGATTCCCGTATTTCCGGCCCTGAGAAGGGACGACGAATACCTGGGACTCGCTTCCGGTCCTCCCGGCGGGAGGCGCGCAGCATCGGCACTCAACCGAGCAACCTGGACAGTGTGCCACACGTGCTATACGACTGGCCAACCGAAGCGGGAGACACTACCCGACCGACGGACGGGGCGGCGCCCCCGGGAGGGGGAACTCGCGGGAAAGTCGCCGGATTTCCCCCGCGTCACGCGACGGGAACCCGACCGCGGCGCCCCGACCGCGGCACCCCGACTGCGACCGCCCGGGAGGACGGCTCGTCGCCCCGCTCCGGCCCTCCGCCGGGGAAGGCGGCGCCCTGGACCCCCGCGCCGCGCCGCGCGGCGAGGGGCGCCCCCACCGCCTCCGGAGGGAGCCGTCCCGCTGCGCCCGGGGCCGGCTCCGAGGGGTCCGCGCCCAGGTCGACGACGCGGTTGCCGGCGTCGACACGGACCACCCGCGGCCGCAGCGTGCGCGCCCGCCCGACAAGGCCCGCGGGGCCGGCGCCGCCCCTCCCCCGCCGCACGCAGAAGTGGCCGAACGACCGAGGTCGTTCGGCCACTTCTCACGAGCACACGGCTCGCACGCTCCGAGGAGCTACCGGGTCAGCTCACCAATTACTTGATGACCTTGGTGACCTGGCCGGCGCCGACGGTACGGCCACCCTCACGGATGGTGAACCGCAGGCCCTCCTCCATGGCGACAGGCTGAATCAGCGAGACGTTCATGGTGGCGTTGTCGCCCGGCATGACCATCTCGGTGCCCTCCTGGAGGGTCACCACGCCGGTCACGTCAGTCGTACGGAAGTAGAACTGCGGGCGGTAGTTGTTGAAGAACGGGGTGTGACGGCCACCCTCGTCCTTCGACAGGATGTAGGCCGTGGCCTCGAACTCGGTGTGCGGGGTGACCGAACCCGGCTTGATGATGCACTGGCCGCGCTCGACGTCCTCGCGCTTGATGCCGCGGAGCAGCAGACCGACGTTCTCACCGGCCTGGCCCTCGTCGAGCAGCTTGCGGAACATCTCGATACCGGTGACCGTGGTGGTGGTCTTCTCGGTCTTGATGCCGATGATGTCGACGGTCTCGTTGACCTTGAGGACACCGCGCTCGATGCGGCCGGTGACGACGGTGCCACGACCGGTGATCGTGAAGACGTCCTCGATCGGCATCAGGAACGGCTGGTCGACGTCACGCTTGGGCTCGGGGACGTTCTCGTCCACGGCCTTCATCAGCTCGACGACGGTCTTGGTCCACTCCGGGTCGCCCTCGAGCGCCTTGAGAGCGGAGACCTTGACGACCGGCAGGTCGTCGCCCGGGAACTCGTACTCGGACAGGAGCTCACGGACCTCGAGCTCAACGAGCTCCATGATCTCCTCGTCGTCCACCATGTCGGCCTTGTTCAGGGCGACAACGATGTACGGAACACCGGACTGGCGGGCCAGGAGCACGTGCTCCTTGGTCTGCGGCATGGGACCATCGGTCGCGGCGACCACGAGGATCGCGCCGTCCATCTGGGCGGCACCGGTGATCATGTTCTTGATGTAGTCAGCGTGACCCGGGCAGTCGACGTGGGCGTAGTGACGGTTGGCCGTCTGGTACTCCACGTGCGCGATCGAAATCGTGATACCGCGCTGCCGCTCCTCCGGCGCCTTGTCGATGTCCTCGAAAGGCGTGAAGGGGTTCAGGTCAGGGAACTCGTCGTGCAGCACCTTGGTGATCGCCGCGGTAAGAGTCGTCTTACCGTGGTCGACGTGACCGATGGTGCCGATGTTGACGTGCGGCTTAGTCCGCTCGAACTTCGCCTTCGCCACGGGGGTCCTCCTGAAGAGTGGTTCTGTACGCCTTACTCATCGGCGCCAGGTGATCTTTGCTGGGGTGCCGGCTGGCGGGGCAATCCTCACGGATTGCGGGGAATGCCCCACCAGACGGTGTCAAGCCTAAAGCGTGTTCCGGCTCTCGGGAGACGGAGCTATTCGCCCTTGGCCTTCGCGATGATCTCCTCGGCGACGTTCCGGGGAACCTCGGCGTAGGAGTCGAACTGCATCGAGTAGCTTGCGCGACCCGACGTCTTGCTGCGGAGGTCTCCGACGTAGCCGAACATCTCCGAGAGCGGAACCAGGCCCGTGACGAGCTTGGCGCCGCTGCGGTCCTCCATGGACTGGATCTGACCACGGCGGGAGTTGATGTCGCCGATCACATCGCCCATGTAGTCCTCGGGCGTGGTGACCTCGACCTTCATCATCGGCTCGAGCAGGGCCGGGGAGGCCTTGCGGGCGGCCTCCTTGAAGGCCATCGAACCGGCGATCTTGAAGGCCATTTCCGACGAGTCGACCTCGTGGAAGGCACCGTCGAGGAGGGTGACCTTGACACCGGTCAGCGGGTAGCCGGCGAGAACACCGAACTCCATGGCCTCCTGGCAGCCCGCGTCCACGGACGGGATGTACTCCCGCGGGATACGGCCACCGGTGACCTTGTTCTCGAACTCGTACCCGTCGCCCTCGAGCGGCGCGATCGCGATCTGCACCTTCGCGAACTGGCCGGAACCACCAGTCTGCTTCTTGTGCGTGTAGTCGAGACGCTCGACCGGCTTGCGCAGGGTCTCGCGGTACGCGACCTGCGGCTTGCCGACGTTGGCCTCGACCCGGAACTCACGCTTCATACGGTCGACCAGCACGTCGAGGTGCAGTTCGCCCATACCCGCGATGATGGTCTGGCCGGTCTCCTCGTCGGTGTGAACCTGGAACGAGGGGTCCTCTTCGGCGAGACGCTGGATGGCGACACCCAGCTTCTCCTGGTCGCCCTTGGACTTGGGCTCAATGGCGACCTGGATGACCGGGGCCGGGAACTCCATCGACTCCAGGATGACCTGGTTGGCGGAGTCACAGAGGGTCTCACCGGTGGTGGTCTGCTTCAGACCCATGACGGCGACGATGTCACCGGCACCCACCGAGTCGATCTCCTCACGCTTGTTCGCGTGCATCCGGTAGATCTTGCCGATGCGCTCCTTCTTGCCCTTCACCGAGTTCTGCACCTGCGAGCCGGCCTCAAGGCGGCCCGAGTACACCCGGATGAAGGTGAGCTTGCCCAGGTGGGGGTCGCTCGCAATCTTGAACGCGAGGGCGGAAAGCGGCTCGTCCACGGACGGCTTGCGCTTGATGACCTCGTCCGAGTCGTTGACCGCGTGGCCCTCGATGGCCTCGACGTCCAGCGGGGAGGGGAGGTAGCGCACGACCGCGTCGAGCAGGGGCTGCACGCCCTTGTTCTTGAACGCGGTGCCGCAGAACACCGGGGTGACGGTGGTGCTGTCGGCCTTGCCCGAAGCGATGGTGATCCGGCGGATCGCCGCGTAGAGCTGCTCCACGGTGGGCTCCTGGCCCTCCAGGTACAGCTCCATGACCTCTTCATCGTTCTCGGCAACGGCCTCGAGCAGCTTGCCGCGCCACTCGTCGGCAGCCTCGATGTGGGTGTCCGGGATGTCGACGGTGTCGTACATCTCGCCCTTGGCGGCCTCGGCCGACCAGACCAGGGCCTTCATCGTCACGAGGTCGACGACGCCCTTGAAGTCGGCCTCGGTGCCGATCGGCAGCTGCATCACGATCGGGGTCGCGCCCAGGCGGTCGACGATCATGTCGACGCAGCGGTGGAACTCGGCACCCGTGCGGTCGAGCTTGTTGACGAAGCAGATACGCGGCACGCCGTAGCGGTCCGCCTGACGCCAGACGGTCTCGGACTGGGGCTCGACACCGGCAACGCCGTCGAACACCGTCACCGCACCGTCCAGGACGCGCAGCGAGCGCTCCACCTCGACCGTGAAGTCGACGTGGCCCGGGGTGTCGATGATGTTGATGGTGTTGTCGACGTCTTCCAGCGGCCAGTGGCAGGTCGTCGCGGCAGACGTGATGGTGATGCCGCGCTCCTGCTCCTGCTCCATCCAGTCCATCGTGGCAGCGCCGTCGTGGACCTCACCGATCTTGTACGAAACACCGGTGTAGAACAGGATCCGCTCGGTGGTGGTCGTCTTGCCCGCGTCGATGTGGGCCATGATCCCAATGTTGCGGACCTTGGCCAGGTCAAGCGAAGTGGTGGCCATAGTGGCTCAATCTTCTCTCGGTCTCGATGTGGGTTGCGACTACCAGCGGTAGTGCGCGAAGGCCTTGTTGGACTCGGCCATCTTGTGCGTGTCCTCACGCTTCTTGACCGAAGCGCCGAGGCCGTTGGAGGCGTCGAGCAGTTCGTTCATGAGGCGCTCGGTCATGGTCTTCTCGCGGCGGGCGCGGGAGTAGCCCACGAGCCAGCGGAGCGAGAGGGTGGCGGCGCGGCCGGGCTTGACCTCGACCGGGACCTGGTAGGTCGCGCCACCGACACGGCGGGACTTGACCTCAAGGGTCGGCTTGATGTTCTCGAGCGCGCGCTTGAGCGTGATGACCGGGTCGTTACCGGTCTTCTCGCGCAGACCCTCCATGGCGCCGTAGACGATGCGCTCGGCGGTGGAGCGCTTGCCGTTCAGCAGCACCTTGTTGATGAGGGAGGTCACCAGAGGAGAACCGTAGACCGGGTCGATGATGACCGGGCGCTTCGGGGCGGGGCCCTTACGAGGCATTCTTACTTCTCCTTCTTGGCGCCGTAGCGGCTGCGAGCCTGCTTGCGGTTCTTGACGCCCTGCGTGTCGAGGGAGCCGCGGATGATCTTGTACCGAACACCCGGCAGGTCCTTCACACGACCACCACGCACGAGCACGATCGAGTGCTCCTGCAGGTTGTGGCCCTCACCCGGAATGTAAGCGGTGACCTCGATCCCGCTGGTCAGACGCACACGCGCGACCTTACGCAGGGCCGAGTTCGGCTTCTTCGGGGTGGTCGTGAAAACACGCGTGCAGACGCCACGGCGCTGGGGGGAACCCTCGAGCGCGGGCGTCTTGTTCTTCTCGACCTTGTCCTGCCGGCCCTTGCGGACCAGCTGCTGGATCGTAGGCACCGTTTCTCCGGTTTCTGTGTGCCAGTCTCGGTAAAGCTAACCTGGAACTTCCCCGACCCACGCGGTCGGGTGTGTCGAATACTGCAGTCCGAACCCTCGCTGGAACGAGCGTGGCGGCAGATTGCGGTGTCAAAACCTGGCCACCGCGGTGAGGGCACTCCCGGCAGAAGCTCGGGAGATTGCGCATGCGGCAGCCCAGGGACACCCCAGGCACAAGGTCAGAGCGTACCTACCGCATGGGCTGCGGTCAAAACAAATGCACACGCGAAGGACACGCCGGACTCCTCACGGCGTTGCGGCCACCGTAGTGCGATCCAGGGCCCTACGGAAGAAGGCACCGCGCCCCGTCACCGCCCGGGCCAAAACGGCACCCCGCGGCCCGGACCCCGCCTACAGACGGGTCACGGCCAGCAAGATCGACAGCAGGAAGAACAGCGTCCAGCCGCCGATGCCCAGCCAGCCGAGCACCAGGCCGACAAGGGCCTGCCCGTCCCCGCGCTCACCGGTGCGGCGGATCTCGGCGCGCGCCTTGTGCCCCAGGATCACGGCCGGGATCGCCGTCAGCCCCCAGCTCACCGGTGTCATGATCCCGCAGACCAGGGCACCCGTCGCCGCACCGTTCGTCGCCACCGGCGGCGGCATCTGCATCGGCATGAAGGTCGCCGGCATCGGCCGCTGCGGCAGGAACTGCGCCTGCGGCACCGGCCCCTGCGGCAGATCCGCGACCAGCATCTGCAGCTCGGCGTGGGTCTGGGCCTGGTAGGCCCGGGTGATCCGCTGCTCGTACTCCCGCTGCTGCAGCCGGCCCTCGGCGAATCCCGCCTTGAGCACATCGACCGCCCGCTCACGATCGGCGTGCGAGGCACGCATGACAGGCACCTGATTCGACGGCTGAGCAGGCTGCCCACCCTGCCACGGCTGGAATGCCACTTCGCGAACCTCCCCCGCTCGACAGTTCCCCCATCTTCTCATCAGAGACGCAGAGAAGGGAGGACAAGTTCCCCCGCGCGGGACACCCGCCGCGGTGGGAGACCGGCCGCCGCACACGCCGCAGGGCGGCCACCCCGAGGGGTGACCGCCCTGTCGCTGTCGTACGGACCAGGATTACTGGTTGTACGGACCGTAGTCGTAGTCCTCCAGCGGGACCGCCTGGCCGGAGCCGGTGCCGAAGGGCGAGTAGTCGATGTCGTCGTAACCGACGGCCGAGTACATCGCGGCCTTCGCCTCCTCGGTGGGCTCGACCCGGATGTTGCGGTAGCGGGACAGGCCCGTACCGGCCGGGATGAGCTTACCGATGATGACGTTCTCCTTGAGGCCGATCAGGGAGTCCGACTTGGCGTTGATCGCCGCGTCGGTCAGGACCCTGGTCGTCTCCTGGAAGGACGCCGCCGACAGCCACGACTCGGTGGCCAGCGACGCCTTGGTGATACCCATCAGCTGCGGACGGCCGGAGGCCGGGTGGCCACCCTCCGCCACGACCCGACGGTTCTCACCCTCGAACTTCGTGCGCTCCACCAGCTCGCCCGGCAGCAGCTCCGCGTCGCCGGACTCGATGATCGTCACACGGCGCAGCATCTGCCGGATGATGATCTCGATGTGCTTGTCGTGGATCGCCACGCCCTGGCTGTTGTAGACCTTCTGGACCTCGCCGACCAGGTGGACCTGGACGGCACGCTGGCCGAGGATCCGCAGCACGTCGTGCGGGTTGACGGCACCGACGGTCATCGGCTGGCCGACCGTGACGTGGTCGCCCTCGCCCACCAGGAGACGGGCACGCTTGGAGACGCCGTAGGCCATCTCGTCGCTGCCGTCGTCCGGGGTGACGACGACCTTCTTGGTCTTCTCGGTCTCCTCGATCCGGACGCGGCCGGCCGCCTCCGAGATCGGGGCGACGCCCTTGGGCGTACGGGCCTCGAAGAGCTCGACGACACGCGGCAGACCCAGGGTGATGTCGTCACCGGCCACACCACCGGTGTGGAAGGTACGCATCGTCAGCTGGGTGCCGGGCTCACCGATGGACTGGGCGGCGATGATGCCGACCGCCTCACCGATGTCGACCAGCTTGCCGGTGGCCAGCGAACGGCCGTAGCAGAAGGCACAGGTGCCGACCGCGGACTCACAGGTCAGGACCGAGCGGGTCTTGACCTCCTCGACGCCCGCGTTGACCAGCGCGTCGATGAGCACGTCACCGAGGTCGACGTTCGCCGGGGCGACGACCTTGCCGTCGACGACGACATCCTCGGCGAGCATGCGCGCGTAGACGCTGGACTCGACGTCGTCCGCCTTGCGCAGGACACCCGCGGCGTCCTTCGAGGCGATCCGCAGCTTGAGACCGCGCTCGGTGCCGCAGTCCTCCTCGCGAATGATGACGTCCTGGGAGACGTCGACCAGACGACGGGTGAGGTAACCGGAGTCGGCGGTACGCAGAGCGGTGTCCGCCAGACCCTTACGGGCACCGTGCGTGGAGATGAAGTACTCCAGCACGGACAGACCCTCGCGGAACGAGGCCTTGATCGGACGCGGGATGGTCTCGTTCTTCGCGTTCGACACCAGACCACGCATACCCGCGATCTGCCGCATCTGCATCATGTTTCCTCGGGCACCCGAGTCAACCATCATGAAGATGGGGTTCGTCTTGGGGAAGTTCTCATTCATCGCCTCGGAGACCTCGTTGGTCGCCTTGGTCCAGATGTTGATGAGTTCCTGCGTGCGCTCGTCCTTGGTGATCAGACCGCGCTCGTACTGCTTCTGGACCTTCTCGTCCTGGGCCTCGTAGCCCGCGACGATGGCCTTCTTGGCCTCCGGCACGACGATGTCCGAGACGGCGACGGTGACGCCGGAACGGGTCGCCCAGTGGAAGCCGGCCGCCTTCAGGTTGTCGAGCGTCGCCGCCACGATGACCTTGGGGTAGCGCTCGGCCAGGTCGTTGACGATCGCGGAGAGCTGCTTCTTGCCCACCGAGTAGTCGACGAACGGGTAGTCCTCGGGCAGCAGCTCGTTGAAGAGCGCGCGGCCCAGGGTCGTCCGCAGGCGGAAGCTGTCACCGGGCTGCCACTCGGGCTCGCCCTCCTCCGGAACCGGCGGGGTCCAGCCGCGCGGCGGGACGGTGCCGATCGGGAAGCGGATGTCGACCTTCGCCTGGAGCGAGAGCTCCTTGGCGTCGAACGCCATGATCGCCTCGGCGGTCGAGCCGAACGCCCGGCCCTCACCGATGACCTTGCGCTCCTCCTCATCCGTGGTGAGGAAGAAGAGACCGAGCACCATGTCCTGGGTCGGCATGGTGACCGGACGGCCGTCGGCCGGCTTGAGGATGTTGTTCGAGGACAGCATCAGGATGCGGGCCTCGGCCTGGGCCTCCGCGGACAGCGGGAGGTGGACGGCCATCTGGTCACCGTCGAAGTCCGCGTTGAACGCGGTGCAGACGAGCGGGTGGATCTGAATGGCCTTGCCCTCGACCAGCTGCGGCTCGAAGGCCTGGATGCCCAGGCGGTGCAGGGTGGGCGCACGGTTCAGCAGCACCGGGTGCTCGGCGATGACCTCTTCGAGGACGTCGTACACCACGGTGCGACCGCGCTCGACCATGCGCTTGGCCGACTTGATGTTCTGCGCGTGGTTGAGGTCCACCAGGCGCTTCATCACGAACGGCTTGAAGAGCTCCAGCGCCATGGCCTTGGGCAGACCACACTGGTGCAGCTTGAGCTGCGGGCCGACGACGATGACGGAACGCGCCGAGTAGTCGACTCGCTTACCGAGCAGGTTCTGACGGAAGCGGCCCTGCTTGCCCTTCAGCATGTCGCTGAGGGACTTCAGCGGGCGGTTACCGGGACCGGTGACCGGGCGGCCGCGGCGGCCGTTGTCGAACAGCGCGTCGACGGCCTCCTGCAGCATCCGCTTCTCGTTGTTCACGATGATCTCGGGCGCGCCGAGGTCGAGAAGCCGCTTGAGGCGGTTGTTGCGGTTGATCACACGGCGGTACAGGTCGTTCAGGTCGGAGGTCGCGAAGCGGCCACCGTCCAGCTGCACCATCGGACGCAGGTCCGGCGGGATCACCGGGATGCAGTCCAGCACCATGCCCTTGGGGCTGTTGCGGGTCTGCAGGAAGGCGGAGACGACCTTGAGGCGCTTGAGCGCACGGGTCTTCTTCTGGCCCTTGCCGGTGCGGATGATCTCGCGGAGGCGCTCGGCCTCCTCGTCGAGGTCGAAGGTCTCCAGGCGCTTCTGCAGGGCAGCGGCGCCCATGGAGCCGTCGAAGTACGTGCCGAAGCGGTCCCGCAGCTCGCGGTAGAGCAGCTCGTCGCCCTCCAGGTCCTGGACCTTGAGGTTCTTGAAGCGGTTCCAGACCTCGTCGAGACGGTCGATCTCGCGCTGCGCACGGTCGCGCAGCTGCTTCATCTCGCGCTCGGCACCCTCGCGCACCTTGCGGCGCACGTCCGCCTTGGCGCCCTCGGCCTCCAGCTCGGCCAGGTCGGTCTCGAGCTTCTTGGCGCGGGCCTCCAGGTCGGAGTCGCGGCGCTGCTCGATCTGCTGGCGCTCGACGGAGACGTGCGCCTCCAGCGAGGGCAGGTCGCGCGTACGGCGCTCCTCGTCCACCCACGTGATCATGTAGGCGGCGAAGTAGATGACCTTCTCGAGGTCCTTGGGCGCGAGGTCCAGCAGGTAGCCCAGCCGGCTCGGCACGCCCTTGAAGTACCAGATGTGGGTCACGGGAGCGGCAAGCTCGATGTGGCCCATCCGCTCACGCCGCACCTTGGCGCGAGTGACCTCGACGCCGCAGCGCTCGCAGATGATGCCCTTGAAGCGGACGCGCTTGTACTTACCGCAGTAGCACTCCCAGTCCCGGGTCGGACCGAAGATCTTCTCGCAGAAGAGTCCGTCCTTTTCGGGCTTGAGCGTGCGGTAGTTGATGGTCTCGGGCTTCTTGACCTCGCCGTGGCTCCACTGACGGATGTCGTCAGCGGTTGCCAGACCGATCCGGAGCTCATCGAAGAAGTTGACGTCGAGCACTATGCGTCAATCCCTCTCAGGGTTGTAAGTCTTGGGGTCTGAAACGGGGGTCCTGGGGCCGGCCGGGGGAGCCATCGCTGGCTCCCCGGCCGGACTCCCGTCAGACCTCTTCGACGCTGCTCGGCTCGCGCCGGGACAGGTCGATGCCGAGCTCCTCCGCAGCGCGGAAGACGTCCTCGTCGGTGTCGCGCATCTCGATGGACATGCCGTCCGAGGACAGCACCTCCACGTTGAGGCACAGGGACTGCATTTCCTTGATGAGCACCTTGAAGGACTCGGGAATGCCGGGCTCGGGGATGTTCTCGCCCTTGACGATGGCCTCGTAGACCTTCACGCGGCCGGTCACGTCGTCGGACTTGATCGTCAGCAGCTCCTGGAGGGCGTATGCGGCGCCGTATGCCTCCAGCGCCCACACCTCCATCTCACCGAACCGCTGGCCACCGAACTGAGCCTTACCACCCAGCGGCTGCTGGGTGATCATCGAGTACGGACCGGTCGAACGCGCGTGGAGCTTGTCGTCGACCAGGTGGTGCAGCTTGAGGATGTACATGTACCCGATCGAGATCGGGTCCGGGAACGGCTCACCGGAGCGGCCGTCGAACAGCCGGGCCTTGCCGGAGCCCTTGACCATCCGCTCGCCGTCGCGGTTGGGGATCGTCGACTCGAAGAGACCGGAGATCTCGTCCTCGCGCGCACCGTCGAACACCGGGGTGGCGACGTTGGAGCCGGGGGCGACCTCGTCGGCGGAGATCGAGTGGAGACGCTTCTTCCACTCCTCCTCGACGCCCTCGACCTTCCAGCCCTGGCTGGCGAGCCAGCCGAGGTGGATCTCCAGGACCTGTCCCGGGTTCATTCGGGACGGGACACCCAGCGGGTTGAGGATGATGTCGACCGGGGTGCCGTCCTCGAGGAACGGCATGTCCTCGACCGGCAGGATCTTCGAGATGACGCCCTTGTTGCCGTGCCGGCCGGCGAGCTTGTCGCCGTCGGTGATCTTGCGCTTCTGGGCGACGTAGACGCGGACCAGCTGGTTCACGCCCGGGGGCAGCTCGTCGCCCTCTTCGCGGTCGAAGACGCGGACGCCGATGACCTTGCCGATCTCACCGTGCGGCACCTTCAGCGAGGTGTCGCGCACCTCGCGCGCCTTCTCACCGAAGATCGCGCGGAGCAGGCGCTCCTCGGGGGTCAGCTCGGTCTCACCCTTGGGCGTGACCTTGCCGACGAGGATGTCGCCGGCGACGACCTCGGCACCGATACGGATGATGCCGCGCTCGTCGAGGTCGGAGAGGACCTCCTCGGAGACGTTCGGGATGTCCCGGGTGATCTCCTCGGGGCCCAGCTTGGTGTCACGGGCGTCGACCTCGTGCTCCTCGATGTGGATCGAGGAGAGGACGTCGTCCTGCACGAGGCGCTGCGACAGGATGATCGCGTCCTCGTAGTTGTGGCCCTCCCACGGCATGAACGCCACGAGCAGGTTCTTGCCGAGCGCCATCTCGCCTTCGTCCGTGGACGGACCGTCGGCGAGGACCTGGCCCTCGATGACCCGCGCGCCCTCGTCCACGACGACCTTCTGGTTGAAGGAGGTGCCCTGGTTGGAGCGGGTGAACTTGGCGACGCGGTACGTGGTGTACGTGCCGTCGTCGTTGGCGACGGTGATGTAGTCCGCGGAGACCTCCTGGACCACACCGTCCTTCTCGGCCTTGATGACGTCGCCGGCGTCGACCGCGCAGCGGTACTCCATGCCGGTGCCGACCAGCGGCGACTCCGCCTTGATCAGCGGAACGGCCTGGCGCATCATGTTCGATCCCATGAGCGCGCGGTTGGCGTCGTCGTGCTCGAGGAACGGGATCATGGCGGTCGCGGCCGACACCATCTGGCGCGGCGAGACGTCCATGAAGTCGACCTCGTCGGCCGGGACCAGGTCGACCTCGCCGCCGCGGCGGCGGACCAGGACACGCTGCTCGGAGAAGCGCATGTCCTCGGAGAGCTTCGCGTTGGCCTGGGCGATCAGGAAGCGGTCCTCCTCATCAGCGGTGAGGTAGTCCACCTCCTCGGTGACCTGGCCGTCGACGACCTTGCGGTAGGGCGTCTCGATGAAGCCGAAGACGTTGACCCGGCCGTAGGAGGCCAGCGAGCCGATCAGACCGATGTTGGGACCTTCAGGGGTCTCGATCGGGCACATGCGGCCGTAGTGCGAGGGGTGCACGTCACGGACGTCCAGGCCGGCCCGCTCACGGGAGAGACCACCCGGGCCCAGCGCCGACAGGCGGCGCTTGTGGGTCAGACCCGACAGCGGGTTGGTCTGGTCCATGAACTGCGACAGCTGGCTGGTGCCGAAGAACTCCTTGATGGAGGCGACGACCGGCCGGATGTTGATCAGGGTCTGCGGCGTGATCGCCTCGACGTCCTGGGTGGTCATGCGCTCACGCACGACGCGCTCCATACGGGCGAGACCCGTACGGACCTGGTTCTGGATCAGCTCGCCGACGTTGCGCAGACGGCGGTTGCCGAAGTGGTCGATGTCGTCGGTCTCGACAACGATGGAGTTGCCGTTCTCGCCGATCGTCTCGGTCTCGCCGGCGTGCAGCTTGACCAGGTACTTGATCGTGGCGATGACGTCATCGGTGGTCAGCACGCCGGCGTCGAGCGGCTCGTCGCCGCCGAGCTTCTTGTTGACCTTGTAGCGGCCGACCTTCGCGAGGTCGTAGCGCTTCGGGTTGAAGTAGAGGTTCTCGAGCAGCGTCTGCGCGGCCTCACGGGTCGGCGGCTCGCCCGGACGCAGCTTGCGGTAGATGTCGAGCAGCGCGTCGTCCTGGCCCTGGGTGTGGTCCTTCTCCAGGGTGGCGCGCATCGACTCGTACTCGCCGAACTCCTCGAGGATCTGCTCGGTGGTCCACCCGAGCGCCTTGAGCAGGACGGTGACGGACTGCTTGCGCTTGCGGTCGATGCGGACACCGACCATGTCGCGCTTGTCGATCTCCATCTCCAGCCAGGCACCCCGGGACGGGATGATCTTGGCGGAGAAGATGTCCTTGTCGGACGTCTTGTCGATGGAGCTGTCGAAGTACACGCCCGGCGAGCGGACCAGCTGCGAGACGACGACACGCTCGGTGCCGTTGATGCAGAAGGTTCCCTTGTTGGTCATGAGCGGGAAGTCGCCCATGAAGACCGTCTGGGACTTGATCTCGCCGGTCTCGTTGTTCGTGAACTCAGCGGTGACGAAGAGCGGAGCCGCGTACGTGAAGTCGCGCTCCTTGCACTCGTCGATGGAGTTCTTCGGGGGCTCGAAGCGGTGGTCGCGGAACGTCAGCGACATCGACCCGGAGAAGTCCTCGATCGGGGAGATCTCTTCGAAGATCTCTTCCAGACCGGACTTGGTGGGGACTTCCTGCCCACTCTCCAGCGCAGCCTCGACGCGACCCTTCCATGCGGCATTGCCGAGCAGCCAGTCGAAGCTTTCGGTCTGCAGCGCAAGGAGGTTCGGAACCCCGAGGGGCTCCTTGATCTTCGCAAAAGAGATGCGCAGCGGGGCGGTGCTGTCGCCGTTGTTCGTATTGGCAGTCGAGGCGTTGCGCGAGGCGGCCAAGAGGGGGTCCTTCCGAGGGCTCGGACTCACTACGCGCGTACCGGTCCCGAACCGAACAGACTGAGGGAAAGCCCAGGTCAGGGCAGATCATTCAGCTTTGCTCGGGCTCGGGTATGCCCCTGGTGACGGGCAGGGAGCAGCTAACAGGCAGCGCAAAGGGTCAGTGTAGCCACTTGGCACACTGATGTCCAGAGCGAGTTTCCGGAGACCGGTTCAGCACCGTGATACCGATCTTCTCCCTCCGGGAGGCCGTGTCCTCCGCACCGGAGGAAGCCCTCATTTGTTCTTCTCAATGCCCTGCGCCTGCCGAAAGCCCTGCGCCACTGGCGCACACCGATGCTTCCCTCTTCGTCGGCGATCCATGCCTCGAACCCTGGATCGCTTCTGCGTCGCGTCCCGAGAATTGCGCGCCGCGTCCGGTTCGTCAAGGCCCCCCACCTCTGGGAGATCGTCACATGGGGGCAGGTCCGGGCAACGAAGATCACCATACTCGCACGCAGGCGCGAGGGAATGCAGCCGTGACGAGCACGCCGAAGGGCGACCACCCGCATGGGTGATCGCCCTTGGCGCGTGTCCCTGACGCCTCAGGCGCCCGGGACGTGAGTCGGAAGACTCAGTGAAGTCACTTGACCTCGACGGAGGCGCCGGCGCCCTTGAGGGACTCGGCGGCCTTCTCGGCGGCGTCCTTGGCGACCTTCTCGAGGACGGGCTTCGGGGTGCCGTCGACGAGGTCCTTGGCCTCCTTCAGACCCAGGGAGGTCAGCTCACGCACGACCTTGATGACCTGGATCTTCTTGTCGCCCGCACCGGTGAGGATGACGTCGAACTCGTCCTTCTCCTCCTCGGCGGCGGCGGCCGGGGCGCCCGGGGCACCGGCGGCGGCAACGGCGACCGGGGCGGCAGCCTCGACGTCGAACTTGTCCTCGAAGAGCTTCACGAACTCGGAGAGCTCGATGAGGGTCATCTCCTCGAACTGCGCGAGCAGGTCTTCCTGGCTGAGCTTCGCCATGGTGGCGGTCCTTCCACTAATTCGGCGGGTGCCGGATGTACATGAATGGCGGGCGTACGGGCCCGCTGGGCCTACGAATGCCACGCCCCGGCAGGGGCATGAGTGTGGCTATTCGGCAGCCTCGGCGGGAGCCGGCGTACCGGCACCGCCCTGCTCGACCTTGCTGCGAAGCGCGTCCGCGGTGCGGGCGAACTTCGTGAGCGGGGCCTGGAAGGTCGCCGCGGCCTTGGCCATGGACGCCTTCATGCCACCCGCCAGCTTGGCGAGCAGAACCTCACGGGACTCGAGGTCCGCAAGCTTCTTGATCTCGTCGGCGGACAGCGCCTTGCCGTCAAGGACACCGCCCTTGATGACGAGAGCGGGGTTTTCCTTGGCGAAGTCACGAAGACCCTTCGCCGCCGTGACCGGGTCACCGGTCACGAAGGCGACAGCGGTCGAGCCCTTGAGGTGCTCGTCCAGCTGAATCCCGGCCTCCTTGGCCGCGATCTTGGTCAGCGTGTTCTTCACCACACGGTACTGAGCGTTCTCGCCGAGAGAACGACGCAGCTCCTTGAGCTGCGCCACACTCAGTCCGGTGTAAGAAGTCACAACAGCTGCGTTGGAGTCGCGGAGCTTCTCCGTGATCTCCGCAACGGCTGCGTTCTTGTCAGACGTCGCCATGAGCCTCGGCCTCCTTCCGGGTGATGAGGACCGCGCAGAAGGGGCTGGGCAAAACAAACGCCCCGGCGCAGGCGCACGGGGCGTACTCCACCGCACGGAAATCCGTCCGGGAGTTCATCCATACACACCTGCGCAGGCCGTCCGCAGCTAGCGGATCCTTCGGCCACCGCACGTCCGGAGTCCGGACGCACAGAGACAACCAGCGGTCTTTGGCTTCCGGGAAAAGATACGGGAGCCGACCGCGGTCAGGCAAATCGGCCCGGGCGGGGGCGATCGGCGGGCCCCCGCCCGGGCCGGCGCACGCGTCGTGGAGCCGGTCAGGCGCCGGGCGCGGTGCTCGTCTGGCCGGCCGGCGGCGGGGTCAGGTCGACCTTGCTGCCGTAGTCCGAGAAGAGCGCCGTGGAGCTGCTCGGCTGCTTGCCTCCGAGCTTCTCCACCTTCTTGACCAGCAGGTCGTGGTCGTCGATCCAGACGTCGAGCTGCTCGCTCTTGGCGCCGCCCTTCGCGAGCTGCTTCCGGACGAGGTCCCGGACCGACTTGCCGGCCTTGCCGCTCAGCTGGTCCATCGTGACGGTGCCGGTGTAGTGCGTCGCCTGGACACCGTTCACGTTCTCCTTGCCGACGGCCTTGGCCGTGCCGGAGGCGATCAGCAGCTCGATCGGCTGGCTCGGGTCGGCGTTCCGCAGGACGTCCTGGAAGAGCGTGCCGGAGCCGCCCAGCCCCTTCGACAGTGCCTCGTACGAGTACTTCATCCAGGGCTTGCCGCCCACACCCGGCATGACGGCGCTCATGTTCATGTACACGGCGTCCTTGGTGTAGATCGACTTGACCGGCTTACCGGGGCTGCCCCCGCCGCTCATGGTGTTCGCCACGTTCATCTGCATGCCGTGCGTCCAGTCCAGCCCGCCCTTGGTGGACTGCGTGATCCGGCCGCGCGGGGTGGTCGTGAGCGTGGTGCCGTCGATCTGCGCGGTCTTCTTGCCGGCGGTCGCCTCCTGGGCGGCCTTCAGCGCGTCCACCGGGCTCTGCGCCGAGTCCTGCTTGCCGCCCGCCGCGTCGCCGCTCCCACCGCCGCTGCCGGCCGCCTTGCCGCCGTCGTCGTTGCAGGCGCTCAGGCTGCCGACCAACATCACCGCACCCGCCACGGCGGCGGCGATACGCGTGCTCCGCATGTGAGGCTCCCCCTTAGATCATCTTTATGGACCTCGCGGGCGACTGTAATGCAGGGCACCGACAACGCATGCGTCAGGCCCCGTCCCTCCCGAAGGGGAGACGGGGCCTGACGTGGAACATCACGCGCTACGAGGCGCTGATCGCGAAGATCAGACGGCCTCGTCCTCGACGAGGAGGTTGCGGGTGCGGTTGGCGTCCAGCGGGATGCCGGGGCCCATCGTGGTGGTGACGGTCGCCTTCTTGATGTAGCGGCCCTTGGCGGCGGACGGCTTGAGGCGGTTGATCTCCTCGAGCGCCGCGGCGTAGTTCTCCACCAGCTTGGTCTCGTCGAAGGAGACCTTGCCGATGATGAAGTGGAGGTTCGCGTGCTTGTCCACGCGGAACTCGATCTTGCCGCCCTTGATGTCGGTGACAGCCTTGGCGACATCCGGGGTGACGGTGCCGGTCTTCGGGTTCGGCATCAGACCACGGGGACCGAGCACGCGGCCGAGGCGGCCGACCTTGCCCATGAGGTCCGGGGTCGCGACGACGGCGTCGAAGTCCAGACGGCCCTTGGAGACCTCGTCGATCAGTTCGTCCGAGCCGACGATGTCGGCGCCGGCGGCTTCCGCGGCCGCAGCACGGTCACCGGTCGCGAAGACCAGGACCCGGGCGGTCTTACCGGTGCCGTGCGGGAGGTTCACGGTGCCACGGACCATCTGGTCCGCCTTGCGCGGGTCGACACCCAGACGCATGGCGACCTCGACGGTCGCGTCGAACTTGACGGAGGTGGTCTCCTTGGCGAGACGGACGGCCTCGAGCGGGGCGTACACGCGCTCCCGGTCGATCTTCGCGTCCGCGTTGCGAAGAGTCTTGCTGCGCTTCACTTCTGCTCCTGGTGCAGTGGGGTGGAGTCGTGGTGCGGACCAGCGCCTGGTCCTGCCACGGGGTGCCGTGAGGGGCTGGGGATCAGCCCTCGACCGTGACGCCCATGGAACGGGCGGTGCCGGCGATGATCTTCTCGGCGGCGTCCAGGTCGTTGGCGTTCAGGTCGGGCATCTTGGTGGTGGCGATGTCGCGGACCTGGTCGCGGGTGATCTTGGCGACCTTGGTCTTGTGCGGCTCGCCGGAGCCCTTCTCCACGCCCGCGGCCTTCAGGATGAGCTTCGCGGCCGGCGGGGTCTTGGTGATGAAGGTGAAGGAACGGTCCTCGTAGACCGTGATCTCCACCGGCACGACCATGCCACGCTGCGACTCGGTCGCGGCGTTGTAGGCCTTGCAGAACTCCATGATGTTGACGCCGTGCTGGCCCAGCGCGGGGCCGACCGGCGGAGCCGGGTTTGCGGCGCCGGCGCTGATCTGGAGCTTGATAAGCCCCGTGACCTTCTTCTTCTTGGGAGGCATGCTCTCTCCGGGTCCTAGTGAGAGGTGTTTCGCCGAGCCATCCGGTCATCCGGATGGAGGCATACCGCACCACGATAACGGGTATCGTCGTGCGGCCAAAAACCGAGCAGGTCAGACCGGCTGTGAGCCCGTCTGACCTGGTCGGTTTGGCTGGTGGTCCGGAAGAACCTAGTTCTTCTGGATCTGGTCGAAGCTCAGCTCGACCGGGGTCTCGCGGCCGAAGATCTCGACGAGGCCCTTGACCTTCTTCGAGTCGGCGTTGATCTCGTTGATCGTCGCCTGCAGCGTCGCGAACGGGCCGTCGGTGACGGTGACGGAGTCGCCCACCTCGAAGTCCAGCACCTGGACCTCGACCTTGCGGGACGGCGCCGGCTTGCCCTCGGCCGCGGCGGCCTCCTTGGCGGCCTTCTCCTCGGCCTCCGGAGCGAGCATCTTGACGATCTCGTCCAGCGTCAGCGGGTAGGGGTCGTAGGCGTTGCCGACGAAGCCGGTGACACCCGGGGTGTTGCGGACGACGCCCCAGGACTCGTTCGTCAGGTCCATGCGCACGAGAACGTAGCCCGGGAGCTTGTTCTGGCGGATGGTCTTGCGCTCGCCGTTCTTGATCTGCGCGACCTCTTCCTGCGGCACCTCGGCCTGGAAGATGAAGTCCTCGACGTTCAGCGAGACGGCACGCTGTTCGAGGTTGGTCTTCACGCGGTTCTCGTAGCCCGCGTAGGTGTGGATGACGTACCACTCACCGGGCAGGCCGCGGAGTTCCTCGCGGAGGGCGGCGACCGGGTCGACCGGCTCCTGCTCCTCGTCCTCGGCGACCTCGGCGGTGGCCTCGGCGTCCTCCTCGACGTGCACAGCGGCCTCTTCGGCGGGCTCACCGGCGGCGGCGTCCTCGGCGTCGACCTCGTCGACCGCGTCGGCGTTCTCGACGATGTCACGCGCGGTGTCGTCGCCCTCGACCTCGGCCGAGGCGGCCGCGTCCACGTCGGCCGCTGCCGTTTCGGCGGAGTCGGCGGCGTCGTTCAGGTTCGGGTCAGACACGGTGGCTGCTTCTTCCTGGCTTCAAGGGGTTGAACATGCGAAACGGGCGCCCGCTGAGGCGCCCTCCGCGGGATCAGCCGAAGACGTACCCGACGACTCGGTTGATTCCCAAGTCAATCACGGTTACGAGACCGATGATGATGACAACGAAGACGATCACCACACTGGTGTACGTCGACAGCTGGCTGCGCGTGGGCCAGACGACCTTGCGGAGCTCCGCCACGATCTGGCGGTAGAAAAGCGCGAGCCGCGCGAAAGGGCCCTTCTTGCCGCGCTTGCCGCCGCGACGGGGCTTCTTCTGGGAATCCGCGGTGTCGTCCTCGGAATGACCGCGCTCAGGCATGTCGATGGAGCCCAGGGCGTCCGTCACTCGTCCTCACCTGAATCCGGATCGTGGCCGTGCCGCGCCTTGCCCTGCCGCACGGCGGTGCATTTCCTACGTACGCGTGCACGCACCGTGGTGGAGAGTGCGTGTAGCAGGGCCGGAGGGACTTGAACCCCCAACCGCTGGTTTTGGAGACCAGTGCTCTACCAATTGAGCTACGACCCTTTGTGGTTCCCCCAACCTACCGCATACGGGCGACTGCACCTGGTGCATGTCCCGCGGCGACCTGTTGGGAGCCAACGGTCAGCGAGTGTACGTGCTTCGGGGCCGGGCGTCGAACACGATCCATGCGGGTGGTGCCCGCAAACCCGTGTGCCGGGCTCGTCGGGGGTCTGCAACGATGCATGTATGAGCGCTGCAACCCCTTCCGCATCGTCCCCCACCGAACGCCGGGTCTCGGCCCGCGTCGGTTCGATCTCCGAGTCGGCGACCCTCGCCGTCGACGCCAAGGCGAAGGCCCTCAAGGCCGCCGGACGTCCGGTGATCGGCTTCGGCGCCGGTGAGCCCGACTTCCCCACGCCCGACTACATCGTCGAGGCGGCCGTCGAGGCCTGCCGCAACCCGAAGTACCACCGCTACACCCCGGCCGGCGGCCTGCCCGAGCTGAAGACCGCGATCGCCGCGAAGACGCTGCGCGACTCCGGCTACGAGATCGAGGCCGCGAACGTCCTGGTGACGAACGGTGGCAAGCAGGCGATCTACGAGGCGTTCGCAGCGATCCTCGACCCGGGCGACGAGGTCATCGTCCCGGCGCCGTACTGGACCACCTACCCCGAGTCGATCCGCCTAGCCGGCGGTGTGCCGGTGGACGTGGTCGCCGACGAGACCACCGGCTACCGCGTGACCGTGGAGCAGCTGGAGGCGGCCCGCACGGAGCGCACCAAGGTGCTGCTGTTCGTCTCGCCGTCGAACCCGACCGGCGCGGTCTACACCCGCGAGCAGGTCGAGGCGGTCGGCCGCTGGGCCGCCGAGCACGGCCTGTGGGTGCTGACCGACGAGATCTACGAGCACCTGGTCTACGGCGACGCCGAGTTCTCGTCGCTGCCGGTGGTCGTGCCCGAGCTGCGCGACAAGTGCATCATCGTCAACGGTGTCGCCAAGACGTACGCGATGACCGGCTGGCGGGTGGGCTGGGCGATCGGCCCCAAGGACGTCATCAAGGCCGCGGCGAACCTCCAGTCGCACGCCACGTCCAACGTCTCCAACGTCGCCCAGGCCGCGGCCATCGCGGCGGTCTCCGGCGATCTGACGGCCGTCGAGGAGATGAAGGTCGCCTTCGACCGCCGGCGTCGCACCATCGTGCGGATGCTCAACGAGATCGACGGCGTGCTGTGCCCGGAGCCGGAGGGCGCGTTCTACGCGTACCCGTCGGTCAAGGAGCTGCTGGGCAAGGAGATCCGCGGCAAGCGCCCGCAGACCAGCGTCGAGCTGGCCGGGCTGATCCTGGAGGAGGCGGAGGTCGCCGTCGTCCCGGGTGAGGCCTTCGGCACCCCCGGCTACCTGCGGCTCTCCTACGCACTGGGCGACGAGGACCTGGTCGAGGGCGTGTCGCGGCTGCAGAAGCTGCTGGCGGAGGCCAAGTAGACCCTCGAAAGCGGTCAGCACCTCCGGAAATCCGGGGGTGACACGAGCGGGCGCCGGGAGACCTTCCCGGCGCCCGCTCGTCCGTTCTCCCGGACACCCCTTCGGGAAAGGCCCTACCGGCGCGCCGGTCCCATGCGGCAAGATCTTGGGATGGAGAGCGTTCGTGCCCGCGGCGGAGCCGCCATTCGAGACCTGCGCCAGCTGCCGAAGGCCCATCTGCACCTGCATTTCACCGGTTCGATGCGGCCCGCCACCCTGCTGGAGCTCGCCGACAAGTACGGCGTCCACCTGCCGGAGGCGCTGCGCGGCGGTGAGCCGCCCCAGCTGCGCGCCACGGACGAGCGCGGCTGGTTCCGCTTCCAGCGGCTGTACGACCTCGCACGGTCGTGTCTGCGGGAGCCCGAGGACATCCAGCGGCTGGTGCGTGAGGCCGCCGAGGAGGACGTCCGCGACGGCTCGCGGTGGCTGGAGATCCAGGTCGACCCGACCTCGTACGCGCCGCGGCTGGGCGGGCTGATCCCGGCCCTGGAGATCATTCTGGACGCGGTGCGCGGCGCGTCGCGGGACACCGGGCTCGGCATCCGCGTGCTGGTCGCCGCGAACCGTATGAAGCACCCGCTGGACGCCCGCACGCTGGCCCGGCTCGCGGTGCGCTACGCCGACCACGGAGTGATCGGTTTCGGGCTGTCCAACGACGAACGCCGGGGGTTCGCCCGGGACTTCGACCGCGCCTTCGCCATCGCGCGCGAGGGCGGTCTGCTGGCGGCGCCGCACGGCGGGGAGCTGTCCGGGCCGGCCAGCGTCCGCGACTGCCTGGACGATCTGCACGCCGGCCGGGTGGGGCACGGCGTGCGGGCCGCGGAGGACCCCGCGCTGCTGCGCCGGCTGGCCGCGCGCGGGGTGACCTGCGAGGTGTGCCCGTCGTCGAATGTGGCGCTGGGGGTCTACGAGAAGCCGGAGGACGTGCCGCTGCGGACGCTGTTCGACGCGGGCGTGCCGATGGCGCTGGGCGCCGACGACCCGCTGCTGTTCGGGTCGCGGCTGGCCGCGCAGTACGAGATCGCCCGCGGTGTGCACGACTTCACCGATGCCGAACTCGCCGAGCTGGCCCGGCAGTCGGTCCGCGGCTCGTGCGCCCCGCAGGACGAGAAGCAGCGGCTGCTGGCGGGGATCGACGCCTGGCTGGCCGGGCCGGGCGCGGCGGCCTGATCCGAACGGCGGCGCCCGGCGAGCGGCGGAGCCTAGAGGCTGACGCCGACCGTCACCGGTTCGTTGACGAGCGTGACGCCGAAGGCCTCGTGGACGCCGTCGCGGACCTCGCGGGCCAGGGCGAGCAGGTCCTCGGTGGTGGCCTGGCCGCGGTTGGTGAGCGCGAGGGTGTGCTTGGTGGAGATGCGGGCCGGGCCGCTGCCGTAGCCCTTGGTGAAGCCGGCCCGGTCGATCAGCCAGGCGGCGGAGGTCTTGACCAGGCCCTCGCCGGCCGGGAAGGCGGGCGGGGCGGTCTCGGGGCCGAGCCGGTCGTGGACCCGCTGGAGGAAGGCGGCGTGCTCGGCCTCGGTGAGGATCGGGTTGGTGAAGAAGGAGCCGGCCGACCAGGTGTCGTGGTCGGCGGGGTCCAGCACCATGCCCTTGCCGGCCCGCAGCGCCAGCACGGTCTCCCGGGCGGCGGCGGCCGGGACCCGGTCACCGGCCCCGACGCCGAGGGCGCGGGCGGTCTCGGGGTACTTCAGGGGCGCGGACAGGCCCCCGGCGTCCTCCAGGGCGAAGCGCACGCGCAGCACCACGAAGCGGTCGGGGTGCTCCTTGAAGCGGCTGTGGCGGTAGGAGAAGCCGCACTCCTCGTTCGGGATCGTGACGGTCTCGCCGGCCCGGCGGTCGTAGGCGACGACCTCGGTGATCGTGGTGGAGACCTCCTGGCCGTACGCGCCCACGTTCTGGATCGGGGTGGCGCCCGCCGAGCCGGGGATGCCGGCCAGGCACTCCACACCGGCCAGCCCGGCCTCGACCGTACGGGCGACCGCCTCGGACCAGTTCTCGCCGGCGGCGAGGGTGAGGGTCGTGCCGTTGAGGGCGAAGCCTTGGGTGGCGATGCGCAGGGCCGTGCCGTCGAAGCCCTTGTCGCCGATGACGAGGTTGCTGCCGCCGCCGATGATCAGCAGCGGGTCCCCGGCCGCGTCGGCCGCGCGGACGGCCGCGATCACCTCGTCGTCGGTGGTGGCCGTCACGAGGCGGGTGGCCGGGCCGCCGAGGCGGAAGGTGGTCAGCGGGGCGAGGGGCGCGTCATGGAGTTCCTGCACGCGCCCAAGGGTACGGGGGCGGTCCGGCGTCCTCGGCCGGCCGCCCCCGGACGGCTGCGGCTCAGGCGAGGCGGACCACGGCGCGGGACATGCCCAGCACCTTCTGGCCCGCGCTCATCGCGGTGAGGTCGACCCGGACCGTGCGGTCGTCGTCGTCCAGCTTGGCCGCGACCTTGGCGCTGACCTCGATCAGCGCGCCGGTCTCGTCATTGGGGACGACCACGGGCTTGGTGAAGCGCACGCCGTACTCGGCGACCGCGCCGGGGTCGCCGGCCCAGTCGGTGACCACGCGGATCGCCTCGGCCATGGTGAACATCCCATGGGCGATGACGTCCGGCAGCCCGACCTCCTTGGCGAACTTCTCGTTCCAGTGGATCGGGTTGAAGTCACCGGAGGCGCCCGCGTACCGCACGAGCGTGGCGCGGCTCACGGGGAAGGTCTGCGCCGGGAGTTCGGTGCCGACCTCGACCTCGTCGTAGGAAATCTTGGCGGTCATCTCAGGCCTCCCGGTCGGCGCGGGCCACCAGCTTGGTGAACGCGGTCACGACATGCTCGCCGGCCTCGTCGTGCACCTCACCGCGGATGTCGATGATGTCGTTGCCCGCCATGGACTTGATGGCCTCGATGGTGGAGGTGACGCTCAGCCGGTCCCCGCTGCGCACCGGCCGGGTGTAGGCGAACTTCTGGTCGCCGTGCACCACCCGGCTGTAGTCCAGCCCGAGTTGCGGGTCCTCGATGACCTGTCCCGCGGCCTTGAAGGTGATCGCGAACACGAAGGTCGGCGGCGCGATCACGTCGCAGTACCCAAGTGCCTTGGCCGCTTCGGCGTCCGTGTAGGCGGGGTTGCTGTCACCGATGGCCTCGGCGAATTCGCGGATCTTTTCCCGGCCGACCTCGTACGGGTCGGTGGGCGGGTACGTGCGTCCCACAAATGACTGGTCGAGCGCCATGGGCTCGCAACCTCCCTGTACTGATGGTGATAACGCCGTGAGGCCGCCCCCACGAATGGGGACGGCCTCACGAACGAGCCTGTGTTATCGCGTCTCGCGGTGCGCGGTGTGCGAGTTGCAACGGGGGCAGTGCTTCTTCATCTCAAGACGGTCCGGGTCGTTACGCCGGTTCTTCTTGGTGATGTAGTTCCGCTCCTTGCACTCCACGCAGGCCAGCGTGATCTTCGGGCGGACGTCGGTGGCAGCCACGTGAGTGCTCCTTGGACGGACGGGTGGTCGGATTAACGCATAAAAGAGTAGCCGATCGGAGGACCGACCCCACAATCGGCTACTGTCAGTAGCGGTGACCGGACTTGAACCGGTGACACAGCGATTATGAGCCGCTTGCTCTACCGACTGAGCTACACCGCTGCGATGCGAGGGGATCCCGTCCGAAGACGGGAACCTCACACATCAGAGCCCCAATACGGAATCGAACCGTAGACCTTCTCCTTACCATGGAGACGCTCTGCCGACTGAGCTATTGGGGCGAGCGATGAAGACATTACACGGCCCGCCGCCAAACGTGAAATCCGTATCCGGGCCGTGCCCCAAGTGCCCCGGGCACCACACCGGTACGACTATTTCGCGCCTGCGCACCGCTCTCCCGGCGGCGTCCTAGGCTCGGAAGAACGCTGCGTGATCTTGCACGCCGGTGCTTTCGAGGAGCGCGATGTCCGACAGCAGTTCGCCGCAGCCCCAGCCGGGAAAGCCCGGCGGCGCCGGCCGGTACGCCAGGCCGGAGAGCGGTGCGCTGGTGCTGTGCGGTGCCCGGCTCGCCGACGGCCGGACGGTGGACGTGCGGCTCGGCGGCAGTCGCATCGAGGCCGTCGGGACGGCCGGCAGCCTCGCCCCGCAGGGGGCCCGCGTCGACCTCGCCGGCTACCTCCTCCTCCCCGCCCCCGTCGAGCCCCACGCGCACTGCGACACCGCGCTGACGGCGGACTGCGACGGCCCCGCGTCCGGCTCCCCCGAGGACGTCCAGCGGCGGACCACCGAGGCCGCGCTGCTCCAGCTGGGGCACGGCGCCACCGCCTCGCGCAGCCACGTCAGGATCGGCGACGTCCAGGGCCTGCGCTCGCTGGAGGCGGTGCTGCAGGCCCGCAGGTCGCTGCGCGGACTGGCCGATCTGGCGGCGGTGGCGGTGCCGCGGGTGCTGACCGGAGCGGCCGGCGCGGACGGGCTGGCGATGCTGCGGGACGCGGTGAAGATGGGCGCCTCGGTCATCGGCGGCTGCCCCGACCTCGACCCCGATCCCGCCGGGTACGTCGAGACGGTCCTGGAGCTGGCGGGCGAGCACGGCTGCCCGGTGGACCTGCACACCGACGGCGACGATCCGGCGCGGCTGGCGCGGATCGCGGCGATGGCGGGCGGGCTGCGGCCGGGGGTGGCGCTCGGGCCGTGTGCGGGCATGGCGCGGATGCCGCGGAGCGTGGCGGCGCGGGTCGCCGAGCAGTTGGCGGCCGCCGGGGTCGCCGTCGTGTGCCTGCCGCAGGGCGACTGCACGGGTCTGGAGCGCTACGGCTCGCGGGTGTCGCGGCCGGCGCCGGTGCGGGTGCTGCGGGCGGCCGGGGTGCGGGTGGCGGCGGGCAGCGGGGCGCTGCGGGACGTGGCGAACCCGGTGGGGCGGGGCGATCCCCTGGAGGCCGCGTATCTCCTGGCGTCCCTGGGCGAGGCCACGCCCGAGGCGGCCTACGAGACGGTGAGTTCGGCGGCGCGGGCGACGATGGGCCTGCCGGAGGTGCGGGTCGAGGCGGGCTTCCCCGCGGAGCTGCTGGCGGTGCGCGGGGAGCGGATCGCCGGGGTGCTCTCGCTGGCGTACAGCCGGATCGTGATCCACCGCGGGCGGGTGGTCGCCCGCACCAGCGCGGTGCGGGAGTACTGCGACTCGGCGGCGGAGGTGGCGCTGGAGCTGCCGCGGCAGTCGCAGCGCTGAGCCGGGCGCTGCGCCGCGGGGGCGGGAAGGCGGCGGCCGCCCGGCCGGTCCCGCACCGCGCGGCGGCCGTTCGGCGTACGGTCGGGATCATGCGCATTGTCATCGCAGGTGGACATGGTCAGATCGCGCTGCGGCTGGAGCGGTTGCTCGCCAAGCGCGGGGACGAGGTCGCGGGCATCATCCGCCGGCCGGAACAGGCCGGCGACCTGCTGGCCGCGGGAGCCGAACCGGTGGTCTGCGACCTGGAGTCGGCGTCGGTGGAGGATGTCGCCCGGCACATGGAGGGGGTCGACGCGGCCGTCTTCGCGGCGGGCGCGGGCCCGGGCAGCGGCGTCGGGCGCAAGGACACCGTGGACCGGGGCGCCGCGGCGCTCTTCGCGGACGCGGCCGAGGCGGCGGGCGTACGGCGCTTCCTGGTCGTCTCCTCGATGGGCGCGGACCGCGAGCCGCCGGAGGGCACCGATCCGGTCTTCGCGGCGTATCTGCGGGCGAAGGGCGCCGCGGACGCGGACGTACGGGCCCGCGCCGGGCTGGACTGGACGATCCTGCGGCCCGGCCGGCTGACGGACGCCCCCGGGACGGACCGGGTGCGGCTCGCCGAGTCGACCGGCCGCGACGAGGTGTCCCGGGACGACGTAGCCGCCGTCCTGGCGGCCCTGCTCGACGAACCGGGCACGGTCGGGCGGACGCTGGAGCTGATCGGCGGCGAGGTCCCCGTGACGGACGCGGTGCGGGCGGCGGCCGGGGGCTGAGGAGCGGCGCCCGCCGGGTAACGGCCACCGCGCGGCGGGCCGGGAGGACTCCCCGCGTCCGCCGTGCGGGGATGCCGTGCGGCGGCGGGGTGTTACCGGTCGAGGAGTTCGACGCCCGGCGCGGTCGACGCACAGCGCAAAGGGCCCCTGGCTTGTGCGGACACAAGCCAGGGGCCCTTTGTACTTCCCTGTGGCGGCGCCAGGATTCGAACCTGGGAAGGCTGAGCCACACCGCCTGGGTTTGCTGCCGGGAGATCTCCGCCGGGGCGGTGCTCCGTGGCAACGACGTAAACCATACCCGATGACCGGGGGTGGTCCGCCACTCGATTCGGGAGCGCTGGATCTTGGTCGGGTGGCTAGGCTTGGCAGGCGGTCCGGGTCGGGCCGCAGCCCTGACGGATCTACGTACGAGGAGCCAACTCAACATGGCCGACTCCAGTTTCGACATCGTCTCGAAGGTAGAGCGGCAGGAGGTCGACAACGCGCTCAACCAGGCCGCCAAGGAGATCTCGCAGCGCTACGACTTCAAGGGCGTGGGCGCGTCGATCGAGTGGTCGGGCGAGAAGATCGAGATGCGGGCCAACGCCGAGGAGCGGGTGAAGGCCGTACTCGACATCTTCCAGTCCAAGCTGGTCAAGCGCGGGATCTCGCTGAAGGCGCTGGACGCCGGGGAGCCGCAGGCCTCGGGCAAGGAGTACAAGATCTTCGCCTCGATCGAGGAGGGGATCTCGCAGGACAACGCGAAGAAGGTCGCCAAGATCATCCGCGATGAGGGCCCGAAGGGCGTCAAGGCGCAGGTGCAGGGCGACGAACTGCGGGTCAGCTCGAAGAGCCGGGACGACCTGCAGGCGGTGCAGCAGCTGCTCAAGGGCAAGGACCTGGACTTCGCCCTGCAGTTCGTGAACTACCGCTAGGGGCCCGGCCTCCGGGTGCCACCGAGAGCCACAGGATGGGGCGGCGCGCTTCGGCGTGCCGCCCCACCTGTGTGCCGGGGCCCGTGTGCCGGGACCCCGCGGGCGCGGTCAGCGCGGCGCGAAGGGCTCGTCCGTCAGGACGATGTCGCGGCCCAGCGGCATGAGGGAGATCGGGATCATCTTGAAGTTCGCGATGCCGAACGGGATGCCGATGATCGTCACGCACAGGGCGATACCGGTGACGATGTGTCCCAGGGCCAGCCACCAGCCCGCGAAGATGATCCAGATGACATTGCCGATCGCCGAGCCGACGCCGGAGTCGTGGCGCTGGACGGTCGTCCGGCCGAAGGGCCACAGGGCGTAGCCGGCGATCCGGAAGGACGCGATGCCGAACGGGATGGTGATGATCAGGATGCAGCAGACGATGCCCGCGACGACATAGCCGATCGCCAGCCAGAAGCCGCTGAGGACCAGCCAGAGGACGTTGAGGATGAGCTTCATGATCAGCAGCCTTCCGAGGGCACGGTGGAGAGTGTGTCTGCCGTGCTAGACGCGCTGAGCCGGGTGAATCGTTGCATTCATCATGCGACGGCTCGGGGGTGACGGCCACCGCGCCCTGCGCCGGCCGGGCCCTCAGAGCTGCGGGCCCGCCTGCTGTTCGAGGCGGGCGATGCGCTCGCGCATCGGGGGGTGCGTGGAGAACAGCCGGGACAGACCCTCGCCCGCACGGAACGGGTTGGCGATCATCATGTGGCCGGCGGTCTCCAGGCGGGGTTCGGGCGGCAGCGGCAGCTGCTGGGTGCCGGCCTCCAGCTTGCGCAGGGCGGAGGCCAGGGCCAGCGGGTCGCCGGTGAGCCGGGCGCCCGAGGCGTCGGCCTCGTACTCGCGGGAGCGGCTGACGGCGAGCTGGATGAGGGAGGCCGCGACCGGGCCGAGGATCATGATCAGCAGCATGCCGACGAGGCCGGGGCCCTCGTCGTCGTCGGAGCGGCCCAGCGGGATCAGCCAGGCGAAGTTGACGAGGAACATCACGACCGAGGCCAGTGCGCCCGCGACGGAGGAGATGAGGATGTCGCGGTTGTAGACATGGCTCAGCTCATGGCCGATGACGCCGCGCAGCTCGCGCTCGTCGAGGAGCTGGAGGATGCCGTCGGTGCAGCAGACCGCGGCGTTGCGGGGGTTGCGGCCGGTGGCGAAGGCGTTGGGCGCCTGGGTCGGGGAGAGGTACAGGCGCGGCATCGGCTGGCGGGCGGTGGTGGAGAGCTCGCGGACCATGCGGTACAGCTGCGGGGCCTCGAACTCGCTGACGGGGCGGGCGCGCATGGCCCGCAGCGCCAGCTTGTCGCTGTTCCAGTACGCGTAGGCGTTGGTGCCCAGGGCGACGAGAACGGCGACGATCAGCCCCGTACGGCCGAAGAAGCCACCGATGACGATCAGGAGGGCGGACAGCCCTCCGAGGAGTACGGCGGTCCTGAGCCCGTTGTGCCGGCGGTGCACGGTGCGCCCTCCAAGCGGTCCGGCAGGGGAACCCTGTGCTGCGTTGCTCCACGCTCCGGTGGATCCTTACTCACTGGTCAACGCGGGATGAACGGGCCTGGTTCCCCGGTGTGCGCACGGCGGGCCGGGGCGGGCGCCCGGACGCGCCCCGTGGGGCGGGGCCCCGTGGGCGCGGGCGGGCGGCCGTGCGGGCGTCAGGAGGGGCGGGAGCGCGGGGTGCGGCGGGCCGGCCGTCGGCTCAGAGCAGCGCGCCGGAGGCGAAGCGCAGCACGAGCTGCGGGGCGCCGGAGAGGGCGATGCCGAGGACGGCGGCGAGCGCGATGGCGGTGGCGAGCGGGGCCGGGACCGCGGCGCGGTGCGGGGCCTGCGCGGACCCCTCTTCCGGCGCGCTCTCCTCGGCTCCCCGGAAGAGGACCGTGGTCCACTGCAAGTAGTAGTAGAGCGCGATCACGACGTTGACCGCCATGACGACCGCGAGCCAGGCCAGGCCCGCGTCGACGGCCGCGGAGAAGACCGTGACCTTGGCGAACAGGCCGATGATGCCCGGCGGCAGGCCGGCCAGGCACAGCAGGAAGAAGCCGAGGGCGAGCGCCACCAGGGGCCGCCGGTGGTACAGGCCCCGGTAGTCGGTGATCCGGTTGGCGGGGCGGGTGCGGGCCACCACGGCGGCGACCGCGAAGGCGCCGAGGTTCACGGCCGCGTACATCAGGGCGTAGGCGACGGTGGAGCCGATGGCGTGCGCCGGGTCGTGGACGTAGCCGGCCGCCGCGATCGGGACCAGGAGGTAGCCGGCCTGGCCGACCGAGGACCAGGCGAGCAGCCGGACAGCACTGTGGGCGCGCCGGGGGTCCTGGCGCAGGGCCGCGACATTGCCGACGGTCATGGTCAGCGCGGCGAGGACGGCCAGCGCCGGGCCCCAGACGCCGGAGTAGGAGGGGAAGCCCTCGACCGTGACGAGGATCAGGCCGGAGAAGCCGACGGCCTTGCCCACCACGGAGAGGTAGCCGGCGATCGGGAGCGGGGCGCCGACGTAGGTGTCCGGCACCCAGAAGTGGAAGGGGGCGGCGGCGGTCTTGAAGGCGAAGCCGACCAGGGTGAGGGCGACGCCGGCGCTCGCCAGGGTGGCCAGCCGCGGGTCGGGCAGGGCGGTGAGGGCGTGCGCCACCCGGGAGAGGTGCAGGCTGCCGGTGGCCGCGTACAGGAAGCTGACGCCGAGCAGCATCACGGCGGTGGCGGCCACCGAGGACAGGAAGAACTTGAGCGCGGCCTCGGAGGAGAGGCGGTCCCCGCGGCGCAGGCCGACCAGCGCGAAGGCGGGCAGCGAGGCGACCTCCAGAGCGATGACGAGGGTGGCCAGGTCCCGGGAGGCGGGCAGCAGGGCGGCGCCGGCCGCCGAGGACAGCAGGAGGAACCAGTACTCGCCCGCGGGCAGCTCCCCGTCCTTGACGGACTCCAGGGACAGCAGCGCGGTCAGCAGCGCCCCGGCGAGCACCAGGAACTGGATGACCAGGGTGAACGAGTCGGCCACATAGCTGCAGACCGCGGGGTGGCCGGGCAGGCAGAAGGTGCGGCTCCGGCCGCCCAGGAGCGGCAGCAGTGAGAGCGCGGCGAGCACCAGACCCGCCGTCGCGAGCAGGCCCAGCAGCGGCTTGCGGGCCGCGGGGAGGAAGAGGTCGGCGACCAGCACCACGAGGGCGAAGACCGCGGTGAGGGTGGGCGGCGCGAGGGCGATCCAGTCGACGGACTGGACCAGCGTGGGGACCGAGCTCATCACTTACCGCCTCCGAGGAGCTGCTGGACGGCCGGGTCGGTGAGGCCGAGGAGGGCCGCGGGCCACAGTCCGGCGAGGACGGTGAGGGCGGCCAGGGGGCTCCAGGCCGCGTATTCGTAGCGCGCGAGGTCGGGGAGGTCGGGGAGGGCGGGGGACGGAGCGGGCGTGCCGTTCGGGGCCGCTCCGCTCGTGCCGGACGCGCCGCCGGTCCCGCCGGCCGGGTCGTCGCCGCTCGTGCCTGCCGAGTGAGTGGCGCCGTGCACGGCGGCCCCGGCCAGGTCGACGGTGCCGCCCATGCAGACGCGGCGGACGACGAGCAGCAGATAGGCGGCGGTCAGCAGGGTGCCGAGGCCGGCCATCACCATGAACGTCAGGAAGGCGGGGCGGCTGAGGCCGGCGGCCGGCCGGAAGGCGCCGAACATCGCGAGCATCTCGCCCCAGAAACCGGCCAGTCCGGGGATGCCCAGGGAGGCGACGGCCCCGAAGGCGAGCAGTCCGCCGAAGCGGGGGGCCCGGGCGTAGAGGGCGGCGCCGGACGGCGCGGGCAGCAGCGCGGCGGCGCCGGACGCCGCGGGCCGGATGCCGGCGGAGCGGGCGAGGGTGTCGAGGTCGGTGCTGCCCGTGCGGTCCTTGAGCGCGCCGACCAGGAAGAAGAGCAGGCCGGTGATCAGGCCGTGCGCGATGTTGGCGAACAGCGCGCCGTTCACGCCGGTGGGCGTCATGGTGGCGATGCCGAGCAGCACGAAGCCCATGTGGCCGACGGAGCTGTAGGCGATCAGGCGCTTGAGGTCGCCGCCCGCGCCCTTGCGCACGAGGGCCAGGCAGGCGAGCGAGCCGTAGATGATGCCGACGGCGGCCAGCGCGGCGAGGTACGGCGCGAAGGTGTGCATGCCCTCGGGCGTGATGGGCAGCGCGATCCGCACGAAGCCGTAGGTGCCCATCTTCAGCAGCACGCCGGCCAGCAGCACCGAGCCGACGGTGGGGGCGGCGGTGTGCGCGTCGGGCAGCCAGCTGTGCAGCGGCCACATCGGGGACTTGACGGCCAGTCCGATGCCGATCGCGAGCACCGCCAGCAGCTGAACCGTGTGGCTGAGCTGGGCTTTCGGGCCGTTGTCAGTGGCCAGTGCCACCATGTCGAAGGTGCCGGATTTCACGCCGATGAGAAGGAGGCCGAGCAGCATCACGACGGAGCCGAGCAGCGTGTAGAGGATGAACTTCCAGGCCGCCGCCTGCCGCCTCGCACCGCCCCAGCGGGCGATGAGGAAGTACATCGGGATGAGGACCATCTCGAAGGCGAGGAAGAACAGCATCAGGTCGAGGACGGCGAAGGTGGCGAGGGTGCCGGCCTCGAGCGTGAGCAGCAGGGCCACGAATGCCTTGGGGGACGGGCCCGCCGGCAGGTGGAAGTAGGAGTAGAGCGCGCAGAGGAAGGTCAGCAGCGCGGTCAGGACGACGAGGGGGAGCGAGATGCCGTCGACGCCGAGGTGGATGCGGATGTCGAGCGCCGGGATCCAGCTGAGGTCGGTGGTGGCCTGCATACGGGCCGGCCGCGCGTGGTCGAAGCCCACGGCCAGGGCGATGGCCGCGGCGAGCACGGCGCCGGTGACGGTCACGCCGTGGCGCAGTACGGCCTGGTCGGGGTTCTTGCCCCGGAGGCCGGGCGGCGCCGGGAGCAGTGCGGCGAGCGCGCCGACGAGGGGGAGGACGACGATGCCCGCGAGGAGAAGCTGCATGGCGGTGTGATTCACGGGTCAGGCCCTCCTCAAGGGGGGTTCGGCTCCGGCGGGGCAGGCCACGAGGGCTCTCTTCCGGGGGTGCGGGGGTCGGCCCCCGGGGGATGGCTGCACGCTCAGGCTCCCGTGCCCGTGGCGACGAGGACGGCGGCGACGGCCAGCAGGAGCGAGCCCGCGAGCAGCGCGCCGAGGTAGGTCTGCACGTTTCCGGTCTGGGCCCGTCGGACGGCGGCCCCCAGCAGGCGCGGTGCGGCGCCCGCGGCGCGGACGTAGGTGTCGACGACCGCGCCGTCCAGGAAGCGGACGAGGGTGGCCGCGGCGCGGACGGGCCGCACGAAGAGCGCCGTGTAGAGGGCGTCGAGGTGGAAGCCGACGGCCGCGTGCGGCTGGAGCGGGCCGAGGAGGAGGCGACCGGGGTCGGCCGGGTCCGCGGCGCCGGCGTTGTCGCCGTAGACCGGGGCGTGGGTGGCGATGGCCGTCTCCTCGGCGGCCTCGGGGCCGGCGTCCGGGTCGGCCACGACCGCACCGATGGGGGTGCGGGCGGCCAGGGCGGAGGTGTGGCGCCAGGCGGCGTAGGTGACCAGGCCGCCGACGAGGGCGACGCCGGTGCCCAGGACGGAGGTGGTCAGGGTCGGGGCGAGCGAGCGTCCGTCGAACCACCGCGGCAGCAGCGGGGCGGCCAGGCCCAGCGCAGCGGTGGGCAGGAAGAGCACCCACAGCACGGCGTTCATCACGACCGGCTGGCGGCCGTGGTCGGGAGCTTCGGCGCCCTTGCCGCGGAAGACCCGCAGCCACAGGCGCATCGCGTAGGCCGCGGTGAGGAGGGCGGTGAGGAGTCCGGAGACCAGGACGGTCCAGCCGGCCGCGCCGGGAATGCCGTGCGCGGCGCCGGTGGCGGCGTGCTCGGCGGCGCCCAGGACGGCTTCCTTGGAGAAGAAGCCGGCGAACGGCGGGATCGCGGCGAGCGCGAGCAGGGCGACCGTCATCGTCCAGTAGGCGTCCGGAATGCGCCGGGCCAGGCCGCTCATCCGGGACATGGCGGCCAGCGAGTTGGTGCCCGCGGCGTGGATGATCACGCCGGCGCCGAGGAAGAGGAGGGCCTTGAAGGCACCGTGCGAGATGAGGTGGAAGACGGCGGCGCCGCGGTCGCCGACGGCCAGCGCGCCGAGCATGTAGCCGAGCTGGCCGACCGTCGAGTAGGCCAGGACCCGCTTGATGTCGTCCTGGGCCAGCGCGGCCAGACCGGAGCCGACCATGGTGATCGCGGCCATGACGGCGAGCACCACCAGCGCCGCCGCGGAGGCGGCGAAGACGGGGAGGAGGCGGGCCACGACATAGACACCGGCCGCCACCATCGTCGCGGCGTGGATCAGCGCGGAGACCGGCGTGGGGCCGGCCATCGCGTCCGGGAGCCAGGTGTGCAGCGGGAACTGCGCCGACTTGCCCGCGACCCCGGCCAGCAGCAGCAGCGCGACCAGCGTCGGGTGGTGCAGCCCGCCGTCGGCGACGGAGCCGAGGATGCCGGTGATGCGGAAGGTTCCGGCGTCGGTGGCCAGCGCGAAGATGCCGAAGAGGAAGGGGACGTCGCCGAGCTTGGTGACGAGGAAGGCCTTGAGGGACGCGGCCCGGGCGGCCTCGGTCTCCCAGTAGTGGCCGACGAGGAAGTAGGAGCAGATGCCCATGACTTCCCAGCCGACCAGCAGCACCATCAGGTCGCCGGTGTAGACGACCAGCAGCATCGCGGAGGTGAAGAGGGAGACCAGCGCGGCGTAGGAGGCGTAGCGCGGGTCGTGGCGCAGATAGCCGGTGGAGTAGAGCTGCACGCAGGTCGCCACGGTGCCGACCAGGACGGCGATCAGCACCGCGAAGCCGTCGAGGTGCAGGGACAGGTCGATGGGGATCGAGCCGGTCGGGGTGAGTTCGGTGGCCACGTCGGTGGCCGGGCCGGTGCCCTGCCCGACGGCGACGACCACCGTCAGCACGGCGGCGGCCAGGGTCGGCAGCACCGCCAGCGGCCGCACGAACCCGGGGGCCCGGCGGCCCAGCAGAAGGCCGGCGACGGCCCCGAGGAAGGGCAGGAGAGGAACGAGGACGGCAGTGGTCGTGAGCGTCACGCGGCGGCCTCCGCCGTGGTGTCCGGCTGCGGTTCCCCGTCCGCGGCGTCCGTCGTCTCGGCGAGGTCACGGAGCCGGTCGATGTCGGAGCTGCCGCGGTTGCGGTAGACGAGCAGCACGATCGCCAGCCCGATGCCGATCTCGGCGGCGGCGATGGCGATGGTGAAGAGGGTGAGCGCCTGGCCGGCGTGCAGGGTGTCGCGCAGCCAGACGTCGAAGGCGACGAGGTTGAGGTTGACGGCGTTGAGCATCAGCTCGACGGACATCAGCACCAGGATCGCGTTGCGGCGGGCGAGGACGCCGTACAGCCCGGTGCAGAAGAGGAGGACGGCGAGGACGGCCGGGTAGGCGAGATGCATCAGCGCTGCTCCTCCCGGGGAGCGGGGGCGGGGGCGGCACCGTTGTCGAGGGCGGCCGCCGCGGCCCTGCCCTCGCCGGTCCTGCGGGACAGCACGATCGCGCCGACGAGCGCGGCCAGCAGCAGCACGGACAGCGCCTCGAAGGGCAGCACCCAGTACTGGAAGAGGCTGCGCCCGATGACCTCGGTGGAGCCCTGGACGGCGCGGTCCAGATCGATCCAGGTGGCGCGGAAGGCGTCCACGACGACCCAGACCAGCGCCGCCGCCGCGGCGAGGGCCACCGTCAGCGCGGCCCAGCGGTTGCCCGAATCGGCGTCCGGGGAGCGGCCGATGGGCGCCTTGGTGAGCATCAGCCCGAAGAGCAGGAGGACGACGACCGAGCCGACGTAGATCAGCACCTGCACCCACGCGATGAACTCGGCCGTCAGCAGCAGGTATTCCACAGCGATCCCGCCGAGGGCGACGACCAGCCACAGGGCGGCGTGGACCAGCTGCCGGGTGGTGACGGTCAGCAGGGCCGCACCGAGGGTGGCGATCCCGACGAGGACGAAGGCGATCTCGACGCCGCTGGGCGAGAGGAATCCGTGGCCGGTGGCGGCGAGCGTCACGTTGCCTCCCCCGGGTTCTCGGTCCCGTCCGGCCGCGGTGCGTTCCGCGCCTCGGCCTCCGCCGCCTGCTGCGCGGCGAGCTTGTCCGCCGTCTTGCGAGCGGCGGTGAGTTCCTTGGGTTCCTCGGCCGCCGGGTCGAGCGCCGGCGGTTCGGGCACCGTCCACATCCACTCGCGCAGCTTGTCGCGCTCGTGGGTCAGCTCGCGGATGTCCGTCTCGGCGTACTCGAACTCCGGTGACCAGAAGAGCGCGTCGAAGGGGCAGACCTCGATGCAGATCCCGCAGTACATGCACAGCGCGAAGTCGATGGCGAAGCGGTCCAGCACATTGCGGCTGCGCTCGCGGCCTCCGGGGGCGGCCGGCGGCACCGTCTCCTTGTGGGAGTCGATGTAGATGCACCAGTCGGGGCACTCGCGGGCGCACAGCATGCAGACCGTGCAGTTCTCCTCGAACAGCCCGATGACGCCGCGGGTGCGGGGCGCGAGGTCGGGCTGGACGTCCGGGTACTGCGCGGTGACCGATCGTTTCGTCATCGTCCGCAAGGTGACGGCCAGCCCCTTGGCGAGGCCGGAACCGGGGAAGCTCATGACGAGATCACCACCTTGACGACGCCGGTGAGGGCGATCTGGGCGAGCGAGAGCGGGATGAGGACGGTCCAGGCGAGCTTTTGCAGCTGGTCCTCGCGCAGCCGGGGGTAGGTCACCCGCAGCCAGATGACGCCGAAGGCGAGGATCACGGTCTTCACCAGCGTCCACAGCCAGCCCAGGCCGTCGGCGCCGAACGGGCCGTGCCAGCCGCCGAGGAAGAGGACGGCGGTCAGGGCGGAGAGGACGACGATGCCCGCGTACTCGGCGAGGAGGAAGAGCGCGAAGCGCAGTCCGGTGTACTCGGTGTAGGCACCGAAGATGATCTCCGAGTCGGCGACCGGCATGTCGAACGGCGGCCGTTGCAGCTCGGCCAGCCCCGCGACGAAGAAGACGATCCCGCCGACGATCTGCCAGGGCACCCACCACCAGTGGAAGGCCTCCAGGATGCCGGGCAGGGAGAGGGTGCCGGCCGCCATCGCCACCGAGGCCGCGGCGAGCAGCATCGGCAGCTCGTAGGCGAGCAGCTGGGCGGCCGTGCGCAACCCGCCGAGCAGCGAGAACTTGTTGGCCGAGGCCCAGCCCGCCATCAGCGAGCCGAGCACGCCGACGCCCATGACGGCGAGCACGAAGAAGATCCCGGCGTCCAGGTCCTGTCCCACGGCGTTGTGCGGGCCGATCGGGACGGCGACCAGGACGAGGAGGTAGGGCAGCAGGGCGACGGCGGGCGCGAGCTGGAAGATCCGCCGGTCGGCGCCGGCCGGGACGATGTCCTCCTTCTGCGCGAACTTCACGCCGTCGGCGACCAGTTGCGCCCAGCCGTGGAACCCGCCCGCGTACATGGGGCCGAGGCGGCCCTGCATATGGGCCATGACCTTGTGCTCGGTCTGCCCGATGACCAGCGGGAACACCAGGAAGACGACGAAGACGGCGAGGAGGCGCAGCGCGATGTCGAGCGCGTCGCTCATGGGGTGTCGCCTCCTTCCGGTTCCTGGGACTCGTCCGCCGCGGGGCCGGGCGGCTCGGGCGGTTCACCCGCCGGCCCGGGCGGCGGCGTCGGCTCCGGTGCCTGCTTCGGCTCCGGTGCCTGTTCCTGCGCCTGCTCCGGTTTCCGCGTCGGTTTCCGTGTCGGCGCGGGCTCCGTCGCGTCGGATTCCCGGGGCTCGCCCGGCTCCCCCGACTCGTCGAAGGCCGGGCGGGCGTGGTGCCACGGTGCGTCGGAGGAGCCCGCGGGCGCCGCCTTCGGGGCAGCCGCCGGGGGCGTCCCCGTGGTCTCAGCGGTCTCAGGGGTCGCAGCGGTCTCAGAGGCCTCAGCGGTCTTCGGGGTCGGCTCCGCGGCCGGGGCCGCCTCCGCCGCCTGCTGCTGACTGGCCGAACCGGCGCTCGCCGACCGCGTACGGCGGGCCGGGCGCTCCGGACGTGCGGTACCGGGCGCGGTGTCCGGGGCTGCCGGTGCCTCCGGCGTCCCCGCGGCCCCGCCGTCCGCCTGCTGACCGGCCGAGCCCGCGCCGGCGGTCCGGGTCCGCCGGGCCGGGCGCTCGCCCGCCGCGCC
>NZ_BMND01000023.1 GCF_014646275.1 Streptomyces kronopolitis
CGGCCGGGCGCCGGGGCTCACGCCGCCGGGGAGCGGCCGGACAGCTGCCGCTCGGCGCGCGGCGCGGGCAGCCGGCCGCCGCCCGCGAGGGCGGGAACGCCGGACGGGCGGCGCGTCCACCAGATCACCGCCGCCAGCAGGCCGAGCCCCAGCACCGGGTACGGGGCCGCGAACGGCTGCTGCCACCAGGGCAGATGCAGATCGAGCGAGCCGGCGTGCGGAGTGATCCACATTGTCCGGGCGGCGAAGGCGAGGGTGGTGGCGGCCAGCAGCGCCCTGCGCCAGGCGATGCCCCGGGTGTGCGCGGCGAGCGTGACGAGCAGCGGCACGCACCAGACCCAGTGGTGGGACCAGCTGATCGGCGAGACCAGCAGCGCCGTGACGGCCGTGCACAGCACGCCCCAGTGGTCCAGGCCGCGCCGCAGGTACACCCGGCGGGCCGCGTACAGCCCGGCCGCGGCGGTCAGCACGGCGGGCACCGCCCACAGCAGGCCGGGCGCGGGGTCGTGCAGCACCCGGGTGACCAGGCCCTGGAGGGACTGGTTGTCGACGATCCAGGCCTTGCCGACGCGGCCGGTCTCGAACATCCGGCGGGTCCAGTACTCGACGCTGGCGTCGGGCAGAGCCAGCCAGCCCAGCAGCACCGAGCACAGGAACCCGGCGAGGGTGGTGCAGGCGGCCTTCACCCGGCCGGTGATCAGGAGATAGACGGCGAAGAGCGCGGGGGTGAGCTTGATCCCGGCCGCGAGACCGGTGGCGAAGCCCTTGAGGCGGGCGCCGTCGGGCCGGCCGAGGTCCCACAGGACCAGGCAGGCCAGCGCGAGGTTGACCTGGCCGAAGACGAAGGTCTGGAACACCGGCTCCAGCCAGAGGCCGAGGGCGGTGGCGGCGAGCAGGAAGGGCACGTCGCGGGCGGCCCGGCGCAGGCCGGCGGCCTTGCAGGAGAGGTGGACGAGCAGCCCGAGCAGGGCCGTGTTGAGCAGCACGCCGAGGATCTTGAGGACACCGAGCGGGAGCCAGGTCGTCGGTATGAACAGCACGGCGGCGAACGGCGGGTAGGTGGCCGGAAGATTCCACTTGCTGACCGTGAAGCCGTAGAGGTCACCGCCGGCCGCGGCGGCCTGGCCCTCGGCGCGGTAGACCACGATGTCCGACATCGGCATCTGCTGGATGTGGTGCAGCGCCCAGAATCCGGCGAGCGACACCATGAGCAAGGCCGCTGCGAGCAGCAGGCGGCGGTGGCGGGCGATGCTCCCCGCCCGGACCCGTCTCGGCTTCTCCGGCCCACAGGCGGCAGACACCCCTTGACCCCTCCCCGTTACGCGCTGAGCGCGCCCTCGCGGGCGACGCTAGTGGATCGAGGCCGACCGGCCGTAGCGGTTTCCGGTCATCTGGATGTCGACGCGGGTCGGCTGCTCACTGGTGACCGCGCCCCGTCCCGTGCCGGTGGGGCGGCGGTTTCCCGACCGCGATTGTGCGTCTTTTGTCGGCTTGCTGCCGGAATGGTGACGCGTTCGGCTCCATTCGGCGGCCGCGGGGTCAGTCGTCGGCGTACTCGCCCATGACGGCGACGCCGAAGGCGGCCCCGGCGAAGACCTTGATCGCGCGAAGGACGTTGCCCACGACATGGCGGTGCTCGTGGCCGGGCGCCGCGCCGGATCCGGGGTCGCCGCCGAGGGCGGTGGCGCCCTTGGCCGGGTGGAGGGAGGGGTGGACGGATGCTGGGGGAATCGCTGCGCTGCTCATGTCTCCATGATGAAATTCACGCGACTGCCGCACATCGGTCCATAGGTCCATCCCTGGCGGGCCGAACGTCAGCCTCCAGGCCTATCCCACCCCCTACGGGAGATTTACCGGCCGGGCCCCGCCGTCCCCGGCTCCCCGCCGCGGTGACCCCGTTTTAATCCGTTGGCGCCGTCCCGGACCGCCCACTACACTCGCGCGTCTGCCTGCCTCCGTCGAGGAGTGCCGCCGCCCGGTCGGAAACCGGCCGGCTCTTCTGCTTCACGCCGCTGACCCGCGCACCGCAGGACCTGCGCTACGCACCGCCACCGGCCCGCCGCGCCCGACCACCGTGACGCGCCCGCCGACGTACCGCCACCGGAGGCAACGCCGTGCCCTCGCACGCCCACCGTCCCGCACCGCAACCGCCGCACGCCGGGCGCCCCGCCGCGGCGCCCGAGGACCCGCTCCAGCGCGAGAAGGGCCACCTCGCCGCCTCCCGCTCCGCCCTGCGCGCCATGCGCCGGGACGCCGAGGCGCTGAACATCGCCGATGTGACCGCGAACTGGGTCAACGCCGAGGTGCTCCAGGGCGAGATCGACGCACGCATCAAGGCGCTCGCCGACCTGTCCCACACCCCGCTGTTCTTCGGCCGCCTCGACTACCTCCACGCGCCCGGCCTCGACCTCGCGGAAGGCGCCGCGGGAGAGAACTTCTACATCGGCCGCCGCCACGTCCACGACGCCGACGGCGACCCCATGGTCATCGACTGGCGCGCCCCCGTCTCCCAGCCGTTCTACCGGGCCTCCAAGAAGGACCCGATGGACCTGCGGCTGCGCCGCCGCTTCGGTTACACCGCGGGCGAGTTGACCGCCTACGAGGACGAGCACCTCACCGACCCGGCCGAGGCGGAGCAGACCAGCCGGCTGCTCCAGTCCGAGATCGAGCGCCCGCGCGTCGGCCCCATGCGGGACATCGTCGCCACCATCCAGCCGGAGCAGGACGAGATCGTGCGCGCGGGCATCGCCGGCTCGGTCTGCGTCCAGGGCGCGCCGGGCACCGGCAAGACCGCGGTCGGCCTGCACCGGGTCGCCTATCTGCTGTACGCGCACCGCGAGCGGCTGGCCCGCTCCGGCACCCTGGTCATCGGCCCGAACCGCTCGTTCCTCCACTACATCGAGCAGGTGCTGCCGGCCCTGGGCGAGCTGGAGGTCAAGCAGGCCACCGTCGACGACCTGGTGGGGCATGTGGAGGTGCGCGGCACGGACGAGGCGGCCGCGGCCACGGTCAAGGGCGACGCGCGGATGGCCGAGGTGCTGCGGCGGGCGATCCGCTCGCACATCACGCCGCCCCAGGAGCCCTGTGTGGTCGTGCGCGGCTCTCGCCGCTGGCGGATCCCGGCCTACGAACTCGAAGAGATCGTGCGGGAGTTGATGGACCGCGACATCCGCTACGGCGCGGCCCGCGACGCGCTGCCGCAGCGGATCGCGCATGCCGTGCTCGTCCGCATGGAGCAGGCCGGCGAGGCTCCCGACGACCGGGTGCAGGACGCGGTGGCCCGCAACCCCGCGGTGAAGGCCGCGGTCAAGGCCGTCTGGCCGCCGGTCGATCCGGCGAAGCTGGTGCTGCGGCTGCTGGGCGACGCGGAGTTCCTGGCCGCGCAGGCCGAGGGGATCCTCACGCCCGAGGAGCAGAAGACGATCCTGTGGGCCAAGCCGGCCCGCAGCGTGAAGAGCGCCAAGTGGTCCTCGGCGGACGCGGTGCTGATCGACGAGGCGATGGACGTGGTCGCGCGCACCCACTCGCTGGGCCATGTGGTGCTGGACGAGGCGCAGGACCTCTCCCCGATGCAGTACCGCGCGGTCGGCCGCCGCTGCACGACGGGTTCGGCCACGATCCTGGGGGACATCGCCCAGGGCACCACCCCGTGGGCGACCGACACCTGGCAGGAGGCGCTGCGGCATCTGGGCAAGCCCGATGCGGCCGTCGAGGAGCTCACCCAGGGTTTCCGCGTCCCGCGCGAGGTCATCTCCTACGCGTCCCGGCTGCTGCCCGCCATCGCCCCCGACCTGGCGGAGGCCACCTCGATCCGCGAGTCGGCGGGCGACTTCGAGATCCGCACCGTCGCACCGGCGGACCTGACCGCCGCCACCCTCGCGGCCTGCGACGACGCCCTGCGCAAGGAGGGCTCGATCGGCCTGATCGCCGCGGAGGCCCGCATTCCGACGCTGCGTGCGGCCCTGGAGGAGGCCGGCGTGACCTGCCTGGCACCGGGCGAGGAGACCTCGGCCGCCGCCCGCCTGACGCTGGTGCCGGCCACCCTCGCCAAGGGCCTGGAGTACGACTACGTGGTCCTGGACGAGCCGGCCGCGATCGTCGACGGCGAACCCGACGACCGGACCGGGCTGCGCCGGCTGTACGTGTGCCTGACCCGGCCGGTGTCGGGCCTGACGGTGGTCCATGCGGCGGCCCTGCCCGACCGGCTGACGGACGGCTGAGGCCGGAGCCGCCCCCGGCCGGGGCCGGGGACCGAGGGGGACGGGGGAACGGGGCCGGGGGCCGGGGGCCGCTAGCGTGCCGCCGGCTTGTGGAGCCAGGGCGCGCTGGTGGCCCAGAAGAGGCCGTCCGCGCCGAGGGTGTTCGAGCCGAAGTCGACGAACTCCTGCCGGGTGTACGGCTTCTTCGTCTCGGGGTTCTTGTACTCGAAGTCGGGCTCCTGGACGGCCATGGCCACCATGGGGAGCTGGCCCCGGTACTTCTTGAAGAAGGGGTACGAGTTCTCCAGCTGCGGCTTGGCGCCCGGCAGGACGTCAGGCCCGCCCAGGCCGATGCCGTGCTTCTTGGCGAACTCGAAGGTCCGGCTCATGTACTTGCGGCTGTTGTTCCATTCACCGGGCCAGAAATTGACGTACTGGATGAACTGCGTCTTGGTGAAGACCTTCTTGCCGTAGGCCATGTTGTCGAGTTCCGCCTTGAAGTAGGCGTCGTCGCTGTAGCCGGTGTGGTCCTTCTTGGTGTCCACCTCGGTGGCGGTCTCCGGCAGGTTCACCCCGGCGAGGCGGCCGTCGAACTTCTGCGCCATCGCCTTCAGCAGCTTCTGGAAGCGGTCCCGCACCTGCGGATTCCACTGCGCCGCGACCGTCCCGGCCTTGCCGGGGCCGAGGCCGTTGTCGTTCTTGGTCGGCGCCGCGCCGCCCTTGTACTCCGGATCCTTCAGATAGTCCGGGAGCCGGGACGGCGCCTGGAAGAACCGGTCCTGGACCTGGATGAACAGCTTCTTGTGGCGGTCCTGCACATACTTCAGCGCCCGGTCGATCTCCGAGAAGTCGTACTGGTCCTTCTTCCGCTCCATCGCCTTCCACGGCACCACCAGCTGCACACCGGCGACGTCCGGGCGATCGAGCAGCGGCTTGACGTTGGCGTCGAAGTCCCCGATGGAGGAGTACAGGTAGTTCTTCGCCGTCTTCTTTCCGGTCGCGGCGGCCGGGGCCTTGCCGGACTCCGGAGCGGGCGCCCCGGAGGCCACGGCCGCGCCCGTCAGGCCCATCGTCACGGCGATCCCGACACCGACAGCAATGCGTTTGGTCCTCATGAGACCCCACGGTGGCGTGCGGTTGTGAGAAGGATGTAAGAAACCCACGGCACGGGGCGGTGCGGCCCCCTGGCCCACCGCCTAGCCCACCGCGCGGTCCAGCGCCGTCCGCCACCGCGCCACCGCCGCCGCGTCCACCGGCGCGGACCAGCCGGCCGGGCGGGCGGCGCCGCCGATGTGGAAGGCGTCGAGGCCGGCCGCGCGCAGCTCCGGCAGGTGGTCGAGGCCGAGGCCGCCGCCGACCAGGATCCGCGGCGCGTACCCGGGCTCGCCCGCCGCCGTGCGCGCCTGCTCGGCCAGCAGCGTGGGCAGCCCCTCGGCCACGCCTCGCGCGGAGCCGGCCGTCAGATAGGTGTCGAGGCCCGCGGTCCCGGGCGCCGCCGACAGCTCCTTGCGCAGCGCGTCCCGGTCGGCGGCCCGGTCGATGGCCCGGTGGAAGGTCCATGAGCAGCCGTCGATCACCTCGGCCAGCGCCGCCACCGCGGCAAGATCCGGCCGCCCGTCCGGCGTCAGGAATCCGAGGACGAACTCCTCGGCGCCCTCCGCCCGCAGCGCCTCGGCCTCCGCGCACAGCACCCCCACCGCACCGGCCGCGAAGCCGTCCGTGGCGCGCAGCATCACCCGCAGCGGCAGGCCGACGGCCGCCCGGACCGCGGCGAAGACGGCCCGCGGCGGGGTGAGCCCGTCGGCCGCCATGTCCGTGACCAGCTCCAGGCGATCGGCTCCGCCGGCCTGGGCGGCGACCGCGTCCCGCGGGTCGAGCGCGATCACCTCCAGCAGCGCGCGCTTGCTCATATGACCCAATCCTCCGACGACGGCGTGACGGGACCGGAACCCCAAGAGGTCTAGTCCAATATCCCAGAGTACGGGCCGTCCGCCCCTCCGGGGACCGCTTCGCCACCCCCACGACCGGATTCCCCCGAACGCCGACCCGGCCGACCGCCCCCGGCTCTTTTTCAGGCCACCCCGCGTCGGGGCACAATGGCTGGCATGACTCCCGTGTCCCGTACGGCAGACACCACCGACCCGACGCCGGAGCTGCGGCAGCGCTGGTCCCTGACCGTCGCCGAGGCCCGCGGCCGCAAGCACCCCACGGCCCCCGACCCCGCCCCGTACGCCGACGACCTGCTGTCCCGCTGGAGCGAGCCCCAGCGCCGCTACCACACCGTCGAGCATCTGGCCGAAGTCCTCTACCGCATCGACGAACTGGCCGAGTACGCCGATGACCTGACCGTCGTGCAGCTGGCGGCGTGGTTCCACGACGCGGTCTACCGCCCGGACCGCTCCGAGAACGAGGAGCGCAGCGCGTCCCTCGCCGAGCGCGCGCTGCCCGAGCTGGGCGTCGGGGCGGCCCGCACGGCCGAGGTCGCCCGCCTGGTGCGGCTGACCGTCACCCACGATCCGGCGCCCGACGATCCCGACGGCGAGGTGCTGTGCGATGCCGACCTCGCCGTACTGGCCGGCTCCCCCGAACGGTACGCCGCCTACGCCGCCGCCGTCCGCGAGGAGTACGGCTTCGTCCCCGACCCCGACTTCACCGCCGGCCGCTCCGCCGTGCTGAGCCAACTCCTCTCCCTGCCCCGCCTGTTCCGCACCCCCCGCGGCTACGACCTCTGGGAACACCCCGCCCGCCGCAACCTCACCACGGAGCTGGATCTGCTGCGGGGGGCCTAGGCAGCGAGCCGCCCCCCGTAGTTGCGTGACGGGGGACGGCTCGGGCCGTACGGGAGCGGTGGGGTGTCAGAGGCAGAGGTGCAGGGTGCTGGTGGAGGTGAGGAAGCCGCCGGGGACGGGGGTGGTCGCGGTGTAGCCGAGGCCGCTCTGCACGGGGGTGATGACGGCCTTGCAGGTGGCGTTGCCGAAGCTGTCGGCGACGGCGGTGCACAGCACGGGTCCGTTGGCCCCGCCGGAGTGGAAGGTGATCACCGCTCCGGGCGTCGCGCCGGTGGCGAGGAGGGTGGCGGTGGCGTAGGACCAGGGCAGCGGGGGGAAGTTGAGCCGGTAGCAGGCCGGCTGGGCGGTGAGGGTGCCGCCGGCGGGCTGGACGGTGACGGTGATCGGCGTGGACGTGACGTTGGTGCACGCGCACGCGGTCCCGGCCGCGGTGACCGTGGCGGTGACGGTGTTGACGCCCGCCGCGGTGAACGTCACCGGTGTGGTGGCGATGCCGGAGGCGTTGGTGAGCGCGGTGCCGATGGCGAGGCCGTTGCTGGTGAACGTCACCGCCGCATTGGGCACGGGGACGCCGTTGCAGGTGACGGTGGCGGTCAGCGTGGTCGCCTGTCCCACCGTGATCGTTCCGGACGGGGGCGTCACGGTGATCACGCAGGTGGAGAGCGGCTGTACGGTCACGGCCACCGAGCCGGACGAGGCGGTGAAGCATGCCTGGCCGTTGTAGGTGGCTTGGACGGTGCCCGATTGCAGGGTGGTGGAGCTGAAGCACGCCTGGCCCGTGGCGTTGACCGGGACGGTCTGGTTGAGGCCGCCGGGGCCGGTGAAGGTCACGGTGCCGACGGGGATGCCGGCGCCGGGTGCGGTCGCGGTGACCTGGGCGCAGACCTGCACCGACTGGCCCGTGGTGGAGGGGTTGGGGACGGCGGTGACGGTGGTGGTGGTCGCCGAGGCGGTGACGGTCAGCGGCGCGAGCTGAGAGCCGGCGCCCTGGTAGTTGCCGTCGCCGTTGTAGACCGCGACGACCTGGTGGGTACCGGCGGTCAGCGGGGTGGTGAGGGTGGCGGTGGCCTGGCCCATGGCGTTGAGGGCGCCGGTCAGGGGAGGACCGTCATCGCTGAGGATGAAGGTGACCGTGCCGGTGGGCGCGGGGGATCCGCCGGGCGGGACGGTGGCCACGGTCGCTGTCAGCGTGATCGGCTGGCCGCAGGCTGCCGGGTTGGGGCTCACCGAACTGACGGTGACCGACGCCGCCTGCAGGGCGTAGGTGTAGCTCAGCGAGTTGCTCGGCCCGCCCGGGGTGGTCACCGTCACCGGCACCGTCCCCGACCCGGCCGGGACCGTCACCGTCAACGACGTCCCGTCGGCGCTGACCATTACGTTCGTCCCCGCATTCGGGCCGAACGCCACGCTCGCGCCGGTCAGGTTGGTGCCCGTGAGGGTCACCGTGTTGCCCCCGGCGGGTACTCCCTGCGCAGGGCTGAGGGAGGTCAGCTGAGGCACCGGCGGGAAGACGCTCACGTCGTTCGAGTTGAAGTTGGGGACGTAGATGTTGCCGTTGGGGGCGACCGCCACCGCGAAGGGGCCGTCGCCGGCGGGGAGGGTGGTCAGGACGGTGTTGGTGACACTGTTGATCAACGTCACGTCGTTGGAGCCGCTGTTGATGACATAGACGATGCCGTTGGGCGCCACCGCCACCGCGATCGGACCGGTGCCGGCGGGGAGGGTGGCCAGGACAGTGTTGGTGGCACTGTCGATCACCGTCACATCATTTGAACCGAGGTTGGCGACGTAGACGCGGCCGTTGGGAGCGACCGCCACCGCCCCCGGCTGACTGCCGGCGGGGAGGGTGGTCAGGACGGTGTTGGTGACACTGCTGATCACCGTCACATTGTCCGAACCACTGTTGGCGACGTAGACGTTGCCGTTCGGAGCCACGGCCACCAAAGCCGGCTGGGTGCCGACGGGGAGGGTGGTCAGGACGGTGTTGGTGGCGCTGTCGATCACCGTCACGTTATTGGAGCCCGTGTTGGTGACGTAAACGCGGCCGTTGGGAGCTACCGCCAACGCGTTGGGGGTGTTGCCGGCGGGGAGGGTGGTGAGGACGGTGTTGGTGGCACTGCTGATCACCGTCACATTGGCCGTATTCCCGTTGGTGACGTAGACGTTGCCATTGGGGGCCACTGCCACCGCGTTCGGGCCGATGCCGGTGGGGAGGGTGGTCAGGACGGTGTTGGTGGCACTGCTGATCACCGTGACTTGATCCGTGGAGAAGTCGACGACGTAGACGTTGCCGTTGGGGGCCACCGCCACCGCGCGCGGGCCGCTGCCGGTCGGGAGGGTGGTGAGGACAGTGTTGGTGGCACTGTCGATCACCGTCACATTGCTTGTGGAGAAGTTGGGGACGTAGACGTTGCCGTTGGGGGCCACCGCCACAGCGAAGGGGTTGGTGCCGACGGGGATGGTGACGGCGGCAAGCAGCGTGTACTGCTGCGATCCCACCGCACCGGCGGGTACGAGCGCGGCCGGTCCAGCCGCTGCCTGTCCTTGGGCGAGGAGTGTGGAGATCTGCGGTGACAGCCACGGTTGAGCGTGCGTGTTCATGGGGGGGGGAGCCTTTCGTCCGCTCTGAGCGGGGCTACCTGGGCTTGCGATACGCACAACGCCGGACAACGTCGGCACCACAACGCCTTGCTCCCGGAAGGACCGCACCACACAGCACACACGAACCGAACGACCGCACGGCGGCCTGCCCCTCCGGGAGGGATGGGCAGCCCACCGGTTCGCACCCATTAGGCGACCGGAACGACAGTCAACCAACCCATCAGACACACAATCACCCGACCGGCCCACCCGCGGACACCCGTTTCGGCCGGGAAGCCGCCGGTTCGCCCACCCTCTGGAGCCGCCGCGCCGACGCGGACGTGCTCGCCCCCCGGGCGCGCGGCAGCTAGGGACCGCCCTAGAGGGTGCCCGCTCCCGGAATGCACGTCGTCCTACCGTGGTTAGTAGCTGATATGCCCGCACCGCCCGACCGCACCCGCCTGCCCCTCGCCGTCTACGTCCTCGGTCTGTCCGTATTTGCCCTTGGAACGTCGGAATTCATGCTCTCCGGCATCCTCCAGCCGCTCGCCCGCGATCTGCGGGTGTCCATACCGCAGGCCGGACTGCTGGTCTCCGCCTTCGCGATCGGCATGGTGGTCGGCGCCCCGGTACTCGCCGCGGCCACCCTCCGGCTCCCGCGCCGGACGACGCTGATCGCGCTGCTCGCCCTCTTCGGCCTCGGACAGGTGGCCGGCGCGCTGTCCCCCTCCTACGGCGTGCTGTTCGTCTCACGGGTGCTGAGCGCGCTGGCCTGCGCCGGCTTCTGGGCGGTCGGCGCGGCGGTCGCGGTCTCGCTGGTGCCGGTCACCGCGCGGGCCCGGGCGATGGCCGTGATGGTCGGCGGCCTGAGCATCGCCAACATCGTGGGCGTCCCGGCCGGCGCACTGCTCGGCGAGCACGCCGGCTGGCGCGCCGCCTTCTGGGCCGTGGCCGGTCTGGCCGCGCTCGGCCTGGTCGGCGTGATCGCGGCGGTGCCGCGCACGGCCGTGCCGACCGGCGAGGACCGCCCGCAGCTGCGCCGTGAGCTGACGATCTACAAGGACAAGCAGGTCTGGCTGGCGCTGACCGCCACGGCGCTGAACGGCGCCGCGGTCTTCGCGCTCTTCTCCTACCTCTCACCGCTGCTGACCGACACCGCCGGCCTCGCCGAGAGCTGGGTGCCGACGGTGCTGGCGCTCTTCGGCGTCGGCGCGCTGATCGGTACGTTCCTCGGCGGCCGGATCGCCGACGCCCATCTCTTCGGCACGCTCTTCGGCGGTATCGCCGCCTCCACCGTCGTGCTGGCCGTATTGGCGCTGACCGCGCGGAGCCCGGTCGCCGCGGTCACGCTCTCGCTCCTGCTGGGGGTGACCGCGTTCACCACGGCCCCGGCCCTCAACGCCCGGATGTTCAATGTGGCGAACGCCGCGCCGACGCTGGCCGGGGCGACCACCACCGCCGCCTTCAACATCGGCAACACCCTCGGCCCCTGGCTCGGCGGGCTGACCATCGGGGCCGGCTGGGGCTACCCGTCCGTGGCCTGGACCGGCGCCGCGCTGGCGGCGGGCGCCGTCATCCTGACCGCCTTCGCCTTCCGGCTGCACCGCGCCACGAACACCTCACGACTGATCGCCTCCTCGGCAGGAACCCACGGGTCGCAGCCCACTCAGGACGCGACGGGGAGCGTGCGGTTCGAGAAGGGGACGGGGACAGCAGGGGTAGCGGATGCTGCGGAGGCGTCGAAGGCTGCGGAGGCTGCGGAGAGGGCCCAGGCAGGCGGGCGGCGCTGAGCTGGGCGGGGTAGAAGGGCGGGGCTGAGCTGGGTGGTCGGGGCTGAGCTGGGTGGTCGGGGCGTGGCCGGGCGGCAGCGTACGGGGTGATGCTCCCCCGGCCGTCTGACCCCTGGCCGTCCGCACCTCGGCCATCCGTGCCCCTGCCGGTCAGCCCCAGCCCGGTCACGCCCCGCCGTCGAACCGCCAGCGGGTCTGGCTGTAGATCTCGCCCCGGCCGAACCCGAAGGCCGTGACCGGCTCGACCCGGAAGACCAGGGCCCGGCCGCCCTGTCCTTGGAAGTCCCCGTCGCGGACGTCGAAGTGCCAGTCGCCGCCGTACTTCTCGACGTACCGCGCGGCCAGCCGGTGCAGCTCCGCCTCGTCCCGGAGCCGCACCGCCTCCCCCTCGACGACCACGTCAAGACCCGCATGGAGATCGTTGCCGCCGGCGGTCGAGGTCGTCAGCACGCAGTGCGTGTTGGTCTCCAGGTTCTTGGCCTTGCGCTCGCCCGGTCCGGTGCAGAAGTGCAGCGCACCGTCCGACCAGACGGCCAGCAGCGGGGTGACGTGGGGGCGGCCGTCGGGGCGGACGGTGGTGAGCCAGAAGATCTCCGCCTCGGTCAGGCCGCCGACGGCCGCGGACCAGCCGGTCGCCGCGGCCCCCTCGCTGCTGTAGTCGGCGGCGAGATCGGTGACCGGCTCGTTCCCCGGTTCGACGGCTGGCATGGCTGTCCCCTTTCGGTACGGCGCGCGCTCAGCCCATCGTGCGCGGGCTCCCTGCCCCGCCGGCGCTGCGACGCGCCGCGACGGGAGCCGGACGGATGGGGGCGTCGGCGGAGGCGGCAGGGCTGCGGGGCGGCGGGGCCGTCCGAGCCGCGGCCGACCCGCAGCGGTCGCGCCGTGGTGCCGGTGCGGTCTGCGTGATCGGCCCGGTCGGCATGATCGATCCGGTCGGTGCCGTGCCCTACAGCCGGGGCGCCGGCCGGTGCTTGGGGCGGCGCAGTCCCGCGTCCGTCAATCGGCGCAGCAGCTCCTTGCTGCCGACCGCCACGGCTCCGGCCCGCAGGGCCTCGGCATACCGCTCCGCCGGCAGGTCGTAGTGGTCGCGCTCGAAGGCCCGCCGGGGCGCGCCGATCCCCGCCGCGAACGCGTGCAGTTCGTCGAAGGACCGGTCGCTGACCAGGTGCGACCACATCCTGCCGTGCCCCGGCCAGGTGGGCGGATCGATATAGATCGCCACGTCAGTTCTCCGCCCGGATCGCCCTGTCAGCGCGCCGCACCCGCGATCGCCTCAGCCCTCCAGCGTGGCGCCGAGCCGTCCGACCCGGGCCACCGCGACGGCCGTCTTGGGGCAGACCCAATGCGGATCGGGCCCCAACTCCGGCTCGACATCGAGCGCATGGGGATCGCCCGACTCCGTGCACACGGGACACAACGGCCAGCGGCCGTACCGGTCCAGGAGGGAGTCCTGGACGTCCTGCGCTATCAGTCCTGCGACGAATTCCACGCCCTGGGGCCACTGCTCCACCCACCACCGGCGGTGGACGACCGCGTCCTCCACGAGCGAGACGATGTCGGCGTCGGCCACCTTGTCCGCCATCAGGTCGGCGAGCACCAGCGCCCGCGCGGCGTGCAATGCCTGTTCCAGCTCCATGGCCCCATTGTCTCCCGACGCTCCGCCGGCGAGCGGAGTTGTCCACAGCCGCCGGCGGGTCCTGCGCTCTGTCCACAGCACTCACGAGGGTATTGACGCACGCGCTCGATGAAATTACTTTTCAGGAGTGAGCAGCAGCGTGAAGGAAACTTTCAAGGACCCGGCCGTCGAGACCCGACCGGCCCCGGCCCCACCCGCCCCCGCGGCCCTGGCCGCCAAGGTCCGCACCCTCGCCCCGACGATGACCCGCTCCATGCAGCGGGTCGCCGAGACCGTCGCGAGCGACCCGGCCGGCTGCGCCGCCCTGACCGTCACCGGCCTCGCGGAGCGCACGGGCACCAGCGAGGCCACGGTCGTGCGGACCTCCCGGCTGCTCGGCTACCCCGGCTACCGCGATCTGCGGCTCGCCCTCGCCGCGCTCGCCGCCCAGCAGGAAGCCGGCGGCGCCCCCGCGGTGACCGCGGACATAGCGGTCGACGACTCCCTCGCCGATGTCGTGGCGAAGCTGGCGCAGGAAGAGCAGCAGTGCCTGGCCGACACCGCGGCCGGGCTGGACGTCACGCAGCTCGAAGCCGCCGTCAGCGCGCTCGCCGGGGCCCGCCGCATCGATGTGTACGGCATCGGGGCCTCCCATCTCGTCGGCCAGGACCTCGCCCAGAAGCTGCTGCGCATCGGGCTGATCGCGCATGCGCACGCGGACCCGCATCTGGCCGTGACGAACGCCGTGCAGCTGCGGACCGGTGATGTCGCCGTCGCCATCACCCACTCCGGGCGGACCACCGATGTCATAGAGCCCCTGCGCGCGGCCTTCGACCACGGCGCCACCACGATCGCCATCACCGGCCGCCCGGACGGCGAGATCGCGTCCTACGCCGACCACATCCTGACCACGTCCAGCGCCCGCGAGAGCGAGCTGCGGCCGGCCGCGATGTCGTCCAGGACCAGCCAGCTGCTGGTCGTGGACTGCCTGTTCATAGGCGTCGCGCAGCGTACGTACGAGACGGCCGCCCCGGCGCTCTCCGCCTCCTACGAAGCCCTCGCCCACCGCCACTCCCCCCGCACCCACCAGCGCTGACGCCGCTCGCGCCGCCCCGCACGCCCGCCCGTCCCGGAAAGAGCCGCCACGTCATGACCTCCCCCGCCGACCACGCGCAGCTGCGCGCCGAGCTGGACACCCTCACCACCGAGGCGTTCCGGCCCGAACTCGCCGACATCGACCGCCGCTCCACCCTGGACATCGCCCGCACGATGAACGCCGAGGACGCCACCGTCCCCGCCGCCGTCGCCGAGCGGCTCCCGGAGATCTCCGCCGCCATCGATGCCGCCGCCGCCCGCATGGCCCGCGGCGGCCGGCTGATCTACGCGGGCGCGGGCACCGCCGGCCGCCTCGGCGTGCTGGACGCCAGCGAATGCCCGCCGACGTTCAACACCGACCCGTCCGACGTGCTGGGGCTGATCGCCGGCGGCCCCTCCGCGATGGTCACCGCAGTCGAGGGCGCCGAGGACAGCAAGGACCTCGCGGCCGAGGACCTCACCGCGGTCAAGGTGTCCGATATGGACACCGTCGTCGGCATCTCCGCGTCCGGCCGTACCCCCTACGCCATCGGGGCCGTCGAACACGCCCGTTCACTGGGCGCGCTGACCATCGGCCTGTCCTGCAACGCCGGTTCGGCCCTGGCGGCGGCCGCCGAGCACGGCATCGAGATCGTGGTGGGCCCCGAGCTGCTGACCGGCTCCACCCGGCTCAAGGCGGGCACCGCCCAGAAGATGGTGCTCAACATGGTCTCGACCCTCACCATGATCCGGCTGGGCAAGACCTACGGGAATCTGATGGTCGACGTCCGCGCCTCCAACGAGAAGCTGCGGGCCCGCTCACGCCGGATCGTCGCCCTCGCCACCGGCGCCGGCGACCGGGAGATCGAGGCCGCGCTCCGCAGCACGGACGGCGAGGTGAAGAACGCCATCCTCACCCTCCTCGGCGATGTCGACGCCCCCACCGCCGCCCGTCTGCTCGACGCCGCCGACGGCCACCTCCGCGCCGCCCTCCAGGCCGCCCTGCCCCACTGAGCCCCGCACCCCGCATCAACCGCCCTGCCGGACCCCCGTCCCCGACCCCCCTTCCGGAATTGTCACCACAGCAAGGCGCCACTTATGTCCGAAGACAAGAACCGTGCCACCGCCGCCGCGCTCCTCCCACTCGTCGGCGGCGCCGGAAACGTCACCTCCGTCGACCACTGCATGACCCGGCTCCGGCTCGGCATCCGGGACCTCACCCTCGTCCAGGACGAAGCCCTCCGGGCGCTCCCGGCCGTGCTGGGCGTGGTCGAGGACGACACGTACCAGATCGTGCTGGGCCCGGGGACCGTCGCCCGGGTCACCCCCGAGTTCGCCCGCCTGGTGGAGCTGCACCGCGCCGGACCACCGTCCGCCGAACCGGCCACCACAGAACCGGCGGCCACCGAACCGGCCAGCGTCCCCTCGGCCGCACGGGAGACCGCCGCCGCGCCCCGACCCGCCGCCCCGGCCACGTCACCGGACCCCGCCGCCACTCCCACCACAGCCGACGCGCTCGCCGCCCAGGGCGCCGCCCTGAAGTCCCGGCAGAAGTCCCGGAACGCCACGCCCACGAAGCTGTTCCTGCGCCGGATCGCGCAGGTCTTCGTGCCGCTGATCCCGGCCCTGATCGGCTGCGGCATCGTCGCCGGCATCAACGGCCTGCTGACCAACCTCGGCTGGCTGCCGTCCCTCGTCCCGGCGCTCGCCGCCATCTCCTCCGGCTTCATGTCCCTCATCGCCGTCTTCGTCGGCTTCCACACCGCCAAGGAGTTCGGCGGCACTCCGATCCTCGGCGGCGCGGTCGCCGCGATCATCGTCTTCCCGGGCGTCACCCATGTCACGGCCTTCGGCCAGCAGCTCGCCCCGGGCCAGGGCGGGGTGCTCGGCGCGCTGGGCGCGGCCCTGCTCGCCGTCCGGGTGGAGAAGATGTGCCGCGACGGGATCCCCCTCGGCCGGGGGCCGTCGCGAGTCCGGCTGCGGATCCCCGAGGCGCTGGACGTCCTGGTCACCCCCACCCTGACGGTGCTGGTCACCGGCCTGGTCACGCTCTTCGGCCTGATGTACGCGGCGGGTGCGGTCGCCACCGCCACCGGCACCGCCGCCACCTGGCTGCTGGCCCACGGCGGCGCGCTGGCCGGCTTCGTCCTGGGCGGCCTGTTCCTCCCCCTCGTGATGCTGGGCCTCCACCAGGCCCTCATCCCGATCCACACCACCCTCATTGAGCAGCAGGGCTACACGGTCCTGCTCCCGATCCTCGCCATGGCCGGGGCGGGCCAGGTCGGCGCCGCCATCGCCGTCTACCTCCGTCTCCCCCACAACCGCTCGATCCGTACGACCATCAAGTCCGCCCTCCCCGCGGGCTTCCTGGGCGTCGGCGAGCCGCTGATCTACGGCGTCTCGCTCCCGCTGGGCCGCCCCTTCATCACCGCCTGCATCGGCGGCGCGTTCGGCGGCGGCTTCATCGGCCTGTGCAACCAACTCGGCGACACCGTCGGCTCCACCGCCATCGGCCCCTCGGGCTGGGCCCTGTTCCCCCTGGTCAAGGGCAACCAGAGCATCGCCACCACCCTCGTCGTCTACGCCCTGGGCCTGCTCGCCGGCTATCTCGCCGGCTTCCTCGCCACCTACTTCTTCGGCTTCAGCAAACAGATGCGGGAAGACCTGAACACCGACCCGCTCCCCACCACCGCCCCCAACCCGGCCCACCACACGAGCACGCACCCCACCGACGCCACGGCCACCACGGACCCCACGGGCACCACCACCGCCGACCCCGACCCAGCTCCAGCTCCAGCCCCAACCCCGGCCCCGGCCCCGGCCCCGGCCCCGGCAAGGAACAGCCCCACCACCGTCAGCCCCTCCTGAGCCCACAGCGCGAGCCGCCGGACCACCGCACCGCGTCAGCCCCTCCTGAGAGCACACCGAGCGAGCCGCCGGCCCCGAGCGGCGAGCCGCCGCCCCCACACCGCTGTCGACCACCGCCCCCGTCGGACCGCCCCCGCCGCCCCCGGCCCCCCACACCTCACTCGCGGACAGCCACCCCCCTGTCGGACCGCCGCACTAGGGTCGCCGCATGCTGATCCGATTACGCCGTCCCTGGCGCGCCAGGCTGGTCGTGGCGCTCACCGCCCTCGTACTGGCCGCCGCCGGAGTGGCACTGATCCTGCGCGGCGAGGCACCGTCCTCCTACCCGCCGCTGCCCCACCCGTCCTGGGCGCCCCGCTCGAACCATTTCGTCTACGTCATCACCATGGACCGCGACGCCCCGCCCGCACCGGCCACCCTCTGCGGCGCCGTCCTGCTGTCCGTGGCGGGCGCACTGTGCCTCACCGGCTGCCTGATCATCCGCCGCCGGCAGCGACCCACCGGGCCCACCGGGCAGCAGCCCATCGGGTAGCGACCCACCGGCCAGCGGCCCGCCAAGCAGCAGCCCACCAGGTAGCGCCGGTCGTTCCCCCCGCAAAACGCCGCCGGGGCGGCACCCCCTGGGAGGAGGGTGCCGCCCCGACGTACGTCTGGACGTGCGGTCCGGGAGGACCGGCGACTGATCCGCGAGGATCAGAAGTCCATGTCACCGCCCGGCATGCCGCCCGGAGCGCCCGCCGCGGCGGCCTTCTCCGGCTTGTCGGCGATGACGGCCTCGGTGGTGAGGAACAGCGCCGCGATGGAGGCGGCGTTCTGCAGCGCGGAGCGGGTGACCTTGGCGGGGTCGATGATGCCCTCGGCGATCATGTCGACGTACTCACCGGTCGCGGCGTTCAGGCCGTGGCCGACGGCCAGGTTGCGCACCTTCTCCACCACGACGCCGCCCTCGAGGCCGCCGTTGACGGAGATCTGCTTGAGCGGGGCCTCCAGCGCGAGCTTCACGGCGTTGGCGCCGGTCGCCTCGTCACCGTCGAGGTCCAGCTTCTCGAAGACCGAGGAAGCCTGGAGCAGGGCGACGCCACCGCCGGCGACGATGCCCTCCTCGACGGCCGCCTTCGCGTTGCGAACGGCGTCCTCGATGCGGTGCTTGCGCTCCTTGAGCTCGACCTCGGTGGCGGCACCGGCCTTGATGACGGCCACGCCGCCGGCCAGCTTCGCCAGACGCTCCTGGAGCTTCTCGCGGTCGTAGTCCGAGTCGCTGTTCTCGATCTCGGCACGGATCTGGTTGACGCGGCCCTGGACCTGCTCGCTGTCACCGGCACCGTCGACGATGGTGGTCTCGTCCTTGGTGATGACGACCTTGCGGGCGCGGCCGAGCAGTTCGAGACCGGCGTTCTCCAGCTTGAGGCCGACCTCCTCGGAGATGACGGTGCCACCGGTGAGGATGGCGATGTCGCCGAGCATGGCCTTGCGGCGGTCACCGAAGCCCGGGGCCTTGACGGCGACGGACTTGAAGGTGCCACGGATCTTGTTGACGACCAGGGTCGACAGGGCCTCGCCCTCGACGTCCTCGGCGATGATCAGCAGCGGCTTGCCGGACTGCATGACCTTCTCCAGGAGCGGCAGCAGGTCCTTCACGCTGCTGATCTTGGAGTTGACGATCAGGATGTACGGGTCGTCGAGCGCGGCTTCCATGCGCTCCATGTCGGTCGCGAAGTACGCCGAGATGTAGCCCTTGTCGAAGCGCATACCCTCGGTGAGCTCCAGCTCCAGACCGAAGGTCTGGGACTCCTCGACGGTGATGACGCCTTCCTTGCCGACCTTGTCCATGGCCTCGGCGATCAGCTCGCCGATCTGGGTGTCGGCGGCGGAGATGGAGGCGGTCGAAGCGATCTGCTCCTTGGTCTCCACGTCCTTGGCCTGCTCGAGCAGGGCGGCGGAGACGGCCTCGACGGCCTTCTCGATGCCGCGCTTGAGGGCCATCGGGTTGGCGCCGGCGGCGACGTTGCGCAGGCCCTCGCGGACCAGGGCCTGGGCCAGGACGGTCGCGGTCGTCGTGCCGTCACCGGCGACGTCGTCCGTCTTCTTCGCGACCTCCTTGACCAGCTCGGCGCCGATCTTCTCGTACGGGTCCTCGAGCTCGATCTCCTTGGCGATGGACACACCATCGTTGGTGATCGTGGGGGCGCCCCACTTCTTCTCGAGGACGACGTTGCGGCCCTTGGGGCCGAGGGTGACCTTGACGGCGTCGGCGAGCTGGTTCATCCCGCGCTCGAGCCCGCGCCGCGCCTCCTCGTCGAACGCGATGATCTTGGCCATGTGAAGTGGTCCTCCCGGACTAATGGGGTCTCCCCTGCTCGAACGCAGTTGAGAGCGTGGGGAAGGATTGCTCCGGACCGCGCTGGCGCCCGCGACGGACGACCTGCAGAACCCTGGTGGTTCCCTGCCCCACCCGGCCTGCGGGCCTCACCGACCCGGTCCTTCGTAGCACTCTCACTCGGAGAGTGCTAACGCCAATGATTAGCACTCGCGGGGTGCGAGTGCAAGCGCCCATCGAGGGGTGACCCCCTGCGGGGCGGACAGCAGAAGGCCCGCACCCCCAAGGGGCACGGGCCTTCTTCGCGCAGCAGTCGGTCGGCGCCTCAGCCGGCCACCCGGACCATGTCCGCCTGCGGCCCCTTCTGGCCCTGCGAGATCTCGAACTCGACCCGCTGGCCCTCCTCAAGGGTGCGGTAGCCGTCCATCTGGATCGCGCTGTAGTGGACGAAAACATCCGCACCACCGTCGACCGCGATGAAGCCGTACCCCTTCTCCGCGTTGAACCACTTGACGGTGCCCTGAGCCATGCCTAACTCCCCTATTACTGGCCCTTGCGCAGGACCGCACTTCGCGGACCCGGGTCAGACCTCACCCCGCGAAAGGCCCGTGGGGTGTGCGCCGGAACGCGTCGACCGCCGCTGAATGTATCTGCACAGATGCCCAGAGCAACAGGTCAATCGGACGAGAAATCTGGGGCCGGAGAATCGGCAATTTAAGGTGAAATCCCAGTTCTTCGGGGCAAGTCGGGCCGGGCGTAGCACACATAAGCGACAAAAGCTGCTCACACTTTGAGCACAACTGGTCGCTGTTTCCTCTGCGTTCGACACGCGCACGGTGATATCCGGAAGGGGATCACCCCAATGGTATCCCCTTTCACAACATGGAATTGCCCCGTCCGCTTTCTGGCGGACGGGGCAATTCCGGTCAAGCAGGGGAAGAGTTGGCGCAAATCAGCAGCCGCCGGCGACCGCCGGAATGATCGAGATGCCCGCGCCGTCGGGGGTCGGCGTCTCCAGGCCCTGCTCGAAGCGCACGTCGTCGTCGTTGACGTAGACGTTCACGAAGCGGCGCAGCTTGCCGGCGTCGTCCAGCACACGGGCCGCGATGCCCTGGTGGTTGCGCTCCAGGTCGCTGATCACCTCGGAGAGGGTCGCGCCCTCGGCGGGGACCTCGGCCTGGCCGCCGGTGTAGGTGCGGAGGATGGTGGGGATGCGGACCTTGACGCTCATGGTTCTGCCTTCCGGTGGTGCGGTGTACGAGTGCGGGGCCGGGCGCGGTGCCCGTCCGGGGAGGGCCCTCGGCCTCAGCCGGCCAGGCCGGCCGCGCGGAACGCGTCCAGGTCCGGGCGGATCGTGGCCGTGGGCCCGGAGGTGGGCGCCACCGCGTCCAGGGTCTTGAGGCCGTCACCGGTGTTGAGGACGACGGTGGTCAGGGACGGGTCGAGCAGCCCCTCCTCGATCAACTTCTTGGTCACGCCGACGGTCACGCCGCCCGCGGTCTCCGCGAAGATCCCCTCCGTGCGGGCCAGCAGCTTGATCGCGTCCACGACCTGCTCGTCGTTGACGTCGTCGACCGCGCCGCCCGTGCGCCGGGCGATGTCGAGCACGTACGGGCCGTCCGCCGGGTTGCCGATGGCCAGCGACTTGGCGATGGTCTTCGGCTTCTGCGGGCGCACCACGTCGTGCCCGGCCTTGAAGGCCGTGGAGACCGGCGAGCAGCCCTCCGCCTGGGCGCCGAAGATCTTGTACGGCTTGTCCTCGACCAGGCCGAGGGCGATCAGCTCCTTGAGCCCCTTGTCGATCTTCGTCAGCTGCGAGCCGGACGCGATCGGGATGACGATCTGGTCCGGGAGCCGCCAGCCGAGCTGCTCGCAGATCTCGTAGGCGAGGGTCTTGGAACCCTCGCCGTAGTAGGGGCGCAGGTTGACGTTGACGAAGCCCCAGCCCTCGCCCAGCGGGTCGCCGATCAGCTCCGAGCAGAAGCGGTTGACGTCGTCGTAGTTGCCCTCGATGCCGACCAGGTCGCCGCCGTAGACCGCGGCCATGACGACCTTGCCGGCCTCCAGGTCGTGCGGGATGAAGACGCAGGACTTGAAACCGGCGCGGCGGGCCGCGGCGCCGACCGCGCCGGCGAGGTTGCCGGTCGAGGAGCAGGACAGGGTGGTGAAGCCGAAGGCGCGGGCGGCCTCGACGGCGATCGCCACGACGCGGTCCTTGAAGGAGTGCGTCGGGTTCCCGGAGTCGTCCTTGACGTACAGCCCGCCGGTGACGCCCAGCTCGGCGGCGAGGCGGTCGGCCTTGACGAGCTTGGTGAAGCCGGGGTTGAGGTTGGGCTTGTCGGCCACGTCGGTGGGGACGGGCAGCAGCGGGGCGTAGCGCCAGATGTTGTCCGGCCCGGCCTCGATCTGCTTCCGCAGGCCCTCGGGGTCACCGCTCGGCAGGTCGTAGGCGACTTCGAGCGGCCCGAAACATTCCTGGCACGCGAAGATCGGGCCGAGCGCGAAACGCTGTCCGCACTCGCGGCAGGACAGTGCCGCGGCGGGGCCCAGAGCGACGGTGGGGGTGTTTTCGGTGACTTGCACAGCCATGGAGGCGAGGCCCTTTCTCCTCATCTTCCTCGCGGCGAATCTCGCCACGAGACGGATTTGGCACCTTCCCTAGCCGGGAGCCTCGCGCGCGGGACGCCATCGAGCGTCCTTGCGGCAAGACCGGCTGGAGGGTTGCCGGGGCTTCAACGGGCCGTATCCCTCTGCCCCTCTGGATGAGCGGTATGGCACTGGGCCGAAACCCAGGCGTTTGTGGCGCAGACCCCGACATGCGACGGTCATCCGCGTTGTTCAAGACTGTAACCGACGGCGCTGACTGTTGAGATAGTCGTCCGAACCGCGAGATGGATCACACAGGCCGCCCTCCGGCGGCGACCGAGGAGTCGTAGACGTGCTGGAAGAGGTGGAGCGCTGGCTGGGCGCCCGGTCCTGGTCCGCCGCGGATCGCCCGCTGGAGCAGCTGCTGGAGGCCAAGCGCCTCACGGGCCGGACGGTCAGCGTCGTGCTGCCCGCGCTCGACGAGGAGGCCACGGTCGGCGCGATCGTGGCCACGATCCGTGACGCCCTGATGACGGACGCGCTGCCGCTCGTGGACGAGCTGGTGGTGCTGGACTCCGGCTCCACCGACCGCACCGCCGAGGTCGCGGCGGCCGCCGGCGCCCGGGTGGTGCACCGCGACAGCGTCCTGCCGCGGCTGCCCGCCGTCCCCGGCAAGGGCGAGGTGCTGTGGCGCTCCCTGCTGGCCACCACCGGCGACATCATCTGCTTCATCGACGCCGACCTGCGCGAGTTCTCGGCCACCTTCGTCTCCGGGATCGTCGGCCCGCTGCTGACCGACCCGGACCTCCAGTTCGTCAAGGCGATGTACGACCGCCCGCTGGAGACCGGCCCGGACCGCACCGGCACGGACGGCACCGGCGCGGGCCAGGGCGGCCGGGTCACCGAGCTGGTCGCCCGCCCGCTCCTCAACCTCCACTGGCCCCAGCTGGCCGGCTTCGTCCAGCCCCTCGGCGGCGAGTACGCGGCCCGCCGCTCCCTGCTGGAACGCCTCCCCTTCCCCGTCGGCTACGGCGTCGAGCTCGGCCTGCTCGTCGACGCCCTGCACACCGTCGGCCTCGACGCCCTGGCCCAGGTCGACGTGGGCGTCCGCAAACACCGCCACCAGGACGGCCAGGCCCTGGGCCGGATGGCCGCCGCCATCTACCGCACCGCCCAACTCCGCCTGACCCGCGGCCACTTGGTACGCCCCCGCCTCACCCAGTTCGACCGCGGCGAACACGGCTTCGTCCCCCGCACCACCGACGTGGACACCGAGGAACGCCCCCCGATGACCGACATCCCGGAGTACACGGCCCGCCGAGCGGCGTGAGGGGTCACGCGTCGACGTCGTACTCCAGCACATAGGCCGACGAGTCCAGGATCATCTCGTTGACCTCCACGATGCGCCCGTCCGCGGTGACAGCCGTGCGGCTGATCAGGATGACGGGCGTGCCCGCCGGAAGGCGCAGCCGGTCGGCCTCCTCCGGCGCGGGCATCCGCGAGCGCACCTCTTCACGGAACCGGGCCGGAGCCGCGCCCAGCTCGGCGAGCCGGGCGTACACGCCGCCAGGACCGGTGTCGGGCCGCGTGATCGCCGAGTTCGCGACGAGGCCGGCGGGGAGGTAGGAGGTGGACAGCAGCACCGGCTTGCCGTCGAGCACGAACCGGCGCCGCCGCACGATGACCGCGTCGCCGGGCGGGAGATCCAGCCGTGCCGCGACGGCGTCCGCCACCGGCTCCTCGCCGACGGAGACCTCGTCGACCACCAGCTCACGGTCCGGGACATCGGCCGCCCAGACCGACCGCCCTTCGCCCCACTGCTCCCGGGCCAGGCGCGGCACGCTGCGACGGCGGATCGGCTGGAAGTCCCGCACGAAGACTCCGGCGCCCTTGCGCGCCTCGGCGAGCCCCTCGGAGGTGAGCACGCCCAGCGCCTGACGAGCCGTCATTCGCGCCACGCCGTGCCGGGCCATCAGCTCGTTCTCCCCGGGCAGCCGGTCACCGGGCCCGAACTCCCCCGCCGCGACCGCCCGCTTCAGCGCGTCGGCGATCCGGCGGTACTTGGGCGACGGGCTCTCCTGTGCGGCCATGACGACGCATCCCTCCTGGCGATCTCTGGACATCCTAGAGATCTGTTCGAGTACCGCGGCGCCTCCCTGCCGCCCAACCACTCAACTTCTCTAGAGATGCAATTGACGCTATGCGTTCACTTCGCTTCAATGGGTAGCGGCCAACTTCTCTAGACAACTGGAGTCGCCATGACGCCTCCTGCGCGTCCACGCCTGCTTCCCTGGTCGAGCCCGGAGGGGAAGCCCTGCTACTTACTCTCCGAAGGGGACGGCCCTGTCACCCGGCAAGCGGACGCCGTTGAGCGCGCCCAGCTCGCATCCGGCCGGATCCTCCTGGGGCACGCCCGCGCCCTCCTCCACGATGACCGGACCACGGCACCCGAACTGCGCTTCCTGGCCGTCTGCCTGACGGACACCCTCGCCGACACCTTGCGCGTCGCCCACAGCAGGGGCGGCCGTCTCGACTGCGAGCCCCCGGAGTTCACCGACGGTGAGCCGAGACCACTCCTCGACACCGCCCCGCCACGAGACACCTGACGGCCCCGCCCCGCCGCTGCCGAGTCCTTGGCCGCTTCCCTACGTTTGCGTGGTTCTGTGGCGGGTTACTTGTCGCGACATGGTGTCCGAGCGCAGTGCGGTGCAAGCCGAGGTTCTTGTCGCGTCGAATCGTGGGCCGGTGTCGTACGGCCTGGGGGAGGACGGGGGGCTCACGGCCAAGCGGGGTGGTGGGGGGCTGGTGTCGGGGCTGTCGGCCATCGGGCAATCGACACGCGGCGCGGAGCGCCTCGATGAGGGGCAGCGGTCGGGAGACGGGCAGGCGGATGCGGTGTGGGTGTGTGCCGCGCTCGGGGACGGTGACCGGGAGGCCGTGCGGCGGACGGGTGGGGTGCTGGATCCGGGCGATACCGGTGGACAGCGGGTCCGGATGCTGGACATTCCGGCCGAGGTGTATGCCGCCGCCTACAACGGGATCGCGAACTCGGTGCTGTGGTTCGTCCACCACATGCTGTACCAGACACCGCTGGAGCCCGTCTTCGACGCGGAGTTCCGGGCGCAATGGGCGGCGTACGAGACGTACAACGCGGCCTTCGCCGACGCGCTGGCCGAGAGTGCGGCCGACGGTGCGGCCGTGCTGGTGCAGGACTACCACCTGGCGCTGGTGCCCGGCATGCTCCGTGAGCGCCGTCCCGACCTGCGGATCGCGCACTTCTCGCACACGCCGTGGGCCCCCGCCGAATACTTCGCGATACTGCCCGACGACATCCAGCGGCAGCTGGCGCTGGGGATCCTCGGCGCGGACCGGGCGAACTTCCTCACCCGGCGGTGGGCCGAGAACTTCCTCGCTTGCGCGGAGACGGGGCTGGGCGGGCAGTGCGAGCGGGTGCGGCCGGAGGACGGGGCGCCCGGCATCGTCGCGCTCGTGCCGGAGCGCAAGGCGCGCACGACCTGGATCGGCGTGCACGGGCTCGGCGCCGACGCCGCGTTCCTGCGCGAGCGAGCGCACCGCCCCGACGTCGAGGAGCGGATGACGGCGCTGCGCGCGCAGATCGGCGGGCCGGACCGCAAGACGATCGTCCGCGTGGACCGCACCGAGCTCTCCAAGAACATCGTGCGGGGCATGCTCGCCTACCGGCAGCTGCTCGCCGACCGCCCCGAGTGGCGCGAGCGGGTCGTGCACGTCGCCTTCGCCTATCCCTCGCGCCAGGACCTCGCCGTCTACCGGGACTACACCGCGGAGGTCGAGCGGGTGGCCGGGGAGATCAACGCCGAGTACGGGACGCCCGGGTGGCAGCCCGTCGTGCTGCACGTCAAGGACGACTTCGCCCGCTCGCTGGCCGCCTACCGGCTCGCGGACGTGGCGCTGGTCAACCCGATCAGGGACGGGATGAACCTGGTCGCGAAGGAGATCCCGGTGGTGTCGGACGCCGGCTGCGCGCTGGTGCTGTCGCGGGAGGCGGGCGCGCACGAGGAACTGGGCGCGCACGCGCTGACCGTCAATCCGTACGACGTCACGGGGACCGCCGAGGCGCTGCACGAGGCGCTGTCGATGGACGAGGGCGAGCGGGCGGCGCGCTGCGAGCGGCTGGCCGCGGCGGCCACCGCGCTGCCGCCCGCCCGGTGGTTCCTGGACCAGCTGCAAGAGCTGCGCGGCTGACCTGCGGCTTCGCACGCGCCGCCCGGCGGCGGGGCCTTCGGGGCGCCCCCGCCCGCGGCGCGCGCCGGGGCGGGTCTAGCGTGGTGGCCCGTGACAGTGACAACCCTTTCGGCCGGTTTGCCCCGGGCCACCGCGGGGCGGCTGGCCGACAGCTGGCAGCTCGATCCGTACGCGCTGGTGCTGGTGCTCGTGCTGGGCGGCCTCTACGCGTGGGGCGTGGTGCGGCTCGCGCGGCGCGGTGAGCGGTGGCCGCTCGCCCGGATCGCGGCGTTCGCGGGGATCGGGCTGGGCGCGATCGTGGTGGCGACGATGTCCGGGCTGGCGGTCTACGACCGTGAGCTGTTCTGGACGGCCGCGGTGCAGAACATCGTGCTCGATCTGATCGCCCCGCTGGGCCTGGCGCTGGGCGACCCGCTGGCGCTGGCGCTGCGCGCGCTGCCGGACCAGCGGCCGGCCGCCCGGCGGCTGCGCGCGGCGCTCTCCGGGCGGGTCCTGCGGCTGCTGACGTTCCCGCTGGTCAGCACGGTGCTGGTGCTGTCGTCCGAGCTGGCGATCTACTTCACGCCGTACTTCCCGACGGCGCTGCGGCACGGCCCGCTGCACGAGATCATGTATCTGCAACTGCTGGTCACGGGCAGCCTCTTCGTGCTGCCGATGCTCACCCGCGCGGAGCTGCTGCCCGCCTGGTGCAGCCACCCGGTGCGGGCGCTGCTGGTCCTGCTCGACGGGCTGGTGGACGCCGTGCCCGGCATCGTCGTGATGACCAGCGGCACCCTGATCGCGGGCGGCTGGTACGCCTCGCAGCACCGGCCCTGGGACCCGAGCCCGCGGCAGGACCAGATGATCGGCGGCGGGCTGATGCTGACCATCGCCGAGCTGGTCGGACTGCCGTTCCTGATCGCGGTGTTCGCGGAGTGGGTGCGGTCCGAGCGCGGGCGGACGGCGGCGCTGGACGCCCGGCTGGACCGCGAGCTGACGGTGGTGGGCGGGGCGGCCGCGGCGGAGCCCGGCGCGCGCCCCGGGCGGTCGGACGAATCGGGGGCGCCGGGCACGCCGCAGGCTCCGGCCGCACCGCAGCCGGAGCTGACGCGCCCCTGGTGGGAGACGGATCAGGGCACGGTGGGCGAGCGCTTCCGGCAGGGCGGCGGGCGATAGGCGGCGCCCGCGCGGCCAAGGGGGCGGCCGCGGCGGGTGCCCGCCACTACGGCGTGCCGGGCCCGCGCTCGTCCAGCCGGTCCGCGAGGCCGACGAGCAGGCCGACGACTCCGGCCGGGCCGTCGACCACCAGGTCCGCGCGGTCGGCCAGTTCGGTGACCTCGGCGCTGCCGCTGCACACCAGGACGCCGGCCAGCCCGTCGGCGCGGAGCCGCTCGACGGCGCCGAAGGCGGCGAGGTCGCCGAGGTCGTCGCCGGCGTAGAGGACGGTGGTGGCACCGGTCTCGCGGACCCAGTCGGTGAGCGCGACGCCCTTGTCCATGCCCGGCGGGCGGAGTTCCAGGACCAGCCGGCCGGGCTCGACGATCAGGTCGTGGCGGGCCGCGAGGGCGGCGAGCGGGGCGTGCAGCCGGTCGAAGGCGCCCTGCGGATCGGGGGCGCGGCGGGTGTGCACGGCGACGGCGCGGCCGCCCTTGCGCTCGACGGCGGTCGCCGTCCAGGTGCCGTGCCAGACACCGGAGGAGTCCAGGACGCCGGGGAGTTCGGCCTCCAGCGCGGCGACGCCGGGGTGCGGCGGCGGGGCGTGCAGGGCGCCGGTGGCCGCCTCCCAGCGCTCGGCGCCGTAGTGGCCGAGGACGGTGAGGTGGTCCAGGCCGGGGACGTCCGCGAAGCCGCCGAGGCGGACCGCGACGGCGGCCGGACGGCCGGTGATCACGGCGGCGGCGCGCAGCCGGGGCACCAGGCGGCCCAGCGCCGCGACGGCGCCGTCATGGGCCCGGGCCCGCTCCGGGTCGGGGACGATCTCGGCGAGGGTGCCGTCGAAGTCGAGGGCGATCACGGCGCGTTCCGGGTGGGCCAGCAGCGCGGCGAGGCCGTCGCGGCCGGCGGGGGTGTGCGGCCTCGGCACGGGGTCGGGCCCGGGGTTCGGCTGGGAGTGCGGCGCGGCGTTCGGGGGGCTGCCCATGCGCCGACCCTACCGGCGGGCGGCCGGCGGCCGGGACGGGCTCGGCCGGCGGGCTCCCGACCTGCGGGCGGGCCGGGCGGCGCCGTCAGCGGCGGGCGCGGCGGGCGTCGCGTATCCGGCGCAGGCGGTGGATCGTGCCGGGGTCGTGGGCGAGCGCCCGGGGGTCGTCCAGCAGCGCGTTGAGGAGCTGGTAGTAGCGGGTCGGGGAGATGCCGAGCTGTTCGCGGATGGCGCGCTCCTTGGGGCCGGGGCCCGGCCAGGAGCGGCGCTCGACGGCGAGCACCGCCTCGTCCCGGGCGGTGAGCCCCGGGGAGCCCTCGGCGGGCCCGGGCCCGCCGAGCCCCTGCTCGTCGCCCGGACCGCCCGTCTCCGCCGCGGCGCCCGTCATCACGCTTCCACGATAAGCGCACGGTCCGACAGCGCCCGGCCCGGCGCCGCGGCGGACGGCCGCCGGCGCCGCTGCCCGCCCCTGGTCATTCGGCGGCGTTGTCGGCCGCGTCCGCGGTGTTCTGGATCTCGGTGAGTACCCCGGACGGGTTGCCGTTCGGATGGACCGCGGCGCCCATCTTCGCCTTGACGGTCTTGGAGACCAGCGGCCAGGAGGTCTTGTCGGCCGGGTAGAACTCGGCGGTGGCCAGCTGCTGGAGGAAGCCGTGCATCTTGGCGAACCTGTCGTCCTCCTGCATCGCCTGGGAGGCGGAGGTGGTGACGGGCAGCAGGCCGTATTCGCCGGAGAACTTCTCGACGTTCTTGTCGCTGTAGACGTAGTCGAGGAACGTGCCGGCCTGCGCGCGGTGGCCGTTCTGCTTGAACGCCATCATCCAGTCGGCGACGCCCATGGTGGCCTTGGCCTTGCCCTTGGGGCCGGGCAGTTCGACGGTGCCGTAGTCGATGCCCTTGGCCTCGGCCTGCTTCATCAGGGTGGGGTGCCCGTTGAGCATGCCGACGTCGCCGTCCGCGAAGGCCTTGAACGCCGCCGCGCGGTCGAGTTTGGCGGGGTCGGTGCCGGTCAGGCCCTTGCCGACGAGGTCGTCCTTGAGCCAGCCGAAGGTCCGGACGTTCTCCGGCGAATCGATCGTGTACTTGCCGATGCTGTCGGTGTAGCCGCCACCGCCGCTGAGCATCCACATCAGCGTCTCGGCCTGGGTCTCCTCCGGGCCGAGCGGCAGCGCGAACGGCATCTTGACGCCGTGCGCCTTCAGCAGCTGGGCGTCGTGGGCGATGTCGTCCCAGTTCTGCGGCGGGCCGCTGATGCCGGCCTGGGCGAACAGCTTCTTGTTGTAGAAGAGCCGCCGGGTGCTGGCGCCGAAGGGCAGTCCGTACTGGACGCGCTTGTACTCGCCGGCCTCCTCCAGGGAGGGGGTGAAGTTGGCCTGGGTGGGGATGGAGAGCAGCTGGTCGGCGCTGTAGAGCTTGCCCTTGGCGGCGTAGTCGGCGTACGCGCCGATCTGCGCGAGGTCCGGGGCGTGGCCGGCGTCGACCATCTCCGCGACCTTCTTGTCGACGTCCGTCCAGCTGTAGACGTGGACATCGACCTTGATGTTGGGGTGCTTCTTCTCGAAGCCGCGGGCGAGCTGGTCCCAGTAGAGCCGGGAGGCGTTGGACTTGCCGCTGCCGTAGTCCGCCGCGACCAGCTGGAGCGTGACGTCGCCGCCGGAGCCGCTGCCGCAGCCGGTGAGGGTCGCCGTCATCGTGGTGGCGATTGCCGCTGCCGTCAGGCCCAAGTACCGCCGCTGCACTGCTGTTCCGCCTTTTGTTCTGTGTTCCGCGCTTGCCGGGCCGACGGCCCGCCGCCGCGGGGTCTCCCCTCACGCGGCGTGAAGTACGAGTCTCCCCCGAGCCCTTTCGGAGGTCTACACCACCCCCCTCGTTACCCCTCCGCCCCGGCTTCCGGGCGGCCCGCCGGACGCGATCCGTCCGGCGAGTGGACTAGACCTTTCAGCCTGGATCGCGCGAAACTGTTCCCGTGAGACACGTCATCGCCCTTGATGTGGGCGGCACCGGCATGAAGGCCGCCCTCGTCGGGGTGGACACCGCGAGCCCCGACGGTGCGCCCGTACTGCTCCACGAGGCGCGGCGCCCCACCGGCCGCGAGCGCGGGCCGGACGCGGTCGTCGAGACCGTCCTCGGCTTCGCCGCCGAACTCCGCGCGCTCGGCGCGGCCCGCTACGGCGCCCCGGCCGCGGCCGCCGGCGTCGCGGTCCCCGGCATCGTCGACGAACGGGCCGGCCGGGCCGTCTACGCCGCGAACCTCGGCTGGCGGGACGTCCCGCTGCGGGCGCTGCTGTCCGAGCGGCTCGGCGGGGTGCCGGTCGCGCTGGGCCATGACGTGCGCACCGGCGGGCTGGCCGAGGGCCGCATCGGGGCCGGACGGGACGCGGACCGCTTCTTGTTCGTCCCGCTGGGCACGGGGATCGCCGGCGCCATCGGCATCGGCGGACGGATCGAGGCCGGGGCGCACGGCGGCGCGGGCGAGATCGGCCACATCGTCGTCCGGCCGGACGGACCGGAGTGCGGCTGCGGCCGGCGCGGCTGCCTGGAGGCGGTGGCCTCGGCCGCGGCGGTGGGCCGGGACTGGGCGGCGGTCTGCGGGGATCCGCTGGCCGGTGCGGCGGACGCGGCCAAGGCGGTGGCGTCCGGCGACGAGCGGGCCCGCGCCGTGTGGCAGCGCGCCGTCGACGCCCTCGCCGACGGCCTGGTCACCGCGCTCACCCTGCTCGACCCGCAGATGCTGATCATCGGTGGCGGGCTCGCCGAGGCCGGCGACACGCTGTTCACCCCGCTGCGGGAGGCCGTCCGCCGGCGCCTGACGTTCCAGCGGCTCCCCTCGATCGTTCCGGCGGCCCTGGGGGACGCCGCCGGGTGCCTGGGCGCAGGGCTTCTCGCCCGGGATCTTCTCTCCACGGAGGTAACCGCCTGATGGCTCAGCAACAGTCCGTGCCGCGGCCCTCGGGCCCCGGGCGCACCGTCCTGGCCGGCGCCCGGATCGCCCGGCCGTCCGGCGTCGTCGAGCGCGGCCGGATCGCCGTCGAGGGCGGCCGGATCGCCGCTGTCCACAGCCGTGACGCCGACCTCGGCCGGAACGGGGAGGCGCCCGCGGCCGACACCATGGACCTGTCGGGCCATCTGATCGTCCCCGGCTTCGTGGACATGCACGTCCACGGCGCGGGCGGCGGCTCCTTCTCCTCGGCCGACCCCGAGGAGTGCCTGACCGCGATCGCCACCCACCGCCGGCACGGCACCACCTCGATGGTCGCCTCCACCGTCACCGGCGAACTGACCGACCTGGCCCGGCAGGCCGCGGTGCTCGCCGAGTTGGTCCAGCAGGGCGAGCTGGCCGGAATCCACTTCGAGGGCCCGTTCATCTCCCCGCACCGCTGCGGCGCCCACCAGCCGGAGCTGCTGCGCGACCCGGACCCGGCCGAGGTCCGCCGGCTCCTCGACGCCGCGCGCGGCACCGCGGTGATGATGACCGTCGCGCCCGAACTCCCCGGCGGCCTGGACTCGGTCCGCCTGCTGGCCGACGCCGGGGTGATCGCCGCGGTCGGCCACACCGACTCCACCTACGACGCCACCCGCCGGGCCATCGAGGCGGGCGCCACCGTCGCCACCCACCTCTTCAACGCGATGCCCACGCTGGGCCACCGCACGCCCGGCCCGGTCGCCGCGCTCCTGGAGGACGAGCGGATCACCGTCGAGCTGATCAACGACGGCACCCATCTGCACCCCTCGGTCCTCCAACTGGCGGTCCGGCAGGCGGGCGACGGGCGGGTCGCGTTCATCACCGACGCCATGGGCGCGGCCGGGATGAGCGACGGGATGTATCCGCTGGGCCCGATGCGGGTCGAGGTCAAGGACGGCGTGGCGCGGATCAGCGAGGGACCGACGGCCGGTTCGATCGCCGGCTCCACGCTCACCCTGGACCGCGCCTTCCGGCGTGCCGTCACCGTCGACGGCCTGACGGTCGACCAGGCCGTCCAGGCACTTTCGGCCACTCCCGCCCGCCTCCTGGGCATCGACGGCCGCACCGGCTCCTTGAGCGACGGCAAGGACGCCGACCTGGTGGTGCTGGACGAGGCCTACGCCGTGGTGGGGGTCATGCGCCGGGGCGAGTGGCTGGTGCACCCGCAGAAGGGGTGACGACCGGGCCGGGCGGGCGACGGGACACGCGGTGTCCGGGCGCCCGGGGCCGCCGCTGAGCAGGTCGGCCGGACCGGGTCTGGGCCAACGGCCATCCGCGATGGCATGATCGCTCGCGCACTTGTCCGTATGCACCGCCGCGCGCGGTCACCCGATGCCCGGCCGCCCGGCCATGACTGCCCGGAGGGGCGACCATGATCCTCACGGTCACGCTGAACGCCGCCCTGGACATCACCTACCGCGTCCCCCGGCTCCGCCCGCACACCACGCACCGGATCACCGAGGTGTCCGAACGCCCCGGCGGCAAGGGCCTGAACGTCGCCCGGGTACTGGCCGCGCTCGGCCACCGCACGGTCGCCACCGGCTTCGCGGGCGGCGGCACCGGCGAGGCGCTGCGCGCCCTGCTCGCGGAGACCGAGGTCACCGACGCCCTGGTGCCGGTCGGCGGCGCCACCCGCCGCACGATCGCGGTCGCCGACACGGCCACCGGGGACACCACCCAGCTCAACGAGCCGGGCCCGGTCGTCACCCCCGCCGAATGGGACACCTTCCTCGGCACCTACCGCGAACTGCTGGGCGACGCACGGGCGGTGGCGCTGTGCGGCAGCCTGCCGCCGGGCGTCCCGGTGGATGTCTACGCCCGGCTCACCCGGGCCGCGCGCAGCGCCGGCGTCCCGGTCCTGCTGGACACCAGCGGCGAACCGCTGCGCCGGGGCCTGGCCGCCCGCCCCGACCTCGCCAAGCCCAACGCCGAGGAACTCGCCGCCCTCACCGGCAGCACCGAACCGCTGCGCGCCGCCCGCGACGCCCGCCGCCGCGGCGCCCACGCGGTGGCCGCCTCACTCGGCCCGGCCGGCATGCTCGCGGTCACCGCCGCCGGCGCCTGGCAGGCCACCCCGCCCGGCCGCCTCGCCGGCAACCCCACCGGCGCCGGCGACTCCGCCGTCGCCGGCCTGCTGTCGGGCCTGGTCGAAGACCTCTCCTGGCCGGACCGCCTCACCCGCGCGGTCGCCCTCTCCGCCGCAACGGTCCGCGCCCCGGCCGCAGGCGAGTTCGACCCGGCCACGTATGAAGAGCTGCTGGCACGCGTGGTGGTGACGGATCACCCAACGGCGGCGTGAGGGGGCCGGCAGCCGCCCCTCCTCACCCCGCAGCGCGCCGGCGCGTCACGGACCCCAGACGGCGATGCTCTTCACCGGCCACGGGGTCTTGGCCGAGTAGTGGCCGTTGGTCAGGTCGAAGCGCTTTCCGTAGCACCCCGAGTCGCTGTAGAAGGTCACGCGGTGCCTGTTCTGGTTGGACACCGACCGGACGTCGCCGTGGAATCCGTTGCACCCCGACGTGGGGCTGACCACGGAGTACGCGTGGCCGCCGAAGTTCGGCTTCGACCACCCGCAGATGTTGCCCTTCGGGCACTTGGCGGCGGCGTCGGCGGTTCCCACGGTGACCGGCAGAGCGGCCAGCAGTGCGGCGCCGGTCAGCGCTAATGCGCGCATCTTCATGCGCCATCTCCCTTGATCAGATGGACTTTCGCGATCAGTCGACCATGATCAAGAGGGCGGCGGCAACCAACTTCCGCGGGGACGGCGGCCCCTCCGGCTCCGGAGCGGCGGTCACCGCCTACTGCTTGGCGCCACCCCGCTGCAGCCACACCTGGTCCAGGTTGGCGTTGCACTGGTTGCCCTGCCCGCAGGAGATCTCGATGGTGTTGGCGCCCTGGTTCAGGGTGACGGGGGCCCAGGTGGTCTGCCAGCCCTTCTCCCAGTCGCCCTTCGCCGAGTGGATGAAGTTCTTCAGGCCGAGGGGCTGGGGGTTGGGCTTGCCGTTCACCGCGAGCGTGGCGTTGGCGTCCTCGCCCGGGATGCCGTAGCGCACGTAGAGCCGGTAGTCGCCCGCCTTCGGGGCATCCAGCTTCCACTGCACCTTCGCCCCGACCTGGTTGAGGCCGGCGACATACGAACCGCTCGCCGAGTGGGCGCCCTTGATGTCCTTGGCGGTCGTCGTTCCGCCGTCGAGGCGCAGCGCGCTCGCGTCCTCCTTGGGCAGCTCACCAGGCTGCTTCTTACCGGGCTTCTTGTCCCCCGGCTTGACCGAATCACCGGCCGTCGGGCCCGACTTGCCGGCCTCGGTGTCCTTCGAGTCCTTGCCGTTGGTGAGCATCGCCACGCCGATGCCTATACAGACCACCGCGACCACCGAGACGGCGCCTATCAGCAGGCCGTTGCGGCTGCGGCGCGGCTCGGGGCCGTCCGGGGCCGGGGCGCTGCGCGTGCGGTCGCCGCCGGGCAGCGTCTCCGGCGCGGCGTAGTGGGCGTTCTGCTGCCCGTACGTCGTCGGCTGCTGCGGCGGCTGGCCGTACTGGCGCTGGCCGACCGCACGCACCTGGTTGTAGGACGTCCGCGGAATTCCCGGCTGCCGCGTCCCCGCACCGGCGCCCGCCGAGCCCGGTGCGCCGCCCTCGCCGCCTTCCGAGCGGTAGAGGTAGGCGAACGGGTCGTCGTTCTCCGGCGTGTCCGCGCCGTTGTTGCCGGCCGTCATTCCGTGTCACTCCCAAGCGATCTGTGCGCGTCTGTCACGCGTCTCTACGCGTTCGCAGGCATCTTCTGCGCGAACTGTCTTTCGGGCCCCCGGCGGCGCCGCGCCGCATCGGCGCAGCCTACCCCGTCGACACGCCCGCACACCGAGCCCGCCGGGCCACAAGATCGCTACGGATCGGTGAACTGCTGGTGCGGGGCCCGGAGCGCCGCGGGTGTGAGATACGCGGCATCGGGCGCCGGCGGCGCACCGCGGGCCCGGCGACGGGTGCCGCTCAGCCCGCGGCGCGCCGGTTCGCCTTCGAGCGGGAGCGCTTTTCGACGTACATCCGCTGGTCGGCCGACTCCAGCACTTCCTCGGCCGTCATCCCGCAGCTCGCCCAGCCGATGCCGAAGCTGGCGCCCACCCGCACCGCCCGGCCCTCCACCCGGATCGGCGGGATGATCGCGTTGCGCAGCCGTACCGCGAGGTCCTGGGCGTCGGCCGTGCCGAGCCCGTCGGCGAGCACCACGAACTCGTCGCCGCCGAGCCGGGCGACCGTGTCGCCGTCGCGAACGCCGCTGGTCAGCCGCCGGGCGACCTCTATCAACACGGCGTCGCCGGTGTTGTGCCCGAAGCGGTCGTTGATCGATTTGAAGCCGTCGAGGTCGCAGAAGAGGACCGCGAGCCCCTTGGAGCCGTCGTCGGCCGGCCCGTCCGCGGGGGCGACGAGATGCACATGGTGGTCGAACGGTGCCGGAGCGTTGCCCTCGAAGCCGTCGATGCCCTCGAACGGCTCCTTGCCGTCCGCCCGGAAGCCGTGCGGATCGATGCCGAGGCCGCCCGAGGAGGCGTAGGCGTCGGCCATCGAGGCCGGCGGCAGCGAGCACAGCCGGGCGCCGAGGCGGGACCGCAGCTCGGCGCTGTTGGGCAGCCCGGTCAGCGAGTCGTGGCTGGCGCGATGGGCGAGCTGGAGCTCGTGCCGCTTGCGCTCCTCGATGTCCTCGACGTGGGTGAGCAGGAACCGGGGGCCGTCGGCGGTGTCGGCGACGACGGAGTTGCGCAGCGAGACCCAGACATAGGTGCCGTCGCGGCGGGCCAGCCGCAGCTCGGCGCGGCCGCCCTCGGCGGAGGTGCGCAGCAGGGTGCCGATGTCCTCGGGGTGGACGAGGTCGGAGAAGGAGTAGCGGCGCATCCCGGAGGCCGGACGGCCCAGCAGCCGGCACAGCGCGTCATTGGTGCGCAGCAGCCGTCCGTGCTGGTCACCGCCCATTTCGGCGACGGCCATCCCGCTCGGCGCGTACTCGAACGCCTGCCGGAAGCTCTCCTCGCTGGCCCGCAGCGCCTGCTGCTCGCGCTCCAGCCGGACCAGGGCGCGCTGCATGTTCGCCCGCAGCCGGGCGTTGCTGATCGCGATGGCGGACTGGAAGGCGTACATCTGGAGGGCTTCCTGCCCCCAGGGGCCGGGCCGCCGGCCGTTGCGCGGCCGGTCGACGGAGAGCACCCCGAGCAGCTCGCCACCGCCGTTCGCCGCGGTGTACATGGGCGCGAAGAGGCGGTCCATGGAGTGCCACTCGTCGGGGAAGCGGGGCGCGGGGCCGGCCGTGTGCCACTGGGGCACGTCGTCGTCATCGAGCACCCAGCCCTCGGTGTGCGGGATGAAGATGAGGTCGCCCCAGCGCTCGCCCATGGACAGCCGGCGGTCCCAGGCCGCCCGGGAGCCGACCCGTCCGGCCATCAGCGCCTCGGCGCCCGCACTGCCGGCGACCGCGGCGACGACCAGATCGCCGTCGGGACGGACGAGATTGACCGCGGCCAGCTCGAAGCCGAGTCCGGTGATCGCGCCGTCGGCGACCGTCTGCAGGGTGTCCGCAAGGCTACGTGCGGTATTCAGCTCCGCGACCACTTGATGAAGCTGCCGCAGGGTCGCAAGGCGGACGTATGGCTCCGACTCGGTCTCCATCGTTCGCTCTCCCCGAGACCTCGACAGCAAACTCCACGATTCTTGTCGTCCGATTCCACGCTCACTGAATCACAGTGAGCTGTTCACTCGGTACACAGGGTCAACAATTAGCGGCTGCTGTGACTCAAGTCACAGAGCGCGAGGGACGGTTGGCGATCTTCCATTTAACCCGCAACGGGAGCGCGCCTTCACCCTTTCTACACTTCCTGAACGCAAATTCGTAGCGTTCCGGGATTCCGCCGTCAGACCTAGGACGCGAGTGGTCCGGTGGCCCGATGCGCACCGCGGTCGACCGAAGTTAGCGTTCATGGCGTGTTCACGAAAATCCCAGCCGATGCGACGGCCGCCGGGCCCGCCGCCCCTTCCACCCCGACCGTCGCCCTCGCGTCCGTGCCGGGCGACGCCCCCATCCCGCATTCTGTGGGGGTGAGTGACGACGAGTTCCGAGCCGCCCTGTCCCGCCTCGCCGCCGGCGTGGTGCTGATCACCGCCCATGATCCGGACGACGGACCGCGGGGCGAGGACGTCGGCATGACCGCCTCCGCGTTCCTGTCCGTCTCCCTCGATCCGCCCCTGGTGATGGTGAGCGTTCGCAACGATTCACGGATGGACGACCTGCTGGAGCTCCAGCCGTTGTGGGCCGTTTCGGTGCTGTCGGGGCATCAGCGGCAGATTGCGGGACGATTCGCGATGAAGGGCCGCATCAGCGACAGACTCCTCTTCAACGACATCCCCTTCATACGGGGCGAAGCGTCCGGCGCTCCGCTCATCGGGGGCGCGCTGGCGACCCTGGAGTGCCGCACCGAGCAGCGGGTCGTGGCCGGCGACCACACCCTCGTCATCGCCCGCGTCCTGACCAGCTCGGTGTCGAGCGAGGACGACGGACCGCTGACGTACTTCCGGGGGAAGTACCGCCAGTTGGGGTGAGGGGGGCGAGGACCGCGGGGCCGCGGGGCCGCGGGGCCGCGGGGCCGCGGGGCCGGGCGGCCATGCGGTCCGGCGGTCCGGCGGCCAAGCAGTCGGGTCAGGTCAGGTCCAGTCGCGGCCCGAGCGGCCGCGCTTGGTGTCGCCGCGCTGCTTCTTCTCTCGCAGCCGGCGCTCGTTGATGCCGCGCGGGATCCGCGACTTGCGGCGCGGCTTGGGCGGCGGCGCGGTGGCCTCGGCGAGCAGCGCGGCCAGCCGGACGGCGGCGGTCTCGCGGTTACGCCATTGGGAGCGGTGCTCGGAGGCGCGCACGGACAGCACGCCGTCGACGAGCCGGCCCGCCAGCCGCTCCAGGGCGCGCTCCTTCCACACCGGCGGCAGCGCCTGCGTCCGGTGGAGGTCGAAGCGCAGCTCGACCTGGCTGTCGCTGGTGTTGACGTGCTGGCCGCCCGGACCGGAGGACCGCGAGAAGCGCCAGACGAGCTCGGCCTCCGGAAGGGCGACCGAACCGCGGATGACATAGGGCCCGGACATGAGTCCTATGATCCCGCGCGCCACGGAACCCGTCACCCGCTTTTCCTGGTCCGTCGCGCCACATTCGCCCGCAGGATTCGGCAAAGAAAGTAAAGGCTCCTGGAACCTCCTGGTCCCCTGATGGCGTTGTGGAGGGTGACGGTAGCTTCGTCCGCGTACGGAGCCCGACGCTTCGACGAGTCGACAAGGAAAGGGACATCCCATGGCTGTAAGCCTGTCCAAGGGCGGCAACGTCTCCCTCACCAAGGAGGCACCGGGCCTGACCGCCGTCACGGTCGGCCTCGGCTGGGACGTCCGCACCACCACCGGCACGGACTTCGACCTCGACGCGAGCGCCATCGCGGTCAACGGCAGCGGCAAGGTCTACTCGGACCAGCACTTCGTCTTCTTCAACAACAAGGCGACGCCGGACCAGTCGATCGTGCACACCGGCGACAACGTCACCGGCCAGGGCGAGGGCGACGACGAGCAGATCAACATCAACCTCGCGGCGCTGCCGGCCGACATCGACAAGATCGTCTTCCCGGTCTCCATCTACGACGCCGAGAACCGCAGCCAGAACTTCGGCCAGGTGCGCAACGCATTCATCCGCATCATCAACCAGGCCGGCGGCACCGAGGTCGCCCGCTACGACCTCAGCGAGGACGCCGCCACCGAGACCGCCATGGTCTTCGGCGAGCTCTACCGCAACGGCGCCGAGTGGAAGTTCCGCGCCGTGGGCCAGGGTTACGCCTCGGGCCTCGTCGGCATCGCACAGGACTTCGGCGTCAACGTCTGATCCGTCCGCCTGATTTCCGGCGCACGACGCGCAACGGAGGGCCGGTTCCCCTTGGGGGGAGCCGGCCCTCGGCGTGTTTTTGGGCGCGCGGGGCCGGGGGCGCGGTGGGCAGCGGCCAGGGGCGGCGCACCGGGCCACGGCAGGTCGGCTGAGCGCCGGGCCGCGGCCGGTCGGCTGCGTGCCGGGCGGCGGCCGGGGGCGCGCGCCACCCCTCGTCAGGCGACCGCGTCCGCCACCTCTCCCTCGGGCGGGGCGGCCAGCGTCGCCACCTCGTCCAGGGACAGCCCCAGCGTCCCGGCCAGCGCGGCGACCGTGAAGAACGCCGGCGTCGGCGCCCGCCCGGTCTCGATCTTCCGCAGCGTCTCGGCGGACAGCCCCGCCGCCGCCGCGACATCGACCATGCTGCGCGCACCGCGCGCCGCCCGCAGCAGCGCGCCGAGCCGCTCGCCGCGTTCACGTTCCCAGGGAGTCAGTGGAGTCCGCACCATGCCCGTGATACTAATACCGGTAAAGAAATACCGGTAAAGAAATAACGCCTGCCCGGAAGCGCGGCCGGGCGTTCTCGGGAGGTCACAGGCATGGTGGAACTCAAGACGGATGCCCAACTCGACGCGATGCGGGCGGCCGGCCGGGTGGTGGCCGACGCACTGGCGGCGGTGCGCGCGGCGGCCGCACCGGGCGTGCGCCTGCTGGACCTCGACGAGGTCGCCCGCGCCGTCCTGCACGAGGCCGGCGCCGACTCACCGTTCCTCGGCTACCGCCCGTCCTTCGCCCCCACCCCGTTCCCCGGCGTCCTCTGCGTCTCCGTCAACGACGCGATCGTGCACGGCATCCCGGACGCCTCGCGGCTGCGCGACGGCGACCTGGTGAGCATCGACTGCGGCGCCCTCCTGGACGGCTGGGCCGGCGACGCGGCCCTCAGCTTCACCGTCGGCACCGCCCGCCCCGAGGACCAGCGGCTCATGGACACCACCCGGCAGGCCCTGGAGGCGGGCATCGCGGCAGCCGTCGCCGGCGCCCGCATCGGCGATATCGCCCACGCGGTCGGCACCGTCGGACGCGCCGCCGGCTACGGCATCCCCGAGGACTTCGGCGGACACGGCATCGGCCGCCGCATGCACGAGGACCCCGGGGTCCCCAACGAGGGCCGCCCGGGCCGCGGCCTCGTCCTCCGCCCCGGCCTGGTCCTCGCCATCGAGCCGATGTTCCTCGCCGGCGGCCAGGACACCTACTACGCGGCCGACGACGGCTGGACCCTGCGCACCACGGACGCCTCCCGCGCCGCCCACTTCGAACACACGGTGGCGGTGACAGAGGAGGGACCACGGGTGCTGACGGGGGTGTAGGGGCGGGGCGAGGGGGTGCCGAGGGGCGAGCGGTGCGGGGGTGAGAGCACCTGCCGGAGGGGCGGGCTCCTGCCGGGGATGAGCTCCTGCCGGGTGTCGCGCGCGCCGGGGCGAGTGAGCCTGTCGGGGGCGAGCGGGTGCCGGGGGGAGTGAGCGTCTGACCGGCGTGGGCGGGCGCCTCCCGTGGTGGGCGGGCGCGGCGACACCGGGCGGCAGGCGGCAGGCGGCAGGCGGCAGGCGGCAGGCGGCAGGCGGCAGGCGGCAGGCGGCAGGCGGCAGGCGGCAGGCGGCAGGCCACGATGGCCGATGTCGGGCCACCTCGTCCACGCCTGCGGTGGCAGGCGACCACGACAGCCGACGCCCCCGCTGCCCCGCCACACCGGCGTGACACCATTCAGCACGTGATCGACGTCGGCTACTCCCTCTCCCGCCGCTTCCCGGACCCGCCGCAGACGGACTACCGGACCGCGGACGTGCGCACACTGCGCCACGACCTCTTCTGCGGCGACGTCTATCTCGCCGACACCAAGACGGACCGCGAGCTGTCCACGGCCTGGGGCTGGGTGCCCGTCCTCGACTTCGCCTGGGCGCTGTGCGACATCGTCGAACAGCTCGACACCGACCCCCGCGGCAACCGCTCCGCCCGCCCGATCCACGCCGAGCTGGACTTCACCGAATCCGCCGACCGGATCTTCTTCGAGCGCCGCTTCGGCTGGGTGGACGTCGACGCCGACTGGATGGCGGCCGACGAGGCCCCCCTCACCTTCAACCACTCCGCACTGCGCCGCGAGGCCCGCGACTTCCTGCACGACCTGATCGCCGACCTCACCGATATGCACGACGGCCTCGGCGACAACCCCGCCATCTGGGACCTCCAGGCCCGCTTCCCACGCATCTGACCACCACCCCGCGCCCGGGAGCCGTCAGCCCCCTCCCCCGTCACTCACCTCACCCCCAGCCTCGCTGCGTGATGTGTAGGTGTCGGATCACTCCACCCGCACTCCTATCTGCGCGGCGAACGCCGGGGCGAGATCGAGCAGTTGAGCGGCGCTGATCACCGCGCCCGACAGCCGGTCGATCCCCCGCGCGATGTCCACCGCGGCCGCGCCCCGCAGATCGACGTCCTTCATCCGCGCCTCGGAGAAGTCCACCCGCGCCAGGGTGCAGTCGTCGAATGTCACCCGCTCCAGCTCCGCCCCCGCGAAGTCCGCCTCGATCAGCACGCACCCCTCGAAGGCGACATCCTTCAACTTGGCCCTGCGCAGATTCGGGAAGTCGATCTTCCCGCCGCGCACCACCACCCGCTCCAGCACCGCACCATGCAGCTGCGTCCCGCCCAGCCGCGGGTCCGACACCTCCACATCGCGCAGCGAGGCCTGGGCCAGATCCGTGCCCACTCCCCGCACCCCGCTCAGCACGCTGTCGATGAGCCGCACCCGGCCCAGCACCGTCTCGTCGAGAGTGCACCGCCTGATCGCGCAATCCATGAACCGGGCACCGCGCGCCGACTGCCCGCCCCAGTCGGCGTCCGCGAACTCCAGCCCGTCGTAATCCCCCTCCGGCTCCAGGTCCCCGCCGTCATACGCGGTCAGCTCCGGCAACCGCACCTCCGGACGCCGCACCGCCCGCACCGTTCCCTTGCCGCGCCCTGCCACGCGATCACCGTCTTCCGTCCCGCCGCGCCGCCCTCGCCGGCCCACGACCTCCGCCACCTGCACGACCCATCGTGAACCACCCCACTGACAACGCCCTCCGACCTGCGACGCAACCACCGCCGCCGATGCCGATGCCGATGCCGATGCCGACCGCAGCGACACCGACCGCCGAAGGACAGGCCCGGAAACGGACGCCCCTCCCCTCCGCTCCCTTCCTCGTCCTCTCCCTACCGCACCACCGCCATCTCCCGCCCCGTCTCGTTCAGCCGCCGCCCGCCCGACTCGGTGCACGTCACGATGTCCTCGATCCGCACACCGAACCGCCCCGGCAGATAGATCCCCGGCTCGATCGAGAAGCACATCCCCGGCACCAGCGTCAGATGCTCGCCCTCGACCAGGTACGGCGGCTCATGGGTGGTCACCCCGATGCCGTGACCGGTCCGGTGGATGAAGTACTCGCCGTACCCCGCCGCCTTGATCACCTTCCGGGCCACCCGGTCGATGTCCTGGCACGCGACGCCCGGCCGCACCGCCTCGAACGCCGCCTGCTGCGCCTCCCGCACGATGTCGTGCACCTTGCGTTCCTCGGCGTCCGGCTGCCCGACGTGCACGGTCCGCGTCGTATCCGAGCCGTACCCGTCCTTGAGGCCACCGAAGTCGAGCACCACCATGTCGCCGTCCTCGATGACCCGCTCCCCGGCCTCGTGGTGCGGATTGGCACCGTTCGGGCCCGAGCCGACGATCGTGAAGTCCACCTGGCTGTGCCCGTGCTCGCGCAGCAGCCGCGCCAGATCCGCCGCCACATCGCACTCCCGCCGCCCGCCGAAGGGCAGCCGCACGATCTCCTCGTACGTCGCGTCCGCGGCGGCCCCGGCCGCGGCCAGCCGCGCCACCTCATGGGCGTCCTTGACCGCGCGCAGCATCGGCAGCCCCTCCGACAGCGCCGCGTACGCACTGCCCGGCAGCGACCGCTGGAACCCCAGCAGGTGCATCGCCCAGGTCGAGTCGGACAACCCGTAACGCCCCTCCGGGGCCACCCACTTGGCGACCGCGGCATACGGGTCCGCACCGTCGGCCCACCCGGACACCTCCAGCGCCCCCGCCCCGGCGGAACGCTGCGCATCCGGCTGCTCCAATACGGGCACCAGCAGCCGCGCGCGCCGCCCCGGCTCGATCACCAGCGCGGTGAGCCGCTCGGTGACCGCCGTCGGCCGGTAGCCGCACAGCCACGTCAGATCCGGCCCCGGCGTCACGATCAGCCCGGCCAGCCCGGCGTCAGCGGCGGCCCGCCCCGCCCGCTCCATCCGCCGCTCGTAGTCCTCACACGTCATCGAAGTCACCATGCCGCCGAACCTACGCCGCCCCACCCCCACCGGCCCACCGACCGGGCCGTCTTGTCGGCCATCGCCGACTGTGCTCCCCTGGAAGCGAGTTGAACCAACGGGTGGGAGCAGTGTGGGGGACTTACGCACGGAACGGTGGCGCCGCTACGGACACGACCGCGTATACGTGAACCGCGCGGCGGATTCAGCCGCAGTGGCCTGGTACGACTGCAGAACCGGCAAGATCAACATCCTGGACGAGACCTACCGCGCCGAGGCCTTGTCCGCCCTGGCGCCGTTCCTGACACCCGAGCCGGACGCCACACCCACCACAGAGCCACCAATCCGCCCCTCTCCCCCACCGGCCGCCCCGCCGCCACCGGTCACCGCGCCACCACCGAGCCACGACCTGGCCGCGAACAAGCCGGGAGCCTCACTCCGACGCCACATCGACGAGCTCGAGCCGAGCCCCCTCCTCCGCACGCTCAAACGATGGTTCGGGCTGGACGCCGAATTACGCCCCTGGGAGACCGGCCTCCAAGGCGAGCGCATCGCGGGCAAGAGCCTGAACCGGCTGCGCCGCGACGGCTGGTTCATCCTGCACTCGGTGGAACTCCCGAGCGGCGCCGACATCGACCACGTGGCCATCGGCCCACCCGGCGTCTTCACCATCAACACCAAGCACCACAGAGGCGGCCGGATCTGGCTCGGCGACCACGCCGCCATGGTCAACGGCCAGCCCACCCCCTACGTCCGCAACAGCCTCTTCGAAGCACGCCGAGCGGCCCGCCTCCTGACCCACACCTGCGGCTTCCCGGTAGACGTCCACCCCGTACTAGCCGTAGTCGGCGCCGCCACCATGACCATCCGCACCACCGCCCCCTCAATACACCTGATCGACGGCTCCCACGCATCCCACGCCCTCTCCACCCTCTCCCCCGTCCTCACCCCCACCGACACAGAACGCATCTACACCGCCGCCAGAGAACAAAACACCTGGCACACCACACCGGGAAAACCCGGCCACGCCTGAAGCCCCGACGCCCAGCCCCCTCAAACCAGCGCCCGCTGCCAGGGGCACGGATCCACTGCTGCCCACGTCGCCCCGGCCCCAACAACCACCCGCGTTGCCGTCCCCCACAGACGTCAGAAGCCCCAGGCCATCACCGGCCCGGGGCTTCTTCCCTGTTCAAGCTCAGAGCCCCCTGTCGGATTCGAACCGACGACCTTCGCTTTACAAGAGCGGTGCTCTGGCCAGCTGAGCTAAGGAGGCGTGCGTGAAGCAGTGTACCCAGGGTCGGTGGATGTCCGTTCCCGGATTTGTGGCTGCCGGCCTACTGACAGCGGGGGCGGGCGCGGGTAACGTCACGGAGAGTCCACATCAGTGGACTAAACCACTCCTTTTACTCGGATCGTCCGGCACGTTCCTGCCGGTGAAGGGATTTTTCACCATGGCTACGGTCACGTACGACCAGGCAACCCGTATCTACCCGGGTACCGACAAGCCCGCCGTCGACAAACTGGACATCGCCATCGAGGACGGCGAGTTTCTGGTCCTGGTCGGCCCCTCCGGATGCGGCAAGTCCACCTCTCTGCGGATGCTCGCGGGGCTGGAGGACGTCGACGGAGGCGCCATCCGCATCGGGGACCGCGATGTCACCCACCTTCCGCCCAAGGACCGGGACATCGCCATGGTGTTCCAGAACTACGCGCTCTACCCGCACATGACGGTCGCGGACAACATGGGCTTCGCGCTCAAGATCGCCGGTGTGCCGAAGGCCGAGATCCGGCAGAAGGTCGAGGACGCGGCCAAGATCCTGGACCTGACCGAGTACCTGGGGCGCAAGCCCAAGGCTCTGTCCGGCGGTCAGCGGCAGCGCGTCGCGATGGGCCGGGCGATCGTCCGTGAGCCGCAGGTCTTCCTGATGGACGAGCCGCTGTCCAACCTGGACGCCAAGCTGCGGGTGCAGACCCGTACGCAGATCGCCGGGCTCCAGCGCCGGCTCGGCATCACCACGGTGTACGTCACGCACGACCAGGTCGAGGCCATGACGATGGGCGACCGGGTCGCCGTGCTCAAGGACGGCCTGCTGCAGCAGGTCGACTCGCCGCGGAACATGTACGACCGGCCGGCGAACCTGTTCGTGGCGGGCTTCATCGGGTCGCCCGCGATGAACCTGGTGGAGGTGCCGATCACCGATGGCGGGGTGAAGTTCGGCAACAGCGTCGTGCCGGTGAGCCGCGAGGCGCTGGCCGCGGCCGCCGACAAGGGGGACCGGACGGTGACGGTGGGCGTGCGCCCCGAGCACTTCGAGATCGTCGAGCAGAACGGCGACGCCGCGAAGTCGCTGTCCAAGGAGGCCGCGGACGCGCCGGCGGGCCTGGCCGTCACCGTCAATGTCGTCGAGGAACTCGGCGCCGACGGCTACGTGTACGGCGCCGCGGAGGTCGGCGGCGAGACCAAGGACCTGGTCGTACGGGTCAACGGCCGCCAGGTGCCGGACAAGGGCGCCCGGCTGCACGTCGTGCCGCGCCCCGGCGAGACGCATGTCTTCTCGACGTCGTCCGGGGAGCGCCTCTCCGACTGACCACGGCGCGGGAAGCGTGTGAGAGCGGCGGCGGTCCGGGGAGGAACTCGGTACCGCCGCCGCTGTGCTGCCCGACTGCGCGACATGCCGCTACAGGGACATAACCGGGCTTTTCCTACCAGTTCGTCAACACCCGTACCGCACTGACGGGCCATTGCGTCCCTCGATCTGGTGACCAAATGTCGCCAAATCATCACTCCTCGCTACCATTTCGACCGTGAACTCCGCAGCCCGCCGCATCGGCAGAACTCTCGCCCTGGTCCTCCCCGTCGTCCTCGTGCTGTCCGGCACCCTCGCGGTCACCCGCGTCCCCTGGGCCACGACGGCCACCGACTCACAGGTGCTGACCGCGTCCACCGGAAGCGCCGCCAAGGCCGCGCACCTCACCCCTGAGGAGGCCCTGCGCCAGCGCCTGCTGGTCGAGCTCCAGGAGAAGGATCCGGGCACCGCCCTGACCCACCTCCAGGAGGCGACCACCAAGCGGCCCTCGCTGGCCAAGCACTGCGCGTCGATCGCCCGTGACCTCGGCCGTGCCGCGGTCGCCAAGTACGGCGCCGCACACCGCGCCCAGGCCTTCTCCCGCCCGGTCTGCGACACCTCCTTCGCCACCGGCGTCGCCGCCGCCCAGTGACCCCCTCGCGCACCGCATAGGGTGCGCACCATGACAGGTGCCCAGCATCCGCATCCCACGCAGGCCGTGGTCCTGGCCGGCGGCCAGGGCTCACGTCTCCGCCCGTACACCGACGACCGCCCCAAGCCGATGGTCGAGATTCCCGGTACCGGGACCCCGATCATCGGCCACCAGCTGAACTGGCTGGCCGAGGAAGGCGTCACGGACGTGGTCGTCTCCTGCGGGCACCTCGCCGGCGTCCTCCAGGACTGGCTGGCCGACGCCCCGCTTCCGGTGCGCGTCACGACCGTTGTCGAGACCGAGCCCCTGGGCCGCGGCGGCGGGCTCAAGTACGCGGCTGGCTCGCTGCCCCGCCCGGACGAGCCCTGGTACGCCACCAACGGCGACATCTGGACCCGCTTCCCGCTGCGGGACATGGCCGCCTTCCATCACGAGCGCGACGCCGAGGCCACCCTCGCGCTGGCCCGCCCCCACATCCCCTGGGGCGCCGTGGAGACCGACGCGTTCGGGCACGTCCTGGACTTCATCGAGTCGCCGCCGTCGCCGTATCTCATCAACGCCGGCGTGTACGTCTTCTCCGCCGCCTTCACGGATCTGCTCCCCACCCGCGGCGACCACGAGCGCACCACCTTCCCGCGCCTGGCCCGCGAACGCCGGCTGGCCGGTTTCCCGCTCCCGCAGGGCGCCTACTGGCGCGCGATCGACACCGCCAAGGACCTCACCGAGGCCGCCAAGGAGCTGAGCGCGCAGGGGCGTTGAGGGGGGCTGGAGGCCCCGTGGGGGGCTGCCGGACTCCGGGCCGCGTCGTTGAGGCTGTGACGGCCGCAGAAGGCCACTGAGGCGGTCGGGCACACGCCACCTGACCACGGCGCGCCCCGCCCACAGCCGCGCTCCCGGCCTTTCTCGCCCTCTCCCCCGGCAGCCCGCTCCCGCACCCTCCTGCCCCGCACACGCCGCCCCGTACAGGCTCCGTACGGCCAGCCCCTCCCCCGTTGCGTGCCGCCGTACATGCCGCACCCCCGCCCAAACACCCCCGTCCCCGACCACCCCACCCTCCCCACACCGGCCACTGGATACGGGCCGATACGGAGCGAGCAGGACGATCGGGGACGGGGGTGCGAGCGGGGAGTGGCAGCCGGTCAGCCCAGGAGGCCGCCGAGGGTGTCGCCGCGGCTGGACTCGCCGCCGGAGCCGCTTCCGGAGCTTCCGGTGCCGGTGGTGCCGCCGCCGGTGCCGCCCGCGCTGGTCGGCACCCGGCTCGGTGCCGGGGCGCGGCGGGAGGGCACGGTCTGCTGCGGTGCACTGGTGGTCGCCCCCGGCTGCTGGGAGAGGCCGCTGGTGCTGCCCGCCGACCGGCCGGTGCCGGGCGCCGAGGCGGACGGGGTGCCGGGCTTGTGGGCCTTGTGCGAGGCGTCCGCGGACGGGGTGCCGGGGCGCGGGGCCGCGCTGCCGGGGTGCCGCTTGCCGGGCCGGGCGGTGTGCTTGGGGCGGGGCAGCGGGGAGCCGGGCAGGTTGTTGATCGCGGGCTCACCGGGCCGCGGCACGGTCGCCACCGTGGCGGACCGCACGGCGCCGCCCAGCAGCGAACCGATGAGCAGGGTCAACCCGGCCACCATCGTGGTCATCATGGCGCCGCGGCGCAGCACCCGGCGGCGCAGGTCGGCGACCTCGACGCGGGGGCCGAGCCGCCGCCAGGCCTCGCCGGCCAGCCGGCCGTCCATGGAGTAGACCGGGGCACCCGCGATGATCAACGGGCTCCAGGCGGCGAGGTAGATGATGTGCGGGGCGTCGTAGGCGGGGATGGTGCGCCAGCTGACGGTCATCAGCAGCGCCGCGGAGAGCAGGGCACCGATGGACGCGGCGACGCGCTGCCACAGCCCGCAGATGGTCAGGACGCCGACGACGACCTGGAGGAAGGCGACGGTCAGACCCGCGCCGACCGGGTGCGAGACGGCGAAGTCCCGCAGCGGCACGGCCAGTGCCCAGGGGTCGAGCGCCTGGAGCCACTTGACCATCGAGCCCCGCTCGCCGCCGTCGAAGTAGACGGGGTCACAGAGCTTGCCCATGCCGGCGTAGACCGAGATCAGACCGAGGAAGATCCGCAGCGGGAGCAGGACGACGCCGAGGTTCATCCGGCGGCCCGGGTAGTACGCGTGCCGCACGGACTCGGCGCCGCGCCGCTTGGCGCCGGGGTCGTAGCCGTCCGGGGTCTCGAAGCGGTCGTCGTCGTAGCCGTCGTCGAACCCGCCGCGGTCGCGGTAGGGAGGGTTCCGGTAGGGGTGGTCGCTGTCGTATGCGCTGCCCACGGGGCGTACGCCGCGCAGCAGGGAGTCGGAGTCGGCGGGGCCGCGCTGGCCGATCACGGTCTGGGCGGGGGCGCCGTCGCCGAGGCGGATCCGGGGCAGGACCTGCGTCGTGCCGACGTCCTCGCCCGGGCCGCCGTCGAGGCCGATGCCCGCGTCGCGCACCGCGTGCAGCAGCTGGCTGGTGCCTCCGGCCGTGCCGCCCGGCGCGGAGCGGCCGCTCCACACCACGGGTGCCCGGCGTCTGGCGCCGGCGGCCGGGCTGCCGAGGGCGGGGATGCGCGCGGGGTCCACGCTGCGGCACGCCGCGGGCTCGGCGAGCTGTACGCGGAAGCTGGCGTGGTTGACGATGACCTGCGCGGGATCGCACGGCACCTTGACCGAGCTCAGGACCGGCTCGTCATCGAAACCCGGCGAGAGTCCCCCCGTAGGCGTGCGGGGTGTTCTGGTGTCCACGCTCATCTAACCGAGTGACCCGCGCTTAAGACACTGCCTTGACCGGGTCGATCTGTCCGAGACCCGTCAAAAGATCACGGGATACCGCAAAGACCTACCGTGGGTCAGGCCTTGCCCCGGGGTGGACGGCAGGAACCGTCCGCCCCGGGATACCAAGGCTCAGCCGCGGCGGCGCGCCGCTTCCCACAGGACGACACCGGCCGCGACACCGGCGTTCAGCGACTCCGCGCCGCCCGGCATCGGGATCCGCACCCGGACGTCGCAGGTCTCGCCGACCAGCCGCGACAGGCCCTTGCCCTCGCTGCCGACCACGATGACGACCGGGCCGTCCAGCGCCGCGACGTCCTGGAGCTCCAGCTCGCCGTCCGCGGCCAGGCCGACGACCGTCAGGCCGGCCTTCTGGTACGACTCCAGGGTCCGGGTCAGGTTGGTGGCGCGGGCGACCGGCGTCCGGGCCGCGGTGCCCGCCGAGGTCTTCCACGCACCGGCCGTCATCCCGGCCGCACGGCGCTCCGGGACGACCACGCCGTGGCCGCCGAAGGCACACACGGAGCGGACGACCGCGCCGAGGTTGCGCGGGTCGGTGACGCCGTCGAGCGCGACGATCAGCGGGTCCTCGCCCTCGTCGAACGCGGCCGCGGCCAGGTCCTCGGGGTGGGCGTAGTCGTACGGCGGGACCTGGAGGACCAGGCCCTGGTGGTTGAGCCCGTTGGTCATCCGGTCCAGCTCGGGGCGCGGCGCCTCCATCAGGTTGATGTCGCCGCGCTCGGAGGCGAGCTGGAGCGCGGCGCGCACCCGCTCGTCGCTGTCGATGAACTGCTGGACGTAGAGGTTGGTCGCGGGCACGCCGTCGCGGAGCGCCTCGAAGACCGGGTTGCGGCCGACGACCAGCTCCGCGGTGCCCTTGGCGCCACCGCGGCGCGGGGCCGGGCGGCGCGAGGCGGCCTGCCGCGCCTGGGCGTTGGCCACGCGGTTCTTGACGTGTCCCTTACGAGCGGAGGCGGGCGGGGTCGGGCCCTTGCCCTCCAGGCTCCGGCGCCGCTTGCCGCCGCTGCCGACCTGCGCGCCCTTCTTGTTGGACGTGCGGCGGTTCCTGCGCTGGCTGTTGCCGGCCATGGGTCACCTGTTTCTTCACTGCTCTCGACGTCTCGCGACGTGGAGTGGGTACGTACGTATGGAATGAGTGTCGCCCGAGGCCACCGGGACGGTCGAATCCGGGTGGCCTGCGAAGGGCGGGAGGGGGGTCAGGACAGCGACCACCGGGGGCCGGCGGGGGTGTCCTCGATGGCGAGTCCGGACTGCTGGAGCTGGTCGCGGATGGCGTCGGCGGTGGCGTAGTCCTTGCGCGAGCGGGCGGCCTGGCGCTGTTCGAGGACCAGGCGGACCAGCGAGTCGACCACGCCGTGCAGGTCCGTGCCGCGGTCCGTGCCGCCGGACCAGCTCTCGTCGAGCGGGTCCAGGCCGAGCACCCCGAGCATCGCGCGCAGCTCGGCCAGCCGGGCCACCGCCGATTCCTTGTCGTCGGCGGTCAGCGCGGAATTGCCCTGCCGGACGGTGGTGTGCACGATCGCCAGCGCCTGCGGGACACCCAGGTCGTCGTCCATCGCCTCGGCGAAGGCCTGCGGCACCTCGGCCGCCGGCTCGACGGGGCCGGTCTTCTCGACGACCCGCTGGACGAATCCCTCGATCCGCGCGAACGCGGACTCGGCCTCGCGCAGCGCTTCCTCGCTGTACTCGATCATCGAGCGGTAGTGCGGGGTGCCCAGGTAGTAGCGCAGCACGATCGGGCGCCAGCGCTTGACCATCTCCGAGACCAGCAGGGAGTTGCCCAGCGACTTGGACATCTTCTCGCCGCTCATGGTCACCCAGGCGTTGTGGGTCCAGTACGCGGCGAAGTCGTCACCGAAGGCCTTGGCCTGGGCGATCTCGTTCTCGTGGTGCGGGAAGATCAGGTCGATGCCGCCGCCGTGGATGTCGAACGCCGCGCCCAGGTACTTGTGCGCCATCGCCGAGCACTCCAGGTGCCAGCCGGGACGGCCGCGGCCCCAGGGGGTCTCCCAGCTGGGCTCGCCCTCCTTGGCGGCCTTCCACATCGCGAAGTCGCGCGGGTCCCGCTTGCCGGTCTCCCCCTCGCCCGAGGGCTGGCGGAGGTCGTCCAACTCCTGGTTGGACAGCTGGAGATACCCCGGGAAGGACTTCACGTCGAAGTAGACGTTGCCGTCGGCTGCGTAGGCGTGACCGCGCTCGATCAGGCCGCGCATCATCTCGATCATCTCGGGGATGTGGCCGGTGGCGCGCGGCTCGTAGGTCGGGCGCAGGCAGCCGAGGGCGTCGTAGGCCGCGTTGAAGGCGACCTCGTTCTCGTAGCCGATCGCCCACCACGGGCGGCCGTGCTCGGCCGACTTCTTGATGATCTTGTCGTCGATGTCCGTGATGTTGCGCACGAACGTCACGTCGTAGCCGCGGTAGGCGAACCAGCGGCGCATGATGTCGAAGTTCAGCCCCGACCTGATGTGCCCGATGTGCGGGGCGGCCTGCACGGTGGCACCACACAGGTAGATCGAGACACAGCCCGGCACGAGCGGGGTGAAGTCGCGAATCTGCCGGGCGCTGGTGTCGTACAGGCGAATCGTCACGGAACCAGGGTAGTCGGAACGAGGCAGTGCCCCGCGACCCACGGGGCCGCGGGGGAAGGGAACGGCGACAGCCGTCCGATTCGCCGGAAGTGTCCGGCGGGGAGCGGCGGGACCGGCGCCGCCGTCAGATGCTGCCGACCACCTTGCGCGGGGTCACCCGCACGACGACCCGCGGGGCGTCGCCGGACGAGGCGGGGTTGAAGTCGGCGTACGGCTTGCCGGTGTACTTCCGCGACAGCTCGTCGATCAGCTCCTGGCCGCCCTCGGTGGTGAGCTCGGCGGCACCGCGCACCTCGGCGTAGGTGTACGGCGCGTCGAAGGGCTGGATGACGACGGAGACGCGGGGGTCGCGCCGGAGGTTGGCCTCCTTGCGGCGGCCGAGGGTGGTGGAGAACAGCAGGTCGTCGCCGTCCCGCTTCACCCAGACCGGGGACACCTGCGGACTGCCGTCGGGCTGGATCGTGGCCACGGTCACGAAGACCGGGGAGTCCAGGAGCTGCTTGAGGTCGTCGGACAGGCTGGCGGTCACGAGGGGTCCTTCCTGCGGGCGCTTCCGGTGGGCACGAACACTTCGATCCTCCCCCAACAGCCGTGCGACGCCCGGAATTCCCGCGCCATCCGGGCGAATCCGGGCGCCGCCGCGCGCCTCGCGGGGCGTCAGGCCGTACGGAAGACCAGCGCGGTGGCGATCGCGGCCAGGCCCTCGGCGCGGCCGGTCAGCCCCAGCCCGTCCGAGGTCGTCCCGGAGACCGAGACCGGCGCCCCGACGGCCGCCGAGAGCGCCTTCTGCGCCTCGTCCCGCCGCTTGCCGACCTTCGGGCGTACGCCGATGACCTGCACCGCGACATTGCCGATGGTGAAGCCCTCGGCCCGGACGATCCGCGCGGCCTCGGCCAGCAGCGTCACGCCGGAGGCGCCGGACCACTCGGGGCGGCCGGTGCCGAAGTGAGCGCCGAGGTCGCCGACGCCGGCCGCCGAGAACAGCGCGTCGCAGGCGGCGTGCGCGACCACGTCGCCGTCGCTGTGGCCGGCCAGGCCGTATCCGTCGCTCTCCGCGGCGTCCCACAGCAGCCCGGCGCACCAGAGCTCGCGCCCCTGCTCGAAGGCGTGCACGTCCGTGCCGACGCCGACGAGGGGCAGCACGGGGGCGGGGTGGGACGCGTTCTGCTCAGACATAGCCATCGGTGGCCCTCCTGCGGGCGAGTACGGCCTCGGCCAGGACCAGGTCCAGCGGCCGGGTCACCTTGAACGCCTCCTCGTGGCCGGGGACGACCACGACCGGCGAGCCGAGCCGTTCGACCAGCCCGGCGTCGTCCGTGGCGCCCTCGCCCTCGACGACGGTGTCGTGCGCCTTGCGCAGGGTCGTCAGGTCGAAGCCCTGCGGGGTCTGCACGGCCCGCAGCAGGGACCGCTCCGGGGTGCCGACCACCGGCTCGGGCGTGCCGGCCGGCTGCGGGTCGACCTGCTTGACGGTGTCCGCCAGCGGCAGCGCGGGGACGACGGCCGGCGCACCGGCCCGTACGGCGGCGACCACCGCGTCGACCGTCTCGGCCGGCACCAGCGGCCGCGCGGCGTCGTGCACCAGCACGACCTCGATGGTGTCCGGGAGCGCCGCCAGACCGAGCTGCACGGATTCCTGGCGGGTCTGCCCGCCGGGGACGACCACGAGGTCGGTGCGCTCGGCGAGCGGGTGCTCGTGCAGCAGGCGGCCGACCTCGGTGGCGCCGTCGGGCGGGGCGACCACCACGATGAGCGAGACGGCACGGGAGGCGGCCATCGCGCGGACGGCGTGCACCAGCATGGGGGTGCCGCCGAGGGTGCGCAGGGCCTTGGGAGTGCCGGGACCGAGCCGGACACCGCGGCCGGCGGCGGGAATCACCGCGGCGGTGCGGACCGGGCGGGAAGGATCTGACATCGATGACTCCGGAGTCCGGGGCGAGCCCGGAATTGACGCAGACAGGTTTGTTTCCTCGGGCGGGGTGGGTATGGCCTGAGCGTGCCCCCGGCTCCTGGAGCGCGGGGGAGTGCCGGGCGCGACGCCTCGACCGGACCCTTCCGTGACACGGTCGAGACAGCTGCCCGGGCCCGGCACGCCACAGCGAGTCGGCGGTCCTCGGCAAGGTTCATGAATGCGTTCATGAACCGCAGTTCGCCAGCGGACAACAGCAGATATGCCGCAGCGCCCGGCAACAGACCACTCCGCTGAGGAAGCGGTCGTTACTCGGGCACCGCGGCATTACTACGTCGGCATTGCTATGTCGTCGCTGCGTCGGCCACTTCGCCGGCGGACGCGTGACCCACGCATGCATGACCTCACACGCTTGACCCACACACAGCGTTGTCAGGCAGGCCGCGTCGTCAGGCGGACCGCGTCGTCAGGACGCGAGCACCTCGTCGAGCAGGGCCTCGGCCTTGTCCTCGTTGGTGTTTTCCGCGAGAGCGAGTTCGCTCACCAGAATCTGGCGTGCCTTTGCGAGCATGCGCTTCTCACCGGCGGAAAGCCCGCGCTCACGCTCACGCCGCCACAGGTCGCGCACCACTTCGGCAACCTTGATCACATCGCCGGAAGCGAGCTTCTCGAGATTTGCCTTGTAGCGACGGGACCAGTTCGTCGGCTCTTCGGCATACGGTGCGCGGAGCACCTCGAAGACCCGGTCCAGCCCGTCCTGACCAACCACGTCGCGTACGCCGACGAACTCCGCATTGTCCGCTGGCACACGAACAGTCAAGTCGCCCTGGGCGACCTTCAGCACCAAGTAGGTCTTGTCCACGCCTTTGATCTGGCGAGTTTCGATGGCCTCGATCAGCGCGGCCCCGTGATGGGGATAGACCACGGTGTCGCCAACCTTGAACGTCATGTGACAGGTACCCCTTCCGTGGCTATCCATGCTAACACGGGAACGGGCCGTTCTGAATGGCGTTTTCGCAGGTCAGGGCATATCTCGGGGCTTGACAACAGTAACCGGAACGTGCTGCGAGGGGCCTCCGGGGAGAGGTATTCGCAGGTCGGAGGGGCTGCACGGGTGACTCGAAACACGCCCGTCACACACCGCGAGGGCGCCGTTCGAGGGGCTGAACGTCCCGTTTTGCGCAGATCCAGATGAGCGAGTTCCGCTACTCCGTTCGGCTGCTCGGAGACCTCTCACGGGCGATTCTCGAATTGATCACCACGTGGCGGCCGAAGCGTGTGATCAATTCCGCGAGGCCTTCACATTCCCTGCGAATACTGCTTTTCGCCGAGGGAACCTGCCGGGCGCCACCCGAACGGCCGCTGGTCGGAATTTCGGCCACGTTCTCGGTGCGCGTTCTCGGGGTGCGGCCGGATCTGTGCGCCGAGGTGTGCGCCCTCGGCGTGCCGTTCCGCGGCCCGTTGCGCGTGCCGTTGCGCGTGCCGTCGCGGAGAGCCCGTTGTCCGGTCCGTTCCGCGGCGGTGTGCGCGGTGGTCGGCTTTGCGCCAGTGACCGGGGATGCGCCCGTGGTTGCGGGGGCGGAAACCGGACGCGGGCGGCGCCGGCGGGCCGCTGATCGCGCTGGGGGCGGGTCGGGTGCGGCGGCGTGAGGACGGCTCGGTAACCTAGCGGCGCTGACACACCCTTAGGGCGGCTTTACGCACCCGTCGTCATGACGCGTACGCAGTGCCGCCCCAGCCGTCCATCCGCGACCGGGCACGAAGTTCGGCCGCCGTAGCTCGTCAAGGAGATGCCGCCGCCGTGAGCCGCAGCCTTCGACGCGGCGTCCTCGCCGCCACCGTCCTTTCGCTCTCGATCGCCACGCTGTCCGCGTGCGGGGCCGGGAACGACGCCCAGACGCTGGAGGTCAAGCCGGACAACGCCGCGACCTCCGTCGGCGACATCAAGATCCAGAACGCGACCGTCATCACGCAGCCGGACGTGAACGCCAAGGGTCCGGCCGCGATTTCCGCGACGGTGTTCAACACCGGTGCCAAGGACCAGAAGCTGACCGCGATCTCCGTCGACGGCACCGGCCAGTCGGCCAAGCTCACGCCGGGTTCCGGCAAGGGCCCGGTCACCGTGCCCGCCGGCGGCTCCATCGTGCTCGGCGGCAAGGGCGACGCCTCGGCCGTCCTGGCCAGCGGCCGGGAGGCCGTCAAGGACGGGAACGCCCAGCCGCTGACGTTCACCCTGAGCACCACCGGCAAGGTCAAGATCAACGCCTATGTGGTCCCGGCGAAGAGCTACTTCGCGGGCTACGGGCCCTCCCAGCTGCCGCAGCCGTCCGGTTCGCCGTCCCCGTCGGGCTCCGGCAAGCCCTCGGCGTCGGGCAAGCCGTCGGGTGCGCCCGGCGCGTCCGGCAAGCCCTCGCAGTCCGCGGGCAGCGGTCACTGACACCGGCTCGCACGAACCACGCCAGGGGCGCCTCTCCGGTCCGGAGAGGCGCCCCTGGCGCGTACGGCGGCCCGCACGCCGGGCGGGCGGCGGTGCGGGCCTCTCAGGCCGTCTCTACGGCTCGAACTTGTAGCCCAGGCCGCGGACCGTGACGAGGTAGCGCGGTGCGCCCGGGTCGGGCTCGATCTTGGCGCGCAGCCGCTTGACGTGCACGTCCAGGGTCTTGGTGTCGCCCACGTAGTCGGCGCCCCAGACCCGGTCGATGAGCTGCATGCGGGTCAGCACCCGGCCGGCGTTGCGCAGCAGCATCTCCAGGAGGTCGAACTCCTTGAGGGGCAGGTCAACCTTGCCGCCGGAGACCGTGACGACATGGCGGTCCACGTCCATCCGGACCGGACCGGCCTCCAGCGCCTGCGGGGTGACCTCCTCCGGCTCCCCGCGGCGGCGCAGCACGGCGCGGATGCGGGCGACGAGTTCGCGGGAGGAGAAGGGCTTGGTGACGTAGTCGTCGGCCCCTATCTCCAGACCGACGACCTTGTCGATCTCGCTGTCCTTGGCGGTCACCATGATGACCGGGACGTTGGAGCGGCCGCGCAGCTGGCGGCACACCTCGGTGCCGGGCAGGCCGGGCAGCATCAGGTCGAGGAGGACGAGGTCGGCGCCGTTGCGCTCGAATTCGTCCAGTCCGTCGGGGCCCGTGGCCGCGATGGCGACCTCGAAGCCCTCCTTGCGGAGCATGTAGGACAGTGCGTCGCTGAACGATTCCTCGTCCTCGACGACAAGCACTCGGGTCACGGAAGGACCTCCGGGGCTGGGTGAGCAGGGAGTGGATCGTTGAAGGTCTCGTACGGGCGGTCCTCGTCGTCGAGGCCCTCCGCGGAGAGGTCGGCGGGGCGTTCGCGGTCGCGTCCGGCCCCGGCTTCCGGGAGACGGAGGGTGAAGGTCGAGCCTTGTCCCTCAGCGCTCCACACCGTGACCTCCCCGCCGTGCGAGGCGGCCACATGCTTGACGATGGCGAGACCGAGGCCGGTGCCGCCGGTGGCGCGCGAGCGCGCCGGGTCCACACGGTAGAACCGCTCGAAGATGCGGTCCCGGTCCCTCTCGGATATCCCGATGCCCTGGTCGGTCACCGCGATCTCGATCAGGTCGCCGCCGGGGGCGGAGACCCGCCGGCCGGCGATCCCGACGCGGGTGCGCGCCGGGGAGTAGTTGACGGCGTTCTCGACGAGGTTGCCGAGGGCCGCCGCGAGCTGGCCGCGGTTGCCCCAGATGCTCAGGTCGGCGGGGCCGCCCCCGGGCCGTGCGCCGCCGGTGCGGGCGGCGGATCCGTCGGGGCCGCCGATCGACGTGGCCATGGTGATCTGCTTCGCGCCGGCCTGCTGGCGGCAGCGGTCGATCGCCTCGGCGACCAGTTCGTCGACCCGGACCGGCTCGGCGTCCTCCAGCGGGTCGTCGTTCTGCACCCGGGAGAGGTCGATGAGCTCCTGGACGAGGTTGGTCAGGCGGGTGGCCTCGTTCTGCATCCGGCCGGCGAAGCGCTCGACGGCCTCGGGGTCGTCGCTGGCGTCCATCACGGCCTCGGAGAGCAGCGAGAGCGCGCCGACGGGCGTCTTGAGCTCATGGCTGACGTTGGCGACGAAGTCGCGGCGGACCGCTTCTATCCGGCGGGCCTCCGTGAGGTCCTCGACCAGCAGCAGGACCAGCCGGGAGCCGAGCGGGGCGACTCTGGCGGAGACCGCGAGCGCCTCGCCGCGGCCGGTGCCGCGGCGCGGCAGATCCAGCTCGACCTGGCGTATCTCGCCGTCCCTGCGGGTGTCACGGGCCATCTGCATCATCGGCTCGACGGCGAGCTTGCCGCCGCGGACCAGCCCGAGGGCGTAGGCGGCGGAGCTGGCCTTGACGACGGCGTCGGCCTCGTCGAGCACCACCGCGGAGGAGCGGAGCACCGACAGCACGGTGTCGACCCCGGGCGGCAGCACGGCGTCCGTGTGCAGCGAGGTGCGGGTGGGTTTGGCCTGGTCGCGTTCGCTCCAGCGGAACGCCAGCATGGCGAAGACGCCGGTACACAGGCCGGCGATCGCTGCCACTGCGGCAACGGCCGCGTCCACGTTCATGACTCCAGGTTATGCGCCGGGTCGGACACTTCCCCAGGGGTGCGGGACGGTGCCCGGACACACGTCGCCCAGAGTTCACCGTGGCGTCCGCGCTGGTTCACTCCGGGGGCCGGGGGCGGGCGGGCGGCTGCCGGCCGGGTGTCCCTTGGGGATACGGCACGCGAGCCCCGCCCCGACGGAGTGTGGCCAGGTGAACCGGGCGGCCGGCCCGGTGGCGGGGGATGCGTCGCCCAGAATTCACCTTCACGTCGGTGCCGGTTCACTCCCGGTGGGACCGCAGGTCGCGCGGTGCCCGCAGGGTGAGGGTGCGGGTGCCGGATCCCTTCCGCACCGCCGCGCGCCCGGACACCCGGAGTGACCGCCCTGCGACGGCCTCCCGGCCGCACGGGTTCCGCGGAGTGGTTGCTCCGTGGACCATCGCCTTTCTGGGGATGCGGCTCGCGCGGGCACAGACCGTGAGAGCGTGGGCAGAGGTTCAGCTGTACCCGTCCACCTCCCACACCACCACTCGATCCGAGAGAAGGTCACAGATGCGGGACGCGTACCACGAGGAGCTTGATTCGATCGGCGAGGGCCTGGTCGAGATGGCCCGGCTCGTCGGCTCCGCGATCGGGCGCGCCACCACGGCGATTCTCGACGCGGACCTCAAGCTGGCCGAGAACGTCATCGCCGCCGATGAGAAGGTCGACGACCTCCAGCGGGATCTGGAGGCGCGGGCGATCGCCCTGCTGGCGCGGCAGCAGCCGGTCGCCACCGACCTGCGGATCGTCGTCACCTCGCTGCGGATGAGCGCCGACCTGGAGCGCTCGGGCGACCTGGCCCAGCACGTGGCCAAGCTGGCCCGGCTGCGCTTCCCGGAGACGGCCGTTCCGCAGGATCTGCACGCCACCATCCTGGAGATGGGGCAGCTGGCGCAGCGCCTGATGGCCAAGGCCGCCGAGGTCATCATCACCAAGGACGTCGACCTCGCGCTGCAGCTGGAGCAGGACGACGACGCGATGGACATGCTGCACCGCACCCTCTTCCAGCACCTGATGGACGACCGCTGGAAGCACGGCATCGAGACGGCCGTGGACGTGACCCTGCTGGGCCGCTACTACGAGCGCTTCGCCGACCACGCGGTCTCGGTCGCCAAGCGGGTCGTCTACCTGGTGACCGGCGAGCACGCCGACGAGATCGCCTCGTCTGCGGCGGCGGTGGAGGGCGCCTGACCGCGGCGGCGGGCGAGGGGGACGAGCCGCCGGGCGAAGTGAGCGGGTCCGCTTCCCGCGCCCGGCGTGCGCGGTGGACGTGTGCCTCCACGCGCCGTTGACGCGCCTGGTCACCCGGGCATGCAATGGGCACCAGGTGACCCCTAGGAGGCAATGCATGGCACCCATGGCGGACTCCCGAAACCCCGTGCCCCACGGCGCCCCGGCGGCCGTCGAGCGCCCGCGGCTCCCGCTGCTCGGCGCCTGCGGCTGCGGCCCCGGCTGCAGCTGCGGCTGCCAGTCGGGCGGGCCGTGCCAGTGCGGCGGCAGCTGCTAGCGACCCGACGGCACAGCGCGACGGCGGCCCCGACCGGTTGATCCTCCGGTCGGGGCCGCCGCTTTTGCCGCCGTGGTGACGCCGCCCGGGGGGGTCGGCTCACCGGTCGCGGCGGTAGGTCCGCGTCACAGGCTGAGCGGCACCTGATGGATCTCGTCGGCCTTGTGGCCGGCGCGCTCGTGGACGCGCTGGACGGCGTCCGCCGAGGGCCCCTCCGACAGGCAGAAGACGTCGCCGGAGTCGGGGTCGGCCCAGGCGTGCTCGAAGTGCACGCCCTCCTGGGACTCGATGGCGAGGTCGGCCTGGTGCGCCGCGTTCAGCTGCTCGGCCGTGAGGCCCTCCATACCGCGGTGGATGTCCATGAACTTGGGCATCTGTCTCATCCTCCAGATTGCGGACATGTGCCCCTCTTCCATGCTGCCCCCACCCGCCGGGTCGCGCTGTCGCGAGGGTGGATCAGCACCCGGCGGCCACCCGAGCCCGACCGGCAGCGAGCCTTCCACCTGCGGGGGTGCCGCCGGCGGGGCAAAGTGCCCCATGTTTGGTGCTGACTTCGTCCTCCGCTCTTGGCAGTCTGAGACTCAAGGCGCCAAGTCGCAGCAGGAGATCGGGAAATGTACCCCGCGTGGTACGGACTTCCCGTCTGCCGGCGGGCAGCCTGGTACCGGGCACCCGCCCGGATAGGGGCCTCTGCTCCCAGGGAAGCCCTGGTGGCCGACTCGAGGAGGCAGCTCTATGAGGTGGCTGGCCGTAGGGTCTGGATCTGTCGTTGTCGCACTGTTCGTGCTGCGCATGGTCCTCCACCAGGTGCAGGCCTTTTGTGAGGATGCAGCTGTGGCTGTCCGTGCGTGGCGTGAGCTTGTACGTGTGGTGAGCGAACGTCGCCCCTGACCTCAGCCGATGACGGCCCGCTACGTCCACGCCCGCATGTGCGGCGGATGCTTGAGCCATTCATGGCCCAGAAGCGGCCCAGCTACAGCAAAAGGCCCCCGTCCCGCAAAGAAGTTGCAGGTCGGGGGCCTTCTGGGGCGTGCTACTTCTTCTTTCCCTGGTTCTTCACTGCCTCGATGGCGGCCTTGGCGGCCTCCGGGTCGAGGTAGGTGCCGCCGGGGGTGACCGGACGGAAGTCGGCGTCCAGCTCGTAGGCGAGCGGGATGCCGGTGGGGATGTTCAGGCCGGCGATGTCCTCGTCGGAGATGCCGTCGAGGTGCTTGACCAGGGCGCGCAGGCTGTTGCCGTGGGCGGCGACCAGGACCGTCTTGCCGGCGCGGAGGTCCGGGACGATGCCGTCGAACCAGTACGGGAGCATCCGGACGACGACGTCCTTGAGGCACTCCGTCCGCGGGCGCAGCTCGGGCGGGAGGCCGGCGTAGCGCGGGTCGGAGAACTGGGAGTACTCGGCGTCGCGGTCGAGCGCCGGCGGCGGGGTGTCGTACGAGCGGCGCCAGAGCATGAACTGCTCCTCGCCGAACTCGGCCAGGGTCTGCGCCTTGTCCTTGCCCTGGAGCGCGCCGTAGTGGCGCTCGTTCAGGCGCCAGCTGCGGTGGACCGGGATCCAGTGGCGGTCGGCCGCCTCCAGGGACAGCTGCGCGGTGCGGATGGCGCGCTTCTGGAGCGAGGTGTGCACCACGTCGGGGAGCAGGCCGGCGTCCTTGAGCAGCTCTCCGCCGCGGACTGCCTCCTTCTCGCCCTTCTCGTTGAGATTGACGTCCACCCAGCCGGTGAACAGGTTCTTCGCATTCCACTCGCTCTCGCCGTGGCGGAGGAGGATCAGCTTGTACGGTGCGTCGGCCATGGCGTCGAGCGTAATCGAATCCCCGTCGGGGCCATGCGGGGGTCCAGGACCTGGGCTTTTGCGGCGACAGAACGCCGCCGGGACCCTGTCACGGGCCCCGGCGGCGTACCGCGCGGCTCAGCGCCTCAGTCGGTCACGAGGCGGCGGGAGTCGGTTCAGCGGAAGGAGTGCGCCATCGCTCCGCCGCCGGTGTGGATGCCACCGATCGGACGGTAGTGACGGTGGTGGTGACGACGGTGGTGGTGGTGCCTGCACTTGTGGTGGTGGCGACCCCAGCGGTGGTCGTCATCGCCTCTCCGGTGCTCGTCGTGACGGTAGCTCGACGCCGAGTACCCACCGTCCGTCTCACGGCCCTCGGCCGCGGACGAGGCGAGTGCGGTGGGAGCGGTGACCGCGAACACCGCGGTGATCACGGCTGAGGCGAACAAGGTACGGGCAGTGCGCATAGGAGAGTTCCTTTCTGCCTACTGCGAAGGGAGACACAGCGTGGGCCATCTGCATCACAGTAGTGATATGACCCACAGTCAGCCTTTATGTCACGTTTCCTCCGGCGGATGCTTACCCCACGAGCGAAGGGCTGGGCTTTCCGGGTGGACTGGGGGCGTATTTGACCCATCAGGCCCAACGGCGCGCCGGGTTGGGGTTTGAGGCGGGTGTGGGGCATGCGTGGTGGCGGGGCGGTAGACCGGCCGGGCCGAGGGTGGCCGGGCGGTGGGCGGACGGGCGGTGGGCGGTGGGCGGCCGGGCAGCGAGCGTCGGACTGTGGGCGTCCTGATGTGGCGTCGGCCCGTGGCCTCCCTGACGGCCCCTCATATGCGGTCGGCGCCCACTCGCTCCCTTGCACCCCCTTCAGAATTCCTTCAGGAATTCAGGACCTCTTCAGGAATTCAGAAATCCTTCAGATAAAGGGCCTTGGGGGTGCCGGATCCGGCTAGGAGGGGGGCGATAAATAACCCGCCGCATTCAGCGTGTTACCGAAAGAAACACTTGCGAGTAATTGACGGATCTTGCTTCAAATGGGCGATATTCCGGTGTTACGGTTCTGGCGAACTCCTGGCCGAGGTGCACATCGGCCGTTCAGACGTGGCGTACCCCGGAGGCGCCCCGGTGCGTATGGCGGTGCCTGGACGGAGGACAGGGGTTTTTCCGGGGATGGGGCACACGGCTCGATCCCTGCACAGAAAGGAACGCGGACATGGACTGGGTCAACTCCCTCGTCTCCACCATCGGCCCGATCATTTCCAGCCTGGTGACGCACTTCCTGGGCTAGGAATTTAAAGGCCGGGAGCCTGGAGGGTTTCCCGGTAGCAGGAGTGTGGGGCGGGATATCCCGCCCCACACTTCTCGTTTTCAGCCCTCCGGCTGTGTGCGGCCCCGGGTCAGGTGCGTGAAGGCGTCCAGATTGCGGGTGGATTCGCCGCGGGAGACGCGCCAGTCGTATTCCTTGCGGATGGCGGTGGCGAAGCCCATTTCGAGCAGGGTGTTGAAGCTGCCGTCGGCGTTCTCCAGGACCGTGCCCAGGAGGCGGTCGAGTTCGTCGGGGGTGACCGCGGCGAGCGGGAGTTTGCCGACGAGGTAGATGTCGCCGAGCTTGTCGATGGCGTAACTGACGCCGTACAGGCGGGTGTTGCGCTCCAGCAGCCAGCGGTGCACGGCCGCGTGGTTCTCGTCGGGGTGGCGTACGACGAAGGCGTTGAGGGAGAGGGAGTGCTTGCCGACGATGAGCGAGCAGGTCGTGGACAGCTTGCGGGTGCCGGGGAGTTTGACGACATAGGTGCCGCCGGTGGGGCTCTCCCATTCCAGGCCGGCGTCGTCCAGGGCCGCCTCGATCACCACGCGCGCGTCATCAGCCATGCGGTGATCGTAGGTGACGGCGCTGCTCCTGCATCGCGGCGGTGTACACCTCGGCGGTCGCCGCGGCGGCGGTGTCCCAGCCGAAGGACTGGGCGTGCCGGGCGGCGTCGGTGCCCATGCGGGCGGGCAGCGCCGGGTCCGCGAGGAAGCGGCGCAGGGCGCGGGCGTAGTCGGCGGGGTCGTGGCCGGCGACGAGGAAGCCGCTGACGCCGTCGCGCACGGCCACCGGCAGGCCGCCGACCGCAGCCGCGACCACCGGGGTGCCGCACGCCTGGGCCTCGATGGCCACCAGCCCGAAGGACTCGCTGTACGAGGGCATGACCAGCACGGATGCGGCGCGGTACCAGTCGGCGAGCTGTTCCTGGCCGACCGGCGGGCGGAACTGCACGAGATCGGCGACGCCGAGCCGGGCGGCCAGCTTCTGCAGGCCCTCGGGCTTGGCCAGCCCGCTGCCGCTGGGGCCGCCGACGACGGGCACCACCAGCCGGGAGCGCAGCGAGGGGTCCTCGTCGACCAGGGCGGCGACCGCGCGCAGCAGGATGTCGGGGGCCTTCAGCGGCTGTATGCGGCCGGCGAAGAGCGGGATGACCGCGTCCTGCGGCAGGCCGAGGCGGGCGCGGGCGGCGGCCCGGCTCTCGGCGACCTCGCCGCCGGTGGGCCGGAAGCGGTCGAGATTGACGCCGGGGTGCACCACCGCGACCTTGCCGGGCTCGGCCTCGTAGTGCCGCACCAGCTCGTCGGACTCCTCGGCGGTGTTGGCTATCAGCCGGTCCGCGGCGCGCACGATCTGCGTCTCGCCGATGACCCGGGCGGCCGGTTCGGGGGTGTCGCCGGCGGCGAGCGCGGCGTTCTTGACCTTGGCCATGGTGTGCATGGCGTGCACCAGCGGGGCGCCCCAGCGCTCCGCGGCCAGCCAGCCGACATGGCCGGACAGCCAGTAGTGGGAGTGGACCAGGTCGTAGTGGCCGGGGCGGTGGCCGGCCCAGGCCTGCATCACGCCGTGGGTGAAGGCACAGAGCTGCGCGGGCAGCTCCTCCTTGGCCAGGCCCTCGTACGGACCGGCGTCCACGTGCCGTACGAGGACGCCGGGGGCGAGTTCGACGGTGGGCGGGAGGGTGCCGGTGGTGGCGCGGGTGAAGATCTCCACCTCGATGTTGATCGAGGCGAGCTTTTTGGCCAGCTCGACGATGTAGACGTTCATGCCGCCGGCGTCGCCGGTCCCGGGCTGGTGCAGCGGGGAGGTGTGGACGCTGAGCATCGCCACCCGGCGCGGGCGGCGGGGCGCTCCCGGCAGGCGCAGCCGCGGCTGGCCCGCGAACTGGCCATGGGGACGGCCACGGAGCCGGGACACATATGGGCTCACGTCGAGCTACCTCCTAGGCGGGGCGGGCGGCGCGCCTCCGACCCCGTCCAACAACAGACCCGGGCCATCCATTTCCGTCCCGGGCGCTCCGGCCGCACTTTGCCAAAGCGTGACCAAGTGTGCAGCGGGAGGACGCCGGGGAGCCGCCGGGCGGAGGGGCCGGGAGGCTTGGGCGGAGGGGCCGGGGGCCTCGGCAGAGAGGTCTGGGGACCTCACCGCAGGGGCGCCGGGAGGCCTCCGCGGGCGGGGCGCGCCCCGCCACCCCATACTCTCGACGGCATGGCCCGCCGCCCCTCCGTCTCCGCCGCCCCGGCGCCCGCACCGTCCCGACCCGTCGGAAACGCCACCCGCGGGACCACCAACCCCAACCGACTGCGCCGCATGGACCGCTGGATAGCGGCCGAACACGGCGCCGTGCTGCGCCGCGCCGCCGACCCCGTGGCGGTCGACCTGGGCTACGGCGCGGCGCCCTGGACCGCGGTCGAGCTGCTCGGCCGGCTGCGGACGGTCCGGCCGGACGCCCGGGTCGTCGGCGTCGAGATCGACCCGGCCCGGGTCGAGGCCGCCCGGTCCTACGAGCGGCCCGGGCTGGACTTCGTCCACGGCGGCTTCGAGGTACCGCTGCCCGGGCAGCGCGGCGGGGCGCCGGTCCTCATCCGGGCGGCGAACGTGCTGCGGCAGTACGACGAGGACGCGGTGGCCGCCGTGTGGCGGCGGCTGTGCGCGCGGCTGGCACCGGGCGGGCTGCTGGTCGAGGGAACGTGCGACGAGGTCGGGCGGCGGCACGTGTGGGTGGCGCTGGGTCCCGAGGGGCCGCGCACGGTCACCTTCGCGGCCCGGCTCGGCTCCCTGCGGGCCCCCTCCGACCTGGCCGAACGCCTGCCGAAGGCGCTGATCCACCGCAATGTCCCGGGCGAGGCGGTGCATGCCTTCCTGCGGGACTTCGACCGCGCCTGGGCCGCGGCGGCCCCGCTCGGCACGCTGGGCGCCCGCCAGCGGTGGCGCGCCGCCGTCCAGGCGCTGGCCGCGGACTGGCCGCTGGCCGGCGACCCCCGGCGCCGCCGCCAGGGGGAGGTCACGGTGCGGTGGGAGGCCCTGGCCCCCAGGGGCTGAGCCTGCTGCTTCCCCCGGGGCGTGCCCCAGGGGCGTGCCCTACGGGGTGCCGTCCGCCCCCGCGGTGGCCACGGTCCGCCGCTCCCCCGCCACCCGCTCCCCCAGCTCCCGCAGCCGCTGCTCCGTCTGCGAGCCGCGCGGGGCGGTGTACGTCACCAGGGCCTGGTCGGGGTCGGTGCTCAGCCGGAAGCTTTCGAAGGTGATCAGCAGCTCGCCGACGTGCGGATGCAGGATGCGCTTGGTGCCGCGCAGGCACTCGTACACCGTCTGGGTCTCCCACAGCCGGCGGAAGTCCGCGCTGTGGTCGAGGAGTTCGCCGACCACGGCGCAGATCCGCGGGTCGTCGGGGTGCCGGCCGCTGTCGGCCCGCAGATTGCCGACCACCTCCAGGGCCTTCGCCTCCCAGTCCGGGTGCAGGGCGCGCGCCACCGGGTCGAGGAAGACCAGCAGCGCGGTGTTCCGCCGGTCCGGGGCGAGCGCCGCCAGGTCGAAGGCGAAGCGGCCGCCCAGCGCGTTCCAGGCCAGGATGTCCAGGCCGCGGCCGACGACCATGGCCGGGACGGTGGTGTCCATCGCGTCCAGCAGCTGCTGGATCTCCGGGCGCACGGTCTGCCCGGGGCCGACGGTTCCGGCCCCGTCGGACGCGCCGGGACGCCGCGGCACGGCGATGTTGCGCAGATACGTCACCTCGCCGCCGGTCAGCCGCAGCGCCCGGGCGATGGCGTCCAGCACCGCGTCCGAGATGGCGTGCGCGCGGCCCTGCTCGATCCGGGTGTAGTAGTCGACGCTGATGCCGGCGACCTGGGCGACCTCCTCGCGCCGCAGCCCGCGCACCCGGCGCCGGTTCACCCCGCCGGGCAGGCCCAGCTCGGCCGGGTCGAGCGCCGCGCGGCGCGCCTTGAGGAACGAGCCGATCTCGATTTCCGCGTACAGCATCGGTCCAGTATGCGTCGCGCAGCCGGTTGGGTGGTTCCGCCGGACCCGGGCTGTAGCGGGCCTGGTGCGCTCCGTGTACGCAGCGCAAGGTGGTGGGTACACGGCTCGGGGGCGCCCCGGAGACGGCCCGGACCGCACCCGCGGCGGACGGGCCGCCCCGGCGCACGCCCCCGAGCGACCCCTGACACCTCGCACAAGGAGCGGCTCATGCGGCGCAGGATCCTCGGCGGCACCGGCATCTCGGTCAGCGAGTACGCGCTCGGCGCGATGATGCTCGGCGCCTGGGGCAACACCGACCACGACGAGTGCGTGCGGCTGGTGCACCGCGCGCTGGACGCCGGGATCAACTTCGTCGACACCGCGGACGTGTACGCCGCGGGCGAGTCCGAGGAGATCGTCGGCAAGGCGCTCCAGGGCCGCCGCGACGATGTCGTACTGGCCACCAAGTTCTTCAACTCGATGGGCCCGGACGCCAACCACGGCGGCAACTCCCGGCGCTGGATCGTCCGCGCGGTGGAGGACAGCCTGCGCCGCCTGGGCACCGACCACATCGACCTCTACCAGGTGCACCGGCCCGACCCGGCCACCGACATCGACGAGACCCTGTCCGCCCTCTCCGACCTCGTACGGTCCGGCAAGGTGCGGGCGATCGGCACCTCGACGTTCCCCGCCGAGCAGATCGTCGAGGCCCAGTGGACCGCCGAGCGCCGCGGCCACGAGCGCTTCCGCACCGAGCAGCCGCCCTACTCGATGCTGGCGCGCGGCGTGGAGAACGCGGTGCTGCCGACCGCGCAGCGCTACGGCATGGGCGTGCTGACCTGGGGGCCGCTCAGCGCCGGCTGGCTGTCCGGCCGTGACCTGTCGGCGAGTTCACGGGCCGGGCTGGAGACCCAGAAGTTCGACCTCGCCGTCCCGGAGAACGCCCGGAAGGCGGAGGCGGTACGGGCGCTGTCGGCGGTCGCGGACGAGGCGGGGCTGCCGCTGCCGCACCTGGCGACCGCGTTCGTCCGCAGCCACCCCGCGGTGACGTCCGTGATCATCGGCCCACGCACCCTCGACCAGCTCGACAGCATGCTGGCGGGCGCGGACACCACCCTCGACGCGGACGTCCTGGACCGGATCGACGCCATCGTCCCCCCGGGCACGGACCTCAACCGCGCCGACAACTACTACACGCCGCCGGCCGTCGGGGACGCGTCGCTGCGGAGGCGGTGAGGGCGGCGGGAGCCGGGCCGGTCCCGGCGGCCGAGCCGGCCGCCGGGACCTCGCTCACCTCGGCGACGGCTCCGTTTCGGGGGCCGCCGGGGCGTCCGACGTGAAGGTCTCCAGGGCCTCTGCCCCGTCCGACCCGTTCTGCTCCTCGTGCTCGGCGATCTCGGCCGCTGTGGCCAGCGCCAGGTTGGGGCCGCCGCCGAGCGGGGTCCAGTACACGGCGAAGTAGCCGTCCGCTACACCACCGGGGAGCTGGGTGTTGTCGAGGGACACCTTGACGGTGCCGCCCTTGGCGACGGGGACGGACATCTGGCTGTTCGCCTGCCGCGAGCCGTGGAAATGCGCCTGCGGCACGGAGATCCCGCGTGTCACGCCGGCCGTGGTCGCATACGCGGTGAAGTACGCGTTGAGCTCTCGCCACGTGTTGTTGGTCGTGGACTGCAGGCACGTCAGAGCGAGGGTGAGGAACCCGTCGCCGTTCGCCCGGTAGGTGGTCTCTCGAAAACCGTGCCTGATGTAGTTGGAATGGAGCGCCTGCGCGCCGTTCTTGATGATGCCGACGGTGCCGTAGGCGTTGAGGTTGGTTCCCGCGGCGGTGTCCAGGCGGCCCGTCTTGAGCCACAGGTACCCGTCGGCCCCGGGATCGACGGTGACGTTCTTGGTCGTCGTGGCCCCGTTGAGCGCGGTGGTGCCGGCGACCGTGAACTTGCTCAGGACATTGACCTCGCGTCCCTCGGTGGAGAGGGTCAGCCGCCCCCCGATCGCGAGCGACCCGTAGGAGCCGCTGCCCTCAATGGTTCGGACGTGCAGGGTGTTTGCGGTGTTGACCGTGAGGTCCTTGGTGGTAGTGGCACCGGTGAGGTTGGCGGTGCCGGCGACCGTGAGGTTCTTGGTGCTGGTGGCGCCGTTGAGCTGGGCGGCACCGTGGAGCTGCGTGGTGCCGTGCACGATGAGGTTGCCGATCTCCAGGTCCGGTTTGAGGACGGACACCTGGGCGGACAGGATCCGCACCACGGGGTTCGAGGCGTCGCCGGTGGTGCCCCGGAGGTAGAACGTGGTGTCCGACTTGACGTTGGTGATCCGCTTGGTGGTGTCCTTGGTGACATCGAGATTGGTGTCGCCGTACAGCAGCTCATAGGTGGCGTTGGCGGAGCGCTCCCAGGTCAGCGTGACATCGCCGCCGTTGTTGATGACCAGCGGCGTACAGATGAGGTTGCGCAGGTAGAAGTCCGCCGGGAATTTGCCCACGTTGAACGCGACGGTCCTGGACTGGAAGGCGCTGGAGCCGGTACGGGAGCTCTCGGTGATGGTGATCGGCGAGGTGCCGACCTTCCGGTTCACCGGGATCTCGGAGAGCTGGATGGTGAATCCGGTGTCCGGGCCGATCGGCGCATGGCCGGCCGACGGGGAGAAGACGAACTCCTTCGCGGCGGCGTCCAGTCGGGCCGTCCAGCCGGACAGGCTGATCCGCGGGGTGACCTTGGCCAGGTCCGTGGCGAGGTCCGGCGACATCGGGCCGGCCGGGACCTTGACCCGGATCCACTGCACATCCGCCGGCGTCCCGCTGTGCCGTGACCCGACGATGTGCAGCTCCCCCCGCTCCTCGGGCGCCTGGGGGTTCTCCGGTGACGCCTTCAGCGGGTCGGGGCTGGTGGTGAGGGTGTACGCGAGCAGGGGTTCGTTGGCGGTGGGGTCTGCGGTGCGGGTCGGGGAAACCAGGGCCATGGAGTGCTCCTTCAACCGTCGGGGGCCGCGCCGCCCTCCGCCGAGGAGGGGAGCGGCGCGGCCGGGGTGCTGAGGCGGCTCAGCGGTCGGTGCGGCTGTGCGCGGCGGCGTCGTCGAGGGTGAGGAAGCCGGAGCGGAGTTCGGGCGGGGCCAGCGGCAGGTCGTACGGGTCCTGGCTGAGGACCGGGAGTTCCTCCCAGGCGCGACCCCGCTTCTCGGTCCAGGTCCAGATGCCGACGACGCCCGCCGGGGTGGGCATCAGCACGGTCTCCTCGACCTCGTCCCGGGCGCCGCGCAGTCCGGTGGTGGCGGCCAGCAGGGGCCCGGTGCGGAAGTTCACCGTCATCCGCGCAATGGCCCGGTCGGTGAAGTCCTGGGGGACGAAGACGCGCTTGGTGGCGAGGATGTCGGTGGTGGCGTGCACGGCGGCGCGCGGATCGAGCAGCACGGTGGCGACGGCGGTGCGGTGGTCGCCGAAGGTGAGGCGCAGGCTGGGGGCGTCGCCGACCGGCCGCAGATAGCTGCCGCCGCCCTCGGCCGGGTCGATCACCGTCTCGAAGTGGTCGTAGTCGTCGTCGAGGACGTATCCGACGAGGCCGTCGTCGGTCTGCCCGGCCTCGCCGAGGCGGATCGCCCAGGCGTAGTCCGGCAGGTCCTGCGGCGGCGGGTCGAACAGCGCCTGCCAGCTGACGTCGGTGCGCAGCGGGCCGTGCAGGTCCATGGTCAGCCGGGTGCGCACCAGGGCGAGCGGCCGGCCCAGGAAGAAGCCGAGGCCGGGGTCGGCGGGGCCGTCCGGGTCGATGGTCTCCAGGGTCCGGTCGACCGTGGCCCGGAACGCGTCGAAGGTCTGCGGGCCGCGGCTGCGGACCGCGTTCAGCAGGTCGTAGGCGTGCCGGGAGCGGGCCCGCAGCTGCTCGAAGTCGGTGACCTCCGAGCCGGGCAGCACCGACCAGGAGACCTCCTTCCGCCCGGCGGTGTTCAGCGTCACCCGCAGTTCGCCGAGCGCCGCGCCGTCGGCCGCGTACACGACCAGGGAGCTGTCGAGGCGGTTGTGCAGCAGCCATGCGCAGACGGGGTTGGCGCCGGGGGTCAGGTCGATGTCGTCGTCGCCGGTGGCGGACAGGAAGTCGAAGCGCAGGCGGGCGGGCTGGAGCAGGCGCGGGCCGAGTTCGACGAGGCGGCCGCTGTCGTAGCCGCTGACCGGGTGGGCCGGCCGCATGGTGCGGGCCCTCTCGGGGCGGAAGTGGCCGGGGTTGTCGATCAGGTTGACGGCGCGTCCGAACCGGTCGACGACGGCCAGATCGAGGAAGGCCAGCTGCCCGGCGCGCAGTTCCTGGAACGTCGAGGGGGGCCATTCGTCCCAGTCGCTGGCGGGCAGGCCGCCGGGGTCCGGTGGCGGGTAGTCGCCGTTGCCGATGAGCGCGGCGGTCTCCCCGGTGGGCTGGAGGCCGGAGAGCGGCCGGCGTTGGGCGAGGGCCGCGCCGAATCCGTCCAGGGTCTGGGAGAGCAGGTCGCGTTCCCGTGCGCCGGAACGTACCCGGTGGACGGTGTCGGCGGGGAGGTCCGCGCGGAGGCGGGCGTAGCTCTCCAGGGCGCCGTCGAAGGCGTGGCCGGCGGCGGGGGCGAGCATCTGCCGTCCGGAGACGACCAGGGGGGTGCCGGGTTCGCCGGTGCCCTGCCACTGGTAGCGGGAGCGTTCGATGAACGCCCAGTGGTCGGTGTCGCCCTCGCGGAACGGCAGCGGGAAGTACTCGGCCTTCCACAGCAGGTACAGCGGTTGCCAGGGCATGCGCCACGCGGCGGTGCCGTGGGCCGGCAGGGTGCCGGTGACCTCGCTGATCGCGCCGGTCTTTCGGGCCCGGTCGAGGATGAGGAACTCGCTGAGCAGGGCCGGGAAGCAGGCGGGCAGGTGGCTGAGGTCGACCTGCCGGGCGACCCCGGCGACCTCGGCGGTGGTGATGCCCGAGGCGCGGGTGACCAGCCGGTCGGGGGTGCGGCACGGCAGGGGCGTGTCCCGGGTGAGCGGGGCGTGCAGATGGGCGCCGTCGAGGGCGAGGACCGGGTCGGCGCTGTAGTCGTAGTCCTGGGCGGGGACGCGGATCAGCCGGCGGGCGGCGCGCGGCCCGTGGTCGGGGTAGAGGGCGGCGGTGCGCGCGGCCAGCTCGTCCTCGGTCCTGCCCCAGGGCACCGTGCGGCGCTGTTCGGCGAGCCGGCGGGCGAGGGCGGTGACCTGGCCGGCGGCGCCCTCGGGGTCCGCGAGGTCGAGTTCGGCACCGATCCGGTCGCGGAACTCGTCGGACTGGCGAGGCAGTTGGCTCAGCCACCACAGGTGGTAGAGGCGCTCCCGGGCGGCGTCGAGCGCGGCTTCGGTGGCGTCGTGCTCTTCCTGGCGGCGGTTGAGGGCGGCGACGGTGTCGGCCTCGGCCGCCCGGGCCGCGGGTGAGGCGGGTGCGGGGTCGTCGCCGCGTTCGCCGATGAACCAGCGGTAGCCGCCCGGGACCGGGCCGAAGGCGGCGTCGTGGGCGCGGCGGTCGGTGAGGAGGTCGGCCTCGGGGCGGTCGCGTTCGTCGAGGGCGTCGATGCCGCCGAGCAGGAAGGCGCGGAAGAGCTCCGCCTCCTGTGCGTCGAAGGCGCCGTCGCCGTCGGCCTGGGTGCCGATCTCGGCCGCCGCCTCGGCCACGCTGTTGGCGACGATGGCGGTGACGTCCTCCCGGCGGGGGCAGTCGGATTCCGGGACCGGGCCGGTGAGGTCCCAGTCCAGACCGAGCACGGTTCCGGTGTGGACGGAGATGCGGATGCCGCTGCCGGAACCGGGGGGCCTGGTCCACCCCAGGCGGTCCAGGAGGGCGGTGAGGTCGTCGGTGCCGGCGAGGATGTCGCTGTCCGGGTCGGCGTACCAGCCGGCGACGAAGTAGCTCAGCCGCTCCTTCTCCGGCACCCCCTCCAGCGTGTCGTGCAGGGAGAACACATTGGTGTTGTACGGCTGGAAGACGGCGAAGGTGGGCAGGCCGGGGCCGATGGCGGTGAGGAAGGGCGGGTGCGGGGCGGCCGGTTCGCGCCAGGGGCCGGTGAGTTCGTGGCACTTGCCGATCAGGGTGGCGGACGGCTCGTCGCTGTCCGGGTCCTGGAAGGAGACGGTGCCGTCCATCGGGTCGAGGTAGTCGCTCTCGACGACCCAGGCTGTCAGCGCGCGGGTGCCGTCGGTGTGGCGGACGACGAGCCAGCGGTTGGGGACGAGCGGGAAGTCGCCGACGCCCTCCTCCTCGTCGTGCCGGCCGCGGGTCAGCGCGGCCGGCAGTTCCCACTGGAGGTAGACGCCGAGCCGGTCCTCGCGGCCGGTCCATTCCTCGGCGCCGGCGAACGGCTCCGGCTCGGGCGCGACGCCGTCGCCGATGTCCTTGAAGTTGGCGATCCAGCGGTTGATCACGTGCTCACGGCCGGTGTCGCGGGTCTGGCGGTTGACGGCCAGCGCGGCGACCTCGACCGGTACGACCAGGGTGGTGTCCACGGACATGGTCCGGTGGTCCTTTCGTTCGTCGCTCAGCGGGTGCGGGTCACGGCCGGGAGAAGGTCTGCACCTGCGGGGCGTTGATCAGCTGGAGGGCGAACTGCGCGGACGAGATCCGCGGCACGCCGTGTGCCGCGGACAGGGCGGGGACCAGGGCGTCGCCGCTGCCGTGGACGTTGAGGACGTCCCGGCCGCCGGGGCGCAGGAAGCGGCCGAAGCCGGCCGGTCGCGGGAACTCGCCCTTGGGGTAGCCGATGCGGTCCCCGCTGATCTCGCGGAGTTCGACGGTGCCGACGTCGCCGATGCCGAAGCAGATGCCGCGCGGCGGTTCGGCCAGCTCGAAGCGGTCGATCAGCCGCGGGTAGAGCAGCAGTTGGGTGTCGGTGCCGTGGACGGCGGTGCGCAGCGGTGCGACGGGGGTGCCGTCGGCGTAGGCGGTGACGATGGTCCCGGGCCAGTCGGGGACCAGCCGGGAGCGCAGGAGCACCGCGCAGGCCGGGACCGGGCCACCGGTGGTGGCCAGGGCGTTGAGGTCGGCGTCCAGCGCGTGGCCGACGCCGATGCTGAGTGCGCCGTCGACGGCGGCCCGGATCCAGCAGGGGTCGGCGTAGGCGAAGCGGATGCTCTCCGGCGGCAGGGCCCGTTCGTCGGGGAGCAGGTGCTCCAGGCCGAGCATCTCCAGCCGTCGCAGCCGGTCGAGCCAGTCGGTCACGGTGGTGAACTCGTCCGGGGCGGCCCGGGTCAGCACGTCGGCGACGCCCGGGGCGGCGAGCAGGGCCCGCGGATCGGCGGGGGTGCGGCGGGCGCCGGTGCCGGCGGACCGGCGGTGGCCGGCCCGCAGCTCCTGCCCGGCCCGGTCCACCGCCCGGGTGAAGCGGGTGCCCTCGCCGTCCCGCAGCATCCGGTCGAACGCCTCGCACGCCAGGGGTGCGGTGAGCTGACGCGGGTTCACGGCCCGCCCGGCCAGGTCGGGGTGGGAGGCCAGGCGGCGCACGGCGGCGCGGGCGGCGGAGCGGAACTCCATCAGCGCGCTGCGGAAGCGGTCATCGGCCAGCGCGAGGAGCCGCCCGGCGGTGAAGGCGGCGGCGTAGGCGGTGTCGAAGACCCCGTACTTCTCCAGGTAGATCAGTGCCTCGCCGGGGGATTCCAGCCGGGTCGCCGCCGGGCCGGGCAGTTCGGCGGCGGGCCGGGCGGTGAGCGGGCCGCGGTGGAAGGCGACGGTGCGCTCGCCGGTCTCCAGGCGTTGCGGCAGCGCGACGGCGCCGGACGCCATCCGGTCGAGGGCCTCTTGCTGCGGGGCCGTCGGCCGGTCCGGTGCGGCGACCGGCACGCGCAGCCGCAGCTCCGCCTCGGGGCGCGGGGTGACGCCGTCGGTGGTGGCCAGGTGCTGGCAGACGTCGCCGAAGCCGGTCCCGGAGTCCGACTCGCTGGTGAAGCTCCAGCAGGCCAGGGAGGTCAGCCGGACGCCCGCGGACGGGGCCGGGGCGGTCAGGTAGCGGTCGAAGCCCTCCAGGGAGACGAGGTGGACGACGTGCCGGCCGCCGGTGGCGGCGGGGAACCGGTTCGCGACGACGATCGCGTTCAGCTCCTTCTCGTCCGGCTCCGGGTCGTCCCCGGCCCGGGTGGCGTCGGGCGGGCCGCCCTCCCGGACGTGGGCGAGGTAGCCCATCTCCACGGGCAGCGGCGCGACCGCGTCGAAGAGCGCCGCCGGGACCAGGACCGTCGCGCAGTGCTCGTCGTACTCGTCGGGCCGCATGCTCTCCGGCGGCAGGGCGGGGGTCGCGCCGGGGCCCAGCCCGCCGTCGAGGTACTCGCGCACGGTGCCGGCGGTGACGGTGCCGACGGCGTCGCGGTCCTCGGGGAGTTCGTCCTCCCGGAACAACAGCAGGGCGAGCCAGGGGACTTCGCCCGGGTGGCCCGGTCCGAGCGGGCGGCTCCACGGCAGGCCGGGGGCGTCGAGGTTGAGGTGCGGCAGGGTCTGGCCGTATGTGCCGACGGCGTCCGGCACGGGGAAGCGGGCGTTGATGCCGCCCGGGCCGAGGCCGAAGCGCGGCTGGACGACGTCGAACGGCTGCGGCGTGGCGTCGATGACGCGGTCGCTGCCGTCGACGGCGCGGAGGATCTGCTGGTTGTCGATCCGGTACCGGCCGGCGTAGAGGGAGGGGATGCGGTGGTCGAAGAACCGGGTGCGGTGCCGGGCGGCGGGGGCGCTGGTGCGCGGCCGGGGCCCGGAATCGGGTGTGGTGGTCACGGACGTGCCTTTCGACAGGACGCGGTGGGGCGCGGCGGGACGCGGTGGGGTGCGGCAGAGCGCGGTGGTGGAGGGCGCCGTGGCGGACGCGGGCTGGGCGCCGCGGCGCCGGGCCGGTGTGCACGGTGGGCGCCCGGCGGGTCCGTGCGTGCGGACCGGGCGGGTCAGCCGGCGGGCACCAGCATCGGTTCGGCGGTGAAGGCGGTGCCCGCGGCGTGGGCGTATCCGCTCAGGTCGTTGTCCAGGGCGCCTGCTCCGGCGCCGAGCCGGGTGAGCGCCTCGGCCAGCGCGGCGCGGTTGCCGCGGGTGCCGGCGGTGTCGATGCCGCCCGTGATCTTTCCGATGACCCCGCCGGGCCGCCGCGGCACGGGCCCGGACGCCTCCTCGCCCGCGGACAGCGGCTGGTCGCCGTCGGGGGCGATGGGGTCGAAGGAGATGCCCTTCTCGTCGATGAAGCCGGTGGAGGTGCCGTGGTCCACCGGCGGCGACACCAGCCGGACCCCGAGGATCCGCCCGGGGATCAGGCCCTCCCCGGGGGCGTCCGGCTGCTCGCCCCACAGGCCGTTGGGCACACTGCCGCGCAGGACCGTACGGCCCCAGTCCGCCAGGCTCTCCGCGCCCGGGCCGCCGTCGGAGCCGTTGTAGGCGAGCCACACCCGCAGCTCGCTCTGCCGGTCCTTGAGCCGCATGGGGAGGATGTCCAGCGTGTCGTCGGTCTCGACCGGGGTGGTGCTGTCGCGGTCCAGGTACAGCCTGCTGACCGGCGCCTGGGTGTCGGCGGTGAAGGTGAAGCCGCCGCTGTCGACGAGCCACGGGGCGGTCCCGCCGCGGGTGGCCGGGGCGCCCTCACCGGTGTAGCCGCTGACCGGGGTGGTGCGGACCATGTTCTCGGGCGGCGGCAGCATGCCCTGGAAGCCGCCCCAGCCCAGGGCGGGTTCGCCGCTGCGGCGGGCCGCGCCGAAACCGATGGTGAAGGAGATGAACCAGAGGTGGACGGTGGCCTCGCCGCCGACCGCGGGCCCCCACACCCGCAGGCTGACCCCGACCTCGATGGAGATCCTGATCTTGACGAACCACACCTTGATGGTGGCGGAGACGCCGACCCTGATCCCGAGCCCCACATCGAAGTAGAACGGATTCCACTCCAGCAGGGCGTCGAACCGAGCGCTGAGCCAGGCGCGCAGCATCCCCGACTGGAAGGTCACGTCCAGCCCGCCGCCGGCCATCAGCGACTTCGGGGTGAACGCGGCGTACGCGCTGCCGGTGATGTTGACCGTGGAGCCGACGCCCCAGGTGATGCCGGCGGGCTGCTGCTTGGGGTAGCGGGCGGGCAGCTCCCGCCCGCGCGGCAGCGCGCCGAGGAGCAGCGCGAAGTCACCGGCGTGGGCGTGCTCCCCGAACCAGAACTTCATCCCGACGCCGCCGCGCAGCTTGCAGTTCGGGTCGATGAGGAAGGTCTTCTCGGTGAAGCCCGCGCTGATGCTCAGCTCCCCGGCGGTGGGCCTCAGCGTGGCCTCGATGCCGATCTCCACCCGGGCGATCTTCTTGTCGCTCTTGGTGGGCAGTTGGGCGCCGGCCACCCCGAGCAGACTGATCGTCAGGTCCGAGCCGGTCTGCACCAGCGCCATGGCGTGGCCGCGCAGGGTCTCGAAGCAGTCGAAGGCCAGACCGGCGGCGAACCACAGATCGCCCTCCTGCGGCCGCACCCAGGGGTTGGAGCCGCCGATCAGCTCGCTCAGCACCTTGAGCGGATCGACCTCCTCGTCGTCGGCGCCGATCTCGCCCGGGTTGTCGAGGGCGATCAGGAACGGGAAGCCGCCCAGCGCGTCGGCCGACGGCACCCGCACCCGGCTGTTCCAGCCGAACCCGGCGGAGATGCCGCGCACCTGGAACAGCGGCGGCCCGAACCCGGTCTCGCTGCCCAGCGATCCGTACGCGAACAGGGACGGCTCGGCCCCGCTGCCGTCGGGCACCACGTACGCGCCCATGGCGGAGCCGTTGAACGCCCCGGTGTCCACCAGCAGCACCCCGCCGACCACGGTCTTGTACGGCGGGGCGGCGGGCAGCGCGGTCAGCGCCCCGGCGATGCGCAGCGGCGGATTCACATAGTCGATGCTCAGCCCGTTCTCGCCGCCGGGCGTACCGATCGGCGACCAGCCGCGCACCGCCGGGGAGTCGAGCAGCCGCACGCCCTGGCGGCGGCGCGCCGGGGGGCGGGGGGCGAGGATGCCGTGCTCGGTGAGCAACGCCCTTGGCCCGCGCGCCCGTTCGCGCTCGGCGGCGGTCCGCAGACGAACCGTGGGAAGCGCCCGGCCCAGCCCGTCCAGCCGCTCCGGGTCGGCCCCCGGCACCGGGCGCCGGACGGTCAGCGGGAGGCAGCGGCCGTCGCTCACCACCCAGGCACCGGGCAGCAGTTCGGCGCCGGCCGGGGCACCGTCGACGAGCAGCAGCGCACGGCCCGCCCCCAGATCGACGGCGGCCAGCGCGCCGGTCACCAGCTCGTCCTCGCCGGTGAACTCCATGCGCACCGGCATCGGCGCCGACGACGCGGTGGTGGCGGCATGTCCGGTGACCCACAGCTCCTTGGGGTCGCACCTCGCGCCGTCGACGCGCAGCATCGTGCCGCGGAACACCAGCTCCACGGCGCCGTCACCGAGAAAGGATGCCGGGATCTCCGGGGCGCCGCCCGGCGCCGCCCGCTCAAGGATGTCCCGGATGTCTCCCACACGTACTGTCACAGCTTCCAGCCCCCGAACCACGCAGAAGGGATAGACAGACCAGACGAGGCCCAGCGGCAGGAAACTCGCATACCCGGCGCGGAACCTCGCCCACTGTGTCCGGTATGCGGCAGGCGGCACAACCACGCCCGCCCGACTTGGCCGGAAGCCCCCACCCGCGGCGCGAAATCACCGAACGTGACCGAACGACGACGGAACGTTTCTGGCGCCGGCCGGGGCGCGGGCGCGGATGCGAGTGCGGGTACGGCGAGGACGACACCCCTCCCACTCGCCACTACAGCAACAGCTTCCCGCTTGTCCCATTTAACTCCCGGCCGCCGCCGAGCCATGCACCGGCGGAATTCCGTGCGCTTTCCGGACCCGAATCCGGGCCCCCGAAGAACGACGGAACCCGCCTCGCGAAGCCGCCGAACCACCCCCCATATCCCATATCCCAGGAAGCGGCCACCCCCTCACACAGACACCCGCCGGGACCCCCGTCCACAGGGGCCCCGGCGGATTTCCGCGCCTTCCGGCTCTTCCTTCTCTCCCGGATTTACCGGCTATTTCTTGTCCTGCGCGTAGGCCTCACGAATGGAGGCGGGCACCCGGCCGCGCTCGCTGACCTCGTACCCCTTCGACTTCGCCCAGGCCCTGATGGCGGCGGTGTCCTCCCCGCTCGCCGCCTGCTGCCGCGACTTCCTCGACTTACGCGTCCGGCGGCCCACCCGCGTGAACGGCGCGACGGCCTCCAGCAGCTTGTCGTAGCTGTCCGGGCCCAGGTCGACCTCGTAAGTGACGCCGTCAAGAGACAAGGTGTGCGTGCTGACCTCGGCGGTCTCTTCACCCGTGAGATCATCCGCGTAGATGGTGATTACTTTCTGTGCCATACCGCGATTTTACGTGCCCCCGGCGAAATCACCGCATCGCGGATCCGACGGGTCAGTTTCGGATTCGTGAGGGGGATATTGCGGGCCGCGCATTGGCGTCCGTCGCTCACACGAGAGGCTGTTGCCAGATGAGCAGCGGGTGGTCCTCGACCCAGTAGGTGTGGGCCCGGTCCGTGATGTGGAGGCGCACGGCGGAGATGTCGGGGCTTCCCGCGTCCTGCCACGCGGCCAGTGCCCGTTCGATGTCGTCCCACAGCGCCACGGGACCGCCCTGGCGGACCGTCCAGGCGTCGCCGGCCGCGGTGAACTCGGCGAAGGACTCGCGGGCCGGATCGAAGACGTACCGGAGCGGGGCGCCTTCGCGCGTCGCGGCGCGGACGAACTGCGCCCCTGGGGCGATGAGTTGGGCGAGGAAAGCAGGCATCCAGTCTTCCAGCAGGGTGGGCGGGAACTCCGTCCGCCGCTCGCTGTCGGCGTAGGCCGTGCGGGCCGACAGGTCCCCGGTGACCGGTGGTGCGGCCTGGGACCGTGCCTGCATGAAGGAGGAGGGGCCGGTGATCCTGCCCTCGGCGGTGCCGTCCGCGCCCACGACGACCCTGGCCAGGCCCGTGCCGTAGCCCCAGGAGCCGCCGACGGTGGCCAGGACGATGCCGCCCGGCTCGGTCTGCCTGAGCCAGGTGTAGGGGATGCGGCGGACGGCGCAGGTCGCGATGACACGGTCGTACGGCGCACGGCGGGGATGGCCGAGGAGCCCGTCCCCGGTCACGGTCCAGGTCTCGAATCCGGCCGTCCCCAACGCGGCGTCCGCACGGGCCGACACGGCGGGGTCGACCTCCACCGTCGTCACGTTGTCCTCGCCGAGCCGGTGGCACATCAGGGCCGAGGAATACCCGGTGCCGGTGCCGATCTCCAGCACGCGGTGGCCGTCTTCGACCTCCAGGCGCTCGATCATGTCCAGCACGGTGACCGGGGTGGTGGAGGACGACGTGGGCGAGCCCGTCACGAGGTCGCCGGCCTGGTCGGCGGTCAGGTGTCCGTCGAGCTGCGTGGTCAGGGACCGGTCGCTGTAGGCGATCTCCACCCACTCGGCGGGATCGGACCCGAGCGCGGTGACCGGCCGCCAGCGGCCGCCCTCCTCGGGCAGGAACACTCCGGGATGCAGGAACAGCTCACGGGGAACGGCCTCCACCGCCGCTCGCCATGCGGGAGTGGTGAGGACTCCGGCCTTCTCCAGCCGGTCGGCGAGCGCACGCCGCTCGGGCGCGGTGTCAGTCATGGGTACTCCCTTGCGTCAGCAGTTCGGCGAATGCGGCGGACATGTCGAGCCCGGTCGGCCCTTCCAGCCACCCCCATTGGCCGTTCGGGTTCAGCTCCAGCCACCAGTGGTCCCCCGCCCGGTCCACGGCGAGGTCGAAGCTCCCGGACACCAGCCCGAAGTGATCCAGGAAGGAGAGAAGTGCCGCGCTCAGGCGGGCGGGCAGGTCTGTCACGGCGTAGGAGAGCGCGGAGTAGTCCTTGCGCCAGTCCAGCAGGCCGGAGTCGATGCGTACGGCGAAGATCTGCCGGCCGACCACCAGAACCCGCACGTCGGCGGCCTTGTGCACGCGGGCCTGGAACAGGTGCGGTGTCACGCGCACGCGGTCGTCGATCTCATCCGCCGTGACCGGATCCGCCCATCCCGTCACCGGGACTCCGTCCCGCTCGTACGGGGTCCACCGCAGTGTCTTGTAGATCACCTGGTCATGGTCATCAATGAACGCCCTTGCTTCGGCTGGGTCGTTGGTGACCAACGTGGGTGGCACGGTGAGGCCGAGCCGCTGGGCGACGGCGAGTTGTGCGGGTTTGTAGTCGGCGGCGGCGTTGCGGAGCGGGTGGTTGACCCACAGCGGGCCGTCGAGCGCGTAGAGGGTGCCGCCGAGCCCGTGGCGCACCTGCGCGGCCGCGAACCGCGCGTCGTCCTCGCTCAGGTAGGGGAAAGCGGGCCAGACGGGGCGGCGCCAGTACACCGCCCGCACACGGGTCAGATCGGCGGTTCTCGACCGGGTACGCACCTGCCCGGCCACGGGAGCCGGGCAGGCACCGAACCGAGCCGAGACCGTCAGGCCCGCACCGATGTCGGAGGGATCGACCCTGGCCACCGGTACGCCGCGCCGGTTGAGTTCAGTGATCACCATGTCGGCGGTGACATCGTCCGCCTCGGTGACCACGAGAACCGGCCTCTCCTCGGTCACGGCCATCAGTCCTGCGTGCTGTCCTGGTCGTGGCCCTGGTCGTTCTGCGAGTCCGCATTCGTGGTCGTCGAGGTCTCGGTACCGGAGCTGGTGCCGTGCTTGCCCATCTCGACGATGTCGCCGGCACGGTCACGGAAGACGCCGAGCTGCGTGGCGGGGTCGATGGCGACGGTGGCGTGCGGGCGGCGAACGGTGTTCGGATACGGCGCGAGCCGGTCGGCGCCCCAGGGACGGGTCGCGTTCGCGGTCGTCTCGGTCGCCTGAGTCGTCTTGGCGGTTTCGGTGGTCGCGATCATTGCTCGATCTCCTTCTTTTGTCGGGCCCGGCCCGGTGTGGGCTCGGGGAGGGCCTGTCCGTGGCGACGGACAGGCCCACGAGCGGAGTGACCGCCCCGTCCGCGCCGGTGGCGGAGGGGCCTGTCGTCCGGATCGAGGGCGCCGGAACGGGGGATGTGGACCACGCCGGATGTCACGTCCAGCGCGCCCCCGTATGGCGTCCACGGCCCCTGGGGGCTGTTCTCGTACGGCGTTCCGGCAAAGGGGGCAGCGGCGGTCTCGCGCACGGCCGGGAGACCCACTACGCCTCCTCCCCCTCGACCGGCACTCCGTCGTGCTGGGGATGCCGCCTCAGCAGCACGCGGCAGTCGACGGCCTTCGACTTGTCGCCGCGCCGCACCGCGTCCGCCAGTTCGGCTCGCAGCGTCCGGCACTCGTCGCAGTTCACAACGACCGCCCCAGCGGCCCGTACTGCTGCCACCGCGCGTAGTCCCGATGCATACGCGCCCGAAGGCTCGTCAACGCCTCGCTGTCCGAGTCGGTGTCGGCGTCAGCGTCTCTGCCCCGCTCGTGTTCCGGGTGGTCGTCGGGGCCGGTTGTTTCGTCTGCCGGCTCGTCCGTGCCGCTGCGGTGCCGAGCCGCCGCAGGGCGGTCGGGGGGAGTCTGCCTCTGCGACAACGACCGCTCCTCTCTGTAGTCATTCCACTACCGGGACGACTCAGGCTGGCCTACAGTCGGAAGCCGTTCAACTTGTCAGAGATGGAGGAAGCGTTGGTGAAAGCTCCTTGAATCGCAAGGAATTGACGCCGGACCACAGCCCTCGGGAAGCCTTCGGGGCGCGTCTACGCAGCTCGCGGGAGGCACGCGGCTGGACGCAGGAGGAGCTTGCAGAGCGTCTGGGGTATTCCAGTACACACGTGTCAGCGGTCGAAACTGGTCGCAAGCCCCCGACCTTGCGCTTTTCGCGCAGTGCCGACCGCGTATTCGGCATCGCAGGCACCGTGGACACCTTCGAGCGGCAGTTCCGCGAGATCCAGCACGGCAGCCTGCTGGAGGGCTTCCCGGAGTACGTCGGCTACGAGGGCCGCGCGGCGGAGATCCGGCTGTACGAAGTGGGCGTCATTCCGGGTCTGTTGCAGACACCGGAGTATGCGTCCGTAATCGTCGAAAGCGCCGTCAAACGCGGAGCGATCGCGCCCGAGCAGGCGGACGAGCGGTTGTCGCTCGTGACGGAACGGCAAGCGGCGCTGGTACGTACGCCTCCGCCCCTGGTCTTCGTGGTGCTGGACGAGAGCTGCCTACGTCGGCCCGTCGGCGGACCGGCTGTCATGGAAGCGCAGTTGGAGAGCTTGATCGAGTTCGCCGAGCTGCCGAACACGGTGCTCCACATCGCCCCGTTCGACATGGGGGAACGCCGCCCGCTCAGCCTCCCGATCACGGTGCTGACACTGTCGGATCGCTCGCTCATGTCGTACGCGGAGTCGTCGCAACGAGGCCATCTCGAGCGGGAAAGTACCTCGGTGCTGCCCATACTGACGGCCTACCATCAGCTACAGGCCGGCGCCCTCTCCCAGGCGGCGACCGTAGCCATGATCAATGAGTTGCGAAAGGGCACCCCGTGACCGAATCCCTCCGCTGGATCAAATCCTCGTACAGCGAAAACGGCGGACAGTGCATCGAGTGGGCACCGGAGCACGCGGCGGCCACCGGTGAGTTCCTGGTCCGTGACAGCAAGGACCCGCACGGCCCCGCTCTCGCCTTCCCCGCTCAGCAGTGGTCGCACTTCGTCGAGTACGCGAAGGCACAGGCCGTCTGAACCCCCATCCACGACACCCCAGGGCCCTCCCGGGCATCCCCGGGAGGGCCCTCACGCCAGGTGCAGGGCGGCGAGCAGGGCGTCCACCAGGGGGCGGTCGCGTTCCTGGGTGAGGCGGTGGCGGGCGGCGGACGGGGTGAGCCATTCCAGGCGGTCGACCTCGTTGTTGGGGGTGAAGGCGCCGGCGACGGCCTCGGCGGCCCAGTAACGGACCTGTTTGGGGCGGCCGTTGGCCACGTAGGTGGAGGTGGGCAGGGGGGCGCCGGGGCGGCAGGACATGCCGGTCTCCTCGGCGACCTCGCGGACCGCTCCGGCCAGGGCGCTCTCGCCGCGCTTCAACTTGCCTTTGGGATGCGACCAGTCGTCGTACTTGGGGCGGTGGACGAGGGCGATCTCCAGGCCGTCCTCGCCGGCCGCGCGGCGCCACAGGACGCAGCCCGCCGCCCGTACCGGCCGCTGCACCACCGTCACGTCCTCATCCCCTTCCGGTCGGTCATGGCATGCGTCGGGTCTGCCGGGTGTTCCTCAGCCGGTCCGCTCGGGCGGGCGCGGCAGCCATACCCGGCCGAAGGCGAAGCGGGCCGCTTCCACTTCGTGCCGCTGGTCGGCGTGGAGCACGCCGAGGGCGTAGGCGGTGGCCGGGGCGATGCGGGGGGTGCGGGCCGCGGCGGTGGCCGCGGCGGCCGCCTCCGCGGCGTCGCGGTGCCACTCCAGGGCGCGGCCGGCCTCCGCCAGCCGCTGCTCGGCGTCCTCGGGAGCGATGACCTCCCGGGCGTAGCGGCTCAGCCGCACCAGCATCCGGACCTGGTGCCAGGGCGCGTCCTGGCGCTGGTCGGCGGCGAGCGCGGCGGCGTTGTACGGGTAGCCGGCGCGGGAGAGCGGCAGCGCGGCCACCGCCTCCACCAGCCGCCGGTAGGCCTGGTCGGCGAGGGGTGGCAGCGCCTCGGCGGCGGGCAGTTCGCCGTTCTTGCCGGCCGGCGGGGCCTCGGAGGCGAGCACCGCCACGGAGTCGGCGACGGCGTGGAAGCGGGAGGAGCCCAGGGCCTGGAGCGCGGCGGAGTGGGCGCGGGTGCGGGCCAGGGTGAGCTGGCGGTCGAGCAGCGCCCCGGCCCGCGCGGCACCGGCGGCCAGGGCGCCGTCGGGATCCGGCTCGGTGGCGGCCTCGGGGGCGGCCTCGGGGGCTGTGGACGCGGCGGCGGGGCGGCCGGTGCGGTCCCGTCCGTTGCGCTGGTCGCGTTTCGGCCGGGCTCCCCGGTCGTCGGGGCCGCCGGGGTCGGGCCGCTCGCCGCGGCCCGTGAGCCGTTGCAGGGCCGCCATCAGCCGGTCGCGGCGGGCCGCGCAGGCCTGTTCGCGGGCCAGGGTGCCGGACAGCCAGCCGAGTTCGGCGCGGAGCTGGTCGGCCCAGGCCTCCTCGGTCAGCGGCCGGTAGGTGTGCAGGGTGGCGCTGATCCGGCGGGCGGCGCGGCGCAGTTGGCGGGCCGCGTCGCCGGCGCCCTCCGCGTCCGCGCCGCTCTCGCGGTGCAGCCGCAGGCTGCGCAGGAACTCCGCGGCCTGCTGGTGCAGATAGCCGGCGAGGACCTCCTCGGCGGTACGGGTGCCGATGCCGGTGCCGGGGCGGGCGGCGTCGTCGTCCGCGGTGGGGTGGGTCATCAGCGGTCGGGGTGCGATGCCATGGGGGCTGCCGTCTTCCGCGCGGGGTGCGTCCACCACGGCGGAACGGGCTCCGCGCGCCCCGCCGAACTCGTATCCGATGCCGATAAGACCCGCCGGCCCTCCGGTCTGCTGGTCATGTCGCTGGGCCACGCCGGCGCCTCCGGGCGTCAATGAGCATTTCCTGTACGTTGCGCAGCGGCGCGCCGTCCGCGTCCACCGCGTGCCGCATCCAGTCGCCGTCCGGGCCCAGGTGCCAGGAGGACGTGGTGTCCGATGTCCCGGTCTCCAGCAGCCGGTTGAGGGCGATGCGGTGGGCCGGGTCGGCGACCCGCACCAGTGCCTCGATCCGCCGGTCCAGATTGCGGTGCATCATGTCGGCGCTGCCCAGCCACACCTCGGGCTCGCCGCCGTTGCCGAAGACGAAGACCCGGGAGTGCTCCAGGAAGCGGCCGAGGATGCTGCGGACGCGGATGTTCTCGCTCAGGCCGGGGACTCCGGGGCGCAGCGCGCAGATGCCGCGTACCAGGATGTCGACCGGCACACCGGCCTGCGAGGCGCGGTAGAGCGCGTCGATGACGGCCTCGTCGACCATCGAGTTGACCTTGATGCGGACGTAGGCCACCCGGCCCGCGCCCTGGTGGTCGATCTCCGTGGTGATGCGCTGTATCAGGCCGTCCCGCAGGGACTTGGGCGCGACCAGCAGGCGGCGGTAGGTCTCCCGGCGGGAGTAGCCGGAGAGCCGGTTGAACAGGTCGGAGAGGTCGGCGCCGACCTGCGGGTCGGCGGTCAGCAGCCCCAGGTCCTCGTAGAGCCGGGCCGTCTTGGGGTGGTAATTGCCGGTCCCCACATGGGAGTAGCGGCGCAGCATCTCGCCTTCCTGGCGGACGACCAGCGAGAGCTTGCAGTGCGTCTTGAGGCCGACCAGGCCGTAGACGACATGGCAGCCGGACTCCTCCAGCTTCCGGGCCCACTTGATGTTGGCCTGCTCGTCGAAGCGGGCCTTGATCTCGACCAGGACGAGGACCTGCTTGCCGGACTCCGCGGCGTCTATCAGGGCGTCGACTATCGGGGAGTCGCCGGAGGTGCGGTAGAGCGTCTGCTTGATCGCGAGGACGTCCGGGTCGGCCGCGGCCTGCTCCAGGAACGCCTGCACGGAGGTGGAGAAGGAGTCGTAGGGGTGGTGCAGGAGGACGTCGCGGGCGCGCAGGGCGGCGAAGATGTCCGGGGCGGAGGCGGACTCCACCTCGGCGAGGTCGCGGTGGGTGCCGGCGACGAACTTGGGGTACTTCAGCTCGGGCCGGTCCAGGGCCCCGATCCCGAAGAGGCCGGTGAGGTCCAGCGGGCCGGGCAGCGGGTAGACCTCGGCATCGGAGATCTTCAGCTCCTGGACGAGCAGATCGAGCACGGCCGGGTCGATGGACTCCTCGACCTCCAGGCGCACCGGCGGGCCGAACCGCCGCCGCATCAGCTCCTTCTCCAGGGCCTGGAGGAGGTTCTCCGCGTCGTCCTCCTCGACCTCCAGGTCCTCGTTGCGGGTGACCCGGAACATGTGGTGGGCGCGCACCTCCATCCCCGGGAACAGCTCCTCCAGATGCGCGGCGATGACGTCCTCGATGGGGACGTAGCGCTGCGGGGAGGCCTCCAGGAAGCGGGAGAGCAGCGGCGGCACCTTGACCCGTGCGAAGTGGTCGTGGCCGCTGACCGGGTTGCGCACGACGACGGCCAGATTCAGCGAGAGGCCGGAGATATACGGGAAGGGGTGCGCGGGGTCCACGGCCAGCGGCGTGAGCACCGGGAAGATCTGCTGGCGGAAGAGGGTGAACAGGCGGGCCTGCTCTTTTTCGGTCAGCTCGGGCCAGCGGATCAGATGGATGCCCTGGTCGGCCAGCTCGGGGGCGACGTCCTGCTGGTAGCAGGCGGCGTGCCGGGCCATGAGCTCGCGCGAGCGGGTCCAGATCAGGTCCAGCACCTCGCGGGGCTGGAGTCCGGAGGCGGAGCGGGTGGCGACGCCGGTGGCGATCCGCCGCTTGAGTCCGGCGACCCGGACCATGAAGAACTCGTCCAGGTTGCTGGCGAAAATCGCAAGGAAGTTCGCCCGTTCGAGGAGCGGGGTGGCCGGGTCCTCGGCCAGCTCCAGCACCCGCTCGTTGAACGCCAGCCAGCTGCGCTCGCGGTCCAGGAACCGGTCGCCGGGCAGCTCCTCGCCGTCCACGCCCACCACGCCGCGGTCCTCGTACGCATCGGGATCGGCGTCGAGGTCGGGTTCCAGCCCGGGCACCGTCCCACGGACCGCTTGCGGGCGGTGCGCGGCGATGGAGCCCACCGACGGCTGCGCCGAGGGCGGCGCGGCCTTGGGGGGCTTCGGGGTCGACGTCTCGGGCTGGACCTGTGCCTGAGCGCTGGGCTGCTGGTTCATGTCCTTATTCTTCCGCGTACCCGGGGTTCCAGGCGCGTCGGGAAGAAGCGGCGGCGCGACATGGAGCCTGTAGGTCGGGACGTTCGGCACAGCGGGCTGCATTCAGCGATGCTCGCAAGCGACGTTGAATCGCCGGTAACGCGGATATGGCCGCCAGGCAAGCGGGGTGCTACTCCCCGGGGCATTCCGGGGGTGGCGGGCCCGGGGACGCCGGGTCCGGTGCCGTCGGGCGACGCGGCGCGCCGGGGGCGGCGCCTCCCGGAGTCCGGCCCTGCGCCGGGCCCCGCGGTGCGACGCGCCCCTGGTGCCTGCCCCGACGCGGCCGTGGTCACACGCCCGATTATAGACGGGAGCCGGGAAATTCCCGGGGCCCTTTTGGATCACTTGCGATCAAGCGGGGGGTGTGGAGAGAGGGCTACGGAATTCGCCGTGACCTGCGTTTCTCCCTTTCCTCGATTCCCCACTCCCCCTTTCCTTGCCCTCGCTCCCCCGATTCCGTTTATCGCGCATGGGGTTTTCCGCCTTTTGCCGCTCGGATTCTCGCGGCGAGGGAGGCGGGGAGGGGCGGGAGCCGGCCGCCGGGTCGGGGGCGCGTGATGCGGTTACGGGTGGGGCGTCGCGCCACCGCCCCGTCCCATCACGACATATGGCGAACGCGGCCCACCCTCAAGGCATTTGACCACCGGAACACCCCGAAAAGCCCCTCTCCCCCCGGAAGGAAATCCTGCCGAGGAGAGCGGGCGCGGACCGGAAGGCCCCGGAGAAGGAAACGGGTAAGAGGAAATGGGGAATGCAGCCCCTCTCACCCGTGGCGGCGCCGCATCACCCGGAAGGCGAGCACGGTCAGTACCGCCGCCAGCGCCAGCACGAGACCGGCCTCGAAGAACGCGAGAGGCCAGTGGTCCGAGGCCGGGTGGTGGTCCATGTACTGGCCGGCCACGTGGTGCTGCCGCAGACAACCGTCGAAGTCCTGGTCGGGCCGGCACGGCACCTCGGGCAGCCGCTCGCCCGAGGTCGTGTAGTACCCCTGGTCGACCAGCCACGAGCTGTCCGCCACCTGGGTCGGCTCGCTGTTCCCGAACTTGGCCGTGGCGAGCGGCAGCAGATGGGGCCTGAGCACCGCGAACGCGTACTGCACCAGCGCCATGAGGGCCAGCGTGACGCCCATCGCCGACACCGTGCGGCGCAGCAGCAGACCGGTCAGCGTGCCGATCGCCAGGCCCAGCAGGGCGTAGGCGACGGGCACCGGGCCGAGGGAGTTGAAGCCGAGGGTGGAGTACCAGTACGCGCCGGACACCTCGTCGCCGCCGACCTGCCAGAGCCAGGTGTAGGCCGCCGACATCAGCGCGCCGGCGGCGACCACGACGACGGCCGGCAGCGCCGTCTTCGCCGCCAGCCAGCGCAGCGGGCCGACCGACTGGGACAGCACGAGCTTGTGGGTGCCGGCCTCCAGCTCCCGGGCGATCAGCGGGGCGCCCAGGAACACGCCGACCAGTACGGGCAGCAGCACCAGACCCGCCTCGGCCAGCTTCATCGACGGGTTGTAGGCGTCGCGGAAGGCGGTGACCGGGCCCTGGGTGTCCGAACAGCGCGCGACGAGGGAGATCTGCGAACAGCCGGCGATGTGGTGCGCGTCGATGAACGCGGCCATCCGCCCGCGCAGCACCGCGCACCAGACCGCGCCGCCGGCCGCCGCGGCGAGCAGCACACCGAAGACCAGCCGGTGCTGGCGCCAGACCAGCCAGACGAGGCCGCCCAGCGGTCCGCGGCCGCCCGTGGGGCGGGGGCGCTCCGGTGTGTCCGCGGTGCGCTCGTGCCCGCTCGCCCCGAGGTGTGCCGTGCTGGTCATGCCGCCGCTCCCTTGCCGCTGTGATGGTCGTGCCGTGTGCGTTCCGTGCCGCGCGGCGGGCTCTCCCGGCCGCCCGGCAGCCACGCCGGGCGGGGCGGTCCGTTGCGCGGCATGCCGGGGATGCCGGGGTTGTGGCCGGGCCGGCGGCGCGGCGGTGCGGAGACCGGCTCCGCGCTCGGCGCGATCAGTTCGGGCGCGCCGGGCGCGCGGAGATAGCCGAGCAGGAGTTCCTCCAGGGACGGTTCCGCGGTCTCCCAGGGCCCGGCGGCGACCCGGCCGTCGCGCCGTACGAGCGCGGTGAAGCGCGGCCCGGACAGCTGGGCCTCGACGACCGGGTGCGCGGCGACCTCCGGCGGCAGCCCCGGCCCCCGGTGCCGGCCCATCACCAGGGCGTGCGCCCCGATGACGTCGTCGACCTCGCCCGCGAGCCGTACCCGGCCGTCGCGCAGCACCAGCAGGTAGTCGCAGACCCCGTCCAGCTCGGCGAGCAGGTCCGACGAGAGCACCACGGTGGTGCCGTGCTCGGCCGCCTCGGCCAGCAGCAGCGCCGCGATCCGGTGCCGTACGAGCGGGCCGAGGTCGGCCAACGGCTCGTCGAGCAGCAGGAGTTCGGGGCGCTTGGCGAAGGCGAGGGCGAGCGCCAGGCGGGTGCGCTGCCCGCCGGAGAGGGTGGCGACGCGGGCGCCGAGGGGGATCTCGCCGTCGTCGACGAGCCGCTCGGCGTACCGCCCGTTCCAGCGGCCGGGGTTGAGCGCGCGGCCCAGCTCCAGCGTCTCGGCGACGGTCAGCCGGCGGTAGAGCGGCTTGTCCTGGGCGAGGTGGGCCACGACGGGGCGGGCCTGGGCGGTGGCGGGGGCCTCGCCGCGGACCCGGATCGATCCCTCGGTGGGGCGGGTCAGCCCGGCGGCCAGCGAGAGCAGGGTGCTCTTGCCGGCGCCGCTCGGTCCGACCAGTGCGCAGATGCGGCCGGCCGGCAGCCGGAAGGTGCAGTCGCGCAGGACCCAGCGGCGGCGGTGGCGCCGGCCGAGGCCGATCGCCTCGATGGCGGTGCGCCCCGAGGCCCTGACGGCCGCCTCGCCCCTGGTCATCGGCCGCATCGCCGTCCCCCTCTGATGCATTCCACTAATTAAGTAGTGAAAGGGTGAGGGAAGTGGGCTGCACCTGTCAACCTCCGCTGCGTACGCTGCCCGCGTGCCCAAGCCATCCGTGCCCGTGAGGCCACCGCTGCCGTACACCCCCGACTACCCGATACGCACCGCACGCCTGGATCTGCGCCCCGTCACCCACGACGACCTGGCGGCGATCCACGCCTACCAGCGCCTCCCCGAGGTCTGCCGCTACCTCTACTGGGGACCGTTCGACGAGGCCGGGTCCCGGGCCTCCGTCGCCGCCAAGGCCGCCCGCACCACGCTGCGCGCGTCCGGCGACGTCCTCCAGTTCGCCGTCGTCGTGCGCGCGAGCGGCATCCTGGTCGGCGATGTCACCTTCGTCTGGAAGAGCCGCGAGCACCGCCAGGGCGGCATCGGCTACGTCTTCCACCCCGACCACGCCGGCCACGGCTACGCGACCGAGGCGAGCCGGGCGCTGCTGCGGCTCGGCTTCGAGGAGCTGGGGCTGCACCGCGTCCAGGCGGAGCTGGACGGGCGCAACACCGCCTCGGCGCGGGTCCTCGAACGGCTGGGGATGCGCCGCGAGGGGCATCTGCGGGAGAACGAGTTCCTCGACGGGGAGTGGGCCGACGAGGTCGTCTACGCGATGCTGGCGCGCGAGTGGCGGGCACGGCAGCAGGCCGCGCCCGGGCAGTGAGAAGCGGGGCGGGCCGCCGTGGGCCCGCCCCGCAGGGTCGTTCATCCGGGCCGCTCTCAGGGCGGCCCGGCGCTCACGTCTCCGAGCGGTACATCAGATCCGTCTCATGGGTAGCGAACCCCATCCGCTCGTACACGCTGACCGCCGCGGCGTTGTCCGCGTCCACGTAGAGCATCGCCGTCGGCAGCCCCTGGGCGGCCAGATGGCGCAGGCCGACCGAGGTCAGCGCCTTGCCCAGGCCGCCGCCCTGCGCGCCCGGACGGACCCCGAGGACATAGACCTCGCCGAGGCCCTCGTCGGCGTGCACCTTGGTCCAGTGGAAGCCGATCAGCCGCCCGTCCTTCTCCGCCAGGAAGAACCCCTTGGGGTCGAACCACGACGCGGCCTTGCGGTCGTCCAGGTCGCGCTGGATCAATGAGCCTTGCTCCGGGTGGTGCGCGAACGCCTCCGCGTTCACCTCCAGCCAGGCCTCGTCATCGGTGCCCGGCTGGAAGGTCCGTACGGACACCCCCTCGGGGAACACCGGCTCCGGCAGCTCCAGATCCGTCAGCGGGCGCCGCATCTGCCGCAGCTCCCGGAACATCGTCAGCCCCAGGGTCTGGGCGAGGTGCCGGGCGGCCGGATGCCCGCCGTGCGCCCAGATCCGCAGTCGGCGCCCGGACTGCTCCAGCAGCTCGCTGCCCAGCGCCCGGCCGTGCCCGCGGCCGCGGTGACCGGGGTGCACCACCAGTTCGGCGGCCGGCGCCTCCACCGGGTCGGTGTCCTCCAGCTGCCCGTAGGCGACCAGTTCCTCGCCCTCGGTCTCGTCGCCGGGCACGTACACCAGCACATGGCGCACGCCGGGGCGCCGGCCCCCGCGCAGCTGCAGCCGCCCCTGCTCGGACACGGCGGGCTGCCCGTCCGTCCGTGCGGCCCGCTCGATCAGATCGACGACGGCCGCGGCCGTCTTTGGCGCGACCTCGTCGACCACCTGGATCCTGCGGCCGACCCGGCCCATCTCCTGTGCAGCGTCAGTCATGCGTGAAGGGTACGACCCTGCCGGGTTCCGCGAGGGGCACCACCCGCGCACCCCGCCCCCCGACCCGCAACCAGGTCGTCACCTGTTCCCCCTGTTGCGCTACGCGCGTCGACAATAAGCTGCCGTCCGCTCAGGACCATCCAGGAGGGGAACACATGCCACCGAGACCGCAACGGCGCCGCACCATCAGCAGATTGACGATCGGCGCCGCCGTACTGGCCGCGGCCGCCACCGTCACCGCCGCCGCCCTGCCGGCCGGCGCCGACACCGGCCACGGCTCCCGCACCGGCCGCACCGTCGATGTGCAGCTGCTCTCCTTCAACGACTTCCACGGCAACCTCGAACCGCCGCAGGGCTCCTCCGGCACCGTCGAGGAGCGGCAGCCGGACGGCAGCAAGAAGAACGTCACGGCGGGCGGCGTCGAGTACCTCGCCCAGTCCCTGCGCACGGCCCGTAAGGGCCACCCCTACTCGGTCACCGCGGCGGCCGGCGACCTGGTCGGCGCCAGCCCGCTGCTGTCGGGGCTGTTCCACGACGAGCCGACCATCGAGGCGATGAACAAGCTGGGCCTCGACGTCACCTCCGTCGGCAACCACGAATTCGACGAGGGCCGGGCGGAACTGACGCGCCTGCAGAACGGCGGCTGCCACCCGAAGGACGGCTGCTACGAGAAGGGCAAGAAGTTCCGGGGCGCCGGCTTCCCGTACCTCGCCGCCAACGTCACGGACGAGAAGACCGGAAAGCCGCTGCTCAAGCCGTACACCGTCTGGAAGCACAAGGGCGTGAAGATCGGCTTCATCGGCGTGACCCTGAAGGGCACCCCGGACGTCGTCAGCGCCGGCGGCGTCAAGGGCCTGAAGTTCCACGACGAGGTCGAGACGATCGACAAGTACGCCAAGGTCCTCAACCACCAGGGCGTGAAGGCGATCGTCGCCCTCATCCACGAGGGCGGCCAGCCCGCCTCCACCTCCTACAACTACAACTGCGACAGCCCTGGCCCCGGCGACGGCATCTCCGGGCCGATCACCGAGATCGCCAAGCACGTCACCCCGAAGGTCGACGCGCTGGTCACCGGCCACACCCACCAGGCCTACGCCTGCACCATCCCGGACCCCTCCGGCCGGCCCCGCACCGTCACCTCGGCCGCGTCCTACGGCAAGCTCTACACCGACACCACGCTGACCTACGACCGCCGCACCCGTGACATCGTGCGCACCCGCGTCACGGCGCCCGGCGCGGTCAACCACGTCGTCGACCGCACCCAGCCCAAGGCCGCGGACCTGACGTCGCTGATCGCCCGCTGGAACAAGCTGGCCGCCCCGGTCGCGAACCGCCCCGTCGGCCACATCTCCGCCGACATCTCGGGCCGCGGCACCGAGGCCCCCGAGTCCCCGCTCGGCGACGTCATCTCCGACGCCCAGCTGGAGGCCACCAAGGCCGCCGACAAGGGCGGCGCGCAGCTCGCCCTGATGAACCCCGGCGGCATCCGCTCCGACCTCGCCTTCAAGGCCTCCGGCCCGGAGGGCGACGGCGTGGTCACCTACGGCGAGGCCTTCACCGTCCAGCCCTTCACCAACATGATGAACGTCGTCGACCTCACCGGCGCCCAGCTGCTGACCGCACTCCAGCAGCAGGTCAGCGGCCCCAACGAGGCCTCCCCTAAGATCCTCCAGGTCTCCAAGGGCCTGACCTACACCCTCGACATGACCAAGTCGGGCGCGGACCGCCTCGTCAAGGACTCGGTGAAGCTCGACGGCACCGCCCTCGACCCCGCCAAGACCTACCGCGTCGCGATGAACGAGTTCCTGGCCGGCGGCGGCGACGGCTTCCCCGCCTTCAAGGACGCCAAGAACAAGTACGTCGGCCCCTCCGACCTCGACGCCCTCACCACCTACCTCACCGCCCACTCCTCGGCGACCACTCCCCTGACCCCGCCGAAGGCAGACCGCATCACGGTGCTGAAGTAGCCCCCGACTCCACACCTTCCCCGCGCCCCCGCTCCGGCCATCCGCCGGGGCGGGGCGCGGCGATTCCACCTCGTGTCCCCGTCAGGAGAAGTCCGCCGCATGGTCGCGGGCCCACTCGGCGTAGGTGCGGCCCGGGTGGCCGGTGACGCGGGGTACGGCGTCCGAGACGGGGAAGGTCGGTGCGTCGACCATCGTGCCGAAGAGGGCGACCAGTTGCCGGGCGGCCTCCAGCGGGAAGTGCGGGCCGGCCATCGCCTCGGCCGCGGCTTCCTCGGAGATCTGCTCGACCCGTGTCTCGCGTCCGGTGGCCCGGCCGATCTCGGCGACCTGCTGGGCGATGGTCAGTACTTCCGGGCCGGTGACGAGGTACGCCTGGCCCTGGTGCGCGCCGCCGCGGTCCAGCAGGGCGACCGCGGCGACGTCGGCGAGGTCGGCCTCGTGCACGGGCGAGCCCTGGGCGCCGGGGTGGGCGTCCCGCACCACGCCGGACGCCCGGATCGACGGGGCCCAGGCGAGGGTGTTGGCGGAGTAGTTGCTGCCGCGGACGAAGGTCCACTCCAGCCCGGACGCGCGCACCGTGCGCTCCGCTGCGGCGTGCATGCGGGCGATGTGGTTCGTGTCGTCGGCGGGGGTGCCGGTCACCGCCATCGAGGAGTTGAGGACGATCCGGCGGACGCCGGCCGCCACGGCGGCGTCGACCAGGGCGGTCACCGCCTGCTCCCCGCCGGCCGCCAGGTTGAGATACAGCGCGTCGGCGCCGGCCAGCAGCGGTGCGAGGTCCTGGGCGCCGGTGAGGTCGGCGCGGACCGTCTCGGCGCCGGCGGGCAGCGCGGCGCGCGCCGGATCGCGGGTCAGCGCGCGTACGGCGGCACCGTCCGCGAGAAGGTGGTCGACGAGGCGGCGGCCGATGTTTCCGGTGGCGCCGGTGACCACGATCACGGGGGCGCTTTCGGGAGAGTGGGCGGGGTGGGTGGGGTTGGCGGCGTTCATGGGGGTGGTGTCTGCCTTTCCGTTGTCGGGGCGTGGTGCGGCGGACGAGGAAGAGGGAGAGGAAGAAAGAGGGGAGTGGCGGGCCGGGCGCGGGCGCGGGTGGCTGTGGGCCGGGTCACCCGGAGGTGTGACGGTAGTTCAGCGCGGGCCACGGGCGGGGCAATTTTTTATCAAGGGCGGCGCGACAAGGCGGGCATACACGACTTACGTCCGATGCAACTTGCGTTCGAGGGACCCGCTCATGGTGGGATGTACGGATGCGCACCCCCACACGCATACCCTCGCCCGCGCCCGCCGCGCCGCACGGTAGCGATTCCCCTGCCGCGGGCGACCCGGACGACCCCGCGGGCGAGACCAGAAGGCTCACCCCGGTGGGACCGGCCAACCCGTACGCGGATCTGGCGGCCCTCGCCGACCCCGAGCCGGAGCCCGAGGCGGACCCCGCCGCGTACGACGCCGACGGGACGCCCCGGCGGCGCACCTACCTCAACGAGCGCGACGACAGCGACGACCCGCTGGGCCTGGGGCTGCGCTCGGACGACGAGGCGGACGAGGGCTGGAAGCCGCCGAACCACCGCCGCAAGAAGCGCGGCATCAGCCGCTTCGCGGCCATCCCGATCGCGCTGAAGCTGCTGGTCGCGGTGCTGGTCGGCACCTCGTTCCTGGCGCTCGGCGACCGCTTCGCGGTGCTGTACGCGCAGAACGCGGCCGCCAAGAAGCTGAAGGAGTCGCTGCATCTCAACGCGACCCCGGAAGTCGACATCAAGGGCTTCCCGTTCCTCACCCAGCTCGCGGACAAGCGCGTCGACCAGGTCAAGGTGACCATTCCCGACCTGGCCGCCGACCGGGTCTCGCTGGCCAAGTTCGAGGCCACCGCGGACGACGTACGTCTCGACGGCGACCTGCCCAGCTCCATCAAGGGCGCCACGATCGGGCAGATGCACGGCAGCGTGCTGCTCGCCTTCGACGACATGAACCGCGAACTGGGCGCCTCGCAGGTCAAGTTCAGCGAGATGGGCCCCGACGCGGTGCGCGCGGTGGGCCAACTGCCCATCGCCGGGCACGACCTGCGGGTCCGGGCGCAGGCGAACATCCACCGGACCGGCGAGCGCGGCATCTCCACCGACATCAGCCGGATGCGCCTGGACATCGGCGACATCGCCGTCTACCGCCCCGGCACCGGCAAGGAGGAGGGGCTGCGGCTGACCCGCAAGACCGCGGCGCAGCTCAGCCGGGAGGCCGCCAAGGTCAAGGCGATGCTGAGCATCCCGGCGATCGCCGACCGGATCGGCATCCCCAAGGCCTACCTCCAGGACGCCCTGAACAGCGAGGAGAAGCTGCACGAGCTGACCGGCTCGCCGCGCTTCGTCCGGCAGCTGATGAAGGTCAACCTCGTCGACGTGGTCACCGACCACCCCTGGCTGCTCCAGAAGGTCGGCATCGACCCGAAGATCTTCGGCACGCTGTCCGGCCTGACCAAGCCGCAGATCGCCGACCAGCTGTCGCTGTCCTTCCAGCTCCCCAAGACGCCCGGCAACGTCCGGCTGCGGCACATCTCCGTCGAGCGGGACGGCATCCGCGCCGACCTCTCGGGGGTGGAGCTGCCGTTCGGGGACGCGGCGAAGAAGCACGGCGGGAAGTAGCCGGGAAACGTCCGGAACGGGCCCCGGGGGAAACCCCGGGGCCCGTCGTCGTCACCGCGGTGCGGCGGGCGGCTCCTGGGGCCGCTGCGGATCGGGCGTACCCGGCGGCGGGGTCGCGGCGCCCGGCAGCGTCAGCACCGCCTCGGTGCCGCCCAGGTCCGCGGACTTCAGCCGGACCGCGCCGCCCGCCTGCTGCGCCGTCCGCGCCACGATCGACAGTCCCAGCCCGCTGCCCGGCAGGCTGCGCGCCGACGGGGAGCGCCAGAACCGCTCGAAGACATGCGGCAGTTCGTCCTGCGGGATGCCCGGGCCGTGATCGCGTACGGTCAGCTCGCCGCCGGTCAGCCGGACCTCGACGGTGCCGCCGGGCGGGCTGAACTTCACCGCGTTGTCGAGCAGGTTGACCACCGCCCGCTCCAGCGCGGCCGGCTCGGCCCGGACGTACCAGGGGTGCAGATCCGCCGCGAAGTGCAGCGACGGGCCGCGCAGCCGGGCCCGCTCCAGCGCCGCCCCGGCGACCTCGTGCAGCGCGATGACCGCGATGGCGCTCTGCCCCGGCTCCGGGGGCCGCGACAGCTCCTGGAGATCGCCGATCAGCGCCGCCAGCTCCCCCATCTGGGCCTTCACCGAGGCCAGCAGGGCCTCCTTGTCGGCGGGCGGGATCGGCCGGCCGGACTGCTCGCTGCGCACCAGCAGATCGATGTTGGTGCGCAGGGAGGTCAGCGGCGTGCGCAGCTCGTGGCCGGCGTCCGCGATCAGCTGCTGCTGGAGGTCGCGGGAGGCGGCCAGCGCCGCGGTCATGGAGTTGAAGGAGCGCGACAGCCGGGCGATCTCGTCGTCGCCGTCGGCCGGGATCCGGATGGCCAGGTCCTCGGTGCGGGCGACGTGCTCGACGGCGTCGGTCAGCCGGTCCACGGGTTTGAGGCCGGAGCGGGCGATGACCAGTCCGGCCGTGCCCGCGCCGACGACACCCAGCCCCGCGACGGCGGCCAGCAGCAGCGCGAGGCGGTTCAGCGCGCTGTCGACCTCGGTCAGCGGGCGCGAGATGGACACCGCGGACGGCAGGCCCTGGACGCGCTTGGTCAGCACCCGCACGTCCGTCCCGTTCGTGGTGACCGCGTCGTGCAGGGTGTCCCCCTGCACGCCCTGTGCCACCCCGACGTCCGCGGCCTGCACCTTCACCGGCTGGGAGTTGGGCCCGATGCAGCGCGAGCCGTCGCCCCGCACGATCTGGACGTTGTAGAACCCCGGTGGGACGTTCTTGTTCTCGGCCGGGTCGCTGGCGCGGCAGTTGACGTAGGTCGCCTGGAGGTACTCCGGGCCGATGGTGACGTTCTGGAGCGTGTTGTCCACCTCGTCGCGCAGCTGGGTGCGGGTGAGCAGCCAGCAGGCCAGCGCGGAGACCGCCACCGCCACCGCCACCGCGGCCGCGGTGAGCAGGGTCAGCCGCTCGCGCAGCGGCAGCCGGGCGAAGCGCGCGCCGAGGCTGCTGCGCGCCGGGCCGGTGCCGCCCGCCGCGGGTGTCCCGGTGCCCTGGCTCATTCCGCACCGCCGTCCGCCCGCAGGACGTAGCCGACCCCCCGCACGGTGTGCACCAGCCGCGGCTCGCCGCCCGCTTCCGTCTTGCGGCGCAGATACATCACGTAGACGTCCAGGGAGTTGGAGGTGGGCTCGAAGTCGAAGCCCCAGACGGCCTTGAGGATCTGCTCCCGGGTGAGCACCTGCCGCGGGTGGGCGAGGAACATCTCCAGCAGGGTGAACTCGGTGCGGGTCAGCTCCACCGGCCGGCCGGCCCGGGTCACCTCGCGGGTCGCCAGGTCCATCCGCAGATCGGCGAAGGTCAGCGACTCGCCCTCCTCGGGGCCGCCCCCGCCGGCCGCGTACGAGCTGCGGCGCAGCAGGGCCCGGATCCGGGCCAGCAGCTCGTCCAGCTCGAAGGGCTTGACGAGGTAGTCGTCGGCGCCGGCGTCCAGCCCGGTGACCCGGTCGCCGACCGTGTCGCGGGCGGTCAGCATCAGGATCGGCAGCGTCACCCCGCTCGCCCGCAGCCGGCGGGCGGCGGTCAGCCCGTCCATCCGGGGCATCAGGACGTCCAGCACGATCAGTTCGGGGTCCCAGGCCGCGACCTTCTCGACCGCGTCCAGGCCGTCGACCGCCTGCTCGGTCACATAGCCCTCGAAGACCAGGGAGCGCTGCAGGGCCTCGCGGACCGCGGGCTCGTCGTCGACGATCAGGATGCGGGCGGGATGATCACCGTGCTCGGCGGGGCTCATGTGCGTGGCTACCTCGGGTCGATGGGGAACGGCCGGTCCTCAGCCTTGCACGACCGGGTGCCTCCCGCCGGGCGGCGCGTGGCGTCTCGTACCGGGGCAGGGCGGGACGGGGACCTCCCGGGGAGGGAGGGGCGGGGGTCAGACGCCGTTGCTTCCGCCGCTCCCGCCGCCGCGCAGGGAGTCGAGGTCGGCCTTGACGGTGTTGATCGGGATGGCGAAGCCCAGGCCGATGCTGCCCGCCGAGTCACTCTGGCCCGAACTCGGCGCGTACATGGCCGAGTTGATGCCGATGATCTGGCCCTGCATATTGATCAGGGCGCCGCCGGAGTTGCCCGGGTTGAGCGAGGCGTCGGTCTGTATCGCCTTGTAGGAGGTCTTCGAGGAGCCGGTGTCGCCGTTGAACTGCCGCCCGCCGAACTCGAACGGCCAGCCGCCGTCGCCGCCGTTACCGCCGCCCCCGTTGCCCTGCCGGCCCTGGCTCTCCTCCTTGGGAACGGTGACGTCCCGGTTGAGCGCGGAGACGATGCCGCTGGTCACCGAGCCGGTCAGCCCCTCGGGCGAGCCGATCGCCACGACCCCGTCGCCCACCGCGACCTTGTCGGAGTCGCCGAGCTGGGCCGCGGTCAGGTTCTTGGCACCGCTGACCTTGACCATCGCCAGGTCCTTGTCGGGGTCGGTGCCGACGACCTCGGCCTTCTTCTTGCTGCCGTCGCTGAAGGTGACGGTCACCGTGCTCGCGCCGGACACCACGTGGTTGTTGGTGACGATCTCGCCGTTGCTGGTGACCACCACGCCGGAGCCGGTGGACTCCCCGCCCGCGGTCCGGGCCTTGATCTCCACGATCGCCGGGCTGACGGCCTTGGCCACCCCGGAGACCCCGCTGCCGCTGGGCTTGTCGCCCGCGTTGACCAGCGGGGTGGAGGCGGTGTTCTGCGTCGCCCGGCCGGTGGCGTCGGCGATCAGCGCCGCGCTGCCGCCGCCGATGAGGCCGGAGATGAGGGCCACCGCCGCGATCAGCGCGACCGGGCGGCGGGGCCGCCTCCGTGTGGGAGGCGCGTACGGGGGCGGCGGTGGCACCGCCTGCCCCGTGTCGCCCGGGACGCCGTAGGCACCCTGAGCGTGCCGGTCGTGCTCGCCGCCGTACCCGAAGGTGGCGTGACCGGAGTTGTCGGACTCGCCGTACGGGGACGGACGGTCCTGGGGCATCTCATCGCCGCTTCGGCGGTAGTTCTCGCTCATGTCGAAAACTCTGCGCCCGGTGCATGAGAACCGGCTGAGAGCGTGCTGAGAGACCCGACAGAAGTGGGTATGCCCGATATAAAGCCACCGGGCCCGGGGAGGGTTCGGCGCCGTGCACCGGGCACCCGGCCCGTACCTGGCGCCCGGCCCGTACCGGGCTCTCAGCTCGTACCGGGCGCTCAGCCGCCGCAGCCGCAGGAGCGCCGGACCACCAGCCGCGACGGGAACTGCCGCAGCCGCTCGCGGCGGGAGCCGACCACCCGCAGCCCGTCGTCCAGCACCAGATCGACCGCCGCGCGCGCCATCGCCTCGCGGTCCGAGGCGACGGTGGTCAGCGGCGGGTCGGTCAGCGCCGCCTCCTTGACGTCGTCGAAGCCCGCGACCGCCAGCTCGCCGGGCACATCGATGCGCAGCTCGCGGGCGGCCCGCAGCACCCCGATCGCCTGGTCGTCGGTGGCGCACATGATGGCCGGCGGCCGCTGCGGCCCGGCCAGCAGCTTCAGCGCGACCTGGTAGGCGTCGTAGCGGTTGTACAGCGCCTGGAAGTAGCGCCCCTCGGTGGACTTCTGGGACTCGTGCATGGCCCGCCGCCAGCCCTCGACATGGTCGGTGACCGGGTCGCCGGACTTCGGGGTCTCCTCCGTGCCGCCGAGGAAGGCGACGTAGGGGTGGCCGTGCTCCAGCAGATGCCGGGTCGCCAGCTGCGCGCCCCAGATGTCGTCGGTCATCACCGCGACGTCGTCGATGGCGTCCGGCCGGCGGTGCAGCAGCACCACCCGGGCGTCCCAGGCGTCGATCTCGGCGGCCGCGTGCTCGCTGGGGCCCTGGCTGATGAGGATCAGCCCGGACACCCGCATCCCGAGGAAGGCGCGCAGATAGTGCACCTCGCGCTCGTCGAGGTAGTTGGCGTTGCCGACCAGGACCATCTTCCCGCGCTCGGCGGCGGCCTGTTCGACGGCGTGCGCCATCTCCGCGAAGAACGGCTGCCGGGTGTCCGGCACGATCAGACCTATGAGGTCGGTACGGCGGGACGCCATCGCCTGCGCCACCCGGTCCGGCCGGTAGCCGAGCTCCTGGATGGCGGCGAGTACCCGCTCGCGCGTGGCCGGGGCGACCGGCCGTGGTCCGTTGTTGATGACGTAACTGACAACGGCGGTGGACGTACCCGCCAGTCTTGCCACATCATCCCGCGTCACCTTGGCCACGCGCGGCAGTCTACGCGGGTGGTGCTACCGGCGGGCAGGCTGCGGGGCGGGGGATTCCGCGCCGGCGCCGGCCGCCTTCGCCGCGCCGTCACCACCCGGTGCGCCCCGGTCGTCGCGCCGCGCCGCGGCCGGGGTCCCCGAGGACTCGGCCGTCTTCACCGCCTCGCTCCTGCCCTTGCCCTCGCCCGACCGCTCCGGCTTCTCCGGCACCACGAAGCGGTAGCCGACGTTGCGGACCGTGCCGATCAGCGACTCGTGCTCGGGGCCGAGCTTGGCGCGCAGCCGCCGGACGTGGACGTCGACCGTCCGCGTGCCGCCGAAGTAGTCGTAGCCCCAGACCTCCTGGAGGAGCTGGGCGCGGGTGAAGACCCGGCCCGGGTGCTGCGCCAGGTACTTCAGCAGCTCGAACTCCTTGAAGGTCAGGTCCAGGACCCGGCCCTTGAGCTTCGCGCTGTAGGTCGCCTCGTCCACCGAGAGATCGCCGTTGCGGATCTCCATCGGGCCGTCGTCGGTGGTGATCTGCTGGCGGCCCATGGCCAGCCGCAGCCGGGCCTCGACCTCGGCGGGGCCCGCGGTGTCCAGCAGGACGTCGTCCACGCCCCAGTCGGCGGTGACGGCGGCCAGCCCGCCCTCGGTGACGACCAGCACCAGCGGGCAGCCGGGTCCGGTGGACCGCAGCAGCTGGCACAGGGACCGTACGTGGGGCAGGTCGCGGCGGCCGTCGATCAGTATGACGTCGGCCCCGGGGGTGTCGATGAGTGCTGGTCCCTCGGCAGGGGCCACCCGCACGCTGTGCAGCAGCAGACCGAGCGCGGGGAGCACCTCCGTCGACGGCTGGAGTGCATTGGTCAGCAGCAGGAGTGAACTCACGTGCGACCACCTGCCCGGTTCTCGGGTCGAATCACCCTGTGCGGTGTGCGGTCCTGCCTGCTTCGCTCGCCCATGACGTCTGGTTCCTCCTCGGTCCCTGCGACGGGGGCATCCCCGGCCTCGGCCGGGGTGTCTGCGGCACTGCTTCGTACGGGGTCCTTTCAGCCGCGCTGGCACGTGGCTGAAAGCACAAAAGGATCCGGGGGCAACGCTGCCCGGATCCTTCCTGCCCAGCAGAATAGCTCACATGACTCCCGGACCCGAGGCCGATTTTGCGCGATCTTGTGTTCCCTCGATCACTTCGAGTGGTCAGCGGGTGTGCCTGTTGACCTCCGACGGGGTCCGGATCGAGGCCGCCCACACCCCCCGCCGGGCCCGGAACGAAGCGGCTTCCGGCGCCTGCGCCGACGCCCCGGCGATCGTCCTCGCGCACGGCTTCACGGGGGCACTGGACCGCCCCGCACTCCGTCGGGCGGCCGCCGCGTTTTCCCAGCATGCGGACGTGATCACGTTCTCTTTCCGTGGACATGGCGGGTCCGGCGGACGCTCCACGGTCGGCGACCGCGAGGTGGAGGACCTGGCCGCCGCGGTCCGCTGGGCCCGCGCCCTGGGCCACCGCCGGGTCGCCACCGTCGGCTTCTCCATGGGCGGCTCGGTCGTCCTGCGGCACGCGGCCCTGCACGGCCCGGGGGCGCACGACGAGCGCACCGGTGCGCACCCCGACACGGCCGTCTCGGTCAGCGCCCCGGCCCGCTGGTACTACCGCGGCACCGCGTCCATGCGCCGCGTCCACTGGGCCATCACCCGCCCCGGCGGACGGCTCGTCGCCCGGTTCGGGCTGGGCACCCGGATCCACCCCGAGGACTGGGACCCGGTCCCGCTCTCCCCCACCGAGGCCGTGCCGCTGATCGCGCCCACGCCGCTGCTGCTGGTCCACGGCGACCGCGACCCGTATTTCCCGCTCGATCATCCGCGGATGCTGAGCGCGGCCGCCGACCCCGCGACGGCGGAACTGTGGATCGAGCCGGGCTTCGGGCACGCGGAGAACGCGGCGGGGCCGGAGCTGCTGGGGCGGATCGGGGAGTGGATCGCAGCCCGCATTCCGGCCTAGCGGTGCCGTCCGGCCCGCCACCGTGGCGGGCCGGCCGCCGCGCTCACTCCGTCTCGGCCACCGGCTCGGCGAACTGCGCCGCGTACAGGCGGGCGTAGGCGCCGCCCGCGGCCAGCAGGGCGTCGTGGGGGCCCTGCTCGACGATCGCGCCGTTCTCCATCACCAGGATCACGTCGGCGTCGCGGATGGTGGAGAGCCGGTGGGCGATGACGAAGCTGGTGCGGCCGCTGCGGAGCCGGGCCATCGCGTGCTGGATGAGCACCTCGGTGCGGGTGTCGACCGAGCTGGTGGCCTCGTCCAGGACCAGGATGGCCGGTTCGGCGAGGAAGGCCCGGGCGATGGTGATCAGCTGCTTCTCACCGACCGAGACATTGCCGCCCTCGTCGTCGAGCACCGTGTCGTAACCGTCCGGCAGGGTGCGCACGAAGCGGTCGACGTGGGTGGCCCGGGCGGCCGCCACGATCTTGTCCAGGGGGGTGCCTGCGGGGGCTCCGTAGGCGATGTTCTCCGCGATCGTGCCGCCGAAGAGCCAGGTGTCCTGGAGGACCATGCCGATGTGGGAGCGCAGCTCCTCGCGCGCCATGCCGGCGATGTCCGTGCCGTCGAGGGTGATCCGGCCGCCGCGCACCTCGTAGAAGCGCATCAGCAGATTGACGAGCGTGGTCTTGCCGGCGCCCGTGGGGCCGACGATGGCCACCGTCTGCCCGGGGTGGACAGCTAGCGACAGGCCCTCGATCAGCGGCTTGTCGGCGGCGTAGTGGAAGGTGACGTCCTCGAACTCGACGCGGCCCTCGACCCGCTCGGGCCGGGCCGGGCGGGCGGCGTCGGGCTCCTGCTCTGCGGCGTCGAGGAGTTCGAAGACCCGCTCGGCGGAGGCCACGCCGGACTGGACGAGGTTGGCCATCGAGGCGACCTGGGTGAGCGGCTGGCTGAACTGCCGGGAGTACTGGACGAAGGCCTGGACGTCACCGATGGACAGCGCCCCGGAGGCGACCCGCAGACCGCCGACGACCGCCACCAGGACGTAGTTCAGATTGCCGATGAACATCATCGCGGGCTGGATGATGCCGGAGATGAACTGGGCCCGGAAGCCGGCGTCGTACAGCGCGTCGTTCTGCTCGCGGAACAGCTCGGCGGACTCCCGCTGGCGGCCGAAGACCTTCACCAGGCTGTGGCCGGTGTACATCTCCTCGATGTGCGCGTTGAGCTTGCCGGTGGTCTTCCACTGCTGGACGAACTGCGGCTGGGCCCGCTTGCCGACCTTGGTGGCGACGAGGATCGAGACCGGGACCGTGACCAGGGCGACCAGCGCCAGCAGCCACGAGATCCAGAACATCATCAGCAGCACGCCGACGATGGTCAGCAGCGAGGCCACGATCTGGCTGAGGGTCTGCTGCAGCGTCTGCTGGATGTTGTCGATGTCGTTGGTGGCGCGGGAGAGCACCTCGCCGCGCTGCTGCCGGTCGAAGTAGCTCAGCGGCAGCCGTGCCAGCTTCTCCTCGACCTGCTCGCGCAGCCGGAAGACCGTGCGCTGGACGACGCGGGTGGCGATCCGGGCCTGGACGAAGCCGAACACCGTGGCGCCCAGGTAGATCACGGCGGCCCAGAGCAGGACCCCGCCGACGGCACCGAAGTCGATGCCCTGGCCGGGGACGACCGGCATCGCGCCGAGCATGTCGGCGAGCCCGCCCTGGCCATGGGCGCGCAGCTGCGCCATCGCCTGGGCCTTGGTGAGGCCCTCGGGCAGCCGGCGGCCGATGACGCCGGACATGATCAGGTCGGTGGCCCGGCCGAGGACCTTGGGGCCCACCACCGTCAGCGCCACGCTGGCGACGGCCAGCACCAGCCCGAAGCCGATGACGCCGCGCTCGGGCCGCATCTGGGACAGCAGCCGCTTGCCGGAGCCCTTGAAGTCCATGGACTTCTCGGTGGGCTGGCCGCCCATCATCCGGCCCGGCCCGACCGCCGGGGCCGGGCCTCTCCGGGGCGCCGGGGCGCTCTGCTCGTCGGCTGCCGGGGCCTTGGCGGCCGGCGCCCTGTCCGCGGTGGTCACGCCGCCTCCTGCTCGGTGAGCTGGGAGAGCACGATCTCCCGGTAGGTCTCGTTGCCGGCCATCAGCTCGGTGTGGGTACCGGTGCCGACGACCCGGCCCTCGTCCAGGACGACGATCCGGTCGGCCCCGCGGATCGTGGCGACCCGCTGGGCGACGATCACCACCGTCGCGCGGTCGGTCTCCCGGGACAGCGCGGCCCGCAGCGCCGCGTCCGTCGCGTAGTCCAGCGCGGAGAAGGAGTCGTCGAAGAGGTAGATCTCGGGCCGGCGCACCAGCGCCCGCGCGATGGCCAGCCGCTGCCGCTGGCCGCCGGAGACATTGCCGCCGCCCTGCGCGACGGGGGCCGCCAGCCCGCCCTCCATCCGCTCGACGAACTCCCGGGCCTGGGCGGTCTCCAGCGCCTGCCACAGCTCCTCGTCGGTGGCGTCCGGATTGCCGTAGCGCAGGTTGCTGGCGACGGTGCCGGAGAAGAGGTACGGCTTCTGCGGGACCAGGCCTATGGTCCGGGCCAGCGTCTCCGGGTCGAGGGTGCGGACGTCCTCGCCGTCCACCAGGACCGCGCCGCCGGTCGCGTCGAACAGCCGCGGGACGAGCCCCAGCAGGGTCGACTTGCCCGAGCCCGTCGAGCCGATGACGGCGGTGGTCTCGCCGGGGCGGGCGATCAGCGAGATGTCCTTGAGGACCGGCTGCTCGGCACCGGGGAAGCGGAACTCGACGTTGCGCAGTTCCAGTTCGCCGTGCCGGCGCAGCGTGGTGACCGGGTTCTCGGGCGGGATGACGCTGGAGTCGGTCGACAGCACCTCCTGGATGCGCTCGGCGCAGACCTCCGCGCGGGGCAGCATCATCACCATGAATGTCGCCATCATGATCGACATCAGGATGTACATGAGGTAGCTGAGGAAGGCCGTCAGCGCGCCGATCTCCATCTTGTCGGCGTCGATCCGCAGCCCGCCGAACCAGACGACGGCCACGCCGGAGAGGTTCACGATCAGCATGACCAGCGGGAACATCATCGACATCAGCCGGCCGGAGCGCAGCGACATGTCGAACAGATCGGTGTTGGCCCCGGCGAACCGTTCGCGCTCGTAGCCGTCGCGGACGAAGGCGCGGATGACGCGGATGCCGGTGATCTGCTCGCGCAGTACGCGGTTGACGGTGTCGATGCGCTGCTGCACCCCGCGGAAGAGCGGACGCAGCCGGCGCACGATCAGGGAGATCAGCACCGCCAGGACCGGGACGATGACCAGCAGCAGCCCGGACAGCGGCACGTCCTGGTTGAGCGCCATCAGCACGCCGCCGATGCACATGATCGGCGCCGTCACCATCATCGTGAACGTCATCAGCACCAGCATCTGGACCTGCTGGACGTCATTGGTGGTGCGGGTGATCAGCGACGGCGCCCCGAAGGCGCCGATCTCCCGGGCGGAGAAGGACTGCACCCGGTCGAAGACCGCGGCGCGCAGGTCCCGGCCGAGCGCCATGGCCGTCCGGGCGCCGAAGTAGACGGCACCGATCGCGCAGACGATCTGCAGCAGAGTGACGACGATCATGAAGCCGCCGGTGCCCAGGATGTAGCCCGTGTCCCCCTTCACGACACCGTTGTCGATGATGTCGGCGTTGAGGGTCGGCAGATAGAGGGTGGCCAGCGTCTGGATCAGCTGGAGCAGCACGATCAGGGAGAGCGCGCGTCTGTGGGGCCGCAAATGTCCCCGTACAAGTCGGACCAACACACAGTGAGCCTAAGCGAACATGTGCCCAAGGCCACCGAATTTCCCCGGTCCGTCCGTTCGGACCGCAGTCTTTGCCCGATGTTGCCGGAACCGGAGCGGCCGCCGCGTACGCCATCATGGAGGCGGCAACGACGGGGCGCCGGCCACACCGGACGCCCCCGACCGACACGACGCACACGACGCACCGACGTACACGACGAACACGACGAAGAGGCCGCCGTGACAACAACTGGCACCGTGCGCTACTGGGCGGCGGCCAAGGCCGCCGCCGGCACGGCAGAGGAGCCGTACGCGGCGGCGACGCTCGCCGAGGCACTCGACGCGGCGCGGGCGGTGCACGCCGCGAACCCCGAGTTCGCCCGCGTGCTGCTGCGCTGCTCGTTCCTGGTGGACGGCGAGCCGGTCGGCACCCGCGACCACGGGACGGTGCCGCTGGCCGAGGGCGGGACCGTCGAGGTACTGCCGCCGTTCGCGGGAGGGTGAGCACACGATCATGAGCGACAACCAGCCGCAGCACCGCAATCCGTACCCGCCGCAGGACCCCGCCGGCCGGCCGGACCCGTACGGCCGTCCGGACCCTTACGCACCGCAGGACCCGCACGCACCACAGGCCCCGTACGCACCACAGGACCTGTACGCCGCACCGGACCCGTACGCCGCGCAGCCGCAGCAGCCCGCGCCGGGCCCGTACGGCCGGCCGGCGCACGACCCGTCCGCGCAGCAGCCGGGCCACGACCCCTACGGGCAGCAGGCTTACGGGCAGCAGGCGGGGCACGACCCCTACGGGCAGCAGCAGTACGGGCAGCAGGCGTACGGGCGCGATCAGTACGGGCGGGAGGCGTACGGGCAGCAGCAGTACGGACGCCGGCCCCAGCACGCCCGGCCGCAGCCCCAGCAGTCGCAGCACCCGCAGCAGCAACCGCAGCAGCCCCCTCAGCAACAACCGCAGCAGTCCCAGCAGCCCCAGCACCATCAACCGCAGCAGCAGCCGCCCCACGGCCACGACGGCTACCGCATCCCGTCCGCGGAGACCTCGCAGCTGCCCACCCAGCACCAGAGCGCACGGCCGGCCGAGGACCCCTACGGCCGGGCGCACCCCCAGCAGGGCAGGCCGGCGCCCGCCGCCCCCGCGGCCAAGCCGCCGCTGCCCACCCCGCCGGTCTCCAGCGCCCCGCTCGCGGCCAACCAGCGGGCCCGCGCCGAGGGCCGCTCGCCGATCATCCCGCCCGGCATCCAGCCGGCCGCGCTGACCGCCGGGCTCGCTCTGCTGCTGGCGCTGACCGCGCCGCTGGGCCGCCCGGTGCTCGCCGTCCCGGTGGCGCTGCTGCAGGCCGTCACCGCCGCCGGCTGGTTCCGGCTGAACGGCATGTGGCCGGCCCGCCAGGGCATCGCGCTGGCCTTCCTCGCCGGTCTGACCACCGATGTGGCGCTGCTGGCCACCGACCGCGCGAGCGCGCCGCTGGTGGGCATCGGCACGCTCGGCGTGTGGTGCCTGCTCGTTCTCGTCCTCCAGCTGCGCAACCGCAGCAGCGCCGACGAGCGGATGTACGCGCTGACCGCGGGCCTGACCTCGACCGCGCTCGCGGTGCTCGCCGGCGGCCAGCTCGCCGCGAGCGGGCATGCGGTGGTGGTCGGCGCCGCCGGTGCCGCGGTGGCCACCCTCGCCCGTGCGCTGCCGCTGCCCGGCCCCGCCTCGATCGGGGTCTCCCTGGTGGCCGCCGCGGGCGCCGGTATCGCGGCCGGCCAGCTCACCGGCCTCGGGGTGTCCGGGGCGCTGCTGGGCCTGGCGGCCGGCGGCTGCGCCCTGATCGGGCTGCGGGTGGCCAGTTACGACTACCCCTCCCGCTTCGTCCACCTGACGGCCGGGGTGGCCCTGCCGCTGGCCCTGGCCGCCCCCGCGGTCTACGTCCTGGGACGCACCCTGGGGTAACCGCCACAGGAGGCGCACGCGCCGCGGCGTCCCCAGGACTCCCGGCGAAACGGAGCGGCGGCCACCGGAAAGCGCACCCTGCGCCCTCCGGCGGCCGCCGCTCCCGCTTCCCGTTCGGCGTCGTCTAGGCTCCCCCGGAACGCAGGCAGGGGGCCTGCCCGGACGGGTCGGCCGGTATCCGGCCCCGGTGTGGGGGAAGTGGTTCGATGCGTGCACTTCGTGTGCTGCTGTTGGTCGTGGTCATACTCGGCGGGCTCTTCGTGGCGGCCGACCGGGTCGCGGTGAATCTCGCCGAGGACAAGGCCGCGGACAAGATCCGCAGCAGCCAGGGGCTCGACAAGGCCCCGAACGTCGCCATCAAGGGATTCCCGTTCCTGACCCAGATCGCCGGCCGCGACCTCCAGGAGGTCGACGCCGACCTCGGGGGCATCGAGGCCCGCGCCCAGGGCCGTACGCTGCGCATCGACCAGCTGTCGGCGCAGTTCCACGACGTCGCGCTGAGCAGCGACTACACCTCCATCGAGAGCGCCGCCTGGGCGACCGGCAACGCCCGGATCACCTACGCCGACCTGACCCGGGCGGCGGGCGCCGACGTGAAGGTCACCTACGGCGGCCAGAAGAACGGCCGCAGCCAGGTCAAGATCTCGCCGAACATCCCGGTGCTCAGCCAGCTGGACGTGACCGGCTCCATCTCCGTCGTGCACGGCGACACCGTCCGGCTGCGGGCCGACGGACTCCCCTCGGTGTGCAAGGCCCTCCCGGGCTGCGAGGCCAAGGTCCGCGCCCGGACGGACCACGACTGGAAGCTGGACCAGCTGCCCGGCAACCTGAAGCTGGAGAAGGTCGTGACGATGCCCGACGGCATCTCGATCTCGGCCTCCGGCAAGAACGTCAAGCTTCCCGGCTGACCGGCCGCCGCCGGCGGGCCGCCCCACCGGCCCGCCGGGGCCGCGCGCGCCACCGCGCCACCGGACAGCCGCCCGGATCAGCCCCGTCCAATCCCTGAGACACCCCGGTCCGTACGCCAGACCCCCCACCGGCGAACGGGCCCCGCGTGCCGCCGGACACCCGCCCGGCGGGCCTCGCCATCCCGCATTGCGGACAATCGCGTCTCGCCATTCGACACGCCGGTGACACGCCCCGCTCTGCCTCCCTACGATCGGAGGCATGCAGAGCTCTTTGAGCGGTCTCCGTCCACGGGGACGTGCGGTACTGACGAAGCGGCGGGCAGTAGACCTGTGCCGCGTCGCCGCCATGCTCTGTCGCCCTGTCTGACGGGCTCTTCCCCGCCCGTCCGCAGCCGGCCGGCCCCTCGGGCCGCCGTCCGCTCATCCCCCGCACCGCGCCCGCCCGGACCACCCGCCCGGAGATCGTCCGCGCGCCCCCGGCGGATCCGCGTGCCACTCTGCAACCGCCCCCGCAACTGCCCCGGAGGAGAACACCATGAGCCGTAGCGACGTCCTCGTAGACGCCGACTGGGTCGAGGCCCACCTGGAGGACCCGAAGGTCGTCCTGGTCGAGGTCGACGAGGACACCTCGGCCTACGACAAGAACCACATCAAGAACGCCGTCCGCATCGACTGGAAGCAGGATCTCCAGGACCCGGTGCGCCGTGACTTCGTCGACCAGGAGGGCTTCGAGAAGCTGCTCTCCGCCAAGGGCATCGGCAACGACGACACGGTCGTCCTCTACGGCGGCAACAACAACTGGTTCGCCTCCTACGCCTACTGGTACTTCAAGCTCTACGGCCACGGCAGCGTCAAGCTGCTCGACGGCGGCCGCAAGAAGTGGGAGCTGGACTCGCGCGACCTGGTCGACGGCTCCGAGGTCCCCCAGCGCCCGGCCACCGACTACAAGGCCAAGGCGCAGAACACCGCCATCCGCGCCTTCCGGGACGACGTCGTCGCCGCGATCGACAACCTCAACCTGGTCGACGTGCGCTCCCCCGACGAGTTCAGCGGCAAGCTGCTCGCCCCGGCGCACCTCCCGCAGGAGCAGTCGCAGCGCCCCGGCCACGTGCCCAGCGCCCGCAACATCCCGTGGTCGAAGAACGCCAACGACGACGGCACCTTCAAGTCGGACGAGGAGCTCAAGGCCCTCTACGAGACGGAGTCCGTGGACCTGGCCAAGGACACCATCGCCTACTGCCGCATCGGTGAGCGCTCCGCGCTCACCTGGTTCGTCCTGCACGAGCTGCTGGACCAGGCGAACGTCAAGAACTACGACGGCTCCTGGACCGAGTACGGCTCGCTGGTCGGCGTGCCGATCGAGCTCGGCGCCGCCAAGTAAGCCCGCAAGCTTCTCCCCGACCCCTCAAGGAAGTACCCCTATGTGTGGAGCACAGGCAGGCGGCCCGGACGCCTCGACCCTCAAGCCCGGCGAGACCACGATCCAGGGCAGCGTGACCCGCGACGGCGAGCCCGTCACCGGTTACGTCCGACTCCTGGACAGCACCGGCGAGTTCACCGCCGAGGTCCCCACCTCCGCGACCGGACAGTTCCGCTTCTACGCGGCCGAGGGCACCTGGACGCTGCGTGCGCTCGTCCCGGGCGGCACCGCGGACCGCACGGTCGTCGCCGAGAAGGGCGGCCTGGCGGAGGTCGCCATCGCCGTCTGACGGCATCGACGGGCCGAAAGGGCCGCACCCCGGAGGTTTGGACGCCTTGATACGGGGGTGCGGCCCTTTTGCCGTGCCCGGCCCCGCACGGCGAGGGCCCGCCCCGGAGCGGGGTCCGCGCCCGACTTCTGTCCGGCCCCGTGCGGACTTACCGTGGAGGCATGGACGCGCACCGCCGGTCGCCCGTACAGCGCCGCCATCTGAGGTACTTCGTCCTGATGGGCGCGTGCCTGGTGCTGTTCGTCCTGGCCTGGGCCGTGGTGCGCCTGTGGTCGGTGCCGGCGGCGGTGGGGATGTGCGTCGTCGCCATGGTGATCCCGCCGGTCGCGGCGATCATCGGAAACCGCCGGGAGCCCGGTGAGCGCTGGTGGGACGAGTCCGGGGACCCGGAGTCCGACCGCTGGTGGCGCGAGCTGGACGACCGGGGGGACGACAAGCACCCCCAGTAGGCCCGCCCGCGCCCGCGGGGCCCAGTAGACCAGCGTCAGTAGACCAGCGCCTGCACGTCGTCCGGCATGATCTCGCTGACGAACACCTGGGCGCCGGCGATCCCGGCCCCCTCGATGAGGTCCTTCTGCTCGATGTCACGCCGGGCCGCGCACTGGGTGCAGACCGTGATGGCCCCGCCGCCGGCCCGGATTCCGTCGATCAGCTCCGGCAGCGGCGCCGCGTGCGGCAGCTCGAACTCCGCCGCCCGCCCCGGCAGCGCGAACCACACCGACTCCCCGGTCAGCCACAACGACACCTCGACGCCGCTGGCGACCGCCACCGCCGCCACCGTGAACGCCTGCGAACACCGCTCGGGCGCGTCCGCGCCCGCCGTCACCTTGATCACGAGCTTCTTCGCCATGGAGGCAAGACTAGGTCCGAAGGGGGCGCGGTGGACCTCACAGCGCCGCTGTCGGCGCCGCCGACTAGACTCGCAGGCGGTCCGTTACCCCCTCACTCCGTTCAAGGAGCGCGCTCGTGCTTGAGGCATTCTTCACCACCCTGCTCGTTCTGGTCGCCGTCGGCGTGCTCGGCTTCGCCGCACTGACCTGGCAGAAGCTCTACCAGGGCCAGCGCTGACCGAGCGCCGGCAGCCCGCCGGCCGAGCACGCCCCGCGCGCCCCTTCCGCCCCCTTCTACAGATCGCCTGAGCGCTCATGATCGAGATCCCGTCCGACCTGAACCCGGCCCTGGTGCCGCTCGCCTTCCTCCTCGGCAAGTGGGAGGGCGCCGGCGTCGCCGACTTCCCCGGCACCGAGAAGTGCAACTTCGGGCAGTCGGTCACCTTCACCCACGACGGCCGTGACTTCCTGGAGTACACCTCGCACAGCTGGGTGCTCGACGGCGAGGGCAAGAAGGTCCGCCCCCTGGAGACCGAGACCGGCTTCTGGCGCATCGACGCCCAGCGCAAGGTCGAGATCGTGATGTGCCGCGACCAGGGCCTGGTGGAGGTCTGGTACGGCGAGCTGGCGGACCAGAAGCCGCAGATCGACCTCGCCACCGACGCCGTCGCCCGCACCGCGGCCTCCGGCCCGTACAGCGGCGGCAAGCGGCTCTACGGCTACGTCAACAGCGACCTGATGTGGGTCGGCGAGAAGTCCACCCCGGACGTCCCGCTGCGGCCCTACATGTCGGCGCATCTGAAGAAGGTCGTCGACCTCCAGGAGTGGGCGGAGAACCTCCCCGAGGACACGGCGGACGGCGTCTCCTTCTTCCGCCCGGACGGCACGCCCTACAACCCGTAAGGGCTCCGGACATCCCGTGAGCCTGCGGGCGGAATCTTCGCCGTCCCGGGGTGGAGCGCCTCATACTGGCGGTGTGGTGACCAAAGACTGGCAGAGCGACCTCCGCAGGCGCGGATACCGCCTGACCCCGCAGCGTCAGCTCGTGCTGGAGGCCGTGGACAGGCTGGAGCACGCCACCCCGGACGACATCCTCACCGAGGTGCGCAAGACGGCGGGCGGGGTGAACATCTCCACCGTCTACCGGACCCTGGAGCTGCTGGAGGAGCTGGGCCTGGTCAGCCACGCCCACCTCGGGCACGGGGCGCCCACCTACCACCTCGCCGACCGCCACCACCACATCCACCTGGTGTGCCGGGACTGCACGGACGTCATCGAGGCGGACCTGTCGGTGGCCGAGCCGTTCACGACGCAGCTGCGCGAACAGTTCGGCTTCGAGACGGACATGAAGCATTTCGCCATCTTCGGGCGCTGCGCCTCCTGCCGGGACAAGGCCGCCGAGGGCGACGGCTGAGGCATTCGCCGACGAGTCGTAGGCTGGGCACATGCTGCGACAAACACCCGCCAGTCCCCTGCTGTCGCTGCCCGGCGCCGTCCCCGCCGAGGCCCCCGACGAAGGCGTCGCGGCGCACTACGGCGACCTCTTCCGTGAGCAGCGCGCGCTCGCCGACGGCTCCGGCTTCGTCGACCTCTCCCACCGCGGCGTGGTCACCGTCACCGGCGCCGAGCGGCTGACCTGGCTGCACCTGCTGCTCACGCAGCACGTCAGCGACCTGACGCCCGGCCACGCCACCGAGGCGCTGATCCTCTCCGCGCACGGCCACATCGAGCACGCCGTCTCCCTCGTCGACGACGGCGAGACGACCTGGATGCACACCGAACCGGGCACCCAGGAGGCGCTGATCGCCTACCTGGAGAGCATGAAGTTCTTCTACCGGGTCGAGGTCGCCGACCGCACCGACGAGATCGCCGTCGTGTATCTGCCGGCCGGCTCCATCGCCGAGGCGCCCGAGCACACCGTCGTCCGCGAGACCCCGCACGGCCGCGACCTGTTCCTGCCGCGCGCCGGGCTGGAGGCCTTCGCCGCCGCGCACGGCCCGGCCATCGGCGTGCTGGCCCTGGAGGCGCTGCGCGTCGAGGCCCACCGCCCGCGGCTGGGCCTGGAGACCGATCACCGCACCATCCCGCACGAGGTGGGCTGGATCGGCAGCGCCGTGCACCTCCAGAAGGGCTGCTACCGCGGCCAGGAGACCGTCGCCCGGGTCCACAACCTCGGCAAGCCGCCGCGCCGGCTGGTCTTCCTGCACCTGGACGGCAGCGAGGTCCATCTGCCGCCGCACGGCACCCCCGTCCGCCTCGCCGCGGACGGCGAGGAGGGCCGCCAGCTCGGCTTCCTGACCACCTCGGCCCGCCATCACGAGCTGGGCCCGATCGCGCTCGCCCTGGTCAAGCGGAACGTCCCGGTCGACGCCCCGCTGATGGCGGGCGGCACCGCCGCGGCGCAGGAGGTCGTCGTCGAGCCCTGAGCCGTGCGCCCGCCGCCGGGGTCAGACCTCGACCAGCACCGTGAACGGCCCGTCGTTGGTGAGCGACACCTTCATGTCGGCCCCGAAGCGGCCGGTCTCCACCTGGGCGCCCAGCGCCCGCAGCCGGGCGACGACCTCGTCGACCAGCGGCTCGGCGACCGGCCCCGGGGCGGCGGCGTTCCAGGTGGGGCGGCGCCCCTTGCGGGCGTCACCGTAGAGAGTGAACTGGCTGATCACCAGGAGCGGCGCCGCGGTGTCCGAGCAGGACTTCTCGCCCTGGAGCAGCCGCACCGACCACAGCTTGCGGGCGAGCTGCGCCGCCTTCTCGGGGGTGTCGTCGTGCGTGACCCCCACCAGCACGCACAGCCCCTCACCGACGACCTCGCCGACCGTCTCGCCCGCCACCTCGACGCGTGCGCCGTCAATCCTCTGCACCACAGCTCGCATACCCGCCATGATGCCGGGCGGGCCGCCCCCTTCGGACAGCAGTGCCCCTACGGGGGCCGTTCGGGTGCCATGCCCCTGCAGAAGGACCGCCCAGAGTGGCACGATGCGTGCACGTGGTGCGTTTCATGGACAACATGCCCAGGACGCGGCACCGGACGAGGGGACGGAACGATTCATGAGCACTCTCGGCGCCGGACAGACACCCGGTCCCGGACCAACCGCCCGCACGACACCGACCGGACGGACGACATCCACCGCCCCCACGACAGACCCAGCCCGTCCGGCCCCCGGCACCCCACCACCCCCCACCGCCCTGACGACGACCACGGCCTCGGCGCGCGCCGAGCCCCCCGGCACGGAGGACGGCCCCATGCTCCCGGCAGGCCAGCCGCAGCACCCCCGCCCCCCGCAGCAGTTCGACCGCTTCCTTCCGGCCACGACTCCCGACCTGTCCGGGCTGGGGCTGCCCGAGCTGCGGGTGGTGCGGCGTGATTCGCAGCAGGAGGAGGCCGATCTGAGCTATCTGCGGCGGCTGTTGCAGGGCCGGATCGACATCCTGCGGGCCGAGATCGCCCGCCGGACCACCTCGCACTCCCCGCTCCTCGACCGGCTCCCGGAGATCCTCACGGACCTGCCGTCGCGGCACCGCTCCTCGGCGCGGCACGTGACGCTCGGGACCCCGCACAGCGAGGAGTACCGCAGGCTGGCCGAGGAGATGCTCGGCGAGGTGGAGCTGTCCGACCTCACCGCGCGCACGGACCAGGAGCTGCACGACGCGATGAGCCGGCTGATCCGCTACGAGCAGCAGGTCTCGCGGCGCCGCCAGTCGCTCCAGCGCACGACCGACGAGTGCAGCGCCGAAATCGCCCGCAGGTACCGTGAAGGCGAAGCTCAAGTAGACGACCTGCTGTCCTGACCGGCCACAAGCCTCCGGGGGCACGGGTCACTCCCGGAAGGCCACCGATGACCTCGCCCACTCCGATACCCGAGCCGAACCCGGGCTCCGCCGCGTCCCCGGTCTCGGGGGCGGCGGCGCCCCGCACGGCGCACCCCGTCCTCGCCGAGGTCGTCCGCTCCGGCTTCGTCGAGGGACTGCACCGCGGCTCGCTGGTGGTCCTGGCGGCCGACGGCAGCGTGGACTGGTCGCTGGGCGAGGTCACCGAGCCGGTCTTCCCCCGCTCGACGAACAAGCCGATGCAGGCCGCGGCGGTGCTGCGGGCGGGCCTGGACCTCTCCGGCGAGCGGCTGGCACTGGCCGCCGCGAGCCACTCCGGCGAGCCGTTCCACCTCGCGCTGGTGCGGACCGTGCTGGCCGAGCACGGCCTGACCGCCGACCAGCTCCAGACGCCGCCGGACCTGCCGCTGGACCCGGAGGAGGCGGAGGCCTACCTCGCCGCGGGCCACACCCGCGACCGCCTCACCATGAACTGCTCGGGCAAGCACGCCGCCATGCTGGCCGCCTCCGCCCTGAACGGCTGGCCCCTCGACTCGTACCTCGACCAGGACCATCCGCTCCAGCAGCTGGTGGCCGACGGGGTCCGCACCGCCGCCGGCGAGGACGTCGCCCACATCGGCACGGACGGCTGCGGCGCGCCCCTGCTCTCGCTGTCGCTGACCGGCCTGGCCCGCGCCTTCCGGCACTTCGTGCTGGCCGGGCCCGGCACCGCGGAGCGGCGGGTCGCGGACGCGATGCGCGCCCACCCCGAGTACGTCGCCGGCACCCGCCGCCCCGACACCTGGCTGATGCAGGCGCTGCCCGGCACGCTCGCCAAGATGGGCGCCGAGGCCGTCCAGGCGCTGGCCCTGCCCGACGGCCGCGCCCTGGCCTTCAAGATCGACGACGGCGCCACCCGCACCCTCGGCCCGGTCCTCGCCCGCACCCTGCGCCTCATGGGCGTCGACGCCCCCGTGCTCTCCCGGCTCGCGGACGCCCCGCTGTTCGGCGGCGGCGCCCGGGTGGGCGAGATCCGCGCCGGCTTCTGAGCGGCGAGGCCGGGGGCCGGGCGGAGGGCGACCGTCGCCCGGCCCGGCCGGT
>NZ_BMND01000024.1 GCF_014646275.1 Streptomyces kronopolitis
CGCCCGGCGCGGGGGCGGCGGCCTGCGGGGGCATCGGGGCCGACCACGGGGGCCGGGGCGGGTGTGCGGGGGCGCCGGGTGCCGTCCGCGGGGTGGCGGGGGCGGGTTCGCCGGTGGCCGGCGGGGCGCCCCGGCCGCTCCAAAGGTCCTGGCTGTGGGCCAGGTGGAAGGCGGCGGTGTCGCGGAAGGCATCGGGACGGGCGTCGGGGCGCGGCGGGGCGGCGGGGGCCGGCACACCGGGCGCGCGGTCCGGGCGGGGCGGCAGCGGGGCACCGGCGGCGGGCGGCGGGGCGGTGGGACGCGGCGGCACGGAGGGGGCGCCCGGCGCGGGTCGCCGGGGCGGCTGCGGGGGCGGCTGCGGAATGCGTCGTGCGTCGGCGAATTCGGCGTCGGTGCTCACCCGCGCTCCCCCCTGCACCGCTGGCTGCCGTGCCCCGATCCGGAATCGGGGCACGGCGGTTCGTATCCGGACAACACGCCGCTGACCTGGCGGTTGCGGTGTCGAGCCACTCTAAGGGCTGGCGGTGTCGGTGCTCCAACCCCCTGTCCGGTCTGTGGCCAACTCTCCCCCTACCCAGCGGTAGGCGGTCGTGGCAGGCTGCGGCCATGTCACCGCAGACCGCCGACGCACCGGGCGACGGGGACCTCCCCACCGCTCCCGGCCCCTCCCCCGCCCCCGGCGCCGCGCACGCGGCGCGGACCCCCCTCGACCGGGCGACCGCGCACCTCGACGCCCCGCTGGCCGTCGTCGACCTGCGGGCCTTCGACGCCAACGCCGCCGATCTGGTGCGCCGTTCGAAGGGCAAGCCGATCCGGGTGGCGAGCAAGTCGGTGCGCTGCCGGGCGCTGCTGGAGCGGGTGCTGGCGCGCGAGGGCTTCGCGGGGATCATGAGCTTCACGCTGGCCGAGTCGCTGTGGCTGGCCCGCTCGGGCTTCCGCGACGTGCTGCTGGCCTATCCGACGGCGGACCGGGCGGGCCTGGCCGAGCTGACCGCCGATCCCGAACTGGCCGCCGCGGTCACGGTGATGGCCGACGACCCCGCGCAGCTGGATCTGATCGACGCGGCCCGCCCGGACGGCGGGCGCGGCGGCGCGCGGGTGCGGGTGTGCCTGGAGCTGGACACCTCCTTCCGGCTGCTGGGCGGGGCGGTCCGGGTCGGCGCGCGCCGCTCCCCGCTGCGCACGCCGGACCAACTGGCCGCGCTGGCCCGGGCGATGGTGCGCCGCCCCGGGTTCGAGCTGGTGGGGCTGATGGCGTACGAGGGGCATCTGGCGGGGGTGGGCGACGATGTCGCCGGCAAGCCGGTGTTCTCGCGGACGGTGCGGGTGATGCAGGCGGCGGCGCGCAAGGAGCTGGCGCGGCGGCGCTGGGAGGCGGTGCGGGCGGTGCGGGCGGTGGCGCCGCGGCTGGAGTTCGTCAACGGCGGCGGGACCGGCAGTGTGCAGCACACCGCGGCGGAGGCGGCGGTCACCGAGATCGCGGCCGGTTCGGGGCTGTACGTCCCGCGGCTGTTCGACAACTTCCGCTCGTTCAGCGGGCGTCCGGCGGCGCTGTTCGCCCAGCCGGTGGTGCGCCGCCCCGGCCCCGGCGTGGTGACGGTGCTGGGCGGCGGCTATCCGGCGTCGGGGGCGGCGGGCGCGGACCGGCTGCCGGTGCCGTATCTGCCGGCCGGGCTGCGCTACGACCCGCAGGAGGGCCCCGGCGAGGTGCAGACCCCGCTGCTGGGGCCGGCCGCCGACGGGCTGGGGATCGGCGACAAGGTGTGGTTCCGGCACGCGAAGGCCGGTGAGCTGTGCGAGCGGTTCACCGCGCTGCACCTGGTCGACGGGGACCGGGTGGTGGACACGGTGCCGACGTACCGCGGGGAGGGCCGCGCCTTCCTCTGAGCGGCGCGGCCCTCCCCGGTGAGCGGTGTGTTCAGTACACCGTGTCCTCAGTACACCGTGTCCTTCTGGTCCGGGATCACCGAGCCGTCGGGGCGGCGGGCCGGCGCGAGGGTGCCGTCCGGCCGGGTGTATCCCTCGCTCGCGCACGGGTACGGGTCGGCCTGCTTCTTCTTCGGCGCGATGAACATCGGGTTGACCAGCCAGCGGTGGTCGCCGTTGTCGTACGCCCGGCACATCAGCTCGGCCTTGTTGCGGTTGATGGCCAGGTGCCCGGAGGTGGCGTCGCCGACGAAGGTCACATCGGTCTCGGCGTCGCCCGCCGCGAAGGCGGGGCGGTGCGCCGGGTCCTGCTGCTGCCAGGCCTTGGCGCCCTTGACGTGGTAGATCTCCTGGTTGATCCAGCAGCGCTTGCCGTCCATGTACGTCAGGACCTCGCCGTTGGTGTCCTTGACGTCGCCGCAGCCCTGGACGCCGGTGGTGAGCCGGCCGTCGCGGACGAGGTTGCGGATGCCGATGGTGTGCGCGCGGTCGATGCCCACACCGGGCGCCCAGGCGCGGACCAGCGGCTCGGAGGAGGCGGAGACGATGTAGACGTCGAAGTCGGCCTTCTTGAGGGTGCGGATGAGGTCGCGCTGCTGTGCGTAGTAGCGGACGTACCCCTCCATCGTGTGCGTGCCGACCTTCTGCTGCGTGCCGACCGGCGCGGCGAGGTTCTGGGCGCGGGCGGCGCGGGCGTACTCGGTCAGCTTCGCGGGGCTGTGGCCGGCGAACAGCTGGGTGATCCAGACGTACGAGGGCACCGTGCGGCGGTGGTTCCACTCGCCGGCGAACGCGGTCTTGCCCGTAGAGGTCTTCTCGTCCTGGTAGATGTCGAGGATCTCGTCGGTGCAGCCGGTGTCGGTCGAGGTCGGCAGCGGGCGGCCGGCCGGCACGGCGGTGCCGCAGGCCTTGGTGAGCGCGCGGGCCGCGTCCTCGGTCAGCCACTTGTTGGTGGCCTTCCAGCTGGCGGGGCGCAGCACCTTGTCGTGCCGCAGCATCCAGGCCAGGGTGGCGTCGGAGATGTCGTTCTTGACGACGGTGTTGTCCCAGTCGAAGGTCGCGACCGGCCGTGCGCCCCCGGCTCCGGAGCAGCTGCCGCGCTCGTTGATCATCTTCTGGAGCTTGGCCTTGTTGTCCCCGTACCAGCCCTTGGAGACCTGGAGGGTGGGGCACTTGCGGGGTGCCGGGCCGGCCATGGCCGTCTGGGCGGCCGCGACGCCGCCTCCCACCACCGCGAGGGCGGTACCCGCTGCGAGCCAGCGACGCTTGTTGAGCATGGAACGCACTCTCTCCTGTCGAACGAAGATCCGGAGTGGGACGCTAGCGCATGGTGGCCGGGCGTCGTGAGACGTCCGGCCACCAAGACGCTGCCGCGAGGTGAACAGCGGGTGGTCACACCGGGGTGACGTACGCGCCCGCGATCCCTCCGTCGACCAGGAATTCGGCGGCGTTGACGAACGAGGAGTCGTCGCTGGCGAGGAAGGCGACCGCGGAGGCGATCTCCTCGGGCTCGGCGAACCGGCCCACCGGGACGTGCACCAGGCGGCGCGCGGCGCGCTCGGGGTCCTTGGCGAACAGCTCCTTGAGCAGCGGGGTGTTCACCGGCCCCGGGCACAGGGCGTTGACCCGGATGCCCTCGCGGGCGAACTGCACGCCCAGTTCGCGGGACATCGACAGCACGCCGCCCTTGGAGGCCGTGTAGCTGATCTGGGAGGTGGCGGCGCCCATGACGGCCACGAAGGAGGCGGTGTTGATGATCGACCCCTTGCCCTGGCGCTGCATGTAGGGCAGGGCGTGCTTGCAGCAGAGGTAGACCGAGGTGAGGTTGACCTCCTGCACGCGCTTCCAGGCGTCCAGGCCGGTGGTGAGGATCGAGTCGTCGTCGGGCGGCGAGATCCCGGCGTTGTTGAAGGCGATGTCCACCGAGCCGTAGGTGTCGAAGGCGGTCTTGTAGAGCGCCTCGACCTGGTCGGAGTCGGTCACATCGACCTGGACGAAGGTGCCGCCGACCTCCTCGGCGGCGGCCTTGCCGGCCACCTCGTCGATGTCGGCGCAGACGATGTGGGCGCCTTCGGAGGCCAGTCGGCGGGCGGTGGCCAGGCCGATGCCGCTGCCGGCTCCGGTGATCACGGCGGTACGGCCTACGAGGCGGCGGCACACTGCGGTCTGGTCGGTCACTTCGGGGGCCCTTCTCTGGGGGTGGCGGGGAACGCTGCCGGGCGCGCGCCCGGACGGCTGGGGTCCGGGGTGTCAGCCCTCGGTGCTGAGGAAGATGTTCTTGGTCTCGGTGAAGGCGGTCAGCGCGTCCGGGCCGAGTTCACGGCCGAGGCCGGACTGCTTGAACCCGCCGAAGGGGGTCCAGTAGCGCACGGCGCTGTGGGAGTTGACGGAGAGGTTGCCGGCCGCGACGCCGCGCGAGACCCGCAGGGCGCGGCCCACGTCACGGGTCCACAGCGAGCCGGCCAGGCCGTAGTCGCCGGCGTTGGCGAGCCGGACGGCGTCGGCCTCGTCGTCGAAGGGCAGGACCACGGCGACCGGGCCGAAGATCTCCTCGACGGCCGTACGGTCCTCCGGGCGCCCCTCCAGGACGGTGGCCGGGTACCAGAAGCCCTTGCCCGCGGGCGCCTCGCCGCGGATGGCGGCCGGGGCGTCCTCGGCGACGTAGGACCGCACCCGCTCGCGCTGGGCGGCGGAGATCAGCGGGCCCATCTGCGTCTCCGGGTCCGCCGGGTCGCCGACGGTGAACGCCTTGACGGCGGGCTCCAGCAGCTCCAGGAAGCGGTCGTAGACGGAGCGCTGGACGAGGATGCGGCTGCGGGCGCAGCAGTCCTGGCCGGTGTTGTCGAGGAACGAGCCGGGGGCGGCGGCCGCGGCGGCCTCCAGGTCGGCGTCGGCGAAGACGATGTTGGGGCTCTTGCCGCCGAGTTCCAGGGTGAGCCGCTTGGTCTGCGCCGCGCAGCGGGCGGCGATCTGCCGGCCGGTGGCCGTGGAGCCGGTGAAGACGACCTTGGCGACGCCCGGGTGCTCGACCAGCGCGGTGCCGGTGACCGCCCCCTCGCCGGGCAGGACCTGGAAGAGGCCCTCGGGCAGGCCGGCCTCCAGGGCGAGTTCGGCGAGCCTGAGCGCGGTGAGCGGGGTGGTCTCGGCGGGCTTGAGGAGGACCGCGTTGCCGGCCGCGAGCGCGGGGGCGGTGCCCCAGGCGGCGATCGGCATCGGGAAGTTCCAGGGCGCGATGACGGCGACCACGCCGAGCGGCTCCTGGACGGTGATGTTCAGGCCGCCGGCGACCGGGATCTGGGTGCCGTTGAGGCGCTCCACTCCCCCGGCCGCGTAGTGCAGCAGGTCGCGGACGTTGCCCGCCTCCCACCGGGCGTTGCCCAGGGGGTGGCCGGCTTCCTTCAGTTCGAGCGCGGCGAGCGGCTCGATGTGGGCGTCGACGACCTCGGCGAAGCGGCGCAGCAGCCGGGCCCGGTCGCCGGGTGCCACCGCGGCCCAGGACTCCTGGGCGGCCGCGGCCCGGCGGACCGCCGCGTCGACAGCTTCGGGAGAGGTGGTGGGGACGGTGGCCACCACCTCCTCGGTCGCCGGATTGAGAATCGTCAGCTCGTGCAGACCATGGGACACGTGCGGGTTCCTTACATGCGCTCGAAGGAGCGGAAGCGCTCCCAGTCCGTGACGGCCGCGTCGTAGGCGTCCTGCTCGACGCGGGCCATGTGGCGGTAGTGGTCGACGACCTCGTCGCCGAAGGCCTCCCGGGCGATCGGGCTGTGCTCCCACAGCTCGGCGGCCTCGCGCAGGGTGGTGGGGACGTGGGCGGCGTCGCCGTTGTAGGCGTTGCCGGTGGTCGCCTCGGGGAGTTCCAGCTCGTGCTCGATGCCGTAGAGGCCCGCCGCGACCATGCCGGCGACCGCGAGGTAGGGGTTCACGTCGCCGCCGGGCAGCCGGTTCTCCAGGCGGTGGGCGCGGCCGTGGCCGACCACGCGCAGGGCGCAGGTGCGGTTGTCGGGGCCCCAGGCGACGGCGGTGGGCGCGAAGGAGCCGGGGCGGAAGCGCTTGTAGGAGTTGATGTTGGGCGCGTAGAGGAGCGTGAAGTCACGCATCGCGGCGACCTGGCCCGCCAGGAAGTGCTGCATGGTCTTCGACATGCCGTAGGGGCCGTTGTCGTCGGCCAGCACCGGCCGGCCGTCCTCGTCCTGCAGCGAGAGGTGGATATGACAGGAGTTGCCCTCGCGCTCGTCGTACTTCGCCATGAAGGTGAGCGACATGCCCTCCTGCGCGGCGATCTCCTTGGCGCCGGTCTTGTAGATGCTGTGCTGGTCGCAGGTGGTGAGCGCCTCGTCGTAGACGAACACGATCTCGTGCTGGCCGAGGTTGCACTCGCCCTTGGCGGACTCGACGGTCATCCCGGCCGCGCCCATCTCGTTGCGGATCCGGCGCAGGACCGGTTCGACGCGGCCGGTGCCGAGGACGGAGTAGTCGCCGTTCCACTGGTTGGCGGGGTTCATCTCGCGGTAGCCGCGGGACCAGGCGTTTTCGTAGGAGTCCTTGAAGAGCATGAACTCCAGCTCGGTGCCGGCGTACGCGCTCCAGCCCCGCTCGGCGAGCCGGTCGAGCTGGCGGCGCAGGATCTGCCGGGGCGAGGCGGCGACCGGGGAGCGGTCGTGCCAGGCGAGGTCGGCGGTGATCAGGGCGGTGCCGGCGTTCCAGGGGGTGCGGCGCAGGGTGGCGGGGTCGCCGTGCATGGCGAAGTCGCCGTAGCCGCGCTCCCACGAGGACATCGCGTAGCCCTCGACGGTGTTGAGGTCGACGTCGACGGCGAGGAGGTAGTTGCAGCCCTCCGTGCCGTGGTCGAGGACGGTGTCGAGGAAGTATCGGGCCGCGAACCGCTTGCCCTGGAGCCTGCCTTGCATATCGGTGAAGGCGAGGACGACAGTGTCGATCTCCCCGGCGTCGACGAGGACCCTGAGCTCCTCGACGGAGAGTGGGGGCGTGCGTTCTGCCACGGTGTTGCCTCCTGTCACTGCATCCGGAGGTCATAAGGTAGGCACACGAACCATTGATTGGGAAGGGGTGGCGATGGACGGTGCGGACGACGACCGGCTGGCACCCGTGCTGCGGCCGGTGCGGGCGGGCAATGGTTTCGAGGAGGCCCTGGAGCAGATACTCCAGATCGTCCGGCTCGGCCTGGTGCCCCAGGGCGAACGGCTGCCCGCCGAGCGGGAACTGGCGGAGCGGCTGCAGATCAGCCGGGTCACCCTGCGCGAGGTGCTCAAGGTGCTGCAGGACGAGGGCCTGGTGGAGAGCCGGCGCGGGCGCTACGGCGGCACCTTCGTCCGGGTGCGGACCGAGAATCCGGGCGAGGCCGAGCTGCGGCGCCGGATCCAGAAGGCCGATGTCGAGGACACCCTGCGCTTCCGGGAGGTGCTGGAGGTGGGCGCGGCCGGGCTGTGCGCCGCCCACGGGCTGTCCGACGTGCAGCAAGACCGGCTGCGGGCGGCGCTCGCGGCGACCCAGGAGGCCCCGCTGGCCGACTACCGGCGGCGCGACACCCTGCTGCACCTGACGCTCGCCGAGCTGTCCGGCTCCTCGTCGCTGGCGGCGCAGTACGCGGCGGTGCGGGCGCGCGTGAACGACCTGCTGGACTGCATCCCGCTGCTGGTGCGCAACCTGGAGCACTCCCAGGCCCAGCACGGCGCGCTGGTCGACGCGGTCCTGGAGGGCGACGCGGACGGCGCCCGCGAGGTGATGCGCGAGCACTGCTGCGGGACCGCGGCGCTGCTGCGCGGCTTCCTGACGGCCCCGGCGCCCTGAGCACCCGCCCCCGCGCCGTGAGGGCGCGTTCACCAATCTTTTACGCACAGGTCTTGCGCTCACGCGACCCGGCAGCAAAGGTATGCGGCTAAACCTTTGCTCGTTTTCCCCTCGTCGAGGCAGGAGCGGCTCATGGCCGACAGCACGGAATCGCAGACCGCACCCCCGGCGGGCCCGGGCGGCGCATCGCCCGACGAGACCTATCTGGAGCGGCGGACCCTGCGGCGCGGCAGCGCCGGCCCGCTGCTGCTCACGGGCCTGGGAGTGGCCTACGTCGTCTCCGGCGACTTCTCGGGCTGGAACAACGGCCTGGCCCAGGGCGGCTTCGGCGGCCTGGCCATCGCCGCCGTCCTGATGGGCCTGATGTACACCTGTCTGGTCTTCGCGCTGGCCGAGCTGGCCTCGATCCTGCCGACCGCCGGCGGCGGCTACGGCTTCGCCCGGCGCGCCCTGGGCACCTGGGGCGGCTTTCTGACCGGCACCGCGATCCTGATCGAATACGTCCTGGCGCCCGCCGCGATCTCCATCTTCATCGGTGACTACGTCGAGTCGCTCGGCCTGTTCGGGCTGCACTCCAGCTGGCCCGTCTACCTCGCCTGCTTCGTGATCTTCATCGGGATCCATCTGTGGGGCGTGGGCGAGGCGCTGCGCTTCAGTCTGATCGTCACCGCCATAGCGGTCGCCGCGATCGTCGTCTTCGCCGTCGCCGCGCTGACCGACTTCCATGTGGACACCCTCAACGACATCCCCGTCAAGGCCGGCGCCTTCGGGGCCAACTCCTGGCTGCCGTTCGGCATCCTGGGGATCTGGGCGGCGTTCCCGTTCGGCATGTGGTTCTTCCTCGGCGTCGAGGGCGTCCCGCTGGCGGCCGAGGAGACCAAGGACCCGGCCCGCTCGCTGCCCCGGGCGATGGCCGCCGCGATGGGCATCCTGCTGCTGCTCGCGCTGATCACCTTTGTCGCCGCGACCGGGGCGCGCGGCTCGGCGGCGATCCAGTCGGTGGGCGATCCGCTGGTGCAGGCGCTGCAGCCGCACGGCAAGCCGACCACCGTCGGCCGGGTCGTCAACTACGCGGGCCTGGCGGGCCTGGTGGCCTCCTTCTTCTCGCTGATCTTCGCCGGCTCGCGGCAGCTGTTCGCCCTCTCCCGGGCCGGCTACCTGCCCCGCTTCCTGTCCCTGACCAGCCGCCGCAAGGCCCCCTACCTCGGTCTGCTGGTGCCCGGCGCGCTGGGCTTCGCGCTGGCCGCGGCCACCGGCGACGGCGCGCGGATGCTCAATGTCGCGGTCTTCGGCGCCACCATCTCCTATGCGCTGATGGCGCTCTCGCACATCGTGCTGCGCCGCCGCGAGCCCGGCCTGCACCGCCCCTACCGCACCCCCGGCGGCATGCTGACCTCGTCCGTCGCCTTCGTCCTGGCCTGCTCGGCGCTGGTGGCGACGTTCCTGGTCGACAAGGACGCGGCGTTCATCGCCCTCGGCGTGTACGCGGTGGCGCTGGCGTACTTCGCCTTCTACTCCCGGCACCGGCTGGTGGCCGCCGCGCCGGAGGAGGAGTTCGCCGCGCTGGCCGCCGCGGAGGCCGAACTCGAACGCGCCTGACCGCCCCACCGGGAACCGCGGCGGCCGGCCGGGACCTCCCCGGCCGGCCCCGCCGCTCGTACCGCCCCGTCCCGCCCCATCCCCATGGAGGACCGCACCCCATGTCCCAGCCCCTCATCGGCATCAGCACCTACCAGGAGGACGCCCGGTGGGGGGTGTGGTCGCTGCCCGCCGCGCTGGTGCCCGCCGGATACCCCCGGCTCGTGCAGCGCTCGGGCGGGCTGGCCGCGCTGCTGCCGCCGGGCGATCCGGCCACCGCCGCCGCGGCCGTCGCCCGGCTGGACGGACTGGTGATCGCCGGCGGCGCCGATGTGGAGCCGGCCCGCTACGGCGCGGAGCCGCACCCCAGGACCGGGCCGCCCGCCCTGGACCGGGACGCCTGGGAACTGGCCCTGATCGAGGCCGCGTTGGCGGGCGGGGTACCGCTGCTGGGCATCTGCCGCGGCCTCCAGCTGCTGAACGTGGCGCTGGGCGGGACCCTCGTCCAGCACCTCGACGGCCATGCCGGCGCCCCCGGGGTCTTCGACCGGCACGACATCAAGCCGGTCCCCGGGACGCTGCTGGGCCGCACGCTGCCCGAGCCGGTCGCCGTACCGACCTACCACCACCAGGCCGTGGACCGGCTCGGCCGCGGGCTGCTCGCCTCGGCCTACGCGGAGGACGGCACCATCGAGGCGCTGGAGCTGCCGGACGCGCCCGGCTTCACGCTGGCGGTGCAGTGGCACCCGGAGGCCGGCGACGACACCCGGGTGATGGACGCCCTGGTGGCGGCGGCCGCGGAAGCGTGATCCGCCCGGGGACGCCGCGTCGCGCGAGCGCCGCTCAGGCCGTCGCGCGGGTCAGCCCCAGCAGCTGGCGGGCCGGGCCGACCGGGCGCTGACCGGCCGGCCACACGGCGCGCAGCTCCCGGCCCAGCCGCAGCCCGCCCACCGGGATCTCCACCAGCCGGCGCGCCGTCAGCTCCTCACCGACGGCGAGTTCGCTCAGGACGGACGGCGCCGCCTCGCTCACCACCGCCGCCTTCACCGCGGTGGTCGAGGCGAGTTCGAGCAGCGGCGCGGCCAGGCCGCCGTGGCGGGCCAGCGCCGCGTCCAGCACCGCGCGGGTGCCCGAGCCGCGCTCGCGCAGGATCAGCGGGGTGGCGGCGAGTTCGGCGGCGGTCAGCTCGGTGCGCCGCCGGGCCCAGGGGTGGGACGGCGCGGCCACCACGAGAAGCCGGTCGTGCCCGATGACCGTCCCGTCCAGCCCCGCCGGCACCTGGAGCCCCTCCACGAACCCGAGGTCGGCCGCGCCGGCCAGCAGCCGTTCGGCGACCGCGCGGGAGTTGCCGGCGAGCAGCGAGACGGCGGTCCCGGGGCGCTGGGCGCGCAGCGCGATCAGCCAGCCCGGCAGCAGGTACTCGGCGATCGTCATGCTGGCCGCGACCCGCAGCCGCGAATCGCGCCGCCCGCGCAGCGCCTGGGCCCCCGCGTCGAACGCCTCGGCCGCCTCCACCACCCGCCGGGCCCAGTCCGTCACCAGCACCCCGGCGTCCGTCAGCCGGGAGCCGCGCGGCGAGCGTTCGACCAGCCCGACCCCCAACTGCCGCTCCATGGACCGGATCCGGCTGCTCGCGGCGGGCTGGCTGATGCCCTGCGCACGGGCGGCCCGGCCCAGGCTGCCGAGCCGGGCGACGGCGAGCAGCAGCTCCAGCGCGCCGAGATCCGGCACCCGGTGCGCCAGCGGCACGGCCGGCTCGTCCTCGTCGGGCCCCACTCCCCCACCACCTGCTCCATGCTCCCTGCTCATAACCCCAGCTTATGCCCTCATAGACATGATGCCCCTGGTGACGGCCGACCCGGGCGACAATCCTGAAGGCATGGCAACCCTCGCGCACGCACCTTCCCGCACCGCCACCGGATCCGGAGCCCCGGACTCCGGCACCGCCGGTCCCGGAGCTCCCGACTCCGCGGCCTCGGTCCGCCATCTCGGACCCAACTGGTACGCCGCCGTCATGGGGACGGCGATCGTCGCCAACGCCGGCGCGGTCCTCCCGTTCACCGGAACCGCCCCCCGCGTCGCCTACCAGGCCGTCTGGGCGCTGTCCGCGCTGATGCTGCTGACCCTGCTGGCCGCCCGGGTGGTGCACTGGGCCCGGCACGGCGACCAGGCACGCCACCACTTGGCGGACCCCGCGACCGCGCCCTTCTACGGCTGTCTGGCGATGGCGCTGCTGGCGGTCGGCGGCGGCACACTGGCCGTGGGCCGCGGGGTCATCGGCGAGGGGGCCGCGGTGGCCGCCGACGCCGTGCTGTGGAGCCTGGGCACGCTGGTCGCCGTCGTGGTGGCCGCGGCGATCCCGTATCTGATGGTGACCCGGCACCGCGTCGAGCCCGGCAGCGCCTCCCCGGTCTGGCTGCTGCCGCTGGTCGCCCCGATGGTCGCGGCGGCGCAGGGCCCGGCCCTGGTGCCGTACCTGCCGGCCGGCCAGGCGCAGCAGACCCTGCTGTTCGCCTGCTACGCGCTGTTCGGGATGTCCCTGCTGGCCACACTGGCCTTCCTGCCGCTCGTGGTGTCCCGGCTGATCCACCACGGCCCGCTGCCGCTCGCCCTGACCCCCACCCTGTTCCTCGTCCTGGGCCCGCTGGGCCAGTCCACCACCGCGGTCAGCAACCTCGCCCACCTCGCCCCGGGCGTCGTGAGCGCGCCCCTGGCACACGCCATGAGTGCCTTCGCGGTGCTCTACGGCGTCCCGGTGATGGGCTTCGCGCTGCTCTGGCTGGCGCTCGCGACGGCGATGGTGGTGCGCGCCTTCCGCCGGGGCATGGGCTTCGGGATGACCTGGTGGGGCTTCACCTTCCCGCTGGGCACCTGCGTCACGGGGGCGGCGGGACTCGCCCGGCAGACCGGGCTCGCCGCCTTCGACGGGCTCGCGGTGGCCCTCTATGCCCTGCTCGTGACGGCGGTGGCGGTGGCCTTGACCCGCACCGCGCTCGGCCTGGCCCGCGGACAGCTGCTGGCGCCGCCCCGGCCGGTCACCCCGTAAGGTCCCGCACGGCACGCCCCGGGGCCGCGCTCACCGCGCCGCGGCCAGCGCCTCGGCCAGCACCGCCGGCGCCTCCACCAGCGAGGGCCCGTACCAGGTCAGATGCCGGCCGCTGAGCAGTGCGGCCGGCAGGGCGGGAAACGCCTCGGGGCCGTCGTCGGCGGTGAAGCGGTACGGCTCGTCGGGCAGCACGACGAGGTCGGCGCCCGCGGCGCGGAGGTCCTCCAGCGCGATCCGGGGGTAGCGCTCGGCGTGGTCCGCGTAGCGGTTGCGCACCCCGAGCCGGGCGAGCAGGTCGCCGGCGAAGGTGTCCCGGCCCAGCACCATCCACGGCCGGCGCCAGATGGGCACCACCGCCGTGCGCCACGCGTCCGGGGCGGGCAGCGCGCGCCAGGCGTCCTCGGCGTCCGCCAGCCACCCGGGCCGCGACAGCCCGCAGCCGTCCACCATCACCCGGGTCAGCTCGCGCCACGCCTGGTCCAGCGTCCGCACCTCGGTGACCAGGACCGTGATTCCGGCGGCGCGGAGTGCGGCGAGGTCCTGCGGGCGGTTCTCCTCCTCGTTGGCGAGGACCACCGCGGGCGCCAGCGAGGCGATCGCGCCCAGGTCGGGATTCTTGGTGCCGCCGACGCGGGCGGCACCGAGCCCGGCGGGATGGCTGCACCAGTCGGTGATCCCGACCAGCAGCTCGGGCGCCGAGGCCGCCACCGCCTCGGTGAGGGAGGGCACCAGGGACACCACGCGCCGGGGGGAACGAGGACCGGTCATCCGCCCACGGTACCCGCCCGCCGCCGACCGGGGCGGGATCCGGCGCCCGGTGCGAGCCGGACAACTCGCGCCCGGTCAGCGCCTGTTGGCGGTGCGGCGCAGCCAGTACGCCGCACCCCCGGCCAGCGCGAACAGCGCCAGGCCGCCGACCGCCTGACCGGCGTCGACCCCGTCGACCCGGCCGTCGCGCACGGTGACGGTCTCGGTGAACCGCGTCCCGCCCGGCCCGCATTCGACGGTGACCGGGTAGCGGCCCGGGGCCGCCCCCGCGGCGACCTCGGTCTCGGCGGCCATCCCGCGCCGCCCGGGCCGCAGCACCACCGACCCGAACAGCGGCGAGGACGCGCGCGCCGCGGCGGCCGCGGCACACCGGCTGCCGTCGCTGATGTGCACCCGCTGCCCGGCGACCACGGGGTCCGGCTCGACGCGGGCCCACGCGGCGGGCGCGGCGAGCCCCAGGACGGTGGCGCCGAGCAGGGCGGCAGCGGCGGTGTGCGCAGGCGTCACGATCCTCTCCTCCGGCGTCCGCGACCGCTGCGGCCGTGGGCGGACCACGGCGACCGCCTGGGGATTACCGTCATACATCCGAGCGAATCACCCGCCCCGTTCCGCCGCGCAGCACACGCGGCCGGTCAGGTGAGCCGCGCGGCGATCCGCCGGACCGTCCGCGCGCGCCCGGCGGCGGACCCGCCCCGCCCGCCGCCGAACGGGTCACCCGGCCCGGGCGACCACGCGAAGGGCCCCGCCGCCCGGCCGCTGCCGGGGACGGGGCCCACCGCACCACGAGGTGGCGGACGCGTGCGGCGTGCCGGGCACGCCGCACCCGCCTACTTCACCGGCGCCATCTTGTCGACGATGCCCGGGTGGTCGCCGATCCACTTCTCGACGCCCTTGTTCTCGTTGCCCTTGCCGGCGTCCTGGATGTCCTTCTCCAGGCTGCCGAGCTGCTCGGCGTCCATCTTCCAGTTCTTCAGCCAGCCGGCGAACTCCGGGAACTTCTTCGGGAAGCTCTTGTTGCCGAGTGTCTTGATCTGGTTGTTGGCGCCCCAGGTGCCCTTGGGGTCCGCGAGCTTGGTGAGCTTGTACTTGCTGTAGGCCCAGTGCGGCGACCACAGCACCACCGCGATGGGCTCCTTCTTGCGGTACGCCCGGTCCAGCTCGGTGAGCATGGCGCTGGTGCCGGCCGAGGTGACGTCGAAGCCCTTGAGGCCGTACGCCGGGGCGACGGTGTCCTTGAGGCGCTTCATCTCGCCGGTACCGGGCTCGATCCCGATGATCTTGCCGCCGAACTCGTCCTTGTGCGTGCGCAGATCGTCGAGGGTCTTGACGCCCTTGACGTAGGACGGGACCGCGATCTCCAGCGAGGTCTTGTCGTACCAGGCCCCGATGTCGACGAGATCCTTCTTGTACTTGTCCCAGTACTGCTTCTGCGCGACCGGTAGCCAGCCGTCGGTCTCCACGTCGATCTGGCCCGTGGACAGCCCGGTCCACATCGGCCCGACGTCGAGGTTGCGGATGTTCGGCTTGTAGCCGCGCTTCTCCAGGACGTTCTTCCACAGGTACGTGGTGGCGATGCCCTCGTCCCACGCGGGGTAGCCGATGTTCGGCGCCTTGCCCGCGTCCTTGCCCTTGGCGTAGGAGGCGTCGGCGGACGGGGCGACCTTGTCGACCAGGCCGGGGTTCTTCTTGAGCCAGGTGCGCACGCCGTCCTGCTCATGGCCCTCACCGGCGCTCTTGATGTCGCCCTCGAGGCTGGTGAGCTGCTTCTCGTTCAGGTGGAAGTTCTTCATCCACTTGGCGACCTGGGGCTCGTCCTTGGCGAAGCCCTTGCGGCCCAGCATGTGCAGGCTGTCCCCGGAGCCGAAGGAGCCCTTGGGGTCCTTGAGCTTGGTGAGCTTGTACTTGTCGTACGCCCAGTGCGGCGACCACAGCGTGACGGCGATCGGCTTCTTGGCGCGGACCGAGCGGTCCAGCTCGCTGAGCATCGAGGCGGTGCTGGACTCCTGGACCTTGTACTCGCCGCCCAGGCCGTAGTCCTTGAGGACCTTGTCCTTGAGGATCTTCATCTCGCCGGCGCCCGGCTCGATGCCGGTGATCTTGCCGCCGAACTCGCCGGCCTTGCCCTTGAGGTCGTCGAGGGACTTGATGTCCTTCATGTACGACGGGACCGCGATCTCCAGCGAGGTCTTGTCGTACCAGGCCCCCAGGTCCTCCAGCTTGTCCTTGTACTTCTTCCAGTACGAGGCGTGGGTGGTCGGCAGCCAGGCGTTGGTCTGCACGTCGATGTCCCCGCGGGCCTGCCCGGCGAACAGCGGGCCGGCCTCCAGGGCCTGGACCTTGGGCTTGTAGCCCCGCTGCTCCAGGATCTCCTTCCACAGGTACGTGGTGGCCTTGCCCTCGTCCCAGTTGACGTAGCCCAGGCTGATCGGCCGGCCGTTGCCGCCGCCGGAGCCGGAGCCCGCCTTGTCGAAGTAGCTCATCCCGCCGGCGCACAGCGCGAGGACGACCACCCCGACCATCGCCACGGAGGTGGCGGGCCGCCAGTGCAGGAACTTCCATCCGCCCAGCGCCGCCTGTGCCTTGGCCAGCGCGCGCCGCCCGAGCGGGGAGACCCGCTCGTTGAGCGCGCCGGTCATCCGGTCCAGGTACATGGCGAGGATGACGACCGCGAGTCCGGCCTCGGCGCCGAGCGACACATCGACCGAGCTGATCGCGTTGTAGACGGACGCGCCGAGTCCGCCGCCGCCGACCATGCCGGCGATGACGACCATGGACAGCGCCAGCATGATGACCTGGTTGATACCGGCCATGATCGTGGGCAGCGCCAGCGGCAGCTGCACCCGGAAGAGCGTGCGCCGCGGCGGCGTGCCGAACGCCTCGGCCGCCTCGACCAGTTCCTCGTCGACCTGCCGGATGCCGAGTTCGGTCATCCGGACCGCGGGCGGCATGGAGAAGACGATGGTGGCGACGATGCCGGGCACCACGCCGAGGCCGAAGAAGAGGATGCCGGGGATGAGGTAGACCATCGCCGGCATCGTCTGCATCAGGTCCAGGACCGGGCGCAGCGCCCCGCCGACGACCCGGCTGCGGGCCGCCCAGATACCGAGCGGCACGGCGACCACGACGGTGATCAGGCAGGCCACCAGCACCAGGGAGAGCGACTCGATGGTCGGGCCCCACTGCTCGACCGACTCGATCAGCGCGAAGCCGAGGAAGGTGAGGACGGCGGCCGGCAGCCCGCGCAGCCACCACGCGAGCACCGCGAGGATGCCGGCCAGCAGCAGCGGTTCGGGCCCGGACAGGACCGTGTGAATGCCGTCGTAGAGGCCGTTCAGCACCTTCGTGATGAGGGTGAACAGCCAGTCGAGGTTGTCGCGGAGCCAGTTGACGGCGTCCTCGGCCCAGCTGCCTATCGGGATCCTAGGCACCGGCGATCACCTTGTCCTCGGGCTCGTCGTCCCCGTCCGCGGTCGCGGAGTGCTCCGCCGCCGGGTCCTGGGCGGGCTGCTTGTCGAGCCGCGCCGCCGTGGCGGACGCGGCCGAGTCCTGGGCGGGGACGCCGGGGGCCGGCTCCGGCTCCGCGGACTCGCCGAGGACGGCGAGCAGCCGCTCGGCCGGTACGGCGCCGGCCAGCTCACCGTGCTCGTCGAGCACGGCGACCGGCACGGTGCTGGTCGAGCAGGGGGCGAACAGCTCGGCGAGCGGGGTGTCGACACCGACCGTCGCGGGGGCCGCGGCGCGGAACTCCGCGGCGGTGGCGAGCGTCCGGCCGTCGGGGGCGGTGGCGCCGAGTACGGTGCCGACCTCGGCCATCACCGCGCCGGCGGTGAGCACCCGGCTGCGGTCGACGTCCTGGATGAAGGAGGCGACATAGTCGTTGGCGGGCCGCAGGAGGATGTCCTCGGCGCTGCCGATCTGGACGATCCGGCCGTCCCGCATCACCGCGATCCGGTCGCCGAGGCGCATCGCCTCGTTGAGGTCGTGGGTGATGAAGACGATGGTCTTCTTGAGGCTCTTCTGGAGTTCCAGCAGCTGGTCCTGCATGTCCCGCCGGATCAGCGGGTCGAGGGCGCTGAAGGACTCGTCCATCAGCAGCAGATCGGCATCGGTGGCCAGCGCCCGGGCCAGGCCCACGCGCTGCTGCATCCCGCCGGACAGCTCGTCCGGCCAGGACTTCTCCCAGCCCTTGAGCCCGGTGAGCTCCAGCGCCTCGGTGGCGCGCCGGGTGCGCTCGGCGCGGGGTATGCCCTGCACCTCCAGGCCGTAGGCGGCGTTCTCCAGCACGCTGCGGTGCGGGAAGAGCGCGAAGTGCTGGAAGACCATGGAGATCTTCTCGGAGCGGACCGCGCGCAGCTCCTTGTCGCTGAGCGAGGTGAGGTCCTGGCCGTCGATCCGCACGGTGCCCGCGGTGGGCTCCAGCAGTCCGTTGAGGGTGCGCAGCAGCGTGGACTTCCCGGACCCGGACAGGCCCATGACGACGAAGATCTGGCCCTCGTCCACCTCGATGGAGGCGTCGATCACGGCCGCGGTGGTGCCTTCGTCGCGCAGTTCCCCGCGGCCGGCACCGGCCTGGAGCCTGCGGACCGCTTCCTCGGGTCTTCTGCCGAACACCTTGTACAGATGCTCGGCTTGCAGCCTGGCCACATATGCCTCTCTTGTCGCACGAGAAACGACCTGTCTCCCCCATCGACAGGTCGTGGAGCGACAACGGGGTCGGCCCGCCATGCCCGGTGGAATGCCTGCATCCGTATCCGGACAGCTCCGCGTGCGCGCCTGCCCGCCTTTATCTGGCCTAAACGCGACGGTGTCTTAGATCACATCGATGTGACGTATGGGGCATACGGCATCATGCGGGGTGTGACTCGACGCCTGATGCTTCTCGACACCGCCTCGCTCTACTTCCGCGCCTATTTCGGGGTACCGGAATCGGTCAAGGCTCCGGACGGCACTCCCGTGAACGCCGTACGCGGACTGCTGGACTTCATCGCCCGGCTCGTCCAGGACCACCACCCCGACGACCTGGTCGCGTGCATGGACTTCGACTGGCGCCCGCAGTGGCGGGTCGACCTGATCCCCTCGTACAAGGCGCACCGGGTCGCCGAGGAGGCCCCGGCCGGGTCCGCGGAGCCCGACGAGGAGGAGGTCCCCGACACCCTCTCGCCGCAGGTCCCGGTCATCGAGGAGGTCCTGGACGCCCTGGGCATCGCCCGCGTCGGCGCGGCCGGCTACGAGGCCGACGACGTCATCGGCACCCTGGCCGCGCGGGCGAAGGGGCCGGTGGACATCGTCACCGGCGACCGCGACCTCTTCCAGCTCGTCGACGACCGGCGCGGCATCCGCATCCTGTATCCGCTCAAGGGCGTCGGCACCCTCCAGCTCACCGACGAGGCCCTGCTGCGCGAGAAGTACGGCGTCGACGGCCCCGGTTACGCCGATCTGGCGCTGCTGCGCGGCGACCCCAGCGACGGCCTGCCGGGCGTTCCGGGCATCGGCGAGAAGACCGCCGCCAAGCTGCTGGCCGCCTACGGCGACCTGGCGGGCATCATGGCGGCCGCCGCCGACCCCGCCTCGAAGGTGACGCCCGCACAGCGCACCCGGCTGATGGAGGCCCGCCCGTACCTGGCGGTCGCCCCGAAGGTCGTGCAGGTGGCCACCGACGTGCCCGTCCCCGCGGTCGACCACGCCCTGCCCGCCGAGCCGGCCGATCCCGAGCGGCTGGAGGCCCTGGCCGCGCGGTGGGGCCTGGGCGGGGCGCTGCAGCGGCTGCTCCTCACGCTCCGCCGATGAACTGTTAGGTTAGGTAGACCTAACAACATCAGATCAGGGGAGATTGCCGTGGCTGCCGAGCGTCCGTCCCGCCAGAAGCCCGTCGTGCACCACGCCCGGGTGCTGCGCACCGAGCACCTCACCCCGCACATGGTCCGCGTGGTCCTGGGCGGGGTGGGTCCGGCGGAGTTCGCGCCCGGCGAGTTCTCCGACCACTACATCAAGCTGCTGTTCCCGGTGCCCGGCGTGGCGTACCCCGAGCCGTTCGACATCGCCCGGATCCGCGCCGAGTTCCCGCGCAACCGGTGGCCCCGGACGCGTACGTACACCGTGCGCGCCTGGGATGCCGCCGCCGGTGAACTCACCGTGGACTTCGTGGTGCACGGCGACGAGGGCCTGGCCGGGCCCTGGGCGGCCGCGGCGCGGCCGGGCGACGAGATCCGCTTCCTCGGCCCCGGCGGCGCCTACGTCCCGGAGGCAGGCGCCGACTGGCATCTGCTGGCGGGCGACGAGAGCGCCCTGCCGGCCATCGCGGCCTCCCTCGACCGGATGCCCGCGGGGGCGCCGGTGCACGCCTTCATCGAGGTGGCCGACGCCCGGGAGCGCCAGGACCTGCCGGCCCCGGAGGGCGCCCGGATCCACTGGCTGTACCGCGGCGACGCCCCCGTGGGCCGCGAACTGGTCGCGGCCGTCCGGGCGTTGGAGTTCCCGGCCGGCCAGGTCCAGGCGTTCGTGCACGGCGAGGCCGGCTTCGTGAAGGAGCTGCGCCGGCTGCTGCGCGTCGAGCGGGAGATCCCCCGCGAGGCACTGTCCGTCTCCGGCTACTGGCGGGCCGGCCACGACGAGGACGGCTGGCAGGCCTCCAAGCGGGAGTGGAACCAGCGCGTCGAGGCCGAGCAGGAGTCCCCGGCGGCGACCGCCTCCTGACCCCCGGGGCGAGCACCCCGCCACGACGAGGTCCCGCACGAACGAGGGCCACCCCCGCCACCCCCCGAGGGCCCGGAGCGACGCACCCACGCTCCGGGCCCTCGGCGTGCCCGGACACGGATCCCGGGCCTGCCCACCGGGTCCCGTGGCTTGCCCGCACGCCAGGTCTCCCGCATGCCCCACGCCGGACCTCCGGCATGCCCGCACGCCGCCGCGACCACCCCACCTCCGCTCCCCGGCCCCCACTCCCCCGACAACTTCCCCCTCCTTGACAACAATATTTGTCGGTCGCATCCTGGTGGGGTGATCGATGTAGCAGTGATCGACGATCCGGCCGCTGCCGGGGTCTCGCTGGATCCGGTGCGGGCGCGCCTGCTGGCCGTGCTCGCCGAGCCCGGTTCGGCGACGACGCTGGCCGCGCAGGTCGGCCTGTCCCGGCAGAAGGTCAACTACCACCTGCGGGCCCTGGAGCGGCACGGCCTGGTCGAGCTGGTCGAGGAGCGCCGCAAGGGCAATGTGACGGAGCGGATCGTGCGGGCCACGGCCGCGTCCTATGTGATCTCGCCCGCCGCGCTGGCCTCCGTCGCGCCCGACCCCGGCCGGGCGCCGGACCAGCTCTCCGCCCGCTGGCTGCTGGCCCTCGCGGCCCGGCTGGTGCGCGAGGTGGGCGAACTCCTCACGCGTTCGGCCAAGGCGCGGCAGCGGCTGGCGACCTTCGCCGTCGACGGGGAGATCCGCTTCGCCTCGGCCGCCGACCGGGCCGCCTTCGCCGAGGAGCTCGGCGCGTCCGTGAACCACCTCGTCGCCAAGTACCACGACGAGAAGGCGGCCGGCGGGCGCCCGCACCGGCTGATCGTCGCCCTCCACCCCAGCCTCACCCGCGCCGCCGACGAGCCCGCTCCGGACCCGGCGCAGGGGCCCACCGCACCGACCGAGGAGTAGCCATGCCCAAGGAGTTCGAGATCCGCCGCGAGGTCGTGCTGCCGGCCTCCCCCGAGGATGTCTTCGCGGCCGTCACCAGCGGTACGGGGGCGTGGATGTTCCCCAAGGAGAAGGTCGCCGCGGTCGGGGGCAGTGACGCGGAGGACGACGCGGTCACTGCCTGGGAGCCGCCGCACCGCTTCGAGGTCCGCGTGGACGGCGAGGACGGCTGGTTCAACGCGCTGGAGTACGTCATCGAGGCCCGCGACGGCGGCACCGCCGTGCTGCGGTACGTGCACAGCGGCGTCATGAGCGACGAGGACTGGGACGGCCAGTACGACGGCGCCCGTCTGCACACCGACTTCTATCTGCACACCCTCGGGCAGTATCTGCGGTACTTCACCGGCCGCCCGGCGGCCTTCGCCGATGTCCAGGGCCCGGCGGCCTCCCGCACGCCCGACGGCTTCGGGACGCTGCTGCGCGCCCTCGGTGCCACTGCCACGACGGCCGTGGGCGACCGGCTGCGCCTCGAACTGCCGGGCACCGCCCCGCTGGACGCGGTCGTCGACTACCGCACCGAGCACTTCCTCGGACTGCGCACCGACGGCGGGCTGTACCGCTTCTTCGGCCGCAACGCCTTCGGGGCGCCGGTCGGCCTCACGCTCCACCTCTTCGAGGGCGACACCGACGCCGAGAAGGCCGGCCGCGCCTGGCAGCACTGGCTGGACGGGCTCTACCCGGCGGAGACCGCCGGCTGACCGCCCGTCACGCACACGGCGCCGCGCCCCTCCCGGACGGAGGGGCGCGGCGCCGTGCACGGGCCCTGAGGGCCGTACGCTCAGCCCACCGACGAATAGGCCACCACGCCACGCAGCACCCCGTCCACGGCGCGGCGTGCCGCGCGCGAGACCGTGCCCTCGGGCGGGGCCGCCGCGGCGATCTGACCGAGCACATCGATCAGCTGCTTGCACCAGCGGACGAAGTCGCCGGCGGGCATCTCCGCCTCGCGCAGCACCTCGTCGAGCCCGAAGCCGGAGGCCCAGCGGTACGCGGCCCAGGCGAAGCCCAGATCGGGTTCGCGCTGGCCGACGCCCTCGGCCTGGTTGATCCGGTGGTCCTCCTCCAGGGCGTCGAGCCGGCCCCAGATGCGGACCATCTCGCCCAGGGCGTCCCGGGCCTTGCCGGCCGGCAGCTTGGGCGCCACCGCGTCGTCGGCCTGGCGCGACTCGTACACCAGCGCCGAGGCGCAGGCCGCCAGCTCCGCCGGGCCCAGCCCCTCCCAGACGCCGTCGCGCAGGCATTCGCTCGCCAGCAGGTCGAGTTCGCCGTAGAGCCGGGCGAGCCGGCGGCCCTCGTCGGTGACGGTGTCCCCTTCGAGGTAGTCCAGCTCGGTGAGCAGGGCGCAGATCCGGTCGAAGGTGCGGGCGATGGTGTTCGTCCGCCCCTCGATGCGGCGCTCCAACTGGCGGGTGTCGCGCAGCAGCCGGTGGTAGCGCTCGGCCCAGCGGGCGTGGTCCTCGCGCTCGTCGCAGCCGTGGCAGGGGTGCGCGCGCAGGGCCGCCCGCAGCCGGGAGATCTCCCGGTCGTCGGCCGCCACCGAGCGGGGCTTGCGGTGCCGCGACGGGACGAGATGGCCGGCCTTGGTCCGCAGCGCGGACGCCAGATCCCGGCGCGACTGCGGACTGCGGGCGTTGAACGACTTGGGGATGCGCATCCGGTCCAGCGCCTCGACCGGCACCGGGAAGTCGATCGAGGCCAGCCGCTTGACCTGCCGCTCGGCGGTCAGCACCAGCGGCCGCGGGCCGTCCTGCGCGTCGAAGCCGCGGTGGCCGTTCGTCCGTCCCGAGGGCATCCCGGGGTCGAGGACCAGGGCCAGGCCCGCGAACTTGCCGGTCGGCACATGGATGACATCACCGGGCTTGAGCTTCTCCAGTGCGGCCGCGGCCGCCACCCGGCGCTGGGCCGCGCCCTGCCGGGCCAGCTCCGTCTCACGGTCCTTCAGCTCCCGCCGCAGCCGGGAGTACTCCTCGAAGTCGCCGAGGTGGCAGGTCATCGAGCCGCGGTAGCCGGTGAGCCCCTCCTCGTTCTTCTGCACCTGCCGCGTGATCCCGACCACCGACTTGTCGGCCTGGAACTGCGCGAAGGACATCTCCAGCAGCTCCCGCGAACGGTGCCGGCCGAACTGGGAGACGAGGTTGACGGCCATGTTGTACGACGGTTTGAAGGAGGACCGCAGCGGATACGTACGCGTCCCGGCGAGCCCGGCCACCGCCCCCGGATCCATGCCGCGCTGCCACAGCACGACCGCATGGCCCTCGATGTCGATGCCGCGGCGCCCGGCCCGGCCGGTCAGCTGCGTGTACTCGCCGGGGGTGATGTCGGCGTGCTGCTCGCCGTTCCACTTCACCAGCTTCTCCAACACCACCGACCGCGCGGGCATGTTGATGCCCAGCGCCAGCGTCTCGGTGGCGAAGACGGCCTTGACCAGGCCCTTGACGAACAGCTCCTCGACGACCTCCTTGAACGTCGGCAGCATGCCGGCGTGGTGCGCCGCGATGCCCCGCTCCAGGGCCTCCAGCCACTCGAAGTAGCCCAGCACATGGAGGTCGTCGTCGGCGATCCCGGCCGTCCGTGCCTCGACTATGCGGCGGACCTCCTCGCGGCCCTCCTGGTCGTTGAGCCGCAGGCCCGAATACAGGCACTGCTGGACGGCGGCCTCGCAGCCGGCGCGGCTGAAGATGAAGGTGATGGCGGGCAGCAGGCCCTCGTTGTCGAGGCGGTCGATGACCTCGGGCCGGCTCGGCGTCCAGATCCGCGACCGCTGGCGCCGCTCGCGCTCGCGGTCCGCCTCGCGCATGGTGCGGCCCCGGCGCTTGTCCCGGCCGAACGTCGGCCGGGAGTTCTCCATCCGCGCCAGCCGCTCCAGATCCGGGTTGACCGCGCGGCGGCTGCCGCTCTGCCCCTCCCGCTCCTCGAACAGGTCGTAGATGCGGCGGCCCGCGAGGACGTGCTGCCACAGCGGGACCGGGCGGTGCTCGGAGACGATCACCTCGGTGTCCCCGCGGACGGTGTCCAGCCAGTCGCCGAACTCCTCGGCGTTGGAGACCGTGGCCGACAGCGAGACCAGGGTCACCGAATCGGGGAGATGGATGATCACCTCCTCCCATACGGCACCCCGGAAGCGGTCGGAGAGGTAGTGCACCTCGTCCATGACCACATAGCCGAGGCCGGTCAGCGAGCGGGAGCCGGCGTAGAGCATGTTGCGCAGCACCTCGGTGGTCATCACGACCACCGGGGCTTCGGAGTTGACGCTGTTGTCGCCGGTCAGCAGACCGACCTTGTCGGCGCCGTAACGCTTGACCAGATCCTGGTACTTCTGGTTGGACAGCGCCTTGATGGGCGTGGTGTAGAAGCATTTGCGGCCCTGCTCCAGGGCCAGGTGGACGGCGAATTCGCCGACGATCGTCTTGCCGGATCCAGTGGGGGCCGCGACCAGCACGCCCTTGCCGGCCTCCAGGGCCTCGCACGCCTCGATCTGGAACGGATCCAGGCCGAAGTCGTACATCTCTCGGAAAGGGGCGAGTGCGGTGGCCTGCTCGGCCGCCCGGAGCTTGGCGGCGGCATAGCGCTCAGCAGGGGACATGTCCTCGGTCATCGTGTCTACGAGCCTACCGGCCACCTCTGACAACGACCCGATCTTTATGGCGGCCCTTTACCCGGCGGTCCCGCGGCGCCGGTCCGCCGGCCTCCTCTGCGGCGCGCCGGGCCGCCCGGAACACCGGCGGCCCCCGGCGCATCGCGCACGGGGGCCGCCGGGGACCGGCCGGGCCGCCCCGGATCACACCGGGTAACGATCCATCACGCCAGGTCACGACCGATCATGGCCGTTCGCCCCGGGTCAGGTCACGTCGTCGTAGCCGCCGGGGCGCCGCGGCCCGTCGTCGGCGCGGTCGCCGGCGGCCTGTTCGGGCAGCATCCGCCCGGAGGCGACCGGCTCGGCCTCCCCGAGCGCGGACGGCGTCAGATCCAGCTCCGAGGCCTCGTCGTCGTCCAGTCCGGCGTCCGGGTTGCCCAGCTTGCGGCGGCGGTCGTTGAACAGGCAGATGCCGGCGGCGCCGAAGTACAGCACCACGATCGGCGCGGCCAGCAGACTCATGGTCAGCGGGTCACCGGTCGGGGTGGCGATGGCCGAGAAGATCGTGATGCCCAGCACCATGAACCGCCACCAGCTCATGATCCGGCGGCCGGTGACCACACCGCCGAAGTTGAGCAGCACCAGGAGCAGCGGGAGTTCGAAGGCGAGGCCGAAGACCACGACCATGCGCGTGACGATGTCGAAGAACTCGTCGGCCGGGAAGAGGTTGGCCCAGTCGTCGGGGGTCAGGCCGACCAGGGCGCCCGCGGTGGTCGGCAGCACCGCGTAGGCGAGGTAGGCGCCGCCGAGGAAGAGCGGGACGCCGGCGGCGACGAAGCTCAGCGCGTACTTCTTCTCGTGCCGGTGCAGACCCGGCGCGAGGAAGGCCCAGAGCTGGTAGAGCCAGATCGGGCTGGCGCCGACGACGCCCACCGTGAGGGACAGCTTGAGCAGGATGGTGAAGGGCGCCAGCAGACCGTTGGCGGTGACCTCCGCGCAGGGGTGGCTGCGCGGCCCGGTGGTCGCGGTGCCCCGGGGGCAGCCGACCGCGTCGATCACCGGCCCCGTGATGAAGTGGGCGATCGCGTCGTACTGCCACATCGCCACCGCGGTGATCACGCAGACGGCGAGCACCGACTTCAGCAGCCGGTTGCGCAGCTCACGCAGATGCGCGGCGAGGGGCATCCGCCCCTCGGGGTCCTTCTCCTGCTTGCGGGCAGACTTGGGCAACCCACGTCCTCGTCTCGTGCATCAGCCCTTGCCGGCCGGACCGGCCGACGGGATCGGTTCGGGTCAGCTCTGCTTGGTGGTGTGCTGCGGCTCGGCCACGGGGCGCGAGCTGTTCACATCACCGGGAGCCGCCTGGATCGTGCGAGGGGCCTGCTGGGCACCGTCGGAGGCCTCGGACGAGCCGGCACCGGCACCGCCCTCGGTCTCGCCCTCCTTCTTCATGGCCTTGGCCTCGCTCTTGAGGATGCGGGCCGACTTGCCGAGCGAACGCGCCATGTCCGGAAGCTTCTTCGCGCCGAACAGCAGCACAATAACGACGAGGATCAGAATGATCTCGGAGGGCCTCAGGTTGCTGAGCATGTGCGACTACCTTCTCGCCGGGGCGGCGTCTGCTGTGGTGCCTGCCGATAGGGTCGGACTGGCGTCCTGGTGCTCACTCGATCGTAACGTTCGGTGGTGAACGCCGGGCAATGCCCGTGCGTCGTCCCGATTGCCTCGACCGCCGCTCTGTACGCACCGCGAATCAGCGTACCCCTCCGGCCGCCGGGGCAGCAGAGCGCCGCCGCCCCCGGCGACGTCCCCGCGTCCCGCGGTCAGTCCCGGCCGGTGCCGGGCGCCCGGGAGGCGAGCGGGGTCGCCGCCCGCTCCAGGTCCTCGGCGGCCCGCTGGATCCGCTCGGAGGACGCCCCGACCTGCCGGGCCAGCCGCCGCACCTCCGCGAAGACGCGGACGGCCAGGACGCCGAGCACGGCGATCCCGGCGAAGCCGAGGGCGATTGCGATCATGGGCCAGAGCATGCGGCGAGCCTACCCGTCAGCCCGTGTGCAGCCGCAGCGTGCGGACCCCGCCGCCGGTGAGCAGCTCGATGATCCGCTCACCGGCCGGCTTGCGCACCGCGTGCCGGCAGTCGGGGCAGGTGAAGGAGTAGAAGGTGGTGCGGCTGCTGGCGCCGATCGCCAGCCGGAAGGCGTCGGAGGCCAGCTCGAAGCGGCCCCGGCAGTCCGGGCAGGCGGCCTTGAAGAACACCGGGCCGGCCAGGCCCACCAGTCCGGCGGCCGTCTTGGTCGTCGTCATCCCTCGCTGCCTCCTGCTTCGTCCCCCGGCGGTGCGGGGCTCACTCGCCGTATGCCGCGAGTGCCTGGTCGGCGGCCTGCCGTGCGCTGTCCGCCAGGGCCTGCGGCGCCACGATCCGGCCGTCCCGGCCCAGCCGCAGCGCCAGCCGCCGCAGCGAGGCCGGGTCGGGGGTGCGCAGGGTGATCCGCAGACCGCCGTCGGGAAGCTCCTCGGCGCTGTCGTGCGGGTAGTACTCGGCGACCCAGCGGCCGCCGGGCCCGACCTCGATGCAGACCTCGGGGTCCTCGGCCGCGGGCTGCACCAGGCCCTCCGACAGATCGCGCAGCTCGACCGGGGGCGGGTCGGCCGCCGCGTCCAGCAGCTTGATCTCGGCGACCCGGTCGAGCCGGAAGGTGCGGCGGGCCTCCGAGAGCCGGCACCACGCCTCCATATAGGTGTGGCCGACGGCGAACAGCCGGATCGGGTCGACCTCGCGCTCGGTCAGCTCGTCGCGCGCCGGTGAGTAGTAGCGCAGCCACAGCCGGCGCCGCTCGGCGATGGCGCGGTCGACGTCGGCGAAGACCCCGCCCTCGGACTCGAAGGTCACCGAGAGCCGGGAGCTGGCGCCGGCCGCCTCGCCGGCCGCCGCCTCCAGCTTGGCGGTGGCGCGCAGCAGCGCCTGGCGGTCGCCCTCGCGCAGCCCGGGCAGGGTGGCCACCGCGCGGGCCGCGACCAGCAGCGCGGTCGCCTCGTCGGCGGCCAGCCGCAGCGGCTCGGCGACGTCGTCGGGGTTGTGCCACCAGATGCGGTCGCCGTCGGTGTCGATGTCCAGGAGGTCGCCGCCGCGGAAGCTCGTCCCGCACATCGGCAGGACGTCGAGGTCGGCGATCAGCTCGTCCTCGGTGATGCCGAAGGCACGGGCGACGTCCCCGACGCGGGCACCGGGGCGCTCGCGCAGATAGGTCACCAGGGACAGCATCCGGCGGGTCTGGTCGATCGCGTTCGTCGCCATGGGTCTCGTATCCCTCTCAGCCCTTGGCCACGGCGCGCAGCCGGTCGATGACCTCGGCGCGCAGTTCCGCGGGTTCCAGTACGACCACGTCGGGCCCGAACTCCACGAGCCAGGCGTCGAGTCCGTGGCCGTTGGGGATCTCCAGCTCGTCCCAGCCGTCGCCCAGCGCGCGGACGGTGCGCGCCCGGGCGCGCAGCGGATAGCCGTGCTCGGCACGGAGCTTGATGCGGGCGGTGCCGGTGGCGGTCTCCCCGGCCCAGCTCTCGACGGTCTCGCGGACCGTGACGTGGTCGGGCACCGGAGCGGTGAACTTCCCTTGCCGGGAGCGGACCTTGCCGGTGATGCGGGAGAGCCGGAAGACCCGCTCCGCCGCGCGCTCGCGGTCCCAGCCGGCGACGTACCAGTGGCCCCGCCAGCACTCCAGGATCCAGGGTTCGACCTGCCGCTGCTCGGGGTGGGCCGCGGTGGACTTGCGGTAGTCGAAGACGACCGGCCGGCGGTCGCGGCAGGCCAGCATCAGCGGCTCGAACGCGGCCTCGTGGGCGGGGATCCGCGGCTCCAGCGCGCTGTGCGGCTGCCCGGCGTCGAGGTCCGCGCCCTCGCCGGCCAGCGGCATCCCGGCCGCGCGCAGCTTCTGCAGCGCGCCGGAGGCGGCGCCGGCCAGCCGGGCCTGCTGCCAGATCTTCGCGGCGAGCCCGAGGGCGGCGGCCTCCTCGGCGTCCAGCGTGATCGGGGGCAGGCGGTTGCTGTCGCGCCGGGCGAGGTAGCCGATGTCGCCGTCGATGCCCTCGACGGTCTCGATGACCAGTCCGAGCTCCCGCAGATCATCCTTGTCCCGCTCGAACATGCGGTTGAACGAGTCGTCGTTGCCGGCCTCGATATAGGCCTCGATGGACGACCTCAGCTCACGCTTGGTCAGCGGGCGTCGCGTCCCCAGCAGGCACAGCGCCAGGTTCATCAGCCGCTCGGCCTTGGCAATGGCCATCGACGCCCTTTCTCGTTGAACTCCCGATCGTTGACCGTACCGCTCGGGGTGGTCAGGGCAAAAGCCGAGGGCCCGTGCCATGGCGGCACGGGCCCTGGGGTGCGTCAGCCGTGGCCCCGAGGGGCGGCCGGCGTGGTCTCAGACCGAGACCAGGTCGCAGACGAAGATCAGCGTCTCGCCCGGGGCGATCCGCCCGCCGCCGGCGCCGCGGTCGCCGTAGGCGAGGTGCGCGGGGATGGTGAGCCGGCGGCGGCCGCCGACCTTCATGCCCTGCACGCCCTGGTCCCAGCCGGCGATGACCTGGCCGGCGCCCAGCTGGAACTGCAGCGGCTTGCCGCGGTTCCAGCTCGCGTCGAACTCCTCGCCGGTGCTGAAGGACACGCCGACGTAGTGGACGGAGACGGTGTCCCCGGCCTTGGCGACCGGCCCGTCGCCCTCCGTCAGGTCCACGATCTCGAGCTCGGTGGGAGCCGGGCCCTCAGGAAAGTCGATCTCGGGCTTGTCGATGCTCACGGATGTGCTCCTACTTACGAATCTTTACGATTACCGGGCCAGTCTTGCAGATCTTGCCGGTGCCGCTGTCAGACCGTGCCGACGATGTCGACCGAGAAGACCAGGGTGTTCTTGTCCAGCCCGCTCTGCGGGTTGCCGCCGTAGGCCAGCTTCGGCGGGATCACGATCTCGACCCGGTCACCGACGTGCTTGCCCACCAGCGCCTTGTCCCAGCCCGGGACGACCTGGCCGGCGCCGATCTGGAACGCGGTCGCGCCACCGTGGTCCCAGGAGGAGTCGAACTTCTTGCCGTCCTCCCACTTCACGCCGGTGTACTGCGCGATCAGGCCCTGGCCGGCCTTGACCTCGGGGCCCTTGCCCTTGATCAGGACCTGCTGCTTGAGGTCCTTGGGCGCCTTCTCCCCCTTGGGCACGGTGATCTTCGCGGCCTTCGCGCCCTCGGCCGACACCTCGGGCATCCCGCTCTCCGGAGCCGCCTGCTTGCCCTCCGCCTTCGCCTTCTTGTCGACCTTCTTGGCCCCGACGACATCGAGGACCCACACCAGGCCGTCGGTCGGCTTGATGCCGATCTTCGGGTTCAGGCCCGCGCCGATCAGCGCCTTGGCAGTGCCCTCGACCTCGACGCGGCTGCCGACCTTCTGCCCGGCGACCGCGGCCAGCACCTTCGGCGGCAGCTGCTGCTGCTGGGCCTGGTCGCTGGCCTCGGCGACGATCTGGGGACGCGGGCCACCGGGCTTGGCGCCCGGCTGCGGCGTCCAGCTGCTGCCGAGGTTCTGGCCCTTCATCGACTGTCCCGAGTAGTCCAGGCGGACCAGGTCACCCTTGTTGACGGTGGCACCCTTGCCCTCGCTGAGGGTCTTGGTGACGACCTTGTCGGCCGGCTTGGCGCCCTTGGGCACCGTGATCTTGGGCTTCGCCCCTGCCTTGCCATCGACCTTGACGACCGCGTCGCCCGCCGAGCCCTTGCCGTCGTCGTTCCCGCAGGCGGCGGTGAACAGCAGGACGGGCACGGTCAGCGCCGCCGCGGCGGCGCGGCAGGTGTTCTTCGTGAGGTTCATCAGTCCAACTCGGGCTCGTGGGGAAATGGGCAATGCCCGCCACTCTACGACCTGTGCCGCCGGGCGCCTCCCGGCACAACAAAGCGATGTGCCGGGAGCCGCGAGGGCTCCCGGCACACCTCCGCATTCCCCGCGGGTCACATACCGGCGATCAGCTTCTCCACCCGGTCGTCCACGGACCGGAAGGGGTCCTTGCACAGGACCGTGCGCTGCGCCTGGTCATTGAGCTTGAGATGCACCCAGTCGACCGTGAAATCACGGCGTTGCTCCTGGGCACGGCGGATGAAGTCGCCGCGCAGCCGCGCGCGGGTGGTCTGCGGGGGCACCGACTTGCCCTCGAAGATCTTCAGGTCGTTGCAGATCCGCGCGGCCTGCCCCTTCCGCTCCAGGAGGTAGTAGAGCCCCCGGCGGCGGTGGATGTCGTGGTACGCGAGGTCTATCTGCGCCACCCGTGGGTGGGACATGGTGATGTTGTTCTTTGTCCGGTACCGCTCGATGAGCTGATGTTTCATCACCCAGTCGATCTCGGTGGAGATGCGGTCCAGCTCCTGGTCCCGGATCGCCTCCAGCGTCCGGCCCCACAGCTCCAGCACCTGCTCGACGATGCCCGTGCGGATGCCGCGGCGGTCGACGAAGTCCACGGCCTTGTCGTAGTACTCCTGCTGGACCTCCAGCGCGGAGGCCTCGCGCCCGCTGGCCAGCCGCACCTTGCGCTGCCCGGTGATGTCGTGACTGACCTCACGGATGGCCCGGATGGGGTTCTCCAGCGTCAGATCGCGCATCACCGTGCCCGCCTCGATCATGCGCAGCACGAGATCGGTGGCACCGACCTTCAGCATCATGGTCGTCTCGGACATGTTGGAGTCGCCGACGATGACGTGCAGGCGCCGGTAGCGCTCGGCGTCGGCGTGCGGCTCGTCGCGGGTGTTGATGATCGGCCGGGACCGCGTCGTCGCCGAGGAGACGCCCTCCCAGATGTGCTCCGCGCGCTGGCTGACGCAGTAGACGGCGCCCCTGGGGGTCTGCAGCACCTTGCCCGCGCCGCACAGCAGCTGACGGGTGACCAGGAACGGGATGAGGATGTCCGCGAGCCGGGAGAACTCACCATGACGGGCGACGAGATAATTCTCGTGACAGCCGTAGGAGTTACCCGCCGAATCGGTGTTGTTCTTGAAGAGGTAGACGTCGCCCGCGATTCCCTCCTCGTGCAGGCGGCGCTCGGCGTCGACGAGCAGGCCTTCGAGAATGCGCTCGCCGGCCTTGTCGTGCGTGACCAGCTCGGTCACGTTGTCGCACTCGGGAGTTGCGTATTCCGGGTGCGAACCCACGTCCAGGTACAGGCGGGCGCCGTTCCGCAGGAAGACATTGCTGCTGCGGCCCCATGACACGACACGGCGGAAGAGGTAGCGCGCCACTTCGTCAGGCGACAGTCGGCGCTGTCCCCTGAACGTGCACGTGACGCCGTACTCGTTCTCCAGCCCGAAAATGCGGCGGTCCATGACTGAACATTACGCCTGACGGCCTGCTCTGAAACCGGGTTCGGCCGCCCCGTTTCGATCATTTTCCGTCGTGTGCGTATCAGCTGTGGGCTGGACGGGATCCCCGAGGAATCGCTTCGTCGACAAAAGGACCACTACCGCGGCGAGTCCGCCGGCCGCGGCGACCGCGAATCCCGCCACCGCGCCACCGCGCTCGACCGCCGGCCCCACCAAGGAGGCTCCCATCGCCGAGCCGACCCCGAACGTCGTCACCAGCCACGAAAACGCCTCCGTCACGGTCCCCTTGGGCGCATGCCGGTCCACGACCACGAACGCGCAGGCCAGCGCCGGTGCCAGGAACACCCCGGCGACCCCGGTCAGCAGCGTCATCCCGACGACATCCGGCACCAGCACCAGCGGCAGATAGCCCAGCGCCAGCATGCCGATCAGCAGCCGCAGCCGCCCCTCCGGCCGCCCGGGCCACTCGCGGGCGCCGTAGACCACTCCGCCGACCAGCGCACCGGCGCCCAGCGCGGAGAGCAGCCAGCTGGAGACCATGCCGCCGCCGTGCTCATCGGCGTACGCCACCGCCGCGACCGCGATCGACCCCAGCGCCAGCCCCACGAAGAAGAACGCCCCGATCAGCACCAGCAGCCCCTTGGAGCGCAGCGCCCCCAGCCAGTGCGCCTCACGCGGGCCGCTGCGCCACTGCCGCGACGGCTCCGAGACCACGACGGAGAGCGCGCCGAGCACCCCGATCAGGTTGATCACCAGCAGCGCGGCGCTCTCCGACCAGACCGCCACGCACAGCGTCACCAGCAACGGGCCCACCGCGAACATGACTTCCTGCGCGACCGCGTCCAGCGCGTAGGCGGCGTGCACCCGGTCCGCGCGCCGCAGCACACCGGGCCACAGCGCCCGCAGACCGCCCTCCAGGGGCGGGGTGAAGAAACCGGCGATCACCATGGCGGCGTAGGCCGGCCAGAGCACGTCCAGGCCGACGGCCGTGAGCAGCGCCGCGCCGAGCGCCGAGACGACCGAGGCGGGCAGCATCACCCGCGGCTGGCCCCAGAGGTCCACCGCCCGGCCGAGCAGCGGCTGGCCGACGGCGTTGCACAGGCCGTAGACCGCGGAGAGCGCGCCGGCCAGGGCGTAGCTGCCGCCCTCGGCCCGTACGAAGAGGACCACCGCCAGCGCCGCGGTGGCGTTCGGCAGCCGCCCGGCCAGCGTCCCCGCCAGGAGCCGGGCCGCGTGCCGGGTTCTGAGCAGCTCCGCATATCCCGCGGCCATCCCCGCCCCTCTCGGTCCGGCCCGGCCGGACGTGATACGTATAACTTCCGGGGTTATACGTATCATGACGGCACTCCGGGGTCCACCCGGGCCGCCGCACACAAGGAGCGAAACAGCCGGTGACCAGCGACGAGGCCCCCACACCGCCCGGTGCGAGCGCCGTTCCCCACCCTCCCGGATCCGCTCGGGCAGAGGGGGCGCCCGTCACCGGAGCGGCCGGCGCCGCGCACCCCGGCGGCCGGGCCGCCGCCCGCACCACCAGCCGGGACGTCGCCCGCCTCGCCGGCGTCTCCCAGGCCGCGGTCTCGCTGGTGCTGGGCGACAAGTGGCACGGCAGGGTCTCCCCCGGCAAGGCCGAGGCCGTCCGCGACGCCGCCCGCGCGCTGGGCTACCGCCCCAATCTCGCCGCCCGCAGCCTGCGCATGGGCCGTACCCGCACCGTGCTCCTCGTCGTCCCCGCCCTGACCACCGAGTTCTTCGCCCGCGTCTACACCGGCGCGGCCCGGGTGGCCGCCGCGCACGGCTTCGGTGTCGTCCTCTACCCCTCCCCCGAGGGCATCGGCCCGGCCCGCGACCCCTTCGACTCCGCCGCGGCCACCCTCGACGGCGTGATCGCCTCGTCCATGGCCGCGGACGCCCTCACCACCCTCCGCGACGCCGGCCTGCCGCTGGTCATGCTGGACAGCGACCCCGGCGACCACCGGGCCACCGCCACCGTCAACCTCGACATCGCCGACGGCGTACGGCAGCTGACCACCCATCTGGTCGCCCTCGGGCACCGCCGCATCACCCATCTCGCGGCCGAGGTGCGCTCCTGGACGTTCGAGGTCCGCTCCCGTGCCCTCGCCGACGCCCTCCACGGTGTCCCCGGGGCACGGCTGCGGCGCGAGCCGGCCGCCCTGGACATCGACGCCGGACTGCGGGCCGCACACGCCGCACTGACCGGCCCCGGGCCCCGCCCCACGGCCCTGCTCTGCGACGACGACATCATCGCCGCGGGCGCCTGCAAGGCGGTGCGCCGGCTCGGGCTGCGGATCCCCGAGGACGTCTCCGTGACCGGATTCGACGATCTGGCCCTGGCGGTCGCCGTCGAACCGGAGCTGACGACCGTGCGGCTGCCCGCCGAGGAGTTCGGCCAGGCCGGCATGCGGGCCCTGATGGCGGTGCTCGACGGCCACCCTGCCCCGGCCCCCGCCCTGCCGGTGGAACTGGTCACCCGCGGCTCCACCGCCCCGCCCGCGGACGCCCCCGGCAACGCCGCGCGCCCCGGCGGGCGATGACCCACCGGGGCGCGCGATCCGGATACCGGTCCGGAAACCGTGTCTCAGAGCAGCGGGCCGGACTCCCCCTCGGAGTCGTCCTTGCCGCCCGCCTTCCCGCCCTTGGCGCCCTTGCCGGACGCCCCGGACTCCCCGGCACCGGCACCCGCGTCCGACTCCGCGCCGGCCGCGTCCCCGGCAGTGCCGGCGTCCCCGGTGGCGGGCTCGTCCAGCAGCCGGGAGAGCTGCCGGCCCAGGATCCGCTTGAACTTGCGCTGCTGGGGCCGCGTGCGGTCCAGCGTCGCGACCTCCAGCTGCTCGGCGGTCAGGGTGCGCTCACCGCCGTTGGTGTCCCGCGACAGCGAATCCACCGCCAGCTTGAGCGCCTCGGCCAGCGTCATGCCGTCGCGGTGGCGCTGGTCGAGATAGCTGCTGATCTGGTCGGCGTTGCCGCCCACCGCCACCGAACCGTGCTCGTCCACGATCGAGCCGTCGTGCGGCAGCCGGTAGATCTGGTCGTCCTCGGGGGCGCTGCCCACCTCGGCCACGATCAGCTCGACCTCGTACGGCTTCTCGGCGGCGCTGGAGAAGATCGTGCCGAGCGTCTGGGCGTAGACGTTCGCCAGGCCCCGCGCGGTCACGTCCTCACGGTCGTACGTGTAGCCGCGCAGATCCGCGTAGCGCACGCCGCCGATCCGCAGATTCTCGAACTCGTTGTACTTGCCGACCGCCGCGAAGGCGATGCGGTCATAGATCTCGCTGACCTTGTGCAGGGCGCGGGAGGGATTCTCGGCGACGAAGACCACGCCGTCGGTGTACTGCAGCACCACGACGCTGCGCCCGCGCGCGATGCCCTTGCGGGCGTACTCGGCGCGGTCGGCCATGGCCTGCTGGGGTGAGACATAGAACGGCGTCGACACCGGCTATCCGTCCCTTCCTGTCAAAAGCTCTCTCACTGGCGAATGCATAGCGGACCATCCGTCCCGTCAGAGCAGCGCCGCGCGCGGGCCGTCGGGCTGTTCCAGGCGGCGCTCGTAGACGGCACGGGCGATCTCCGAGACCTCCGTCTCGGCCAGCCGACGGAAGCCGTCCTCGGTGATCACCGTGACGATGGGGTAGATCCGCCGCGCCATATCGGGTCCGCCCGTCGCCGAGTCGTCGTCCGCGGCGTCGTAGAGCGCCTGGACGACGGCCGTGGCCGCCTGATCCTCCGTGAAGTCTTCCTTGAACAGCTTCTTGAGGGCACTGCGCGCGAACACCGAGCCGGAACCCGTCGCCGCGAAACCGTGCTCCTCCGAGCGCCCGCCGGTCACGTCGTACGAGAAGATACGGCCCTTCTCGCGGTCGAGGTCGTAGCCGGCGAACAACGGCACCACGGCCAGGCCCTGCATGGCCATGCCGAGGTTGCTGCGGATCATCGTCGACAGGCGGTTCGCCTTGCCCTCCAGGGAGAGTTGGGCGCCCTCGACCTTCTCGAAGTGCTCCAGCTCCAGCTGGAAGAGCTTGACCATCTCCACCGCGAGGCCCGCCGTGCCCGCGATACCGACCGCCGAATACTCGTCGGCCGGGAATACCTTCTCGATGTCCCGCTGCGCGATGACATTGCCCATCGTCGCCCGCCGGTCGCCGGCGAGCACCACGCCCCCCGGGAACGCCGCGGCCACGATCGTCGTGCCGTGCGGCGCCTCGATGGCACCCTGCACCGGCGGCAACGGGCGGCTGCCCGGCAGCAGAGCAGGTGAGTGTTCACCGAGGAAATCCATGAAGGACGAGGATCCAGGCGTCAGGAAGGCAGCTGGTAGACGCCCGGTGCTTCGAGTATTGGCTTCCACACGTTTCCTTCCAGATATGCGATGGCCCTGCGCATGGCGTCGGGGTCATCCCTCAACTTGCCGAGTGCCGAGTTGCAGTTGAAGCACAGTACGCCTCGGACCTTACCCGTATCGTGGTCGTGATCCACATGCTTGGGACCTGGCTCTAGACAGATCGGGCAGATACCGAACTGCTCCTTGAGCATCGTGTCCCGCTCGGCCACGGTGAGGCCGTAGTGACGCTTGAGGTGGCTTGCTCGGCTTTGGACGGCCCGGCACGCCTTGCAGCGTGTCGAAAGGCCGTCGGAGGCGGTCGCATTACGGTGCCATTCACCGTGTGGCTTGATTTCCCCGCAGGTGCGGCACAGCTTGTGTCCGTGCGGGACATCCACCCTCTCCCGCACGGTCTTCCCCAGAGCCTTGCGGCGGCGCCGGTAGTACGTGGCTCCGTACTCCGCCACGCACTCCCGACACCGCACCTGGAGTCCATCACGCCGGTTCTTGTCCGCAGCGAACGAGGGCAGCGGTAAACGGCGTTTGCACCCGGTGCATCCCTTGCCGACCGAGTCGGACATATACCCTACTGTCCGCCTTTTTGCACGAAACTCCGCACGAAATCCTCTGCGTTTTCCTCAAGTACGTCGTCGATCTCGTCCAGGACGGAATCCACGTCGTCCGACAACTTCTCCTGGCGTTCCTTGAGGTCGTCCGTGGCCTGCGCGTCCTCGGTCTGCTCCTCGACCTCTTCGGTGGAACGCGTGGCCTTGGCCTGTCCGCCGCCGCTGTCCTTGGTCGCCATGTCCCTCACCCCGCTCGGTTCGCCCCGCTCGATGTGACCTTCAAGATCCGACCCTACAAGCAGGGTCCGACATCGGCCCTGCACTTGCTGCAACGCCCGGGAGTCACCTCGATGATTCCCGCACCGCGGCGATTTCAGCCCCGGATCGGCTGCGGATCGTCGGGAATTTTGTCGTGCCCCTGCCGTGGTTCAGCGGCCGGAAAGCGTCCTCACCAGCTCTTCTGCGGTGCGGCAGCGGTCCAGGAGCTCCTTGACGTGCTTACGGGTCCCCCGCAGCGGCTCCAGCGTGGGAACCCGTTGCAGAGAGTCACGACCGGGCAGGTCGAAGATGACCGAATCCCAGGAGGCGGCCGCGACGTCGTCCGCGTACTGCTCCAGGCAGCGGCCGCGGAAATACGCCCTGGTGTCCTCTGGAGGCTTCTGCTCGGCCCGCTCGACCGTGGGCTCGTCCAGCAGCCGCTTCATCTTGCCGCGGGCCGCCAGACGGTTGTACAGGCCCTTGTCCGGCCGTACGTCGGCGTACTGCAGGTCGATGAGGTGCAGGCGGGCGGCGTCCCAGTCCAGGCCGTCGCGGCGGCGGTAGCCCTCCATCAGCTCGCGCTTGGCGACCCAGTCCAGCTCGCCCGACAGGCTCATCGGGTCGTTCTCCAGCCGGCCGAGCACGTCCTCCCACCTGGTCAGGACGTCCTTGGTCTGCTCGTCCGCATCCGCTCCGTAACGGTCCTCGACATATTTGCGGGCCAGTTCGAAGTACTCCATCTGGAGCTGTACGCCCGTGAGAGTGCGGCCGCTGCGGAGCGTGATCAGATGTTGCAGACCGGGATCGTGCGAGACCTGGTGCAGGGTGCGGACGGGCTGGTCGACGGCCAGGTCGACGGCGATGAAACCGTCCTCGATCATGGACAGCACCAGTGAGGTGGTGCCCAGCTTCAGATACGTCGAGATCTCGGAGAGGTTCGCGTCCCCGATGATCACGTGGAGCCGGCGGTACTTCTCCGCGTCCGCGTGCGGCTCGTCACGGGTGTTGATGATGGGCCGCTTGAGGGTCGTCTCGAGACCGACCTCCACCTCGAAGTAGTCGGCGCGCTGGCTGAGCTGGAAGCCGTGCTCGTGGCCGTCCTGGCCGATGCCGACCCGGCCGGCGCCGGTGATCACCTGACGGGACACGAAGAACGGCGTCAGGTGCCGCACGATGTCCGAGAACGGGGTCTCCCGCTTCATCAGGTAGTTCTCATGGGTGCCGTAGGAGGCGCCCTTGTTGTCGGTGTTGTTCTTGTAGAGGTGGATGGGCTGGGCGCCGGGGACCTGGCCGGCCCGTTCGGCGGCCTCGGCCATGATCCGCTCGCCGGCCTTGTCCCACAGCACGGCGTCCCGCGGATTGGTGACCTCCGGGGCGCTGTACTCCGGGTGGGCGTGGTCGACGTAGAGCCGGGCACCGTTGGTGAGGATCACATTGGCCAGGCCGATGTCCTCGTCGGTGAGCTGGCTGGAGTCGGCGTTCTCCCGTGCGAGGTCGAAGCCGCGGGCGTCCCGCAGCGGGTTCTCCTCCTCGAAGTCCCAGCGGGCACGGCGTGCCCGGTGCATCGCGGCCGCGTAGGCGTTGACGACCTGGGATGAGGTGAGCATGGCATTGGCGTTCGGGTGGCCGGGGACGGAGATCCCGTACTCCGTCTCGATTCCCATTACTCGCCGTACGGTCATGCGGCCCTCCTAGCCCGGCGGCGCCCCTGGATGGGGACGGCGCTCACGTACCGCGGTGCCTCCGGTCCCTGTGCGTGCCCCACGCCCGCACAGCGTGACGTAGCGGTAGTACCGAAGAGCCTAGAACGCCTTAGCGGCGCTGGGGAGATCATTACAGTCATTGCTCCAGTCCGGTTTTCCCTGATCCATCGCGCTCATTTGGGGAGCGGTTCCGGTGCTCCCGGAAATGCGTCCGGCTGCGGACGCCCCGTGCAGGACATCCGCAGCCGGAGAGCGGTGTTACAGGTATTGGCCGGTATTCGCCACCGTGTCGATGGAGCGGCCGGTGTCCGCGCCCTGCTTTCCGGTGACCAGCGTGCGGATGTATACGATCCGCTCGCCCTTCTTTCCGGAGATCCGGGCCCAGTCGTCCGGGTTGGTGGTGTTGGGCAGGTCCTCGTTCTCCTTGAACTCGTCCACGCAGGCCTGGAGGAGATGGGAGACCCGAAGGCCCTTCTGATTGTGTTCGAGGAAGGCCTTGATGGCCATCTTCTTCGCGCGTCCCACGATGTTTTCGATCATCGCACCGGAGTTGAAGTCCTTGAAATAGAGGACTTCCTTGTCACCATTGGCGTAGGTGACCTCCAGGAAGCGATTCTCCTCGGATTCCGCGTACATCTGCTCGACCACGGACTGGATCATCCCGCTCACCGCGGCCTTCCGCGATTCGCCGTGTTCGGCGAGATCGTCGGAGTGCAGCGGCAGCCTTTCCGTGAGGTACTTCGAGAAGATGTCCTTGGCGGCCTCCGCGTCCGGACGCTCGATCTTGATCTTCACGTCGAGACGGCCGGGGCGCAGGATGGCCGGGTCGATCATGTCCTCGCGGTTCGAGGCACCGATCACGATCACGTTTTCCAGGCCCTCGACGCCGTCGATCTCGGAGAGCAGCTGCGGGACGATGGTGTTCTCCACGTCCGAGCTGACACCGGATCCACGGGTGCGGAAGAGGGAGTCCATCTCGTCGAAGAAGACGATGACGGGGGTGCCCTCGCTCGCCTTCTCCCTGGCGCGCTGGAAGACCAGCCGGATGTGCCGCTCCGTCTCGCCGACGTACTTGTTGAGCAGCTCGGGGCCCTTGATGTTGAGGAAGAAGCTCTTCCCCGCGGGCTGCCCGGTCACCTCGGCGACCTTCTTGGCAAGGGAGTTGGCGACCGCCTTGGCGATGAGGGTCTTGCCGCAGCCGGGCGGGCCGTAGAGCAAGACGCCCTTGGGCGGGCGGAGTTCGTGCTCCTTGAAGAGGTCGGGGTAGAGGTACGGAAGCTCGACCGCGTCCCGGATCAGCTCGATCTGGCCGCCCAGACCACCGATCTTGGTGTAGTCGATGTCCGGGACCTCTTCGAGGACGAGCTCCTCGACCTCGCTCTTCGGGATGACCTCGTAGACGTAGCCGGAGCGGGGCTCCAGCAGCAGGGCGTCGCCGGGGCGGATGGTGATGTCCAGCAGCGGCTCGGCGAGCCTGACCACCCGCTCCTCGTCGGTGTGGCCGATCACCAGGGCCCGCTCGCCGTCCTCGAGGATCTCCTTGAGGGTGACGATGTCGCCGGCGCTCTCGAACTCCATGGCCTCGACCACGTTGAGCGCTTCGTTGAGCATGACCTCCTGGCCGCGCCGGAGGTCCTCGGTCTCCACACTCGGGCTGACATTGACCCGGAGTTTTCTGCCTCCGGTGAAAATGTCGACCGTGTCGTCCTCGTTCGTCTGCAGGAAGACACCGAAGCCGGCCGGCGGCTGTGCGAGCCGGTCGACCTCCTCCTTGAGCGCGACGATCTGGTCGCGCGCCTCGCGGAGAGTATTGGCGAGACGCTCGTTCTGTGCCGAGACGCCGGCCAGGTTGGTCTGCAACTCGACGATCCGCTCTTCGAGAATCCTCGTGTGCCGCGGAGAGTCGGCGAGCTTGCGTCGCAGGACGGCGATCTCCTGCTCGAGATAGGCAACCTGGCCGGCGGGATCTTCAGACCCCCGCCCCGGCCGGATGCCGCGGTTGATGTCGTCGTCGTGGGCTGCCACGGTCCTCACCTCCTCCAAGGAGCTGGACGCTTCCTGACCCTACCTGGGCCGGTGCAGGTTGAAACCCCTAGATCGAAAAGACTGTCGGGGCGTGTCCGATCTTCACCCTTGCGCACGTCCTCACGCCAAGGGAATACCCACCCAACAACATCGGAAAGCGAGCGGTTGTATCGTCGACTCGGTCAACACCCGTCAGGGCTGGCGCCACTTAGGCAAAAACGGTTCACGTAGGCAGGACGGCAGGCGAGATGAGCGCGCAGGACGAAGCCCCAGAGCTGGAAGTATGGATCGATCAGGATCTGTGCACCGGGGACGGCATCTGTGCGCAGTACGCGCCGGAGGTCTTCGAGCTCGACATCGACGGGCTGGCCTATGTGAAGAGCCCCGACGACGAGCTGCTCCAGGACGAGGGGGCGACCACGCCCGTCCCGCTGAAACTGCTCGCCGACGTGCGGGACTCGGCGAAGGAGTGCCCCGGGGACTGCATCCACGTCCGCCGGGTCACCGACCGCGTCGAGGTCTACGGCCCGGACGCGGAGTAGCCGGCGGGGCGCGGAACGCGTCCGCCGGCCACATCATGTGACAGATCACGCACGCGCGGTGCCCAGGGCCGCGGGGAGATCGCTCTGAACGAACTTCCCGCCCTTCCATTGCCACTTGAGCCCCTTGTGCACGTCCGGGCAGCAGCGGGGCACGTCGAGGGTGGAGTAGCCCAGGAACGCCGCCGAGATCGCGCCATCCCTGACCGTGAGGGTTTGGACGGTGAGCTGCCGGGCGGGGGCGACCAGGGTCGCCACGACCCGGGGCGCCGCGCCGGCCTTTTCCGGCCCGGCCAGGACGTAGACGCCGGTGGGCGGGGTGCCGGTGCCGCTGTGGCAGCGGACGGCGGCGACCGTCTCGGTCGTCCCGTCGCCGTCGAGGTCGGCGGAGGCCTTCTTCACCACGTCGAGGCGGTTGGGTCCGCAGTCGACCGGAAAGCTGGCTCTGGCCGGATCGGGGGCCGCCGCGGGGGGCCGGCCGCCGGCGGCGTCGTGGGAGGTGGTGGCCGTGGCGGCGGCGGGCTGGAGGAGGGACGCGGCCGCGACGACCGCCGAAATGGCGGTGGCGGTGGCGAGCCAGTGCATGGGGCGCGGCTGGGTGTGCAAGAGGTCCTGGCCTGCCATGGGCTGCACGCGGGGTAACTCCTGTGAGGTGCTGTGGCGGTGGGAGTGTGCAGCATCGTTCCACAGGAGGGGGCACCAAGGAACCGGCCGGACGGGAGTTTTCCGTGCCGATCCGGCGGAGTTTTCCGGGCGGATCCCGGGGGGAATCGCAACGGCGCCGCCGGCGGGTGCCCGTACGGGAACTCGTCGGCGGCGCCGGAAGATTCGATGGCCGGATCCGCGCGGTCGGCCGGGGTGCGGCGGGTCGGTCAGCCGCGCTCGGCGGTGGTGTCGCCGGAGGCCGCCGCCCGGTCCTTGCCCGGTCCTGCGTAGTCCTCGCCGTAGGCGCCCTTGGCGGGGCGGCGGCGGCGCAGCGGGGGCTCGACGCCGTCGGCGAGGCGGCGGGCGGTGAGCAGGAAGCCGGTGTGGCCGATCATCCGGTGGTCGGGGCGGACCGCGAGGCCCTCGACGTGCCAGGTGCGGACCATGGTCTCCCAGGCCGACGGCTCGTTGAAGGTGCCGTGCTCGCGGATCGCCTCGACGGTGCGGGCCAGCTGCGTGGTCGTGGCGACGTAGGCGCAGAGGATGCCGCCGGGGACCAGGGCCTTGGAGACGGCCTCCAGGCACTCCCAGGGGGCGAGCATGTCGAGGATGACGCGGTCGACGTCGGCGTCGGCGAGGTTGTCCTGGAGGTCACCGACGGTCAGCGTCCACGCGGGGTGCGGGCCGCCGAAGTAGCGCTCGACGTTCTGGGTGGCGATCTCGGCGAAGTCGGCGCGGCGCTCGTAGGAGTGCAGCATGCCGTCGTCGCCGATGGCGCGCAGCAGGAAGCTGCTGAGCGAGCCGGAGCCCACACCCGCCTCGACGACGCGGGCGCCGGGGAAGATGTCGGCCATCGCCAGGATCTGCCCCGCGTCCTTGGGGTAGACCACGGCGGCGCCGCGGGGCATGGACAGGACGTAGTCGGGGAGCAGCGGGCGCAGCGCGAGGTAGGCGACGTTCCCGGTGGTACGGACAACACTGCCCTCGGGAGCACCGATCAGCTCGTCGTGGGGGAAGGCTCCCTTGTGGGTGTGGAAGCTTTTTCCCTCTTCGAGCGTGAAGGTGTAGTGGCGTCCCTTGGGATCGGTGAGCTGGACCTGGTCCCCGACCTTGAAGGGCCCGCGACGGCGGGCGGCACCGGTCGGTTCGGACATGTGACCAGCCTACCGGCCCGTGGGCGCGCCGCGGACCAGTGGTCGGCCGCCGGACGGCCCGGGGGACGGCGGGCGGGGCGCGCGGGAGGTCAGGGGCGGCGGGCCATGGCGGAGACGAAGGCCCGCTCGACGTCGGCGGTGGACAGCACCCCGTAGATCTCGCCGGTCTCCTCGACGACGAGGTACTCCGTGGCGGGGGTGGCGCGCAGGTACTCCAGGAGGTCCTCGCCGGCGAGTTCGGCGGAGACCCGCATCCCCTCCCGGAGGTCCTGGGCGAGGGTGCCCACGGCAACCCAGGGGCGGCGGTGGTCGGGGACGCCGACGATGGCGGCCTCGCGGACGAGGGCGGTGGGCCGGCCCTGCCGGTCGACGACGACCAGGGCGCGGGCGCCGGAGTCGTTGGCCCGGCGGAGTCCTTCGGAGAGCGGGGTATCGGCCTCGACGGGGACGGCACGGCGGGTCAGGGTGCGGGCGGTGAGGTCGGGGAGGCGTTCGCGCAGCCGGGCCATGCGCAGGCTGTTGCCGGCGCCTGTCCAGATGATGGCGGCGAGGATCGCGGCGAGCAGGGCGTCGGTGAGCGAGTCGGCGCCGCCGATCTCGGGGCGGGCGGTGCCCAGGGCGCCGGTGTGGGTGAGCAGCGGCAGGCCGATCAGGACGGTGACGGCGAGCGCGCGGCCGACCCAGGCGGCGGCGACCGTGCCGCTCATGGGGCGGCCGGTGATCTTCCAGACGACGGCGCGCAGCATCCGGCCGCCGTCCAGCGGGAGGCCGGGCAGCAGGTTGAAGATCGCGACGATGAGGTTGGAGAGCATCAGGCCGGCGAGCAGCACGCCGGGGACCGTGTCCGGTTCGACCAGGGCCATCCCGGCGTAGAAGACGCCGGCGAGGACGAGGGAGAGCAGCGGGCCGACGAAGGCCAGGACGAACTCCCGGCCGGGCGTCTCGGTCTCCTTCTCGATCTCCGAGACGCCGCCGAAGAACTGGAGCTGGATGCGGCGTACGGGCAGCTTGAAGCGGAGTGCGGCGACGGTGTGCGCCAGCTCGTGGACCAGCACCGAGGCGTAGAAGGCGACGGCGAAGAAGAGCGAGACGAGGTAGCGCAGGGCGCCGAGCTCGGGCAGCACCCGCTCCAGCTGGCCGCCGAAGACCCAGGTGATCAGGGCGGCGACGAGGAACCAGCTGGGGGCCACGTACACCGGCACGCCGAAGGGACGGCCCATCAGGATGCCGCCTCCGCCGCCCTTCCTGCCCGGCGCGGGTGCCTTGGGCGGGTCAGGCTGCTCGGGCGGTTCGGGCGGCTGAGGCCGCACGGACTCCTGGGGGTCCTGCGACTTCCCGCTCTGGTCCACGGCGTCCCCTCATCGACTACGGCATTCGCCCTGTCCGGCCTGGTGTCTCGATCATGCAGGGCGAAAGGGTCCAGCGTCGATGGTATGCGGAGTGCCCCGGCCCGACCTGCTGCGGGGCCCGTGCGGCTACCGCGGCGTCACGGCCTGTCAGTGGCGGGCCGTAGGGTTTTGCGGCATGGGATGGAGTGCGGAGCAGACCGAGGCGGGCACGCGGGGCGAGCCCGGCGGGCCGGGGACGGACACCGCCGGGGCGGGGACGGGCACCGCCGGGGCGGGGGCCGGGGCTGCCGGGGCGGCGGAGGAGACTGCCGGGCCGGGGGCGCAGGCCGCCGGGGCCGGGAGCGGGGAGGGGCCGCGGGCGCCGGTGGCGCTGTCGCCGTCGCGGGCCGGCGATTTCATGCAGTGCCCGCTGCTGTACCGCTTCCGGGTGATCGACCGGCTGCCGGAGAAGCCGAGCCCGGCGGCGACGCGCGGCACGGTCGTCCACGCGGTGCTGGAGCGGCTCTTCGACGCCCCGGCGGCGGAGCGTACGGCGGCCGGGGCGCGGGCGATGGTGCCCGGCGAGTGGGAGAAGCTGCTCGCCAAGCGGCCGGAGCTGGCCGGACTGTTCGCGGACGCCACCTCGGATGCCGCCTCGGTTGACGCGGGCGGCTCGGTCGCCGCGGACGGCACCGCGCCCGCCGCCCCGGACGGGGCCGCGGCCGAGCGGCTGGCGACCTGGCTGGCCGAGGCCGAGGCGCTGGTGGAGCGGTGGTTCACGCTGGAGGATCCGACGCGTCTGGAGCCGGCCGACCGTGAGCTGTATGTGGAGACGGAGCTGGAGTCGGGGCTGCGGCTGAGGGGGATCATCGACCGGGTGGACGTCGCGCCGACCGGCGAGGTGCGGATCGTCGACTACAAGACCGGCAAGGCGCCGCGGCCGCAGTTCGCCGAGGGCGCGCTGTTCCAGATGAAGTTCTACGCGCTGGTGATGTGGCGGCTGCGCGGGGTGGTGCCGCGCCGGCTCCAGCTGGTCTATCTGGGCAGCGGCGACGTGGTGACCTACGACCCGGGCGAGGCCGACCTGCGGGGCGTGGAGCGGAAGTTGCTGGCGCTGTGGGAGGCGATCCAGCGGGCCACGGCGACGGGCGACTGGCGGCCCCGGCCGACCAAGCTGTGCGGCTGGTGCGACCACCAGGCGCACTGCCCCGAATTCGGCGGCACTCCCCCGGTGTACCCCCTGGAGGTGCGCCCGCCGGACGGCGCGGTGGTGCCGCAGGGCAGAATGGAACAGATCTAGTGAACCGCTCCGGGCGCTCGCGACTCGGCTCGCGAGCGCCCGGAGGGGGCCTGACGAAGGAGAGCTCGTGGCCATCCGCGTCCTGCTGGTCGACGACCAGCCCCTGCTGCGTACGGGATTCCGGATGATTCTGGAGGCGGAGCAGGACCTGGCGGTGGTCGGGGAGGCCGGTGACGGGCTCCAGGCGCTGGAGCAGGTGCGTGCGCTGCAGCCGGACGTGGTCCTGATGGACATCCGGATGCCCCGGATGGACGGGGTCGAGGCGACCCGCCAGATCACCGGCCCGGCGAAGGACGGCCCGGCGAAGGTACTGGTGCTCACGACGTTCGACCTGGACGAGTACGTCGTCGAGGCGCTGCGCGCGGGCGCCAGCGGCTTTCTGCTCAAGGACGCGCCGGCCGATGAGCTGGTCCAGGCGATCCGGGTGGTGGCCGCGGGCGAGGCGATGCTCGCGCCGAGCATCACGCGCCGGCTGCTGGACAAGTACGCGGGCCATCTGCCCTCAGGCGAGGAGTCCGTGCCGGACACCCTGCACACCCTCACCGAGCGTGAGGTGGAGGTGCTGAAGCTGGTGGCGCGCGGGCTGTCGAACGCGGAGATCGCGGCCGATCTGTTCGTGAGCGAGACCACCGTCAAGACGCATGTGGGGCATGTGCTGACGAAGCTGGGGCTGCGCGACCGGGTGCAGGCGGCGGTGTACGCGTACGAGAGCGGGCTGGTGCGGCCCGGCGCGCAGTAGCGGCCGCGCTCCGGCGGAGGTACTACGGCAGCGGGGCCGGCCCGGGAGTTCCCGGACCGGCCCCGCCGTCGTGTGTGCGGAGCGCTCAGGCCCCGGCGGACTTGCTGATCTCCCAGAACCGGAAGACGGTCGAGGAGTCCAGGGTCCATTGCAGGCCTGTGACGCCGTCGCGGGCGACCGCGTACTGCTTGCCCTGCCATATCGGTATGACCGGCACGTCCTGGGCGATGATGTTCTGCAGCTCCCGGAAGGCGGGCTTGGTGGCGCCGCGGTCCGGCTGGTCGGCCGTCTTGGGCAGCAGGCGGCCGGTGATGGTGGGCGAGCTGTAGTGGTTGGACAGGACGTTGTCCTTGCCGAAGAACGGCTGGGTGAAGTTGTCCGGGTCCGGATAGTCGGGGATCCAGCCCTTGACGTAGACGCCGAACCGGCCGGCCTCCACGCCCCGCTCGTACTCCTTGGTGGGCACGCTGCGCACCTTGGCGTCGAACAGGCCGCTGGCGTTGAGCTGTTGGGCGATCTCCTGGAAGGCGGGGACGGTGCCGGGGCCGAACCGGTCGGGGGTCGCCCACAGGGTGAGCGGCACCTTGCCCCGGAAGCCGGCGGCGCGCAGTGCTTCCTTGGCCTTGTCGGGCTTGGGCTGGTCGCCGTAGGTGTCGAAGAAGGCGGTGCTGTGGCCCGTGATGCCGGCCGGGACGACCGAGTACAGCGGCTCGGCGGTGTGCTGGTAGACGTCCCGGACCAGCGAGGAGCGGTCCAGGAGGTAGGCGATGGCCTTGCGGACCCCGAGCTTGCCGGCGACCGGGTCGTGGAGGTTGAAGACCAGGTGCATCACCTCGGCGCTGCCGCCCTCGACGACCTCGGTGCCGTGCTGCTGGTGCAGGGAGGCGCCGTCCAGCGCGGCGATGTCCTTCATGGACAGGCCGCGGTAGGCCAGATCGACGTCGCCCTTCTCCACGGCGGTCTTGAGCTTCTCGGCGCCGTTGAAGAACTTCACGGTCATCCCGGAGTTCTTGGCCTTCGCGGGGCCCTTGTAGGAGCCGTTGACCGCGAAGACGGCCTTGTGGGGGCCGTACTCCTTGAGCGTGTAGACGCCGGACCCGGTGGCCTTGCCGTCGCTGCGCAGCCGGTCGGCCGGGTAGTCGGCGTGGTCGACGATCGAGCCGGCACCCGAGGCGATCTTCATCGGGAAGGTGGCGTCGGGCGACTTCAGCCGGAAGACCACGGTCTTGGCGTCCGGTGTCTCGACCCTGTCGAGCGCGGAGAACATCACGGCGGGGCCGTCCTTGTCCTTGATGCGCCGGGTGCGGTCGAAGGAGAACTTGACGTCCTTGGAGGTCAGCGCGTCACCGTTGCTGAACTTCAGACCGTCCTTGAGGGTGCACCGGTAGGTCGTGCTCCGGCCGTCGGTGAAGGAGCAGTGCTGGGCGGCCTCCGGCTCGGGGGTGGTGCCGCCCTTGGGGAAGCTCAGCAGCGACTGGAAGACGTTGTTGAACAACAGCCAGGAGTCGGGGTCGTAACCGGCTGCCGGGTCGGTGGCCATGGTGGTGTTCGTCATCCCCATGACCACGGGCTCGCCGGTGCCGGCCGCTTCCGGGTCGTCCGTGCCGCACCCGGCGAGCGCGAGCAGAGCTGTCGCCAGCCCCGCTCCGATCGGGGCAGCCAGCCGCGGGTCACGCTTCCTCACTAAGTGTTCCTCACGTTCTGGGTGGTGCCTGTCGGGCCGCGGTGCGGGGACCGCGGCGGATTTCTGCCCGCTCGGCCTGCTGCGCATGGTCAGTCGGCCACGCCGCGGCCGAGCTCCCACATCTGCAGCGACGAGGAGGAGTTGAGGGCCCATTCCACGCCGGTGACGTCGTCGCGGGCGGCGACGTACTGCTTGCCCTGCCACAGCGGGAGGATCGGGACGTCGTCGGCGAACGTGTCCTGCGCCTGCTTGAAGCCGGCCGCGGCGGCGTTGCGGTCGGTCTGCTGGCGGGTCTGGGGGATGACCTGGGACTCGATCGTGGAGCTGCGGTACGGGGAGTTGAGGAAGTTCCCCTTGCCGACGAACGGCGCGATGTAGTTGTCCGCGTCCGGGAAGTCGGGGAACCAGCCCATGCCGTAGGCGGCGTACTTGCCGGCCGTGGAGTCCGTGCGGAACTGCTGCCAGCCGTCGATGCCCTTGATGTCGACGTCGAAGAGCTTGCTCTGGTTGAGCTGGCGCTGGAGCGTACGGAACTCCTTGACGGTGCTGGAGCCGTAGTGGTGGGTGGTGTACGTCAGCGTGAGCTTCACCGGGGTGTCGATGTGCGCCTGCTGGAGGGTCTTGCGGGCGGCGGCGACGCTGGGGTTCCCGTACTTGGTGAAGAAGGAGTTGATGTGGCCGGTGAGGCCGGTGGGGACGATCGAGTAGAGCGGGTCACCGGTGTAGGAGTAGACGTCCCGGACCAGCTCGGAGCGGTTGACCAGCTGCGCCATCGCCTGCCGCACGGCCTTGTTGGACACCGCCGCGGCCTTCGTGTTGAAGGCGAGGTAGCGGATCTCCTGGCCGGGCATCTCCTGCAGCACGATGTGGTTGTCGCGGGAGTTCTCCAGGCCCCTGACCTGGGTGGGCGACAGACCGCGGTTCATCAGGTCGATGCCGCCCGAGCGCAGCGCCTTCTCCATGGCGGCGGAGTCGTCGAAGAAGCGCATCTCGACGGTCTCGCTCTTGGGCTTCTCGCCGCCCTTGTACGAGGGGTTCTTGGTGAAGACCGCCTTGGTGACGCGGCCGTTCTTGCGCTGGGTCTTGAGGGTGTAGGGGCCGGAGCCGACCACGTTGAAGCCGTTGTAGAGGCGGGCCTTGGGGTAGACCTCGCTGTCGACGATGGCGGCGGCCGGCGTCGCGAGCTTCTGCGGGAAGGTGGCGTCCGGCTTCTTGAGGTGGAAGACCACCTCCGAGTCGCTGGGCGCCTCGACCTTGTCGATGCCGCTGAGCAGCGACACCGGGCCGTTGCCGTCGTTGATGGCGCGCATCCGGTCGATGGAGAACTTCACGTCCTGCGCGGTCAGGGCGTGGCCGTTGGAGAACTTCAGGCCGCTGCGCAGGGTGCAGCGGTACTGCTCGTTCTGGGTGTCGCGGAACCCGCAGGACTCGGCCGCCTCGGGCACCGGGGCGGTGCCGGTCCGGGGCAGGCGCATCAGGGTCTGGAGGGTGCTGCGCAGCACGTTCCAGGCGTCGACGTCATAGGCCTGTGCCGGGTCGAGAGGTGCGGGCGCTGCCTTGGTCGCCTCGATCTGGGAGGCGACTCCCACGACGATGGGATTGCCGCCGTCGCCCGCGCCGCCGCTGCCGCCGCAGGCAGCGAGGACGGGGGCCAGGAGTCCGGCCAGCGCCGGCAGCACCAAGGTCTTGCGATTCATCGTCGGCAGGTTCCTTATCAGCGCAGAGGTGTTGCTCGCGTCGAGATTAGTAGGAACGGCCAGCCGCGCTGAGACACAAAGGAGTTGAATCGATATGGCGTATGGATAACGGAGGCGGCAGAACCGATATCCGGATGGGGGAACGATTCGCGCGTTGCTCCACCAATCCGGACACTTACCCCCGTAGAAGCCCCCCGAGAAGCCCCCTGGAGCACCAGATGGCCCCGCTGTCGACGGGCTGGCGCGTGAGAAACGTCACGCATTCATGGTTCCGCGGTGCTGCCGCAATTCGATCAGCGCATTCGTCACGGAAAATGAGCGGGCCGTTCCCCTCGGTTCCCGGGGGCTTTCTCCGGGACACGCTCAGTGCACGGTCCGGCGGCTTTCCGTGATGAGCGTCCGGAGAAATGGGAGATCCACTTCTTCCAGCGACGGCACGATCGTGCGGCCGGCGGCCGGGGGCACCGGCGCCACCGACGGCACCGCGACGACCGGGCAGCCGGCCGCCTCACCTGCGGCCACGCCGGTCATGGTGTCCTCGATGACCGCGCAGCGCGCCGGGTCCACGCCCAGCCGCGCGGCGGCGGTCAGATACGGGTCCGGGTGCGGCTTGGTGCGCGGCAGGTCGTCGCCCGCCAGGGTCAGCCGGAAGTTCTCCGGGCCCAGGGAGCGCAGCATCTGGTCGACGATGGCGCGGTGCGAGGCGGAGACCAGCGCGGTGGGCACGTCGTGGGCGGCGAGTTCGGCCAGCAGCCGGCGGGCACCCGGCATCAGCGGGACGCCGCGGCCGATCCGGGCCAGGAAAGCGGCGTTGAGCAGCACGCTCAGCTCGGTCAGGCTGAGGTCGACGCCGGTGACCTGGAGGAGGTAGCCGGCGCTGCGGGTCATCGGACCGCCGACCACGACCTCGCGGTGGGCGTCGTCGAGGATGTGCCCGAGTTCGGCGAAGACTTCCGCCTCCGCCTCCCACCAGAAACCCTCCGTGTCGACGAGGGTCCCGTCCAGATCGAGGAAGACGGCCTGGAGGGTCGCGGCTTCGGCCGTTCGGGTGCCGACTGCGGGGATGCTGCTGGTCATCCATCCACCTCCGTTGCCACGTCCCCGAAGGGACGAAAGGGCCGGCCGTCCACCCCGGTGAGGGGAACGACCGGCCACTACCGGACCGACAAGTGTACGACGGCCCGCTCCGGAATGCGCGGTGTGCCTGGTCACAGCACTCCGGGGACGGCCGCGGCCCGGGCACGCGGCGCCGGTGCGCCGTACGGCAGCCCGGACCGCCTCCGTGCCCGGCCGGCTACCGCGCGTTGAAGTACTTGGCCTCCGGGTGGTGGATCACGATGGCGTCGGTGGACTGCTCGGGGTGGAGCTGGAACTCCTCGGAGAGCTCGACGCCGATCCGCTCCGGCCGCAGCAGGTCCGCGATCTTCGCGCGGTCCTCCAGGTCGGGGCAGGCGCCGTAGCCCAGCGAGAAGCGGGCGCCGCGGTACTTGAGCGCGAACATGTCCTCGACGTCGGCCGGGTCCTCGCCCGCGAAGCCCAGTTCCGCGCGGACCCGGGCGTGCCAGTACTCGGCGAGCGCCTCGGCCAGCTGGACCGACAGGCCGTGCAGTTCGAGGTAGTCGCGGTAGGAGTTGGCCTCGAAGAGTTCGGCGGTGGCGGCGCCGATCCTCGATCCGACGGTGACGACCTGGAGCCCCACGACGTCCGTCTCGCCGGACTCCTCCGGGCGGAAGTAGTCGGCCAGGCACAGCCGGCGGCCGCGGCGCTGGCGGGGGAAGGTGAAGCGGGTGCGCTCGGTGCCGTCCTCGTTCAGCAGGATCAGGTCGTCGCCCTTGGAGTGGCAGGGGAAGTAGCCGTGGACGACGGCGGCTTCGAGGAGGTTCTCGGTCTGCAGCTTGTCCAGCCAGCCCCGCAGCCGCGGCCGGCCCTCGGTCTCGACCAGCTCCTCGTACGTCGGGCCGTCGCCGGTGCGGGCCTGCTTGAGGCCCCACTGGCCCTTGAACAGCGCGCCCTCGTCCAGCCAGGACGCGTAGTCGGCGAGCTGGATGCCCTTGACCACCCGGGTCCCCCAGAACGGCGGCTCGGGGATCGGGTTGTCGAGGGCGACGTCGGAGCGCACCGCGCCCTCGGGCTCCTCGATCTCCGGCACCGCGGTGTCCCGCTTGGGCACCCGGCGCTGCTTGAGTTCGGGGAGAGTGGCGCCGGGCACTCCGCGCTTGACGGCGATCAGGGCGTCCATCAGGCGCAGGCCCTCGAACGCGTCGCGGGCGTAGCGGACCTCGCCCTCGTAGATCTCGTGGAGGTCCTGCTCGACATAGGCGCGGGTGAGGGCGGCGCCGCCGAGGATGACGGGGAAGTCGGCGGCCATCTTGCGCTGGTTGAGCTCCTCCAGGTTCTCCTTCATGATCACCGTGGACTTCACCAGCAGGCCGGACATCCCGATGACATCGGCGCGGTGCTCCTCGGCGGCCTCCAGGATCGCCGAGACCGGCTGCTTGATGCCGAGGTTGACCACGTTGTAGCCGTTGTTGGAGAGGATGATGTCGACGAGGTTCTTGCCGATGTCGTGCACATCGCCGCGGACGGTGGCCAGCACGATGGTGCCCTTGCCCTCGTCGTCGGACTTCTCCATGTGCGGCTCCAGATGCGCCACCGCGCTCTTCATCACCTCGGCCGACTGGAGCACGAACGGCAGCTGCATCTGGCCGGAGCCGAACAGCTCGCCGACGACCTTCATGCCCTCCAGCAGCGTCTCGTTGACGATGTCCAGCGCGGGGCGCTCCTCCAGGGCGGTGTCGAGGTCGGCCTCCAGGCCGTTCTTCTCGCCGTCGATGATGCGGCGCTGGAGGCGCTCGTCCAGCGGCAGGGCGGCCAGTTCCTCGGCCTTGCCGGCCTTCAGCGACTTGGCCGTCGCGCCCTCGAACAGCTCCATCAGCTTCTGCAGCGGGTCGTAGGCCGGCTCGTCGCCCTGGGCGGGGCGGCGCCGGTCGTAGACGAGGTCGAGGGCGGCCTGGACCTGCTCCTCCTCCAGCCGCGCGATCGGCAGGATCTTCGAGGCGTGCACGATCGCGGAGTCCAGACCGGCCTTGACGCACTCGTCGAGGAAGACGGAGTTCAGCACGATCCGGGCGGCCGGGTTGAGGCCGAAGGAGATGTTGGACAGGCCCAGCGTGGTCTGCACGTCGGGGTGGCGCTTCTTCAGCTCGCGGATCGCCTCGATGGTGGCGATGCCGTCGCCGCGGGACTCCTCCTGGCCGGTACAGATGGTGAACGTCAGGCAGTCGATGAGGATGTCCGACTCGTGGATGCCCCAGTTGCCGGTCAGGTCCTCGATCAGCCGCTCGGCGATGGCGACCTTGTGCTCGACGGTGCGGGCCTGGCCCTCCTCGTCGATGGTCAGCGCGATCAGCGCCGCGCCGTGCTCGGCGGCCAGTGCGGTGACCTTCGCGAAGCGCGACTCAGGTCCGTCGCCGTCCTCGTAGTTGACGGAGTTGAGGACCGCGCGGCCGCCGAGCTTCTCCAACCCGGCCTGGAGGACGTCGAGTTCCGTGGAGTCCAGCACGATCGGGAGGGTGGAGGCGGTGGCGAACCGGCCGGCCAGCTCCTCCATGTCCGCGACGCCGTCCCGGCCCACGTAGTCGACGCACAGGTCGAGCATGTGCGCGCCCTCGCGGATCTGGTCGCGGGCCATCTCGACGCAGTCGTCCCAGCGGGCTTCCAGCATCGCCTCGCGGAACTTCTTCGAGCCGTTGGCGTTGGTCCGCTCGCCGATCGCCAGGTACGAGGTGTCCTGGCGGAAGGGCACCGTCTGGTAGAGGGAGGCGGCGCCCGGCTCGGGGCGCGGCGCACGCGCGGGCGGGGCGATGCCGCGCACCCGCTCGACGACCTGCCGCAGATGCTCCGGCGTCGTCCCGCAGCAGCCGCCGACCAGCGAGAGGCCGTACTCGGCGACGAAGGTCTCCTGGGCGTCGGCCAGCTCACCGGCCGTCAGGGGATAGTGCGCGCCGTTCTTGCCCAGCACGGGCAGGCCCGCGTTCGGCATGCACGCCAGCGGGATGCGCGAGTGGCGGGCGAGGTAGCGCAGGTGCTCGCTCATCTCGGCGGGGCCGGTGGCGCAGTTCAGGCCGATCATGTCGATGCCCAGCGGCTCCAGCGCCGTCAGCGCCGCCCCGATCTCCGAGCCCAGCAGCATGGTGCCGGTGGTCTCGACGGTCACCGAGCAGATCACCGGGAGGTTGCTGCCGGTGGCCTTCAGGGCGCGGCGGGCGCCGAGCACGGCGGCCTTGGTCTGCAGCAGGTCCTGCGTGGTCTCCACCAGCAGCGCGTCAGCGCCGCCGGCGATCATGCCCTCCGCGTTCTGCTGGTAGGCGTCGCGCAGTGTCACGTAGGGGGCGTGGCCCAGGGTCGGCAGCTTGGTGCCCGGGCCCATCGAGCCCAGGACGTAGCGCTGCTGGCCGGTGGAGGCGGTGAACTCGTCCGCCACCTCGCGGGCCAGCCGGGCGCCGGACTCGGACAGCTCGAAGACCCGCTCGGGAATGTCGTACTCGGCCAGCGCGGCGAAGTTCGCGCCGAAGGTGTTGGTCTCGACGCAGTCGACGCCGACCGCGAAGTACTCCTCGTGCACCGACCGCACGATGTCCGGCCGGGTGATGTTGAGGATCTCGTTGCAGCCCTCCAGCTGCTGGAAGTCCTCCATGGTCGGGTCCTGCGCCTGCAGCATGGTGCCCATCGCGCCGTCCGCGACGACCACCCGTGAGGCGAGGGCCTCGCGGAAGGATTCGACGCGGGTGCTGCTGATGGGCGATGGCGTGTTCGAGGCCATGGAGATGCTCCCGTGGTTGCGACGGCTGTCGGCTTTGCACCCTCCTCCAGAGAGCGCACCCGGCCAGCCTAGCTGCCGGTCCGGTACACGTGTTCCCCGTTCCACGCCCTGGACAGCACTGCGCCACCCCACTGCGGGCACCGGGCGTGATCGTTGGCAGACTCCAGCTTCTCCACCGAGTCGCGTCAGTTCGCTGACTCCAGTCGGCATGGACCGATATCGTTCAGCATTGTCGAACCGCTCACTTCGGAGGTTGCCCGATGGCACGCACCATCCAGTCGCTGGAGCGCGCCGCAGCGATGCTGCGGCTGCTCGCAGGAGGGGAACGGCGGCTGGGTCTCTCCGACATCTCCTCCTCGCTGGGACTGGCCAAGGGCACGGCCCACGGCATCCTGCGCACGCTCCAGCAGGAGGGCTTCGTCGAGCAGGACGCCGCCTCCGGCCGCTACCAGCTGGGCGCGGAGCTGCTGCGGCTGGGCAACAGCTACCTGGACGTGCACGAGCTGCGCGCCCGCGCCCTGGTGTGGACCGACGACCTGGCCCGCTCCAGCGGCGAGGCGGTCTACCTGGGCGTGCTGCACCAGCAGGGCGTGCTGGTCGTCCACCACGTCTTCCGGCCGGACGACAGCCGGCAGGTGCTGGAGGTGGGCGCGATGCAGCCGCTGCACAGCACCGCGCTGGGCAAGGTGCTCTCCGCGTACGACCCGGTCGCGCACAGCGAGGTCGTCGAGGCGGAGCGGGCGGCGTTCACCCCGCGCACGGTGACCGGCCTGGGGGACTTCGAGGGGCTGATGGGCCTGACCCGGGCGCGCGGCTGGGCGGCGGACGTGGAGGAGACCTGGGAGGGCGTGGCCTCGGTGGCCGCGCCGATCCACGACCGGCGGCGGATGCCGGTGGGTGCGGTGGGGATCACAGGGGCGGTCGAACGGGTCTGCCAGGACGGCGAACTGCGGCCGGAAATCGTCGCTGCTGTGAGGGATTGCGCACGCGCGGTGTCCCGGGATCTTGGTGCAGGGCGATTCTGACCGGATTCGCCCCATAAGTTCACCTAAGTTTTTGGCCACGGAACCCTTGACGGGGTTCTGACGGTGAACAAAACTGCCGTTCGTCGGTCGGCATTGTCGAACACCTAACGGCAATATTCGCTATGGTGGGGCATTGCCGCGGGCCGACCACCGCCCTCTAGGAGGGCGCGGACCACCGGACGGGACCCGGGGTCCGCCTTCCCCTGGACGAAGGACAAAGGAGTCGCGGGTGTCCAGCTCCGACATCTTCATCAGCGAGACCATCGGTACCGCTGTTCTGATCTTGCTCGGCGGTGGCGTCTGCGCCGCCGTCACATTCAAGCGCTCCAAGGCGTTCAACGCCGGATGGGTCGCCATCGCCTTCGGGTGGGGCTTCGCCGTCCTCACTGGTGCCTACATCGCCGCGAAGTCCGGCGCCCACCTCAACCCCGCGGTCACCATCGGACTCGCCATCAAGGGCGCGATCCAGTGGAGCCAGGTGCCGGTGTACTTCGGCGGCGAGATGCTCGGCGCCATGATCGGCGCCGTGCTGGTGTGGATCGTGTACTACGGGCAGTTCCGTGCACATCTGACCGACCCCGAGGTGCTGGCCGATCACACCGGCCACGAAGGCCTGGTCGACCAGGCCACCGCGCCGCAGGCCGGCCCGGTGCTGGGCATCTTCTCCACCGGCCCGGAGATCCGCAACGCCGTGCAGAACCTGGCCACCGAGATCATCGCCACCGTCGTGCTGGTGCTCTCGATCCTGACGCTCGGTCTGAGCGACAACGGCAAGGGCGTCGGCGTCATCGGCACGCTGCTGGTCGCGCTGGTCGTCACCGGCATCGGTCTGTCGCTGGGCGGCCCGACCGGGTACGCCATCAACCCGGTCCGCGACCTCGGTCCGCGCATCGTGCACGCGTTGCTGCCGCTGCCGAACAAGGGCGGTTCAGACTGGGGCTACGCCTGGATCCCGGTCGTCGGCCCGCTGATCGGCGGCGCCATCGCCGGAGGCATCTACCAGGTGGCGTTCGCCTGAGCCGCCTGACCGCCCCGACCGCCCGCACAGACTTCTTGGAGCACACACCATGAGCGAGAACCCCAGCACCGCCTCCCACGGGCACGGCGCTTCCTCCCACGGGCACGGCCCGTTCATCGCGGCCATCGACCAGGGCACCACGTCCAGCCGCTGCATCGTCTTCGACAAGGACGGCCGGATCGTCTCGGTCGACCAGAAGGAGCACGAGCAGATCTTCCCGAAGCCGGGCTGGGTCGAGCACGACGCCACCGAGATCTGGACCAACGTCCAGCAGGTCGTCGACAGCGCGGTCCACAAGGCCGGGCTGAGCGCCGCCGACGTCAAGGCCATCGGCATCACCAACCAGCGCGAGACCACCGTAATGTGGGACCGCACCACCGGTGAGCCGGTCCACAACGCCATCGTCTGGCAGGACACCCGCACCGACGCGCTCTGCAAGGAGCTGGGCCGCAACGTCGGCCAGGACCGCTTCCGCCGCGAGACCGGCCTGCCGCTGGCCTCGTACTTCGCCGGCCCGAAGATCCGCTGGCTGCTCGACAACGTCGAGGGCCTGCGCGAGCGCGCCGAGCGCGGCGACATCCTCTTCGGCACGATGGACTCCTGGGTCATCTGGAACCTCACCGGCGGCGTCGACGGCGGTGTGCACGTCACCGACGTCACCAACGCCTCGCGCACCCTGCTGATGAACCTGCACGGCCTGCGCTGGGACGAGAAGATCCTCGCCTCGATGGACATCCCGGCCGCCGTGCTGCCGGAGATCAAGTCCTCCGCCGAGGTCTACGGCCACACCGTCGGCGGCGTGCTGGCCGGCGTCCCGGTCGCCTCGGCGCTCGGCGACCAGCAGGCCGCGCTGTTCGGCCAGACCTGCTTCGAGCAGGGCGAGGCCAAGTCCACGTACGGCACCGGCACCTTCATGCTGATGAACACCGGCCACGAGCCGGTCAACTCCTACAACGGGCTGCTGACCACCGTCGGCTACCGCATCGGCGACCAGCAGCCGGTCTACGCCCTGGAAGGCTCCATCGCCGTCACCGGCTCGCTCGTCCAGTGGATGCGCGACCAGATGGGCCTGATCAACAGCGCGGCCGAGATCGAGACCCTGGCCAGCACGGTCGAGGACAACGGCGGCGCGTACTTCGTGCCGGCCTTCTCCGGCCTGTTCGCCCCCTACTGGCGCTCGGACGCGCGCGGCGTCATCGCGGGCCTGACCCGCTACGTCACCAAGGCGCACATCGCGCGCGCCGTGCTCGAGGCCACCGCCTGGCAGACCCGCGAGATCACCGATGCCATGACCAAGGACTCCGGCGTCGAGCTGACCGCGCTCAAGGTCGACGGCGGCATGACCTCCAACAACCTGCTGATGCAGACCATCTCGGACTTCCTGGACGCGCCCGTGGTGCGCCCGATGGTCGCCGAGACGACCTGCCTCGGCGCCGCCTACGCGGCCGGACTGGCCGTCGGCTTCTGGTCCAGCACCGACGAACTGCGCGCCAACTGGCGCCGGGCCGCCGAGTGGACCCCCCGCATGGATGCGGCCACCCGTGACCGCGAGTACAAGAGCTGGCTCAAGGCTGTGGAACGGTCCATGGGCTGGCTCGATGACAGCACTGTCGAGGAGTAAAAATGAGCACCCTGCAGAGCGCCCCGGCACTCGGGACGCACCCGGCCACCGGTTCGCACGCGAGCCGCGCCGAGACTCGGGAGCAGCTTTCCAAGGCGACGTACGACCTCCTGGTGATCGGCGGCGGCATCCTGGGCATCTCCACCGCCTGGCACGCCGCTCAGGCCGGACTGCGGGTTGCCCTGGTGGACGCCGGTGACTTCGCCGGCGCCACCTCCTCCGCCTCCTCCAAGCTGCTCCACGGCGGTCTGCGCTACCTGCAGACCGGCGCGGTCAAGCTGGTGGCGGAGAACCACTTCGAGCGTCGTGCGGTGTCCCGCCAGGTGGCACCGCACCTCGCCAACCCCCTGACCTTCTACCTGCCCGTCTACAAGGGCGGCCCGCACGGCGCGGCCAAGCTGGGCGCGGGCGTCTTCGCCTACTCGGCGCTGTCCGCGTTCGGCGACGGCGTCGGCCACGTCATATCCCCGGCCAAGGCGCAGCGCGACGTGCCCGAGCTGCGGACGGACAACCTCAAGGCCGTGGCCGTGTACGGCGACGACCAGATGAACGACTCCCGGATGGCCCTGATGACCGTCCGCGCGGCGGTCGCGGCCGGCGCCACGGTCCTCAACCACGCCGAGGTCACCGGGCTGCGCTTCACCCAGGGCCGGGTCACCGGCGCGGAGCTCAAGGACCGCATGGAGGGCGAGGAGTTCGGCGTCAACGCCCGCCTGGTCCTCAACGCCACCGGCCCGTGGGTGGACCACCTGCGCAAGATGGAGGACGCGAACGCGGCCCCCTCCATCCGGCTGTCGAAGGGCGCGCACCTGGTCCTCAAGCGCACCGCCCCCTGGAAGGCCGCGCTGGCCACCCCGATCGACAAGTACCGCATCACCTTCGCCCTCCCCTGGGAGGACATGCTGCTGCTGGGCACCACGGACGAGGAGTTCGAGGGCGACCCGGCGGATGTCGCGGTCACCGAGAAGGACACCGCCCAGATCCTGGACGAGGCGGCCTTCTCCGTCCGCGACCAGCAGCTGTCGCGCGATCTGATCACGTACTCGTTCGCGGGTCTGCGGGTGCTGCCCGGCGGCCCCGGCGACACCTCCAAGGCCAAGCGCGAGACGGTCGTGACCGAGGGCAGCGGCGGCATGCTGTCGGTGGCCGGCGGCAAGTGGACGACCTTCCGGCACATCGGCCGCACGGTCATGAACAAGCTCGCGGCGCTGCCCGGCCACCCGCTGGCCGAGGACATGGAGCCGATCGCGCACCTGCCGAAGAAGCTCCCGCTGCCCGGTATCGCCAACCCGAACGCGGTGGCGCACCGGCTGCTCATCGACGGCGGCACGCCCGGCCCGCGGATGGCCCCGGAGACCGCCCGGCACCTCGCCACCCACTACGGTTCGCTGTCCTTCGACATCGCCCGGCTGGCGAACGAGAACCCGGCGCTGGCCGAGCGCATCCACCCCGACGCGCCGGAGATCTGGGCGCAGGTCGCCTACGCCCGCGACCACGAGTGGGCCGAGACGGTCGACGACGTGCTGCGCCGCCGCACCACCCTGACGATCCGCGGCCTGGACACGGAGGACGTCCGGACCAAGGTCAAGGACATGCTGGAAGGCTGAGCCCGGGCGCCGGCGGTGCCGGCAGCCGACGGTGCGTCACGGTGACGCACGGCCTCTGACGAGGGGGCGGTCCACAGGGCCGCCCCCTCGTCATTTCCCGTGTCCGCCCCTAGGGGTCTCCCGGCCGCACCGGCCATACTGGGCTCAGACATCGGAGGTCTGAGCCGGGCGTCCGGAGGGCGAGATCCGGACCGGATCCGGGCGGGGAGGTCGGCATGGCGGTCACCGACGAGGCCATCGAGAAGATCAAGGGCATGATCGTCTCCGGCGCGCTGCGGCCGGGCGACCGGCTGCCGAAGGAGAGCGAGCTGGCGGCCGAGCTGGGCCTGTCCCGCAACTCCCTGCGGGAGGCGGTGCGCGCGCTCTCCCTGATCCGCGTCCTGGACGTGCGCCAGGGCGACGGCACGTACGTCACCAGCCTGGACCCCACGCTTCTGCTGGAGGCCATGAGCTTCGTGGTGGACTTCCACCGCGACGACACGGTGCTGGAGTTCCTCGCCGTCCGCCGGATCCTGGAACCGGCCGCCACGGCCATGGCGGCGGGACGGATCCGGGAGGAGGAACTGGACGCCCTGGAGACGCAGTTGAACGCGCTGGGCGCGTCGCCCTCCGTCGAGGACCTGGTCGCCGGCGATCTGGAGTTCCACCGCGGGATCGTCGCGGCCACCGGCAACTCCGTGCTCTGCTCCCTGCTGGAGGGGCTGTCCGGGCCGACCACCCGGGCCCGGGTCTGGCGGGGGCTGGCGCAGAAGGACGCCGTGGCGCGCATCCTCGCCGAGCACCGGGCGATCCTCGGTGCGCTGCGCGACCGGGACGCGGAGGCGGCGCGGGCCTGGGCCACGGTGCACATCGCCAGTGTGGAGCAGTGGCTGCGCTCCTCGCTGTGAGGTCCCGCGCTCCCGCCGCCCGGGCGCTATGACGCCCCGACGCCGTACACCCGCCCGGCCGTGCCGCCGAAGACGGCCGCCCGCTCCGCCCCGGTGAGCTGGCCGGTGGCCGACTCCGCGAGCGCGACCACATCCTCGTAGCCGGCGGCCAGCGTGCACACCGGCCAGTCGGAGCCGAACATCACCCGGCCGGGGCCGAAGGCGTCCAGCACATGCCGGGCGTAGGGCAGGATCTGCTGCGGCCGCCAGGCCTCCCAGTCGGCCTCGGTGACCAGGCCGGAGAGCTTGCAGCTGACGTTCGGCAGGGCGGCCAGCGCGGTGATCGCGGCCGCCCACGGCTGCCAGTCGCCCCTCGCCACGGCCGGTTTCGCGGCGTGGTCCAGGACGAAGGACAGCTGCGGCAGGGCGCGGACGGCGGCGTGCGCGGCGGGCAGTTCCCGCGGGGTGACCAGCAGGTCGTAGACGAGTCCGGCCTCGGCCAGGGTGCCCAGGCCGCGCAGGACGCCGGGGCGGGTGAGCCAGTCGGGGTCCGGTTCGTCCCGCACCTGGTGGCGGACGCCCACGAGACCGGCGGGCAGCGCCGCGAGGACCTCGTCGAGCGCCGGGTCGCACAGGTCCGCCCAGCCGACGACGCCGGCGACCGGCCCCTCCCCCGCGGCTAGGGCGAGCAGTTCGGCGGTCTCCTCGGAGGAGGCCGTGGACTGGACCACGATTGTGGCGTCGATGCGGTGCCCGGTCAGATGCGGGGTGAGGTCGGACAGCGGGTAGCTGCGGCGGATCGGATCGGCCCAGGGCCCGTCCCTCCACGGCTGACCGCGCCGGCTCAGGTCCCACAGGTGGTGATGGGCGTCGATACGCATCAGGGGTGCGCTCCGGGGCGGGCTCGGTCGTGCAGGGGCAGCGGCAGATCGGGGTCGAGCAGGCCGCGGGCGACGAGCGTATGCCACAGCGCGTCCGGGATCCGACGGGCGCACAGCGCGGCGTTCTCGGCATCTCGCCGGCCGTGGCCGCGCCGACGACCGCCGGGGCGACGGCGGGGTGCCCGAACGGGAAGCGCAGCGCCGCCGCCTTGAACGGGACGTCGAACTCCGCGCGAGTCGCGGCCAGTTGTCGGGCACGGTGCAGCAATAGGGCGGGTGCCGAGGCGTAGTTGCAGGGCGTGCCCGGTGACGGATCGGCCAGCAGGCCGGAGTTGCCGAAGCCGATCGCCCGCACCCTCCCCTGCGCGCGCAGCTCGGCCAGGGCCGGGAAGCCGGTCTCATACACCTCGCGCAGAGGTCCTCTACACCTCCCGCATAGGGTCCTCGACGTCGTGCAGGAGGACGATGCCGACCGCGTCCACCCCGAGCCGCTCCAGGGGCGCCTCCAGCGTGGCGCGGATGCCCGGCGGGCGGCCGGTGAGGTGGGGCGCGAGCGACCGGATCGCGGCGGTCATGACCTCGTTGCCGCGTCCTATGGTGAAGCGGAGGCCGTGTCCCTGCGGGCCGCCGGTGGTGCGGAGCACGACGTGGGCGGCGGAGTGGTCGGGGTCCGGGTGCATGGCGTCCGAGCCGTCGGGCCGGTCCGAGGCGGGGAAGCGGATGTCGTGGCATTCGAGGGCGGTGAGGGTATCGGAACCGGCCATGCGCATGCCCCCTGGGAGGGTGGGGAAGAACATCGGACCTTTCCGGGTCCTCCGATGTATTGCCCTCCGCGCGAGGCGAAGTCCCGCCCGCGTACGGGAGTTGGGCGGGAAGAAGCCCGGACAGGTCGGATGAATCACCACCGCTTCCCGGAAAGGGGCTGCAGAGGGGCACCACAGAAGCCGTAGTGTTGGGATCGCACGCAATGGAACTGCTGCCGGCGGCCGCCCCAGGCGGCCGGACCGGTCGGAAGGAGGCGCTGGGTGATCGAGCTCGAGGGGGTGCCCGAGCTGATCGACCCGGTCATGGTGGCCGCGTTCGAAGGCTGGAACGACGCCGGCGACGCCGCCTCCGCCGCGGTCGCGCATCTGGACCGGGAGTGGAAGGGCGAGGTCTTCGCCGCGCTCGACGCGGAGGACTACTACGACTTCCAGGTGAACCGCCCCACCGTCTTCCTGGACGGCGGCGTACGCAAGATCACGTGGCCCACGACCCGGCTCTCCGTCGTCCGTATCGGCGACGCGGACGGCAAGGGGCGCAAGCGGGACCTCGTCCTGGTCCGCGGGATCGAGCCCAGCATGCGCTGGCGCTCGTTCTGCAACGAGATCCTCGGTTTCGCCCATGAGTTGGGGGTGGAGATGCTGGTGGTGCTGGGCTCGCTGCTCGGCGACACCCCGCACACCCGCCCGGTCCCGGTCAGCGGCGTCACCTCCGACGCGGAACTCGCCGGCCGGCTGGATCTGGAGGAGTCGCGCTACGAGGGCCCGACGGGCATCGTCGGCATCCTCCAGGAGGCGTGCACCCATGCCGGCGTCCCGGCGGTGAGCCTGTGGGCCGCGGTGCCGCACTATGTGTCGCAGCCGCCCAACCCGAAGGCCAGCCTCGCCCTGCTCAACCGCCTGGAGGACCTCCTCGACGTGCGGATCCCGCTCGGCGAGCTGAGCGAGGACGCCCGGGCCTGGCAGCTGGGCGTGGACCAGCTGGCCGCCGAGGACAGCGAGGTCGCCGAGTACGTCCAGTCCCTGGAGGAGGCGCGGGACACCGCGGACCTCCCGGAGGCGTCCGGCGAGGCCATCGCCCGCGAGTTCGAGCGGTATCTGCGCCGCCGGGACCCGCAGACCGGCCCCGGCGTGGCGACCGAGGGCGGGCTCACCGACAGCTCCTTCCACCGCGACCCCGCGGCCGGCCGCACCCGCCCGCCCCGTCCGGCGCCCAAGGAGCCCCGCGAGCACCGCCCCGGCGACGACACCGGCACCCAGGACGCGGGCCCCGAGAAGGGCGCCGCGGACTCCGACGGCGCGGCCCCGGCCGGCGGCGCGGACGCCGCCGACTCCGGGAGGCCGGAGGACGGCCCCGAGGACAGCGGGAACTGACCCCGCACGCCGGGGCGCCGGACCGGCCGCCATGCCGGTCCGGCGCCCCGCGTACGTGGCGCGGCGCGCTCAGCGCGCGCAGTGGAAGCGCGCCCCCGCCCAGTCGCCGTGATCGCCGGACTTCTTGCCGTCGGTGTCGGTCACCTTCAGCCGCACGTGCCGGGCCCCGCCGAGCGGCACGTCCACCGCGACCGGCGCCGAGGCCCCGGTCAGCTTCGGTGAGGTCCACCGCACCGCGCCGTCCGCCTCCACCGAGAACGCGACCTCGCCGTAGTCGGCGATCTCGTCGTCGATGCCCACCTCCGCGGTGAGCGAGGTGCAGCGCCCGCCGGTGAAGAACTCCAGGTCGGAGTCGGCGTGCGCCCCGATGCCCTTGGCGTAGGTCTTCCCGGCGAGGGTGAGCGCGGCGCCGTCCGCCGCGCCCGACTCCCCGTTGCTGCGGTCGCGTTCGGCCGGACCGTATCCGTTGGTGGCGCTCAGCCATTCCAGGTCGCTCGCCCAGGTGTCCCCGGCGGGCGCCCGCGGCACGGCCCGCACCTCGAACCGGTGGACCGCCGTCCGCCACGCCCCGGCCGCGCGGTAGCGGACGGTCGCGGTGACGGTGACCGGATCCGCGCCGGCGGCGTCCCGCGGCGCGGTGAGCGTCTGCGTCTCCCGCCGGGTGGTGCCGGCCGCGATCCGCCGCCGGTGCACGGGCGCCGAGGCGCTCCAGCCCGCGGGGGCGGACAGCGTCACCGAGACATCCCGCGCGTCCCGGGTGCCGGCGGTCACGGCCGTCCGCACGGCCGTCGGCGCGCCCTTGGTCACCTCCTGCCCGCCGGGGGTGTCGACGACGGCCGCGGCGCCCGGCGTCCTGCCGCCCACGGCGCTCGCGCCCTTCAGCGCCAGGGCGAAGGCACGGCCGGTGGTGCGGGTGGCGGTCTTGATCTGTACGACGCCCGCGCGGTCCGCGGGGTCGTAGCGCCACCCCTCGGCGGCCGCCCGGAACGCCCGCGCGGAGCGCAGCTGCCGCAGCGGCCGGCCGCCGAGTTCGACGGCACGGGGCGCGTCGCCGGTGTGCACGGTGAAGCGGTAGGGCCGGGCCGTCTGCTTGCCGTGGTAGGCGCCGCGCAGGGCGCCCACCTCGATCCGGACGTCGCCGCCGCCGGAGCGCGGCGCCGCCACCCGCACCCGCTGGGTGGCGCTGTGGCCCCGCCGGTGCGCGCGGGTGACGCCGTCGTCCTCGTAGAGCGTGAAGGAGGAGCGGCCCTGCGGATAGATGTCCCAGGCGAGCGGGGAGTGCGCCGTGCGGTCCCGGTAGGAGCGGATGCCCGGCCACATGGGGACGGCGGCACCGGCCCGGACGAACAGCGGCAGGGTGTGCAGCGGGGCGCTGTAGCCGTTGACGGTCGTCGGCCCCTGGTAGGTGCGGCCGGACCAGTAGTCGGTCCAGGTGCCCTTGGGCAGATAGATCCCGTCGCGGGTGTCGGTGTCCCGGTAGACGGGCGCGACGAGGAAGTCCCGCCCGGAGAGGAACTCGTACTTCGCTGCGTCGGTGCCGGCTTTCGGGTCACCGGGGTATTCGAGCCACAGCGGACGCACCGGGCCGACGCCGGTGCGGGTCGCCCGGGCCGCGTGGGAATACATGTAGGGCAGCAGCGACTCCTTGAGCTTCAGGTACCTCCGGTTGATGGAGGTGTAGGGCTCGCCCTGGCGGTAGGGCTGCTTGTCGGCGGGCGCCCAGCCGTCCATCGTCATCATCGCCGGGAGGAAGGACTTCCACTGCAGGTCGCGGGCATACGTCTTGGGGCTGCCGCCGAAGATGCCGTCCACGTCGCCGGTCGTGTAGGCCAGTCCGGACATGGTGGCGCCGGCGTAGGTGGGGATCTGCCAGCGGATGTAGTCCCAGCTGCCGCTCTGGTCGCCGGACCACTGGACGCCGCAGCGCTGGGCGCCCGACCAGCTCTCCGGGGCCCAGGTGAAGCCCCGCGCGTCGCTGTTGTCCTCGATGCCGCGGTAGGCGTCCTTGCAGCCGTCCAGGGCGAACTTGTAGCCGTCGCCGACCCAGGCGACATCGAGTTTCGCGATCCGCTGGCCCGCCTTCACCTGGTCGGCGAGTTTGGCGATGCCGTCCTCGGTCCACAGCCCGAGTGTCATCTTCCGCGCGCCGAGGCCCTGTGCGGTCTCGGCGAGGTGCTCATAGCCGCAGCCGTAGCCGTCGTTGACCAGCATCCAGCCGTTGGGCAGGTCGTTGTCCCTATAGCCGTCGGCGACCTTCAGGGCGTCCAGGGTGTGCCGCTCACCGCGGTTCGCGTTGTGCAGATAGCAGTCCGAGTCCCCCATCTCCAGGCCGTACAGCGGCGGCAGGAAGGGCTTTCCGGTCAGCGAGGTGTACTGGCCGATGACGTCCTTGGCGCTCGGCCCGGCGAAGTAGTAGGCGTCGAAGCGCCGTTCGCGCGCGCTCGTCGTCACCGGGTCGTCGAAGGCGTAGGTGTTGGGCGCGTAGGTGTTGCGGAAGACGCCGTACCCGGCGGAGGAGAGGTAGAAGGGGACGGAGTTGGGGTGTCCCCCGTCGTCCCAGTGGTAGTCCACCCCGACCTCGGTGGTGTGGCCGCGGTGGGAGGTGTTGCCGCGGCCGTTCTGCATGCCGGCGCCGTAGAACTGCTCGTCGGCGCCGCGCGCGAGGGTCTGGGTGGTGGTCTTGTCGTCCCAGCTCAGCCCCTTCGTCTCGGACCAGACCAGCGAGCCGTCGGCGCGCCGCAGCTCGAAGCGCAGCGGCGCCTTGAAGGCCCGCAGGGTGACCTGGGAGGTGCTGAGTTCGTAGGCGTCGCCGGCGTCCCGCCAGTGGGTGGCGGGCGGCGCGCCCTGGGGCAGCACGATGTCCTTGCCGGTGGGGTCGGAGAAGGTGCCGTCGGGGGCGAGTTCGAGGCGGAAGGTGCGCGGGGTGACGAAGCTGACGCGCGCCTCGGCGCGGCCCGCGTGCAGCCGGTAGACGGGCCCGTCCGCCGCGAAACCGGTGATGTCGCCGACGGTCCGTTCGGGCGCCCGGCCGTCGGCCCGTACGCTGCCCGCCGGCCCCGCGGCCGCCAGCGCGAGTCCGAGCAGCGCGGCAACGACCGCCGCCCGCAGTCTGGTTGGTGTCCTCATGACCGCAAGCTCTAGCCCGCCCGCGGGGCCCGCCACCATGGACTCTTGCGGCGGACTGCTGGATTTCCGCTCCCGCCGCACACGCACGGGGGCGCCTCCACCGGCCGGTGAAGGCGCCCCCGGGAGCTGAGAACGCAGGTGTTACAGGGCCACGCCGAGGAGCGCGTCGACCGCGCGGGAGGCGAGCCCGGGGGCGCCCTCGTCGGTGCCGCCGCCGTCCTGCTGGGCCGCGGCCCAGCGGTCCACGGCCGCCAGCGCCGCCGGGGAGTCCAGGTCGTCGGCGAGCGCCGTACGGATCTCCTCGACCAGGGCGTCGGCGGACGGGCCGTCGGGACGGGAGACCGCGGCACGCCAGCGCGCCAGCCGCTCCACGGCCTGCTCCAGCACGGCGTCGGTCCACTCCCAGTCGGCCCGGTAGTGGTGGGCGAGCAGCGCCAGCCGGATCGCGGCGGGGTCGGTGCCCTCGCGCCGCACCGTCGAGACGAAGACGAGGTTGCCCTTGGACTTGGACATCTTCTCGCCGTTCAGGCCCACCATCCCGGCGTGCACATACGCCTTGGCGAACGGGTGCTCACCGGTGAGCGCCTGGGCGTGCGAGGCGCCCATCTCGTGGTGCGGGAAGGCGAGATCGGAGCCGCCGCCCTGGACGTCGAAGCCCATGCCGAGGTGGTCCAGCGCGATGGCGACGCACTCGATGTGCCAGCCGGGCCGGCCGCGGCCCAGCGAGCCGCCGTCCCAGCTCGGCTCGCCGTCCCGGGCCGCCATCCACAGCATCGGGTCGAGCGGGTTCTTCTTGCCCTCGCGCTCCGGGTCGCCGCCGCGCTCGGCGGACAGCAGCCGCATCGCCTCGGCGTCCAGCCGGGAGACCTCGCCGAAGTGCGGGTCGGAGGCGACGGAGAAGTAGATGTCGCCGTCCAGCTCGTAGGCGGCGCCGGCCTCCCGCAGCCGTTCCACCAGCGGAACGATGCCGGGTATCGCCTCGACCGCGCCGATGTAGTGGCGGGGCGGCAGCATCCGCAGGGCCGTCATGTCCTCGCGGAAGAGGGCGGTCTCGCGCTCGGCGAGTGCCGTCCAGTCGTCGCCGGTGGCCACGGCCCGCTCCAGCAGCGGGTCGTCGACATCGGTGACGTTCTGCACGTAGTGCACCTGGCGCTTCGTGTCGAGCCACACGCGCTGAACCAGGTCGAACGCGTTGTAGGTCGCCGCGTGCCCCATGTGGGTGGCGTCGTACGGCGTGATGCCGCAGACATAGATACGGGCGACGGGACCGGGGGCGAGGGTCACCCGTCCGCCGGTCGCGGTGTCGTGGATCCTCAGGTCGCGGCCCTGGCCGGGCAGGGCGGGGACCTCAGAAGCGGGCCATGCATGCATGACATGAGCCTAACCGGACGGATGTTCCGCATACGAACCGGACCGGGACTCTGACCGGAAAGGCGGTCTTGTGTTCGACGGACGGGCGTGCCATACGGGGGCCCGGCTCCCCCGCGCGGCGCCCGCCCCGTGCCCGTGCCCGTGCGGTCAGACGGGCGGCCAGGGGATGGCGGGCCATTCGCCGCTCGGCTCCGGGTGGCGGCCGCTCTCCAGCAGCCGGTCCACCCGCGCCCGCAGCGCCTCGGTCTCGTGGTCCGTGATCAGTTCGGCCAGTCGGGCGGCGAGCGGCCCGCCGTCCTCCAGCGAGGTGCGCAGGTCCCGCAGGACCGCGAGCGCCTCCTCGGTCAGCGGCTCCCCCGCCCACCCCCACAGCAGCGTGCGCAGCTTGTCCTCGGCGTGGAAGGTCACGCCGTGGTCGATGGCGAAGAACGCCCCGTCGGCGCCGGGCAGCAGATGGCCGCCCTTGCGGTCACCGTTGTTGATCACCGCGTCGAGGACCGCGAGCCGCCGCAGCCGCGGGTCGTCGGCGTGCACCAGCAGCGCCGTGCCGCCCTCGCCGGTCTGCGCGAGGCCGACCGCCTTCCAGCCCGGGCCCGGCTCCTCGCCCTCGACGAGAGCCAGCAGCTCGGGCACCGCCTCGCCGCTCTCCGGCGGCTCGATCCACTCCTGGACCATGCCGGTGCCGTACGGCCCGTCCCGCAGCACCGTCGGGGGGATCAGGTCCCAGCCGCAGGCCCGGGAGACCTCGTACGCGGCCACCTCGCGCTGGGCGAGGGTGCCGTCGGGGAAGTCCCACAGCGGGCGCTCGCCGGCGACCGGCTTGTAGACACAGGTGCCGCCGGTGCCGTCGTACGCGACCGTGCAGTAGAGCACCGCGTTGGACGCCTCCGGGACGCGGCCGCGCACGGTCAGCTCCCCTTCGGCGAGGAGGACGACGCGCGGATCCGGGGCGGGCGAGGGCGTGGCCGGCGGCGGGTCCTGCGGATCGGCGGGACCGGGCAGCGGCGCGGCCGGGCGGGCGGCGGGCTCCATGGCGCTCAGGCGTCCCGCCGGTATCCGTTCTGGCGCGGGCATACGTGTCCCTCCGGGTCGAGCGGCAGGCTGCACAGCGGGCACGGCGGGCGGCCGGCGTTGACGACCTCCAGCGCCCGCTTGGCGAAGGCCCTGGCCATGGTGCCGGTGAGGCGCACCCGCAGCATCGGCGGGCCGTTCTCGTCGTCCTGGAGCAGCCGCTCCTCGGCGTCGGCCAGCTCCTCGTCGTCGTCCGCGTCCAGCTCGACCAGGGCCTGCGCCTCGACGATCATCCGCTCGTCCTCGCCGTCCCAGGCCAGCGCCATCGTGCCGACCCGGAATTCCTCCTCGACCGGGCTCTCCAGCGGGGCGGCGTCGGCCAGCTCGGCGGGCGAGACCGCGGGCACCGGAGCGTTGCCGCCGCTGCGCCGTACGACCTCGTCCAGCAGCTCGTCGATCCGCTCGGCGAGGGCCGCGACCTGGGTCTTCTCCAGGGCGACGCTGGTGGTGCGGCCGGCCGCGGTGGCCTGGAGGTAGAAGCTACGGCGGCCAGGCAGCCCGACCGTACCGGCCACGAAGCGGTCCGGCGCGTCGTAGAAGAACACCTGACGGGACAACGTCCTGCTCCGATTGCTCGACTGCGGGGTCACTGCGGTCGCTGCACGTCCTGCGGTCACTGCGCGGATCGCAGGGGCGTGGCGGGCAGCGCCGTCGCACCACCCTACTGCGCCGACTGATCACGCTGCTCCCGCACCACCACCGACGGCCGCGTCCCGGTCGGCCGCCGCGCCGCCCCCGTCCTCCCGGGGCGCGAGCGAGCCGAAGTCACCGGTGTCCCCGAGCCGTACGAGATAGGGGCGCAGCCGCGTGAAGCGGATCGCGGTGACCGAGCAGGGCTCGACGGAGATCCGCTGGAACAGGTCGAGGTGCATGCCCAGGGCGTCGGCGACCAGCGCCTTGATGATGTCGCCGTGCGCGCACATGGCGTAGGTGGCCTCGGGGCCGTGCGCCTCCTCGATCCGGGCGTTCCAGTCGCGCACCGCGTCCACCGCCCGCGCCTGCATGGCCCGCATCGACTCACCGCCGGGGAAGGCGGCCGCGGAGGGGTGCCGCTGGACGATCTCCATCAGCGGCTCGTCGCCCAGTTCGGCGAGTTTGCGGCCCGACCAGTCGCCGTAGTCGCATTCGTTGATCCGGTCCTCGATGTGCAGGGTCAGCGACGGCCGGGCGTCCAGCAGCGGCTGCACGGTCTCCCGGCAGCGCTGCAGCGGGCTGGAGACGACGGCGGTCAGCGGCACCTGGGCCAGGCGGGCGGGCAGCGCGGCGGACTGGGCGGCGCCGCGCTCGTCGAGGGCGACTCCGGGCGCCCGCCCGGCGAGCACCCCGGCGGTGTTGGCGGTGGAGCGGCCGTGCCGCACCAGGATCAGCGTGGGCATGGCCGCCAGCCTACGTTCCGCGGGCGCCTTTCTGGCAGGTGGCCGGACGAGGGGCGAGAATGCCAGGTGTGATCGTGGACTGCGCCATCTACCGGGAGGGCCGTCGCAACGAGTGCGCGACGGACTTCTCCGATGCCCTGCACGCGGCGCGGGCCGAGGGGCACTCCTTCCTGTGGCTGGGGATGTACGAGCCGACCGAGGAGGAGTTCGCGCGCGTCAGGTCCGAGTTCGCCCTGCACCCGCTGGCGATCGAGGACGCCCTCAAGGCGCACCAACGGCCCAAGCTGGAGGTCTACGACGATTCCCTGTTCATGGTGCTGAAGCCGGTCACCTACGACGACCGGGCGGACACGGTGACGTCGTCGGAGCTGATGGTCTTCGTGGGCGACTCGTTCGTGGTGACCGTCCGCCACGGGGAGGCCAGCCCGCTGGCCGCGGTGCGCCACCGGCTGGAGGAGCACCCGGAGATCCTGCGGCACGGCCCGGGCGCGGTGCTCTACGCGGTCAGCGACGCGGTGGTGGACCACTACATCGACGTGGCGGCCGAACTCCAGGTGGATCTGGAGGAGTTGGAGGCGGAGGTGTTCGCGCCGGTGCGCGGCCGCGACACCCGGAACACCGCGGCCGAGATCTACGCGTTCAAGCGCCAGGTGCTCGAATTCCGGCGGGCGACCGGCCCGTTGGCGGAGCCGATGGCCCGCCTGCAGAACCCGGGGGTGCCGTTCGTGCACGATCACGCGCGCCCGTTCTTCCGCGATGTCGAGGACCATCTCACCCGCGCCAACGAGTCGGTGGAGGGCCTGGACCGGCTGCTCTCGGACATCCTCGCCGCCCATCTCGCGCAGATGGGCGTCCGGCAGAACGACGACATGCGCAAGATCTCGGCCTGGGCGGCGCTGGCGGCCGTTCCCACGCTGATCGCCGGCATCTACGGCATGAACTTCCACGACATGCCGGAGCTGTCGTGGCACCTGGGGTATCCGGCGATCCTGGGGCTGATGGTGGTCATCGAGGTGTCGCTGTACCGGCTGTTCAAGCGCCGCGGCTGGCTGTGACGCCGGCGCCGCGGGCCCGCCCGGGCACCGGGCTCAGGCGAACTCGGGGGCCGAGGTGGCCGGGCCGCCCAGCGCGTCGCGCCGCTCGGGCATCCGGAGGCTGACCATCCGCCGCCAGCCGCCCAGCCGCTCGTAGCCGTACACCGCCCGGATCCCGGTGGCGAGTGCGGCCGATTTCGTCCTCGGCCAGGCCAGGATGCGGCCCATGTGGTCCATCACGGCCAGGCTGACGTCCCGGTAGACGACGATCTCGGCACGGGCGCACTCGTGCAGGATCCGCTGGATGGTCCGGCCGTGCCCGGCGCCGGCCAGCCGCAGCAGCTCCTCGTGGCAGTAGGCGAGGTGGTTCTCCTCGTCATGGGAGATCATCCGGATCGCCCTGCCCACCTCGGGGTGGTCGGCGAAGTGCCGGGTGAGCATGTCCATCTGGTCGGCGGCGCGCTGTTCGGTGACCCGGCTGTGGGCGAGGTAGGTGATGATGTCCAGCTCGGTGAGCGGTTCGTTGCGGCGCAGCTTGTCGTGCGCCAGACCGATGCCGTGCCGCTCCAGCAGGGCGGTGTAGTCGGTCTCGCCGGGTACGGGGGTGGGCGTCAGGCCACGCTTGCGCATCAGGGCGTGGAAGATCCGGCCGTGCTTGTCCTCGTCGGCGCCGTGCCGGGTGACCTTGGGTGCCAGGGCGCGCATGGAAGCGGGGATCAGTGCGGCGATCCGGCCGTTCTCCCAGCCGCCCTGGGCCTCGCCGCTGGCCGCGATGGAGCAGAACAGTCGGTAGGAGTCGTCGTTGTCGACGATCTCCTGGAACAGGCTTCGGGCCGAGAACATCTGCGCCACCTCCGAACGGACACACCCGCGAAGACCGAGTCAAGTGGGGTGTCCGACGGGCGGCAACCGCAGTCGCGGTCCCTTGGGCCGTTCGGGCAAGGACTGCCCCCGCGGCGGGCGTAACCGGCGTGCCCGTCACGGCGTTGTGCAGCGCGACGGCCGTGGCGGGGAGGACCCCCGAGCCCCCACCACGGCCGCGACGGGACGGGGCCACCGCGACGGGACGGGCCCGACGGCGCCCGGCGCCCCTGACGACTCTGTACTCCCCTACGCCAGTCCCGCGCGCTCCAGGGCCTCGGTGCCCGCCCGCAGCGACGCCAGCCGGTCCTCCAGGGCGAAGCCCGCCGGCGCCAGCGTCAGGGTCGTCACGCCCGCCGCCGCGTAGGCCTGCATCCGCTCGGCGATCCGCTCGACGGAGCCGAGCAGCGTGGTCTGGTCGATCAGCCGCTCCGGGATCGCGGCGGCCGCGCCCTCCTTGTCGCCGGCCAGGTACTTGTCCTGGATCTCGACGGCTTCCTTCTCGTATCCCATCCGCCGGGCCAGCTGGTTGTAGAAGTTCTGCTTCCGGCTCCCCATGCCGCCGACGTACAGGGCGGTGTACGGGCGGAACATGTCGGCCAGCGCGCTGACGTCCTTGTCCGCGCCGAGGGCCAGCGGCAGCGTCGGGCAGATGTCGAAGCCCTCCAGCGTCTTGCCCGCCTTCTCGCGGCCGGCGCGGAGGTGGGTGACCGCGGTCTCCTCCAGATGCTCGGCGGCGGGGAAGATCAGCAGCGCGCCGTCGGCGATCTCGCCGGTCTGGGTCAGGTTCTTCGGGCCGATCGCGGCGATGTAGAGCGGGATGTGCTCGCGCTGCGGGTGCACGGTCAGCTTCAGCGGCTTGCCGGGGCCGCCGGGCAGCGGCAGGGTCCAGTGCTCGCCCTCGTAGGACAGCCGCTCGCGGGTCATGGCCTTGCGGACGATGTCCACGTATTCGCGGGTGCGGGCCAGCGGCTTGTCGAACTTGACGCCGTACCAGCCCTCGGAGACCTGCGGGCCCGAGACGCCCAGGCCGAGCCGGAAGCGGCCGCCGGAGAGGGAGTCCAGGGTCGCGGCCGTCATCGCGGTCATCGCGGGCGTCCGCGCCGGGATCTGGAAGATCGCCGAACCGATGTCGATGCGCTCGGTCTGCGCGGCGACCCAGGAGAGCACCGTGGCGGCGTCGGAGCCATACGCCTCGGCGGCCCAGCAGACGTCGTATCCGAGGCGGTCGGCCTCCTGCGCCACCGCGAGATTGTCGGAGTCCATCCCGGCGCCCCAGTAGCCGAGGTTGATGCCAAGCCTCATGCCGCTCCCCTTACCGATCGGTAACGTCGCTGTTGCGGGGACTGTAGCGCGCACCCGCGCCGACCGTCATCGGCGGGTTGTCCACAGGTCCCCTGATCCTCGCTCCCGGCCAGTAATCTCAAGGCTCATGGAGCAAAGGCACCTCGGCCGAACGGGCCTGCGCGTGACCCGCCTCGGGCTCGGCACCCTGAACTGGGCCCGCGACACGGACGAGCAGGAAGCCGCCGACCAGCTCAAGGCGTTCTGGGAGGCCGGCGGCACCCTCGTGGACACCGCGGACATCTACGCCGACGGCGGTGCCGAATACCTCCTGGGCCGCCTGACCGAGGTCCTGGTGCCGCGCGCCGACCTGGTGATCGCGACGAAGGCCGGCAGCGTCCTGGAGGCGGACCGCCGGGTCGACTGCTCCCGGCGCCATCTCCTCGCCGCCCTGGACGCGTCCCTGGAGCGGCTGGGCACGGACTACGTCGACCTCTGGCAGCTGCACGCGTTCGATGCGCACACCCCGTTGGAGGAGACCCTGGCGGCCCTCGACCTCGCCGTCAGCAGCGGACGGGCGCGCTATGTGGGGGTGTCGGACTTCTCCGGCTGGCAGCTCGCCAAGGCGGGCACCTGGCAGCTCGCGGCGCCCGGGGTGCGCAACCGCCTGGCCAGCACGCAGATGGAGTACTCCCTGCTCCAGCGCGGCGTGGAGCGGGAGGTGCTGCCCGCGGCGCTCGATCTCGGCATCGGTCTGCTGCCGTCGTCGCCGCTGGGCCGCGGGGTGCTGACGGCCAAGTACCGCCACGGTACCCCGGCCGATTCGCGGGGCGGCTCCGAGCACATGGCGCCGTTCGTCGCGCCGTATCTCGACGAGACGGCGGGCCGGGTCGTGGACGCGGTCGCCACCGCCGCCGACGGACTGGCCGTCACCCCCCTCCAGGTCGCGCTCTCCTGGGTCCGCGACCGCCCCGGAGTGACCGCGCCGATCCTCGGCGCCCGCACGGCACAGCAGCTCGGCGCGGCGTTGTCAGTGGAGGCCCTTAGTCTTCCTGACGAGATCCGCCGGGCGCTGGACGATGTGTCCGCTCCGGTGCACCACTACCCCGATCAGGACTGGAGCACGCTGTGAGTACCGACCGCCTCGCCGGCGACACCGCGCCCGAGCAGGAGGCCGCGCCCGGGACCGCGGATGCCCAGGCACCCGGCCCCGCGACGGCGCCGGGCGGGACCACCGACGGCCCGGCAGACGCGGCGGCCCCCAGCTCTTCCGGGGTGGCCACGGCGTCCGACGACGGCACGACGGCTCCGGAGGACAGCCCCCGGCAAGGCGCTGCGGGAGACGGCACCGGGGAATACGCCGCGGGGGACGGCGCTCCGGCAGGTGCTGCCGGGGACGGCGGCGGCCCGGCCGGGGCCGCGGACGACGGCGGGACGGCGCAGGCTCCGGGAGACGGCCCGGCGGCGGATGGCGTGCCGCCCGCGCGGGACGCCGCCGGGGCGGGCGAGGACGCGGCGGCGGGCGGTGCGCAGGCCGCGGGCACGGGGTCTCCCGCCGCTCCGAGCGGTGCGGCCCGGGGCACCGGGGCGTCCGGATCGGCCAAGGCGACCGCGGAGGCGCTGGCGGCGGCGGTGCGGGCCGTGGAGACCGGCGAGCGCTCGGCCGCCTCCTTCTTCGCCGACACCCCGCGCCCCGCCAAACCGGCCGCGGCCGCCCGGCAGCAGCCCGCCGCGGGGTCCCCGTCCTCCGCAGGCCCCGCACCGCAGCAGCACCCGGCGGGCCCGGCCCCGGAACCGTCCCGGCAGCACCCCGCCTCCGGGGCCGACGGACCGGCCCGTCCCCCCGTGGACGGCGGCGCCATGGGACCGTCCGCCGGGGCGACCGCCCCCACCGGCCCCGCGGCGGCCCACGGCCCGGCCGCGTACGCCCCCGGGGCCGACGGCGTACGGCAGGTCCTCGCGGCCGGCGGCGCCCCCGAGGCGCTGGCGGACCGGGCCGCCGAGGTGCTCGGGGAGCAGGCCGCCGAGACGCTGCACGAGGACCCCTGGCAGCTGCTCGCCGTGCCCGGGGTGCGCCCCGAGCAGGCCGACGGCTTCGCCCGCGCGCTGCTCGGCCCCGCCTGCGGGCCGGACGACGAGCGGCGCGCGCAGGCGCTGGTCGGCTGGCTGCTGGAACAGGCCGCCGTCGCCGGGCACTCCGCCCTGGAGGCCTCCACGCTGCGTGCGGCGCTCGCCCAGCGCGCGGTGCCCGACCCCGACGAGGCCCTGCAGACCGCCATCGCGGACGGTGCCGTGCTGGTCTTCCAGGACGCGATCGAGGAGCCGGGCAAGGCCCGCCCCGCCCCGGGTGGGGACGAGGAGGAGGCACAGCCGGTCCGGATCCTGCTGGGCCTGGACCGGTTCGCGATGGCCGAGGAGAGCGTCGCCGACGGCCTGGCACGGCTGCTGAACACCTTCGAAGCGGTCGCCGGACCGGAGGCGGAGACGGCCGACGCCCCGTCCTCGGCCGACGTCCGAGCCCCGGCCGACGCCCAAGCCCCGGCCGAGGACACCACGACCGCGGCGGAACCGGCAGCCGACGAGGACCGCACGACCACCGGGGACGAGACCGCCCCGGCACCCGACACCGACGCCGACGCCGAGGCCGAGGCGGGGACCGGCCCCGAGGCGCCCCGCGCGTCCGGCCCTGCATCCGCCCCGCCGTCCGGCCCCACTGACGACGTCATCCCCACCGACGACTTCACCCCCGCCCGCCCCGTGCGGCCCTCCGCCGCCGCGTGGGAGGCCGCCTCGGCCGCCGCACCGTCGCCCTCGGCCGCGGAGCTCCTGCGCGCCGCCGCCCACAGCGGCGTGGTGGCGCACACGGGCGCCGAGGCGGCCCGCGCCGAACCGGCCGAGCTGCTCGCCGCGGCCCGCGCGCTGGGCCTGCTGGCCTTCGGCGCCACCCACACCGAGAACGGCCGCCGCCGCCTGGCCGCCGACCTCGCCGCCTGCGCGCCCGGCACCGCGGCCCCCGGCACCGCCCCCGGCCCTGCCCTCGACAGCGCCGCCGTGACCGTCTCCGGACTGCTGTCCGGGCAGCAGGGCCCCGGCCGGGACACCGACGGCGCCCTCGCCCTCGATCTGCTGGTGGTGCTGGACGCCCCGCAGCTGGATCTGGAGACCGCCGCGCTCCTCGTCGAGTCGCTGCCCGACGGGACCCGGCTGGTGCTCAGCGGCGACCCGGGCGTCCTGTGGTCGGCCGGTCCCGGACGGCTGTTCGCCGATCTGCTCGCGGCCCGCTTCTGCCCCCAGGTCGCCTCCCGCACCCCGGACTTCGGGCCGATCGGCGAGCTGGTGTCCGGCATCGGCATCGGCGAGCTGAGCCAGGTAGAGGCGCCCGGCAAGGAGGTGGTGATCGTCCCGGCGCGCGATGCCGGTGAGGCGGTGCACCGCACCGTCCAGCTGGTCGCCGACTCCGTGCCCCGGGCGCTGGGGGTCCCCGCGGACCGGACGCAGGTGATCACGGTCGGCCACGGCGGCGCGGCCGGCACCCGCGCGCTGAACACCGCCCTGAAGGAGCGGCTCAACCCCGGCCCCGGCCGGTTCGGCGGCTTCGACCCCGGCGACCGGGTGGCCTACGCCCCCGCCCCCGGCCGTACGGTGCCCGGCACGGTCACCGGCGCGGACGCGTCCGGGCTGCGGCTCGACTGCGACGGCGCGGCGGTCGTAGTGCCGCGCGAGCAGGTCGGCGCGGGAGCCGTGCGCCACGGTTGGGCGCTGACCGCGCACCAGGCCGCCGGGATGCGCTGGCCCGCCGCGGTGGTCGTGCTCCCCGGGGATGCTGCCGGCGGTCTGACCCGCGCCTGGGTCTACACCGCCTTCAGCCGCGGCGAGCGCCATCTCTCGGTGGTCCAGGGCGTCGACCAGGCGCTGCCCCGGGCGGTCGCCGAGGTGCCCGTCAAGGAACGCACCACCCGGCTGCGCACCCTCCTCCAGCAGAGCGCGCAGACCACTCAGGAGCCCTCGGCGGACGGCTGAGCCCCGCCGGGCCCGTACGGCCGCCGCCCCGGACCGTCAGCAGGATCCCTGCCGACGGTCCGGGGCGGCGTCGTCTCCGGAAGCGGGTGCGCCGGCGCGGCGGCGCACCCGCCCCCGCTCACCGCTCGTGGTCGAGCGGCTCCATCAGGTCGTCGTCGCCGAGTTCCTCGTCGAAGACCGCGCTGACGTCGAAGCGGCACACCACCCGCTGGGGATCGGCCTGGTCGAACGGCGCGGACAGCCACTCCCCCGGCTCGGCCGGATCGTCGGCGGCCGCCACCCACAGGGTGGAGTCGCCCTCCTCCAGGCCGAACTCCTTGTGCCGGGAGGCGATCTCGTCCGGTTCGAACTCGCCGAACAGCAACCCCCAGCGCGGCATGCACGCTGGTCCCGACGACCGCGGCGGCGTCGGCGCTCCCGGCCGCGGCGTCGTCGGCCGCGTCCGGATCGAGGTCGGCCACGCGCTGCGCCTGGTGCAGCAGCCGCTGCGGTTCGGCGACGGTGTAGTCGCGCCGGATCAGCACGCTCAGCGCGCTCGGCTCCTCCGGGCCCGCGTAGGCGGGCAGCGCGTCGTTCCCGGGGATCTCGAAGGGGGTGACCTCGTCGTAGGTGTCGTAGAGCAGCTCGTCATAGACCTCAGCGGCCGCGGCGAGCTCGTCGAACGCGGCGTAGACGGCCGGATCGTCCTCCCCCGAGCGGCGTTCGACCGCGTCGAGGTGACGGTCCAGCGCGGCTTTGACCGCCTCGGCGGCGGCACGTACCTCGGCAGCGGAAGGCTGCGCAGCATCAGACATAGTGCAGACGCTATCCGTACCGGGGCCGGTCCCGCACAATAGATGCGATGCCGGAATACGAATTCTGTGATGTGTATGTGCCCCGGGGCGTGTCCCGGAAGGCTGCCACGCGCCTGCTGACCGACCATGCCGAGTACGGGCACTGGGAGTTGGACCGGCTGCGTCTGAATCCCGACGGGAGCCGCAAGGTGCGCCTGCGCCGCCGGATCATCCGGCAGCTGCGCGCCACGTGGTGACCGCCGCCGGCGGCTGAGCACAGCAGAGCGGGCCCCGCCGAGGCGGGGCCCGCTCCGTCGTGCGCCTGGTGCGCTATCCGCGGACGGTCACCGGCGTGCGGCGCGCGCCCTGCGGTAGAGCACGGCGCCCCCGAGCAGCAGCCCGGCGCTGGCCGGCACCGCGTACCCGATCGAGCCCGCGCCGGTGTGCGCAAGCTGCCCCACGGGCTTGGCCGGCGTCACGTGCGGGGTGTGCCCACCGGTCTGCTGGTGGGTGACCGGCGTGTGGTGGCTCGGCGTGCCCGGGTGGTGCGGCGTCACCGGACGCTCCGGCGTGCCCGGGTGGTGGGGCTTGCCGGGGTGGTGCGGCGTGACCGGGTGGTGCGGCCTGCCGGGGTGCTGCGGTACACCCGGACGGGTCGGCGTCTCGTTGGCGCAGTGGTTGCCGAACGCGGGGTTCAGCAGTCCGCCACCCGAGACCTGGTTGCCGCAGGCGTTCACCGGAACGTCGACCGGCGCCTGGACGTTGTTGCCCGACACGATGCCGGGCGAGTTCGACGCCTGGCCGGCCGCGCCCGCGCCGCCACCGGTGTGGTGACGGCCGCCCTGCGCTGCGCCACCGCCGCCGTTGGCGCAGTGGTTGCCGAACGCGGGGTTGAGCAGCCCGACGACATTGACGGTGTTACCGCAGGCGTTCACCGGTACGTGGACCGGAACCTGGACGTTGTTGCCGGATCCCACGCCGGGCGAGTTGGCCGCGCCTCCGGCGGCTCCCGCGTCGGCGTGTGCATAGCCGGCGGCCAGGGCGAGTACGCCACTGGCGGCCGCCGCGGTGATCAGGCCCTTTCGTGCGACCTGTCTCATAGGTAGTTCCCCTGCCTAGTGCCTTACAGGAATGCGGACGGGTGACGATCCCCGAAGGGACCCACCCGTCCGCCTAAATATCCTCAGCGGCTCCGGAATGCAGAATTCGCTTTCCACAGCTGCGCCGAGTCGGACCCTTACGGGTGCAGGTACAACGCCAAAGGACGTCAGAAAGTCACTTGTTGACGCAGTACTCGCCGAAGGAGGGGTTCAGCAGGCCGACCACGGAGATCGTGTTGCCGCAGGCGTTCACCGGAACGTGCACCGGAACCTGGATCACGTTGCCGGACACCACACCGGGGGAGTTCAGCGACGCACCCTGGGCACCCGAGTCCGCAACGGCCAGGCCAGCACCGGCGAGCACGACACCACCGGCCAGCGCCGCAGCAGCGGCGACCTTCTTGATCATTATTCCTCCTTGTAGGCAATGACGATCCCAGCCGCGGACCGCACTCACTGCAACGAAGAAAAGGCCGTTGAAGCTACGAACACATCGGCGTGTTCACCCGATTCAGCGAACTCGGCGCCGGAGGCAGGAGATTCACACCGTATTCAGCTCTGCTCGATGAACCGGTCGAGCACCCGCACCCCGAACTTCAGTCCGTCCACCGGCACCCGCTCGTCCACGCCGTGGAACATTCCTGCGAAGTCCAGCTCCGGCGGGAGTTTCAGCGGGGCGAAGCCGAACCCGCGGATACCGAGATCGTCGAAGGACTTGGCGTCCGTGCCGGCGGAGAGCATGTACGGCACGGCCCGGGCGATCGGGTCCTCGGCCTGCAGCGCCGACTGCATCGCCTCGACCAGCGCGCCGTCGAAGGTGGTCTCCAGCGCCTTGTCGGCGTGCACGTCCTCGCGCTTGACCCGGGGGCCCAGGAGCCGGTCCAGGTCGGCCAGGAACTCCTCCTCGTGGCCCGGCAGGAACCGGCCGTCAACGTGCGCGGTGGCCTGGCCGGGGATGACGTTGACCTTGTAGCCGGCGCCCAGCTGGGTCGGGTTGGCGGTGTTCTTGAGCGAGGCGCCGATCAGCTTGGCGATCCCGCCGAGCTTGGCCAGCGTGGCGTCCATGTCCTCGGGGTCGAGCTCGGTGCCCAGCGCGTCCCCGAGCTGGTCGAGGAAGGACCGCAGCGTCTTGGTCACCCGGACCGGGAACTCGTGGCGGCCCAACCGGCCGACCGCCTCGGACAGTTCGGTGATCGCGTTGTCCTTGTGGATCATCGAACCGTGCCCGGCGTTGCCGTCCACGGTCAGCTTCATCCAGTGCATGCCCTTCTGGGCCGTCTCGATGAGGTAGAGCCGCACCTTCTCGTTCACGGTGAAGGAGAAGCCGCCGACCTCGCTGATCGCCTCCGTGACGCCCTCGAAGAGGTGCGGGTGGTGATCGACGAGATAGCGCGCGCCGTAGGTGCCGCCCGCCTCCTCGTCGGCGAGGAACGCCAGCACGATGTCGCGCGGGGGCTTGCGCCCGGTGCGCAGCCGGTCGCGGACGACGGCCAGCGTCATCGCGTCCATGTCCTTCATGTCGACCGCACCGCGGCCCCAGATGCACCCGTCGGCGATCTCGCCCGAGAAGGGGTGGTGGGTCCAGTCCTCGGCGTTGGCCGGGACGACGTCGGTGTGCCCGTGGATGAGCAGCCCGGGCCGCGAGCGGTCCTCGCCCTCGATGCGGGCGACGGTCGAGGCGCGGCCCTTGTGGGACTCGAAGAACTGCGGCTCCAGGCCGACCTCGGCGAGCTTCTCCGCGACGTACTCGGCGGCGGCCCGCTCCCCCGGGCCCGAGTGGTCGCCGTAGTTGCTGGTGTCGATCCTGATCAGGTCCCGGCACAGGTCGACGACCTCGTCCTCGCCGGTGACCGTGCGGCCCGTCTGCGACTCGCTCATGCCGAAACCTCGCTTCGCCCGGCCTCGCGTGCGCGGGGCTCGCACCCTTCCACGGTTCGCTCGCGGTGCTCGCTCACACTGCCTCCTCTGGGTTCACGGCCGCGTCTCGCACCCCCGGGGAGCACGGCCCGCGGCGGGGTCCACCGCCATCCTCCACCCGCCACCGCCTGTGCCCAAGGGCGCCATACTCCCGACATGCCCTGGTCACAGCCGCTTGGGGGGCACCTGGTGCGGGTGATCGACCACCCGCGAAGGTTTGCTATTGTTTTCCACGTCGGAACGGCCCAGGCCGCACCGGCAGACACCTTGTCCGGGTGGCGGAATGGCAGACGCGCTAGCTTGAGGTGCTAGTGCCCTTTATCGGGCGTGGGGGTTCAAGTCCCCCCTCGGACACAGAGAAGTACACAGTTCGGCGGGCAGTGACCGTACGGTCACTGCCCGCCGAACTGTTTCCGCGTGTCTCCGCGGTTACCGTTCGGCCTCCTCGGCGGGGGACGGCTCTCTGGGGCTGGCCATGTCGAGCAGGAGGAGGGCGTCGTGGTCGGGGGTGCCGGGGGGTGCCTGGTAGGTGACGAGGCGCTGGCCGTTCGTGCGGAGGATCTCCATGACCTCGAAGCTGAGGCGCATGGAGCCCACCTCCGGGTGCCGGAAGTGCTTGTGGCCGCCGCCGCGGGCCCGTACGTCGTAGCGCTCCCACAGCCGGGCGAACTCCGGGCTCTTCAGCACGAGTTCGCCGACCAGCCGGTCCAGCTCCGGCATGTCAGGGTCGGCTCCCGCGATGGCCCGCAGGTGGGCCGCGCTGTGCGCCGCCATCTCCTCCCAGTCGCGGTAGAGGCTGCGGCCCATGGGGTGCAGGAACAGGTAGCGGGTGAGGTTGCGGCGCTCCGGCGGCCAGTCCGTGATGCCGGGGAGGAGGCGCAGGCCGGGGCGGTTGGCGGCCAGCAGGTCGTTGGCGCTGCTGACGACGTAGGCCGGTGCGGGACGCAGCGTCTCCAGCAGGGTGCGCACCGACTCCCGTACCGCGCGGGACGGGCCCGGGGACGGCGCCGGGGCCTGGCCCGCGGCGAGCGCCACCAGCTCGTGGAGCCGCCGCAGGGCGTCGGGGGTGAGGCGGAGCACCTCGCCGAGCGCGGCGACGACGGCGGGCGAGGGCCGGGTCTCACGGCCGCGCTCCAGCCGCGTGTAGTAGTCGACGCTGACCCCGGCCAGCGTCGCCAGCTCCTCGCGGCGCAGCCCCGGAGTGCGGCGGATGCCCGTACCGGCGGGCAGGCCGACCTCCCGCGGCCCGATCTGCCCGCGGCGGGCGCGGAGGAAGCGGCCCAGTTCCGTGCCTTCGCTCATCCGACAAGTGTCGCAAAAGGTCAGGTGTTCAGGGGGGCCGTGTCAGGGCCTGGAACGCCGCGCCCCGGTACGGCTCGGTCTACCGGGGTGCGCGGACGCCGAGCAGGCTGCCTTCCGTCTCCGCATCCGGCGGGGACGGGACAGGGAGGGGCGGCAGACGATGCACGGCACGCGATCCGTGGCGGACGCGGGAGGGGAAGCGGAGTCCGGGGTTCAGGGTCAGAAGGGCCGGGGTGCGGCGGGGCTGCCAAGTTCGGCCGGTGCGGCCCTGACCGCGGCCGTCCTCGGGTTCTTCGTGATCACGCTGGATGTCTCCGGCGTCAATGTCGCGCTGCCCGCCATCGGGCACGCGTTCGGCGGCTCCCTGGCGGGGCTCCAGTGGGTCGCCGACAGCTACACGCTGATGTTCGCGGCGCTGATGCTCTCCGCCGGCGCGCTCTCGGACGCGGTCGGGGCGCGGCGCGCGTACGCCTGGGGGCTGGGCGTCTTCACCCTCGCCTCGCTGGCCTGCGGCGCGGCGCCGACGCTCGGGGCGCTGACGGCGGCACGGGTGGTGCAGGGCAGCGCGGCGGCGGTGATGGTGCCCGCCTCGCTGGCGCTGATCCGGCAGGCGTTCCCCGAGCCGGCGGCCCGGGCGCGGGGCGTCGCGCTGTGGACCGTCGGCGGCGCGGTGGCCATCGCCGCCGGGCCGGTCCTGGGCGGGCTGCTCACCACAGCGTGGACCTGGCGCGCCGTGTTCTGCCTGAACGTGCCGGCCGGGACCGCCGCGCTCGCGCTCCTGCTGCGGGCGGCGCGCTCCCCGCGCCACCGTGCCGCGTTCGACCTGCCGGGGCAGCTGACGGCGGTCCTCGCGCTGGCCGCGCTGACCTTCGCCGTGATCGAGGGCGGGCACGGCGGGCTCACCGGCACGGTGGCCGTCGCCGCCGGGGTCGCGGTGCTGTCCGGGGCCGGGTTCGTGGCCGCGGAGGCGCGGGGGCGGGCGCCGATGCTGCCGCTGGAGCTGTTCCGGCAGCGCGGGGTCGTGGTGCCGGTCCTCGCCGGCTTCGCCGTCAACACCGCTTTCTACGGCGGGGTGTTCGTGCTGGGTCTGTTCTTCCAGGAGCAGCGGGGGCAGTCGGCGCTGTCGGCCGGGCTGATGTTCGTGCCGGTGGCGGTGGTCACCACGCCCTTCAACTACTTCTCGCCGCGGGCGGTCTCCCGCTTCGGCGCGCGGGCGGTGGTCGTCTCGGGCCTGCTGATCTGCGCGCTGGGCTGCGCTGAGCTGCTCGCCGTCGGGACCGGTACGCCCGGGTGGGCGGTCGCGCTGCTGATGATCCCGCTGGGCGTCGGCGGCTCGCTCGCCATGCCGGCGCTGACGTCCCTGATGCTCAACAGCCTGGCCCCGGAGCGGGCCGGCACGGCGGCGGCGCTGCTCAACACCGCCCGCCAGACGGGCGGCGCGCTCGCCATCGCCGTCTTCGGCGCGCTCCTCGCGGGGGGCTTCATGGCGGGGATGCGGGAGAGCCTGGCGCTCGCCGGCGCGCTGGTGGTGGCCGTGGCGGTGGGGGCGGCGGCGCTGCTGCCGCGGCGGTGAGACGGCCGCGGTGGCGGGAGGCGCGGCGCGGGCCGTGCGGGAGTGGGTCGTTCACCCCGCCCCGCCGCCCGCGCCACCGGCCGCGACTTGAGTCGACCGGCCGCCCGGTGTTCTCTTGCCACGTGAGACGCAGATCCCCCGTTCCCCCTTCCCCGCTTCCGCAGCGCGACGGCATCGACCCCGTGCGGGTGCGGCTGCCCGCCGATCCGGAGGGGCGGTGGGGGACGGTGCGGGAGCATCTCGTCGAGCGGTTCGCGGGGGCGATCGGGGCCGGGCGGGTGGACGCGATGCTGGCGGCGGGCCGGTTCTTCGGCGCGGACGGGGTGCTCCGGGGCGACGAGCCGTATGTGCCGGGGGGCCATGTGTGGTTCCACCGGGACTTCGAACCGGAGGTACCGGTGCCGTTCGAGATCGGGATCGTCCACCGGGACGACCGGATCGTGGTCGCCGACAAGCCGCACTTTCTGGCCACGACGCCGCGCGGGCGGCACATCACCGAGACCGCGCTGGCCCGGCTGCGCCGTGAGCTGGGGCTGCCCGCGTTGCAGCCCGCGCACCGGCTCGACCGGCTGACGGCGGGGCTGGCGCTGTTCGTCGTGCGGCCCGAGGACCGGGGCGCGTACCAGGGGCTGTTCGGCGAGCGGCGGGTGCGCAAGGAGTACGAGGCGGTGGCGCCGTACGACGGGCGGGTGGCGCTGCCGGTGACCGTGCGCAGCCGGATCGTGAAGGAGCGCGGGGTGATCGCCGCACGCGAGGAGGCCGGGGCGCCCAACGCGGAGAGCCGGATCGAGCTGGTCGAGCGGCGCGGCGGGCTCGGGCGCTACCGGCTGCTGCCCACCACCGGCCGTACCCACCAGCTGCGGGTGCACATGAACGCTCTCGGACTGCCGATCCTGCACGATCCGGTCTATCCGGTGGTCCTGGATCCGGCCCCGGACGATTTCTCCGCGCCGCTACAACTGCTGGCCCGGGTGCTGGAGTTCACCGATCCGGTCGACGGGCGGGTGCGGCGGTTCGAGAGCGGGCTGCGGCTGGCGGAGTGGGCGGACGGCGCGCCGCAGGCGTGAGGTCCGGGCGGGGCCCGTCGGGCGGCCTCGGGTGGAGCCCGTCCGCGGCGAATTCCCGGTGCGGGCCGGCCGGGTGCGTGCGTAGGGTGCGCGGGTCGGTGACATGGGGAAAGGGCGGGCCGCGGATGCTGATCTTCGATGCGGATGACACGTTGTGGGAGAACAACGTGATCTATGAGCGGGTCATCGACGAGTTCCTGGAGTGGATGACCGCTCCCGGGCTCGACCCGGCCGGGGTGCGCGCCGTGCTCGACGGGATCGAGGCGGCGAACGCGGTGACCCTCGGCTACGGCAGCAAGGTCTTCCTGCACAGCCTCGGCGAGTGTGTGGCCCGGCTGCGGGGGCGGGCCGCGACGGCCGCGGAGTCGGCGCGGATCGCCGGGTGGGCGGCGGCCTTCGCCGGGGACCGGGTGGAGCTGATGCCCGAGGTCGCCGGGACGCTGGCCGAGCTGGCGCGCCGGCACGAACTGCTGCTGCTGACCAAGGGCGACACCGAGGAGCAGCGGCGGAAGGTGGCGGCGTCCGGGCTGACCGGGCACTTCCGGGGCGTGCACATCGTGGCGGAGAAGAACACCGCGACGTACGAGGAGCTGATCCGCGCCTACGATCTGGTGCCGGCCGCCACCTGGATGATCGGGAACTCCCCGAAGTCGGACATCCTGCCGGCCCGTTCGGCCGGCCTGAACGCGGTGTTCATCCCCCACCGGCACACCTGGGTGCTGGAGCACGGTGAGCTGGATCCGGCCGACAAGAAGGTGCTGCGGCTGTCGGCGTTCGGTGAGCTGCTGCGGCACTTCTGAGGCGGAGAGGGAGGCGAGGGGACGTGGCGGCGGTGGGAAGCGCGGGGGCCCAAGAGCCCAGGGTGTCCTGTGTGTTCGTGTGCCATGACGGCGGTGGGCGGGTTCTGCTGGCCCGGCGCGGTGCGGGGGCCCGGGACGAGCCGGGGACCTGGGACTGCGGCGCGGGGGCGCTGGAGTTCGGTGAGTCCTTCGAGACGGCCGTGGCCCGGGAGGTGCACGAGGAGTACGGCGTGCGGCCGCTCGGCATCGAGCAGGTCGGGGTGCGCAATGTGCTGCGCGGTGACCCGGTCGGCTCGCACTGGGTCGCGGTGGTCTTCGCCGTACGGGTGGAGCCGGACGCGGTGCGGATCGGCGAGCCGCACAAGTCCGACACGCTCGCGTGGTTCACCCCCGAGACCCTGCCGGTGCCGCTGCATTCGCAGTGCGGGGCGACGCTGGAGCTGTTCGGCGCGGCCGCCCGGGAGCGGTGGGGCGGTCGCCGGCAGGGCTGAACACCGTGGCGGACGGACCGGTGCGGGCACCGGGCCCGCACCGGTACAGGGGCCCGCACCGGTCCGGGGGACTACATCGGTACCGTGCCGGTCAGTTCACCGTCCTCCAGTGTCAGCCATCGGGTGATGCCGATCTCCTCCAGGAACACCGGGTCGTGGCTGACGACGACCAGGGCGCCCTCGTAGGACTCCAGGGCCGTGACGAGCCGGCGGACCGAGGCGAGGTCGAGGTTGTTGGTCGGCTCGTCGAGCAGCAGCAGCTGCGGGGACGGCTCGGCGAGCAGCAGCGCGGCGAGCGAGGCGCGGAAGCGTTCGCCGCCGGAGAGCGTGCCGGCCCGCTGGTCGGCCCGGGAGCCCTTGAACAGGAAGCGGGCGAGCCGGGCCCGGATGTGGTTGTTGCTCGCGTCCGGGGCGAAGCGGGCGACGTTCTCGGCGACGGTCAGCGCGTCGTCGAGGACGTCGAGGCGCTGCGGCAGGAAGCGGTGCGGGACGTCGACCCGGGCCGTGCCGGCCGCGGGCGGGATCTCGCCGGCGACGGTGCGCAGCAGGGTGGTCTTGCCGGAGCCGTTGCGGCCGGTCAGCGCGATCCGCTCGGGGCCGCGCACCTCCAGGTCGGCGGGGGCGCCATAGCGGGTGCGCAGGGCGTCGAGGCGGAGCACGGTCCGGCCGGGGGGTACGGCGGTGTGCGGCAGGTCGATACGGATCTCCTCGTCGTCCCGGACGGCCTCGGCGGCCTCGTCGAGGCGGTCCCTGGCCTCCTTGAGGCGTTCGGTGTGCAGGGTGCGGTGCTTGCCGGCGGAGACCTGGGCCGCCCTCTTGCGCTCGTTCATGACGATCTTCGGCTCGCGCTTGTTGGCGGCCATCTTGTTGCCGTAGCGGACCCGGCGGGCCAACTTGACCTGCGCTTCGGACAGTTCGCGCTTCTGCCGCTGGACGTCGGCCTCGGCGACGCGCAGCATCCGCTCGGCCGCCTCCTGCTCGACGGCCAGGGCCTCTTCGTAGGCTGCATAGTTGCCGGCGTACCAGTGGACCTCGCCGTCGCGCAGGTCGGCGATCCGGTCGACCAGCTGGAGGAGTTCGCGGTCATGGCTGACCACGACGAGCACCTTGGACCAGCCGTCGACCGCGGTGTACAGCCGCTCGCGGGCCGCCCGGTCGAGGTTGTTGGTGGGCTCGTCGAGCAGCAGCACGTCCGGCCGGCGCAGCAGCAGGGCCGCCAGCCGCAGCAGGACGCACTCGCCGCCGGACACCTCGCCGATGGTGCGGTCGAGGTCGAGACCGGGCAGCCCGAGCTGGTCGAGGGTGGCGCGGGCGCGCTCCTCGACGTCCCAGTCGTCACCGAGGGCGGTGAAGTGCTCCTCGCGGGCGTCGCCGCCCTCGATGGCGTGCAGGGCGGCGCGGGCCCCGGCGATGCCGAGGACCTCGTCGACCCGCAGGAGGGTGTCGAGCGGGGCGTGCTGCGGGAGGTAGCCGACCTCGCCGGCGACCTTGATGCTGCCGGCGGCCGGGGTCAGCTCGCCCGCGATCAGCTTCAACAGGGTGGATTTTCCCGCCCCGTTGAGGCCGATCAGGCCCGTGCGGCCGGGGCCGACGGTCAGCGGGAAGTCCGCCAGGACGGGGGTGCCGTCGGGCCAGGCGAAGTCGAGGCCGGTGCAGACGATGGAGGCGGAGGCGGGGGGCATGGACATACGGGTCTCCTGGGCGCGAGGGAAGAAAGGGACTGCGCGGGGAGACACCGCGTCATACACGCGGGGTGCGCCGGGGTACGCGGTTGCGGTACGCCGAGGTCACGGACAGGCTGCGCCGGGCAGGAATCCACCGCTCCGGAAATACGGGAGCACAGGGGCGGATTCGCCTCTTACGGGCGCGGTGTCTCAGGACCTCAGACGAGCAACGGCCTTCTCCGATCGGCGGCAATGGGACGAGCACGACAGTACGGGGGACGGCGAAGAAACGCAAACGCATTTATTGTTGCATTTAGATTGACCCGGGGCCGGGTCGGTATCCCGTCCGTCCTGGGGGGCGGGCCACGCCGCACCACGGCGGGTGACCGGCCGGAGCCGCCGATGCCTCGCGTCGCCGCGCCGTACCCCGCTCCGTGCCCCGGTGCCGTGCCCCGGATCCCCGTGCCGTGCGCCGGGGCGGCCCCCGTAGCATGAGCCGGATGATCGACAAGCGTGCCGGCCGGGCGGCCACCGCCGCCCCGTGCCGGGTCACCGTGTGCCGCGGCTGCTGCTGCGGCGACGCGGCCAAGATTCCGGGAGTCGACCACGCCGGGCAGATACCGCGGTTGCGCGCGGCGCTCGACGGCGCGGCGCCGGTGCGGGCCTCGGAGTGCCTGGACGTCTGCGACCAGGCGAACGTGATCGTGGTCCAGCCGTCGGCCGCGGGGCGGGCGGCCGGCGGGCGGCCGGTGTGGCTGGGACTGGTCAACGACGACGACGCGCTGGCCGACATCGCCGCCTGGATACGCGCCGGCGGCCCCGGCCTCGCGGAGCCGCCGGGCGTCCTCGACCTGTACGCGATCACGGTGTCGCGGCGGGTACGGGAGGGGCTGGAGGGCTGAGCCGCCGGGGCCGCCCGGCCGCCGGAGCCGCCGGAGCCGCCGCGTCCGCTTCCCCCTCCAGGACTCCCGGACTCCCGGTAACGGGGAACCGGTGACCGAAGTCTTACGGATGCCGCCCCGACCGCCCGCCGCCGCCCGCGCTGGTGTTGGCTGGGGCCATGACCCGCCTCCCGGGAAAGACGGGCTGACCCCGTGCCCCCCGCCACCCCGCCCGCCGCACCGCCGCCCGCCCCCGCCGCCGGGCCGCCGCGCCGCGTCCTGGTCGTCGAGGACGATCCGACCGTCGCCGAGGTCGTCACCGGCTACCTCTCCCGCGCCGGCTACACCACCGAGCACGCCGCCGACGGCTTCGCCGCCCTCGACCGGGCCGCGGACTTCCGCCCGCATCTCGTCGTGCTCGATCTGATGCTGCCGGGCCTGGACGGCCTGGAGGTGTGCCGCCGGCTGCGCCGCTCCGCCGACGGCCCCGCGGTGCCGGTGGTGATGCTGACCGCCCGCGGCGAGGAGGCGGACCGCATCCTGGGCCTGGAGCTGGGCGCGGACGACTATGTGACCAAGCCGTTCAGCCCGCGCGAGCTGGTGCTGCGGATCGGCTCGGTGCTGCGCCGCGCGGAGTCCGCGCCGCCGGCCGCGGCGGCCGCCGCCGTGCTGCGGGCCGGGGACCTCAGCGCGGACCCGGCCGGCCGGCGGGCCGCCCGCGGAGGACGTGAACTCTCCCTCACCACCCGCGAGTTCGACCTGCTCGTCTTCCTGATGCGGCATCCCGGGCAGGTCTTCGCGCGGGAGGAACTGCTGCAGCGGGTCTGGGGCTGGGAGTTCGGCGACCTGTCCACGGTGACCGTGCATGTGCGGCGGCTGCGCGAGAAGATCGAGGCGGACCCGGCCGCGCCCCGGCTGGTGACGACGGTCTGGGGCGCCGGCTACCGCTTCGACCCGGCGCGCGAGGAGCCGCCGGAGCAGGACGGCCCGCTGCTCGGAGGCGATCTGCTGCCATGACGGACTTCCTGGTGATCGTGGCCCTGGCGGCGCTCGGCGCGACGGTGGCCGGGCTGGTCGCCGCGCCCGCGGTGCGGGTCCTGCGGCGGCGCTCGGTGGCGCTGTCGCTGTTCGCGGTGGCGGCGCTGGCGGTGGCCGCGATGGCGGCGGGCACGGTGGCGGTCGCCCAGGCGATGTTCCTGTCGGGGCACGACCTGGGCGTGGTGATGGCCGTGGTGGCCGTCTCCGGAGTGGTGTCGCTGGCGGCCGCGCTGCTCTTCGGGCGGCGGATCGCGGCGGGCAGCCGGGAGCTGGCGCGCTCGGCCCGTACGGTCGGCAGCGAGGGCGGCTTCGTGGCGCCCGCCGAGCCGCCCACCGCCGAACTCGCCGCGCTGTCCGGCGCGTTGGAGGAGACCAGCGCCCGGCTGGCCGAGGCGCGGGAGCGCGAGCGGGCGCTGGAGGCCTCCCGGCGGGAGCTGATCGCCGGGATCTCGCACGATCTGCGCACCCCGCTCGCCGGGCTGCGGGCGATGGCCGAGGCGCTGGAGGACGGGGTCGCCGAGGACACCGCCCGCTACCACGCACGGATGCGGGTCGAGGTGGACCGGCTGGCCGCCATGGTCGACGACCTCTTCGAACTCTCCCGGATCCAGGCCGGGGCGCTGGCCCTGACGCTGTCGCGGGTGTCGGTCTACGACCTGGTGGACGAGGCCCTCGCGGGCGCCGGGCCGCTGGCGCGCAAGAGCGGGGTGCGGCTGGTGGACGGCGGGGTGGTGCCGCTGCCGGTGCACGTGGACGCCCAGCAGATCACCCGCGTCCTGGGCAATCTGCTGGTCAACGCGATCCGCGCGACCCCGGCCGACGGGACGGTCGCGGTCAGCGCACGGCATGAGCAGGGCCGGGTGGTGCTGGCGGTGGAGGACGGCTGCGGCGGCATCCCGGCGGAGGATCTGGGGCGGGTCTTCGACACCGGCTGGCGCGGCGGTGCGGCGCGTACGCCCCGTGCGGACGGCGGGAGCGGCGCCGGGCTGGGGCTGGCGATCGTGCGCGGCATCGTGGAGGCGCACCAGGGCCGGACGACGGTGCGCAACGCCGGGGCTGGCTGCCGCTTCGAGGTCGAACTGCCCGCCGCCGGGCCGCCGGCCGCGGAGGCGCCGGCCCCGCAGCCGGTCGGGTGAGGGGCCGCCCGGCACGGTCCCTCGCGCCGCGACGGGCCCCCGGGCAGGGGCGTCAGGCCCCCGGCAGCGGTGCGGCCTCCGCCCGTCCCTCCGGCTCCGGCCCGCCCCCGTCCGCGCCCGGCCGCTCGCCCGCCGCGGGACGTACCGGCAGGTCGCGCACCCTGCCGATCGGGGAGAAGAGCAGGATCAGCCCGGCCAGCGGCACCCCGGCGGTCATGATCCACATGGCCGGGCGGACGCCGAGCGCCGAGCCGAGCGTCCCGCCGAGCAGCGCCCCCAGCGGCAGCGTCCCGTAGTTGAGGAAGGCGCTGCTGGCGATCAGCCGGCCGAGCAGGGCGGGCGGGCAGTACCGCTGCTGGAAGCTCACCTTGAGGACGTTGCCGGCGACCACCCCCGCGCTGACGCCGAAGCTGCCCGCGACGTAGAGCAGCGCCCCGGCGCCGTGGACCGCCGACGGCATGCACAACGCGGTGCAGGACAGGCCGAGTTCGCACAGCAGCAGGGCGCGGGCGGTGCCGAACCGGGCGGCGGCCCGGCGCGCCAGGAAGGCACCCGCGATGCCGCCCGAGGCGCCCAGCGCCAGCAGCCCGCCGACCGCCCCGGGGGCCAGGCCCACCTCGCGGACCAGGAAGACCGCCGCGATCGACTGGTAGCCCATGAGCGCGAGGTTGGAGGCGGCGCCGAACAGCGTCAGCGTACGGAACCAGACATCGCCGGCGACCAGCCGCAGGCCCTCGGCGACCTCCGCGGCCAGGGTCCGGATACCGCGGTCCCGGGCGGCCGGGCGCGGCTCGCGGTGCCGGATGCCGCGCAGGCACAGCAGCGCGAGCAGGAAGGTGGCGGCGTTGACGGACAACGCGTGGACGGCGCCGGCGAGTTGGGCGAGGAGGCCACCGGTGCCCTGCCCGGCGAGCTGCGCGGCCGAGGCGCTGCCGTGCAGCGTGGCGTTGCCCTCGGCGCGGTCGGCGGGCGCGAGCAAGGTGGGCAGATAGGCGCTGTAGGCGGTCTGGAAGACCACCGCCGAGGTGCCGGCCAGCAGGGCCACGGCGAGCAGCAGCCCGAGCGAGAGCCCGCCGTACCGGGCGAGGAGCGGGACGGCGGCGAACAGCACCAGCGACAGACCGGCGGCGCCGAGCATCAGCGGACGGCGCCGCAGCCGGTCCACCCACGCGCCGACCGGCAGGCCGATGAGCAGCCAGGGCAGCCAGCCGCAGGCACCGAGCAGCCCGACCGCGAAGGGGGAGGCGTGCAGGGTGGTCACCGCCACCAGCGGCAGCGCGACATTGGTGACCGCCGCCCCGAATTTGCCCGCCGTCTCCCCGCACCACAGCAGCCGGAAGTCCCGGTGCCGGCGCAGCAGTCCGCTCACCGGGCGCCACGCTCCTTGCGCGGGAAGGACTGCAACTGGACCAGGACCGGCTGCCCGTCCGGCGCCCCGTCCCCGGGCGCGCTCCGCGCCGCCGCCCGGTACCGCGCGACGACCTCGGCCAGCTCCGCGTTCATCGCCGCCAACTGCGCGGGCGTGAGCCGCAGATCGTGCCACTGGGCGAGGGTGCCGGCGTCACGCCACTCGGCGTCCCAGTCCTCGGTGAGGTAGTCGGCGACGCGGTGGAAGTGCTGCTGGACCAGTTCGTGCACATAGACGGACAGCGCGCCGCGGGTGTCCGGATCCTCGCGGAACCCGGCGGTGTCGAGGTGGGTGGCGACCCGGACCGCCCGCCACCAGCGTTCGCGGCGGGTGCCGCGGTCGGTCTCCTCCTCGATGAAGCCATGGGCGGCGAGGTGCCGCAGATGCCAGCTGACCGTGCCGGTGTTCTCGCCGAGGCGGCCGCCGAGCCCGGTGGCGGTGTCCGGGCCGTCGAGCCGCAGCAGTTCCAGGATGCGCATGCGCAGGGGGTGGGCGAGGCCGCGCAGGCTGCGCGCGTCCATCTGCCGGATGGGCGGCGCGGCGGGTACGGCCGGTCGTGGGGGTATCTCCGGGGTGTCGGTCACGGTCGTCAGCGTAGGGGCGCAGAGAACCCTCTGCACAGGGTTCTCTGCGAACAATCCTCTGCAACTGGCCGCGTCAGGAACGGGGTTGGTGCCGCTGCGCGTCCCGCCCCTCTCCGTTTCCGCGCCGTTCCCCGTCCTCGTGGCGCCACAGCGGGTGCTCGCGCCGGGCCCACCGCGCGTCGACCGAGCCCGTCCGCATCCCGCGGCGCGACTCGGGATCGCCGTACGCCTTCCCGACATGGCCGGCGATCACGAGGATCACGGCGAGCGCGAGCCAGTCGTGGACGAAGGTGGCACCGGTGCGCCACACCAGGGGCACCGGGGTCCCCGCCCGGACGAGGCCGAGGGCCTGCGGGAGGGTGGACCACATCAGCAGTCCGGTGCCGAGCATCACCAGCACGGCGCCGGCGATCCAGGCGGCGTAGAGCTTCTGGCCCGCGTTGAACTTCCCGGCCGGGCGGCCGCCGCGGCGGCGCAGGGCGGAGCGCAGCCACCGGCGGTCGTGCGGGCCGTAGCGGTTGAGCCGGGTGAGGTCGGCGCGCAGGGCACGGGAGAAGGGGCCCAGCAGCACGGGCACCGGCAGCAGGATGCCGGACCACTCGTGGACGGTGACCATCAGGGCCCGGCGGCCGACGAGTTCGGCGAGGAAGGGGAGGTAGAGGCAGCCCGCGGTGAGCACGCAGACCGCCATCAGGGCGGCGGTGGCCTGATGGACCCGGTGTTCGGCGGGGGTGAACCGCGGCACCCGGGGGCGCGCGGCGGGTGCGGACGGCGCGTCAGGTGGTGGGGGCATCGTCGCGTCCGTTCGACCGTCCGACCCAGGCGTCGACGTCATATCCGAGGTTCTCCCAGTATCCGGGCGCGACATGGTCGGTGACGGTGATCCCGGAGAGCCACTTCGCCGACTTGTAGAAGTACATGGGCGCGACGTAGAGGCGGACCGGGCCGCCGTGCGCGTGGGCCAGCGGCTTGTCCTGCATCCGCAGGGCGACCAGGACGTCGTCCCGGCGGGCCTGGGCGAGGGTGAGGGACTCGCTGTAGGTGCCGTCGAAGCAGGTGAAGCGGACCGCTTTGGCCTCGGGGCGGACACCGGCGGCGTCCAGGAGCGCCGAGAGCCGGACGCCCTCGAAGGGGGTGCCGGGCACCCGCCAGCCGGTGACGCACTGGACGTCCCGCACGAGCCGGGTCTGCGGCATGCGGCGCAGGTCGTCGAGGTGGTAGCGGGCGCGGTGGCGGACCAGGCCGTCGACCGTCAGGCGGTAGCTGCCGGCGTCCTTCTCGGGTACCGAGCCGGTCACCGAGTAGTAGCGGAAGCCGCCGCCGGCCGGGAGCAGACCGGACAGCCCGGTGGGGTCCTTCTGGGCGGCGGCGCCGAGCGTCTCGTCGTAGGCGCGCTGCAGGAAGGGGGCCGCGGCGACGCCGGCGGCACCGGCGGCGAGCATGCCCAGCACGACGCGGCGGCCCACCGGGGAGCCACGCCCGTCCCCGCCGCCGTCCGCCGCGCCGGCCGGATTCGCGTCCTTGGTCATGCCCCGATTCGAACACCGCGCGGCCTCCGTGGCCAGCGTCCGGGCCCCGGCGTCAGACTTTCGTCATCAGCCGCCGCGGTTCAGTGCGCCGCGGTGTCCCGGGCGCTGCGCAGGGCGGTGGCGCGGGCGGCCCGGAACGCGGCCTCGGCGTCGCGGCCGGTGTACGACCACGGGGCGCGGGTGGGGTGCGGGCCGATGCGCGGGAAGAGCGCGGCGGCCTCGGCCATCCGCCCCTCGTGGAACAGCGCGTGGGCCAGGAAGTTGAGGTCGATGGTGCGGCGCGGATGGTCCTCGCCCTCCCACTCCAGCCACCAGTCGAAGGCGGCCCGCAGTACCTGGTGGGCGTGCGGGGTGGACCAGTGGCCGGAGTCGGCGGGGTCGGGCGGGGCCAGGCCGGCGGCGGCCAGTGCGCGGTAGCGCTCGGCGTGCGCCACGACGGGCAGCAGGGCCAGCGGGGAGTCGGCGGGGGCGCGCTCCGCGGCGCGGGCGGCGAAGGTGTGCGCCGGGTGCCGCGGGCTGTCGCCGCCGTCCGGCCGGCGTTCGGCCAGCGCGGCGGTCATCAGGTGGTGGGCGTGGTGGTGGTCGCGGTGGCGGGCGCGGATCTGCCGGAAGGCGTGCTCCTGGCCGTCCGGGGTGCCGCAGCGGCGGGCGAGGATCAGCGCGCCGAGCCAGGGGGTGGGGTCGTCGGGCAGCATCCCGGCGGCGGTGGCACAGGCCCGGGCGGCGGCCGCGGTGCTGCTCGCGCCGCGCAGCGCGAGCCGGACGGTGGCGAGCGCCAGGAGGGTGGCGGCGTCACCGCTGTCCGGTTCGGCGAGCAGCCAGTCGGCGGCCCAGGCGGCGCTGCCGGGAGAGGTGGCCAGGACGGTTAATCGGTGGCCGCGCAGGTCCCAGTCGGTGCCGGTGCCGGTGAGCAGGGTGCGCACCCGGGCCCACTGGCCGAGCGCCAGCGCGTCGGCGGTGATGGCCAGTTCGGCATCGCCCAGGGCCGGGGCCAGGGCCCGGAGGTCCGGGCAGGGGCCGGGCGCCGGGGGCGACGACGGGGACGGGGGGACAGGGGTAATCGAGATCACGGGTCAGCGGGCTCCATGGCGCGCCGCACCGGCCGCTCGCCGCGCCGAGCCGTCCTCGGCGGGGTGGGACCGGATCCGCACGCGCCTCTACAGAGGGTGATGACGTGGTCCGCACCAGTCATCACGGACAGCAAAGCGGTACGCAGAGCCGCGCGTCAAGACGGGAAGGGGAATGGCTGGATCCGCCAACCCCCCTTACGTATCACGGTATTGGGCGCGCGAGCCACCCGGACCCGCTGCCGCCCGCCGCTCTCGCCCCGCCCCTCCGCCGGGCCCCCGCTCCCCCGGTCCGCCCCGCTCGGGGAACCGCCCCGGTCAGGACACCGCCCGGGCCGCCGCCCGCCCCGCCGTGCGCCCGGAGAAGAGGCAGCCGCCGAGGAACGTGCCCTCCAGGGAGCGGTAGCCGTGCACCCCTCCTCCGCCGAAACCGGCCGCCTCGCCGGCCGCGTACACGCCCGGCAGCGCGGTGCCGTCCTCGGTGCGCACCCGCGAGGAGAGGTCGGTCTCCAGGCCGCCGAGCGTCTTGCGGGTGAGGATGTGCAGCCGTACCGCGATCAGCGGGCCGGCCTTCGGGTCGAGCAGCCGGTGCGGCGCGGCGGTGCGGATCAGCCGGTCGCCGAGGTACTTGCGGGCCCCGCGCACCGCGGTGACCTGGAGGTCCTTGCTGAAGGCGTGGGCGATCTCCCGGTCGCGCGCCACGATCTCGCCGCGCACCGCCTCCTCCGTGAGCAGCGGCTCCACGGTCAGTGCGTTCATCCGCCGCACCAGGTCCGTCAGCGACCGCTCGACGAGGAAGTCCGCGCCCCGGTCCATGAACGCCTGGACCGGTCCGGGCGCGCCGGCCCCGGCCCGGCCCAGCACCCCGCGGACGCTCTTTCCGGTCAGATCCGGGTTCTGCTCGGAGCCGGAGAGGGTGAACTCCTTCTCGATGATCTTCTGGGTGAGCACGAACCAGGTGTGGTCGTGGCCGGTCGACAGGATGTGTTCGAGGGTGCCGAGGGTGTCGAAGCCGGGGAACAGCGGCACCGGCAGCCGCCGGCCGCGGGCGTCCAGCCACAGCGGGGACGGCCCGGACAGGATCCGGATGCCGTGCTGCGGCCAGATGGAGTTCCAGTTCTCGATGCCCTCGGTGTAGTGCCACATCCGGTCGCGGTTGACGAGCCGGCCGCCGGCCGCCTCGGCGATGCCCAGCATCCTGCCGTCCACGTGCGCCGGCACCCCGGAGAGCATCCGGCGCGGGGGCTTGCCGAGCCGCTCGGGCCAGTTGGCGCGCACCAGTCCGTGGTTGCCGCCGATACCGCCCGAGGTGACGATCACGGCCTGGGCCCGCAGCTCGAAGGCGCCGGCCACCTCACGGCTGCTGGGGCGGCCGCGGGCGACGTCCGAGGCCTCCAGGACCTCGCCGCTGACGGTGTCCACCGCCCCGGCGCTGCGCGACAGTCCGGTCACCCGGTGGCGGAAGCGCAGCTCGACCAGCCCGCGGGCGGCCCCGGCCCGCACCCGCCGCAGGAACGGGGCGAGCAGCCCCGGCCCGGTGCCCCAGGTGATGTGGAAGCGCGGGACGGAGTTGCCGTGCCCGATCGCGCCGTAGCCGCCGCGCTCGGCCCAGCCGACGACGGGGAAGAACCGCACGCCCTGCCGGTGCAGCCAGGCGCGCTTCTCCCCGGCCGCGAAGTCGACGTAGGCCTCGGCCCACTTGCGCGGCCAGTGGTCCTCGGGCCGGTCGAAGCCGGCGGTGCCCAGCCAGTCCTGCCAGGCCAGCTCCTGGCTGTCGCGGATCCGCAGCCGCCGCTGCTCGGGGGAGTCCACCAGGAAGAGCCCGCCGAAGGACCAGTGCGCCTGCCCGCCGAGGGACTGCTCGGGCTCCTGGTCGAGCAGGATCACCTTGCGCCCGGCATCCACCAGTTCCGCGGTCGCCGCCAGCCCCGCGAGCCCCGCTCCGATCACGATCACATCAGCGTCGTACGCCATCTGCTACTCCTCAACGGGGCACGCCCGGCGCCCCGGCCGCCGTGGTGCAACGATCCTCAGCGCACCCGACTGCCGCGTCAACCACGGGTTACTGCGCGGTACACCGCGACGCGCGGGAGAATGGTGGGTGACGAGGGCCACCCCACGCCCGACGCCGGATGACTATCCTCAGGCGCAATCCCCCACCCCGCGCGATACGAGGTGCGACGTGACGGTGATACTGCTCGCCCTAGGGGCGGCCTGCTGTCTGGGACTCGGCTTCGTGTTCCAGCAGGCCGCGGCGCAGCACGCCCCGATGAAGGACTTCCTGTCGGTGCGGCTGCTGCTCGACCTGGTGCGGATGCCGCTGTGGGTGGCCGGTATCGGGCTGATGGTGGTCGGGATGGCGCTCGGCGCGATGGCGCTGGGGATGGGCGACATCACGCTCGTCGAGCCGCTGCTCGCGACCAATCTGCTCTTCGCCATGGCGCTGTCCCGGCGGCTGACCCGCCAGCGGCTGGGGCGCAGCGGCTGGGCGGGGCTGTGGCTGCTGGCGGGCGGGGTGACGGCGTTCATCGTGGCCGGCCGTCCGCAGGGCGGGCGCAGCAGCGCCGACCAGACCTGGCAGTGGCTGATCATGGGCGTGGTGCTGGGCTCCGCCCTGCTGCTGGCCGCGGTCGCCAAGCGGGAGCGGGTGCATGTGAGCCTGGAGGCCGCCCTGCTGGGCATCGCCGCCGGGCTGATCTACGGCCTCCAGGACGCACTGACCCGGATCAGCGGGGAGCGCTTCGGGCACGGCGGCTGGGGCGCCCTGCTGACCAGCTGGCAGCCGTACGCCATCGTCGTCCTCGGGGTGCTGGCGCTGGTGCTGGTGCAGAGCGCCTTCGAGTCGGCGCCGCTGCGGCTCTCGCTGCCCGCGCTGACCGCCGCCCAGCCGCTCGCCGGGATCGCCTGCGGGGTCGGCTTCCTCGGCGACCGGCTCCAGGTGACGGCCGGGGCGCTGGCCTGGGAGGTGGCCGGGATCGTGGCCGTCGTCGCGGGCATCGTGCTGATCGGCAGCCATCCGGCGATGCCGCCGGGGGCCGGCCGGCGGACCGACGAGCGGGAGCTGGAGCCGCGCTGAGGCCGGACGGCGCGGCGGGCGCCCCGCCGGGTGCGGCCCCCTCCCCCGGTGGTTGCATGGCTCCATGACCGATCAGCAACCGCTCAACGCGGACGAGATCCTCGACGTCGTGGACGAGAACGATCAGGTCGTGGGCCAGGCCCCACGCGGTGCGGCCTACGCCCGCCGGATGCGCACCCGCTGCGCCTTCGTCCTGGCCCGGGACGCCGAGGACCGGATCTTCGTGCACCGCCGCACCCCGCAGAAGCTGGTCTTCCCCTCGCACTACGACATGTTCGTGGGCGGGGTGGTCGGCACCGGCGAGAGCTATGACGAGGCGGCGCTGCGCGAGGCGGAGGAGGAGCTGGGTGTGCGCGGGCTGCCGCGGCCCGAGCCCCTGTTCAAGTTCCTCTACGAGACGCCCGAGCACACCTGGTGGTCGGCCGTCTACCAGGTGCGCTGCACCCTTCCGGTCGCCCCGCAGGAAGCGGAGATCGACTGGTACGCGTTCCTGACCGAGGAGGAGCTCACCCGGGAGCTGGGGGTGCGGCCGTGGACGCCGGACGGGCTGGCCGCCTACCGGGAGCTGCTCGCCCGGCGGGAGGCGGGGGACCTCTGAGGCGACCGGGGCGCGGGCGGATGCGGCCGCTAGGGTTTCGGCCATGATCCTCATTGAAGGGCTGCGGTCGGCCGGCCGGACCGTGCGGCTGTGGTGGGCGCCGGCGCGGATCCGCGAGGAGGGCACCACCCCCGACTACCGCTTCTCGCTGGCCAACGAGCGCACCTTCCTGGCCTGGCTGCGCACCGGGCTGGCGCTGATCGGCGGCGGGTTCGCGGTGGATCAGTTCCTGCCCCGGCTGCATCCGTGGCTGCGGCTGGCGTGCACCGTGGTGCTGCTGGTGGGCGGGGCGCTGTGCGCGCTGCGGGCGGTCAACCACTGGGTGCGCTGCGAGCGGGCGATGCGGCGCGGCGAGGACCTGCCGGTCAGCCGCTTCCCCACCGCGCTGGCGCTGGCCGTCGGCGCGCTGGCGGCGGCGCTGGTCGTGCTGGTGCTGCTCGGCCGGACCGACTGACCGGTGGCGGACACGGCGCGGCCCGAGGAGCCGGACGAGGGAGCACCGCGGGCGGCCACCGACCGGGATCCCGGACTCCAGCCGGAGCGGACCCGGCTGGCGTGGCGGCGCACCACGCTGTCGGCCACCGCGACGGCGGTGCTGGCCGGCCGCCAGCTGCTGGGCAGCCGGGCACCGGGAGCGGTGGAGGTGGTCCTGGTGGTGGTGATCGGGCTGCTGTGGCTGGCGTTCGTGACGCTGGCGCACGGCCGGATGCGGGCGATGGCCGGCGGCCGCCCGCCGGCCCTGCCGCCGCGGACCGCCCTGCTGCTGGTCGGCTGCACCCTCGCGCCGGCGCTGTGCGGCGGGGTGCTCCTGGCGCGGCCCGGGTGGTGACGCCGGGGGCGCGGCGCCGCCGCGGCGGCCGGTGGCGATACCGTGACGCGACCCCCGCGGCCACGGGGTGGACCCGCACCCCGGCCGGGCCACGGGGGCTGACGGGTCATCGGACGAGGGGACACACCCGCATGGGCGACAACACGGCAGGGACCACACCGGCGCGGCACTCCGCTGAGCCGGACCCGGCCCGGACCACCGGCCCGCAGGGGCCGCCCGCCGCCGGGGCCGACCTCCCCGAGCCGTATCTCACGGAACTGGCCGCCGGGGTCCATGCGTTCATCCAGCCGGACGGCGGCTGGTGCCTGAACAACGCGGGCTTCGTCACCGACGGGGACGCCACCCTGGTCGTGGACACCGCCGCCACCGAGCGCCGGGCCCGCCTGCTGCGCGAGCGGATCGCCGCGAGCGGCGCGCCGGCGCCCCGCGTGCTGGTCAACACCCATCACCACGGCGACCACACCTACGGCAACGCCGTCTTCGCCCCGGAGGCGACCGTCGTCGGGCACGCCTCCTGCCGCCGGGAGTTGCTGGCCGCCGGGCACCAACTGCACGCGGTGTGGCCGGAAGTGGAGTACGGCGACATCCGGCTGACGCCGCCGGAGGTCACCTACACCGACGAACTGACCCTGCACGCCGGCGACATCGAGGTGCGGCTGATCCACCCGGGGGTGGCCCACACCACGGGCGACACCGTGGTCTGGCTGCCCCGGCAGCGCATCGTCTTCGCCGGCGACCTGGTCTTCCACGGCGGCACCCCGTTCGTCCTGATGGGGTCGCTGACCGGATCGCTGCGCGCGGTGGAGGTGCTGCGCTCCCTGGACGCGGTCACCGTCGTCCCCGGGCACGGCCCGGTGACCGGCCCCGAGGTGTACGACGGCATCGAGCGCTACCTGCGGTTCGTCGGGGAGCTGGCGCAGGAGGGGCGGGCGGCCGGGCGGACGCCGCTGGAGGTGGCGCGCGAGACGGATCTCGGGCCGTTCGCCGAGCTGGCCGAGAGCGAGCGGCTGGTGGCCAATCTGCACCGGGCGTACGCGGAGCTGGCGGGCGGGGCGCCGGGGGCGCCGCTCGATCCGATCGCCGCCTTCGGCGACATGACGGCGATGAACGGCGGGGTGCCGATGGCCTGCCACGCCTGATCCGGCCCTTCCGGCGGCGCCCCCGGGCACCGGCGGTGGCGGGAAATCCCCTGCGTGACGGACGCCCCACGCCGGGCCACTGGACTCCATACCGACTAGTCGGCATGATCGTGGCCAGTGACCGATGGACCGTCCACTCCGCATGGAGGAGCACGATGAGCAAGGGCACCCCTCCCCCGCCGGATTCCGGCCGGGAGCAGCCTCCCGGCCTCGACCTGGAACGATTGCGCGCGCATCTGGACCGGGAGCGGCCGGGGCTGGCCGCCGGGCCGCTGCGGGCGCGGCTGATCGAGGGCGGGCGGTCCAACCTCACCTACCGGGTCACCGACGGCACCGGCTCCTGGGTGGTGCGCCGCCCGCCGCTGGGCCACGTCTTGGCGACCGCGCACGACATGCGGCGCGAGCACCGGGTCATCAGCGCGCTGCACGAGACGCCGGTTCCGGTGCCCGAGACGCTGCTGCTGTGCGAGGACGAGTCGGTGATCGGGGCGCCCTTCTATGTGATGGAGCTGGTCGAGGGCACCCCGTACCGCACCGCCGCGCAGCTCGCACCGCTCGGCCCCGAGCGCACCCGCGCGGTGGTGCTCTCCCTGGTCGACACGCTCGTGGAGCTGCACGCGGTGGACCCCGAGGCGGCCGGGCTCGGCGACTTCGGCCGGCCGGACGGTTTCCTGGAGCGCCAGCTGCGGCGCTGGGGAAAGCAGTTGGCCGCCTCGAAGAATCGGGCGCTGCCGGGCATCGAGGAGCTGCACGCGGCGCTCGGCCGGGCGCTGCCCGCCTCCCCCGCGCCCACCGTCGTGCACGGCGACTACCGCCTGGACAACGTCCTGGTCGGCGCCGGGGACGGCATCGAGGCCGTCCTGGACTGGGAGATGTCCACGCTCGGCGACCCGCTGACCGACCTCGGGCTGCTGGCGATGTACAGCTCCGACCTGGGCCTGCCGCAGTCCCCGGTGAGCACCACCAGCGGCGCCCCGGGCCACCCCTCGCCGGTCGAGCTGATCGAGCGGTACGCGGCCCGCTCCGGCCGCGATGTCTCCGCCCTCGCCTGGTACACCGCCTTCGCCTGGTTCAAGCTCGCGGTGATCCTCGAAGGCATCCACTACCGCTTCACGCTCGGCCAGACCGTCGGCGCCGGCTTCGACCGGATCGGCGAGCTGGTCCCGGTCTTCATCGAGCACGGACTCACCACCCTCAAGGAAGGCTGAGGCACCCATGGACTTCGCATTCGACGCCCGGACCGAGGAGTTGCGCGAAAAGCTCCTGACGTTCATGGACGCGCACGTGTACCCGGCCGAGCAGACCGCCCATGAGCAGCGGGCCGCGCTCGCCTCGCCGTGGGACACCCCGGCGATCGTCGAGGAGCTGAAGGCCGAGGCCCGCCGGCAAGGGTTGTGGAACCTGTTCCTCCCCGACCCGGAGCACGGCGCCGGGCTGACCAACCTCCAGTACGCGCCGCTCGCCGAGATCACCGGCCGCAGCCCCCAGTTGGCGCCCACCGCGCTGAACTGCGCGGCGCCGGACACCGGCAACATGGAGGTGCTGGCGCAGTTCGGCGACGAGGCGCAGCAGAAGCAGTGGCTGGCGCCGCTGCTGGCCGGGGAGATCCGCTCGGCGTTCGCGATGACCGAGCCGGAGGTCGCCTCGTCGGACGCCACCAACATCGAGACGCGTATCGCACGCGACGGCGACAGTTATGTCCTCAACGGCCGCAAGTGGTACATCTCCGGGGCGATGAACCCGCTGTGCCAGATCTTCATCGTGATGGGCAAGACCGACCCGGACGGCGCGGACCCCCGCCGCCAGCAGTCGATGATCCTGGTGCCGCGCGACACCCCCGGCGTGGAGGTCAGGCGCGCCATGCAGGTCTACGGCTACGAGGACCACTACCACGGCGGCCATGCCGAGGTGGTCTTCCACGACGTACGGGTGCCGGCGGGCAACCTGATCGGCGAGGAGGGCGGCGGCTTCGCCATCGCCCAGGCCCGGCTCGGCCCCGGCCGGATCCACCACTGCATGCGGCTGATCGGCATGGCCGAGCGCGCCATCGAGCTGATGTGCCGCCGCGCGGTGGCCCGTACGGCGTTCGGCAAGCCGCTGGCGCAGCAGGGCGTGGTCCAGGAGTGGATCGCGGATGCCCGGGTGGCGGTGGAGCAGCTGCGGCTGCTGGTGCTGAAGACGGCCTGGCTGATGGACACCGTCGGCAACAAGGGCGCGCACACCGAGATCCAGGCCATCAAGATCGCCACCCCGCGCACGGTGGTGGACATCCTCGACAAGGCGGTGCAGCTGCACGGCGCCGGCGGGGTCAGCCAGGACTTCCCGCTGGCGGAGCTGTGGGCCGGGGCCCGGACCCTCCAGCTGGCGGACGGTCCGGACGAGGTGCACCAGCGGTCGCTGGCGCGCCGGGAGCTGAAGCGGTACCTCTAGCCGGCAGCCGGCACGGCGAGGGCCCGCGACCGCCGGTGGTCGCGGGCCCCCGCCGTGCGCGCTCAGGGCCGCAGCGCCCGCAGCAGCAGCTCCGCGAGGTGGTCGGCGACCTGCTGCGGGCTGAGCGGTCCGTCCTCGCGGTACCACGTGCCCAGGTGGTGCACGGAGCCGAAGTGGTAGTCCACGACCAGGTCGGCGGGGATGTCGGCGGCGAACACGCCGGTGCGCTGGCCCTCCTCGACCAGGGCCCGGAACCGTTCGTGGTAGCGCCGCCGTTCGGCGCGCACCTGCTTGTCCTTCTCCGGGCCGAGCTGGTGCATCGAGCGGAAGAAGATCTTGGTGTCGTCGAGGTTCTCGATGGTGGTGACGACGACATCGGCGGCGGCGTCCCGCAGCCGCTGCTCGACCGGCGCGTCGGCGTCGGCGAAGTGGTCCAGCCGCTCCTGCTGGAGCCGCAGCACCCGGCCGTAGACCTCGTGCAGCAGATCGTCCTTGGAGCCGAAGTAGTGGTAGAGGGCGCCCTTGGTGACGCCCGCCGCATCGACGATCTCCTGGACGGAGGTGCGGTCGTAGCCCTGCTCCGCGAAGAGCCGGGTGGCGGTGGCCAGCAGCCGCTGGGCCACCGGCTTCACCTCGCCGCCGCCGTTGCCGTCCTTCGTGCCGGCCATCGCCCTCACCTGCTCCTTCGTGCTCTCGTTCATGCGCGGTGGCGCAGCTCCCGTCGGAGGATCTTGCCACTGGTGGTCTTCGGAAGCTCGGCCAGGATCTCCACCTCCCGGGGATATTTGTACGCCGCGAGCCGCTCCTTGCAGTACGCGGCCAGCTCGGCGGGTTCCGGGGCGCTCCCCGGCCGCAGGCTGACGTACGCCTTGACCGACTCGCCGCGGTAGGCGTCGGGCACCCCGACGACGGCCGCCTCGCGCACCGCCGGGTGGCTGTAGAGCACGTCCTCGACCTCCCGCGGCCACACCTTGAAGCCGGACGCGTTGATCATGTCCTTCTTGCGGTCGACGACATAGAGCCAGCCCTCGGCGTCCATGAAGCCGATGTCGCCGGTGCGCAGCTCGCCGTCCGGCATGCCCTGGGCGGTGGCGTCCGGGCGGCGCCAGTAGCCGGGGACGACCTGGGGGCCGCGCACCGCGATCTCCCCCGGCTCGCCGAACGGCAGGTCGCGGCCCTGCTCGTCGATGATCCGGACGACGGTGTCGGGGCCGGGGACGCCGACGGCGAGGGTGCCCGAGACCTTGTCGACCGGCGCCCGCCGGCCGGGCGGCACGCTGGCGCAGGGGGCGGTGCACTCGGTCAGGCCGTAGCCGTTGTGGAGGTAGGGGCCGAAACCGGTGCGGAAGGACTCGACGAGGGCGGGCGGCAGCGGTGCGCCGCCGGAGGACAGGGTCGTGAAGGACGCGAAGTGCTCGCGGGTCACCTCGGGGTGGGCCATCAGCGCCATGTAGGCGGTGGAGGGGCCGACCGTGTAGGCGGGCCGGTGCTCCAGGAAGGCGTCCAGGACGACGCCGGCCTCGAAGCGGTAGGCCAGCGCGAGGGTGCCGGCGTTGGCGAGGCAGGCGGCGAGTTCGCAGACCAGGCCGGTGATGTGGAAGAGCGGGGCGAGCGCGAAGTAGGTGGCGCCGTCGGGCAGGCCCAGGCCGGTGCGCTGGCGTTCGGCGTTGTAGGTGATGTTTCCGTGGGTGTTGGTCGCACCCTTGGGGGTGCCGCTGGTGCCGGAGGTGTAGCTGATCAGCGCGAGGTCGTCGGCGGTCAGCCGCGGGTCGGCCGGTACCGCGCGGATCGGTCCGGTGGTGCGGGCGACGGTCAGCAGGTCGTCGGCGCCCTCCTGCGGCCCGAGCCGCTCGCCGCCCAGCACCCGCCGGTCGTCGCGGGTCTGCAGGTCCCGCTCCCAGGCGGTGAGCGCGATCCGCACGGACGGCGCCCCGTCGGCGAGCAGCCGCAGAAAGCCGTCCCAGATGCGGTCGGCGCAGATGACGGCGGTGACCTCGGCGTCGTCCAGGATGTGCCGCATCTCGGCGGACTTGTACATGGGGTTGACCGGGACCACCACCCCGCCGGCCTTCCAGACGCCGAGCACGGCGAGCACGAAGTGCGGGGTGTTCTGGAGCATGACCGCGGCCCGGTCGCCGCGCCGGAAGCCGCGTCCGGCGAGATGGGCGGCGATGCCGTCGGAGAGCGCGTCGGTCTCGGCGTAGGACAGCCGCCCGTCGAAGTAGGCGAGCGCCGTGCGGTCGGGGACGCGGCCCACCGCGGCCCGGAAGGCGTGCAGCGCCGAGGGGGGCGGCTGGACGGGGGCGCGCTGGGCGTCGGTGAGCTGTGCCAGCCACGGCTTGTCCTGGTAGGAGGTCATCGGGTGCGGCCCTTTCTTCCTGATCGCCTGATCATCCCTGCGGGGGGACACCTGGGGTGTGGCGGGGTGGCGCACCGGGCCCGGCCGGCGTGCCGCCCCGTCCGTGCGGCGGATTCCGCCTCCGGGGCGCTGCCCGGTCAGGCGCGGCCCTCGGTCTGCTCCAACTTCTGCTGGAGGTGGTTCATCCCGGCGAGCCAGCGGTCCGGCTCGGCGGCCCGGGTCGCGTAGTAGCCGCCGACCTCCGGGTGCGGCAGGACCAGGAAGCGGCCCTCGGCCATGGCCGCGAAGAGCGCCTCGGCGACGTCCTCGGGCTCCACGGCCGTGGGGGTGAGCACCAGGTCGCCGGCGGCGCCGGTGGCGGCCAGCATGTCGGTGCGGACGCCCTGCGGGCAGATGGCGTGCACGTCGATGCCGCGGTGACGGTAGGTCAGCGAGAGCCACTCGGCGAAGGCGTAGGCGCCGTGCTTGGTGACGCTGTAGGGGGCCGCGGCCACCATGGTCAGCAGGCCGGCGGCGGACACCGTGGAGACGAAGCGCCCGCTGCCGCGCTCCAGCCACTCGGGCAGCAGCGCGCGGGCGGCCCGGACATGGGCCATGACGTTGACGTCCCAGGCCAGCGTCCAGTCCTCCTCGGACGCCTCGGGCCCGCCGCCGGTGCCGACCCCGGCGTTGGCGCAGAAGATGTCGATGGCACCGCCGAGCGCCTCCCGCGCGGCCGGGACGATCCCGGAGGCGTCCCCGGCGACCGCGAACGCCCCGATCTCCGTGGCGGTCCGCTCCGCCTTGGCCTTGTCGAGGTCGTTGACCACGACCCGGGCGCCCTCGGCGGCGAACCGGCGGGCCAGCGCGGCGCCGATCCCCCCGCCCGCCCCGGTGACGACAACGGCCTTGTCCCGTACGGCTTCCACTGCGGTGTCTCCCTCGGTCGCGCCGAATCGGCTCGCAGGCAGACTAACCAGTCGGTATGTCTCGGCGAAAGGGGCCGTTCCCGTCACGGCCGGGTCCGCGCGCCACGGCGCGTCCGCGGTCTCGCACCACGGGACGGAGGTGCGCACGGCCGGGCGCGTTCCGCATCGCCCCCCCGCGCGTTAGCGTGCACACGACACGGATCCGGTGGGTGCGACGGCTGATCACGGAGGTGTGCGGATGGCTCTGTCGAGACGCGTTCTGCTCGGGCGGCTGGCGGCGGGAGCGGCCGGGGCGGCGCTGACCGCGGGGACGGGCGGACCGGCCGCCGCCCGGCCCGCACCCGGCACCCGGCGGCGGGTGCGCACCGGCTTCGACCGTCTCGCCGCCGACGGCTACCGCCTCCTGGACGGCCACCGGGTCGGCGTCGTCACCAACCCCACCGGGGTCACCGGGGACCTGCGGCACCTCGTCGATGTGATGCACGCCGACGAGCGGGTGCGGCTGACCGCCGTCTTCGGCCCCGAGCACGGCTTCCGGGGCACCGCCCAGGCCGGCGGCTCCGAGGGGCGCTACGACGATCCGGCCACCGGGCTGCCGGTCTACGACACCTACAACAAGACCGGCGAGGCACTCGCCGCCGTCTTCACCGCCTCCGGTGTGGACACCGTCGTCTTCGACATCCAGGACGTCGGCGCCCGCTTCTACACCTACATCTGGACGCTCTACGACTGCATGGTGGCGGCGGTCCTCGCCGGCAAGCGCTTCGTGGTGCTCGACCGGCCGAACCCGGTCACCGGCCGCGCGGCCACCGGCCCGGTGCTCGACCGGGCCTACGCCTCGTTCATCGGCCGGGAGCCGATCTCCCAGGCGCACGGCATGACGGTGGCCGAGCTGGCGCTGCTGTTCAACGGCGAGTTCGTGCCCCGGGCCACCGGGCGCCCGGTGGAGCTGGAGACCGTGCCGATGACCGGCTGGCGGCGCGGCGACTTCTTCGCGGCGACCGGCCTGCCCTGGGTGCCGCCGAGCCCCAACATGCCCACCCCCGACACCGCCCTCGTCTACGCCGGCACCTGCCTCTTCGAGGGCACCAACCTCTCCGAGGGACGCGGCACCACCCGCCCGTTCGAGCTGCTGGGCGCGGACGGCATCGACCGGCGGTGGGCCGCGGCCGCCACGGAACTGGGCCTGCCCGGCGTCCACTTCCGGGAGGCCTACTTCGCCCCCACCTTCTCCAAGTTCCAGGGCACCACGATCGGCGGCGTCCAGCTGCACGTCCACGATCCCGAGGCGTTCGACCCGGTACGCACCGGCATCGGCCTCCTGGTGACCGCGAAGCGGGTCTGGAAGGGCTTCGCCTGGCGGCCGGATCACGGCATCGACCGGCTGACCGGCTCCTCGGCCGTGCGGACGATGACCGACGCGGGCGCGGAGCCGGACGAGATCGTGGCGGCCTGGCAGGAGGGGCTGCGGCGCTTCCGGACGGTGCGGACGCGCTATCTGCGCTACCGCTGAGAGCGCGCCGGGGCCGTGCGGCGGACGCCCGGGGCGCGGTGGACGGTGCCGTCGGGGTCCAGGCCGCGGCAGGCGAGCAGCACCACCACGAATCCGCCGCAGCAGATCGACACGTCGGCGAGGTTGAGGACGGCGAAGTGGGCGGGGGCGATGAAGTCGACCACCCCGCCCTGGAATCCGCCGGGCGTGCGGAAGAGCCGGTCGGTGAGGTTGCCCAGCGCCCCGCCCAGCAGCAGGCCGAGCGCGAGGGCCCACGGCACGCTGTAGAGCTTGCGGGCCAGGCGCACCATCAGGGTGATCACGACCGCGGCGATGACGGTGAAGACCATGGTCATCGCCTCGCCGAAGCCGAAGGCGGCGCCGCGGTTGCGGATGACCCGCAGCTGAAGGAGGGTGCCGGCGACCTGGACCGCGTCGTGGTGCTCCAGCTTCGCCACCACCAGCAGTTTGCTGCCCAGGTCGAGGAGATAGGCCAGCGCGGCGACCGCGCACAGCACGGGGATGAGCCGCTTGCGCCGCACCGGGCCGGGCGCGTCGGCGGTGGCCGCCAGGGGTGCCCCGGTGGTCTGCTGAGTTTCCGTCACGGGAGTCCCCCCGGTGTTGTCCCGCCCCAGGCGCCTCTGGTCGGGAACGAGCGTACGGCACCCCGGTCCGCCACCGGGCGGGCGCCACGACCGGTTTCTGACGGCACGTCGGATCGGCGGAACACGACGCCCCGTCAGGAACGGAACCACCACCGGCCGCTCTCCCACGACAGCGCCTCCCACAGGAGGTTCAGCGGGTGGCCGGCGGCGTAGGAGCCGCGCTCGCCCCGTCGGGTGAACACCCCGACCAGCACCTCGGTCCGGGGGCCCACGTCCCCGACGAGTTCCAGGGTGCGCAGCCCGCCGGCCTCCGGCAGCCGGCCGTCCGCGGCCGCCTCCCCGATGCCCCGGGTGACCAGCATCGCCCCGTTCACCACCCCGGACCGCAGCAGCTCGAAGCCGTAGTGGGCGGCCTCGATCTCGGCCGCGATGGTCAGCTTCTGCCGGTATTCCGGGCCGTACCAGGAGCTCAGGAAGCGGTCGATCAGGCCGCGCGCCGAGACGACCAGGGGCAGCCCGGGCAGGTCGCGGGCTCCGAAGGAGGTGCCGGGGAGCGCCTCCGGCGGCAGGTTCGTCAGCAGGGAGAGCCCGCTGCGGCGCCATTCCATGACCTCGTACGGACCAAACAATTCCGCTTCTCTGCCCTCGGTGACGACCACGCTGCCGCAGACCAGGTCCAGCTCCTTGGCCCGCAATTTGGCGAAGAGGTCACCGGTGCGGACATGCGTCACTTTCAGATCGACGTCGTCGCGCTCGAAATCCTCGCTGACGCGTTCCACCGCGTCCAGCAGAAAGCCGAGCGTATAGCGGGTGGTGCCGACGGACAGCGTCCGGCCCAGCCGGCGGCGGGCGTCGCGCACCCCGTCCGACCACTCCCCCAGGGTGCGCCGCGCCAGCTCCACCAGCGCCTCGCCGGTCGCGGTGAACAGGGCGTTCTGCCCGCGTCCCTGCTTGAGCACCAACTCCTCGCCGCACAGCCCGGAGAAGGTGCGGTTCATGGTGTCCAGCTGCTTCTGCACGCTGGACTGCTCCCGGCCCAGCCGGCGCGCGGCGCCCAGCGCGGTGCCCGCCTCGTGGACGACGAGCAGCGTGCGCAGCTGGTCCATGGTGGTGTCCAGCAACTCCGGCGGGTACTGCTGCGGACCTAACAAAGCCATGCGCCCCTACTCGCTTTCCCGTCCCTGGAATGCAGAACGGTGCAGCATAACCCCAGGGAAAATCCGCCCTGCCACCGCCGGGATTACTGGGGGTTTCTTCCGGAAAATACGGGATGCGTTCTCGTGGCTGTGGAATGGTCAAATAAATCCCGGCTTTTCCGTACCGGCCGTACCGGCCGTCCCCTCCGGCGTACGGGCCGCGGGCGCGCAGCGACCCGTACGCCGATGAGCTGCTGGGGAGTTACCGGTGTGCGGGGAATTCCACGACCTGCTGATAGGTCGGCCGGTTCTGCCAGCTGATGGTGTCGTGGGTCAGACCGCCCACCGCGCGCTGGATGATCGCGTCCGCACACCACTGGTCGCCGGCCTTGCAGCTGTCGTCGCCCGGGTAGACCTGCTCGGCGGTCTTCCCGGCCGCCTGCTGAAGGGTGGTCAGCAGGGTGTCGCGGCAGGCGGACAGGTCGCCGCCGCCGCAGTACGGCTCCGCGAGCGGGCCCTGCACCGGGTCGCCGAGCACCGCGCGCAGATCCTTGTCGACATAGCTCCACCAGCCGTACTGGAAGGCCGAGCCGGCGTGCCCGCCGGTCGGTCCGTGGCCGGCGGACGGCGATTCGTCGACGGCGAGGTTGGCGCGCAGCGCGTCGTAGAGGTCGCCGCCCAGCCGGGGCTTGAAAACCGCCTCGGCCATCAGCGGCCACCAGGCGTCCATCAGGCGGACCGCCTCGGGGTGGGTGTAGGTGTGCGAACCGGCGGCGGTCTCCTTCCGCTGGGCGCCGTCCTTGCGCCAGGCCTCCAGCTGCTGGACCGCGGTCCGCAGCGCCGGGTCGGTGACGGGCTTGCTGTTCAGCACCCGCAGCAGCTCGGGCAGCACGTCCTCACCGCGCAGATCGGTGACGGCGGCCTCCCCCATGGCGCGGGTCAGCGCCGCCCGGGTCACCCCGCCGCTCTTGGTCAGCGCGCGCACCCGGTCGTCCAGCAGATTGCCGCGGTGCACCGAGCCGTTGCCGAAGCCCGCCGAGTCGTAGTCCGTGGCCTGCTTGTTGTTCCAGGAGATGTAGTAGTCCTGGTCGACGGACTGCGGGTGCTGGGCGGGCGGGGTGTAGTCGGTGGTGTTGGTGGCGGGGTCGTAGCCCTTCCACTCGTAGGCGTCGTCCGCCGTGACCGGCAGCGACGGATCGACGTCCGGGTCGCGGACCGGGTTGAGGCCGCTGTTGTAGTACGCGATGTCCCGGGAGTCGGCGTAGAACCAGTTGAAGGCGTAGCCGATGTGCGAGGCGGCCTTCTGGAAGGACGCGGCGTCGGTGACGTAGGACGGGTCGTTGAACATCTGGAAGCCGATGATCGAATCGGCCTCGTGGCGGTAGGTGGAGCGCTGCGCGGTGTAGGCGACGGGTTTGCCGTTGACGGTGGCGCGGTGGGTGACGATGCCGTACTTCGTCCGGAAGACCTGCATCCGGTAGGAGCCGGCCGCGGTCGGGTCGGCGACGGTGGGCTTCCAGGAGTTGGTCCGCTCCAGCTTCTCCATGGGCACGCAGGCGCCGCGGTAGCGGTAGGAGGTGGAGTCCTTGGTGGGCGCGGAGCCGTCCGCGTTGCACAGCTCGGCGGCGTAGGTGTCGGTGATGTCCTGGCCGGCGGAGGTGGCGCTCCAGGCGTAGTCCTGGCCGCGGCCGAGCTGGACGTACATGCCCACCCCCGCGAAGGACGCGCCGCGGGCGCTGATGCCGGGTCCCTGGATCTCCTGGAGCATCAGCAGCTGGGGCGCGAAGTAGCCGGTCTGCGGGCCGAAGACGGCGACGGGGTGGCCGCTGGCGGTGTGCTTGCCGGACACCAGCAGGGCGTTGGACATCCCGCGGTGCTGGGTGGGGTCGAAGCTGCCCTTCGGCAGCACCCCGTCCTTGAAGAGGCCTTCCAGCTTCTTGTACTTCTTGGGGGCCTTGACCGGGTCGCGCGGCGGCGTGCCGCTCTTGACGGTGGCCGCGCCGGTGCGGTCGAAGACCAGCGGTTCGGCGGTGACCGAGCCGCGGTCGGGCAGCGCGGTGCCCTTGGCCTTGGCCGGCTTGACCGCGTACGGGAAGCTGCTGCCGTCGTGCAGGGTCTTGGCGGCCTCGGGGTCGTTGCGCTCGCGGAAGGACTCCCAGACCGCGGTGCCCTTCTCCACGCCGTACTTCTGCTGGGCGGAGAGCAGCGCGAGGGCCGAGGGGACCTCGCCGCCCCCGCCGTTGCCGAAGAGCCCGCCGACGACGGAGGCGAGGGCTATCAGGTCGGTGAGCTTGAAGGGCTGGATCTCACCGGCGTTGGTGATCGCGTCGACATGGCCGGTGAGGACGTACTCGCCGGGGAAGTAGCGGCCGTTCTTGGACTGCTCGCGGTAGGCGTTGATGCCGTCGACGTAGGCCTGGGCGTCCGCCATGGCCTGCTTGCCGCGCTCGCCGTTGTGGTCCCTGATGAAGTCGACCTGCTGTTGCAGGTCCTCCTCGGTGTACGGCGCCTGCGGCCAGAACTGCTGCTCCAGGCCCTGGTTGGCGAGTGCGCCGCCGGCGAAGGAGGTCAGCTCGCCGCGGCCGATGTGGCGGAAGAGGTCCATCAGCCAGAGCCGGTCCTGGCCCGCGGCGTAGCCGGCGCCGTATTCGGTGCCGTAGCGGGTGGTGCCCTTGATGTGCGGGACCCCGGTCTTCTTGTCCCGGGTGATGGTCACGTCGTCGCGGGGCGTGGTGACCTTGCCGACCTGGTCCTGGGGGACGCCGAAGGAGGCGTCGTTGAAGAACCGGGTGAGGGTGTCGTCGGTGAGCGACTGGTAGCCGCTCGACATCGCACTGTAGGGGCCGAGCTGGTCGGTGGAGTGCTCGGGGTGGGTGCCGAACAGCTTGTTGCCGAGGATCTCGACCAGGGTGGCGTTGCCGGTGGCGCCGGGCGGCAGGATGTCGTTGCACTGGCCCTGGCAGTAGTCGTGGGCGTCCTGGGGTGCGGCGGCCGAGGCCGCGGTGGGGGGCGGTGCCAAGACCATGGCACCCAAGGCGAACAGGGCCGCCGCCGCGGCGGTCCTGAGCCTTCCGGTACGTCGTCGCATACCTGCTCCTCGGTGGGGGTCCCCCCTGCTCTTCCGGAGCCTGGGGAAGGGTGGGCGGGACGTTACCGGCGGTTATCCCCGGCCGGAAGATGAGCAACAGTCAACTTTTTCTCTCCGCACGGGTATTCGGGCGCGACGGAGCCTCCGCGCGCGGGTATTCGGGCGCGACGGAGCCACCGCGCACCGGAAGGGCGGCGCCACCGGCCCTCCGTTCCGCGCCGCGGGGCACCCCGCACGCGGACTCCGCCCGCCCCCTGATCCCACCCGCCGAAACCGCAAGAAAATTCGATGGATCCAACTGGGGGCCGGCTACGTCTCATCTCCGTCCAGTCGGATCCTCCCCACGGAGGTGGGATGAAATGGCCGGTTTCAGAGCCCTCGCAGAGCAGGTCCGCAATCCACGACTCGTCGCGAACCGCCGACGCACCGCGCTGCGCAAGTGCCTTGAACGCTTCGCCCCTTACGGGCACCGGGCGACCTGGCACCATCTGTGCACCCGGGCCGGTATCGCGACCCAGGACCGCGATCCGGATCCGGCGCGGCTGGTGGCCGCGCTGACCGAGCTGGAGGAGGCCCGCGCCCTCTGGCTCGCGTACGAGGAGGAGTGCGCCGCACGGCGCCGCAGGGAGAAGCACGACGGCATCCGGCAGCCCGGTGCCCTCGACGAGTGGCACCGGCGGACCTGGGGAGGCTGCGACATCGTGCCGTGCGAGTCGCCGCAACGGCACCCGGCGGCCCCGCTCGCGGCGGTGCTCCGCAACATGATCGCCGCGATGGAGGCGGGCCGGCCGCGCCGCGACTGCCCGGTGTGCGGCGGCACCCGCTTCAGCTGGCTCCCGCAGTCCATGAACCACCCGGCGGCCGGGCCGGCCTGCCGGCAGTGCGGGGTGCTCGCGCCGGTGTCCGTGCTCACCCCCGAGGCGCTGATGGCCGCCGACCGGGTGCCCGACGCGGGGGCGTTCGCGGCGGCCTGAGCCGCGGCCCGAAGCCGCCGGGCGCGGTGGGCGCACCGGTGGGAGGGACCGCGGTCCGGGAGCGTTGTCAGACCCTTCTGCCATCATCGAGGCATGCTTCAGGTCTGTCTCAACGGCCCCCGGACCGCGGCCGATTCGGGTGCGGTGCCGATGTCACCGGCCGCGCTCGCCGATGCCGCGCGGCAGGCGGTGGCGGCCGGTGCCGAGGATGTCCATGTCCATCCGAAGACCCCGTGCGGCCAGGATTCGCTCGCGCCCCGGGTGGTGGCCGCGGCCCTGGAGGCGATCCGCGCGGTGGTGGACGTCCCGGTCGGGGTGACGACCGGCGCCTGGGCCGAGCCGGACCTCGGGCAGCGGTCGGCGCGGGTCGCGTCCTGGACGGTGCTGCCCGATCACGCCTCGGTCAACTGGCACGAGCCCGGCGCGGAGGAGCTCGCCGCGGCCCTGCTGGAGCGCGGCGTCGGCATCGAGGCCGGCATCTGGTCGGGCGCCTCCGGCGCCGCACGGTTCGGCCGCTCCCCGCTCGCGCCCCGGGTGCTGCGGGTGCTGGCGGAGGTGACCGACACCGACGCCGGCTCCGCGCCGGACACCGCACGCGAGCTGCTCGCCGCGCTGGCCGGTGCCGCGCCCGGCCGCCCGGTGCTGCTGCACGGCCAGGACGGCGGGGCCTGGCCGGTGCTGCGGCTCGCCGGCGAGCTGGGCCTGGACACCCGCATCGGCCTAGAGGACACCCTCCTGCTGCCCGACGGCCGGCCGGCGCAGGACAACGCCCAGCTGATACGTGCCGCGGCGGCGCGGTGACCGGCGCCCCGGGAACACCCTCGCCGCTCTCCCCGACACTCCCGACGGCGCCCGAACCGTCCGTTCATATACGGCCTTTACGGTCCGTCCGGGAAACTGCCACGGCAGAAACCGCACCACGCCGCAGACCGCAGACCGCAGACCGCAGACCGCATCAACGCAACCTGCATCAACAGGAACCACTGTGCACGGGGCCGTCCGCCCGCACCGGCCTCGCGCCCGGCGGGCATCGGCCGTACCGCCCGTACGGCACCGGGCCGCACGGGCACCCTCCCCCGCCCGGAGCGCGGGGGAGGCACTCCCAGGAGAAGGTGGACGTCCATGGCCGAACTGCACGATCTGACCGCGCTCCAGCAGGCCGAGGGGATCCGGTCCGGTGACATCTCCCCCGTGGAACTCACCGAGCACTACCTGGCGCGGATCGAGCGGCTCGACGAGACACTCGGCGCGTTCCTCACCCGCACCCCGGAGATCGCCCGCAAGCAGGCCGCGGAGGCGGAGAGCGAGGCCGCCGCGGCCCGCCGCGAGGGCCGCGCGCTGCCCCCGCTGCACGGCGTCCCCGTCCCGGTCAAGGACCTCAACCAGGTCGCCGGGGTGCGCTGCACGATGGGCTCCCGGGCGCTGGACGGGAACGTTCCGGTGCTCGACGACCATCTGGTCGGCAAGCTGCGGACGGGCGGCACGATCCTGCTCGGCAAGACCAACACCCCCGAATTCGGCCTGCCCTGCTACACCGAGAACGGCCTCGCACCGCCCGCCCGCACGCCTTGGAACACCGAACTCTCGGCGGGCGGCTCCAGCGGCGGCGCGGCCGCGGCCGTGGCCGGCGGACTGGCCCCGCTCGCGCACGCCAGCGACGGCGGCGGCTCGATCCGCATTCCGGCGTCCGTCTGCGGGCTGTTCGGCATCAAGCCCAGCCGCGGCCGGATCAGCAGCGGCCCCCTGCTGCACGACATCTCCGGCCTGGCCACCTCGGGCCCGCTGGCCCGTACGGTCGCCGACGCGGCCACGCTGCTGGACGTCCTGGCGGGGCCCATGCCCGGCGACCCGTTCGCGGCCCCCGCGCTGCCGCCCGGCGACACCTTCGCCGCGTACGCGGGCCGGGAGCCGGGGCGGCTGCGGATCGCCTGCCTGACCGAACCGCCCGTCCCCGGGGTCGAGGTCCACCCCGACTGCCGTACGGCGACCGCCGACACCGCCGCACTGCTGTCCGGACTCGGCCACGAGGTCGAGGAGGTGTCGCTGCCCTCCGACGACGGCCTCCTCCTCGCCTTCACCCGCGTCTGGTCGGTGCTGGCCGCGAGCCGCCCCGTGCCGCCGGAGGGCGAGGAGCTGCTGATGCCGCTCACCCGCTATCTGCGCGCCCGCGGCGAGGAGGTCTCCGGCACGGACTTCGCCCGGTCGCTGCACGCCTTCCGGATGCTCGCCCAGTCCCTCGCGGACGGGCTGATGCCGCCGGGCGGCTACGACGTGATCCTCTCCCCGACCGTGGCCGCGCCCCCGGTGGCGGTCGGCGCACTGCGCAACGACGCCGATCCGCAGGCCGAGTTCGCCGCCATAGGGGCCTTCACCCCGTTCACCGCGCTCTACAACGCCACCGGCCAGCCCGCGGTGAGCGTCCCGCTCCAGTGGAACGCCGAGGGCCTGCCGATCGGCGTGATGCTGGCCGGCCGGTACGGCGAGGAGGCCACCTTGATCGCGCTCTCCGCCCAGCTGGAGCGGGCCCGCCCGTGGGCGGACCGCAAGCCGTCCATGTGGTGACACCGGGGTGCGGGCGGGCGCCCCGCACCGGGGCCGCCCGCCCGCACC